>CAJYNG010000020.1 GCA_913775725.1 uncultured Stenotrophomonas sp. | reverse complement strand
GGTGTACTGGGTGTGCACGCTCATCGAGGAAAGCGAGGAACTGGATGCCACGCCGGCGCAGGCGACCTACGAATCGCTGCAGGCGCTGCTGCCCGGCGTGCGCGTGGGCCTGGTGCACGGCCGCCTGAAGGCGGCGGAAAAGCTGGCGACGATGGTCGCGTTCAAAGCCGGCGAGATCGACCTGCTGGTGGCGACCACCGTCATTGAAGTGGGCGTGGACGTGCCCAACGCTTCGCTGATGGTGATCGAGAACGCCGAACGACTGGGCCTGGCCCAGCTGCACCAGTTGCGCGGCCGTGTCGGCCGTGGTTCGGCGGTGTCGCGCTGCGTGCTGCTGTACCAGCCGCCGCTTTCGCAGATGGCGCGCGAGCGCCTGCAGACCATGCGCGAAACCAACGATGGCTTCGTCATCGCCGAGAAGGATCTGGAACTGCGCGGCCCCGGCGAACTGCTGGGCACCCGCCAGACCGGCCTGGCCGGCTTCCGCATTGCCGATTTGGCCCGCGACGCCGGCCTGCTGCCGGGCGTGCACGAGCTGGCCGAGCGCCTGCTGGACCAGAAACCGGCATTGGCCGACCGCGTGGTCAGCCGCTGGATCGGCACCGCCGTGCGCTACGCCTCGGCGTAACCGCCGAAGGGGTCAGATCCCTTTGCGCAGCAAAGGGCTCTGGCCCCATTCCCGGGACGCTCATCCACGCATTGCGTGGATGTGTCGACCAAGGTCGACACCTACCAACAGCCGCGGGAAACTGTCGAAGGCGGGGTGGGTCCGGTGGCGGGGGCGTGAGCCGCATGGATGCGGCGACCGAGCTTACATGGACGTACTTGCAGCGACCCCCGCAACCGGACCCACCCCGCCATCCCTCGGAATGCGGCTTTTGCTTTCGCTTTTGCTTGTGCGGTGGCCTCTGCAGGTGCCGGGCGCAGCCCGGCCGATACCCCCAACAGGCAGCCGGCGCCCGGAACAGGTACCCTATGCCGCCATCAGATAGCCAATGTGACATGACCGACGCCATCGTCGCTCCGCAGTGGGCCTCCCGCCTGCGCGACATCGCCGACTTCCCCAAGCCCGGCATCCTCTTCAAGGACATCATGCCGCTGCTCGCCCATAGCGAGGACTTCCGCGGTGCCATCACCGCGATGGCCGACCGCTGGCGCGACCAGAAGCTGGACGCGGTGATCGGTATCGAATCGCGTGGCTTCATCCTCGGCGCCGCGATGGCGCTGGAGCTGGGCGTGGGCTTCGTGCCGGTGCGCAAGCCGGGCAAGCTGCCGGGCCAGGTGCTGCGCGAGGAATACACGCTGGAATACCGTAGCGACTGCATCGAAGTGCACGCCGATGCGCTGCCGGCCGGTGCCCGCGTGGCGATCATCGACGACGTGCTGGCCACTGGCGGCACGCTGGTCGCTGCGCTGTCGCTGGTGCGCCGCCTGGGCGTTGACGTGGTCGGTGCCGGCGTACTGGTCGAGCTCGATGGCCTCGGCGGTCGTGCCCGCTGGGAAGCGGACCTGCCGCTGCACACCGAACTGGTGTTCTGATCGAAGGGCAGGTGCCAACCAAGGTTGGCATCTACCAGAGCGAATGGCCGGGAGCCGGTAGTTGCCAACCTTGGTTGGCAACGCTGCTTCAATCACATCATCCGCACGCGGAACCGACGGCCCTTGATCTTGCCGGCTTCCAGCTTGGCCACGGCCTTGTTGGCCTGCTCACGCGCGATTGCCACGTAGGAGCGGGTCGGGAAGATCGCGATCTTGCCGATGAACTTGCTCGACAGGCCGGCATCACCGGTCAGCGCACCGAGGATGTCACCCGGACGCAGCTTGTCGGTCTTGCCGCCGTCGATCCGCAGCGTGCGCATCGCGGCCTGCGGTAGCTCGGTCGGGCGCGAGGTTGCCAGCGGCGTCTTCTGCCAGTCCAGCGGCTGCCCCATCTGCGCTTCAATGGCTTCGGCACGGGTCTTCTCGCGGCCGGCCACCAGGCTGATCGCCAGGCCGCTGGCACCGGCACGGCCGGTACGGCCCACGCGGTGCTGGTAGCTTTCCACGTCGGTTGGCAGCTCGTAGTTGATCACCGCCGCCAGCTCTTCCACATCGAGGCCACGTGCGGCCACGTCGCTGGCCACCAGCACGTTGCAGCTGCGGTTGGCCAGCAGCAACAGCACTTCCTCGCGGTCGCGCTGCTCCATGTCACCGTGCAGGGCGAGTGCGGAGAAGCCAAACTGCTGCAGCGAGTTGGCCACTTCGTCCACGTCCTTGCGGGTGTTGCAGAACACCACCGCCGACTCCGGCGTGTACTTCAGCAGCAGGCCGGCCAGCGCCTTCTGGCGATGCGCCGGTTCCACCTCGCAGAACAGGTGGCGGATGGCCGGTGCCTGGTCGGCGCCTTCCACGGTCACTTCCACCGCATCGCGCAGCAGGTCACGCGCCATGGCGCGGATGCTGTCGGGGAAGGTGGCGGAGAACAGCAGGCTCTGGCGGTCCCTGTGGGTGCGACCGGCGATCTCGCGGATCGGCTCCTCGAAGCCCATGTCGAGCATTCGGTCGGCCTCGTCCAGCACCAGTGTGCGCACCGCGCCAAGATTCAGCGCGCGCTTGCGTGCCAGCTCCTGCACACGGCCGGGCGTGCCGACCACCACGTGCGGGTCATGGCCTTCCAGCGACGCCAGCTGCGGGCCCAGCGGCACGCCACCCACCAGCAGCAGCAGCTTCAGGTTGGGGATGCCGGTGGCCAGCTTGCGGATTTGCTTGCCGACCTGGTCGGCCAGTTCGCGGGTCGGGCACAGCACCAGCGCCTGCACGCGGATCAGGCTGGGGTCGATGGCCTGCAGCAGGCCCAGGCCGAAGGCGGCGGTCTTGCCGCTGCCGGTCGGCGCCTGTGCGATCACATCGCGGCCATCGAGGATGGCCGGCAGGCTCTGCGCCTGCACGGGGGTGAGGGTGGTGTAGCCGAGGGCATCCAGGCCGGGCTGCAGGGCCGGGCTCAGCGGCAGGGTCGAGAAGTCAGTCATGGCGCATTGTACCCGTCCGGTCGCGCGCGGCTGCCCTTTGTAGAGCCGAGCCGACGCTCGGCTTCAGAGGTGAAGCAGCCGAGCATCGGCTCGGCTCTACATCGGGGGTAGGCTCAGCCCATCACCGCCAGCACGCCCTGATGAATCGCCAGACCCCCGAACAGCAGCCAGGCGAACAGGATCAGCGCCAGCAGCAGCGGCTTCAGGCCTGCCTGGCGCAGCGCCGAGACGTGGGTGGTCAGGCCCAGCGCGGCCATCGCCATCGCCAGCAGCACGGTATCCAGCTGCACCAGCCCGGCCTGCAGGCCAGCCGGCAGCAGATGCAGCGAGTTGAAACCGGCCACCGCCACGAAACCGAATGCGAACCACGGCACCACGATGCGCGCCTTGCTGCCGTCGGCGCTGGCCTTGCCGCCGCGCGCCAGCAACAGCGACAGTGCGACCAGGAACGGTGCCAGCAGCATCACCCGCACCATCTTGGTGATCACCGCCGTGTCGGCCGCCGCTTCGTTGACCGCGCGGCCTGCCGCCACCACCTGTGCCACTTCATGCACCGTCGCACCGGTGAACAGGCCGTATTCGCGCGCGTCCATTGCCAGCCAGCCGTGGGACTGCACCAGTGCATACAACGCCGGGTACAGGAACATCGCCAGCGTGCCGAACACCACCACCGTAGAGACCGCGACGGTGACCTGCGCAGCGCGGCCGCGCACCACCGGCTCGGCGGCCATCACCGCTGCCGCACCGCAGATTGCGCTGCCAGCACCGATCAGCATCGCTGCCTCGCGCTCCATCTTGAACACGCGCACGCCCAGCCAGCAGGCCAGGCCGAAGGTGCTGGCGACCACCAACACGTCCATCAGCACGCCAGTGACGCCGACATGGCCGATGTCCTGGAAGGTCAGGCGCAGGCCGTACAGCACGATGCCGGCGCGCAGCAACCAGTGCTTGGAGAAACCGACACCGGCCGCGCTGCTCGGCGCCAGCCGTGGGTAGAGGGTGTTGCCGACCACGATGCCGGCGACGATGGCCACGGTCAGCGCGCTCAAGCCGTGCGCCTGCAGCCACGGAAGCTCGGCCAGGTACAGCGACGCCGCCGCGATCAGGCCCACCAGCAGAAGGCCGGGCAGACGCGGTTGCCAGCGTTGGCGCAGGGCGGGCAGGGACCAGGAGGAGAGAGCGGGGGCGTTCATGGCAGGGGCAGGGCTGGAGTGATGGGGCAAGCGTGCGCCTGAGACGATGACCTGTAAAACGAATAATATTGGTGAAACCTACCCATCAAGAAGGTAAGTGCCATGCGCCTGACCTTGCGCCAGCTGCAGGTCTTCGTCGCCATTGCCGACCATGGCAGCACCACCGCCGCCGGCCAGGCCATCGCGCTCTCGCAATCGGCCAGCAGCGCTGCCCTGCAGGAACTGGAGGCGCACTTCGGTACCCCGCTGTTCGACCGCATCGGCCGCCGCCTGGCGCTGAACGGGCACGGCCGCGCACTGCTGGAGCCGGCGCGCACCTTGCTGGTCAACGCCGCCGATCTGGAGCGGCAGCTGGCCGCCGGCGGCGACCCGTCGCAGGGGGCACCGCTGCGGCTGGTGCTGGCGGCCAGTACCACCATCGGCAATTACCTGCTGCCGCCACGCATTGCCGAACTGCTGCGCCAGGCGCCACAGGCCGAGGTTGATCTGCGCATCGACAACAGTGCCGGCGTGGTCGCCGCCGTGCAGCGCCTGGATGTGGACGCCGGCCTGATCGAAGGCCCCTGCCACGAGCGCGGCCTGCAGGTCACGGCCTGGCAGCAGGACCCGCTGGTGATCGTGGCTGCCGCCGACGCCCCCGCGCGCTGGTCGCTGGACGAACTGCGCCGCGCACGCTGGCTGCTGCGTGAGCCCGGCTCCGGCACCCGCGAAGCCGTGGAGCAGGCGCTGCTGCCACATCTGCGCGGTTTCGCCCAGACCCTGCAACTGGGCAATACCGAAGCAATCAAGCAGGCCGCCATCGCCGGCCTCGGCCTGGCCTGTCTTTCGCGTCACGCGCTGGAAGAGCCCCTGGCCCTGGGCCGCCTGCGCGTGCTCGAGACCCCGTTGCCTCCGCTGCAGCGCACCCTGTGGCTGGTACGCCACCCCGGCAAGCAATGGTTGCCGGGGTTGCAGGCGTTGTTGGGGGAGGTGGGGTAATCCATCAGAATCCCAGTGGATCCCATCCATCGACAGTCCCTCCAGCGTTCATCCACGCATGGCGTGGATCTACCGTGTCGACCAAGTTCGACACCCACCAGGGCAGAATCCCGTTCCGACAGATCGCGGAAATCTGTCGAAGGCGGGGTGGGTCCGGTTGCGGGGGCGTGAGCCGCATGGATGCGGCGACCGAGCCTGCACGGACGTATTTACGGCGTCCCCCGCAACCGGACCCACCCCGCCATCCCACAGGAAACCAGCTTTTGACGTTGCTTTGGCTGTGGCCGTGGCCTCTGCGGGTGCCGGGTGCAACCCGGCCGACGCCCCCAACCCGTACAATATCCGGATGCCTCTGATTACCCTACAGAACGTCGACTTCAGCGTTGGCGGCCCGTTGTTGCTGGAAAAGGCCGAACTGTCGATCGAGCCGGGCGAACGCATCGCCCTGATCGGCCGCAACGGCGCCGGCAAATCCACCCTGCTCAAGCTGCTGTCCGGCGACCACAAGCCCGATGACGGCGAAGTCCGCGTGCAGCAGGGCGTGCGTGTCACCCGCCTGGAGCAGGAAGTGCCACATGGCGCGGCCGGCTCGGTGTTCGACGTCGTCGCCGATGGCCTCGGCGAACTGGGCCAGTGGCTGGCCGAATTCCACCATCTCAGCCATGCCGAGGTCTTCGATGGCGAAGCCCTCGGCAACGTGCAGGCCAAGATCGACGCCGCCAACGGCTGGGGCCTGGACCAGCGCGTCAGCGAAACCCTGACCAAGCTCGACCTGGATGGCGAGGCCGAGTTCGGCCGCCTGTCGGGCGGCATGAAGCGCCGCGTGCTGCTGGCCCGTGCGCTGGTGTCCAGCCCCGACGTGCTGCTGCTGGACGAACCGACCAACCACCTGGACATCGAAGCCATCGACTGGCTCGAAGCGTTCCTGAAGGGCTGGAGTGGCAGCGTGGTGTTCGTCACCCATGACCGCCGCTTCCTGCGTGCACTGGCCACCCGCATCGTCGAGATCGACCGCGGCCAGGTCACCAGCTGGCCGGGCGACTGGGCCAATTACGAGCGCCGCCGCGAGGAACGCCTCAACGCGCAGGCGCAGGAAAATGCCCGCTTCGACAAGCTGCTGGCGCAGGAAGAAGTCTGGATCCGCCAGGGCATCAAGGCCCGCCGCACCCGCGACGAAGGACGTGTGCGCCGCCTGAAGGCGATGCGCAACGAGCGTTCCGCGCGTCGGGACCTCAGTGGCAACGTCAAGATGGAAGCCGCGCAGGGCGTCAGCTCCGGCAAGAAGGTGATCGACGTCAAGGACATTTCGTTCGCCTTCGGCGAGCGCACCATGGTCCGCGATTTCACCACCACCATCCTGCGTGGCGACCGCATCGGCCTGATCGGCCCCAACGGCAGCGGCAAGACCACGCTGCTGAAGCTGCTGCTGGGCGAACTGCAGCCGGCCAAGGGCGAAGTCAACGCCGGCACCAACCTGCAGATCGCCTATTTCGACCAGTACCGCGCGGTGCTGCGCGAAGACTGGAGCGCGATCGAGAACGTGGCCGAAGGCCGCGATTTCCTCGAGTTCAACGGCAAGCGCAAGCACGTGCATGCCTACCTGCAGGACTTCATGTTCACCCCGGAACGCGCACGTGCGCCGATCACCCGCCTGTCCGGTGGCGAGCGCAACCGCCTGCTGCTGGCCAAGCTGTTCGCGCAGCCGTCCAACCTGCTGGTGATGGACGAACCGACCAACGACCTCGACGTGGAAACCCTGGAGCTGCTGGAAGAGCTGCTGGGCGACTACACCGGCACCCTGCTGCTGGTCAGCCACGACCGTGACTTCATCGACAACGTGGTGACCTCCACGCTGGTGATGGAAGGCGACGGCGTGATCGGTGAGTACGTCGGCGGTTACAGTGACTGGCAGCGTTATGCGGCCAGTGTGGCGGCGACGCCTGCTGCGGCTCCGGCAGCCAAGCCGGCGGTTGCAGCACCGGCCGCCACGGCTGCTGCTCCGGCAGCGCCCAAGCGCAAGCTGGCCTACAAGGAAGCGCGCGAGCTGGAGCAGCTGCCGAAGACCATCGAGAAGCTGGAAGGCGATGTCGAAGGGCTGACCTCGGCGATGAACGACCCGTCGTTCTACACCCGCAGCAGTGCCGAAGTGACGGCGCACACGCAGCAGCTGGCCAAGGTGCAGGCCGAGCTGGATGCGGCCTACGCGCGCTGGGAAGAACTGGAAGGCTGAGCGGCTACCACGGCCGTCTCGCCCTGCGGGCGGCTGTGGCTTTTGATCTGATTCCGCCTTGAAGCGAGCCGAGCACCGCAGGTCCGGCGAGGGCGAAGAGGCGCGGGTGTCTGAGCGCAGCGAGTTCCCGCGCCGTCCCTCGGTGGGCCGAGGAGCGCAGGGTACCGGTGCGTAGCATCGGCTCGCGGACGGCGGAGCGTTTCTTTTGGTTGCTTTTCTTTGCGCGCACCGCACTGCAGGAGCAGGGCGGAACGGCATAGCCGGCCCGCAGGGTGACGCACAAGGATGTGCGTCATCAGGAAAAGTAACGCCCATGAACGCATCAGATTGCAGCAGTCATGATCCGCGCAGAGCGGTCATTTGACCCCGTGCAGATCCCGCAGCTGGCTCGGCCGGCTGCCGAAATACGCCGCCAGATCGGCGATGTCCTGATCGCTCAGGTCCTTCGCCTGCGGCGTCATCAGCGCATGCTGGCGGTCACCGGCGCGGTAGGCCTGCAGCGCATGCGCCAGGTAGTCACCGTACTGCCCACCCAGTTTCGGATAGGTCGGATCGATCGGCGCATTGCCGTCGGCCCCGTGGCAGTCGATGCAGCTCTGGTTGGTGGCCTTGCCCTTCACCTTGGCGCGGGCTTCACCGGCGGCCTCGCGACCTGCCGGCAGGCCGGCGGAGGACGATGAACCGTGTTCGCCGCTGGCATGGCCCGGGTCGGCGGCGGATTTCTCGCTGTTTTCCACCTGCGACTGCGAACAGGCGGCCAGCAGCAGGGCAACGGACAGGGCGATGGCGTGACGCATCGGATGCGCGGCTTTCGACATGGGCGGGCCTTACTTGACGGTGGACAGGTAAACAGAGAGATCGGCGATCTCCTGTTCGCTGAAACTCATCGACTGCGCCTGCATCGTCGGATGCCTGCGCTTGCCTTGGCGGTACTCGGTCAGGGCCTGGGCCAGGTACTGCTGGGTCTGGCCGCCGATCTTCGGCACCCGGTAACTGGGGTAGGCGTTCTTGTAACCAGTGATGCCATGGCACCCCTGGCAGGTATAGGCCAGGACACGGCCATTGTCGAAGTTGCCGGTGGGGGCGGCAGGCGCCGGGGCAGCGGCGGGAGCCGGGGCCGGGGCAGGTGTGGCAGGAGCAGGAGCGGGCTGTGCGGCGGCCCCAAGGGGCAGGAGGACGGCCAGAGCGAGACAAGCGGCGAGCGGCTGCGGGCGCATGGTGTCGTTTCCGGGGATTCGGGTCTGGTCGTTCCGGCGTGGGGTACGGAACGACCCGAGTATAGCCCCAGGTTTCATCTAGCTGAAATGGGGGTGGGCCGACCGGCGGCGTGAAGACACCATGACCTTTGGGATATGGTGTTGCCGTGAAGTGGTGCATTACTTTGCTACCACACCTGTCCACGCATCCTCCAGGGACCTGACGATGTCACACCCAATCTTCCTGTCCGGCCGTCGCAGCGGAATCTGCGCTGCCGCACTGCTGATCTCCACCTCCCTGCTGCTGGGCGGTTGCGCCGCAGGGCCCAATTCCGAAGCCAAGGCCGCCGAGACCAAGGAGGAGAAGAAGGTTGACGCAGTCCCGGTCGAAGTGGCGGTGGCCAGCCATCGCGCCGTCGCAGCCAGCTACACCGGTACTGCCGCGCTGGAACCGCGCGCCGAATCGCAGGTGGTGGCCAAGACCTCCGGCGTGGCGCTGGCGGTGCTGGTCGAGGAAGGCCAGCGGGTCACCGCCGGCCAGCCGCTGGTGCGCCTGGACCCTGACCGCGCACGCCTGGCCGTGGCGCAGAGCGAAGCGCAGATGCGCAAGCTGGAAAACGACTATCAGCGTGCACAGAAGCTGGTCGTCCAGCAGCTGGTCAGTGCGGCCAGCGTTGACCAGCTGCGCTACGACCTGGAAAATGTCCGCGCGCAGTACCGCCTGGCCACGCTGGAGCTGTCCTACACCACGGTGGTGGCGCCGATCTCCGGCGTGATCGCCTCGCGCTCGATCAAGACCGGCAACTTCGTGCAGATCAACACGCCGATCTTCCGCATCGTCGACAACTCGCGGCTGGAAGCCACCCTCAACGTGCCCGAGCGTGAGCTGGCCACCCTGCGCGCCGGCCAGCCGGTGACGCTGGCGGCCGACGCGCTGCAGGGCCAGAGCTTCACCGGCACCGTCGACCGCATCGCGCCGGTGGTGGATTCGGGCAGTGGCACGTTTCGCGTGGTCAGCGCCTTCGACGGCGCCGCGCACGCGCTGCAGCCCGGCATGTTCGGGCGCATCCGCATCGATTACGACCAGCGTGCCGATGCGCTGGTGGTGCCGCGCCTGGCGCTGCTCGACGACGGTGAGCCGGCGGTGTTCCGGGTGCGCGAAGGCAAGGTCGCACGCGTTCCGGTCAAGCTGGGTTACGCCGAGGGCCCGTGGGTGGAGATCCGTGATGGCCTGGCGGCCGGTGATCAGGTGGTCACCGCCGGCAAGGTCGCCCTGCGCGACGGCACCGCAGTGCAGGTGATCGCCGATCCGAAGGCAAAGGCGAAGACGGTTGCAGCGGCCGCCAAGCCGGCAGACAAGGCCGGGAGCAAGCAATGACTGCCCCGGGCCACGACCACGGTGCCTCGCCGGCGAGCGACGGCGCCGCCGCCGGCATGCGCGGCGGCCTGGTGGAATTCGCCACCCGCCGCCGCGTGACCATCGCCATGTGCACGGTCACGCTGCTGCTGTTCGGCCTGATCGCCTTGGGCAACCTCAAGGTCAATCTGCTGCCGGACCTGAGCTATCCGACGCTGACCGTGCGCACCGAGTACACCGGTGCGGCGCCGACCGAAATCGAAACCCTGATCACCCAGCCGGTCGAAGAGGCGGTGGGCGTGGTCAAGAACCTGCGCAAGCTGAAGTCGGTCTCGCGTACCGGCCAGAGCGACGTGGTGCTGGAGTTTGCCTGGGGCACCAACATGGACCAGGCCAGCCTGGAGGTGCGCGACAAGATGGAAGCGCTGAACCTGCCACTGGAGGCCAAGGCCCCGGTGCTGTTGCGCTTCAATCCGTCCACCGAGCCGATCATGCGCCTGGTGCTGTCCAGCAAGACCGCACCGGCCAGCGATGCCGACGCGATCCGCGAGCTGACCGGCCTGCGCCGCTATGCCGATGAAGACCTGAAGAAGAAGCTGGAGCCGGTCACCGGCGTGGCGGCGGTCAAGGTTGGCGGTGGCCTCGAGGACGAGATCCAGGTCGACATCGACCAGCAGAAGCTGGCTCAGTTGAACCTGCCGATCGACACCGTCATCAAGCGCCTGAAGGACGAGAACATCAACATCTCCGGCGGCCGCCTGGAGGAAGGTTCGCAGCGCTTCCTGGTGCGTACCGTCAACCAGTTCGCCGATCTGGAGGAGATCCGCAACCTGCTGGTCACCACCCAGGCGTCGAACGGCAGCGCCGCCGACTCGGCGTTGCAGCAGATGTTCAACATCGCCGCCTCGACCGGTTCGGCGGCAGCCATCGCGGCGGCCTCGGCGGCGCAGAGCGCATCGTCCGGTGGTGGCTCCAGCGTGGTCGCCAACGGTGTGCCGGTGCGCCTGAAGGACGTGGCCACGGTGCGCCAGGGCTACAAGGAGCGCGAAGCGGTGATCCGCCTGGGCGGCAAGGAATCGGTTGAACTGGCGATCTACAAGGAAGGCGACGCCAACACCGTGTCCACCGCCGAGGCACTGCGCAAGCGCCTGGAGCAGATCAAGGGCACGTTCCCCTCCGATGTCGAGATGACCACCATCGAGGACCAGTCACGCTTCATCGAGCACGCCATCGCCGACGTCAAGAAGGATGCGGTGATTGGCGGCCTGCTGGCGATCCTGATCATCTTCCTGTTCCTGCGCGATGGCTGGAGCACGTTCGTGATCAGCCTGTCGTTGCCGGTCTCGATCATCGCCACGTTCTTCTTCATGGGCCAGCTCGGCCTCAGCTTGAACGTGATGTCGCTGGGCGGCCTGGCATTGGCCACCGGCCTGGTGGTGGACGACTCGATCGTGGTGCTGGAGAGCATTGCCAAGGCGCGTGAGCGTGGCCTGGGCATCCTGCAGGCGGCGATCGTCGGTACCCGCGAAGTGAGCATGGCGGTGGTCGCCTCAACCCTGACCACCATCGCGGTGTTCCTGCCGCTGGTGTTCGTCGATGGCATCGCCGGCCAGCTGTTCCGCGACCAGGCACTGACCGTGGCAATCGCCATCGCGATCTCGCTGCTGGTGTCGATGACCCTGATTCCGATGCTGAGCTCGCTGAAGGGACGGCCACCGATGGCGTTCCCGGAAGAGGCACCGAACGAACCGTGGCAACCGCAGAGCCGCTGGCAGAAGCCGGTTGCGCTGGGCCGTCGTGGCGCCGTGGCGACCGCGCGCTGGGGCTTCTACGCGCTGGCCTGGCTGATCGTGCGCCTGTGGCGTGGCGTGGTCGCGGTGGTCGGCCCGGTGATGCGCAAGGCCAGCGATCTGGCGATGAAGCCCTATGCCGGTGCCGAGCGCGGCTACCTGCGGCTGCTGCCGAGCGCGTTGGCCCATCCGGGCAAGGTGCTGGGCGTGGCCACGATCATCTTCGTGGCGACCATGGCGCTGGTGCCGATGCTCGGTGCCGACCTGATCCCGCAGTTGGCACAGGACCGTTTCGAGATGACGGTGAAGCTGCCGGCGGGCACGCCGCTGAAGCAGACCGATGCGCTGGTGCGCGAGCTGCAGCTGGCGCATGGCAAGGGCGAAGGCGTTGCATCGCTGTACGGCGTCAGTGGCAGCGGCACCCGCCTGGATGCCAGCCCGACCGAAAGCGGCGAGAACATCGGCAAGCTGACCGTGGTGATGGAAGGCGGCGGCAATGCGCGTACCGAGGCGGAGATCACCGAGCGCCTGCGTGACACCATGGGCCAGCATCCGGGTGCACAGGTCGACTTCGCGCGCCCGGCGCTGTTCAGCTTCTCCACGCCGCTGGAAATCGAGCTGCGTGGGCAGGACATGGCGACGCTCGAAGTGGCCGGCCAGCGCCTGGCGGCGATGCTGCGCGGTAACGCGCACTACGCCGACGTGAAGTCGACGGTGGAAGAGGGCTTCCCGGAAATCCAGATCCGATTCGACCAGGAACGCGCCGGTGCGCTGGGCCTGACCACGCGCCAGATCGCTGATGTGGTGGTGAAGAAGGTGCGTGGCGACGTGGCCACCCGTTACAGCTTCCGTGACCGCAAGATCGATGTGCTGGTGCGTGCGCAGGAAGGTGATCGTGCCAGTGTGGAAAGCATCCGTCGGCTGATCGTCAATCCGGGCAGCACCCGTCCGGTGACGCTGGACGCGGTGGCCGATGTGGTGGCCACCACTGGCCCCAGCGAGATCCATCGCGCCGACCAGACCCGCGTCGCCGTCGTGTCGGCCAACCTGCGCGATATCGATCTGGGCGCGGCCATGCGCGAAGTGCAGCAGATGGTGGCCGAGCAGCCGCTGGGTGCGGGTGTCGGCCTGCACATCGGTGGCCAGGGTGAGGAACTGGCGCAGGCGGCGAAGTCGCTGATCTTCGCCTTCGGCCTGGCGATCTTCCTGGTCTACCTGGTGATGGCCTCGCAGTTCGAGTCGCTGCTGCACCCGTTCGTGATCCTGTTCACCATCCCGCTGGCGCTGGTCGGTGCGATCCTGGCGCTGATGCTGACCGGCAAGCCCATTTCGGTGGTGGTGTTCATCGGCCTGATCCTGCTGGTCGGCCTGGTCACCAAGAACGCGATCATCCTGATCGACAAGGTCAACCAGCTGCGCGAGGCCGGCGTGGCCAAGCACGAGGCTCTGGTGGAAGGGGCACGCTCGCGCCTGCGGCCGATCATCATGACCACCCTGTGCACGCTGTTCGGCTTCCTGCCGCTGGCGGTGGCGATGGGCGAGGGCGCCGAGGTGCGCGCGCCGATGGCGATCACCGTGATCGGCGGCCTGCTGGTGTCGACCCTGCTCACCCTGCTGGTGATCCCGGTGGTGTACGACCTGATGGATCGTCGCGGTGATGCCTATTACCGCGAACGCGGCCGCAAGCATGCCGGCGAGATCGAGCCGGGTGCGGCGGGCAGTGCGGCGGGTGCGGAGGAACCGGCATGAGTGTTGCCGAGTTCTCCATCCGCCGCCCGGTCACCACCATCATGTGTTTCGTGTCACTGGTGGTGATCGGCCTGATCGCTTCGTTCCGGCTGCCGCTGGAGGCGCTGCCGGACATCTCCGCGCCGTTCCTGTTCGTGCAGATCCCGTATACCGGTTCAACCCCGGAGGAAGTGGAGCGGACCATCATCCGCCCGGTGGAGGAATCGCTGGCGACGATGACCGGCATCAAGCGCATGCGCTCGTCGGCCACCTCCGAGGCCGCCCTGATCTTCATCGAGTTCAGCGACTGGGACCGCGACATCGCCATCGCCGCGTCCGACGCGCGCGAGCGCATCGACGCGATCCGCAGCGACCTGCCGGACGACCTGCAGCGCTACAACGTGTTCAAGTGGTCCAGCAGTGACCAGCCGGTGCTGAAGGTGCGACTGGCCAGCACCACCGACCTGACCACCGCCTATGACATGCTCGACCGCGAGTTCAAGCGGCGCATCGAGCGCATCCCCGGCGTGGCGCGCGTCGACATCACCGGCGCGCCGCCGAACGAGGTGGAGATCGCCATTGATCCGAACCGGCTCAACGCGCATGGGCTGAGCATCAACGAGCTGAGTGAGCGCCTGCGCACGCTCAACTTCTCGATCTCGGCCGGGCAGATCGAAGACAACGGCCAGCGCGTGCGCGTGCAGCCGGTGGGTGAGATCACCGACCTGCAGGAAATGCGCGACCTGGTGATCAACGCCAAGGGCCTGCGCCTGGGCGATATCGCTGACGTGCGCCTGAAGCCGGCGCGGATGAACTATGGGCGCCGCCTCGATGGCAACCCGGCTGTCGGCCTGGATATCTTCAAGGAGCGCAGCGCCAACCTGGTGGAAGTCTCGCGCGCGGCGCTGGCCGAGGTCGAATCGATCCGTGCGGAAGCGTCGATGCGCGACGTGCAGATCAAGGTGATCGACAACCAGGGCAAGGCGGTAACCTCCTCGCTGCTGGAACTGGCCGAGGCCGGTGCGGTCGGCCTGATCCTGTCGGTGACGGTGCTGTTCTTCTTCCTGCGCCATTGGCCATCGACGCTGATGGTGACCCTGGCCATTCCGATCTGCTTCACCATCACCCTGGGCTTCATGTACTTCGTGGGGGTGACGCTGAACATCCTGACCATGATGGGCCTGCTGCTGGCGGTGGGCATGCTGGTCGACAACGCCGTGGTGGTGGTGGAGAGCATCTACCAGGAGCGCGAGCGCATGCCGGGGCAGCCGCGGCTGGCCTCGATCATCGGCACCCGCAACGTGGCCATCGCGCTCAGCGCCGGCACGCTGTGCCACTGCATCGTGTTCGTGCCGAACCTGTTTGGCGAGACCAACAACATCAGCATCTTCATGGCGCAGATCGCGATCACCATCTCGGTCTCGCTGCTGGCCTCATGGCTGGTCGCGGTCAGCCTGATCCCGATGCTGTCCGCGCGCATGGCCACGCCCAAGCTGGTGCACTCGCAGACCGGCATGATCGCGCGCCTGCAGCGCCGCTACGCGCAACTGCTGGACTGGTCGCTGCACCATCGTGGCTGGAGCCTGCTCGGGATTCTGCTGGTGGTGCTGGTCAGCCTGGTGCCGATGAAGCTGACCAAGATCGACATGTTCGGCGGCGACGGCGGCAAGGACATCTTCATCGGCTACATGTGGAAGGGCGCCTACACCTACCGCCAGATGTCCGAGGAAGTGGCACGGGTGGAGAACTGGATCGACCAGAACCGCGAGCGCCTGCACGTCAAGCAGGTGTATTCCTGGTACAGCGAACAGGAAGGCAGCTCGACCGTGGTCACCCTGGACGAGAAGTACGCCAAGGACATCAAGTCGCTGCAGGAAGAGCTGCGCAAGGGTCTTCCGAAGTCGGCCCGCACCGACTACTTCGTCGGCAACCAGGGGGGCGATGGCGGCGGTGGTGGCGGCAATCAGGGCGTGCAGGTGCAGCTGGTGGGCGACTCCAGCTCGATGCTGCAAGAGATCGGCCAGGAAGTGGTGCCACTGCTGGCCCAGCGTGCCGAGCTGCGCGATGTGCGCATCGACAATGGCGAGAAGGGCGGCGAGCTGAAGGTGCGCGTCGACCGCGAGCGCGCCGCTGCATTCGGCTTCAATGCCGAGCAGGTGGCCAGCTTCGTCGGCCTGGCCCTGCGCGGTGCGCCGATGCGCGAGTTCCGCCGCGGCGACAATGAAGTACCGGTATGGGTGCGCTTCGCTGGCGCCGAGCAGAGCAGCCCGGAAGACCTGGCCGGTTTCAGCGTGCGCACCGGCGACGGCCGCAGCGTGCCACTGCTGAGCCTGGTCACCGTCGACGTCGGTTCGTCGGCCACCCAGATCGGACGCACCAACCGCCAGACCACGCTGACCATCAAGGCCAACCTGGCCGAGAAGATCACCGCGCCCGATGGCCGCAAGGCGATGGAGTCCGTGCTCAAGCCGATGAACTTCCCGGCCGGCTATGGCTTCACCTTCGATGGCGGCGACTACGGCAACGACGACGAGGCGATGCAGCAGATGGTGTTCAACCTGTTGATCGCGCTGGTGATGATCTACGTGGTGATGGCGGCGGTGTTCGAGTCGCTGCTGTTCCCGGCGGCGATCATGAGTGGCGTGCTGTTCTCGATCTTCGGTGTGTTCTGGCTGTTCTGGATCACCGGCACCTCGTTCGGGATCATGTCCTTCATCGGCATCCTGGTGCTGATGGGCGTGGTAGTGAACAACGGCATCGTGATGATCGAGCACATCAACAACCTGCGGCGCGGCGGCATGGGACGAACGCAGGCATTGGTTGAAGGCTCCCGTGAGCGCCTGCGCCCGATCATGATGACCATGGGCACGGCGATCCTGGCGATGGTGCCGATCTCGCTGACCAACACGCAGATGTTCGGCAACGGCCCGGAGTACGCGCCGATGGCGCGCGCGATTGCTGGCGGCCTGGCGTTCTCGACCGTGGTCAGCCTGCTGTTCCTGCCGACGATCTACGCGGTGCTCGATGACCTGCGCAATGCCGTGACGCGGCTGATCCGCCGTGCGCGCGGCCTGGAGGTCGTGGCGGGTACCCCGGTGTAGTGGTCGAGCTTGCTCGACCGTAATGCGCGACAACGTGTTGTGGTGTGGGGGAGGCCGGTCGTAGTGGGGCGGCCTCCCCCTTTTTTTGATGTTCTGCGCAGAGCATGCTCGGCCGATCTTTGCGACTGGCGTAAAGCGTGCCAACCAAGGTTGGCACCTACCAGAGCGCAGTCGAGCATGACTCGACGCTACACAGAACAATCAACCGGCGACCTTGCCCCAGACCTTGAAGGTGGTCAGCCACAGGCCGAGCATGCTGCCGATGTTGGTCAGCATGAAGGTGAGCACCACGCGGGTGACGCGGTTGCGATACCAGCCCTTCAGACTCTGCGCATCGTCGCGCAGCTTCAGGAAGTCTTCGTATGCCGGTTTGCGCAGGCGCGCTTCCACCAGCGCCGAGAACGCACCGGTCGGGATGCTCAGGCGGAACGGCTTGAACGGGGCTACTGCGATCGCAGTCAGGATGCTCAGCGGATGGCCGCCGGCCAACAGGCAGCCCAGGCCGGCGAGGCCGCCGGTATACATCGCCCAGGTCGCCAGCAGTTCGGTACCCACGCCCAGTCCGCCGCGGTAGAAGCCCACGCCGATGCCGGTCGCCACGATGGCCAGGATGCCCAGCGTGAACCACGGGATGTTGCGCTTCTTCGGTACCGCTTCCAGCTCGGCACGCAGCGGCGCCGGTGCTTCGGTGTCGGTTTCCAGGTAGCGTGCCAGGCCTGCAAGGTGACCCGCACCGACAACCGCCAGCACTTCACGCTGCTGCGGGTTGTGTTCCTCGCGCAGGCGCGTGGCCATGTAGCGGTCGCGCTCGCCAATGATGGTCTCGTACAGCGCTGGGCTCTCGCTGGCGAACTCACCGAAGCTCGATTCCAGCATGTCGCCCTGCTTGAGCTTCTCGATCTCGTTTTCGCCCACTTCCTCGGACGAGAACAGGCCGGCGCCGAGACCGGCAACCAGCTTCAGCTTGCCGAAGAAGCCCAGCCGCTGCGAAGCGCGACGGAAGGTCAGGCCAACCTCGCGGTCGATCAGGTGCACCGGCAGGTTGCGTTCGCGCGCCAGTTCCACCGCGCGCTTCAGTTCGGCACCCGGCTCGATGTCCAGCTGTTCGGCCAGGCGGCGCTGGTAGGCGGACAGGGCCAGGTTGGCCGCGAACAGGGCGACGCGGCCCTTGCGGATCACCTCGACCAGGTCGAGCTTGGCCAGCGTGTCCGGGTCGCTCAGCGCCTGCAGGCGCTGCGGGTCCAGTTCAACGGCAACGGCGTCGAAGCGACCGCTGTCGATGGCTTTTTCAACCGCCTCGACGCTGGCGCGGGAGACGTGGGCAGTGCCCAGCAGGGTGTAGCGCACGCCGTCGCGTTCAACGACGCGCACCGGCTGGCCGGCGAACAGGTCGTCGCCGGTCTCGGGAAGGATTTCGGTCATGGGTTCATTCATTGGAAGGTGCGGTGTCGGCGCCATCGCCGAGCGCGCGCTGCATCTGCACGGTATCCAGCCAGCGGCCATGCTTGCGGCCGAGGCCACGGAACACGCCGACCAGCTCGAAGCCGAAGCGTTCGTGCAGCTTGATGGAGGCGGTGTTGGTCGGTTCGCCGATCACGGCCACCATCTGCCGGTAGCCACGCGCCACGCAGGCATCGATCAACGCCTGCAGCAGGCCGGTGCCAACACCTTTGCCCTGGAACGCGGCATCGACGTAGACCGAGTTCTCCACGGTCCACTGGTAGGCAACGCGGGTGCGGTAGGTGTTGGCGTAGGCATAGCCGGCGACCTGGCCGTCGATCTCGGCAACCAGGTAGGGGAAGCCGCGGTCGATGATGTCGCGCATACGGCGCAGCATCTCGGACGCGTCCGGGATGTCGTACTCGTAAGTGTTGACGAAGTCGGTCACTTCCACCGCGTAGATCGCGGTGATCGCGGCGATGTCGGCCGGGCCGGCATCACGGATGAGGACGGCCATGCGCGGGCTCCGGCTCAGTCGATGTAGCGCTTGAGCAGGTCACCGTACGCGTCGATGCGACGGTCGCGCAGGAACGGCCAGATGCGGCGCACGTGCTCGCTGCGCTGCAGGTCAACGTCGCACAGCAGCACGGTGGCATCAGTGCCGGCTTCGGCCAGGAACTCACCCTGCGGGCCCAGCACGTGGCTGTTGCCCCAGAACTGGATGCCCGACGCGCCCAGCGGTGAGGCCTCGTGGCCGACGCGGTTGCAGCTCAGCACCGGCAGGCCGTTGGCCACGGCGTGGCCGCGGTGGCTCAGCACCCAGGCGTCGCGCTGGCGGGTCTTCTCGTCCTGCACGTCGTCCGGGTCCCAGCCGATCGCGGTCGGGTACAGCAGCAGTTCGGCACCGGCCAGCGCCATCAGGCGCGCCGCTTCCGGGTACCACTGGTCCCAGCACACCAGCACGCCAAGGCGACCCACCGAGGTATCGATCGGCTTGAAGCCGATGTCGCCCGGGGTGAAGTAGAACTTCTCGTAGAAGCCCGGGTCGTCCGGGATATGCATCTTGCGGTACTTGCCCAGCAACGTGCCGTCCTTCTCGAAGACGACGGCGGTGTTGTGGTACAGGCCGGCAGCGCGGCGCTCGAACAGCGAGCCGACCAGCACCACGCCATGCTTCTTCGCCAGCGCGCCAAGGCGCTCGGTGCTCGGGCCCGGAATCGGCTCGGCCAGGTCGAACTCGTCCACCGACTCGTGCTGGCAGAAGTACGGACCGTTATGCAGTTCCTGCAGCAGCACCAGCTTGGCACCCTGCGCAGCCGCCTCGGCCACGCGTGCTTCGATCACCGCCAGGTTGGCGGCGGCATCACCGTGGTTGCGCTCCTGGATCAGGGCGACGGTAAGGGGGCTGCGCGAGTTCATGCGGGGCGTTCCTGCGGGGGAAAACCAGCATGTTAGCGCGGATGGGCGACGACGGCGTGTCGCGCGCTGAATGGGCCGGTGTTGTAGAGCCGAGCCCATGCTCGGCTGCGTTCTGCTCCGGTTGCGCGAGCGCGCCAGCCGAGCGTGGGCTCGGCTCTCGCGGAAAGGCAGTCGAGCATGGCTCGACTCTACAAAAGCGGTGCCGGGCGGGGCCCGGCGTCATCCATCAGGCCTTCAACAGCCCTTCCGGCAGCTGCATGGTGATGCAGTGCAGGCTGCCGTTCTGCCAGATCAGCGAACGGCAGGGCACCTGCACGATCTCGCGGCCCGGGTGCGCCTGCGCCAGCACATCGCGGGCCAGGTCGTCGGCCGGATCGCCATAGGCCGGCATCAGCACCGCGCCATTGACGATCAGGTAGTTCGCGTACGACGCAGCCAGGCGACGGCCTTCGTCGATCACCGGCTGTGCCCACGGCAGCGGGAACAGGCGGTAAGGCTGGCCATCCTTGGTGCGCAGCGCGGCCAGTTCGTTGCCCATCGCCTGCAGCTCGGCGTAGTGCGAGTCGCTCTCGTCGTCGCAGGCCTGATAGACGATGCTGTCAGCCGAGGCGAAGCGGGCGAGGGTGTCGATGTGGGCGTCGGTGTCGTCGCCTTCCAGGTAGCCGTGGTCCAGCCACAGCACGCGGTCCTGCTGCAGCCAGTCGGCCAGGTCGGCGCTCAGGCTGGCGCGGTCGCGGTCCGGGTGGCGCTCGTGCAGGCACTTCCAGGTGGTCAGCAGGCTACCTTCGCCATCAGTCTCGATGCCGCCGCCTTCCAGCGCGAACGGAATGCTGCGCACCGGGGCGTTGTTGAACACGCCGGCCTGGTCGAGCACGCCCACCAGCTGGTCATCCAGGGTGGCGTCGAACTTGCCGCCCCAGCCGGTGAAGCGGAAATCCAGCAGCTGGAAGCTGCCATCGGCGCGGCGCAGGGTGATCGGGCCGGAGTCGCGCAGCCAGGTATCGTCGTAGGCCGCCGTGGTGAAGTGGACCTTGTCCATGTCGATGCGGTTGGAGCGCAGCCGCATCTCGGCGTAGGTCTCCACATCGTCGTCGGCCACGCAGATCAGCACCGGCTGGAAACGGGTGATGGCCGCGACCAGGGCGATGTAGGTCTCTTCCACCTGGCCCAGGCGGTCAGCCCAGTCGGTATCGGCGGTGGGCCAGGCAATCAGGACGCCGCTCTGGGCTTCCCACTCGGCAGGAAAACGAAGGGTCTGGTTCATGGTCTCGCTACACAGGCCCGCCCACGGCGGGTAAAGGGATCAACGGATCGGCGGTTTCGGGCCGATTTCGTTCGGGTCCGCCTGGTTGGCCACCACGTCGATCACCTTCTGCTTCTCGAAGTAGACGGTGAACTGCGGGTACACCCAGCGGTTGATGGTCGGCCATTGCCGCTTCTGCCCGCCACGCGGCTGCAGCTGCTCGCTCGGCGCGCCGAACTGCGCCTGCACCTGCTGCATGCTCTGGCCGCGCACGGGCAGGGCACCGGCCGGCTTCTCGCGGGCACGGTCGACAAGCAGGGTATCGGCCATCGCCGGCGTGGCGGCGGCCAGGGTGGCCAGTACGGCCAGGGCGGACAGGTAACGCTTCATCTCGATCTACTCCCCAGTGGTCAAGAAAGGCGATTACAGCAAAAACGGCAGGAAAAAGCCGCATAAACAAAAAACCGCCCGAAGGCGGCTTTTTGCATCGGGTCAGCCCCGCGTAGGGCCAGCCGCAGCCGCGAAGGCTGTTGGGCTTAGCGCTGACGCGCCTTGAAACGCGGGTTCGACTTGCAGATGACGAAGATCTTGCCACGACGACGCACGACCTTGCAGTCACGGTGACGGGCCTTCGCCGACTTCAGGGAGGACAGGACTTTCATGGCATACCTCGGCGTAAACAGTAGTTGTTCGGGTGGAGCGTGGCCGCGATATGCGAAAGACAATCGGCAGTTGACGCTCGTTCAAGCCCGCCATTCTACCGGGCTTTTCCTCGTGGTTTCAAGTGGTTGCACAAAAGATCCCGTTGGGGGCGTCTGACAGGGGCTAGAATGACCCCTTCACACGCTCTGGGAACCCCATGAATCCACTCGCTCCCGTCCTGACCATCGACGGCCCTTCAGGGGCTGGCAAGGGTACCATCAGCCGCATCATCGCGCGCCGGATGGGCTGGCATTACCTGGATTCGGGCGCGCTGTACCGGGCAGTGGGCGTGGCCGCGAGCTGGGCCGACATCGACACCTCCGATGCCTCGGCGCTGGTCCGCTGCACTTTCGATACCCACGTTCAGTTTGTCGAGCAGGGTGAAGCCATGCGGGTCATGGTGAACGGCACCGATGCCACCGACGAGCTGCGGCTGGAAACCACCGGCGCGCTGGCCTCGGCCATTGCCGCCATTCCCGAAGTCCGGGCCGCCCTGAAGGAGCGCCAGCGCGCATTCAGGGAGCTGCCCGGCCTGGTCGCCGATGGCCGCGACATGGGTACGGTGATCTTCAAGGACGCCCCCTACAAGGTCTTCCTGACCGCCAGTGCCGAGGAGCGCGCCGAGCGCCGGCATAAGCAGTTGAAAGACAAGGGGGTTTCTGTTAACTTTGACGACCTCCTGCGCGAGATCATGGCCCGCGACGCCCGTGATGCTCAGCGTACCGTGGCGCCCCTGAAGCCGGCAGACGATGCTGTCCTCATCGACACCACAGGCATCGGCATCGCAGATGTCGTTGCCAGAGTGATGGATCTGCTTCCGGTTCCGGCTGCCTGATCCGTTCGCGCGGGAGCACTGCCAGCAACATCGGTGGTGGTCGCGCATAGCAGTGCTGTACCAGCTCCGTCGCGCAATGATGCGTGGCGGTTTTCCTACTACACACGACCTGCGTTTCCGGGGTCGACCAACAGGCGGGCGGTCGCCATTCCCCTGAAGGGGACGCCACCGACCCATGTGTCCAACAGAGTAAATCTAATGACCGAATCATTTGCCGAACTGTTTGAAGCCAGCCAGGCCAACCTGGCCAAGCTGAAGCCGGGCGCCATCGTCAGCGGTACCGTTGTTGAAGTCCGCGGCGACGTCGTGGTGATCAACGCTGGCCTGAAGTCCGAAGGCATCGTGCCGATCGAACAGTTCCGTAACGACGCTGGCGAAATCGACGTCGCCGAAGGCGACATCGTCAAGGTCGCCCTCGACTCGATCGAGAACGGCTTCGGCGAAACCGTCCTGTCGCGCGAGAAGGCCAAGCGCGCGATGGTGTGGGACGAGCTGGAAGAAGCGTTGGAAAAGAACGAAACCATCACCGGCCGCATCAGCGGCAAGGTCAAGGGTGGTTTCACCGTGGACATCAAGGATGTCCGCGCCTTCCTGCCGGGTTCCCTGGTCGATGTGCGCCCGGTGCGCGATCCGGCCTACCTGGAAGGCAAGGAACTCGAGTTCAAGCTCATCAAGCTGGACCGCAAGCGTAACAACGTCGTGGTCTCGCGCCGCGCTGTCGTCGAAAGCGAGCACTCGGAAGAGCGCGAGCAGCTGATGGACAAGCTGCAGGAAGGCGCGATCCTGAAGGGTGTCGTCAAGAACCTGACCGATTACGGCGCGTTCGTGGACCTGGGCGGTATCGACGGCCTGCTGCACATCACCGACATGGCGTGGAAGCGCGTGCGTCACCCGTCGGAAGTCGTGAACGTCGGCGACGAGCTGGACGTCCGCGTGCTGAAGTTCGACCGCGAGCGCAACCGCGTTTCGCTGGGTCTGAAGCAGCTGGGCGAAGATCCGTGGGACAACATCGGCCGTCGTTACCCGGCCAACAGCCGCGTCTTCGGCAAGGTCTCCAACGTCACCGATTACGGTGCGTTCGTTGAGATCGAGCCGGGCGTCGAAGGCCTGGTGCACGTCTCCGAGATGGATTGGACCAACAAGAACGTCAACCCGTCCAAGGTTGTGCAGGTTGGTGACGAAGTCGAAGTGATGGTGCTGGACGTCGATGAAGAGCGTCGCCGTATCTCGCTGGGCATGAAGCAGGTTGCCGCCAATCCGTGGGAAACCTTCGCTGCCACCCACAAGAAGGGTGACAAGGTGTCGGGCCAGATCAAGTCGATCACCGACTTCGGCATCTTCATCGGCCTGGACGGCGGCATCGACGGCCTGGTTCACCTGTCCGACATCAGCTGGGCCACCACCGGCGAAGACGTCGTTCGCAACTTCAAGAAGGGCGATACCCTGGACGCCGTCGTCCTGGCCGTCGACCCGGAGCGCGAGCGCATCTCCCTGGGCGTGAAGCAGCTGGAGCAGGATCCGTTCGGCCAGTACATGGCTGCCAATCCGAAGGGCTCCAAGGTCGAAGGCGTGGTGAAGGAAGTCGACGCCAAGGGCGCGATCATCGAGCTGGCTGACGGCATCGAAGGTTACGTCTCGGCGCGCGACATCGCCAACGAGCGCGTTGACGACGCCACCCAGCACCTGAAGGTCGGCGACAAGGTCGAAGCCAAGTTCGTGGGCATGGACCGCAAGGGCCGCACCCTGCAGCTGTCGATCAAGGCCAAGGACGACGCGGAAATGCGCGAAGTGCTGGAGGAATACCAGTCCTCTTCGGCTTCCAGCGGCACCACCCAGCTGGGCGCGCTGCTGCGTGCACAGCTGAACGGCAACAAGTCCGAGTAATCGGCCTTACGCTGTTCGTTGTTTCCTGGACGGCCCGGGCATTGCCCGGGCCGTTTCAGGCTGAGATGCCCCTGATGTGAGCCGGTGATGACCAAATCCGAACTGATCGAAATCCTTGCGCGCCGCCAGGCGCACCTGAAGGCCGATGATGTCGATCTGGCGGTGAAGTCGTTGCTGGAAATGATGGGCGGTTCGCTGTCCGCCGGGGATCGCATCGAAATCCGTGGTTTCGGCAGCTTCTCGCTGCACTATCGTCCGCCGCGCCTGGGTCGCAACCCGAAGACCGGCGAATCGGTTGCCCTGCCGGGCAAGCATGTCCCCCATTTCAAGCCGGGCAAGGAACTGCGCGAGCGGGTCAGCAGTGTGCTGCCGCTGGACGCCGATCCGGCCTGAGCCCCGTCGCGCCACCGCGTGCGAATCCAGCCGCGAGTCGGATAAGCTACGGACTCCTGCCACTGGAGCTGTCGCATGAAGGTTTTTCGTCTGCTGGTCCTGCTGGCGGTCCTGATCCTTGGGCTGATCATTGGTGCGGTCAACATGACCGCGATGTCGATCAACCTGCTGTTTACCCAATTGAACACGTCTGTCGGTGTGGCGCTGATTGCTGCCCTGCTGATCGGTGTCGTGGTCGGAGCCGGTCTGGTACTGGTGAGCGTGGTCATTCCGCTCTACAGCCAGTTGCGCCGTGCCAACAAGTCCGTGGCGGCCACGCCGGCCGCAGGTGTTTCCCCCCAATCTTTTGATGGACGTTGATCGAAGATGGATTTCGTCACCGAGTGGTTCTGGTTCTTTCTGTTCGTTCCGTTGGCCGCACTGGCCGGGTGGGTGATCGGACGGCGTGGCGGTCAACGTCACGGTGACAACCAGGTCAGCCGTCTGTCCAGCACCTACTTCCGCGGTCTGAACTACCTGCTCAACGAACAGCCGGACAAGGCCATCGAGCTGTTCCTGCACATCGCCGAGCTGGACAAGGAAACCTTCGAGACCCAGGTCGCGTTGGGCCACCTGTTCCGCCGCCGCGGTGAAGTGGATCGCGCGATTCGCCTGCACCAGGGCCTGGTCAACCGCCATGACCTGAGCGACGCACAGCGCGTGCAGGCCCTGCTGGCGCTGGGCGAGGACTACATGAAGTCCGGTCTGCTGGACCGTGCCGAGACCGTGTTCACCGAGCTGGCGCAGCTGGACCAGCGTGCGCCGCAGGCGCTGAAGCACCTGATCGGCATCTACCAGGCCGAGCGCGACTGGGAAAAGGCGATCGACAACGCCACCCGTTTCGAAGACGTGACCGGCGAGCCGATGGGCAAGCTGATCGGGCAGTTCGAATGCGAGCTGGCCGAACGTTTCCGCGGCGCCGGCAAGCTGGAAGAGGCGAGGGCGGCGATCGCTCGTGCCTACCAGGCCGATGCCATGTCGGTACGCGCTGGCATCATCGAAGGGCGCCTGGAGACGGATGCGGGCAACGCCGAAGCCGCCGTGCGTGCGTTCGAACGCGCCGCCCGCAACGACCCCGAATATCTGCCGGAGCTGCTGCCCGCGTTGATGCAGAACTATCGCAAGGTTGGTGATCTGGGGGGCGCGCGTGCCTTCCTTTCGGAAATGACCGAGCACTACCGTGGCATTGCGCCGGTGCTGGCATTGACCCGCCTGATGGAAGAGCAGGAGGGCGTGGCCCCGGCCCGTGCCTACCTCGGTCGCCAGCTCAAGGATCGTCCGTCGGTACGTGGCGAGTCCGCGCTGATCGACCTGACGCTGGCCGAGGGCGCCGATTCCACCGCCACCCTGCACGACCTCAAGCACATCACCGACCAGCTGCTGGTGCGCAACCCCGCTTACCGCTGCACCCGCTGCGGATTCGGTGCACGCACTCACCACTGGCAGTGCCCGAGCTGCAAGGAGTGGGGCACGGTCAAGCCGCTGCTGAACTACGCGGTGCTCTGATCCATGCCGTGGCTCGTGATGGGCGCGCTGCTGGGGCTGGCCCTGCTGAGTGCGGCGCTGACGTGGGCTGCGCGGGGCTATGCGCTGCGCCAGCAGTTGATGGACCAGCCGGGCGAGCGTCGCAGCCATAGCGTGGCGACCCCGCGCGGCGGCGGCATCGCCATCGTCATCAGCCTGCTGGTCACTGCGGGCGTGGCGATGTGGATCTGGCCCGCAGCAACGCCGAGCCTGCTGCTTGCCAGTCTGGGACTGGTGCTGGTGGCGGGCATCGGCTGGTGGGACGACCACAGACCGCTGCCGGCCATGCGCCGCCTGATGGTGCATTTCATCGCCGCCGCACTGCTGGCCGCACTGGTCAAGGTGCATGGTGGCAGCTGGCTGCTGGCCGTGCTGGTGCTGCTGTTCACTGCTTCGTTGATCAACATCTGGAACTTCATGGATGGCATCAACGGCATTGCCGCCAGCCAGGCCATCGTGGTCGCGCTGGGTCTGGCGCCGGTGCTGCCCTGGCCGTATTCGCTTGCGGCCGTGGCCCTGGGGCTGGCCTGCCTGGGTTTTCTGCCGTTCAACTTCCCGCGGGCGCGGATCTTCATGGGTGATGTCGGAAGTGGCGCACTGGGATATGCGGTTGCCGTCGTTCTGGCGATCGCGAGCCTGAAGACCGATATCCACTGGATCCTGTTGCTGGTGCCGGCCTCGGCGTTCCTCGTGGACGCAGGCTTCACGCTGCTGGCGCGCATCATTTCCGGGCAACGCTGGATGGAACCCCATACCCAGCATGTCTACCAGCGGGCGGTGCAGGCAGGAGCCAGTCATGCCCAGGTGACAGGGATGTACTTTGCTTTGGGCCTGTTCAGTATTACAGTGCTTAATGTCTGCTCCAATCTGCAGCCGAGGTGGGAGGCTGTCGTGGCGATCGCGTGGTTCATTGCGCTGAGCGCCCTCTGGCTCTTCCTGCGCAATGGATTGCGTCACCGACAAGGAACTACCTGACTTATGGCTTCACCCTGGCGGGACAGAATTCTCGGCCTGATGCCGCGTTCGGCCATCGTCTGCCACGACCTGTTCATGGTCTGGGCATGCTGGCAGCTGCTCCACGCGGGGCGGTACTCGATCCTCCCCAACGCGCCGGCGCTGCCCCTCTGGAATGTCGATACCACGCTGGTGCTGCTGCTGCAGGGCCTGGTGTTCTGGCGCGTGGGCCTGTATCGCGGCCTGTGGCGTTTCGCCAGCGTCAGCGACCTGCTGAACATCTTCAAGGCCAGCTTCATCGGCCTGGTCGGCATCGTGCTGGTACTGATGTGGAAGCGCTTCGATGGCGTTCCGATGTCGGTACTGGTGATCTATCCGTTCGCGCTGTCGGCGCTGCTGGGCGCGCCGCGGCTGCTGTACCGGGCCTGGAAGGACTATCAGGCACTGCAGTCGGATTCCAGCGCACGCCGGGTATTGATCCTGGGCGCCGGGCAGGCGGCTGAAACCCTGGTCCGAGACCTGCGCCGTTCCGGCAACTTCGAGCCGGTCGGTCTGCTGGATGATGCACCGCACCTGCGTGGCGCCAAGCTGCAGGGCCTGCCCATCCTCGGCAGCCTGGATGATGCCCCGGCAGTGGTCCGCGAGACCGCCGCCAAGCTGCTGGTGATCGCCATGCCCTCGCTGGACGCCGCAGGCATGCAACGGGTGGTTGCCATCTGTGAAAGCACCGGCGTGCCGTTCCGGACCGTGCCCAAGCTCAGCGACATCCTGCAGGGCCAGTCGCTGCCGGGCCAGCTGAAGGAAGTGGCGATCGAGGACCTGCTCGGCCGCAAGCCGATCACCCCGGACTGGAGCCTCATCCGAGGCTGGCTGGGCGGGCGTACAGTGATGGTGACCGGCGCCGGCGGTTCGATTGGTTCGGAGCTGTGCCGCCAGTGTGCGCGCCATGGCGCCGGCCGCATCATCCTGCTGGAGATGAGTGAACTGCTGCTGCTGACCATCGAGGGTGAGCTGCGCCGCAGTTTCCCCGATGTCGAGATCGAAGCGGTACTGGGTGACTGCGGTGACCCGGCGGTGATCCGCCATGCGCTGTCGCTGCATCCGGTCGATACCGCCTTCCATGCCGCGGCCTACAAGCATGTGCCGGTGCTTGAGCGGCAGCTGCGCGAAGCCGTGCGCAACAACATCCTGGCGACCGAGAACGTGGCACGCGCCTGCCTTGAGGCCCGTGTCGAACATTTCGTGTTCATCTCCACCGACAAGGCGGTCGACCCGGTCAATGCGCTGGGTGCGAGCAAGCGCTACGCCGAGATGATCTGCCAGAGCCTGGACCAGAAGTCCACGCATACCCGTTTCGTCACGGTGCGCTTCGGCAATGTGCTGGCCTCGGCCGGCAGCGTGGTCCCGCTGTTCCGCGAACAGATCCTGCGTGGCGGGCCGGTGACGGTCACCGATCCGGAAGTCAGCCGCTACTTCATGACGATTCCCGAGGCCTGCCAGCTGATCCTGCAGGCGGCCGCCTCGGCGTCGCACGGTGCGATCTACACGCTGGACATGGGCGAGCCGGTGCCGATCCGGCTGCTGGCCGAGCAGATGATCCGCCTGGCGGGCAAGCAGCCGTACAAGGACATCCCGATCATCTATACCGGCCTGCGTCCGGGCGAGAAGTTGCACGAGACGCTGTTCTATTCGGACGAAGACTACCGCGCCACTGCGCACCCGAAGATCCTCGAGGCCGGTGTGCGCATGTTCTCGCGCGATCTGGTGCTGGGCAACGTCCCGCGCCTGCGCGAAGCGGTGTGCAGCTACGACACCGACACCATCAAGGAAGTCCTGTTCGCGACGATGCCGGAGTTCTCTCCGATCGAACAGGATGCTTACATTTCATCCGCTAAAGTCGTGCCCTTTCCGGCACGTGAGGCCAACAGGCACCAATGAGCAAGCGAATTCGCAAGGCAGTTTTTCCAGTGGCAGGGCTAGGGACACGCTTTTTGCCGGCAACCAAGACGGTGCCGAAGGAAATGCTGCCGATCATTGATCGTCCGCTGATCCAGTACGCTGTGGATGAAGCAATCGAAGCGGGCTGCGACACGCTGGTGTTCATCACCAACCGCTACAAGCATGCGGTTGCCGACTACTTCGACAAGGCCTACGAACTGGAGCAGAAGCTCGAGCGCGCCGGCAAGCAGGAACAGCTGGAGCTGATCCGCCACGTGCTGCCCAATGGCGTGCGTGCGGTTTTCGTAACCCAGGCCGAGGCGCTGGGCCTGGGCCATGCGGTGCTGTGTGCCAAGGCCGTGATCGGTGATGAGCCGTTCGCGGTACTGCTGCCGGATGACCTCATCTGGAACCGCGGTGCTGGTGCGCTGAAGCAGATGGCCGATCTCAACGAAGCCAGTGGCGCCAGCGTCATTGCCGTTGAAGATGTGCCGCACGACAAGACCGCCAGCTACGGCATCGTCGCGACCGAGGCCTTCGATGGTCGCAAGGGACGTATTTCGCAGATCGTGGAGAAGCCGAAGCCGGAGGACGCCCCGAGCGACCTGGCGGTGGTCGGACGCTACGTGCTGAGCCCGAAGATCTTCGAGTTGCTGGAGCAGACCGGCAGCGGTGCCGGTGGCGAGATCCAGCTGACCGACGCGATCGCGCAGCTGCTGAAGACCGAAGAGGTGGATGCCTACCGTTTCGAGGGCACCCGTTTCGACTGCGGCACGCACCTGGGGCTGGTGGAAGCGACGATCCGTTTCGCGCTGGACAACCCGAAGCTGGCCGGCCCGGCGCGGGAGAAGCTGACGGCGATGTTGGCGGAATAAAGGTTTTATCAAGCGCTCCGTGCAGCGCCTTGATTGATACGTGATGGGCGGGACGGGTGGGCCGTTGCAGGACACGCCGTAAACCCATCCCTGGGGGCTCGATGGCGCCTTGCTCGTGTGCGCTGTCCTGCGCACACGGCAAGACCGGGGTTGGGCGTCCTGCTCAACCCGCCCGAGGCATGCCTCGGGCCCATGGCGCCAACGGTTTTGAAGAGGGCCATCCGCCCCCTCTCGACAGTTTCCGTGCGGCGCGGACGGGAAGGGCGGAATCAAAGGCAGAAGCACAAGCAGAAAAGGCAGCCTATGGCTGCCTTTTCTGCTTGTTGGGGGCAGGTCCCTTTGCGCAGCAAAGGGCTCTGATCCCGGCCTTTGACCCTGCCTTTGCTCATCCCTCCGCCGCGCGGAATGTTGGGTGGCGCGGGTGGGTGAGGCTGACCGGGACTGTCAGCGGCATGGATGCCGCTGCCAAGCCCCCAGGGACGGGTTTACGGCGTGTCCCGGGCAGCCTCACCCACCCGGGCCCCACAGCCAACCAACAATCAGTCGGCAACGCTTTGAACCTTACAGCGCCTCGAAAATACCCGCTGCGCCCATGCCGGTGCCGATGCACATCGTCACCATGCCGTACTTCTGCTGGCGACGACGCAGACCGTGCAGCAGGGTCGCGGTACGGATCGCGCCGGTCGCACCCAGCGGGTGGCCCAGGGCAATGGCACCGCCCAGTGGGTTGACCTTGCTCGGGTCCAGGCCGCAATCGCGGATCACTGCCAACGACTGCGCGGCGAACGCTTCGTTCAATTCAATCCAGTCCAGCTGGTCCTGGGTCAGACCGGCCTGCTTCAGCGCCTTCGGAATCGCGGCGATCGGGCCGATGCCCATCACTTCCGGACGAACGCCGGCCACCGAGAAGCTGACGAAACGGGCCAGCGGGGTCAGGCCGTAGTCCTTGATTGCCTGCTCCGATGCCAGCAGCACGGCGCCGGCGCCATCGCTCATCTGCGAGGAGTTGCCGGCGGTGACGGTGCCGCCGAACTGGCCGTTGCGGAACACCGGGCGCAGCTTGGCCAGGCCTTCGGCCGAGGAATCCGGGCGCGGGCCTTCGTCGGTATCGGCGATCTTGTTGCGGGTGATGATGCGCTGGCCATCGGCCAGGTCCGGCAGGTGCGAGACGATGTCGTACGGGCTGATCTCGTCCTTGAAGTCGCCGTTCTGGATGGCCGCCATGGCCTTCTGGTGCGAGGCCAGGGCGAAGGCGTCCTGGTCTTCGCGCGAGACCTTCCACTCTTCGGCCACCTTCTCGGCGGTGATGCCCATGCCGTAGGCGATGGCCACGTGGTCATTGTCGAACACGCTCGGGGCCATCGCGATCTTGTTGCCCATCATCGGCACCATCGACATCGATTCGGTGCCGCCGGCCAGCATCAGGTCGGCGTTGCCCAGGCGGATCGCGTCGGCGGCCTGCGCCACGGCCTGCAGGCCGGAGGAGCAGAAGCGGTTCACGGTCTGTGCGGCGATGGTGTTCGGCAGGCCGGCCAGCAGCACGCCGATGCGTGCCACGTTCATGCCCTGCTCGGCTTCCGGCATGGCGCAGCCGATGATCGCGTCATCGATGCGGTTGACGTCCACGCCCGGGGCCTGGGCGACGACGCTGCGCAGCACGTGCGCAAGCATGTCGTCGGGGCGGGTGTTGCGGAACATGCCCTTGGGCGCCTTGCCAACCGGGGTGCGGGTGGCGGCGACGATGTAGGCGTCCTGGATTTGCTTGGTCATTGCAGTGATCTCTCGAAGTTTTTTGCCGGTGTGCCCACCAAGGTGGGCACCTACCAGAGGCGGAGGAGTGCCCACCAAGGTGGGCACCCACCAAAAGCAGGGATGGCGATCAGTTACGCAGCGGCTTGCCGGTCTTCAGCATGTGCGCGATGCGGGCCTGGGTCTTTTCCTGCTGGGCCAGTTCGACGAAGTGCTTGCGCTCCAGGGTCAGCAGCCACTCTTCGTCCACCAGGGTGCCGCGGTCGACCTTGCCGCCGCACAGCACGGTGGCGATGCGCTCGGCAATCTCGTAGTCGTACGGGCTGATGAAGCGGCCTTCCAGCATGTTGACCAGCATCATCTTGAAGGTGGCGATACCCACGTCACCGGCCACCTGGATGCGGCGTGCCGGCAGCGGCGGACGGTAGCCCGCTTCGGCCAGGGCGCGTGCTTCGGCCTTGGCGATGTGCAGGGCTTCGTAGCTGTTGAACACCACCTTGTCGGTGCTGCGCAGCAGGCCCAGTTCCTTGGCGTTGACCGCCGAGTTGGAGACCTTGGCCATCGCCACGGTCTCGAAGGTCTTCTTCAGTTCGGCGAACACGTCACCGCCCGGGCCCGCGGCCTGCGAGGCGCGCACGGCCAGTTCCTTCAGGCCGCCACCGGCCGGCAGCAGGCCGACGCCGGCCTCGACCAGGCCGATGTAGCTTTCCAGGAAGGCCACGGTCTTGGCGCTGTGCATCTGGAACTCGCAGCCACCACCCAGCGCAAGGCCGCGCACGGCGGCAACCACCGGCACCAGCGAGTACTTGATGCGCTGGCTGGTGCGCTGGAAATTGGCAACCATTTCTTCGAACTGGTCGACCTTGCCGGCCTGCAGCAGGCCGAGCGCGCCGGCCAGGTCGGCACCGGCGGAGAAGGGTTCCTTCTGCTGCCAGATCACCAGGCCCTGGAAGTCCTTCTCGGCGCGGCTGACGCATTCCTGCAGGCCATCGAGCACCTGGTCGGACACGGTGTTCATCTTGGTCTTGAAGCTGACCACGGCGATGCCATCACCGTCGTGCCACATGCGCAGGCCGTCGTTCTCGAACACGGTCTCGCCCGGCGCGAACGTCTCGCCCAGCAGCGGATCGGGGAAACGCTGGCGCTGGTACACCGGCAGCGACGAGCGCGGCAGCTTGGCGTTGCGCGACGGGCTGTAGCTGCCTTCGGCGGCATGCACGCCGTCGCGGCCATCGAACACCCAGTCCGGCAGCGGGGCGTTGCTCATGCTCTTGCCGGCCACGATGTCATCGGCGATCCACTGCGCGACCTGCTTCCAGCCGGCGGCCTGCCAGGTTTCGAACGGGCCCAGCGACCAGCCGTAGCCCCAGCGGATGGCCAGGTCGACGTCGCGCGCGGTCTCGGCGATGTCGGCCAGGTGGTAGGCGCTGTAGTGGAACAGATCGCGGAAGGTCGCCCACAGGAACTGCGCCTGCGGGTGCTGGCTTTCGCGCAGCTTGGCAAACTTCTCGGCCGGGTTTTTGATCTTCAGGATCTCGACCACTTCCGGTGCGGCGGTGCGGTCGGCCGGGCGGTAGTCCTGCTTCTCCAGGTCCAGCACGACGATGTCCTTGCCGACCTTGCGGAAGATGCCGGCGCCGGTCTTCTGGCCCAGTGCGCCCTTGGAAATCAGCGCGTCCAGCCACTTCGGCGACTTGAAGAACTCATGCCACGGGTCATTCGGCAGGGTGTCGCCCATGGTCTTGATGACGTGGGCCATGGTGTCCAGGCCGACCACGTCGGAGGTGCGGTAGGTGGCCGACTTCGGGCGACCGACCAGCGGGCCGGTCAGGCCGTCCACTTCATCGAAGCCCAGGCCGAACTGCTGGGTGTGGTGGATGGTGGACAGGATCGAGAACACGCCGATGCGGTTGCCGATGAAGTTCGGGGTGTCCTTGGCGTACACCACGCCCTTGCCCAGGGTGGTGACCAGGAATTCTTCCAGGCCTTCCAGCACGGCGGCGTCGGTGGTGGTGGCCGGGATCAGCTCGGCCAGGTGCATGTAGCGCGGCGGGTTGAAGAAGTGCACGCCGCAGAAGCGGTGACGCAGCTGCTCGGGCAGCACGTCGGCCAGCTTGTTGATGCCCAGGCCCGAGGTGTTGGAGGCCAGCACCGCGTGGTCGGCCACGAACGGCGCGATCTTCTTGTACAGGTCCTGCTTCCAGTCCATGCGCTCGGCAATGGCCTCGATGATCAGGTCGCAGTCCTTCAGCTGCTCCAGGCCCGACTCATAGTTGGCCGGGGTGATGGCTTCGGCCAGCGACTTGCTGGCCAGCGGCGCCGGGCTCAGCTTGCCCAGGTTGGCGATCGCCTTCAGCACGATGCCGTCGGCCGGTCCTTCCTTGGCGGGCAGGTCGAACAGCACGGTGTCGACGCCAGCGTTGGTGAGGTGGGCGGCGATCTGGGCACCCATGACGCCGGCACCCAGCACGGCGGCGCGGCGGACTAGCAGGGAATTGGACATGGTGTAGGGCCTTTGTTGGTCAGCAGTTACTGGGTGGAATCAAAGGGAAGCGGGCAGGGCGCTGGCGCGTGCGGCGGCGCGGAACCCGGCTTCGGCGAAATGGATCAGTTCGTGGGCGGCATGGGCACGATGCGCCGCTTCGGTGACACCGGCGGGACGCTTGATCAGCCCGAAGTCGGCCATGGCATAGGTGAGCGAGCCGGCCAGGAAATCCAGGCGCCAGTACAGCTCTTCCTTGCTCAGGTCGGGCGCGCATTCGGCAATCGCCTTGCCGAACGCACGCAGCACGTGGCCGTAGTGGTCGGACAGGAACTTGCGCAGGTTGTCGTTCTTCTCGGCGTAGGCGCGGGCGATCACGCGCACGAAGGCGCCGCCGTTCTGGCGGTCCTGGGCCAGCGCCAGCGCCGGTTCGACGAAGGCGGCCAGCACCGGGCGCAGTTCGCCGGGGTGTTCGCTGCGGGCGCGCTCGAGCTGTGCCAGGCGCGCGCCGGTCATCTCGTCCATGCGGCGGCGGAACACCTCGTTCACCAGGTTTTCCTTGGAGCCGAAGTGGTAGTTGACCGCGGCGATGTTGACGTCGGCCTGGCTGGTCACCTGGCGCAGCGAGGTGCCGGCGAAGCCGTGCTGTGCGAACAGCTCCTCGGCCGCGCCGAGGATCCGGTCCTTGGTCGAGAAGTGGGCGGGTTTGGCCATCGGCGGGCGGACCTTAATCAAACGATTGTTTGATACTAGGACCAGACGGTGGCGTATGGCATTTTGCAGTGCAGCAAAATCGGCCGTTCCGGTCAGATTTCACTCAGGTGGGTGAATGGGCACGGGTGGGGTCGGATCCCCGAACGGGGCTCCGACCCCCGATGCTGGTCGTGTAGAGCCGAGCCCGCGCTCGGCTGCTCTTCGGCCCAAAGGCCAGCCGAGCATGGGCTCGGCTCTACAGCAGGGCCGCACGGCCCTCTACCACCCGGCCACGTTATCTTTTACAATTCGCCTACGTTTATCAGGCTAAGCCCGCGTCCCGACGCGGGTTTTTTTCATGTTACCCTTCGGGCCATCAGCGGCCCGATTCCATTGGAGACATCCCATGGCGCTGGAGCGCACCCTTTCGATCATCAAGCCGGACGCCGTTGCCAAGAACGTCATCGGCGAAATCTACGCCCGCTTCGAGAAGGCCGGCCTGAAGGTCGTGGCCGCCAAGTACAAGCAGCTGTCGCGCCGTGAAGCCGAAGGCTTCTACGCCGTGCACCGCGAGCGTCCGTTCTTCAACGCGCTGGTCGAGTTCATGATCTCCGGCCCGGTGATGATCCAGGCCCTGGAAGGCGAGAACGCCGTCCTGGCCCACCGCGACCTGCTGGGCGCCACCAACCCGAAGGAAGCCGCTGCGGGCACCATCCGCGCCGACTTTGCCGAATCCATCGATGCCAACGCCGCCCACGGCTCGGACTCGGTCGAGAATGCCGCGATTGAAATCGCCTACTTCTTCGCCGCCACCGAAGTCGTCTCGCGCTGAGAGTAATGCCGTGAACGAGGTCGTACAGTCCCCCGCCATCCAGCCGCTGCCGAAGTCGGCACCCACGGCTGGCAAGCAGAACCTGCTCGACCTCGATCGCGCGGGCCTGGAGAAGTTTTTCGTCGAGGTTCTCGGCGAAAAGAAGTTCCGTGCCCATCAGGTGATGAAGTGGATCCACCATCGCTACGTCACCGACTTCGATGAAATGACCGACCTCGGCAAGGTCCTGCGCGCCAAGCTGCAGGCCCATGCCGAGGTGCTGGTTCCGAACATCGTGTTCGACAAGCCCTCCGCCGACGGCACCCACAAGTGGCTGCTGGCGATGGGCGTGGATGGCAAGAACGCCATCGAGACCGTGTACATCCCGGACAAGACCCGCGGCACGCTGTGCGTGTCCTCGCAGGTCGGTTGCGGCCTGAACTGCACGTTCTGCTCTACTGCTACCCAGGGTTTCAACCGCAACCTGACCACTGCCGAGATCATCGGCCAGGTGTGGGTTGCCGCACGCCACCTGGGCAACGTGCCGCACCAGATGCGCCGCCTCACCAACGTGGTGATGATGGGCATGGGCGAGCCGCTGATGAATTTCGACAACGTCGTGCGCGCCATGAGCGTGATGCGCGACGACCTGGGCTACGGCCTGGCCAACAAGCGCGTGACCCTGTCGACCTCCGGCCTGGTGCCGCAGATCGACCGCCTGTCCACCGAAAGCGATGTGTCGCTGGCGGTGTCGCTGCATGCGCCGAACGATGCGCTGCGCGAGACGCTGGTGCCGCTCAACAAGAAGTACCCGATCGCCGAGCTGATGGCCTCGTGCGCACGCTACCTGCGCGCCAACAAGCGCCGCGAATCGGTCACCTTCGAATACACCCTGATGAAGGGCATCAACGACAAGCCCGAGCATGCCCGCGAGTTGGCCCGCCTGATGCGCCAGTTCGACAACGCGGTGCAGGCCAAGGATTCGGGCAAGGTCAACCTGATTCCCTTCAACCCGTTCCCGGGTACCCGCTACGAGCGTTCGGAAGAAGCGCACATCCGCGCCTTCCAGAAGATCCTGCTCGACAGCAACGTGCTGACGATGGTCCGCCGCACCCGTGGCGACGACATCGACGCCGCCTGCGGCCAGCTCAAGGGCCAGGTGATGGACCGCACCCGCCGCCAGGCGGAGTTCAACAAGACGCTGCAGGCGGGGAAGGGGAGCGATGCCGCGGCCTGACCGCCTCTGGCTGGTTCTGTTCGCAGGCGTGCTGGCCGTTGCGGTCGGCGGCTGCAAATCCCAACCCAAGGCCAGGCTGGGCCCCAGCGAGGCGCCGGTCTACTCGGTCCGTGATCCGGACAACGTGCGGCGTCAGGTGCGCCTGCAGGACCTGCTGGCGCTGGCCGCCCGCGACATGCAGGTCGGCAACCTCGATGCGGCCGAACGCAAGGCGCGCGAGGCGCTGAAGCTGGCACCCGAGTCGCCTGATGCGCTGGTGCTGATGGCCGGCATCGACGAGCGCCGTGGCCGTACCCAGCAGGCCGGTGAGAGCTTCCGCAGGGCTGCCGAACAGGCGCCGCAGCGCGGGGACGTCCTCAACAATTACGGCGCGTGGCTGTGCCAGCAGGGCCGGCCGGCGGAGTCGCTGGTCTGGTTCGATCGTGCGCTGCAGGCGCCGGGCTACGCCACGCCGGCCGAAGCACAGGCCAATGCCGGCGGCTGTGCGCTGGATGCGGGCCAGTTCGAACGTGCCGAGCGCGACCTGCGTGCCGCGCTGGCAACGCTGCCCGGAAACCCGGTTGCGCTGGAGGCGATGGCCCAGCTGAGCTACCGCCAGGGCCGCTACATGGAGGCTCGGGCCTTCGCCGAACGTAGGATTGCGGCTGCACCCGCAACGCGTTCCGTGTTACAACTTGCGTCTCAAATCGAAGCGCGGCTGGGTGATCGGGCGGCATCTGATCGCTATATTCAGCGGATTCGACAGGAATTTCCGCAGGAAGCGGGCTCCTAACTCCAGGGTTGATGCATTGTGATTGATGACCAGACTGTGAGCGCTCTCGAGACTGCGGCCGGCTGCGGCACCCGCCTGCGCCAGGCCCGTGAGGCGGCCGGACTGACCCTCGAAGATGTCGGCTCGCGCCTGCGCATGCCGGTCCAGGTGGTCAGGTCGCTGGAAGAAGAACAATGGCAGAAGCTCGGCGCACCGGTGTTCGTGCGCGGTCAGCTGCGCAGCTATGCGCGCCTGCTCAACGTGGACGTGGGGCAGCTGCTGGAGCAGGCCCAGGTCGGGCCGGTGGTGCCGCCCACCCTGGTCAGCCATACCCATACCCCGCGTGCGCGCCGTATTGCCGAAAACCTCGGCCGGCGCATGCTCTATGTCGGCATCACCGCAGTGCTGGCCGTGCCGGTGTGGTTCGCCACCCGTGGCCACTTCGACGGCAGCGCCACCCCGTCGCCGAACACGGCCTCGCTGGATGCGATCCCGGCTGCCGTGCCGGTGACCCCGTCTGCGGCAGGCGTGGAGGCGGCGGCACCGGTTGATGTGGCGAGCGTCCCGGCCAGCAAGCCGGCCGCGACCCCGTACGTGGCCTCGCTGGCCCCGGTGCCGCGTTCGGCCCCGGCGCCGGCTGCGGTTGGCAACACGCTGGAAATGCAGTTCAGCGGCGACAGCTGGGTCGATATCGGCGGCCCGGACGGTGCCACCGTCGAGAAGGCACTGATCAAGTCCGGCGAAAGCCGCAGCTTCACCCCGGGCCAGGTGACCCGGGTGACCCTGGGCAACGCATCGGCGGTCCAGGTTCAGCAGAACGGCGCTATCGTCGATCTGACCCCCTACCAGCGAGCCAACGTGGCACGCTTTCAGGTATCCTCTGAAGGCTCCGTAGTCCCGGTTTCGCACTGAGGCGCGGTTTCACCACCTTCGATTAATCCCAATGGTCCCTCCCGACGGGCGGGGCGAGAGTACGCATGGCGATCGACGATCTGCTCGACGAGCACGAACAAAGTGAACGCGTCCGCAGCTGGCTGCGGAAGAATGGCGCCAGCATCCTCGGTGGCGTAGCCATCGCGATCGGTGCCATTGCCGGCTGGCAGTGGTACCAGAAGGATCAGGGCGGCAAGCTGGCCTCGGCCAATGTCGAGTACCAGAAGGCGCTGGTCGGCCTGCAGCAGAACAAGCTCGACGACGCTGCCAAGGCAGTGAAGGCGCTCGAAGCCGGCCCGTCCAGCATCTATGGCGACCTCGCGGCGCTGCAGCTGGCCAAGGCCCAGGTCGACGCCGGCAAGAATGAAGAAGCGCTGGCCACCCTGCGCGGCGTGAAGGTCGAAGGTGACCTGCAGCGCGTGGTCGACCAGCGTGTGGCCCGCCTGCTGGTGGCCACCGGCAAGAGCGACGAGGCGATCAAGCTGCTGGGCAGCGCCACTGACAGCAGCAGCCTGGAAATCCATGGCGACGCGCTGCTGGCGCAGGGCAAGCGTGATGATGCCCGTGCACAGTACGAGAAGGCGTTGAAGTCGCTGGACGTGGCAGCGCCGCAGCGGCGCCTGCTGGAAACCAAGGTAATGGATGCCGGCGGCACGGTCGCCGCCCCTGCGGAGTCGGTTTGATGAGTCAGAAGGTCATGATCACCCGCGTCGCCACCGTGCTCCTGATGGGCATGGCCCTGACCGGCTGCAGCACCATGAAGGGCTGGTTCGCTGGCAAGGACGCGGCAGCGAAGAAGGCCCAGGAGCCGGCTGAGCTGGTCAAGTTCGAGCCAAGCGTGAAGGTCAACAAGGCCTGGTCGGTCAACCTCGGCAAGGGTGAGCGCCGCATCGGCGTGCGCCAGGGCCCGGCCGTGGCCAACGGCCATGTGTTCGCCGCGGCGATCACCGGTGGCGTGCACGCCATCGACCTGCAGACCGGCAAGAAGGTCTGGACCTGGGAGCCGCAGAAGGAAAAGAAGAAGCCGAAGCTGCGCCTGTCCGGCGGCCCGGGTGTCGGTGAGAACCTGGTCGTGATCGGCACGCTCGATGGCCAGGTCATCGCCCTGGACATCAACGATGGCAGCGAGAAGTGGCGCGCCCGTGTTCCGGGTGAAGTCATTGCCGCGCCGGCCGTGGCCCAGGGCCTGGTGTTCGTGCGCAGCAACGACGGCCGCGTCACGGCCTTCGATGCCGGCAACGGCACCCAGAAGTGGTTCAACCCGAGCGAGCTGCCGGCGCTGACCGTGCGCGGCAACGCGCCGGTGGTCACCGGCCCGGGCGTGCTGTTCATCGGCAAGGACGAGGGCGCGGTTGCCGCGCTCGCCATGCAGGATGGCCGTACCCTGTGGGAGCAGAACCTCGGCAACGGCGAAGGCCGTACCGAGCTGGAGCGCATGGCCGACGTCGACGGCGCCCCGGTGCTGGAGGGCAACACCCTCTACGTGAGCAGCTTCAAGAACCAGACCATGGCCATCGAAGGCCCGACCGGTCGCCCGCTGTGGGCGCGCGACCATGGCGGTGCAGGTGGCGTGGCGGTGTCGTCGGGCAATGTGTTCGTCACTGACAACAAGGGTGGCGTGTTCGGCCTGGACAAGGCGACCGGCGCCGCCATGTGGTCGCAGACCGAGCTGGCGCGTCGATCGCTGACCGGCCCGGCGCTGCACGGCGATTACGTGGTCGTCGGCGACTACAAGGGATACGTGCACTGGTTGAAGACCTCCGATGGTGCGATGGCGGCACGGGCAAAAAGTGGCGGCGACGCCCTGCTGGCCCAGCCGGTCGTCGTAGACGGGGTGCTGCTGGTGCAGAACGTTGATGGCAAGCTGACCGCCTTCCGGTTGGCAAATTAAAAATTGGAGTAATCGCGATGCTGCCTTTGGTCGCCCTGGTTGGACGGCCGAATGTCGGCAAGTCGACTATTTTCAATGCGCTTACGCGCACCCGTGACGCGCTGGTCCATGACCAGCCCGGCGTCACCCGCGACCGCAACTACGGCGTCTGTCGTCTGGACGAGGACAACCATTTCCTCGTCGTCGACACCGGCGGTATCGCGGAAGAAGAAGAGGGTCTGGCAGGGGCTACCACCCGCCAGGCCCGCGCCGCTGCGGCGGAAGCCGACCTGATCCTGTTCGTGGTCGACGCCCGTGAGGGTACCTCGGCGATGGACGACGAGATCCTGGCCTGGCTGCGCAAGCTGTCGCGCCCGACGCTGCTGCTGATCAACAAGATCGACGGCACCGACGAGGACACCGTGCGTTCGGAGTTCGCCCGTTACGGCTTCGGCGAGATGCTGACCGTGTCGGCTGCGCATCGCCAGGGTCTGGACGACCTGCTGGACGAAGTGATCCAGCGCCTGCCGGAAGAAGGCAGCGGCGAAGAGCTGGACAACGATCCGAACCGCATCCGCATCGCCTTCGTCGGCCGCCCGAACGTGGGCAAGTCGACCCTGGTCAACCGCATCCTCGGCGAGGAGCGCATGATCGCCTCCGACGTGCCGGGCACCACCCGCGATTCGATCGCAGTGGACCTGGAGCGTGATGGCCGCGAATACCGCCTGATCGATACCGCCGGCCTGCGCCGTCGTTCGCGCGTGGACGAGGTGGTCGAGAAGTTCTCGGTGGTCAAGACCATGCAGTCGATCGAGCAGTGCCAGGTGGCCGTGCTGATGCTCGACGCCACCGAAGGCGTGACCGACCAGGACGCCACCGTGCTCGGTGCCGTGCTCGATGCCGGCCGCGCGCTGGTCATTGCCATCAACAAGTGGGATGGCCTGACCGAGTACCAGCGCGAGCAGGCCGAAACCATGCTGTCGCTGAAGCTGGGCTTCGTGCCGTGGGCCGAGTCCGTGCGCATCTCGGCCAAGCATGGCTCGGGTCTGCGTGAGCTGTTCCGTGCGGTGCACCGTGCGCACGAATCGGCGAACAAGACCTTCACCACCAGCGAAGTGAACAAGGCGCTGGAAGTGGCCTACGAGACCAACCCGCCGCCGACCATCCGCGGCCACGTCTCCAAGCTGCGCTACGTGCACCCGGCCGGCGCAAACCCGCCGACCTTCATCGTGCACGGCACCCGCCTGAAGGAGCTGCAGGAATCGTACAAGCGCTACCTGGAGAACTTCTTCCGCAAGCGCTTCAAGCTGATCGGTACGCCGGTGAGTTTCATCTTCCGCGAGGGTACCAACCCGTACGAGGGCAAGAAGAACGTCCTCACCGAGCGGCAGGTCAAGGCCAAGCGGCGCTTGATGAAGCACGTCAAGGGCAAGTGATGCAGAAAAAGGCGGCCTGAGGGCCGCCTTTTTCGTTGTGGGGAATGGGGTCAGGGCTGGCGCTACCGTACGCTTGCGGTGGGCCTGTAGAGCCGAGCCCACGCTCGGCTGCTTTTCGCGCATTGCCGCAGGCGCGCTGCGCGCGCTTGCCGAGCATAGGCTCGGCTCTACAGATTCCGGTCAAGGCGGGCCGACGCCGCGTGCGCGATAATGCCGCCATGAGCATCCAAGAGCTTTCCCCCGCGCAGGCACGCGAGCGCCTGGCCCATGGCGCCGTGCTGATCGATGTGCGCGAGGCGCATGAACGGGCCGGGGGCATGGCCGAGGGCGCGCGCGGCGTGGCCAAGGGCGAGCTGCAGGCCGACCCGGCCGCGCATCTGCCGCGGCACGAACAGGAAATCCTGCTGATCTGCCAGAGCGGCAAGCGCTCGGCCGATGCCGCGCAGTTCCTGCTGGAGGCCGGCTACACCCAGGTCGCTTCCGTGACGGGCGGCACCGTGGCCTGGCGCGAGCAGTCGTTGCCGCTGGTGCAGCCGCTGACCAGTGCTGCGGACCGCGATTTCTACGACCGCTATTCGCGCCACCTGCTGCTGCCGCAGGTGGGCGAGGCCGGCCAACGCCGGCTGCAGCAGGCGCGCGTGCTGGTGCTGGGCGCGGGCGGGCTGGGTGCGCCGGCTGGCTTCTATCTGGCCGCGGCCGGGGTGGGGCACCTGCGCTTCGCCGACCACGACCGCGTGGAGCGCAGCAACCTGCACCGGCAGATCGTGCATACCGAAGCCAGTGTCGGCCAGCTCAAGGTCGATTCGGCGCGGGAGCGCCTGCTGGCGCTGAACCCTTCCATCGACGTCGAAGCGGTGCCCGAGCGGGTCACCTCCGAGAACGTGGATGCGCTGCTGGACGGCGTGGACGTGGTGCTGGACGGATCGGACAACTTCCCGCTGCGCTACCTGCTCAACGACGCCTGCATCAAGCACGCCAAGCCGCTGGTGTATGCCGCCATCGAGCGCTTCGACGGGCAGGTCAGCGTGTTTGATGCCGGCCGCCAGCGTGGCGTGGCGCCGTGCTACCGCTGCCTGTTCCCGGAACCGCCGCCGCCGGAGTTCGCGCCGAACTGTTCGGAGGCAGGGGTGCTGGGCGTGCTGCCCGGCCTGGCCGGCGTGCTGCAGGCCACCGAGGTGCTGAAGCTGCTGCTGGGCATCGGCGAGCCGCTGGTTGGCCGCCTGCTGCGCTTCGATGCGCTGGACATGCGCTTCCGCGAGACCGGCATCCGGCCCGACCCGCAGTGCCCGGTGTGCGCGCCGGGCGTGCCGTTCCCAGGGTATATCGATTACGCCGCGTTTTGTCGGGGTGGGTGAGGCTGGCCGGGGCGTCATCCACGCATGGCGTGGATCTACCGTGGCATGACGGCTGGGCGTCCATCCATGCATGGCGTGGATCTACCGTGGCATGACGGCTCGGCGTCCATCCATGCATGGCGTGGATCTACTGTAGAGCCGAGCCCATGCTCGGCTGCTTCTGGCCTCGGTACGAAGAGCAGTCGAGCGCGGGCTCGGCTCTACAGGTCATGGGACCCAGCGAAGCATGTGCGTGGTTTCGGGATGATGTCGGGGGTCACTCCCATCATCGTTCCATCTCCAAGACAATCCGGCGCAACATGCGTGCTATTGCCGTCATCGGCATTGCTCTATTGTTGAAGCCGATTCTGGATCTTGGGGAACACACCGCATGGCGGTAGAAGCAGCGACCAGCGAGCTGGTCAAGGTCGTCGCCCTGTTGGGCGCGGCGGTGGTGATGGTGCCCCTGTTCCGCCGGGCCGGCCTGGGCTCGGTGCTGGGCTACTTCGCCGCTGGCCTGGCGATCGGACCGTTCGGGCTGGGCTGGTTCTCAGACCCGCAGGCGATCCTGCATACCGCCGAGCTCGGCGTGGTGATGTTCCTGTTCGTGATCGGCCTGGAAATGCGGCCCTCGCACCTGTGGAGCCTGCGCAAGGAAATCTTCGGGCTGGGCACGCTGCAGATCGTCACCTGCGCGCTGGTGCTGACCAGCATCGCCAAGCTGTTCGGCCTGCCCTGGCAGGTGGCTTTCATCGGTGCCACCGGCTTCGTGCTCACCTCCACCGCGGTGGTGATGCAGCTGCTGGCCGAGCGCGGTGACATCGCGCTGCCGTCGGGGCAGAAGATCGTTTCGATCCTGCTGTTCGAAGACCTGCTGATCGTGCCGTTGCTGGCGCTGGTGGCCTGGATGGGCCCGAGCGCGGGCAGTGCCGATGGTGAGGGTTCGCGCTGGCTGTCGGTGGCGATCGGCGTGGGTGCCATCGTCGGCCTGGTGCTGGTCGGCCGCTTCCTGCTCAACCCGCTGTTCCGCGTGCTGGCCGAATCGAAGGCGCGCGAGGTGATGACCGCCGCCGCGCTGCTGGTGGTGTTGGGCGCGGCGCTGCTGATGCAGCTGTCCGGCCTGTCGATGGCGATGGGCGCGTTCCTGGCCGGCGTGCTGCTGAGCGAGTCGACCTTCCGCCACCAGATCGAAGCGGACATCGAACCGTTCCGCGGCATCCTGCTCGGCCTGTTCTTCCTCAGCGTGGGCATGGCACTGGACCTGGGCGTGGTGGCCGGCAACTGGCAGCTGATCCTGGGCCTGGTGCTGGCGTTGATGGCGGCCAAGGCGCTGTGCATCTACGTGGTCGCGCGCATCATGGGCAGTGATCACGCACAGGCGCTGGATCGCGGTGTGCTGATGGCGCAGGGCGGCGAGTTCGCCTTCGTACTGTTCTCCGCCGCGGCATCGGCCGGCGTGATCAACCTGGAGATCAATGCCAACTTCACCGCCGTGGTGGTGCTGTCGATGGCGCTGACCCCGCTGGTGGTGCTGCTCTACAAGCGCATCGCGCCGAAGCCGACGGTCAACCTGGACGGCGTGGACGAGGCCGATGGCCTGTCCGGCAGCGTGCTGCTGATCGGCTTCGGCCGCTTCGGCCAGGTCGCCAGCCAGTCGCTGCTGGCGCGCGACGTGGACGTGACCATCATCGACAACGATGTGGAGATGATCCAGAGCGCGGCGCGGTTCGGTTTCAAGATCTACTACGGCGACGGCACGCGGTTGGATGTGCTGCATGCCTCCGGCGCAGCCACTGCGCGCGCGATTGCGGTGTGCGTGGACAAGGCCGAGGCCGCCGACCGCATCGTTGAACTGGTGGCACACGAGTTCCCGCAGGCCAAGCTGATGGTGCGTTCGTTCGACCGCGAACATTCGCTGCGGCTGATCCATGCCGGCGTCGATTTCCAGATCCGAGAGACGTTTGAATCGGCGGTGCTGTTCGGCCAGGCCGCGCTGGTGGAACTGGGTGCGGATGAGGACGATGCGGTGGAGATTGCCGAGCAGATCCGTCGCCGCGACGCCGAGCGCTTCGAGCTGGAGATTGCCGGTGGGGGTTTGAATGCCGGCGCGCGGATGATCTATGGCAACAGCCCGCAGGGCGTACCGACGCCGACCCCGTTCACCGCGCCGAAGCGGGAGAGCAAGACGCTCAATCCGCAGGATGTGCCGGAAGAGGAAGAGTAGAGCCGAGCCCATGCTCGGCTGCTCTTCGGCCAGATTGCGATGGACCCGCGCTGCGCGCGGAGCCGAGCGTAGGCTCGGCTCTACAAAGGCGGGCCGATAGGTGGCGTGGCGGTGGGCGAGGGGGCCTGAATCGGGGACAATAGCGTCCCCGCCGCCCCACGCCTGCCCCCGATGACCGATTCCGCCTCCCCGCTTCCTGCCCGCATCCTCGATGGCCGCCGTATTGCCGAGGACCTGCTCGATAGCCTGAAGGTGCGCGTCGACGCCCGCGTGGCCGCCGGTGGCAGCCGCCCGGGCTTGGCCGTGGTGCTGGTCGGCGGCGACCCGGCCTCGACCGTGTACGTGCGCAACAAGCGCCGTGCCGCCGAGAAGGTCGGCATCGAGGCGCATGACTACGATCTGCCGGCCGGTACCACCGAGGCCGAGCTGCTCGACCTGATCGACCAGCTCAACGCCGATCCGAAGATCAACGGCATCCTGATCCAGCTGCCGCTGCCGGGCATCCCCGACGCGCGCCGCCTGATCCAGCGCATCGACCCGCGCAAGGACGTGGACGGTTTCCACCCGGAAAACGTCGGCCACCTGGCCCTGCGCGAGTTCGGCCTGCGCCCGTGCACTCCGCGTGGCATCACCACGCTGCTGGGCCACACCGACCAGCCGGTGCGTGGCCGCAACGCCACCATCGTGGGCGTGAGCAACCACGTCGGCCGCCCGATGGGCCTGGAGCTGCTGATTGCCGGCTGCACCGTCACCAGCTGCCACAAGTTCACCCCCAAGGACGTGCTGGAACAGGCCGTGCGCAACGCCGACATCCTGGTGGTGGCGGTGGGCCGCCCGGGCATCGTGCCGGGCGAGTGGGTGAAGCCGGGCGCGGTGGTGATCGACGTGGGTATCAACCGGCTGGATGACGGCCGGCTGGTGGGCGATGTTGGGTTTGAGGCCGCTGCGCAGCGGGCGAGCTGGATCACCCCGGTGCCGGGTGGCGTGGGCCCGATGACCGTGGCCACGTTGATGCAGAACACCCTGGAAGCGGCGGAAGCGCTGAGCTGACCTGCGATTGGGGAGATCTGCTGTTGGTGGGTGCCAACCGTTGGTCGGCACAATGCCGGGGCAGGCCGATGACCCTCTCCTGGTAGGTGCCAACCAAGGTTGGCACCTACCAAAGGCGCTCCAGGGCTGGCCCCAGTGATCCTCTTAAGGTGGGTGCCGACCGTTGGTCGGCACAATGCAGGAGCACAGGTGTCTGAAGGGTAGTGCGGACCAACGGTCCGCACCCACCAAAGGCAGGCCGATGACTCGCTCCTGGTAGGTGCCAACCAAGGTTGGCACCTACCAAAGGCAGGATGCCGCCGGCCCGGATGGCCCCCCTGAACCAATCACCGCCCGCGCGACACTGCGTCGCATCTACCCCCTGCCACACGGCGCGAAAACAGGGTAAAATGTCGCGCTTCCCCACATCTCGGGTATGCCGATGCTGCGCATCCAGGCTGAAGCACTCACTTACGACGACGTCTCGCTCGTCCCCGCCCACTCGACCATCCTGCCCAAGGACGTCAACCTCGAAACGCGGTTGACCCGAGACCTGAAGCTCAAGCTTCCGATCCTGTCCGCAGCCATGGATACCGTCACCGAAGCCCGCCTGGCCATCGCCATGGCCCAGCTCGGCGGCATGGGCATCATCCACAAGAATCTCAGCCTGGAACAGCAGGCCGCGGAAGTGGCCAAGGTCAAGAAGTTCGAGGCCGGCGTCATCCGCGACCCGATCACCGTCGGCCCGGAAACCACCATCCGCGACGTGCTGGCCCTGACCCAGGCGCACAACATCTCCGGCGTGCCGGTGGTGGGCAGCGACGGCCTACTGGCCGGTATCGTGACCCACCGTGACATGCGCTTCGAAACCGAGCTGGACGATCCGGTCCGCCACATCATGACCAAGAAGGATCGCCTGATCACGGTCAAGGAAGGCGCCGCCTCTGACGAAGTGCTGCAGCTGCTGCACCGCAACCGTATCGAAAAGGTGCTGGTGGTCAACGATTCGTTCGAACTGCGTGGCCTGATCACCGTCAAGGACATCCAGAAGAACACCGACTTCCCGAATGCTGCCAAGGATCTGTCGACCCGCCTGCTGGTCGGCGCTGCCGTCGGCGTGGGTGGCGATACCGATCGCCGCGTGGAAGCGCTGGTCGCCGCCGGCGTGGACGTGATCGTGGTCGATACCGCGCACGGCCACTCGCAGGGCGTGCTGGACCGCGTCAGCTGGGTGAAGAAGAACTTCCCGAACGTGCAGGTCATCGGTGGCAACATCTGCACCGGCGAAGCCGCACTGGCGCTGCTGGACAGCGGCGCGGACGCAGTGAAGGTCGGCATCGGCCCGGGCTCGATCTGCACTACCCGCGTCGTCGCCGGCGTCGGCGTGCCGCAGGTCACCGCGATCGACCTGGTGGCCGAAGCGCTGCAGGACCGCATCCCGCTGATCGCCGACGGTGGCATCCGCTACTCGGGCGACATCGGCAAGGCGCTGGCCGCCGGTGCCTCGACCATCATGGTCGGTGGCCTGCTGGCCGGTACCGAGGAATCGCCGGGCGAGACCGAGCTGTACCAGGGCCGTTCGTACAAGAGCTACCGCGGCATGGGTTCGCTGGCTGCGATGGAGAAGGGGTCGAAGGACCGCTACTTCCAGGACGCTGCCACCGCCGACAAGCTGGTGCCGGAAGGCATTGAAGGCCGCGTGCCGTACCGCGGCCCGGTGGGCGGCATCATCCACCAGCTGATGGGCGGCCTGCGCGCCACCATGGGCTACGTGGGCTGCGCCACCATCGAAGACATGCGCAGCAAGCCCAAGTTCGTGAAGATCAGCGGCGCCGGCCAGCGTGAGAGCCACGTCCACGACGTGACCATCACCAAAGAGCCGCCGAACTACCGCGCCTGATGCGCTTGCGAACTGCTCTTGCGATTACGGGCAGCCTGCTGATGGCAGGCTGTTCGTTGTCCGAACCGCCGCCGCGCTCCGGGTCTCCGGGCGCGGCGGTTTCGCAATTGCAGGATGTGCAGGCGTGCCAGAAAGCGTTCTCGCTGCCGAAGGGCTGGCAGGTGCAGGCCGCCGGCGAGCAGCGCTGGCTGCTGAAAGGCACCGGCGAGCGCCCGCTGCAGGTCACGCTGCAGTGCATTACCGAGCTGCTGCACGGGCCGGATGATCCGGTGCTGACGCCGGTGCTGGGCGCGCTGGAACCCGCACGGATGAGCGTGCGCTGGGCGTCCTGGGGCGCTGCGGATTCGGGCGTCTCGATGGCGGCGCTGCAACGGCGCATCGTGCCCGGCACCGAAGTGCAGGAAATCGCCGAGCTGCCGCGCGCTGACCGCGCCAACCCCAACGCACCGCATGGCCTGCTGATGCTGCGCTGGGATGAGGAAGACCCCTCACATATTCAACAACGCGAGGCGTTCATCGCCACGCTGACGCAGAGCCTTGAAGCGCCGGGCGCTGCGAAAAACACCACTGGAACGGCACCATGACCAACATCCATAACGACAAGATCCTCATCCTCGATTTCGGCGCGCAGTACACGCAGCTGATCGCCCGCCGCATCCGCGAGCTGGGCGTCTACTGCGAAATCTGGGCGTGGGACCACAACCCGGCCGAGATCGCCGGCTTCGGCGCCAAGGGCATCATCCTGTCCGGTGGCCCGGAATCGACCACGCTGCCGGGCGCCCCGGCCGCGCCGCAGGAAGTGTTCGACAGCGGCCTGCCGATCTTCGGCATCTGCTACGGCATGCAGACCCTGGCCGCGCAGCTGGGCGGTGCCACCGAAGCCGCGGACCAGCGCGAATTCGGCCACGCCGAAGTGAACGTGATCAACCCCGATGCACTGTTCAAGGGCCTGAGCGACCACGGCGGCGAGCCGAAGCTGAATGTCTGGATGAGCCACGGCGACCACGTCTCTGTTGCGCCGCCGGGCTTCACCATCACCGCCACCACCGACCGCATTCCGGTGGCCGCCATGGCCAACGAAGAAAAGCGCTGGTACGGCGTGCAGTTCCACCCGGAAGTGACCCACACCCTGCAGGGCCTGGCGCTGCTGCGCCGCTTCGTGGTGGACGTGTGCGGCTGCCAGACCCTGTGGACCGCTGCCAACATCATCGACGACCAGATCGCCCGTGTGCGCGAACAGGTGGGCGATGACGAAGTGATCCTGGGCCTGTCCGGCGGCGTCGATTCGTCCGTGGTGGCTGCACTACTGCACAAGGCCATCGGCGAGAAGCTGACCTGCGTGTTCGTGGATACCGGCCTGCTGCGCTGGCAGGAAGGCGACCAGGTGATGGCGATGTTCGCCGAGCACATGGGCGTGAAGGTGGTGCGCGTGAATGCCGCCGATCGTTACTTCAACGCGCTGGAAGGCGTGAGCGACCCGGAAGCCAAGCGCAAGATCATCGGCAACCTGTTCGTTGAGATCTTCGACGAAGAGTCGAACAAGCTGAAGAACGCCAAGTGGCTGGCGCAGGGCACCATCTACCCGGACGTGATCGAGTCGGCCGGCAGCAAGACCGGCAAGGCGCATGTGATCAAGAGCCACCACAACGTGGGCGGCCTGCCGGAGCACATGAAGCTGGGCCTGGTGGAGCCGCTGCGCGAGCTGTTCAAGGACGAAGTGCGCCGCCTGGGTGTTGAGCTGGGCCTGCCGCGCAGCATGGTCTACCGCCATCCGTTCCCGGGCCCGGGCCTGGGCGTGCGTATCCTGGGTGAGGTGAAGCGCGAATACGCCGAGCTTCTGGCCAAGGCTGATGCCATCTTCATTGATGAGCTGCGCAAGGCCGATCTGTACGACAAGACCAGCCAGGCGTTTGCCGTGTTCCTGCCGGTGAAGTCGGTGGGCGTGGTGGGTGACGCGCGCGCTTATGAGTGGGTGATTGCGCTGCGGGCCGTGGAGACGATCGACTTCATGACCGCGCATTGGGCGCATCTGCCGTACGAGTTCCTGGGGACGGTGAGCAACCGGATCATCAATGAGTTGCGGGGGGTTTCAAGGGTTGTCTATGACATCTCGGGGAAGCCGCCGGCTACTATTGAGTGGGAATGAGTTGAAAGAACGAGGGCGCCGAGAGGCGCCCTTGTTGCATGGGATGGGCTGTTTGCCGGTACGCTAGGCACAGAGTTGAAGGGAATCGGACGGAATGAGTGACATCAAGCTTTTCAGGTTGGTTGACGGCAAAGCGACTGAGCTGCAGGGAAGGGCTTCAGATCTGGAGAAACCGCTCCAGACGCTGATTGAGGCCAATTTGCTGCCTACGCTTGGTATTCGGTTTGTTGCGACCGAGTACGTGACCGGAAAGACCCATGGTGGTCGCATTGACTCCTTGGGTCTGGATGAAAATAACAGCCCCGTCATTATTGAGTACAAGCGCTCAATCGGTGAGAACGTCATTAACCAGGGGCTCTATTACCTTGATTGGCTAATGGATCATCAGGCCGAGTTCAAGCTGCAAGTAATGGACGCGCTGGGCACTGCTGCGGCCTCGCAAATTGATTGGAGTTCTCCGCGAGTTGTCTGCATTGCGGCGGATTTCACGAAGTTCGATGCACACGCTGTCCAGCAGATCAACCAAAGTGTGGAGCTCATTCGGTACAGGCGATTTGGAAATGATCTGCTGTTGTTTGAGCAGGTCAACACAATAAGTATTGGTCGCGCGAAAGCAAAGCTGGGTGACGTCGGCGGGGAGATTCTGCTCGCTAGTGCGCAAAAAGCGTCCAGCACCACAGGCGATAGAACATATTCCGAATGGATGGCCTCGTATGGGCCTGATATGGCGGCGTTGATTGGCTCGCTGGATGACTTCATCGGGTCTCTTGGTGACGATGTCCAGCGCAAAGAGCTAAAGCTGTACATGGCGTTCAAGCGCCTAAAGAACTTCGCAACTGTCGTTCCTCAAAAGAGTCGCCTGCTGCTGTTCTTGCACATTGATCCCGATTCGATTAAGCCCTTGGGACCGAAAATGCGTGATGCCCGAACGTTCGGCCATTGGGGCACGGGGGATTTGGAGGTTGCGATCTCCAACCTCGAGGATCTGGAGCGAGCCAAGCCATTTGTCATTGCTGCCTATGAGGGCAGAGCCTAGGTGGTACGTGAGTAGCCAATAACCCTTGGGGAACGGGAAGGCGCGAGAAGCCCCTTCCTTAAAAGGGGTATCGTGCTAGTGGTAAGAGTAGAGCTAGCGGGATAAGCCAGATGTGGTTCTCGGCACGAAGGCCGGAACCACTTCTGCTCATAGCGATGACAGTAGCGTTCCGTCTATGCTTTAACCTCAAAGCGTAGGTAATCTGTGAGCCGTTTCGACTCATTGACTTCGTCATGGGGCACCAGCAAATACTTCCAAGGCTTGGTGCCTATGCTCACTGCATGATCGGAAGCGTGCTTGCACCACTGCATGGCGGCTGCGGTCTTGGCCTGAACCTCTTCAGCGTTGATGTCAGCACGAGCCTTGGTCTCCACCATGAGGATGGCGATGTCCGTCTCGGCGACGAAATCGGGGATGTACTCTGGTTGTTCGGTGCCAAGCTTGTAGTAGATCTGAAACTGTCCCTTCGCAGGCTTGAACCACTTCGTCGCGTCGCGCTCCAGGATGATGGCAAAGCGCCGTTCGGTATCCGAGTCGAACTTCTGCAGTGGGTACAGGCAACGCGCGAAGCCACCGAATAGCATCTGCTTGATGCGACTGGTCTCGGTCACGGTCTCCCGGAAGTGGTGGGCCGTCTGGCCTGCCGTGGCGGTGTAGTTGCAAGGCTTTAGCTCGGTGAAACCGCGACTGACATGCACCTCGTACTCCGTCGCCTCTTCCCAGAAGTGGGCCATCATCTGTGCGTGGATTTCCCGTGCGATCAAGCGGCGGTCACGATCGAGGAGGCTGATGGCTTCGTCGTCGGACAGATAACTGCGCAGGTGCTGCACCATCTGGCCTGCAAGGTCGTAGAGGAGGTCGGCATGGGTGAAGTAGTCGATGTCGTCGAAGTCCACCAGCGCGTGGACGATGTAGTCCTCCGGGCGTTGCTCCTTGAGCCCGACCTCGGCGGCCAAGGTGAACTGCTCGTTGGTGCGCAGCATCTGCCCGACGATCTCACGCTGGCCCGGCTGGAGATGGAGCTGGCTCACATCCAGCTTGAAGGCGTGGAAGCCGGTCGTGACCTCGCCAGTCGGCACCACTGCGATGCGTGGGATGTCGATTGTTTGCTGCACCACGATCTCGGTGGTCTTCGCCACCACGGCGGACAAGTCAAGTGCGGGAACTGATTCATCCACTCCCGCCAGCAGTTCTCCTTGCAATGGCTTCAAACGCTCTGCCACCTCCGCTAGGATTTCCTTCTGCACTTCGGGTTTCAGCAGCGCACTGCTGGTGGGCACTAGATCGCGTTTGACCTCGTACTTGCCGATAACGTCCATGACCATGCGCGCGGCCTGCTTTTGTGCCTCCGTGGTGAACGCCGGCTTAGGCGCGGCGACCTCCGCTCCAACGTTAGTGGCTGAAGCCCCTGTGACCAAGACAGGTGCGTTCGTCAAACCGAGACGTGCCGCCGCTCCAGACTCGACCTGCACGCTGACCTTCTTGTCGTCGGCGCTGGGCGCATCGAGAATGACCTGCTTCAGACGGATTGGTGAATCACCCTTGTTGGCCTCGTCGATGATCTCCTGGAACTTGTCGTGGGCAACGATATTCAAGCGATCCACAGCCGCAACGCCCGTGCGCCTGCCGTAGGGCAAGCGCAGGCCGCGCCCAATGGACTGCTCGATCAGCGTGCGGGCGTTAGCCGCGCGCAGCGGAACGATGGTGTAGAGGTTGGTCACGTCCCAGCCTTCCTTCAGCATGTTGACGTGAATCACGATCTCGGTCGGCTCGTCCACGCTCTCCACGGCTAGCAGGCGGGTGATCATCTCTTCTTCTTCCGCACCGGTGCGGCTGGAATCGACCTGAATCACCTTGTCCGCGTAGCGCCCCTCGTAGAAGGCTTCCGATTCCAGAAGCGCCAAAAGCGCCGCCGCGTGCGTGGTATCGCGCGCAATCACGAGCATGAAGGGCTTGACCGGCTTGACGCCGTTCTGGCGGGCATAAGTGAGCAGCTCGACCTTAGTCGTTTCATGCAGACGCACGCCATCTTCCAGCTTCGTCTTCTCGAGCTCCTCGGGTGTGTGCGCCTTGGCATCGAAGTTGCGCTGGGTGACGACGGCAGGCTCCTTTACGAAGCCATCCTCCATCGCCCGCGCCAGCGGATAGTCCATCACCACGTTCTTGAACGGCACCGGCCCGCGACTGGACTCGATGAACGGCGTCGCCGTCACTTCCAGGCCGAACAGCGGTTTCAGTTCGTTGATGGCGCGCACGCCAGCGCTGGCGCGGTAGCGGTGCGACTCGTCCATCAGCAGCACCAGATCGGGCAGGCTCGCCAGATGGTTGAAGTAGCTGTCGCCCAGCACCTCGCGCATCCGCTTGATGCGCGGCTCCTTGCCGCCGCGCACCTCGGAATTGATCTTGGAGATGTTGAAGATGTTGATGCGCACGTCATGGCCAAAGCCCTGCGGCTGATCATCCACCGCCGCGCCGGTCTGGTCGTAGTTGTCGCCGGTGATGATGAGCGGCGGCTGCTGCGCGAATTCGGCGATGCCCTTGAACACGTACTTGGGCGTGTTGCGCGTGAAGTCCGTGATCAGCTTGTTGTAAATGGTCAGGTTGGGCGCAAGCACGAAGAAGTTGTTGATACCGTGCGCCAAGTGCAGGTAGGTGATGAAGGCCCCCATCAGGCGCGTCTTGCCCACACCCGTGGCCAACGCGAAGCACAGCGAGGGGAACTCGCGCTCGAAATCCTCCAGCGTGCTGAACTCGGCTTTCAGCGAAGAAAGAATCGCCGAGATCTCGCGCCCATGGCGCAAGAGCGCAGGTTCGGCTTCGAGCGCACGAACCAGCCGCTTGAGAGAATCCTCCTGCGGCGGACGAAGAGAGAGACGACCGGTGACGGCGTGCAAGACGCGGGCGTTCATTTATTGGTTCTCCCCGTCGTTCTGTTCAAAGAGGCCGCCTTGGTTCGTGTTTGCGGAGGCAGGTTTCCGGGTTCTGGGCTGTTGGGCGCTGTCTGCGCCGGCATCGACTGGATCGGGTTTCGCCATAGGTAGGTTGGCCACGTTGAGGCTGTAGTCGTCATGGCCCCACTCGCAGCGGGCTAGCACCATCTTCGGAATCTTCTTCAGCGTCAGGTTGGGCCAGCGTTCCGCCGCCTTCGCCGCCGTCACGCTTCGGAAGGCGGAGCAGCACACCAGCAGGCTCTGGTCGGAACCCACTTCGTCGGAAAGCGCTTGCAACTGGTCGGCGGACAGGTTCTGTGTAGTGACGTAGATGAAGTCGCGCTCGCTGGAGTGGCCATGCTGCCACCAGTGCGTCTCCGACGGCGCGTAGACAAAGCCCTCCAGCTTGGCCAGTGCCTCGGCCAGTTGCGCGGCGTTGTATTCTGGATTGATGACCGGGTTGCCCCAGCGGTCGTGGACGATCAGGCTAGGCGCGAGGCTGTAATAGCGGAATCCACCTCCGCCTTGCCAGCCAACGCTTTCAGTTACGCCTCCCTTGTCCTCGCCATCTATTACTTTCCTGAGGCGAGGAACGATGTGGGTATGGATATGCTCACCCAGTTCCACCATGATCCAGCGACGGCCCATTTTTTGCGCGACGGCGCCAGTCGTCCCAGATCCCGCAAACGAATCGAGCACGAGATCCCCGGGATCGGTTGCGAGTTCCAAAACCTTACGCAAGAGACGCTCCGGTTTAGGTGTGCCGAAGAGCTCAACGGTCGGAACATCTGGGAATAAATTCTTGAGCTCATATTTCGCTTGACGATTATGGCCGGTTTCCTCCAGCGAGGCCCAAAGATTGGATGGTGGTAGTCCTTTATCCATATCCCTTAGGTAAGTCCTACGGATGATCCGCCTTCCGTCCTGAGAAAAACGAATCTCGCCCGTCTTCATCTTCTCCTCTATGGTCTCTTTTGACCAGCGCCACCCGTTCGGGGGGTGCTTAATCACGTCACCATAGGGGCCAATCAAATTGAACTGGAGGTTCGGTCGAAGCGCAGGATTATTGACAGGGTTTCCATCAAACCAAGGCCCCCTTGGATCGTTATCAGGGTTCTTGAAGTGAGACCTTTTTCCTTCGTCATGAACAAAGTTCGGCGCCCAAGATGATTCTCGCCCGTACACAAGGACATGATTTGTATCTAGCGAGAATGTCTTCGCGTTGTTATTGCTGTTATCCGTAGTCCGCCAAATGACGTCCGCGTTGAAGCAATTTCGTCCAAATACTTCATCGCACAGAACTTTGAGATAATGCGATTCGTTATCGTCAATGGTAATCCACAAAGATCCTCTGTTCGAAAGCAGTCGCTTGATGATCTCTAGGCGATCGCGCATTAGCCCCAACCAGATTGAGTGCTCCAGCCCATCGTCGTAGTGCGAGAAGGCGCTTCCCGTGTTGTAGGGTGGGTCGATGAAGACGCACTTTACTTTCCCGGAGAAATCTTGCTCCAGCGCCTTCAATGCCAGCAGGTTGTCGCCGAAGATCAGCCGATTGTCGAAGATGTCGCCGTCCGTCACGCGATGCTTGGCGTGATACGACTTTTCAGGGTCTTCGAGCAGGATTCGCGGCTCGAGCTTGGGCCGCTTCTCCTTCCCGATCCAGGTGAGTTCTAATTTTTGCTTGCTCATGGTCACGCCACCTTAATTCTTGTGCAGGCCAAGCTTCTCAAATAGCACGCGGTTTCTGCGCGCGGCATCCTTGAGGAGCTTGTCATAAGAGATGATTTCCACGTAGCCATTTCCGCCCGTGAGCGTTTTGAAATAGCCTTCGCCATCAATGGACTCGTGATAGTTCATTCGCATTTCCCGCTTGAGTGATGGCGTCAAGTCAGCTATCAAGTAGCCAAAGAAGCGAATTCCGCGTGCATTAATCGGCCTGCCATCAATGTCGTCCAGCTTGCTCTCTTGAATTTCAACAAATCTCTTAATGACCTGCTGGGCAGGGTCTGCTTGGTAATCGTCACGCCCAGGTCGCTTGAACTCGATCACGACAATTGAGCCCGTGGAATCTTCCTGCTCCCGCACCCCGATCGGGGTGTCGTAGAAAAATGAGCAAATATCCGGCTCCTTACCGGACGTATCTTCAAGGCCATCTATGGAGTTCAACTTTTTATCGGACGTTAGCAGTGTGTGATAGCAAAGCCGCTCATCAATCACCCACAAATTCTGCTGCTCAAAGAAGATATCTTTGGAAGTGGCGCCCATCGGGAAAAGCATCTTGTGAAGTACGCGTTCCAGCGGGTACTTATCATCTGAACGCCTCTTTTTTAAGCTAAGCGATACCAGATCAAGAATGGTGCGGCGATGCGTGACGTACTTTGCAAGCTCAGCTTTGCCGAGCTCATTTGCTTGTTCGGCCAGCTTCTGAAACATCTCTGCGTACTGCTCGAACGACTGACTTTCGAAGTTGGCCGCAACGTGCCGCAAATCCTTGCGTACTCCATCTTCAATTTCTCGTTTGACGTGTAGTAGCGCTTCGTCCAGCTTGTCTTCAGACAGGCCTGGCTGAATCTTCTGCTCGATCATCTCCTTGTAACGAGGGTGCGTGAGCGCCCTGTACTCGGGGGCTTGCTCCACGAACTTCTCGATCTGGGCACGCTTATCCTCGTTCGTTGACTTCAAGTCCTCCAAGAGCAGCGGCCGCAATGCTCCCGCGACACCCTGGTTGAGGGCGCGTCGAGAAACAAGCGTCTGCTCAAGCTCGAGCCCCTCATCGCTTTGGAAGGCGATGCGCGTGCGCTCTTGGTTGGCATGGTCGTCCAGGTACTCCCCGGTGACCAGCACAATTAGGGTGTAAGGCGCTTGTTCTTCGTCAATCAGCTTTTCGGGAAGCTCCGGAAGCAGGTCTCGCAGTTTGCTTGTGGTGACCCCGCGCCCGTTGGCGCACAAGTTGAGTTCGTGGCGCGAGCGTCCGTCTCGGTGACGATATGCCTGCAATGCAAATGTATGCCCCGAAACCTCGAAGAACTGTTCTTGGATATGTGCCAGCACCGTTGACTGAAACAGTGCATGCAAATCAATCGGAGCGTGTCCCGGAGATTCCAGTGTCATCGGAGGGCAGGAGCGTGCCGCAAACCGGATCAGGAAGTGCGCGATGATGCGTTCGGCAATGGTCTCGGGGTTGGTGGGCCACCCGGCTCGGAACTTGTCGTCCATGCCTCGCAAGGAGGTCTGCGTGCCGCAAGCTTCGTGGACTTCCGACGTGAGGTCCGCTCCATTCAGCTCATCTTCGATGCTGAAGTCGAACTGGCGTAGAAAAGCCTTTCCATCGCTTTTGAAAACGCTGCGGATGTGGACGGACGAAAAGACCTTCAGGAAGGTGAAGCGACCGACCCCCCGACCGCCGACCCTGACCTTTGAAAGCGTGTGCGCCTCTTGAAAGGAAGTAAGGTTTTTATCGTTGAAGCCAACGCCGTCATCAATGACATCGAAGCCATCCACGACCAGAGTTCCATCTCCGGCTTGATGGACAAGGTCATTAGAGGCCACAAGTTGGATGCGAATCGAATGATTGTGGAAGCCGTTTTGATGCTCTTCGATTGCATCGACGGCATTCGAGACAGCCTCGTAAAGAGGCATCATTGCTTTGGCTTGGGAAAGCTCCAGCCGATCCACAAGACCTTTGATGTTCGCTTGCATTATTGATTTGCCCCCTGATCCTATTGCACCAAGGCCGCCATCAAACGGCCTTTCACTGTTCGACAGTCCGTTTTGTTCTCAAACACGCTGCGCGCCTGCTTGTTCCACTGCACGCTCTGGACGGAACTCACAAGACGGTCGCAAACAAGATCGACCTCGTGCGAAATCGCTATCACCTCATCCTGAGTCAACATCAGCGCCGGCGCGTTCTGAAGCTGAAGGCGGATGAAGATCGCGTGTAGGACCAGCCAGGCGCCGTGAGTGAGAATCTCACGAGCGGGGAGTGTCCCCGCTGGCAAGCCGGCGGGATCACCCTCGGCGGTGGCACGGGCGCGGACTTTCTCTACAACCATGCGGCCGATTTGGACTACCCGCCACATTTGTCTTGCCGTGAGCGCGTCGGCGAAGAGGCGCTCGTACGACTGACGCAAGGGGTCCGTCGCTGATACCAACCCCTCCCGCCCAAACAGCTTCTTTTTGTCCGCCTTGGCAGCGGTCACGTAGTCCTGCCAGTCGTTCGTGGTTACGGTACAGGCTAGGAACGGCGCGAGTTCACGTGCGCTGAAGCAGGTTGGCGATAGTGGCGGATCGTCCTCCCCCTGCTTGACCAGATAGGTGACGCCAGCCATCTGCAGGGTTTGCTGCCACATGGTCTGCCGCTCATCGAGCGCGGCAAAGTCCTCCAGTTCTACGGCATTCTGGCGATTGCGCGATTGGGTGACTCGATCGCCAAAGCCATCAGGCGCGTTCTCAAGACAAACGAAAGTCGCCATGACTACGGTGGGATGAGCGTCGTAGTGGGCCTGTGGCTCGCGGGCGATCGCCCCAACTGTCTGTGCGCCGTTGATGATGGACAACCCGCGAATGCGAAACTTCCCAGTCTGCCGATGCGGATCGCGGGGATGCTGTTCCGTTATGGAGTCGCAGAGGAAAGTGACGCCGTTATTGAAGTAGAAGAAGTGCTGTGCTTCTTGCCGGAGTGTCTCGGTTAGCCCTGCATTGACAGTGGTCGTGCCCTTGAATCGGCGAATGTTCCGATCAACCAGATGTTCTTCGTGTGTCGCCCAAAGTTCGGCGAGCCGTTTGGCGTCCATGCGACCGTAGAACGCCCGGTAGGGCTCCAGCGTGTGGCCGAAGTCCTTCAATTCGACTTCGGCTTCTATGGGCTGGGCCGAAACTCCGTCCAGATGCAGGTCGTGCAGGGTCGTGAGCCCATAGGCATGGCACCGAAGAAAGCCCGGATTCGCGCCATTAAACGCGCGCTCCAAGTCGGCAAAGATGTGGCGCCGGTCATCGGACACCGCCGTGCCGGAATAGGCCAGCACGACCTTGATCCTGCAGACACCACCGTTCAATGCATTGGTGATTGCCGCTTGGCGGTTCTGCAGGGCGTTGTTGAAACGGTACCAGTGTCCTTGTAGGAGGTCGGTCACACCATCCCGAAATTTGGATACATCCCCGAGTTCGGGTTCGCCGGTTCCCGACTCTTTGTATTTGGACTGGACCAGCCAGATCGTTTGATCCGTTGAAACGAATACCGAATCGATACCATGATCCTGGCCACCATCGATGCTGGCGGCCACGGCTTCATCTAGAGTGGCGCCAGCGTCTTCGTGCAGGACGAATGCCGCGATTGCCTTGGACAGAAAGTTGCTCCGTCGAGACTCTGGAGTGTTTCCCGTTCCGGTGATTCGGTCCGCGTAGTCCGCATCAAGTTTTTGGCACAGAAGATCAAGTTCGAGCGGTCGAGCGGGGATGTACGCCATCAGATTAACTCCCATTCGACGGTAAACAGCATGCGCTCTTCGACCTGCTGTTGCAGTTGCGCTTCAAGCTGACTGATCAAGTCGTTGCGCTGGGCTTCGACTTCGTCCTGCCGGGCAAACAGCTCGCGGCGCAGCTTGCTGCGCTTGCCTTCCAGTTCCCGCTGCTTCTTCTGCCACGACAGCTTTTCTTCCAGTGTCGGCGAGGTCGCGGCGGTGCGGCGTACCTCCTTGATCTCACGGTCGATCTCCTTGATCTCCTGCTCCAGACCCAGCTTCAGGTCGTCCGCCCAGGAATCCAGCTTCTGGACTTCCTGCTCGAAGTAGCCAAGGTTGCGCTTGTTGACGTCGCGCAGGAGAGCGGTCTTGCGGGCTTCGACGTCTGCCAGAAGGGGAGCGTCAGCGGCATTGAATAGCCTGGCCGCCTGCGTGGTCGCAGGAAGGCGCAGCAGTTTCTCCGGGTCTTCTTCCGCGAGCACGACGCCGTCGGTCGTGCCCGCGGCAACCAGCAGATGTTGTTCCTGGTTGCCGAGTGTCTCGACCGAAATCAGCTTTACGGTGAGCCATCCGGCCTTGCCGCGATAAGCTTCGAGGGTGCTGATCTTTGACCCATAGGCGTTGTAGTCGAAGACGAGACGAGCCCCGTCGAGTGCGCGAGCCTTGGCCTGCTCGATGCCCCATCGCGCCAGCGGATGATTGATGCGGTATAGGTGCGCGTCGCCGGAGCGCCGGGGCAATTCGTAGCGCCCCAGCTCGATGCCCGCAGGACTGGCATGCTCGATTCCAGGCGGTATGTGTCGGAGATCGAAGCCGTCGTCATCGAATGCCGCGCAATGGACCAGTTCGGCGCGAGTCAGGTCCATTAGCATCCGCTCGAAGCGGTTGCGAGCGTTGCGACTGTCGTCAGCGCGCATTCGCAGCTTTTCCTGCACCTCTTCATCAAAGTTCTCAAGCAATACCTGGCGGGTCTTGACCATCGCCTCGTTGATCTCGCCTGAGAGGTCGAGCTGGAGTTGCTCGAAACTGGACTTGATTTCCTCGGGCTCTCGGCAGTTCTGGTAGATCTCGGCGATACGCCGTTCGAAATCGATGCCCGAACCTATGGCACCCAGCACTTCGTCGCTGGCCCCAAACACACCCTCGAAGAGCTGGAACTTTTGCGACAGCAGCTCATACACCCGTGCATCGGCCTCATTGCTGCGGTCGACGAAGTTGACCACCACCACGTCGTGCTTCTGCCCGTATCGGTGGCAGCGGCCAATGCGCTGCTCGATGCGCTGAGGGTTCCACGGCAAGTCGTAGTTGATGACCAGCGAGCAAAACTGGAGGTTGATGCCTTCCGCGCCAGCCTCGGTGGCGATCATCACCCTGCCGCGTTCCTTGAAGTGCTCGACCAGTGCGGCGCGGGTGTCGGCGGTCTTGGAGCCGGTGATGCGGTCGGTGCCTTCATGGCGCTTGATCCAGTCCTTGTAGATGGCCTGCGCGCGTGCATCGTTGTTGGTGCCGTTGAACAGTACGATGCCGCCGCCGTAGGGAGTGTCGGCCAACAGGCTCAGCAGGTATTCCTGTGTGCGCTTGGATTCGGTGAAGATGATGGCCTTCTTCGCCGCACCGAGCCGATCCAGTTCGGCGAAGGCGCGGTCGAGCGCGGAGAGCAGCGCCTTGCCCTTGGAGTTGTCGCGGATGTTGGTGGCCAGCGTCTTGAAGTGGCGCAGCTCGTCGATCTCGCTCGTGATGGCGGCGCGTTCTTCCTTGCTCGGCCCGGCTGTATCCGGTGGCGGCTTGTCGTCACCGTCAACGAACTCTTCGGCAGTTTCGTCCAGCGATTCGTAGTCCTCGTCCAGTTCCTCGGTCAGATCGACCACGGGCGAGGCATCAAGTACGCCTTGCAGTCGCTTGGCCATTGTTTCAAGCGCGCCCGCAATGGCGTGCGTGCTGGACGCCAGCAGCTTCCACAGAACGAGCGAGATCAGTTGCCGCTGGCTTTGCGGCAGCGCCTGAGGGTTGGGGCGGCGCAGGTATTCGGCGACGAGACGGGACAGTTCCTGTTCCTCGCTCGACGGAGTGAACTCCTGCACGATGGCTTTGCGCGCCGTGTATGAAACGTAGGGCTGCACCTGCTTGCGCAGGGTGCGCTTGCAGATGGGGGCCAGCCGGTCACGCAGACTGCTGAAGGATTGCTCTCTGCCAGTGAATTGCGAGCGGAAGCTATCAAGGTCTCCAAACACGCGGTCATCGATGAAGCTGACCAGGCCATAGAGTTCGAGCAGCGAGTTCTGCAACGGCGTTGCGGTCAGGAGCGCCTTGGAGTGAACGCGCGACAGCGCCTCCTTTAGTGTCTTGGCGATGACGTTGCTGGTTTTGTAGACGTTGCGCAGGCGATGCGCTTCGTCGAGGACGACCAAGTCCCAGTCGATGCCCTTGACATCGTCAGCCTTGGCCATCGCGAACTGGTAGGAGCAGATGATCGGACCAGAGGCGAACAGGAACGGGTTCCGCTGCTCCTGCTTGCGGATCGCGTTGTAGCTTTTGGCTTCGAGGATCAGCCCTTGCAGGCCGAACTTGTCCTGCAGCTCCTGGTGCCATTGCTTGCGCAGGTTCGCCGGAACGATGATGAGCACCTTCCGTCGCCGTTCGGCCCAGCGTTGGGAGATGACCAAGCCGGCTTCGATGGTCTTGCCTAGGCCAACCTCGTCGGCGAGGATCACGCCGCGGGAGAGGGGGTTACAGCAAGCGAAGAGCGCGGCCTCGACCTGATGGGGATTCAGATCGACTTGCGAATCGACCAAGGTCGAAGCTAGGGACTCCACGGAGTCGCCTGCTGCACGCCTAGTCAGTAGCCAAGCAATGTACTGGCTCTGATGTGGTGTCAGAAGCTGCTGTGATGACAACGGCGATCCTCCCCTTAGCTCCTCGCCGAGCGTGATTTGGCCGCTAGCCCGGCCGAACCTAGACGACCTTCGGTGCATTCTTGACGCTGTTAACGCTCCCCCAAGCATCGGTTCGGCCTCGAGTAAAGAACAGCGCTCATTGAAGATCGTCTGAGCGCCGAAGCGCTCCGTCCTCTGTAGGGCCAATACTCTTCGTTGTTTTCCGGCTTTAGGGAATGTCGTGACTTGCCGAATTCTACCAAAGGTTGGTGACGGATAGCCATCGGATGGATATCAATTGGGCGTCCGGAAGTTCGGATCCGAAACGTACAGTTGGGTCCATGTTGAGCGTGGAGACATCAGCTGCTAGAAACGCACGGGAGCGCAAGCAGGTTGAGCGCTGGGAGAGTTGCAAGGCCAGCCTGCGCGCCAAGGTCGAACATCCCTTCCGGGTGATCAAGCGGCAGTTCGGTTACACCAAGGTGCGTTACTGCGGTCTGGCCAAGAACACGGCGCAAGTGCTGACGTTGTTCCGCTTCCAGCCTGTGGATGGCGCGCCGGCAATTGCTGCCGGCATAGGACAACTCTGTCCCGAGGTCCGGGCAAGGGCGCTTTGCGGGCTGAAGAACAGAGTAATTGCTCTCGTCTGATGGCGTCGAATCACTCCAGTGCCCCAAATTCAGCGCTCAGTGTCGATTATTCAGAGCATCCCCGGCGCTGGTATGTCGCGAAAGATCGAATTCGGATGATCGAACTCCGCGTAAATTGTCTTACAATAATGATTCCTAACTCATCACGTGGCTACAGGGAGGTTGTGTGCCAAGCATTGAAGTTGAGCTCAGTCCGCCAGCGCTTTGGCAGGATTTTGAGCGACTCACACTCGACTATGCGAAGAGGGCATGGGGGGATCCAGGTGCGGCAAGGAACGGGCGACAAGGTCAGAGCCAGGCTGGTGTCGACGTCTATGGGACGAATGATAACGCTAAGGAATTCACTGGAATCCAGTGCAAGAAAAAGGTTAATGCGGCCGCTCCGTCAAAGCGATTGACTGCCAGTGAGATAGATCACGAAATTGAGCGTGCAAAGTCTTTTGCTCCAAAGCTTGATCGTTTCATTATTGCAACGACGGGCCCGCGAGACGGAGACCTGCAGGAGCATGTTCGCAAGGTCAATGGTTGCGGCCTTCCATTTCATGTTGGTTTACTTTTTTGGGACGAATATCAGGAATTTCTTAATAACCATGTCGATATGCTTGACCGGTACTACAGAGATATTGTGGATTACCGGAGGAGGTTCGGAGCCGACGTTCACTACCTTCTACTCGTCCAGAATTCATTTGAAAGGGCCGCGTTGAGGACTCCGTTCCATTGTGAGAACAATGTTTCGAATTTCATCAAGGCAATATCTGACACGTGCAATGCGATCAGTACGGGACGGCAAGTGGATCTTCGTGGAAACGTCATTGATGAGGTTCGCCCACCCAGCCCCAAGCTCGACGGTACCAAGAAGGCTTTGAGGCTTCTGCAGAAGGCCCGTGACACTGCTACTGAAGCAGCGGCAGCGGGACTTCTCCTCCAAGAGGAGAACTGTATCGTAGTTCGATCTACAGAAATCTCTAAGCAGCTCAACAGCCTTAGGCAGCAGGCGATTGATGCCCTTAACGTAGAGCTTCGCAGAAGGGGCCTGGAAGAGCTGGATTTCTGCTTGAGGTCTTAGAGCAATTTGCATTGCCTCGACCGCCTCTGCGACTGAGGGTTCTTGGCTGTGGGGTTGGCGCAGGCTGGACGCGATCGGGTGTGGAAATCAACGCCCCCGTTCACCGCCTTGTCAACGTCGTCCAGAGCAGTCGTAGATGTTTTGCTTTCTTCCAAGCCTGATTAAGCGCTCAAGTTGTTCGGGGCGTTGAGACAGTCCTACGTCCGCTTCTGGCCGAAAGCGGACAATGGGTTCGTTAGCAGGCATCTACGCTGCCAAGGGAAGTCACTCCGGCCTGACCTCGTGGCAAGCCCACTCAGCCAGCCCTCGGCAAGCCAGAAACAGCCCATCCACCACCCCCTCATCCAAATGCCGCTCCGGCTCCGCTGCCACCCGGCAGCGGTCAGCCGAGTGCAGCACCTCCAGCACCGTCAGCAGTCCCACCAACGCGCGCTCGGTCCGCGCCAGGCTCATGCGGCGGCCGGGTGATACGTCGTTCTCCGGCCAGGGCAGCCCATCAGCCCCCTCGCAGTCGCGCATGCGCTTGAGGATGCCGGGCAGGGAGTTCAGATCGGGCAGTGGGGAGTCGTCGTTGATGGGCTCAACAACGGTATACGAAGAGAAGGTCTCGGCTTCGTTCATGGCGTCGGTTTCCTTGGCTGTGCTTAACAGCGCCACCGCGTAGCGGGGTGGCGGACGATGCGTGGCTGCAAACCGGGACGAAGTAGTGCCATGACCGGTGGGTCCGAAGACCCCCACGCACCGCCCGCCATACAGGCCGACGGATTACCCGCCGGCACCGGTTAAGGACGGTGCCGACGGGCAAGCGTAAACAACAGGCACAAAAATCGTCGCGGGTTTGCAGACCCGGAGCCACCCGTTGTCGGTGGCACGTCATGTTGGTTACGCCGCCGCTTCGAATGCCAATAGAAATTCGCGAAGAAATCGCGGAACTCGAGAGCGAGGAACTATTGTGGCATGCACCATTCGTGCAGCACGCGACACCGCCAGACGTATTCGCGCAGCTGCTCTGTTGATTGCGATTCGGAATGACGCAATCGCCTGCACCACAAGCGAATAGCGCGACGGCCTTCTTTGCAACAGTTCTTAGTTCGCCTCAGCAGGCAACAGCTCCCAATCAGCCGCACGCCCCGAAAATCGGTTCAAACACGACACCGCCAACGAGTATCGCAGCCTCAACCAACGCCGTCCTCGACGACCGCCGCATTCCCCACCAGCAACTCAATCATCGCCCTTGCCGCCGCCGACTGCCGCCGATGCGGCGCATAGATCACCGAAAACGGCCTTGATCGCCCGCGCAGCTGCGGCAGCACTTCCACCAGCTGCCCACGCAGCAACCGCTCGCGCACGATGAACGCATAGCTCTGGCAGATGCCGACGCCCTGTTCGGCCAGCGACACCACGCCCAGCACATCGTCGGAGGTCTCGATGGACGAACGCGGCAGCCAGTCCACGTCGCGCGTACCATCGCGGAAGATCCACGGGGCCAACCGCCCAGTGCGCGGCATCACGAAGGGCAGGCACAGGTGCTGCTGCAGGTCGTCCAGCGTCTGCGGCGTGCCGCGGCGCCGCAGGTAGTCCGGTGCGGCCACCAGCACCAGCGGTGCGTCTTCCAGCTTTCGCGCAACCAGCCCGCTGTCCGGCAGCTGGCCCAGACGGATGGCCAGGTCGAAGCCTTCGGCCACCAGGTCCACGTTGCGGTTGGTGATGTTCAGTTCCACCTGCACCTGCGGGTACTGCTGCGCAAAGCGCGCCAGCACGGGCGGCAGCCGGTAGTGGCCATACGTGGTGGGCACGCTCAGGCGCACGCGGCCGGCCAGCGCACCGTCCTGGGCCAGTACGTCGCGCTCGGCGTCGTCCAGCAGGCCGAAGGCGGTGCGCACCTGTTCCCGATAGAGCCGCCCAGCATCGGTCAGGCCCACGCGGCGGGTGGTCCGCTGCAGCAGCTGCCGGCCCAGCCGCGCTTCCAGGCGGGTGACCGCGCGGCTCAGCACCGAGGGCGTGGTGGACAGCGCCACCGCGCCTGCCGTGAACGAGCCGTGCTCGACCACCGCCAGGAACACCTCCACATCGCCCAGGTAGTCGAACTTGCGGCTCATTTGGCTCTCCGGGGAACAGATGTTTTGCGATGGGGCCAATTTATCGCCGCTGGGGCGATGAATAAAGTGGCGGCCATTCCCCGATAGGAGCACCCCATGAACCTGATGACCCGGCTGGCCGCAGCGCTGGCCCTGACCCTGGCCGCCAGCGGCGCGCATGCCGCCAACGCGCTGGTGGTGCTGTCCGACGAGAACCACCTGGACCTGAAGGACGGCAAGGTGCTGTCCACCGGCTTCTATCTCAACGAGCTGATGCAGCCGGTCAAGCTGCTGCTGGACGCCGGCCACGAGGTGACCTTCGCCACGCCGCAGGGGCGGGCGCCGACGGTGGATGCGTCCTCGGTGACGCCGGCGTACTTCGGCAACGATGCCGCGCAGCTGACGCTGCACAAGGACCTGCTGGAGAAACTGGCGCTGACCTCGCCGACGGCCTCGCCGGTGGTCAGCCTGGCGCGCGTCGAGCAGCAGGGCTACGCGCGTTTCGATGCGGTCTACATCCCCGGTGGCCACGCGCCGATGCAGGACCTGCTGAAGAGCCCGGCGCTGGGTCGCTTGCTGGCCGACTTCCACCAGCGCAACAAGACCACCGCGCTGGTATGCCACGGGCCGATCGCGCTGCTGTCCACGCTGACGGATGCCGATGGTTTCGTGGCGAAGCTGGAAGCCGGTGCCACGCCGGCTACGCCGAAGTGGATCTACAGCGGCTACCAGATGACGGTGATCAGCAACCAGGAAGAAGCGCAGGCCAAGCCGCTGCTGGGCGGCGGTGAGATGAAGTTCTACCCGCAGACGGCGCTGCAGCGGGCGGGTGCGAAGTTCAGCAGCAACACCACGCCGTGGACCGGGCATGTGGTGGTGGATCGCGAGCTGATTACCGGGCAGAACCCGGCTTCGGCGCTGGAAGTGGGGCAGCGGTTGGTCGAGCGGTTGAAGTAAGGCCGGTTCTGCATCGCATGCGGCGCCGTGGCACCATGGCGGACTGGCCTCGACCTTATGGCGGGGCCGGTTTTCCAGGGAAGCCCTTCACTACGACATGCGAACGTCCATCTTCTTCATTCTCTCCTCCCTGTGCCTTGGCCTGCTGTCTGGCTGCGCCAGTGGGCCGGACTACCACCATTCCAATCGCGAGATTACCGGCGCGTTCGTGGCCGACGACGGCAAACTTTACCTGCTGCCCGTCTATGACGAGCCGATGCGCTTCGACGCTGCGCCGTTCCGTGATTACCGCGCCCTGATGGACAGCCCGCTGCGCGAGGCCGTGGTCTGCGCGCAGCTGTACTTCCGTGAGGACTGGCGCGTTCCGGCCGACCGGAGCAAGGTGCATGGCAGCTACGCGCTGCTGTTGCGGCCCGAGCAGGTGACGCCGGAACAGGCCGCGCAGTTCAAGCTGGAGCGGTTGGAGATCAGCCCTCGGGTGGCCAAGGCCATCGCTGCCTTGACGCGCCAGCCGTACATCCTTGAAGCCCGGACCCGCTACGAGTTGGCGGCCAACCCGGACTGCAATCTTTCCAGGCAAGGCGGCAGCTACTACAGCGCGCTGTTCGAGAGTGATGGCGAGCGGGTGACGTTGCCGGACGCTGCTGCGCTGGCCGCGAAGGCGAAGCTGCCGCAGTCGATTACCGCGCGGGCTGAGAGGATCCGGCCGGACGATACCGAGAAGCCGGGTGTTGGAAGTGCGGCAGGCAAGGTGCTGGGGGCGGCGTTGGTGCCGGTGGCGGTTCCGGTGTTTGTGTTGAGCCTGCCGTTCCTGGGGCCGGATCATTGGAAGTGATGGGGCGGTGACGCCCAAGCATCCACGCGTGGCGTGGATCTAGTCGGGCCTTGCAAGTGCCTGAACGTTCATCCTGGAGATCTGTGTGCCCAGCACGCTGGAAACTGTTTTGAAGACCGTAGGTTTCATTGTCCTTGCGGCACTTCCGTTGGGGATCTTTTGGTTCATCCTTCGGCGAATGTCAGCTAGCGCGCGTTCTGCGTTGGGATCAGGGCTGCGATTGAGTTCCCCTCGCCGGATTTCCGGCACGTCCATGACCTTGGTGATGGTGGATAGCAAAGAGGAGCGCGAGCACTATTTCTTTGATACAGAATCCTTCTACCTGCGGCGTGGGCCGGTACCCACGGCGGTTCCGCTTTCACAGATCACCTCAGTCACACGAACGTCCGACAAGATCTACGGGCGGTATGTCTGGCAGGTGTGCTTCAGCAAGGCATCGGGCAGAAAGTGCGTGACGTTTACCAACAACCTGACGCTGTTCAACCGCGACTTCCTGCTGTTCCTGGAGGCGGTGCGGAAGGCCAATCCGCTGGCGATCGTTGAGCGAGCGGGTCTGTTCTTCTGATTGTGCGGCGATATCAGCGGCGCTGATTGGCAAATAGAGGGGCTAGGAGGGCGGGTTGCCTTGGACACAGTGTTGGATGATTCAGATATGCGGACGTTGAGGCAGTGAATCCACGCATGGCGTGGATCTACTGGCATCTCTGCCTGCCGCCAGCCACACAGCTTGCCCGCCAATGCTCCCAGGCCTTGGCATCGATGCCGGCCTTCAGCGCAATGCCCTGCAACTCCGCCCAGTTCTTCGGCGAAGGCGCGGCCAGCAACCCGCGCATGAAGGCCTGCATCTTCGCCTCACCCACCTGTTTCTCCAACGAGAGCAACAGCAAGGGGCCGTAGCCATAGCGGTACAGTTCGCCCAAATCCGAGTTGCCGTCGATGGCATCGAAGGCGGGTAGCGGCTTGTCCGTCTTATCGATGGCCGATTGCAGTCGCGCAATGTAGCGATCAGCCGCGGCATCCCCACTGATCTCACGCAGCGCCTTGATCGACAGGAACTCGGCGCTGGATTCCAGCAGCACCCAGAAGTACGGCCCCTGCGGACGGTTGAGCGTGCCGAAGTAGTAGTGGCCCATTTCGTGCGCGATGTACTGCACGCGGCGGTCGGCCTTCTCGCCACCGGCCAGGAGTGAATCGGCCACGTTGCCGATGCTGCCGCTCATGGCGATGGTGGGCCAGGTGGCAAAGCCCCATTCGCTGCCCTGGCGGTCGCGCTCGATCTGGTTGAGGGTGACCATGCGCAGGAAGGTGGGGCGGTCAGCCAGCGGCACGCCCATGTAGCGTGCATGCACGTTGGCCACCTGCTGCACGGTGTGGGACAGCGCGTCGACCTTGGCCGTGGGCAGGGTCTCGTTGAGGATCGTGACCTGCGCGGTTCGGGTGATCGGGCCGCTGCCGCCGAACAGCAGGATCGGCCGCGCGGTGTCGCTGTGGAATCGGCCCTGCGCGCCTTCGATGGCCGGGCTGCCGTTGAGATACAGGAAGCGGCAGCCGCTGCAATCCACCTGCAGGTCGTAGCGGCTCTCGCTGCTGCGCACGCGGGCCTTGGGGTCGAATGCCTGCGGCAACCATGCGGACTGTTCGGTGAAGCGGGCGCTGTCGCCGTTGAAGGCCATCAGGCCCTTGAAGTCGGTTGGGGCATCGTGCCGGGCATAGACCGGGAAGGCGCCCACGTACTGCACGCAGAGCGTGGCGGATGGCTTGGCCACGGTGTACACGCGTGCCTCGCCATCCACACCGGGGGCGTACCAGCCTTGGAAGTCCAGCGGCGCGCCATCGCCATCGGTGACCCGCGCGACGTTCAGGCCGGCGTTGAGCACGAGGTGTTGAGCGACTCGGCAGGCCGGCTGGACACGCAGACGTCGCCCTCAACGCGGCCACTGGCAATATCCAGCCGCACGCTGCCGGTGGTGAGTGGCGTGGTTGCCTGAGCGGGCGCCGCAGCCTGGCAGATGGTAGGGGCGAGCAGTGCGGCAACTACGGCGGGCAGCAGGGCCTTGCAGGGGTTCATCGGGCCATCCATGGGTGGATTGGGGTGAATATAGGGGGAATGTGGATTTTTGCCGAGCGTAAGCATCCACGCGTGGCACGGACCCGGGGGCTACACTGACCACCTACGCCCGATGGAAGCTCGCCCATGTTCAATGGAAAGGTTGCGGTGGTCACCGGCTCCACCAGCGGTATCGGTCTTGGCATTGCCACCGCGCTGGCGCGGCAAGGCGCCGATATCGTACTGAACGGCTTCGGCGATGCGGCGGACGTTGAACGCATCCGTTCCCAGCTGGAAGCCGAGTTCGGCGTACGGGTGTCGCACGATGGCGCCGACCTGTCCCGTGGTGAGGCGGTGCGCGGACTGATCGACCACGCCGTGGCGAAGATGGGCCGCATCGACATCCTGGTGAACAACGCGGGCATCCAGCACACCGCGTCGATCGAGGAATTTCCGGTCGAGAAGTGGGATGCGATCCTGGCGCTGAATCTGTCGGCGGTGTTCCATGCAACGGCGGCGGCCTTGCCGCACATGAAGCAGCAGGGCGCCGGCCGCATCATCAACATCGCGTCGGTGCATGGGCTGGTCGGCTCGGTGAACAAGTCGGCCTATGTAGCGGCCAAGCATGGCGTGATCGGGTTCACCAAGGTGACCGCGCTGGAGAATGCGGGCAGCGGCATCACCGCCAATGCCATCTGTCCGGGCTGGGTGCGAACGGCACTGGTCGAGCAGCAGATCACCGCGTTGGCCGAGCGCGAAGGCACGGATCAGGAGACCGCTGCGCGCGCGCTGCTGGCTGAGAAGCAGCCGTCGTTGCAGTTCGTGACGCCCGAGCAGCTGGGCGAGATGGTGGTGTTCCTGGCCTCGGACGCTGCGGCGCAGATTACCGGTACGGCGCTGCCGGTGGATGGGGGCTGGACCGCCCGCTAGCCGGCAGGCTGTGCCTTACGCTGCAGCATCGGCAGTGCCACCAGCGTGGCGAGAATGGTGAACAACACCAGCGACGAACCGATCGTGCCGAAGCCCAGGCCGCCCTTTTCCAGTGGCTTGGTGAGCAGGTCGCCGAAGGTGGCGCCGAACGGGCGGGTGAGCACGAAGGCGATCCAGAACAGGATGACCCGGTTGATGCCGTTGATGCGGCTGGCCAGCGCGGTGAGCGCGATGAGGCTGCCGATCAGCAGCGCGCCGCCGGTGAAGCCGAGCCCGGAATCGTCGGCAAGGAAGTCGCCCAGCGCGGTGCCGAGCGTGTTGGAGAACAGCACGGCGGTCCAGTAGAAGCCTTCGGCGCGGCGCGATGCGATGTTGCTGACTGAGATCGACTTTTCCGATACCCGCCAGGCCAGCAGCACCAGCGCCAGGCAGCCGGCCAGCAGGCTGGCGCCGGCGGCGTAGCCCAGCCCCAGCGTGCGGTCGATCAGGTCCGACATCGTCGTGCCGGCGGTGCTGGTGGCCAGCACCACCGACCAGAACAGCACCGGGTGGAAGCGTCGTGCCGACAACTGCATGCCCAGCAGGCCGGCAAAGATCGTCAGCAGGATGGCCGAGCTGGCCACGTAGCCCAGGTTGAGCGTCATCGACAGCAGATCGCCCGCAGTCTCGCCGAGGGTGGTGGCGGCAATCTTCATCACCCAGAAGCCAAGGGTGACCGCCGCCACCTTGCTGTGCAGGGAATCCGCGTCTGAAGCACTCATCGAACGTCGCCTGGGGAGCCTGCGGGTGATGCTCTGGCGGGCGGCGTCGGAGTGCGGTCGGAACCGGGTTCGGTGAGGGTGAGCGTGGGGCTGGCGTTCAGCCCACGCTGGCCGGGGCAGAAAGGCGTGCCAGCAGGGCATCCCAGTCGGCCACGAAGCAGCCGTTGTGCCCGCGGTTGCATTCGGTGATCCACGCGTCCAGCGATTCGCTCTGCGCGCGGTAGGCACTGACGTCGCCCAGTACGGCGAAGCGCAGGCGGTAGTTCACCAGCATCTGCAGCCACTGCCCGGCCATGCCGGAGCGCAGCTCGAAGAAGTCTGCCGAAAGGCGCTGCACCGGCACAGCGATCCACTCGGCCTGGTGCCCGAGCGCATCGCCGACCAGGTCGCGCAGGGCGTTGCCATCCAGCAGGGGGCCTGTATCGGCGCTGCGCAGGATGCGGGTGCTGCCGATCTGTTCGAGATGTGTGTGCATGGTGCGCTCTGAAGTCCGTATCGTCCGCCCAGTATGGTCGTGGAAGGGGAGCGACGGCGAGCGGTTGCAGCATGAATCTGGCGAGTGGACGCGCTAGGCTGCGCCCGGCACCTGCGCAACGCGGGTTCACTGCAACGGGGAAGGGCATGGCAGGGTGGAAGAATCGTTCGCTGTTGATGGCGGTGCTGGTGTGTTCGGGTCTGCCGGCCGCAGCCGCCGAGCTGTGCACGGCCAGCGCCTACGGTGACGGGCAGGGCAACATCGTGGTGCTGGGCGCGCCCGCTGCGACACCGGCCACAGGCCAGCGCTATCTGATGCTGGACGGGCGACGCGGTGCCACCGGCGATGCCAGCGCACCGGTGAGCTGCAGCGGCGACGTGGTCAGCTTCAGGTCGCCTGCGGGAGCCACGCAGCGCTGGCAGCGACTGCCGACCCGCGATACCGATGCAACGTTCATCAGTGCGGGAACCACGCTGGTTGGGCAGTTGATCGAGCCGGCTGGCCCGCCCGACCCGATGCGGCCGCTGGTGGTGCTGGTGCACGGCTCGGAACGCACGATGGCCGTGGCGGCCATCTACCAGCGGATGCTGGTGGCGCAGGGCATTTCGGTGTTCGCCTACCAGAAGCGTGGCACTGGCGATTCGGAAGGCGAGTACACGCAGAACTTCGAGCTGCTGGCTGACGATGCCGCGGCGGCCTTGGCGAAGGCACGCGCACTGGCAGCGGGGCGTTTCGGTCGGGCCGGCTACTTCGGTGGCAGCCAGGGCGGGTGGATCGCACCGCTGGCGGCGACGCGCTCGCAGGCGGATTTCGTGGCGATCGGTTTCGGGCTGGTGGTGTCGCCCATCGAGGAGGACCGCGAGCAGTTGTTCGATGAGGCACAGCGCATGCAGCTGGATGCGGCGGCGTTGGCGCAGGTCGGGCAGCTTTCAGACGCAACCGCGCAGTTGATGCGCACGCATTTCAATGAAGGGTTCGAGGCGCTGGCCAGGGTACGTACGCAGATCGGTGCCGCACCGTGGGCGAAGACGATCAACGGCGAGTACAGCGGCGACATGCTGCGCATGAGTGACGCTGACCTGCGCCGGATCGGTCGCGCGCGCTTCGACAACCTGGAGTTGATCTGGGACTACGACGCCGAGGCCGCGCTGCGGCGCCTGAAGGTGCCGTTGCTGTGGGTGCTGGCCGAGCAGGACCGGGCCGCACCGATTGCGGCCACCCGCACCATCCTGGGGCGCCTGCGCGGGTCAGGGCAGCCAATCGAGACCTACCTGTTCCCGGATACCGATCACGGCATGGTCGAGTTCCGCACCGATGCCGAGGGCAACCGCGTGTCGACGCGGATCACCGACGGCTATCTGCGCCTGCTGGCTGATTGGATCAAGCAGGATGTGCAGGGCAGCTATGGGCGTTCGCGCAGATTGAGCGATTGACCGGATGGGGTGCGCTGGCGGCGGATGGCGCTCCGCCGCCGATTGCGGCACGACTCAGTTCGGCTTGGCAAACACATCCAGCCCTTTGCCGGTCTCCAACAGCGACTTCAGGCTGGACAGCACGATCGGCCAGCCCTGGCGGATGCCGGTATCCATGCCGCTGCCGGGTTCCAGTTCGTCGTGGGTGACGGTCAGCCGCACCATGTCCTGGTAGGGCACGATGTCGAAGGTGACCCGGCTGTAGGCATCGGGGTTGTCGGCCTGCGAGGCGGCGGCCCAGGTGATGACCAGTCGTGAGGGTGGGGAGCTTTCCACCACTTCGCCGACCAGCTCGACCGAGCGCGTTTCGTTGGCACGCACATGCTGCCAGCGCGAGCCGGGCTTCCAGTCCGAGACGTTCTCGTGGCCCCAGTAGCGGCTGGCGATTTCGGGCCGGGTGATGGCCTCGAACACCTTCTGTGGGGTGGAGGCGATATAGATCACGTGGATGAAGCGGGTGGACGCTGCGGACATCGTCATTCTCCTTCCAGCTCTCGTTTCAGGTCATGCAGCAGGCTCAGGCGCTGCTGCTCGAACTTGCGTACCCAGCGCTCGTAGACTTCATGCAGCGGCACCGGGTTGATGAAGTGCAGCTTCTCGCGGCCACGGCGCACGGTGCTGATCAGGTTGGCGTCTTCCAACAGGCCCAGGTGCTGGGTAACCGATTGCCGGGCCATGTCCAGGTGCTCGCACAACTGGCCCAGCGTCTGGCCGTTGTCGTCGCAGAGCAGATCCAGCAGCGTGCGGCGCGTGGGATCTGCCAATGCCTTGAACACCTTGTCTGCGTCGCGCACGTTGTCTACCGCCATGGGGATGTCTTCAGTTCCAGTTGTCGATCCTGACGTCGTGTGGGTTGGGCTGGCCCTTGCCGGTTTCCAGCAACGCCTTCAGGCTCATCAGGAACACTGCCCATTTTGTGCTGCAGTGGGAGGTGAATTCGACGCGCTCTTTCCAGCCTTCATGGGTGAACAGGACGATGCAGTAGTCGCCTTCCTGTTTGAGTTTGAAGCGCACATGGGTGCCGATCCATTCGTTGGGGCCGGCGAGAAACCGCCAGAGCACGAGTGCATCCGGGATGAGCTGCTCAAGTTTCATTTCCATGGCGCCGATTTCCTGGCCGTTGGCGGTGAAACGTGCCCTGACCGTACCGCCAATGTTGCGGTCGCCATGGGTGTCTTCGGCCCACCAGGCGGCCACGCCTTCGGGGGTGGCCAGCGCCTGATACACCTGGTTTGCGGGGGCCTTGATGCCGACCCGATGTGCGATATCCACCATTGCAGGTTCCTCGCGATGGGCCGGCAGGCGCCGCCCTTGAGTGGAATATATGCAGGTAAATGCCTGCATGTCAAATCTGGCCCACGGACTTCCGGCCCTGGTAGTACCGTCCGCTGGCCGGCATCCTCGTGGCAGTTGATTGACGCGTTGAACGGAGTGCGCACATGACTGATACAGGAAAGGACATCTTGACCCTCCGCCGCGCCAGCGCGGCCGATGCGCCTGCGGTGCTGGCGCTCTTCGACGAAGTCATCGCGTGGTTCGTGTCTATCGGTAATCTGCAGCAATGGGGCAGCGAGCCGTGGTCGACAATGCCGCGGCGGATCACCCAAGTGAGCGATGCGTGCGCGCTGCCGGGTGCATGGGTGGCGCAGGACGAACAGGGCGAGGTGCGCGCGTTCCTGGCGCTGGGCGAGTCGATGCCCTATGTGTCGGCGCCCACCGCGCCGGAGCTGTATGTGCGGGTTCTGGTGGCCTCGCGTGACGTGCGCGTGCGTGGCATCGGCCGTCGCCTGATGGCGTTTGCCGACGAGCAGGCACGCGCTGCCGGTCTTGATCATCTGCGTGTGGACTGCTACGCCGGAAGCAACGGCGACCTGGTGCGCTTCTATGAATCCTGCGGCTACGCGCGCATTGCGCCGTTCAATGTGGATGGCTGGCCGGGAATGTTGCTGGGAAGGACGCTCTGACACGGCTGCGTCATTCCGTCGCAGCCTGCGTGCAGGAAACGGTACATCGGTTCGGCGCTAGAGTAGGGGCATGACCTGCATCGGATGGCTGCGTCATTCCGCTGCGGGTTCCTGATGACCCCCTCCAGGAAGGAGCAACGCATGTACTACAGCAGTGGCAATTACGAAGCCTTCGCGCGTCCGCGCAAGCCCGCCGGTGTCGATGACAAGCGCGCATGGTTCGTCGGTTCGGGCCTGGCCTCGCTGGCCGGCGCCGCGTTCCTGGTGCGCGACGGGCGGATGGCCGGTGAGCGCATCACCATCCTTGAACAGCAGCAGATTCCTGGCGGCGCGCTGGATGGCCTGAAGGTGCCGGAGAAGGGCTTCGTGATCCGCGGCGGCCGCGAGATGGAGGACCATTTCGAGTGCCTGTGGGACCTGTTCCGCTCGATTCCGTCGCTGGAGATTGAAGATGCCAGCGTGCTGGACGAGTTCTACTGGCTGAACAAGGACGACCCGAACTATTCGCTGCAGCGTGCCACCATCAATCGCGGCGAAGACGCTCACACCGATGGCCTGTTTACGCTGACCGAGCAGGCACAGAAGGACATCATCGCGCTGTTCCTGGCCACCCGGCAGGAGATGGAGAACAAGCGCATCGACGAGGTGCTGGGCCGCGATTTCCTGGACAGCAACTTCTGGCTGTACTGGCGCACCATGTTCGCGTTCGAGGAATGGCATTCGGCGCTGGAGATGAAGCTGTACCTGCATCGCTTCATCCATCACATTGGCGGCCTGCCGGATTTCTCGGCGTTGAAGTTCACCAGGTACAACCAGTACGAATCGCTGGTGCTGCCGCTGGTGAAGTGGTTGCAGGAGCAGGGTGTGGTGTTCCAGTACGGCACCGAGGTGACTGACGTCGACTTCGATCTTGCGGCCGGCCGCAAGCAGGCCACGCGCATCCACTGGACGCGCGAAGGCGTGGCCGGCGGCGTGGATCTGAGCGCGGATGACCTTGTTTTCATGACGATCGGTTCGCTGACCGAGAACTCGGACAATGGCGATCACCACACCGCTGCGCGTTTGAATGAAGGCGCGGCGCCGGCCTGGGACCTGTGGCGCCGCATCGCCGCGAAGGACGAGGCCTTTGGTCGCCCGGATGTGTTTGGCGCACACATCCCGCAGACCAAGTGGGAATCTGCCACGGTCACCACGCTGGATGCGCGCATTCCGGCCTACATCCAGAAGATCGCCAAGCGCGACCCGTTCAGTGGCAAGGTAGTGACAGGTGGCATCGTCAGCGTGCGCGATTCGCGCTGGCTGATGAGCTGGACGGTGAACCGTCAGCCACATTTCAAGAACCAGCCCAAGGACCAGATCGTGGTCTGGGTGTACTCGCTGTTTGTGGATACGCCCGGCGACTACGTGAAGAAACCGATGCAGGACTGCACCGGCGAGGAGATCACCCGCGAGTGGCTGTACCACCTGGGCGTGCCGGTGGAAGAGATTGATGCGCTGGCCGCGACTGGCGCAAAGACCGTGCCGGTGATGATGCCGTACGTGACCGCGTTCTTCATGCCGCGCCAGGCCGGTGACCGCCCGGACGTGGTGCCGGACGGTGCGGTGAACTTCGCCTTCATCGGGCAGTTTGCCGAATCGAAGCAGCGCGACTGCATCTTCACCACCGAGTATTCGGTGCGTACGCCGATGGAAGCGGTGTACACCCTGCTGGGGATCGAGCGTGGCGTGCCGGAGGTGTTCAACTCCACCTATGACGTGCGCTCGTTGCTGGCCGCCACCGGTCGCCTGCGCGATGGCAAGGAACTGGATATTCCTGGGCCTGCGTTCCTGCGCAACCTGCTGATGAACAAGCTGGACAAGACCCAGATCGGTGGCCTGCTGCGCGAGTTCAAGCTGGTGCAGGAAGACTGAGCAGGCAGGAGGCAGGTCGCCGGTGACGGCATCGGCGGCCTCAAGGTCTCACGCTACGCCGTCGGTCGAACGGCTGAGGTGTTCCCAGGCATCGATGTTGTTGGCCATCGATGTCAGCTTCTCGCGCACCAGCTGCAGTGCGTCACTGCCCAGCAGCAGATGGCGAGGAGGAGCGTCGCTGTCGATGGCCTGCAGCATGGCCTGCGCAGCCTTCACTGGATCACCGAGCTGGTGGCCACTCTTCGCCTCGCGCGCGCTGCGGATGGGATCGAACAGCGCGTCGTAGTCGTCAATGCTGCGCGGTGCCCGCGCCATCGAGCGGCCCGCCCAATCGGTGCGGAATGAGCCCGGTGCGATGGCCGTGACGTGGATACCAAACGGCGCGACTTCCTTGCCAAGCACTTCACTGATGCCCTCCAGCGCGAACTTGCTGCCGCAGTACCAGGCGATGCCCGGCATCGTGATGAAGCCGCCCATGGAGGTGATGTTGAGGATGTGGCCGCGGCGCCGCGCGCGCATGTGCGGCAGCACCGCTTTGATCAGCGCGGCCGGAGCGAACACGTTCACTTCGAACTGCTGCCGCAGCTCGGCGAGCGTGGATTCTTCGAGGATGCCTTCGTGGCCGTAGCCGGCGTTGTTGATCAGCACGTCGATGCTGCCGATGTTCGTTTCGATATCGGCGACGAGTGCATCGACGGCAGCGGTATCGGTTACGTCCAGCAGGCGGCCGAATGCGCGGCCGGGTGCCAGTGTTTCGAATGCCTGGCGGGCGGATTCGTTGCGCACGCTGCCGACGACGCGATGCCCGGCCAGCAGGGCCTGCTGGGCAAGGGCGCGGCCGAAGCCGCTGCTGACACCGGTGATGAGGAGGAGGCGGGAAGGGGGCATGAGGGAGCGCTCGTGGTGGACAGGACTTGCACGTTAGTGCTTGAACGGTGCCCGCCCCAGGCCTAGGATTCGACCATTCTTGCCTATTTCTCTGGAGTGCCTGTGCCGGTGGTCGATTCCCTGCAACGGCAGGTGCAGGCACGCATGGTCGGCCTGCTGAAGACGCTGGCGGTGGAGGAGGGCTATACGCTTACGCCGTTGCCCGGAGTGCGCTTGCTGCGATCCGACCGCCCCCTGGCGCGCACGCCGGTGTTGTACGACCCCGGCATCGTGATCGTCTGCCAGGGCGTGAAGCGTGGCTATCTGGGTGGGCAGGTCTACCAGTACGACGCGCAGCACTACCTGGCGGTTTCGGTGCCGGTGCCATTCACCATGGAAACCGATGCATCGGCAGGGGCGCCACTGCTGGCGATCTACCTGCACCTGGATCTGCAGCTGGCGGCGGATCTGCTGATCGAGCTGGATGAACAGGCAGGCACCTCGGAGACACCGGCACAGAGCATGATGTCCAGTGCGATGCAGCCACCGATGCAGGCCACGGTGCTACGCCTGCTGGAGGCGCTGACCGACCCGCTGGAGGCCGCGGTGCTCGGGCCGGCGCTGGTGCGTGAGGTGTACTTCCGCGTGCTGACCGGTGCACAGGGCGGCGCAATGCGCGAGGCGCTGGCCCTGCGCGGGCGCTTCGGCAGCATCGGCCGGGTGCTGCGCACGATCCATGCGGGATATGCCACCGCCCTGGACGTGGGGCAACTGGCCGCCGAGGCCGGCATGAGCGTAGCGACTTTCCACGACCACTTCCGCGCGATTACCGGCACGTCGCCGATGCAGTACGTGAAGTCGACCCGCCTGCACCAGGCACGGCTGCTGATGCTGCGGCAGGGGATGACTGCCGAAGCGGCGTCGCAGGCGGTGGGATATGCCAGCCCGTCGCAGTTCAACCGCGAGTTCAAGCGCTTGTTCGCGTTGCCGCCGGCGGCCGAGGTCGCGCGGATGCGGCGCAGTTTCGCGCTGCCACCCCCGCCAGCGGATGCGCTGTACGTGTCTTCGCATTGAGCGGCGGCCGGGGATTTCCCGGTTTTCCCGGCCAGCCGGCCAGCGGTCGGCGCTACCACAGGTTCAGCAGCCGACCAGCCGGTCCGCGCCGATCCCACCGCGATGCTGGCTGCGGTACTCGGTAGGGCTCGCATCGACTTGACCCCGGAAGTGCCGACGGAACGATTCCTGCGAACCAAAGCCGGCCTGCTCAGCGATCCACTGCAGCGGCCGGTCAGTAGTTTCCAGCAGCTCGCGCGCGAAGGCAACGCGCTCGCGGATCAGCCAGTCGATCGGCGACAGTCCGGTGGCTTCCAGGAACTGCCGCTGCAAGGTACGTTGGCTCAGCGCTGCCTGCTCGGCGAGGCTGCCAAGTGAGTGTGGCTCGCCCAGATTGAGGCGCATCCATTCCATCAGCTTTGCCAGGCGCGTGGGCTCGCCATGGGGAATGGCGCGGCTGACGCGCTGGCTGCGTTCGGCATCGCGCCATGGCGCCAGTACCAGCCGTTCGGCCACCAGGTTGGCCACGCGCGCGCCGTAATCCTTGCGCACCATGTGCAGCATCATGTCCATGCCGGTGGCCGAGCCGGCCGAGGTGATGATGCTGCCGGTATCCACATACAGGGCATCCTCGCGCACATCGATGCGCGGGAAGTCGCGCGCCAGCGCTTCGGTAAGGCGCCAGTGGGTGGTGGCCTGGCGGCCATCGAGCAGCCCGGCCCAGGCGAGTACGAACGCACCTGAGCAGATCGAGGCGATGCGCGCGCCGCGTGCGTGGGCACGGTTGAGCGCATCGAGCAGTGCCTGCGGCGGGCGCTCGCTGGGCTCGCGCCAACCGGGGATGACGATGATGTCGGCGTCATCAACCGTGCTGAGATCGTAGGGCAGCTGCACCTGCGCATTGCCGAGCATGCGTAATGCGCCGGGCTCGCCTGCGCACAGCTGGGTGCGGTACCAGGCCACGCCGAGTTCCGGCCGCACAGGTGCGAACAGGCCGACCGCGCAACCGAATTCGAACAGCCCCTGGCCGTGGCAGGCGACGATGGCGACGAGCGGCGCGTTGGGATCGGCGGGTGGGCTGGGCATGGCTTGATGCTACGGGTGGCGGTGCGTGGCGCTGAGTGGTGCGCGGGCATGAGGTGATGCTCGCGGGGCATGTAGAGCCGAGCCATGCTCGGCTCAATGCTGGCAGAAGTGGATGTACTTGATGCCGTCACGAAGAGCAGCCGAGCGTGGGCTCGGCTCTACAGAATGCAGGGCACCGGTGCTGCGGCCTAACGTCATTACCAGCGGTCATGTGGGTGGCCGGATGTTACGGCTGGGTGACGCGATCCCGCCTGTTGCCGTGGGTGAACAGGCCCTTGAATGGAAACGTGTTTCCGGCCCACCCCCACGAGCCCCATGCCTGCCGCCCACACCCCTGTCCTGAGCACTCTCGCTGTCCTGATCACAGCCGTCCTCGCCGCCTCGCCCAGTCATGCGGCTGAAGCCAATGCAGATCCTGCTGCCACCGCCGCGACGGCCAGCGTGGCAGCGTCCACGCTGGATGCGGTGGTGGTCACCGGTTCGCGCACCAGCACACGCACGGTGAAGAACAGTTCCACGCCCATCGATGTGATCTCCGCCGAGGATCTCGCTGCTACCGGCCAGGGCAACCTGCTGGAAGCGCTTCAGCGCAGCCTGCCGTCGCTGAGCCAGATCGGCGGCTACCAGAGCGACCAGGAAAGCCTGATCCGCGGCTACCAGCTGCGCAACCTGTCGCCGGGCTACACGCTGGTGCTGGTGAACGGAAAGCGCCGCAATGCCAGTGCCTATGTGAGTGGGGCCAACGGTGGCGGCTTTCCGGGCCACGCCTGGGCCGACCTCGCGCTGATTCCAGTGTCGGCCATCGACCATGTGGAAGTGCTGCGCGATGGCGCTTCTGCCATCTATGGCTCGGACGCGATCACCGGTGTGGTCAACGTGATCCTGAAATCGCAGGCGCACGGTGGCGAGTTTGCCGTGGAGAGCGGGCAGAGTACCGACGGCGATGGCTCGCGTACCAGCGTGCGCGCCAATGTCGGCCTGCCGTGGGGCCAGGATGGCTTCATCAACCTGTCCGGCGAGACCACCCGCCAGCATCATGCGATCCGCACCCGCCGCTACATCGATGGTTACCTGAGCTACCCGGCGGTGGATGGCAGCGGCAATCTGGTGGCATTGCGCCCGAACAATCGGCTGCCTGCGGGAGCATCGCCCAATCCGGCCGAGGCCGGCCGCAATGCCGAGGCCAACACCATCCTCAGCTCGCCGTCGTATGCGTTGAAGGCGTTCGCGGTGAACGTGGGCCATGGCCTGGGCGAAAGCGCACAGTTCTACGCCAATGCCACCGCCAGCGACCGCACCGCGCAGGCGATCCAGAACTTCCGCCTGCCGGCGACCATCTTCACCACCTACAAGGCGCCCGGCGTGCTGAGCGTGTTTCCCGATGGCTTCCTGCCAGTGCTTGAAACCAAAGAGAAGCAGTACACCGGCACCGTGGGCGTGAAAGGCCAGATCGCGGGATGGGACTACGACGCCAGCCTGACCGGCAACCGCAGCACGGTGCGCACCTACACCCGCAACTCGGTGAACTATTCGCTGCCTTACCCGGGATCGCCCACTGATTTCTACGACGGCAAGCTGGACTACCAGCAGGGCATCGCCAATCTGGACCTGCGCCGAGGCATCGAAGTGGCGGCCTTGGCTTCGCCGCTGGAGGTGAGCGCGGGCGCCGAGTATCAGCACGAGCAGTACGAGCGCGGCGCAGGGCAGTGGGAGTCGTATACCGGCTTTGGAGCTGCGGCCTTCGTCGGCTATTCCACTGCGGACGCGGTGAAGGCTACCCGCAACAGCAAGGCGGTGTACGTGGGTGCGGCCACCAACATCACCTCGCGCTGGTATCTGGATGCGGCCGCGCGCTGGGAAGACCATTCCGACTTCGGCAGTGTCTCCACCGGTCGCCTGACCACGCGCTTCGACTTCACCGACGCGCTGGGCGTGCGCGCCACGGTCAGCAACGGCTTCCATGCGCCCAGCCTGGGCGCGCAGTTCTACCAGGCCACTGGCAGTTGCCCGTGCGGGACCACGCTGGTGGCGCAGGTGTCTTCGCCGGCGGCGATCGCACTGGGTGCCACGCCGCTGAAGCCCGAGAAAGCCACCAACTACAGCCTGGGCGTGACCTGGGACCCGAGCCCGGCGTTCCACCTCGCAGTGGATGCCTATCAGATCGACATCCGCGGCCAGCTCGGCCAGTCCAGCCAGATCGGCTACAACGCGCAGGATCCGGCGCGCGTCACCGACAACAGCGGCACGGTGCTGAGTGCGGCGCAGAAGACCACCATCGATGCGCTGCTGGGTTCTGCCGGCATCAACATCCTGCCGGGGGATGCGTTCTATGCCAGCTACTTCACCAACGTGGGCAACACCCGCACGCGCGGTATTGAGCTGACCTTGGAAGCGAACCAGGAGACTGCGTGGGGCAAGCTGCGCTGGAGCTACGCGGCCAACGTCGGCCGCACCACCATCCAAAAGGTCAGCGACATTCCGGCGGCGCTGCAGGGGCTGCCGAACATCAACCTGCTGACCAAGTCCAGCGAGTACGCGCTGCGCTTCCGCACGCCCAGCTACACACAGGTCGCGGGGCTGGGCTGGCAGAACGGACGCTGGCGCTCGAACCTGGACTTCACCTACTACGGCCCGATCAAGCGCCTGAACAACGGTGTGGAATACAAGCAGCCGCCGGTACTGGTGACCAACCTGTCCGGTGGCGTGGAACTGGGTGCGGGCTGGAGCGCGGCGCTGGGCATCAACAACGTGTTCGACAAGCGCACCCGCAAGGTGCCCGAGTACGCGCGCAGTGCCACCGATGTGGCCAGCATCGAGACGACGTGGGATAGCGGCGATGTGCTGGGCAACGTCGGGGCGTACTGGTATGGGCGGGTCAGTTACCGGTTTTGAGGTTCAGGTCAAAGGCAGCCGAGCATGGCTCGGCTCTACAAAAGGCCAACGGCGGCCGGACGTAGTCCGGCATCATCGAGGAGCAGTTCATGTCTTCTGCATTGAAGGTGGTTGCATTGGTGGGGTCGCCGGCCAGTTCGGCGACGTCGCGCACATTGCTGCTGGTGCGGCATCTGCTGGCGTCGCTGCAGCAGCGGGTGCATGCCAGCGTGGAGCTGGTGGAGCTGGCGCCGATTGCACGCTCGTTGGGCCAGTCACTGGCGCGGGGTGAAGTGGAGCCGGCAGTGGAGCAGGCATTGCAGACCATCGAGGCGGCGGAGCTGCTGGTGGTGGCGGCGCCAGTTCACCGTGGATCGTACCCGGGGCTCTTCAAGCACCTGGTCGATTTCATCGAGCTGGAAGCGCTGGTGGATACGCCGGTGCTGCTGGCGGCGACCGGGGGTAGTGAGCGCCATGCGTTGGTCATCGACCACCAGCTGCGGCCGTTGTTCAGTTTCCTGCAGGCGCACACGTTGCCGGTTGGCGTGTATGCCACGCCTGCCGACTTCGATGGTGAGCACATCAACAGTGCAGCCTTGCAGGCGCGCATCGCGCTGGCGACCGAGCGCGCGGCCGGGCATCTGGCGACGCAGGGGCTGGCGGTAGCGGCGCCGCTGCGACGCATCGCCTGATGCCATAACCGGCGGCGTTTTGCATATGGCCAAGGCGCATCTGCATGGCCGGATCTGACCGCCGATTGTCGCCTGGCATCGCTGTGGCAGCCGCTGGCATCTCTAGCATCGATATCGAAGCGGCATCGCATTGCCGGCACAGATGAGGACCACCCAGTGACGCTCGACGCAGCAAGCAAACCCATCCTGTTCCTGCTCGACCGCGAGTTCGAGGACGGCCAGATTCCCGGCCAGCGCTTCTTCTGCCGGCACAGCCTGTTGCTGGAAGGTGCCCTGTCGAGCATCGACGGCCTGGGCGCGCAGCTGGACGTGCGCCGCATCGGCTTCGCGCGGCCGCGCCGCGAGGTGATCGCCGAGATCGGCGAGCAGGACCAGTCGCTGCCCAAGCTGGTGCTGCCGCAGGGCGTGCGCAGCGAACTTGCCAGTGGCGCGCACCAGGACCGCCAGTACATCTCCGGTGCCGAACCGATCCTGGCCGCGCTGAACGGATTGCTCGGCATTCCCGTGGCCCACCCCTGAGCGAGGACACGACCATGAGCTACCTGATCAGCGTGCTGGACAAGAGCCCGGTGGCCGAAGGCGCTTCACCGGAGCAGGCGCTGCGCAACAGCCTGCAGCTGGCGCAGCGCGCCGAACAGCTGGGCTATCACCGGTACTGGTTTGCCGAACACCATGCCGCACCGACGTTGGCCAGCCCTGCACCGGAAGTGCTGGCGGCCTGGGTGCTGGCGCAGACCCGGCGCATCCGCATCGGCAGCGGCGGGGTGATGTTGCGCCACTACGCGCCGTACAAGGTGGCGGAGAACTTCAACCTGCTGGCAGCGTTGGCGCCAGGGCGCGTGGATCTGGGCGTGGGCAAGGCGCCGGGCGGCCTGCCGGCCTCGACCGCTGCGTTGGCGGCCGGACGCCCAGCGTTCGCCGACTTCGACCAGCAACTACGCGATCTGGAGGGCTATCTGTCCGGCGCCGGAACCGACGCGTTGGCACGCCCGATCCCGCAGCAGGCGCCGGAGCGCTTCCTGCTCGGCGCAAGCCCGCAGAGCGCGCAGCAGGCCGCCGAGCTCGGCTGGCGCTTCGTCTACGCCGCGCACTTCGATGGTGATCCAAAGCACATCGAGGCGGCGTTCGACGCCTATCGCAGCATCTCCTCGCAGCCCCCGCTGCTGGCTACGGTGGCCTTTGCTGCACCGACTGCGGAAGCCGCTGCGCGTCACATCGGTGCGCTGCGCGTCTACAAGCTGCACCTCGGTCCCGGGCAGACGGTGAACCTGCCCAGCCCCGAGGCGGCTGCCGAGTACGCGCGGCAGGTGGGTGTGGCCGACTTCCGCATCGAGGAAACGCGCCCGAGCGTGTTGTCCGGTGATGCGCAGCACGTGCGTGACGAACTGGATGCGCTGCATCGGCGCTTCGGCGTGGGCGAATTCGTCCTCGACGCGCCAGTGGCTGACCTCGACGCACGCCTGACTTCCCTTGAGCTGCTGTCGCCCGCGCCACGCGCGGCGGTGGCCTGACCTGCAGGAGCGATTCCCATGAGCACCACCCCGCGCCACATTCCGTTCGGCATCATGCTGCAGGGCCCCGGCAGCCACATGCATGCCTGGAAGCATCCCTCCAATCCTGCCGATGCCAGCGTCAACCTGCAGTTCTACATCGACATCGCGCGCACGGCCGAGGATAACGGCATCGCCTTCGGCTTCGTGGCCGACGGCCTGTACATCAACGAGAAGTCGATCCCGCACTTCCTCAACCGCTTCGAGCCGATCTCGTTGCTGTCGGCGCTGGCCACGGCAACCAGGAAGATCGGATTGGCGGGTACTTTGTCGACGTCCTACAGCGACCCGTTCACCGTGGCCCGCCAGTTCGCCTCGCTGGATCTGCTCAGCGGCGGCCGCGCCGGCTGGAACGTGGTGACCTCGCCGTTGGAAGGTTCTGGCCGTAACTACGGCCGGCCACACCCGGAGCACGCGCTGCGCTACCAGATCGCCGACGAGTATCTGGACGTGGTGCAAGGGCTGTGGGATTCCTGGGACGACGACGCTTTCGTGCGTGAGCGCGACAGCGGCACGTTCTTCGCGCCGGAGAAATTCCGCCGCCTCGACCACAAGGGTCGCTTCTTCCAGGTGGAAGGGCCGCTCAACATCCAGCGCTCGCCGCAGGGCCAGCCGGTGATCTTCCAGGCGGGTTCGTCCGACGATGGCATCGCACTGGCCGGCAAGTACGCCGACGCGGTGTTCACCCATTCGCCGTCGCTGGAAGAAACGCGCTCGTTCACACAGAAGGTGAAGAACTCGGCGATCGCGCACGGCCGCAGCGGCAATGACGTGAAGATCTTCCCGGGTATCGGCCCCATTGTCGGCCGTACTGCCGAGGAGGCCGAAGCCAAGTACCAGGCAATCGCCGCACTGGCCACGCTTGAGGATGCGCTGGCCTATCTTGGCCGCTTCTTCGATCACCATGATTTCAGCCAGTACGATCCGGATGCTCCCTTCCCAGAGCTGGGTGAGATCGGCAGCAACTCGTTCCGTTCCACCACCGACCGCATCAAGCAGGATGCGCGTGAGAAAGGCCTGAGCCTGCGCCAGGTGGCACTGGAAGCAGTGAGCCCGCGACCGAACTTCATCGGTACGCCGGAGCACGTGGCCGATGAGCTGATCCGCTGGTTCGATGCCGGTGCCAGCGACGGTTTCATTCTTGGATTCGCCGCACAGCGCGAAGGCCTGGACGATTTCGTGACCCAGGTGCTGCCGATCCTGCAGGTGCGCGGCTACCACCAGCGCGAGCTGGAAGGGCAGACCCTGCGCGAACATCTGGGCCTGCCGTACAAAGCCAGCCGTCATTCGACCGATGCCGAGCCGGCGCGGAAGGTGGGGTAAGACGATGAGCGGAGAATCCGCAGTAGTGCCAGGCCATGCCCGGCGGAATTCCCAAACGACGGGCATATTGCCCGAGATCGCGGCACGGGCCGAGGCCGCCATTGCGATCCGTCATGACCTGCACCGGCACCCGGAGCTGGCCTTCGAGGAGCATCGCACCAGCGCCCGTGTGGCCGAGCTGCTGCAGCAATGGGGCTACGAGGTGACCACCGGCCTCGGTGGCACCGGCGTGGTCGGTACGCTGCAGCGCGGGCAGGGCAGCCGTCGTCTCGGTCTGCGCGCCGACATCGATGCACTGCCGATTCACGAGGACTCCGGCCTGGCCTACGCCAGCCAGACTGAGGGCCTGATGCATGCCTGCGGCCACGATGGGCATACCGCCATCCTGCTGTCCGCTGCGCACTATCTGGCCCATCACGGTGATATCGACGGCACCCTGCAGCTGGTGTTCCAGCCGGCCGAGGAAACCGGTTCGGGTGCTTCGAAGATGATTGCCGACGGCCTGTTCGAGCGCTTCCCGGTGGATGCGATCTATGGGCTGCACAATTGGCCGGGCGTGCCGGTGGGCCACTTCGGTTTCGTCGATGGCCCGGCGATGGCGTCGGTGGACTGGGCACGGCTGAAGGTGATCGGCAAGGGGGGCCATGGCGCTGAACCACAGGGCAGCGTGGATCCGATCCTGGTGGCGGCGCACATCATCACCGCGCTGCAGAGCGTGGTGTCACGCAATGTCGATCCACGGCAGATGGGCGTGGTCACTGTTGGCTCGATCCACGGCGGGCAGGCCGCCAATGTGATTCCGGACGTGGTCGAGCTGAAGCTGACCGTGCGCGCCTACCTGCCGGAAGTGCGCGACACGTTGCGCCGCCGGGTCACCGAGATTGCCGAGCAGACCGCCGCCGCGTTCGGTGCACGCGCCGAGATCGAATTCCCGCGCGGCTTCCCCAGCGTGATCAACCATCCGCAGCAGACTGCCTACATCCGTGAAGTTGCCGTGCAGGGATTCGGCAGCGAGCAGGTGGTGCCCGAATTCGCACCGCGCACTGCCAGCGAGGACTTTGCGTTCCTGCTGCAGGCACGACCGGGCAGCTTCGTGTTCGTCGGCAACGGCGACAGCGCGCCGCTGCACAGCCCGCGCTACGTGTTCAACGATGCGGCCATCGCACCCGCCGCCAGCCTGTGGGCGCGGCTGGCCGAAGACTATCTGGTGAAGGATGCGACATGAGCAGCGACGAACGCTTCCTCTATACCTCGGTGGATGATCCGCTGGCGCGGCCCCTGTTCGACGGTCTTGAACAGGAGTACGACAGCCGCTACGCCGACGTGCGTCGACGCATCGGTGGCAGCGCTCGCGAGGAGCTGCAGCGCTATCCGGCGCAGGCCTTTGCTGCGCCGGTAGGGGCGTTTGTATTGCTGCTGCGTGACGGTGTGGCGATCTCCGGTGGCGCGTTCATGCCGCACCGAGACCCGGATACCGCCGAATTCAAGCGAATCTGGACGCTGCCCGGGTTGCGCCGGCAGGGCATCGCGCGGCGCGTGCTGCAGGAGCTGGAAGACCAGGCGGCGCGGCAGGGGTACCGGCGGGTGTTCCTGACGACGGGCTTCCGCCAGCCTGAAGCTGTTGGCCTGTACCTCAGCCATGGCTACACCGCGCTGTTCGATCTGGATGCCGACCCGGAAACGGTTGCGCATCTGCCGTTCGAAAAGCACCTGCGGGCACCGGCGCCCGTCATCGTGCCTGCGCAGACCCAGCTGCAAGGGGCCCACGCATGAGCACGCCCTCGACCGCGCTGGAGGGCATCGCCGCTCGTCCGGCGCCAGCACCGGCGCTGAAAATCGTGCCGGCCCGGCATCCGCTGCAAGTGTTCGGCACGGTATTGGCACTGGCGCTGATCCTGATCGGGCTGCAGTCTGTGCTGGGCAATCCGCGCTGGGGCTGGGGCACGTTCGCCGAGTGGTTCTTCGCACGTCCGGTGCTGGAAGGCCTGGGGCGCACGTTGCTGCTGACCGCACTCGGTACCGGACTCGGTTTCGCACTGGGCACCTTGCTGGCCCTGGCCCGCGTCTCCGGTTCGCCACTGCTGTCGGCGGTGTCGTGGGGCTACGTGTGGTTGTTCCGTTCGATCCCGCTGCTGGTGCTGTTGCTGCTGCTGAACAACCTGGGCTACCTGTACAGCACCATCGAGCTGGGCGTGCCGTTCACCGGCATCAGCCTGTTCTCGTACCCGACCACGCAGCTGATCGGTGTGTTCACCGCTGCGGTGCTGGGTCTTACCTTGAATCAGGCGGCGTTCTCGGCCGAGGTGATCCGCGGCGGTATCCTGTCGGTCGACCACGGCCAGTACGAGGCCGCGGCCGCGCTTGGCCTGCCGCGTGGCCGCCAGGTGCGCCGCATCATCCTGCCGCAGGCGATGCGTTCGATCCTGCCGGCCGCGTTCAACGATGTGATCGGCCTGGCCAAGAGCACCTCGGTGGTCTACGTGCTGGCGCTGCCGGAGCTGTTCTACACCGTGCAGGTGATCTATCGCCGCAATCTGGAAGTGGTGCCGCTGCTGATGGTGGCCACGGTCTGGTACCTGGTGATCCTGACCGTGTTGTCGCTGCTGCAGCGGCGCGTGGAACAGCGCTTCGCGCGCGGCCAGCTGCAGCGCGAGCGCTCGGTGTCGCGGGTATCGTCGGCGCCGCGCATACCCGGTGACACAGCACCGCGCGTGACCAGCCGCCCGCGCATCGCTACTCAGGTTGAAGCGGGCGAGGGCGCTGCGGTGTCGCTGCACGGCGTAGGCAAGACGTTCGGCGATCAGGCGGTGCTGGAAGACGTGAACCTGGAGTTGCGCGCAGGCAGCGTGACCGTGCTGATCGGCCCTTCGGGCGCCGGCAAGTCCACGCTGCTGCGGCTGATCAACCACCTGGAACGCGCCGACGGCGGTTACGTGACCGTCGGCGGCCAGCTGATCGGCTACCGCCGCGAGGGTGACACTTTGTACGAACTGCCCGAGCGCGAGATCCGCCGCCGTCGTGCGGAAGTGGGCATGGTGTTCCAGGGCTTCAACCTGTTCCCGCACCTGACCGCGTTGGAGAACATCATCGAGGCACCGATCGCGGTGCGTGGCGTGCCGCGCGCGCAGGCCGAGCAGCAGGCGCGGACGCTGCTGGAGCGGGTCGGCCTGGCCGACAAGGCTGATGCGTTCCCGCGCCAGCTGTCCGGTGGCCAGCAGCAGCGCATCGCGATTGCGCGGGCACTGGCGCTGCAGCCGAAGGTGCTGCTGTTCGACGAACCCACGTCGGCGTTGGACCCGGAACTGGTGGCCGAGGTGCTGAGCGTGATCGAAGAACTGGCCCGCTCCGGCACCACGCTGGTGATCGTCACCCATGAACTGAGCTTCGCGCGCCGCGTGGCCGACCACGTGGTGATGATGGACCAGGGCCGGGTGATCGAGCAGGGCACGCCCGAGGCCCTGTTCGAGCGCCCGCGCCAGCAACGCACCGCCGATTTCCTGGCCAAGACCCTGTAAACCCCCGAAGGAACACCATGAGCCCTGCAGCACCGCGTCGCCCCTCGCGCAGCACCCTGTTGATCGTGGGCGTGCTGGTCATCGGCATCGCCGGCATCGTCTATTCGCGCGTACGCCAGGCACCGGATGCCGGCGCCGTGGCCGCGACCAGCCTGGCCGGTGCGAACACGGCCGTGCTGAAGGGCACGTTCGACCCGAAGGCGCAGGCATTGATTCCGACCGGCTACCGCTTCGTCACGCCCGGGGCGTTCACCGTGGCTACACATCCGGGGCAGCTGCCGCTGGCCGACTATGGTGCCGACAGCAAGGACGTGGTCGGCATCGAGCCGGACATCGCGCGGCTGATCGCCGATGGGTTGGGCCTGAGGCTGGTGATCGTACCGGTGGCTTGGCCGGACTGGCCGCTGGGGCTGGAATCGGGCAAGTACGATGCGGTGCTGTCCAATGTGACGGTCACCGAGGAGCGCAAGAAGAAATTCGATTTCTCCAGCTACCGTTACGACCTGCTGGGCATCTACACGCGTACAGATGGGCCGATCCAGAAGATCGAGAAGCCGGCCGATGTCGCCGGGCTGAAGGTGGTGGTGGGTGCCAGCACCAACCAGGACCAGATCCTGCGGCAGTGGGACCAGCAGAACATTGCTGCTGGCTTGAAGCCAGTCGAGTATCAGTACTTCGATGATGCCGTGGTCGGCCGGTTGGCGGTGATCACCGGCCGTGCCGATGTCTCGTTCGAGCCCAATGCCACCGGCGCGTACTCGGCACGCGACGGCAAGGTGCGGCGTGTGGGCTTGTTCCCTGGTGGCTGGCCGAATGCGGCGGCGATTTCGGTGACCACGCGCAAGGGCAGCGGCCTGGCCGATGCGGTGACCCAGGCATTGAACACCCAGATTGGCAGCGGCACCTATGCGCAGGCGCTGAAACGATGGAACGTGGCCGAGGAAGCGGTGCCGCAGTCGCAGACCAATCCGCCGGGGTTGCCGACGCTGCAATGACACCGGGCGTGGCCCGGCGCCACCGCCGTCATTGTAGAGCCGAGCCATGCTCGGCTGCAGTTCGCGCGATGCGCGATGAGTCGAGCATGGCTCGACTCTACAGGAGCATCCAGGCATGGCGTGGATCTACGCGTGGCGTCTGCCTTTTGTAGAGCCGAGCCATGCTCGGCTGCTCTACCAACGCGCCTCCAGTGTCCGGAACGGTTTCACCAGCCGCACACCCTCGGCATCGAAGTCGGAAACGCTGCGTCCATCCACACGCACCGTCTTCGGCATCGTCCGTGCCGGCCACCAGACCTTCACCACCGTCCCGCCGCGCAGCCCCTCACCAAGCGCCACCGTCAGCACGCCGTCGCGTTGCCGCGCCTGCATCTGCAACGTGCCATACGCTGTCGGCAACCGCTCCACCGCCAATCCATCGCCTGCCACCCACGAGGGCGGCGTGCCCGGCAGCAGTGAGAGGGCATCATCGTCTTCACGCATCAGCATGCCGAACAGCGTGCGACCGTACTCGGCGCCGATCCAGGTGTGCGGCATGTCACCGAGGTAGCGTGGGAAACGCAGGCGCGAGTGCACGACCTCGGCCAGCACCTGCCACTCGAGCGGGCGCCGGTCATGCAGCAGCCCCTGCAGCAGCTCATCGGCTGCCTGTGGTTGGCCCAGGTGCACATAGCTGAGCACGTTGCGGATCTCATACGGCGTGTAGGCGTACAGTGCGCCTGGCTGGCTGCGCTTGCGTACATCGTCCAGATAACGCGCGAAGGTGGTCCGCAGTGCCTCGGCGGGCAGCACGCTCTGCGCACCGGTGGGGTCCAGCGCGATCGATACACCGGTCGGGTCGCCATCGCCCAGATCAGCTGAGGAGGGAATGAAGTCGATGCCCTTCCACGCCATCGTCGCCCGGATCGAGGCGTGCAGCGCGTCGTAGAGCAGCTTGTATTGCTCACGCGCCCAGGCAGCAGTCTCGTGGTCACCCAGTGCGTCGGCCAACCATGCGCCGTCGCGCCACCCCTTCAGGCCCCAGTAGTCATCCCAGTAGCTGTGGGTAGGCGACGGATAGCCCTCATGGCTGATCGACGGTGCAAGGATGCCGGCGAAGCGCTCCGGCGATGGCTGGTCGGCCTTGTAGCCGGGCACCAGCGTGCGTTCGCGCAGCTCCTGCAGGAAGTGCAGCGCGGCTTTCACTTTCGGCAGGTAGTCACGCACCGATTCCGGTCCACCATCAAGGCGTGCAACGTCGGCCACCAGCGCCACGTACTGTCCTTGGCTGTCGTACTCGATGTCCGAACCAAAGCCGGTGTTGACGCTGCCATCGTCGTTGAGGATGGGCGAGACCAGACCGTTGGCATGCACGCCGTGTTCGCTGTACCAGGCCAGGTAGTCGCGCGCGACGCGGGCTTCGCCCATGCGCAGCAGCACCGCCGAGGTGGCCATGCCGTCGCGGATGAAGGAGCGGTTGTAGTTGCGCGGGCCGGGCTGCATCGCCGGGCCGGTCTGGTTGATCAGCATGTAGGCGGCCTGCGCGCGCAGCATGTCGACCAGCGAGGGATCGGGCAGGCGCAGGCCGACCTGGCCCAGGCGCGCCTGCCAGTCCGCGGAGGCCTGCGTGGCCAGGGAATCGAATGCCGTATTGGCATCGCGGGGCAGTCTGGCCAGATCCAGCGCAGGCGCTTCGGGCAGAACGCCATTGGCGTCGGTGGCGGCGGTGCCCAACGGGAACGCGACCACCACGGCATCGCTGGTTCCCGGTGCCAGTGACACGCGGTAGTTCAACGCAGCCGAGGCAAGACCCTGGTCATCACGTGCCTGTTGTGTGGAGGGCAGTTGGCCGGCAGCGAGGGTCGCGGTGATTTCCGCTGCACCATCCTTGCCGAAGGCCGCCGCGCCGGACGCTACCACCGGCGTGAGCGACTGCAGCAGCGTGCGCCCGTTGATGCGCACGGCCTGTCCATCGATCGCCACATCGCGGATGGGTGACAGCCCGCCGTTCTGCCACGGTGGATTCATCTGCATCGGGCGCACGACCAGGCTGAGCGTGCCGTCGATGCGGGTCTTTCCGGTGTTGTGCAGGCGATGGCGGAGGAAGGTCACCGGCTGGCCATTGCGCTCGATGGCGAACACTTCACTGCGCAACTCCAGGCCGGGTTGCGGTGACCACGTGGCGGAGGGCATCGGCTTCCAGCCATCCTGCAACGCGTGCTGTATCGGCTGTTCTGCCGCGCCAGCGACGCGCCCGTCAGCACTTCGCCAGATTGGCTGCACCAGTGGCGCGCCCTTGAAGGCTTCCAGATTGCCGTACTCGTCAAAGATCGATTTCTGTCGTCCTGCGTGCACACCGACGGCTGTCCAATAGGTCTGCTGCATCTGCAGCGACGCCGGGAACAACGCGCGCTGCGCGCCGCTGGCGACGATCTGATACTGCTTCATCGGTGTCATCACGGCTTTCGGGCCCAGCAGGCGCAGTCGTGCCACCTTTGGTGCAGAACCATCCACGCTCAGGCGGAATGCGCGCACGGATTGCGCGGTATCGGCCGCGAGCCAGCTCTGCTCGTGATCTGCTGCCTGCGCATCGTGGGCCAGTTCCTGCCAGCGGCCTTGGGCGTCCTGTGCCTGCAGGCGGGCCGCACCGCGTGCGCCAGCGGCCCATTCCACGACCAGGCCGGCCGTGGACTGTGCACGAGGCAGGGTGACTTCAAGCGTGTGGCTGCCGCCTCGCCCGGCCGGCAGGGCGACCGGACTGCCGCCTTGCCAGAGCGCTGCTGCCTGCGCTGCATCCACACCGCCAATGCGTGCACTGAGCGTGCTGTCCAGCGGTTCCATCTCGAAGATCGAAACGCCCCAATCGGAGGTGCGCTGCGGGCTGGCCAGCCGCAGGTAGCGCGCCTGCCGCGGTGCGAAGTACAGCGTTTCCACATCGCCCAGTGAATCGGCCATCGTGTACGCGGTCTGCCACTGCGTGCCATCCAGTGAGGTCTGCAGTGAATAGCCTTCCGGGTTCGATACATCCCAGGTGAGGCGCGCGCCGGCCAGCAGGGTGGGCGCGCCCAAGTCGATCTGGAACCAGTGGCCGGGGCTGAAGGCGCCGCCGGTCACGGTCTTCGGGTCGCCGTCGATGAGGTGGCTGATCGCCATCGCCGGTACCTGCTGCGAGGAACTGCTGGCCTGCCATTGGCTGCGCGGGGGGAGGGTCTGTGCCTGTGCGCTGGAGGCCAGGGCGGCCAACAGCAGGGCAGTGGCAGGGCGCAACGGGAAAAGCGGTGTGGAGACCTTGGAGCGTTCGGCGCGCAACGTCATTACGGACAGCCTCGCAGGTTCGACCGGAATCGGGCGAGCGCTACGCTAGCAAGGGATGTAATCGGTTACATGACGCGCTGCAGCGCGGGCCGTTTCTGTGTAGAGCCGAGCCTACGCTCGGCTGCCGTTCGGGTAGCCGCAGCCGAGCATGGCTCGGCTCTACAGGGCCTTCGGATCCATGGCGCCCCGTCACGCCGGTTACAGCTCCACCGTCTCCCACCAGCGCGTACCCGCCTGTGGCGCCTGCATGTCCAGTGCTTCGCCCATCATCGGCGTGGCCACCGGCACATTCTTTGCGGCCGCCAATGCGGTGATGCGCTCGAACGGCTGCTGCCATGCGTGCAGGGCCAGGTCGAAGGTGCCGTTGTGGATCGGCAGCAGCCACTTGCCGCGCAGGTCCAGGTGCGCCTGTAGCGTCTGTTCTGGCTGCATGTGCACGAATGCCCAGCGCGGATCATAGGCGCCGGTCTCGATCATGGTCAGATCGAACGGACCGTATTTCTCACCGATGGCCTTGAAGCCCTCGAAGTAGCCGGTGTCGCCGCTGAAGAAAATGCGGAAGTCACCGTCCTGGATCACCCACGACGCCCACAGGCTGCGGTCGCTGTCGCCCAGTCCGCGGCCAGAGAAATGCTGGCCCGGGGTCGCGGTCAGGCGCAGGCCGTTGGCTTCGGTGGATTGCCACCAGTCCAGCTGCTCGACCTTGCTGGCATCCACACCCCAGGCAATCAGCTGGTCGCCGACGCCGAGCGGGGCGATGAAGCGCGCGGTCTTGCCGGCCAGCTGCATCACCGCGGCATGGTCCAGGTGGTCGTAGTGGTTGTGCGAGAGGATCACGCCCGCGATCGGCGGCAGCTCTTCGATGCTGATCGGCGGTGCGTGGAAGCGGGCCGGGCCCATCCACTGCACCGGCGAGGCGCGCTCGGAGAAGACCGGGTCGGTCAGCCAGTACTGGCCGCGCAGCTTCAGCAGGATCGTGGAGTGCCCCAGCCGGAACAGGCTGCGGTCCGGCGCGGCATCCAGGGTGGCGCGGTCCAGCGGCAGCACCGGAATGGGGTGGGCCGGGACGGTGCCCTTGGGCTTGTTGAACAGGAACGTCCACCAGATCTCCGCACCGTCGCGCAGGCCCATCGCCGGACGGGGCAGGGCATTGCGGAACTTGCCGTCGCGGTACTGCGGCGAATCGGGGAAGTCGGGGAGGGACCAGGACTTGCAGAAGGTATAGGCGGTCACAGCGAGGATTCCAAGCAAAAGGACAAGGAGCAGGCGCTTCATGGGTGACGTCCGCTGGGTACACTGCACAGTGTAGTTTCGTGTTTTTCAAAAGTACACTGCCGGGTGTAAAATGGTGAAATCCATTCAGTTATCCGGTTTCCGCCATGCCCCGTGCCCCGCAACGCCTGACCGACCGTAAACGCGACGCCATCGTGCGCGCGGCGGTGGAGGAGTTCCGTGCCTCGGGCTACGAGGCGACCAGCATGGACCGCATCGCCGAGGCGGCCGGGGTCTCCAAGCGCACCGTCTACAACCACTTTCCGAGCAAGGAAGCGTTGTTCTCGATGATCCTGGAGGAGCTGTGGGAACGCAGCGTGGCCAGCGATGCATTGCCGTACCGCGCCGACCAGTCGCTGCAGGCGCAGCTGTTGCAGTTGCTGGGCCAGAAGCTGGAACTGCTCAGCGATGCCAACTTCATTGACCTGGCGCGGGTGGCGATGGCCGAGATCATTCATTCGCCGGAGCGCGCGCAGGCCATCGTCTGCCGCATGGGCGAAAAGGAAAGCGGCGAGAGTGCGTGGATCCGTGCAGCAATCGCCGATGGCCGGCTGCGCGAGGTCGATCCGGAGTTCGCCGGCCACCAGCTGCATGGGTTGGTGAAGAGCTTCGCGTTCTGGCCACAGGTGACGATGGGGCAGGCGCCGTTGAACGCACAGGAGCGTGCACGCGTGGCCGAATCGGCGGTGGCGATGTTCCTGGGTTTCTACGCGGTCTAGCTGGCGGCGAAGCGGCGGAACTCGTCGGCTGGCAGCGCCGCCGAGTACAGATAGCCCTGGCCGACATCCACACCCAGTGCGCGCAGCTGCTGCTCCTGCGCCAGGGTTTCGGTACCTTCGGCCACCACGATCGCACCGCAGCGGTGCGCGACTTCGACGATGAAGCGCACGATCGACTGCGACTTGGCGTCGGACAGCGTGGCGATCAGGGCCTGCTCGATCTTGACCTCGGCGATGGCCAGCTGCGAGAGCAGGATCAGGGTTGAATAGCCGGCACCGAAATCATCCAGTGACAACGTGACCTCCGCCGCCAGCAGCTGTGCGATGTTGGCATCGACCACGTCGCGCTCGACGATCTCGGTCCATTCGACGATCTCCAGGCGCAGCATCACGCCAGGCACATCGTGCAGTGCCAGCAGTTCCTGCAGGCGCAGGCCGAAGTCGGGCAGGCGCAATGACTCAGCCGAAACGTTCACGGCGATTTTAAGTTCCGTGCCATCGCGTCGGCACTGCTGCAGGAAGTGGATGGCCGACTGCAGCGTGGCCCATTCCAGTTCGGCCAGCCGCCCCTGCCGGCGCAACAGCGAGATCACCCGCATCGGCGCGATCAGCCGGCCCTCGCCGTCGCGCATGCGCAGCAGTGCTTCTGCGCCGACCAGTTGACGATCCTGCAGGCGATGCTTGGGCTGGTAGCACAGCGGTGCGTCGCCCTGCTGCAGCCAGCGATCAAGGGTGACTTCAATCAGGGCGTCGATCTCGCTGTCGCGCTGGATCGGGTCGTCGAAGAACACCACGCCCGATTCGATCGCACTCAATGCCACGGTGATTGCCCGGAAAGGCAGATGGCCATCGTCTGCAGTGGCCGGTGGCTTCAGTTCGACCACGGCACAGCGGAACAGCGGCCGGAAGCCGGGCCAATCGCGGCCGACCCGATCGGCCAGGTTGCTGGCCAGCTCGGTGATCTGCGGTTGCGTGCGCAGTTCGGACAAGGTCAGGTCGCGCACCAGGATCGCCAGCGCGGCATCGCCGAACTGGTAGATCTCCAGTTGCCCGGCCGGCAGCGAGGGCAGCAACCGATGCACCTCTTCGGTGCTGTCGCGCTGCCACAGGCCGTTGTCCTGCAGCGGGCCATAGCGCAGGCGCAGATCGCGCAGGTTGCCCATCTCGGCCACGATCAGGCAAGCCTTGCCGATGCGGTCGTTGTCGCGCCAGTAGTGCTGCAGGCGCTCGCCGAGCGCACGCATGTTGGGCAGGCCACTGATCGGATCGATGCGCAGCCAGGCGTGCTCGCGCTGACGCTGTGCATCGATCTGCGCATCGTTGTAGACCAGTGCAAACACTGCGCCCAGCATCAGCAGTGATAGCGGCAGTGCCAGCAGGCGCTGGATTGCCAACTCCTCCACGGGCAGCTGATTGGCGCCGATGATTGCTACGCCCAGTGCCAGGCCCAACGCAGTGACGACGATACGCACGCCCCAGGCCTGCAGGATCATGCGCAGCGAGAGTTCATTGAGCATGCGCGGGTGCAGGCGCCTGCGCAGCCAGACACCGGCCAGCATCTGCAGCGTGGCCTCGAGGCCGGCCGGTAGGAAGTACTGGGTGCCGACGAACTGGTAGCGGGCCAGCAGGCTTGCGCCCAGGCAGGCCAGGCCACCGCGCCAGCCGCCGAGCAGGCCACTGACCAGCAGGATGTCGAAACCGAGGTGTAGCTTGACCACGCCCTGGGTGTAGCGGGCCACGAACCAGGCGTTGAACAGGTAGATCAGGCCCAGCGCCACGCCCACGTACAGCCGGCGGCCTTCAATGGCATGGCCGGCGCGGCGGGTGGCGATCAGCAGCACGCCGATCATGCCGATGACCGCTGTGGCCTGCAGCAGGTACAGCGGCAGGCTGGGCAGGGCGCTGTCCAGGACCTGGGCCGAGACCCGTGAAAGCGCATCCATAGCAGGTTCCCGCCTGTGACCGACGGCCAGTGACCCGCAGCGTAGTCGCAGCAGGGCGCAGGTTCAATTGCACTGGCTGCGTTCGGGCAGCAGGTGTTCGGCCATGAAATCCACGAACACGCGTACACGTGGCTGCTGATGGCGATGGCTTGGCCAGAGGGCCCAGAAGGTGCTTCGCTCGGTGCTCCATGGGTCCAGAACGCTGACGAGCGCACCGCGGTCCAGCGCATCACGCGTGGCGAAGTCGGGCAGGCACGCAATGCCATGGCCATCGATGGCCATGTGCAGGATCGTCTCAAGATGATTGGCGGTCATTGCGGCAGTCAGCCGCGTCTCAGAGCCTCCCTGCTGCACGGGCAGTGGCCAGCGTTCGAGCAGGCCGGTGCCGGGAAAGCGATGGAGAAGGCAGGCGTGGCCGCTCAGGTCATCCGGGTGCTGCGGCGTGCCGCGCTGGGCGAAGTACGCAGGGGCACCCACGCACAGCAGCCGGGTGCTGCCGAGGTTGCGGCCGTGCAGCCGGGAGTCGGCGGGGCTGCCGGTGCGGACAACCGCGTCGAAGCCTTCCTCGATGACATCGACCAGGCGGTCGCTGAAGTGCAGGTCGAGTTCGATGGCGGGGAAGCGGTGCGCAAACGCTGAAAGCACCGGCAGCATCAGCCCGCTGGCGAGTGGAAGACTGACCTTCAGGCGACCGCTGGGCGCGGCGTGGGCGTCGGTCAGTTCGCGCTCCGCCGCAGCAACCTCGAGCATGATGCGACGGCAGCGTTCAAGGAACTGCTCACCTTCGGCAGTGAGGCTGACACTGCGGGTATTGCGATTCAGCAGGCGGGCGCCCAGGCGCTCTTCCAGCCGGGCGATGGTCTTGCTTGCGGCCGAAGGGGTGATGCCACGCTGTCGTGCTGCGGCCGCGAAGCTGCGTGCCTCGGCAACCAGAACGAAGAGGCTGAGACCGGCAAAGCTGTCCATGACGTGGCCATTGATGACGTTTGTGTCATTAAAGCATGGACCGAATGAAGGATTTTTCCACAATAGCGTCGTCGATAGCATCAATGCGGTGGCGCTTGGCCACGCTGGAGCTTCATCGACATGTCTGTTGCCTCTGCTGAGACGGCCGGATCATCACGCTTTGGCGTGGTGCTGGCGGGCTGTCTGACGGCGCTCACCATTCCCTTGAGCATTGCCAGCCCCGCCGTGGGCATTCCTGCCATCCGGGAGGCACTGGGCGGTTCCCCGGCGGCGTTGTCCTGGATCATCAACGCCTACCTGTTGACCTACGGCTGCACCACGCTGGTGGCCGGTGGGCTGGCCGATCTGCATGGCAGGCGCCGGATCTGGATTCTGGGCGGCGCGTTGTTTGCGCTTGTCACCGGCCTGATTCCCTTGATGCCCAATGTGGCGTGGATCAATGCCCTGCGACTGCTTCAGGGGATGGCAGCGTCGGCAGCGTTTGCCGGTGCGATGGCGTCGTTGGCGCAGGTGTTCGACGGCCAGGCGCGGGCCAGGGTGTTCAGCCTGATCGGCACCACCTTTGGTGCAGGGGCCGCAGGCGGTCCGCTGCTGGCAGGCGGGTTGATCGATGCGCTGGGCTGGGAATGGGTGTTCTTCCTGCCTGCGTTGCTGGCCGCCCTGACCGTACCGCTGGTCGCCACGTCATCCGTCGAATCGAGAAACGCCGGTTCGCCACGCCTGGATTGGCTGGGCGCCATCACCTTCATGCTGGCGCTGGGCTCACTCACCTACGCCATGATCGTGCTGCCGGAACGTGGCCTGTTGCAGCCGCAGACGCTGATACTGCTGGCGCTCCCGGTGGTGTTGCTGGGCGTGTTCATTGCCGTTGAACGCTCCCATCGAACACCCTTGCTGGATCTCGGGCTGTTCCGCAACCGGCGCTTTGTTGGCGTGCAGATTCTGGCCGCTGCCCCTGCGTTCTCCTACGTCGTCCTTCTGGTCGTGCTGCCGGCTGGCTTCATCGGTGTTGAAGGACTGCGGCCCACCGAGGCTGGACTGGCGATGGCAGCACTGTCTGCACCCTTGCTGGTTGTTCCCCTGGTTGCCGGTTACCTGCTGCGCTGGATGCCGGCGCGGACGCTGTGCTGTGCGGGCCTGCTGATCGGCGCCCTTGGGCTGGCATGGCTGGCGCAGGTGTTCCAGATCCCGTCGGTGCGCTGGATGCCGATGCTGGTCATCGGAATCGGCATCGGCCTGCCCTGGGGGATCATGGATGGCCTGGCGGTCAGCGTGGTCGGCAAAGAGCAGGCAGGCATGGCCGCTGGCATCTTCAATGCGATGCGACTGGCAGGCGATTCCATTGCCCTCGCGCTTGTCGGCATCATGCTCTCGGCCCGGATTGGAGGGAACATGATGCTGGAGGCCGGCAACGTGGCCCGTGCCGCGGTGCACAGGCTGTCCATGGGCGACCTTGGCGGAGCGGTGGAGGCGTTGCCCGGGGTTTCGAGAACGGTGCTGGCCCAAGCGTACCTGGAGGCCGTCCGTGGCCAGCTGTGTGTTCTGGCGATGGCGACCGTGCTGACCGCCATCGTGCTTGGGTATCTGTTGCGCGAAGAGGTTGAGCCTGGCCTGCGCAGCGGTAGTCAGTAGCGCGGGTCGGCGATGGCCGGCAGTACCAGTTCGCGCACGAAGCCGGACGGTGACAACTGCAGCAGCGCGCGCACCATCGCAACGACGTCATGTACGGGCACCCGTTCGCCGTCGCCGCGCGCTGCGGCCTCTGCAACCGGCACCGACAGTGCATCGTCGGTGTTGAGGTAGCCCAGCTGCAGGCTGGTCACCGCCAGGCGGCGATCGCGGAAGCCCTCGCGCAGTGCATCGGCGATGCCGTTGAGTGCGAACTTGGATGCGCCGAACGCCACTTCCGGGCGGCCACTGCGCGGCAGCGCCGAGGTCGAGCCGGTCAGCACCAGCTGCGGGCGTGGCGCGCCGAGCACCCGCGGCAGCAGGCGCTGCAGCAGCACCAGGGTGGCGGTGATGTTGACGTCGACCAGTTGAGCAAGCGCGGCATCGCTCTCGTCGAGGAAGGCGTACTCGTCGCTGAAGGCGGTCTCTTCCCAGATGCCCAGGTTGTGGATCAGCACATCCAGATCGGCCGGTGCCTGCGCTGCGATGTGATTGGCAGCCAGGGTGGGCTGGGACAGATCGGCTTCGATCCACTGCAGGGTGACATCCTCGGGGCATTCAAGATCGCGTGGACGCTTGCGCGAAACGCCGATGACGGTGTCGCCCGCACTGCACAGGCCTTCCACGAACGCCCGACCGAGGCCCCTGCTGGCGCCGATGACCATCAATTTCATGTTGCTTCCTTGTTGTACTGCGGTAGCCTCAATCGACTGCCAGAACGGTGTCCCAGTCGGCGAACGCGCGCAGGCCGCTGCGCTCGGCGGTAATGATCGAGGCGGTGTTGTCGAGCTGGCAACGGTACTGAGGCTGCAGCCCGGCCGCCTGCGCTGACACGGCCATGGCGTGTACCAGCTGGCGCGCGCGCCCGCGACCGCGGGCCTCGGGCAGGGTCAGCACGCCCATGTCGGCCAGGGCCGGATCCAGGCCCCACGGGTACATGCTTCCCGCGGCAACCAACCGCTCGCCATCGAAGGCGCCGAACACCTGCCAGTGGTCCAGTTCAACCCAGGCCGCATCCAGATCCTCTTCGCTGGCGCTGGCCTGGAACACGTCGAACGCGGCGGCGTCGGCCGCGTCGAGACGGCGGATGTGTGGCGGTGCCGGGCGCTCGGCCAGGGCTGCAAGTTCTGCGGCAGGGAAGTAGAAGACGCGATCCGCACCATGCGTGCGCTGGCCGAGCTGCTGCAGGCGCTGTTGCAGCTGCGCCAGCGTCCAGTGCGGTTGCGCGTGCAGGTGCAGGCGAGCCGCCAGGGCAGGGCGCAACAGTGCGCGTGCGGGGCCCGCGACTGGCTGCAGCAGCATGCCGTCCTCGCCCTCGTCGAGATCATCACTGCACGCCAGGCGCAGCATCTGATCGTTCTGCAGGGTGTGTGCCCCGGCGAACACGCCCTGCCAGGCGGCATGGATCAACGGGGAGAAGGCATCATCCATGACAAAGTCTCGCTCAGTGTGCGGGCAGATCCACCTGCAGTCCGGCCGCCTTCCATTCCGGATAGCCGGCAGCGAGGCGCTGCGCGGTCAGTCCGGCGTCGCGCAGCTGCGTTACGGCAGCGCTTGAAAGCACGCAGTAGGGGCCGCGGCAGTAAGCGACAATGTGGACGTCGCGCGGCAGTTCGTCCATCCGTTCGCGCAGTTCCGTAGCGGGAATGTTCAGCGCGCCGGGCAGGTGGCCCAGATCGAATTCCTCGCGCGGACGCACATCCAGCAGTACCACATCGCTTCGCTGTGCCAGCAGCTGCTCTACGGTCATCCCTTCCAGCGTGTCGCGGCGATGCACGCTGTCGGCGATCACGCCGTGCATCTCGCTGCGCTGATGGTCGGCATAGTCACGCAGTGCGGCCAGCAGATTGCCCAGCGGGCCGTCACCACTGCGGTAGAGGATGCGCTTGCCATCGCGGCGGGTCTGCACCAGGCCGGCGCGGCGCAGCTGCTGCAGATGCTGGGAGGTGTTGGCCACCGAGAGCCCGGTCAACTCGGCCAGGCGTTCTACTGCGCGTTCGCCCTGGGCGACGTGCTCCAGCAGCGCGAGCCGGTGGGCATGGCCGAGTGTGCGGGCGATCTCGGCCAGCGCCTCCAGCGGCGACGGCGGCAGGTGACTTGAAGCGTTCATGATCAGCACGCTACCATCGCTCTATCATTCAAGCAAATAATTGAAGGTACTCATCATGGACGGATCTTCGGCATTCCTGGCGGACGCCCTGATGATCGGCGTTGGCGCCACCGCCGTGCTGGACCTGTGGTCGGTGCTGCAACGGCGGGTGTTCGGCATTCCCACGCTGGACTTCGGGATGGTCGGGCGCTGGCTGGGCCATCTGCGACGCGGGCGCTTCCGCCACGAGGCGATCGGCCGGGCCGCGCCGGTAAAGGGGGAGCGTGTGCTGGGTTGGTCGGCGCACTACCTGATCGGCGTGTTCTTCGCGGCGGCACTGCTCGCGGTCGTCGGCGATGGCTGGGTGCAGTCGCCAACGCTGTTGCCGGCACTGTTGTTCGGCATTCTGAGCATTGTCGCGCCGTTCTTCATCATGCAGCCCGGGATGGGCGCAGGCATTGCCGCGTCCAGGACGCCGGCGCCGGTCAAGGCTCGCCTGCGCAGCCTGCTCGCACATTCGGTGTTCGGGCTGGGCATGTACCTTTCGGCATGCCTGTGGGCCATGGCCAGGGCCGGATGAGCGAGAATCCGTGGGGCCACCGACAACAGGAACACTCAGCAATGGATGCAATCCACGCAGGTAACCACGGCATGCCCTTGCCGCGAGCGTGGCAGCAGGGCTTGGCCGATGCCCGCATCGAGCGGCAGTCGATCGGCGTGTCGCGTGCGGATGTCGCGCGGGTGCATCGTCCCGGGCAGGCCGACGCCTTCCTGAAGTCGGAAGTGATCGACGCCTTCAGTGAGCTGGGCGATGAGATCGCGCGCCTGCGCTGGCTGCAGGCACAGGGACAGCCGGCGCCGGTGGTGATTGCTACAGCCGAAGAGGCGGGCCGGCGCTGGTTGCTGATGAGTGCGCTGCCCGGCCGTGATCTGGCCTCGTCGCCGGAACTGGCGCCGCAGCAACTGGTGGAACTGCTGGCCGACGCGCTGCGCGGCCTGCATGCGTTGCCGGTGGCAGCCTGTCCGTTCGACCAGCGACTGGCCTCGCGCCTGCAGGCCGCCGCCGCCCGCGTCGAGGCGGGTCTGGTGGACGCCGATGACTTCGATGACGAACGCCTGGGGCAGAGTCCGCAGCAGGTCTTCGCCGAACTGTGCAGCACCCGGCCAGATCATGAAGATCTGGTGGTCAGCCATGGCGATGCATGCCTGCCGAACCTGATGGCGGTCGAGGGGCGTTTCAGTGGTTTCATCGACTGTGGGCGGCTGGGCGTGGCCGACCGCTACCAGGACCTGGCGCTGGCCGCGCGCAGCCTGGTTCACAACGTCGGCGACACGCGTTGGGTCGCGCCGTTGTTCCGGCGCTATGGCGCGGTGGCTGATGAGCGCCGGCTGGCGTTCTATCGGCTGCTCGACGAGTTCTTCTGAGCCCGCGCATGGCTGGCGATGGCCGCGCAGATCAGGCCGCCGACCACGCTCAGGTGTTCCAGCGCGAAGAACAGCGCCAGCTGCTGTTCCGCGCCGTGCGTGGTCCAGAAGGTATGCACGATGACGATGGTCAGCAGCATGAACACCGCCAGCGCGCCGCTGCCCAGCCATAGCAGGCGATCAAGCAGCAGGCACAGTGAACCGCCCAACAGCAGCACGGCGCTGGCGAGGTTGAACAGCGCGGGCGGTTGCAGCCCGGCCGCCTGCATTTCGGCCACGCTGGTGTCCCACGCCAGCAGCTTGGCCAGACCCGAGGACAGGAACACCACGGCCAGCAGCAGTCGGGCGAGGAACCACAGCACGCGGCTGTCGAGCAGGGTGGAGATCATCCTTGGCATGCAGCAACTCCGGGTTGAGCGGTGGGCGGGGCGGGCAGCATCGGGCCTCAACAGCGGTTGAGGTCAAGGCTGCCTGAACGAAGCCCGGTGGTGGCCGGGATACCCTCTTCAAAGCGGACGAACGTTCGTTCACTATTCGAGGCATGAGCAGAATCGACCGCAATGAGCAGCGCGTGACCCTGATCCTGCAGGCGGCGCTGCAGTGCTTCCTCGCAATGGGATTCCACCAGACCAGCATGCGTGACATCGCGCAGGCGGCCGGTGTCAGCCTGGGCAATCTCTACAACCACTTCCCGGGCAAGGAAGCGATCATTCTTGCGGTGGCGGCGGCCGAGAGCGAAGAACTGGCGCCGCTGATGCAGCAGTTGGCGTCAGCCGGCGGCGAGCGCGCACAGGTGCTGACCTTCCTGCAGGATTTCCACGCACTGTGCCGGCAGCCGGAATGGGCGACGCTCGCCGTGGAAGTGTTGGCCGAGAGCGCACGCAATCCTGCCGTGGCCGAGGCATTCGCGGCCAATCGCAGGCAATTGCAGGCAACGCTGGCCGAAGCCCTGCAACACGTGGCGCAGCGCGAACGTAGGCGTCCCGTGCTGGCCCCGGCACTGCAGGCGCAGGTGCTGCTGGATGCCATCGAAAGCGACGCGCTGCGCCGGGGGCTGGGCGACGCCGATGGCACCGATGAGGCATCGCTGGATCTGGGCCTGCTCGCGCTGCTGCTCGGGGCACGCGCATGAGCGCCGTCGACCGGCGTTTGCACGGCCTCGATCTGGCGCGCTATCTGGCATTGGCCGGCATGGTGCTGGTCAACTTCCGCCTTGCGATGGCGGTTCCCGCGGAGAGCGGAGGTTGGCTGGCTGGCTTCTTCCATCTGCTGGAAGGCAAGGCCTCGGCGACCTTCGTCACCCTGGCCGGCCTTGGCCTGGTGCTGGCCACGCATCGGCAGGGGTGGTGGCCGGCCAGTGTGCAGACCTGGCGGCGCGCACTGTTTCTGATGGTGCTGGGCCTGCTCAACCTGACCCTGTTCCCGGCCGATATCCTTCACTACTACGCGGTGTATTTCGCGTTGGCCGTGGTGTGGCTGCGTGCCTCGCCGCGGGTGTTGCTGGCCAGCATCATCGGCTTGGCGGCCTGTTCGTTCTGGATGCTGCTGCACTGGGACTACAGCCAGGGATGGAACTGGCAGACGCTGGAATACGCCGGCCTGTGGCAATGGCCGGGTGCCGCGCGCAATCTGCTGTTCAATGGGTTCCATCCGTTGCTGCCGTGGCTGTGCTTCTTCCTGCTGGGCATGTTGCTGGCACGTTTGCTGTTGGCGCAGCCGCGGGTGCAGCGTGGGCTGCTGGTGCTGGGCCTGCTGCTGATCGGCGCAGGCCACAGTGTGCAGCACCTCGCACAGGGAACGCCCTGGCAGGCGTGGCTGGGAACGCAGCCGATGCCGCCGGGACCGGCCTACGTACTCACTGGTGCGGGCGCGGCGTGCAGTGTCATTGCCGCCTGTCTGTGGCTGACGCGTGTGCGACCGGGTGACTGGCTGGAGCCGTTCACTGCGGCCGGGCGCATGACCCTGACCTTGTACGTCGGCCACATCCTGCTGGGTATGGGTACGCTGGAAAGCCTAGGCCTGCTCGATGGCAGTGCATCGCTCGCGTCGGTGCTGCTGTGGGCACTGTTGTTCCTGATGGTGGCGACGGGGGCGGCATGGCTGTGGTCGTGGCAGTTCGCGCGCGGCCCGCTGGAAGCGGTGATGCGGCGCATCGCAGGTTAGTTCTCTGGTCGTGCCGAGGCGATGTTGTGACGGACATGTCTGTGTCGTGGCGAGTGCATCTGCGATAGTGGCGGCAGGTAACACTTTCCGCTTGCATCCATGTCATTCGCTTCGGCGCAGCATCTCGGCGAAGTCCTGCAACAATCCTATGGCATCACTCCCACCGCCGTGGTGCCACGCCCGGTGGGTGCCGACGCCAATGCCAGCGTGTATCGCGTCGATGCGCGGCACGGGCAGTGGTGGTTGAAATGCCGCACCTACCAGGTCGACCCCGCAGTGTGGGACAGCCTGCATTGGTTGCGCGGCTCGTTGGGTATCGATGAGATCGTCGCGCCGTGGCCGGCATTGACCGGTGGTGCGTCGGTGCAGCGTTGGGGATTGCAGTTCACCCTGTTCCCTTATGTGGAAGGCCAGTCCGGGTTCGAGGCGGCGTTGAGCCGCACGCAGTGGAAACGGCTGGGGGAGGTGCTACGGCGCCTGCACGGCGCGCAGCTGCCAGCGGAACTGCAGCAGGCGCTGCCGATCGTAGGGCTGGAAACCGCGGCGCTGGAAACCGTTGGGCAATGGCTGGCTGGCGCAGGCCTGGCGGCCGCGAAGGACGGGCTGGGCCGCGCCTTCGTTTCGGTATGGGACCGGCAGCATGCGCGCATCGCGGCGCTGCATGCGCAGGCACGGGAACTGCTCGTGGCATTGCAGGACGTGCCGGTAGACCTGCATCTGTGCCACACCGATCTGCATGCCGGCAACCTGCTGATGGGCAATGACGGTGGCCTGCACCTGATCGACTGGGATGGCCTGTCGCTGGCACCGCGCGAGCGCGACCTGATGTTCATCGGTGCGGCCGTTGGTGGGCGCTGGGGGCGCGAGAATCCGCTGGGCTTCGAGGACGGTTACGGCAGCGACCGCGGCGACCCGCGCTGGATTGCCTGGTACCGGCATTGGCGCATCCTGCAGGACCTGATCGAGTTCCAGCAGGTGCTGCTGGGCAGTGATGGGGAGGAGCGTTCGCCGCAGTTGCGCCGGCAGTCACTGCATTACCTGGGCGAGCAGTTCGCGCCGGGCAATGTGTTCGATGCGGCGGAGCGGGTGTATCGCGGGCTGTAGATCCACGCCATGCGTGGATCTACTCGGCGGGCTTGGCCGCTGCCGAGGCCGCTGCACTTGCGGCACGCCGCGACAGTACGGCTTCGCGGTGGGCGATGTAGGCGTTCGCGGCAAGGATGATGCCGGCGCCGATGATCGTCCAGCGGTCCACCGTTTCGTTGAACAGCAGCCAGCCGCACAGCGTCACCAGTGGCAGCTGCAGGAAGCTGATCGGGGTCAGCGCCGAGACTTCGCCAAGGCGCAGTGCACGCGTCCACAGCAGCTGGCCGACAGTGCCGAGCACGCCGGTGGCCAGCAACCACAGCCACGCCACGCCGGTGGGCCAGACCCAGACGAACAGTGCCGGGACCAGCGACAGCGGTACCCAGAACACGTAGGTATAGAGCACCACGGTGTCCGCGCTGTCGATACGGGTCAACTGTTTGATCTGGATCGCCACCAGCGAACTGAGCACGGCCGCACCGACAGCGACCAGGCTGCCGGCCGTGAAGCCGGCAGTGCCGGGGCGGACGATCACCAGTACACCGATGAAGCCGACCACGACCGCGGCCCAGCGGCGCACGCGCACGGTTTCACCCAGCCACAGCACGGCAGCGATGGTGACGAACAACGGCGTGGAGTACGACAGCGAAACCGCCTGCGCCAGCGGCAGGTGGCCCAGTGCCCAGAACGCGCACAGCATCGAGCCCAGGCCGATCGCACTGCGCACGAAATAGCGCGGCAGCTGCTGGGTCTTCAGCGGCGCGTGGCCGGGGCGCAGCAGCATCGGCAGCAACGCGAGCAGGCCAAAGGCATTGCGGAAGAACGCCACTTCCTGGGTCGGCACGTAGCGCGTGGCATAGCGGATGGCCACCGCCATCAGGCCGAACGCCATGGTGCTGCCGAGCATCAGCAGCGCCGCCCGCATCGGGGTGGCGCTGGGGGAGAGGGCGGGGCTGTTCACCACTGTGCGCCGAGCAGGCGGGGCTCCGGTTCGATCGGCACGCCGAACTTCTCCAGCACCGAAGCGGAGATGCGTCGCGCCAGCGCCAGCAGTTCAGCACCGGTGGCGTTGCCGTGGTTGACCAGCACCAGTGCGTGGCTTGGCGCCACGCCGGCATCACCTTCGCGGAAGCCCTTCCAGCCGCAGGACTCGATCATCCATGCCGCCGAGACCTTGCGCTTGCCGTCCTGGTCGGACGGGAACACCGGCAGCTCGGGGAAGTGCTGCAGCAGCACGTCGACCTGTTCCAGCGGCAGCACCGGGTTCTTGAAGAAGCTGCCGGCGTTGCCCAGTACATCCGGGTCGGGCAGCTTGCGGCGGCGGATCGCGATCACCGCGTTGGCCACGTCTACAGCGCTCGGCAGCTCCACGCCCTGCGCCTGCAGTTCCTCGCGGATGCCGGCGTAGTCCATGCGCAGGTCGTGCAACAGCGGCAGCTTGAGCTCGATGGCGGTGATCAGGTAGCGATCAGGCTGTTGCTTGAACACGCTGTCGCGGTAGGCGAAGCCACACTGTTCGTTGTCCAGCCGTACCCAGGTTTGTTCCTGGCAGTCCCAGGCTTCAACGGCCTGGATGAACTCGCCGACCTGCGCACCGTAGGCACCGATGTTCTGGATCGGCGCGGCACCGGCGGTGCCGGGGATCAGGGCCAGGTTCTCCAGCCCGGACAGGCCTTCCTGCAGCGACCACATCACCAGGCCATGCCAGGGCACGCCGGCACCGGCACGGATCACCGCATGGTCGGCGCGGTGTTCCAGGAAGCTGATGTCCCGGTTGCCGAACACCAGCACGGTGCCGGGCAGGTCTTCGGCGATCAGTACGTTGCTGCCGCTGCCCAGCACCAGCAGCGGGCCGCTGGCCACCTCGGGCAACGCCAGCACGTCCGGCAGCAGTGCGGCATCGTGCAGTTCCAGCAGCTGCGCTGCGCTGGCCTGCACATGGAAGGTGTTCAGCGCCTGCAGCGGTGCATTGCGGGTGAGCGTCCAGCGCAGCGGCGCGGCGTTGTCGGCGGTATCGATGGGCGCGCTCACAGTGGGGCCACCGCGCCGCGGCTCGGCGCTTCGCGGCGGCGACGGATCGCCTCCACGCATTCGGAGACCAGCGCCGGGCCACGGAAGATCAGGCCGCTGTAGCACTGCACCAGCGCCGCACCGGCGGCCATCTTGGCCACCGCATCGGCACCGGACAGGATGCCGCCGACACCGATCAGCGGTACCGATTCGGGCAGGCGCGAACGCAGGCGGCGCAGCACCAGCGTGGACTGCTCCAGCACCGGCGCACCGGACAGGCCGCCGGCCTCGTTGGCCAGCGGATCGCCGGCCACCTTGCTGTGGTCGATGGTGGTGTTGGTGGCGATCACGCCGTCCACCTGCAGCTCGCCCAGCACGCGCGCGGCGGCATCGATGTCGCGCTCGCTGAGGTCCGGCGCCACCTTCACCAGCATCGGCACGCGGCGGCCGTGCTGCGCGGCCAGTGCTTCCTGGCGGTCGCGCAGCTGGCTGACCAGCTGTCGCAGCGCGGTTTCTTCCTGCAGTTCACGCAGGCCGGCGGTATTGGGCGAGGAGATGTTGACGGTGATGTAGTCGGCCAGCGGATAGACCTTGTCCAGGCAGGCGATGTAATCGTCCACCGCCTGTTCGTTGGGGGTGTCCTTGTTCTTGCCGATGTTGATGCCGAGCAGGCCGCGGCGGTTGCGCGCGCGTTCGACATTGCGCACCAGCGCGTCCACGCCCGCGTTGTTGAAGCCCATGCGGTTGATGATCGCGTTGTGCGCCGGCAGCCGGAACAGACGCGGCTGCGGATTGCCGGCCTGCGGACGCGGGGTGATGGTGCCGATCTCGACGAAGCCAAAGCCGAGCGCGAACAGTGCATCGATGTGCTCGCCATTCTTGTCCAGGCCGGCAGCGAGGCCGACCGGATTGGGGAACGTCAGCCCGAACACGGTGCTCGGCATCGGCGCGATGCGTGCGGCCAGCAGCGGCGTGGTGCCGGTGCGGTAGGCCAGGTCCAGTGCGGACAGGCCGAGGCCGTGGGCGCGCTCGGCGTCGAGCGAGAACAGGAAGGGGCGGGCAAGCGAATACATGCGTAGGTTTCAGTCCAGCGTGCCGAGGAAGGCTCGGGTTCGATATTCAAAGGCGACCTGGCCGTCGACCGCGTGGTCGGCGAACAGGTCCTGCAGGGCGGCGATCATCGGCGCATGGCGCGGATGACCGGCTTGGGGTGCGTAGGAGGAGGACAGCAGGCGCCCGCGCAGGGCGTCGAAATCCAGATACTGCACGTTCGGCAGCTCCACCATGCCGCGCAGACCGGGGCCGAACCAGGCCTGCATGGTGGCATCGTCCTGGTAGCGCTCGGCCACGGCGGTGTAGTCGGTGCCGTAGTCCAGCAGCAGCTGTTCGTAGCCGATCAGGAACGGGCTGGCATCGAGCAGGCGCGAATTCCAGTAGATCAGTGCCAGGCCACCTGGACGCAGGATGCGCTGCCACTCGGCGCGCACCGCCACGGTGTCGAACCAGTGGAAGGCCTGCGCGACACTGACCAGATCAACGCTGGCCTCGTGCAGCCCGGTGGCCTCGGCGCGGCCATCGACTGCGCTGAATCGTGGGTATTGCGGCGCGAGCCATTCCTCAGCGGCGCCGCGCATGGCCGCATTCGGTTCAACGGCAACCACCGGATGGCCGGTGGCCAGGAACAGACGGCTGGAGATGCCGGTGCCGGCGCCGATATCGGCGACCACGGCCTCGTGGCTGACGCCCATCGGGCCATGCAGCCACTCCAACAGGGCGGGCGGGTAATCGGGCCGGTAACGGACATAGTCGGCGACGCGGCTGCTGAAGCGTTCAGTGCTGTCGGAAGTGGTCATGGCGTCAGTTCGACATCGCGGCGAGCCAGGCCAGGCCCCCGAAGAACAGGATGAAGACCAGAATGGCGGCGATCACGGCGCCGACCATCACCCAGCCCAGTACCAGACCGGTGACGGCCAAGCCATCGCCTTCCAGTTCATGCGGGCGGCGGCGGATCTCGGCGCGGGCCATGTGGCCGGTGATGATGGCCACGATGCTGGCCACGAAGGGCAGGACGGTCCAGCTGGCGATGCCCATGACCAGGCTGACCACGGCCAGGGCGCTTGTCTGTCGGGGTGCCACGCTCATCGGGGTCCTCCTTGGCAGTGTGCACATGATAGTGCCTCTGCCCGGGCAATCCCATGGGCAGTGCCCTGTAGAGCCGAGCCCATGCTCGGCTGAACTCTGGGCCGATGCGGTATGGACCGCGCTTTGCGCGCAAGCCGAGCATGGGCTCGGCTCTACAAATTCAGCCCATCAACACCTGGCCGCCATCCACGTTGAGCACGCTGCCGGTGACCCAGCGCGCTAGCGGCGAGCACAGGAACAGGGCGGCATCGGCGATCTCGCGCGGGTGGCCGAAGCGACCGAACGGAATCTTCGCCAGCGTACCGTGGTACAGAGCGGGATCTTCGGTGCGGCGGCGGTCCCAGAGGCCGTCATCGAACTCGATCGAGCCCGGTGCGATGGCATTGACCCGGATCCGATCCTTGGCCAGCGCCAGTGCCTGCGAAGTGGTGTAGTGCGAAAGCGCGGCCTTGGCGGCGGCGTAGGGCGCACCACCGGGGCGCGGCTGCTGCGCGGCGATCGAAGAGAGATTGAGAATGCAGGCGTCACTGGACGCGCGCAGCCAGGGCAGGGCCAGACGCGAGGCCCGAACGGCCGCCATCAGGTCGATCTGCAGGCTGGCGGCCCAGCCGTCCTCATCGTCGGCCATGCCGTAGCCAGTGGCGTTGTTGACCAGCACGTCGATGCCACCGAGTGCATCGGCGGTGGCCTGCAGCCAGGCCTGGATCTGGCCGGGATCGGCCAGATCGGCGGAGAATGTGTGCAGTTCGAAGCCCTGCACCCGTGCATCGGCACGCAGGGCATCCAGACCGGCCTGGCCGCGCGCGCAGACCGAGACCTGCGCACCGGCGCCGGCAAACGCCAGCGCCATTTCACGGCCAATGCCCTTGCTGCCGCCGGCAATCAACACGCGGCGGCCGGTGAAATCGAGGGTCGGGGCCCCTGCGGGGGTCCGACCCTTCGCTGGGGTCAGATCCCCGGAGGGGCTCTGACCCACAGACGTGTCCGCGTCGTTTGCCATCACAGATCGAACTTGATGCCCTGCGCCAGCGGCAGCGAATCCGAATAGTTGATGGTGTTGGTCTGGCGACGCATGTAGACCTTCCACGCATCCGAGCCGGACTCGCGGCCACCGCCGGTGTCCTTCTCGCCACCGAAGGCGCCGCCGATCTCCGCACCGGACGTGCCGATGTTGATGTTGGCGATGCCGCAGTCGCTGCCGGCGGCCGACAGGAACTTCTCGGCGGTCTTCAGGTTCTGGGTGAAGATCGAGGACGACAGGCCCTGCGGCACGCCGTTCTGCATATCGATGGCTTCGTCGATGCTGTCGTATGGCATCACATACAGGATCGGCGCGAAGGTCTCGTGCTGGACCACGGCGTCGCTGTTCTTCAGGCCGGAGACAATCGCCGGCAGCACGAAGTTGCCTGCGCGGTCGATGCGGGTACCACCGGTTTCGATGGTGCCGCCGGCGGACTTGGCCTGGGCGATGGCATCGAGGAACTGCTGCACGGCGCCATCGCTGTTCAGCGGGCCCATCAGGTTGGCGGCGTCGGTCGGGTCGCCGATCTTGCCTTCAACCTGCTTGTAGGCCTTGACCAGCGTGGCCAGCACGTCGGCGTAGATCGAGCGGTGCACGATCAGGCGGCGAGTGGTGGTGCAGCGCTGGCCGGCGGTACCGACCGCACCGAACACGATGCCCGGCACGGCCAGCTTCAGGTCGGCGGTTTCGTCCAGGATGATGGCGTTGTTGCCACCCAGCTCCAGCAGGCAGCGGCCGAGGCGGCGCGCGACCTTCTCGTTGACCGTGCGGCCGACCTGGGTCGAGCCGGTGAAGCTGATCAGCGGCACGCGACGGTCATCGACCATCTTTTCCGACAGCGCAGTGCCGGCATCGTTGATCAGGAAGAAGATGTCCGGGAAGCCGGCTTCGCGCAGGGCATCGTTGCAGATCTTCAGCGAGGCGATGGCGGTCAGCGGCGTCTTGTTGGACGGCTTCCAGATGCACACGTCGCCACAGATGGCCGCCAGGAACGAGTTCCAGCTCCACACCGCGACCGGGAAGTTGAAGGCCGAGATGATGCCGACCAGGCCCAGCGGGTGGTACTGCTCGTACATGCGGTGGCCGGGGCGCTCGGAATGCATGGTGTAGCCGTACAGCATGCGGCTCTGGCCCACGGCGAAATCGGCGATGTCGATCATCTCCTGCACTTCGCCATCGCCTTCCGGCTTGCTCTTGCCCATTTCCAGCGCAACCAGCGAACCCAGCGCGTCCTTGTGCTTGCGCAGTGCTTCGCCGCACAGGCGCACGGCTTCGCCGCGGCGTGGGGCCGGCGTGGTGCGCCAGACCTTGAAGGCCTCCTGGGCAAGGGCGACGACGGTCTCGTACTCGGCCTCGGTGGTCGCGCGGACCTGCGCGATCGGCTCGCCGGTGGTCGGGTTGACCGGGGTGATCAGCTCACCGCTGGTCGCGCTCGACCACTCCCCGTTGCCCAGGTACGTGCCAGCGTTGATCGCGTCCAGGCCAAGGGACTTGAGCAGCTCGGAAGACATGCAGACTCCTGTGTTTCGTTACGTTGTTTGGCGCCATCGCGGGCAGGTGGGGGACGCGATGAACAGAACCGCCGATGGTAGCAGAGGGTGGTGGTTGCGCTTTGGTGCGGTGCGGGGTGAGGCCACGCCGAGACGCCATCCCAGTAAGGGATGCCTGTTCAGGCAGGCAGGGCTTCGTCCAGGCTGCGCGCGGTGTCAGGAATCGCCGGCTGCGGCGACCATGTGGGCGGGTTGCGATGCCATTGCCAGGCGCTGTCGATGATCGGTGCCAGCTCGGTCCATATGGGTCGCCAACCCAGCAGTTGCCGAGCGCGGGTGGAGGAGGCGACCAGGCTGGCTGGATCGCCCGGCCGGCGGTCCGCCAACTCAAATGGAATGCTTCGCCCGCTTACCTCTGCGGCAGCGGCGATGACTTCGCGGACAGAGAAGCCCTGGCCATTGCCCAGGTTGAAGGCGTGCGCGCCGGGCGTGTGGTCCATGTACTCAAGAGCCAGCGCGTGGGCCTGGGCCAGGTCCTGCACATGTACATAGTCGCGCACGCAGGTGCCATCGGGCGTGGCGTAGTCATCGCCGAACACCTTCATGGCGTTGCCGATGCCCAAAGCGGCACGCAAGACATTGGGGATCAGGTGGGTTTCGCAGGCATGGGCCTCGCCGATGCCGTGGTCGGGCAGGGCGCCTGCGGCATTGAAGTAGCGCAGGCAGGTCGAGCGCAGGCCGTAGGCTGTGGCTGCATCGGCGAGGATCCGCTCTGCCATCAGCTTGCTGGCGCCGTAAGGGTTGATGGGCGCCTTGGGGTGGTCCTCGTCGATCACATCCGACTGAGGATTGCCGAATACCGCAGCGGTGGAGGAGAACACGATGCGATCGATGTCGTGGCGGCGCATGGCCTCCAGCAGGTTCAACGTGCCAGTGACGTTGTTCGCGTAGTAGGCGTAAGGAGCGGAAACCGATTCGCCCACCAGCGAACGTGCGGCGAAGTGCATCACGGCGTCAAAGTGACGGCCTTGGAGGGCGCGCTCGAGTGTTTCGGGGGCCAGTAGATCGGCTTCCAGCAGTTCGCCCCAGCGGACGGCATCGCGGTGGCCCGTGGACAGGTTGTCGAGCACGGTTACGGAGTGGCCGGCTTCGGCCAGGTACTGGGCCATGTGGCTGCCGATGTAGCCGGCGCCGCCGCAGATGAGGATGTGTGGCACGCATCGTCCTTGTTGCGAAAACTGCACGAAAGTCTACCAGTGCTGAGGGATCCAGGATGCTCAGGGTGTGTCGAAAAGTCTGATTTGTGACTCAAAATGATTTCTTTTGATTCATTTGGATACATTAGAAATTCGTAATAATTCTAGTTACTTAGGTGATTCTTCCGGGGGTGGGTGGGGATTCTCCCGACTTGAGGTTCCTATCTTTTGGTCTGGACTTCATTCACAATTCCTCCACATTTGACTGACGTTGTCTTGACAGTCCTGTGCTGGCTGGGGAGTCCATGCACGTGACGCCGAATCCTTCGGAGTCGTGTCGAGCGGATACTGGAGAAGTGCTTTGCTACATGGATCAGTAGAAGACCTTCCTGCGGAGCGGGCCCGCGCTGGCCGCCGTCGTGTCGAGGCCCGAGCAGCCCTCGAGCTTGGGTTGCGTCTGGGTGATCTGTTGCTGCTGCCAGGAATGGCGGTGCTTTCTCACATCCTGCTCTATGGCGCAGGCGCGCCGGATTCGTCCCAGCGAATCGTGTTCGGTGCGGTGATCCTCAGTGCCATCGTCTGCTTTTCGGTAGCGCCGGTCTATCGCAACTGGCGTGTTAGGGGCCTCCTGGCGGATCTCTGGTTGCTGCTGCTGGCCTGGTCGTCCACCTTTGCTCTGTTCTCGATCTATGTGGTCATCGTTGGGGTGGCCGACGCTGTTCCATCCAGTTGGCTGGTAGGGTGGTATGCGTTCGGGCTTGCTGCAATGGCTTTGTTGCGTGTGTTGCTGAGGGTGCAGTTGCACCGCTTGCGCTCGCGTGGGATGGATCGAGAGCGCATCCTGCTGGTCGGGCTGCGTGCGCCAGCGCTGAAGCTGCATCGCCTTCTGCGTGGCAAGCCGGAGCTGGGCAAGGAAGTTGTTGGCTACTTTGCGAGCACCGGTGACATTGCGACCCGGCGTGGTGGAGACGCGCCACGTAGGCTTGGTGCGTTAGACGAGGTTCCGCTGTACATGGATCAGCATAGGGGTGAATTCGATCAGGTATGGGTGTCAATGCCCATCGGGCACGCGGCAGCAGTCAAGGATATGCTCAAGCAGATCGAGCGTTTTCCCGTGCCAGTGCGCCTGATTCCTGACACGACTGGCCTGGGGGCGCTCAATCCTGGGGTGCATCAGGTGGGCGATGTGCCGATGATTGGCGTGCGCCAGGGCCTGTCGGACCATCGATTCCGCCTGTTCAAGCGGATCGAGGACATCATTGTGGCGGGACTGGCGGTGATCTTGTTGGCGCCGTTGTTTGCTTTATTGGCCATCGGCGTGAAGCTGAGTTCGCCGGGGCCGGTGTTGTTCCGCCAGAAGCGCCACGGGTTGGGCGGTAAGGAATTCTGGATGCTCAAGTTCCGCTCCATGCGCGTGCATGCGGAGGGCGCAGGGCAGATCACTCAAGCGACGCGGGGGGATCCTCGCGTGACCCGATTCGGTGCCTTCCTGCGCCGCAGCAGCCTGGATGAGCTCCCGCAGTTCTTCAATGTTCTGGGTGGGAACATGTCGGTGGTGGGGCCGCGGCCGCACGCGATCCAGCACAATGACCACTATGAACGGGTGATCGAGCGCTACATGCATCGTCACTACGTCAAGCCCGGGATTACCGGCTGGGCGCAGGTGCACGGGTTGCGTGGCGAGACGCCGGAGCTTCGCTCGATGAAGAAGCGTGTCCAGTACGACATCGATTACATCCGGCGCTGGAGTCCGACGCTGGATGTGCGGATCATCGTGCTGACAGCGCTGAAAGTGCTCGGGCAGAAGTCGGCCTACTGAGCCTCTTTGGCTGGAAGTGAGACGTAATTCCATGAATCTGCTGGTGATTTCATCGTCAGTGGTGCATTTGTAGGGTATTCTGAGCGGCTGCCGCCGCCCTGTGTAGTGCCGGGTGTGTGCACTGCAAGGAATGCCACAGGATCCAGGTCAGTGTTCAAGAATGTTCTTTTTGTATGTGTCGGCAACATCTGCCGCAGTCCGTCCGCAGAAGTGATGCTGCGGCAGGCGGTCGAGGGCAGGGGCATCCAGGTGTCCTCCGCGGGTCTCGGTGCGCTGGTTGGGCATGGCATTGATGCCACGGCGCAGGAGCTGCTGGTTGAGCAGGGCATGGATGGCCTGGCTCATCGCGCGCGCCAGATTGATGACGCCATCCTGGGAGCCGCTGATCTGGTGCTGACCATGGAGCGCAAGCACGTGCGCCGCATCGCCGAGATCGCGCCGCAGGCGTCCGGAAAAACCTTCCTGCTGGGCAAATGGCAGCAGGATCGGGAGATTCCCGATCCTTACCGCCAGCAACGCCCGGCATTCGAGCATGTTTACAAGTTGATGGCCGAGGGCGTGGAGAGCTGGGCGCGGCACCTCTGAAGTCCGCTGCGAAGTCCTGTCCTGCAACTCTTTTCCCGCATTGAAGATCCCTAATCCATGACCACTGAAGCCCGTACCTCCGCACCGGAAGACAGCGACGAGATCGATCTGCGCCAGCTGCTTGGAACCTTGATCGACTACAAGTGGTGGATCGTCGGCATTACCGGGCTCTTCTTCGTGGTTGCGGTGGCCTACGCGTTGCTGGCCACGCCGATCTATCGTGCGGATGCAATCGTCCAGGTTGAATCGAAGGTGCCTTCGTTGCCAGGCCTGTCGGATATCAGCCAGTCGCTGGGCATGGGCACCGGATCTGTAGAGGCAACCACCGAGATCGCACTGATTACTTCACGTGCGGTGGTCGGCAGCGCAGTCGATGCGTTGAAGCTGGATATCACCATCGAGCCCAATCGCTTCCCGCTGCTGGGCGGCTATGTCGCGCGCAAGGCGGAGCGTGCCGATCCGGACGCTCTGGCTGATGTTCGCTTTGGCATGAGCCGTTTCGGCTGGGGCGGCGAGAAGCTGGAGATCTTCCAGCTGGACGTGCCGCGCGCGCTGCTGGCACGACCGATGACTCTGGTCGTCGGCGAGAACAGCAGCTATGAACTGTTCGACGAAGACGACAATCTTCTGTTGAAGGGACAGGTCGGCAAGGTCGCCAGCGGAAAGGGGGTGACCGCACAGGTTGCCGAGATGCGGGCGCATCCGGGCATGCGCTTCGAAGTGTCGCGCCAGCGCCATCTGACGGTCATCAACGACCTGCAGAAGGACATTGCCGTGAGCGAGTCCGGCAAGGACTCTGGCATCCTTACCCTGGCCTATGAAAGTGCCGACCCGGTCCTGGCGCAGAACTTCCTGCAGCAGGTGGCGCAGGCTTACGTCCGCCAGAACGTCGAGCGCAATTCGGCCGAGGCCTCTGCGCAACTGACCTTCGTCAAGGAGCAGCTGCCCAATGTCCGCAACCAGGTGGATGCGGCGCAGAAGGCGCTGAGTGCCTACCAGACACGTGCCAACTCCGTGGATCTGACCCTGCAGACCAAGGGCCTGCTGGATCAGGAAGTGGCCGTGGAAACCAGCATCCAGCAACTTCGCCTGCAGCAGGCGGAGATGGACCGCAAGTTCACCCGCGACCACCCGGCCTACCAAGCGCTGATGCGCCAGATCGGCGAGCTTGAGGGGCGCAAGAGCAACTTCCAGGGACAGGTCAAGCAGCTTCCGGAAGCGCAGCAGGAGTTGCTGCGCCTGACCCGCGACCTCCAGGTCAGCAATGAGATGTATACCGGCATGCTGAATCAGGCGCAGCAGCTGGACGTGGCCCGTGCCGGCACCGTTGGCAATGTGCGCATCGTTGATGCTGCCGAAGTCGATGCCACTACGCCGGTCAAGCCGCGCAAGGCGGTGGTGGTGCTGATCGGTACCGTTCTGGGCGCGTTCCTGTCGGTGGCGCTGGTACTGCTGAAGCAGCTGCTCAATCGCGGCGTGGAAGACCCCGCGCAGATCGAAGAGCTGGGTCTCCCGGTATATGCCTCGATTCCGGTGAGTACGCAGCAGCAGACCGATTCGGTCCGCGGCAAGTTCCGCGCCGACGGCAAGTTGCATCTGCTGGCGGTGAAAGACCCGGCCGACCTGGCCATCGAAGCGGTGCGCAGCCTGCGCACGAGCCTGCACTTCGCGCGTCTGGAAGCCAAGAACAACATCGTGCTGATCTCTGGCGCGAGCCCCAACGCCGGCAAGACATTCGTGTCCTCCAACCTCGCGGCGGTGATCGCGCAGGCCGGGCAGCGCGTGCTGATCATCGACGCCGACATGCGCAAGGGAACCCTGCACAAGGCGTTGGGTGCAGCGCAGACGCCAGGTCTGTCTGACCTTCTGGTGGGCAAAGTTGATCGTTCTCAGGTGGTGCGAAGCCTTCCGGGCCTGGACAATCTGAGCTTCATCGCGCGTGGCGATGTTCCGCCGAATCCGTCGGAACTGCTGATGCACGCCAACTTCACCGCGTTGCTGGAAGAGCTGGCACCGCAGTACGACCTGGTCATTGTGGATACGCCGCCGATCCTGGCCGTTACCGATGCTGCGATCATTGCCCATCACGCCGGTACCTGCCTGATGGTGGCGCGCTTTGGCCTCAACCAGGCGAAGGAGCTGGCGCTCGCCAAGCGCCGCTTTGAACAGAACAACGTGCGCATCAAGGGTGCGATCTTCAACGCGGTGCAGCGTCGCGCTACGGGCTATTACAGCTACGGGTACTACGAGTACAAGTCGAGCAATCACTGAGTTTCAAGTGGGATTGGTTATCCAGAAGCTCGGTTGTGTGTGCAGCCATCTTTCTAGAATCGAATTTAAACCATGAAGATCGCGATTGCGGGCACTGGTTATGTCGGACTGGCAAACGCAATCCTGCTTGCCCAGCATAATTCTGTCATGGCGGTTGATATTGATGCAGCCAAGGTGGCGCAGATCAATGCCCGGATATCGCCGATCGAGGATCGCGATATTGAGCGCTATCTGGCAACGCGAGAGCTCGATCTTCATGCAACCCTGGATGCGCGGTCTGCCTATGGGAATGCCGACTATGTGGTGATTGCGACACCTACCGACTACGACGTTGCGACCAATCGCTTCAATACAGCTTCGGTCGAGTCGGTCATCGCCGCCGTGCTGGAGGTCAACCCCTCAGCGATCATGATTCTCAAGTCAACGGTACCTGTCGGCTTCACTGTATTGGCAAGGAAGCGTTTTTGTACGGAGAACATCATTTTTTCGCCCGAATTTCTGCGCGAAGGCAAGGCGTTGTTCGACAATCTCCATCCTAGTCGTATTGTAATGGGCGAGGATAGCGACAGGGCGAGGGCTTTTGCAGGGCTTTTGCAAGGCGGGGCGGAAGCAACGGACATTCCCACTCTCTTCTGCGATTCAACTGAGGCAGAGGCAATCAAGCTATTTGCCAATACATATTTGGCAATGCGCGTCGCCTATTTCAACGAGCTTGATACGTATGCCGCTACCCATGGTCTGAGCTCCCGTCAGGTGATCGAGGGTGTCTGCATGGACCCGCGCATAGGTGGGCACTACAACAATCCATCATTTGGTTACGGAGGCTACTGCCTCCCCAAAGATACAAAGCAACTGCTTGCGAATTATCAGGATGTTCCCCAGAACCTGATTCGGGCAATCGTCGATTCCAACAGTACACGAAAGGACTTCATTGCGGATGAGATTCTTGCTCGCAGCCCGAAGGTTGTCGGCATCTACCGCCTCGCGATGAAGTCCGGGTCCGACAATTTTCGTGCATCGAGTATTCAGGGCGTCATGAAACGGCTGAAGGCGAAAGGCGTCGAGGTCATCGTATTTGAGCCGTTGCTACGAGAGGATGTGTTCTTCGGCTCGAAAGTAGTGCGAGATCTTGATGTGTTTAAGGCGCTTTCTGACGTGATTGTTGCAAATCGCGTAAATGATGAGCTCTACGACGTTTCGACCCGAACGTACTCTCGCGATTTGTTCGGGGCGGACTGACCAGTGCCGTCTTCCGATCGCGCGAGCGTAGCGGTGCTCTCGATTTTTACTCTACTGGGATCGGGTGCCGCGTTTACTACTCAGATTCTTATCGCTAGAGCATTAGGACCTAGTGAATTTGGCATCTTTGCGTCGGCGCTGGCTACGGTCACCGCGGCCGCACCGCTGGCCGGATTTGGCGTGCAGTCCTTCTGGCTCCGCGTCTTTGGCGAAGAAGGTTGGGGGGCGCGGCGCTGGATGCCCGCTTCACTGCGATTTGGAATTTGGTCTACTTTCTCCGCGCTCTGTCTTGTCAGTGTGGTTGGACTGTTGGCCGGTGCTTCAAGTCATGCCGGTGCGAGTCTACTGATTCTCCAGTTCCATCTGTTGTCGATGGCTTTTCTGGAGATCATCGGAACCCGCTTTTTGCTGGAAGAGCGCCCCCTTGCATTGATGCTCTGGCAGACGGTCCCCCAGTTCGCTCGACTGGGGGTGGTTTCGCTGCTCTTGTGCAAGGTTCAAGGACTGGATGCCCAAGCAATGAGCTGGGCATTTGCTTTGGTTGCCGTGATCACGCTTGTCGCCGGTTGGCGCCATCTGAATAGTCTTGCACGAGGCGAAATTAAGCTGGTTGGTCATGGTCCAGCTGGACTGCTATCGAGCTCCGTCGCGCAGTCAGAAGTTCCGAGAATGATCGAGGCGGGCAAGGGAGCTCTTCCCTACGGGTTGGGAGGGATCTTCTATCAGTTCTACTTCCAGGCCAGTATCGTCTCCCTCACCTATCTCCTTGGATCAGCAGCCGCTGGCACCTACGGCGCGGCCGCATCGATACTCATGGCTGTTTACATGGTGCCGAATGTCGTTTACCAGAAAATGATGTTGCCGAGGTTGCATCGGTGGGCTGCGCACTCTCAAGAGCGCTATCTTCAGACTCACGCGCGTGGAGTCAAGTTGATGGCGGGGCTGGGGAGCCTAGCCGGGTTGGGTTGTGCGGTGACTTCGCCCTTTGTCATTCCGCTGATTTTCGGCGATCAGTATAGGCAGGCGGGTATTTTGCTTTCAGGGTTGTCTGTCGCAATCCCTTTGCGATTTGTCTCCATTTCAGTTGGGGCGTCGCTTTCGCTTGACTGCTTTGTGCGACCAAAGGTTGCCGCTATGTTTGCCGTGGCCGCAATTTGCGTCGGCCTTAATCTCATTTGCATTCCAGTTCTCGGATTATGGGGCGCAGTACTTTCTACTGTCACAGGTGAGGCTACGTTGGTCGCATTCTATCTGTGGTTGGCGCGGACTTTGCGTCCTGGTTGGGGGTCGCAATGATAGTTTTTGCTCTTTATGCCCTGAAAGCACGTGGTGATGCTGGGGCCAGTGGCGGTCATGTTTCGAACATGCAGCTGATAATCGATGCTTCCCGCGCGGGTCAGTGTATGGTCATTGCGCCAAATCTCTCAAAGAATGTCATTACATTGCTTGCGGGGCATGGCATCAGGCATCTGACGGCGCCTTTCCCGGAGAAGGGATTCTCTTCCCGGGTCCGAAAGCGCACATGGATCAAGGCGCGGCTTGACGATGTGCTGAGTAGTAGCGGGGTGCGTGTGGTACTTTCCACAAATGGCGTTTCGGATATCGTCTACTCCTTGCTGATGAAGAGGAGTGTTGGCGCTGCGCATGTGATCATTACTCGAGCGTTCGAAGATCTCTATTACAGCCAGCATCACGGTGGAGCGATTGCACGACTCAAAGCGCTCGCTTTCGACGTCGCAGGACTAGGTCGGGTGCGACGGGCGTATCGATCAGCCGATAGAGTGATAACGAACAGCCACTTTATGCAGAGGCTGGTTGGCAATTACTTCAGAATTCCTTGTGCTCGCATATCTGTACTCTATCCGCCGCTCTCTGGTAAGTGTCATAGCTACATGCAGCCCCGTGCCGAGCTTCATGTAGGCATGATCAATCCTTCAGCGCATAAAGGTGAGGATGTTCTGACAGGGCTGGCGGCATCGCTGCCGAAAGTTAAGTTCTTCTATTTTTCAGCGGCAGAGAGGAACTTTCGACTGCCCAATCTTATTTATGGCGGCTGGAAATCCCGTGTTGAAGATATTTTTTCCTCGATCGATGTTCTGCTTGTGCCGTCCCAGTGGCATGAACCGCTTGGTCGAGCCGCGATAGAGGCCTTGTCGCACGGTCGTCCAGTGCTTGTAAGCAATCGAGGGGGGCTGCCGGAAACCGTTGATCCCTACTTTGTAGTGCTCGACGATAGTGTTGAGTCGTGGGGAGCTGCGCTGAAAAAGATCAGCGGCGATCCGGAGCAGTGTCGCGATGCCTGGGGTCGGTCGGCCCTGGCGTTGGACAGATTCAGCGAGCGAGTGCACGCAGAGACGGTGATCGAAATTATCAAGGACGTGACATCGTGATTGACAAGAAGATTCACTACTGCTGGTTTGGCGGGAAGCCGCTGCCTGCAATGTATGAGCGCTGTGTCGATAGCTGGAATGCGTGGCTTCCGGACTTTGAAATTGTGCGTTGGGATGAATCCAATACGGCAATTGACACCCCATTTTTGAAGTCATGCTACGCGCGAAAAGAGTGGGCATTTCTCTCGGATTACGTGCGATTGCGTGTCGTACACAGTGAGGGAGGGATTTATCTTGATGCTGATGTCGAAGTTATCAAGAACATGGAGCCTCTCTTGGACTGTGAGATGTTCATAGGTGAAGAGTCAAGAGGTAGGGCAACCACAGGGGTATTTGGTGCCGTTAAGGGGCACGCATTTATGCGTGCATGCATGGACTTTATCGATGAGCGGCATGAGGCAAAACGGCCATACATGATTGCTCCGGAGGTGGCCATGGAGACGCTGCGGACGATTTCGAAGGACGGAGTGCGTGTCCTTCCGCCGAACTATTTCTATCCATACAATCCGTATGACAGGGAGTCTGCTACCAAGGAGCTGATGTTCCAAGACATCACTCCCGACACGTTTGCTATTCATCACTGGGGTAAGTCCTGGCGGCAGAATATTTTCAGTCGAATAATTAAGAAGGTGGAGAAGAAGCTGTGGAAGTAGATGGAGCTCGTTCCCATCGGGCAGGAAAGGGACTCGACGGAAGGCTTCATACCTTCGTCAATCCATATTCCTACCGTGTTTTGAGGAACCTGCGGCCTGATGTTCTTCGAGGAGAAGCCTTCTTGGTTCATTTTGATGGCATCTCTCTAGCTCTACTTGCGCGGGTTTGCGGAGGGCGAACAGTTCAACGGGAGAGTTTCGACGACACGTCGCTGGCTCCGGTCGTCTTTTCCGAGTGTGTCTCGCATGGCCTGAGTGTGGCGCTGATCGGATCGGCGCCAGGCGTGGCTTCATTGGCTGCTGATCATTTGATGAGGCGTTATCCAGCGTTGAATGTCAAGTTCGTATCTGATGGCTACTTTCCAGAAGAGATGCTATCGGAGGTTCTGGCCCGAGCTGCTCAATGCGATGTTGTTATCTGCAGTATGGGGACTCCGCACCAAGAGAACCTTTTGCTTAAACTTAGGGCGCACGCTTGGAAGGGCACTGGATACACTTGCGGCGGATACCTTGATCAACTAGTTGGGAGTGAAGGGGTTAGCTACTACCCGCTCCTGATGGACAAATTGAATCTTCGTTGGCTATATAGAATATGGAAGGAGCCCGGGAGGCTTATTCCTAGATACGCTATTGACTATCCGGTTGGATTGGTTGCGTTCGTTCTGGATAGGGTTTGTTTTCGATAGAATTTTTTGCCATCGATTCACTTGGAGTTTTTGTTGTGGGCTTCGGGTGGTGGTGGTGCTAATGCTTGGGAACTCGCAATGATTAATGCGCGCGTTGGTTTTGCGGAGAAGCTGTGCTTCTATTCTCTTGTTGCCTTGGGAGTTGTAGGGCTTTTAAGCCCGTTCTCGTACAACTATTTGCCCGCAGGGCCAATTTTTGAGGTCGTCCTTGTCCTTGCTGCATTAATCGTTTTTCGACTGCCGAAACGCTCGGTTATTGCTTTCTTCATTGCAGCAGCTGCCTATGTTTTTGGTTCGTTCGTGGTGATGAATCTGTATAGGCCTGCGCACCCTCTTGATTTTGCGCAGGCTTACAAAGCTTTCTTCTACGTGATTCCCTTGTGCCTGTTCTATAAGTCGGATGTATTTTCGAGGAAGTTTGCAGTACGTGTTCTTAAATTTCTTCTTGTGGCATTTTTGATTAAGTATTTATACTCAATAATTATGAATTTTACTCCGAGAATGGGGTCGAGGCCGGGTATATATGTTGAGAATAATTTTGAGTTGATATTCATTATTCTTTATTTCTTTGTGGTTAGGGGTGATCTCGGTCGGAGGATGACCTATTGGTTTTTGGTTCTTTTGGCTATTGTTGCTCTATCTGGTTCGCGAAGTTCGGTTCTCGCGCTGCTTGTGCTTTTCTATGGGTTGTATCTGAATAGGCTCAGTCTCAAAACCTTTTTTTACTTTGCAGGCATGTTGGCTCTTGGCGCGGTCGCGGCGGCTATCTTTTTCCTGCGGTCTGAGGGAGGGGGGGTTGAGTCGATTGATAGATATAACTTCATGATGGTATTCGTGAATGAGGTTTCGAGTTGGCCATCTTGGAAGTTTCTAGTTGGAAGCATGCCGCTGACGCCGCTATCTAGTTCGGCTTGCGGGCGGCTGGCCTTCTATGATGATTTATTTAGTTTCGCGGGTGATGGGCGCTGTTATTCCGTAATTTTGCACTCTTATTTCCTTCGGGTTGTTTTTGATCATGGAATCATTGGTCTCGCTTTCCTTTTGTGGTTTATGTGGTGCGCACTGAGGAATAGTGGATATTCAAAGAATGATGTTGCCGTGTTTATTGGGATAGTTTGCAGTTCTGCACTTTCGGTCTCGGCAATGAATAGTGTGTTTGTGGCCCTCGCTCTCGCATTGGCGCTAGGCCTTCGTAAGGCGCCGGTTCTCAGTTCTAATCGTTATACGGTTTCAAGCTAAATGAGTTTGATGGGCCGTATCCGTGGTGGAATGAGGCCTTTCGGATGAGGTTTGCTTTTCGTGAAGAAGGCTGCGACGAGTAAAGTGAAAGACGTACAAGTTGGGCGATGCGCCGCCCGAGGCAAGCCGACTCTGGTCCTGGATATCATTCAGGGCTAGCCTGTTGGTCGCCAGACCGGTCTAGTCCGCTCAGACAGCGGCCTGGTATTCACCAGCCGCGATTGCACCCGGCTGGTGCGCAGCCACGGCCTGAAGCAGGAGTTCATCACCCTGCAATGCTTACAGCAGTAGGGAATGGTGGAACGTTTGATCAGCACACTGAAAGAGCAATGCGTGCGCAGGTATCACTTTGAGAGCCAAACCCATGCAATGCGGGTGATCGCTGACTGGATCGCCTTCTAAAGCCAGTAGCGCCCACATTAGGCACTGAAGATGATGACCCTAGATGCGGTCTATGCGGCTACATTGACCGCATGACCTGAGCAGAAACCGGCTGATCATTACATCGGCGTGCTAAGTCTCAGAGCGTGCACATGCAGTTCCACCTTTGGTGGCTTCGCCGACTGAAATTTGATTGAGGTCGAGCCCTCGTCTGGCTATCGCATTCTTGGCTGGATGACGTAGGGCTATCGGGGGCCTTGGCGTCACATCAGCGCTAGGCCACCGAACTGTGGGTGAAGCTAGGGCAGGCAAAATTTCAGGACTGAGCTTGGCGCAGGCGTTCGATTGTGGCTCGCGTTGCTTGCTGGGTCGGCGGCTCTTGCGAACTGGTAAAGCCAGCTCCACTTTTTGCTATTCGCTGCTTCGCTCAATCCGCAATCGAGCGGATGTTGTCGTAGAAAAGTCGGTCTTCACGCTCGCCGGTAATGCTATATAGCGAGTACTTACGTCCCATCATTGCGCCGCCATCCCTGATAAGGGGGGCCCAGTTGATGGTTGCGCTGCCGCGGGTGGAGCGAGGAAGAATGCTGTCAAACGGTATGCTGAAGTAGATTCCCTTGTCGAAGCTGCCCTCCCCGAAGTCCCTGGCAGACATGTCGGTTTTCGTAACATAGGCTCCCATGCTCATGCCATTGTCGAAAACACGCGCGACATTGATCGTGGCGCCGTAGTCGCCGGCCAGGTACCGTCCTACCGAGAGGGAGCCAACGACTCGTTCCTGTGCGTCAAACGAGTAGTAAATTGTGGCGTGGCCCGTGGTAATTCGGTAATCACGCAAACCAAAATGCTGATTGAAATCACGCTGGCGCAGGTGGTTCAAATTGGCTCCAACTGCCCATGATTCACCCATCGGTCGATAGAGAAGCTCGCCGCCCACGCCGGCGTACATCCACTCAAGATAGCCGGCGTACGCGATACCGTAGAGGTCTTTGCCAAGTCGGCCTGCAATGTTGAACTGCAGGTTGGGCATTGTTAGGTCGGATGTATTCAAGTACCTGCGGATATCAGTTCGTACTCGCGGGACATTGCTCGGGGCGTCGTAGCGGAATTTGTCGTAATTGTTGATGACGTTCGCGCTCAGCGAACCTGTCAGCCATACGTTTGGACGGAAGAATACGCTCCCGCTTGCATTGGCAGAAACCTGATACAGGATGAACCCATCCGGGCCGCCGAGATTCTGTCGATACCCAAAGCTGAAGCCGCCTCCCCAGGGGCGGCTTCCTGCCTGATAGAGGGTATCGGTCCGGATGGCGGTGGGCGCGCTGATCTCGGTACTGCGTCGAAGGTCATCTTCGCTTGCAGCCCCCTGCAGATACGCCTCGATGGTCTCTCGCTTGATCGACATGTCTACGGTTGGCATGCCCAGACGTGTCGTCCGGAATGTGTACCAGTCGTAGCTGTCGTCAAGCGTATTGCCAAGAATGCGCGCAGCGCGGCCCATGCCCTTGGCTGGGCTGGCGTAGCGATTCTGATAGCCGTCGATCACCAGCTCGCTGCCGCGGCGGGAAATGCTGTCTACGCGGAATCCAGCGTTCTCGTCGATGTCGCCAGCGACGGACTTCCAATCCGGTTGCGTCGCACTTGATGCTCCTTGGTTCGCTAGCGCGCTGCGGTCAATCCTTGTGGGAGGTGGATCGAAGGGCTTAGGTGCAGAGGGGGCATGACCGGGATTCCCGCGCAGGGTCAATGAAAACATGGCCGCCTCACCACGCTCCCAAGCGGCTGTGAGTTCCACATTTCGATTTGGCGCGTAGACCAATCCGATGTTCACCGGCGTACTTTGCTTGAGGTTGTTGCGTCTCGGTTCGCGCCTGTAATCATTGCCGTCATACTCGACCTTGACTAGCAGGGGATCCCACGGTGTTTGGTAGGTGATGCCGCCAAAGATGCCTACTGGGCCTTTGAACATGTTGCTCACCCCGAACTTGCCGGCGTCATTGATATTGCTTCCGGCGATAGGGCGGCGCTCCTTGAAGCGATCATCGATTGCTCCTAGAGGGTTCGAAAAGTCGCCGCGATTGCCAATGTAGCCGGTTGCCAGGCCAACGGATGCATCAATAGGGCCGAAATTCTTGCTCGCGACCAGGTACTCGCTGGAGAAGAAGCCCGTGCCGCCCAGATCACGCACGCCGAAGGCAAGATCTGGCGTCCAGCGCGTTTCGCGCCAGAATCGCACCTTGAAATCGATCGACTTGTCCTTGTAGTTCTGGTCACCGCTGAGGCTGGTTTCCCCGTATCGCAGGTTGGAGACGTTGATGTATCGGAACGAGCCTTCCAGCCAAGAGAATGGCTGCAATGTCAGGTTGTATCGACTGTACGGAGAATTGTGCGATGCAGTGAACGCGATATCCCCATCCTCGGCCATGCGTGCTGTCGGTGTCTGCAGCAAGCCGATGCCACCCCATTCGCTGGCAGTCGGGGGCGGAGCCTGTTGTGCATGCAGTTCGGCTGCCAGCGACAGGGCGAGCAGCGACAGGGCGAAGGCGGTAGGGCGCGTAGCGCCGGCGGATGAGAGGGTGGAGCGAATCACGGTTGCAGGGCCTGGGTAGCGATGAACGCCGCGAACTCGGCATTGAAGGTGCTGTCGACTGCAGCGACGGCGTGCTGGCGCAGTGGCACGAAGATGACACCGCCAGGGGCGACTGGCTGCGGATCGGCGCGGTTCCATAGCGCGATGCCGATCTTCTGGACAGTCATGTCTGGCTGTACCACATAGAGTTCATCAGGGTCTGCGGCAGGTGTGACAGCACATTCGCGCAGGTATTCATGCGCATCACGCAGCGGCTGATGAGTCAGCTCACAGGTTGATTCCACCGCACCCACTACGGTGATCGTGGCAGGTCGGCGAGGAGCGATCAGTACATCTCCCTGTTCCAGCACCGGGTCGCTGCCCGCCTGAACCTGCATCAGTCGCATGTCGTTGACGGGCAGTCGTATGCGACCCGATGCCGGATGGTCCTGCAGCCAACGAGAAAGCCCGGCGGCTGCGTCTGCGATCTTCGGATCCTGATGCTCCTCAAGTAAGTCGAGGTCGTGTTGCAGGCCCGCACGAAGTCGAACCTGCTGCAGGCGTGCATGCTGCCGATACAGCGCCAATGCGGGCAGATAGGCGTCTGCAGTGGGTTGCGTGGTTGCGAGAAGCCGGGAAAGCCGGGTGCCGACAGCCACCGTGTAGCTTCCCGGTGCAGACAGCGCTCCATCAGCGACGACCTCAAGATTGCCGGGCGCCGGCGATTTGTTGGCCAGGGCAGGACCAGCAGCCAGCAACGCTGCCAGCAGCGGCAAGAATCGAAATCCCATGGTCAGTCCTTTGCGGCGCGGTAAGGTTTGAGCTGCACCAGCTCCACGGTGTAGGAGGGTCCCAGCTGCTGCCGGCTCTTCCAGATAAAGCCCGTGCTGGGATCCGCCCAGTAGATGTTGTGCGCATGGAAGCCGCCTTCGATGCGCTCATCAAAGCGAATCAACGACCGTTCCTTGCCGAGGATGCTCACCAACTCGATACCGCCACGCGTGAGGGTGCCGGTAGCCCTGACCCCCATACGGTAGCCAGGAATCCAGTCGTACTCGCGCTGTACAGTGGTGGTGCTGTTGAGCGCATGCAATCTGGCAAAAGGCGAGGCTCCTGCGATGCGCGCCTGAATCTGCCGGTCTGAGCTCGAAACGCCTGTTACCAGGCCTGTGTCGTCGAGTTGGAATACCGCGTTGCTTCCGGCGTACCAGCTCTGGCGCCCCCCGTCGACGTAACCCAACACCATCACGGCAGTCAGGTCGGGGGCTTTCAACTGCGCCTGTGGGAAGCGGTTCGCGGCGACCTGTTCAGGAGTAGCTGTCACCTGTCGCTTCAGCAGCAGGCGAAAGGAATCGCTGGTCGCACGGCTGGCCGTTGTGCAGCCTGCCAGCAGAGCCAGCATGGAGAGGGTCATCATCCAATGGAGGGCGCGCCGCAATCTGCGGCGCGCCAAGAGCACATCCATGCGCATCATGTCACTTGTTCCCGACTTCGTTCTCCGTGCGGGCGGCGGTGTACAGGATGTTCGTGAATGGCAACAGCTGGTTCACGAAGCGGTTCCAGCGCGTGACGCCGGCCGCGCCAACAAAAACCACATCTCCGGGCTGCAGCATGAACTGGCTGCCAATCGCGAAGGCAGCCGGTGAACGAGCTTCGAGCTGATAGACAGTGGAAGGCACTGACTCCAGATCCCTGCTGCCGCGGATCACATAGACTGCATTACCCGCTGAGGTCTCCTGGGTCAGTCCGCGGGCGCGGCCGAGTGCCTGGTTCAGTGACACGTCGCCGGTGCGGAAGCTGTAGGCGCCAGGAAGATTGACTTCACCGACTACGAAAATTTCCTTTCGATCCAAGTAGGGGATGAAGATTGAATCCCCGTCCTTCAGGAACAACTGGCGGCCGCCATGCTGGGTGGCCAGTGTTTCCAGATTGATCGTATAGGTGGCACCGGCGCGGCTGAGGCGGACGCCGGACAGGTCAGCTTGATTGACGTTCAAGCCACCCTGACTGATGGCGTCAGCCAAAGTTAGCGGCGAGGTACCAAGTGCAATCGGGGCTGAGCGCTCGGCAGCACCCGTGACCCATACGCGCTGGCTACCGTAGGTAAGGATGGAAACGTCGACCTGGGGCGATTCGATGTACTGCGCCAGTCGTCGGCTGATTTCCTCGCGCAGGGCAACCGGAGTCTTGCCCTTGGCCTGGACTTTACCGATGTAGGGGTAGAACAGTGAGCCGTCGCTCTGCACCAGTCGTCCAGCAAGATTGCCCTGCTGCTGCGAGCCGGCGGGAACAGTCAGTTCCGGATGATCCCAGACGGTGATGTACAGAATGTCGCCAATACCAACCGTGTATTCCGGTGGCTGGTAGTCAAACAGTTCCGAGGGAAGGACCTGCTCACTCTGCGTTGCTCGATCCATGGCGATGAGCTTGGGCGTGATGGTGATCAGCTCAAGCTGGCGGTCGTCGCTCTGGCGGCCGCGCGAGACATCGCTATGGCGCAGGTGCTGGCCGGGGGCCAGCAGGCAGCCGGACAGGGTGGCGGTTGCCAGTAGAGCAGCCGCGAGACAGGTCAACTTCTTGGTCATGGGAGTAAGAAAATTCGACAGGCATAAAAAAACCCTCGCCAAGCAGTTGCCCGGCGAGGGCTTGAAAGCGGAAACGGTTGGATCAGCGGCCAGTGCCGCCAGTGCCGCCAGTACCACCCGTGCCGCCGGTGCCACCGGTGCCCGGCTCTTCCGGATTACCCGGGTCACCGCCCGGATCGCTTGGGCCACTGGTGCTGTCACCGGCGACGCTGTACAGCACGGCGCCAGCAGCAACGGCGATGACGCTGGTGCCGACAATGGCGGCGGTCGACAGGCCTGCGGCTTCGGTGCCCGCTACAGCGGCGGTGGTGCCTTCTGCGGTGGCTTCCGTTGCCGGAATCTCCTGAGCGAACACCGGGGAGGACAGGCCCAGCAGGGCCAGAGCGGCAATCATCTTCTTCATCTACGGGGTCTCCTACTCCGTGAGGTAAATTTTTCCACGCGTATGGTGGCGAATAGTCATCTGCCCTGTCAAGGAAGGTGAAGGGCTTGTGCAAGCAAATCGACGGCCTTCAACTTCAGTGGTTGGTCTCGAGGCAGCCCTCCAGGGCCTCGGCAAGCGCTGTGACCAGCTGATGTGTGCGTAGATCTGGAAGGCAGAGTGGAAGGATGAGGCCGATGAGCAGGGCAGAGGCCAGGACCCGCGCGCTGGGGCGGTTCCACGGAGTTGTGGTGGAAAGCGCCCAAGCGCCGCCGCCCAGCCCAAGCGCCAGCCCGGCAATGACCTCCGAAAGGCTGTGCGCATGCAGCGGGATTCGTGACCAGGCAATGGCGGTGGCCAGCAGTACGCCTATGACCAGGCCGATCGTCCGGGGGCGCTTGCCGGTCCCCGCGAGCAGCGCGCCAACGACCGGATAGATGACGTTGGACATCGCAGCGTGCCCAGAAAACCCGGTGAAGTGCACGCTCTTGATGCCGATCCCCCAGCCCATGAAGGCCAGCTTCGAAGCAAGCGTGACGCCGGCGGTGACGGCGATGGCCAGCAGCCATCGCCATTTCAGGCGTGCGTCTGCGCGGGGCAGAGTGATCAGCAGCACCAGGGCCATCGGCAGCAGCCAGCGGCTGTCGCCGAGGGCGGAGAGGGTTCGCCAGACGTCGAACATCCAGTTCACAACGGGTCGCGGCGGGCCAGCATATCTACTTCGAGAGGCGCGCAGGACGCCCTGCGCTTGGTCCATTCAGCCAGACGAGGTATCCTTTCCCGCTGCCAATGGCCCCGTAGCTCAGCTGGATAGAGCGTCCCCCTCCTAAGGGGAAGGTCGCCCGTTCGAATCGGGCCGGGGTCACCATCCGTCACACCGCAGGCCGCTCTCCGGGCTTCTACAACAGCCCCAGCCCACCCAGCACCGCCGCCACCTCCTCGCGCTCGCCGCCCCGCAGCCCCTGCAACGGCAGTGGCAGGCAGTCTTCGCCGCACAGCCCCAGCAGGGCCGCCGCGCAGGCCATGACGCGAATCCCGCCAAACCGGTCATACAACGACCACAGCGGCGCCAGTCGTGCCGAGAGGGCCATGGCACCCTCGGCATCGCTGTTTCCCACGGCCCGCACGATCTGCAGCGCAACCTCGGGGAACAGTCCGGCAGTTACCGAATACCAGCCATCGCACCCCGCCAGCAGTCCACGCACCGCCGACGCGTCGCCACTGACGCCCAGCGTCACATGCGCAGGAACGCACGCGCGGAGTGCAGCAACGCGCGCGGCCGCCTCGGCCGGATCATCTGCGAGGCGCGGGATCTTGATCGAAGCGATGTTGGGCAGCGCGGCGATCCGGCCATGCAGTGCATCGGTGAAGCGGAAATGCGTGGTGCCCGGATTGTCGTAGACGCAGATGGGCGTGCGCACCGCTGCGCATACGGTTTCGAACAGCGATTGCACCTCATGATCCTTCAGAGGCTGGTAGGACACGGGGGCGAGCAGCAGGCCCGCAGCACCTTCATCCTCCGCATCCAGTGCCAGTTCCAGCACATCGCGAGTACGCAATGCACCGATGCCGACAATCACAGGAACGCCCCCGGCATGCGCGAGTGCTTCGCGCAGTACCCGCTTGCGCTCGGGCTTCTCCAGGTAGGGGTAGCTGCCGGTGGAGCCCAGGACGCCCATTGAATCAACACCGGAATCAGCCAGGCGCTCGACCAGTTGCGCAAATGCCCGAAAGTCGATGCCGGCTTCAGAGAGCGGGGTCAGGGGAAACGCGCTGAGGCCATTGGACATGGGATCTCCCGGAACTGGAATGGGCTGGGTGCCGCCGCGCCTGGGGCGTGGCGACTGGACGTCTGGAATTGTTTATTGTCCTATGACAAAACTCAAGTGCCACCATGCAGCGTGTCTACCCAGTGCAAATGGCGCACCATGAATGTCATGGAACCCAACCTTCGCCCCGTCCAGCCTTCGAACTACGCCACCATTGCCGATTGGCTTGACTCCGCCCAGGCCACCCAGCGCTGGGCGGGACCCGGCGTGCCGTTTCCCTTGCCGCCGGAACGGTTCGCGCAGGTGCTCGAACTAGCGGTGCGCCCGGGCTGGGTGCTGCTGGACGAGCAGGACGTTTGTGTAGGCTTTGGCCAGTACTGGATGACCGACACAGGCACCGCGCACCTGGGGCGCATCATTGTTTCCCCACTGGCACGCGGGCGCGGCCTTGGCCGACTGCTCATGCAGTCCTTGAGTGCACAGGCCCTGCGCGAAGACGGTATCCAACGCCTCACCCTGCGCGTCTATCGTGACAACACGGCTGCCGAGGCCCTGTACCGCGATCTCGGTTTCCAGCAGGTCGAAACGTCCTCAACCCCAGAACTTCTGTTCATGCAGCGCACGCCGGGCTGAAGTCTGTTCAAGCCGGTGTGACGGCCTGCAGGGCGCACCATTGCTCCCGGGTGATGCGGCTGATGTGCTCGGTGCGGTAGTCGCCAAGGAAGCTGTTGAACTTGTTCGCTTCGGTATGGTGATGCTGGAAACCGCATTTGCTCTGAGCGGTGAGTGATTGCAGGTTGTCAGCGAAGTAGCCGCACCACAGCGCTTCCAGCTCCAGCTGCAGGAACGCATGCCGCATCACTTCGCGCACCGCTTCGGGTACCAAGCCGCGGCCCCAGTACGGTACGCCGATCCAGTAGGCGATCTCGCCTTCGCGGTCGCTGATCTCGAAGTTGCTGTCAGCGCCGATCAGGATGCCGACACAGCCGATGGCGCGGCCGTCTTCGCGGTTCTGCAGTGCGTAGACCTCCGGCTGGTTGAAGACAGTGCGGATGATTTCGGTACTTTCCTCGACACTGGTGTGCACCGGCCAACCGGCGATCGGACCCACGCGCGGGTCGCGGGCGTACTCGTACAGATCGGCGGCGTCGGTGTCTCGCCAGGGGCGAAGGATCAAGCGCTCGGTGTGCAGCTGCATGTCGATTCCAAGGGGAAAGGGAGTGCACAGGCTAGGTCGCCAGGCGCGGCCGACCCAGAGCAGGACCTTGATGCCTTCGGTACTTTTCACAACTCGCCGCCAGGTCCGGGTATGCTGGGGCCCGGAACACAGCCGGATCGGCCCATGGACCGCGTACCCCAGCTTCTGGACCAGGACGAATCCATGCGCCTGGAGGTCAGTACGCTGGCCGAAGGGCAGGGCGTCCCGTTGTCGTTCGGTCACGCCTATCTGGTGGTACTGGTATGCGTCTCGGGGCGCGCGCGCTTTGCACTGAACTTCCGCGAGGTAGCGGTGCAGCGCCATGATGTGCTGGTGTTGGCAGAGGACACGCTGGCACTGCTGCGGCAACGCTCACGCGGCTTCCTGGCGATGGTCTGCCTGATGCCCAAGGCGCTGGCATCGGAGGTGGCCTATGTATTGCCCAATGCGCTGTTCCAGTTTCTGCACGAACAGCCGCACTGCCGGCCGTCAGCGCTGGATGTGCCGTTGCTGCAGGGATGGCTGCAGCTGATGATGGACGCGCAGCACAACGGTGGACGGCATCGCCACGTGATGCTGCGCAATCTGCTGCAGAGTTTCTTCCTGAAGATGGCCACGTTGCTGCCGAAGCAGAAGCGGACGCCCGCGCAGGTCAGTCGACGCGAGCGCCTGGCCTGGAACTTCTGGGAGCTGGTTGGGCAGCGCAGTACCCGTCAGCGTGACGTGCAGTCCTACGCCGAGGCGCTGTGCATCACCCCGTTCTATCTCTCTCAGCTGACCCGCGAGTGCTTCGACGAGACGCCGAAGGCGTTGATCGACCGTCAGGTGGTGCTGGAGATCAAGGCACTGCTCACCTACAGCGAATTGCCGATCGGTCGCATCGCCGAGCGCCTGTGTTTCGAGGATGCGTCCTACCTGTGCCGCTACTTCCGGCGGCATACCGGTCAATCGCTGACTGGCTACCGCCGGGCGGGGCAGGGCGGCACTAATGTGATACGAACAGCGGCGCCGGTACTTCGGCCAGCAGGTCCTCGGTGACTCCGCCGAGGACGCGCTCGACCACCCTGCTGCGGCTGTAAGGGCCCAGCACCAGCAGGTCGGCGTCGACATCCAGTACGTGCTGGCGGATGGTTGCGGCAACGCCGCCCTGGCTCGAACTGATCGTCTGGATCTCCACGTCAACGCCATGCCGCGACAGATGCTGGGCCATCTCTGCGCCGGGTGTGGCCTCGGCCTTGGGCGTGTCGACCATCAGCAGGTGCACCGCTTGTGCACGCGCGAGCAACGGCAACGCATCGGCCACCGCGCGACGTGCCTGCTTGCTGGCGTTCCAGGCCACCACGATGCGATGGCCGACCTGATCGCCTTGCCAGTGTGGCGGCACCAGCAGCATCGGCACGCCGGTCTGGCGCAGCGTGCCCAGCGGGTGCCAGCCAGAAGGGGCACCGGGCGTGCGCGGATAACCGGCGATGATCAGGTCGCAGTACAGCGACTGCAGGGCCAGGTCGGCGCCACCCAGATAGTCCGAGACGATGCGCAGTTCGGTGCTGATCCGCAGTGGCTCGGACACGGTGCGCAGGTTCTGCATCAGCTGTGCGGTGCAGGCGGCATCCGCGCGCGCCTCATGGTCGAGCGCGGCGGCGATGCCGGCGCCGCGCGCGAAGCCGTTGGCGATGTCGGTGGGATGCTGGGCGGTGGAGACCGCGACCAGATGGGCCTGCTGTGCCTGCGCCAGATGGGCGGCGATGTTGAGAACGCGGTCCCCGGTGTCGCTGGCATCGAACAGCACAGCGATATCGCGTAGTGGATGCAGCATGGCGTTGTCTCCTTCGATGCCTGTGACGCGTTCCCTGCCGTGCACCGACCCGGGTGCACCGGACGCAGCTCCGTTGTAGCGCATCTATGATTCGGGTGAATCACTTTTGATTCAGTTTATTAATTGATGATTCATGCTAGCGTGTGGGCGAACCCACACCTCAGCGCTTTCATGCGACCTGCCGCATCACGCACCCGCCGCGACCTGCACCACGCCCTGGCAGCCACCCTGGTCAGCCATCCGCGCTGCACGCTCAGCGAACTGGCGCAGGGGGCAGGCATCAGCCGGGCCACGCTGTATCGGTTTGCACCAACACGTGAAGCGATAGACGAAGCACTGTTCGCCGCAGGCTTCGAGCGTCTGGAAGCGGCGGCGGTCTGGTTCGACGAGGCCGCGGATGCACGGCAGGTACTGCAGCAGGTCACCGCCACGCTGCTGGCGGACTGGGAACTGGTGACGCTGCTGTTTGCGCGGATGATGGAAGAGCAGCAGCGCCAGGGTGACCTGCATCTGCTGCCGGAGCGCTGGGCGCCGGTCGGCGAACGTTTCGAGGCGTTCTTCCTGCGCGGCCAGAAGGCCGGCGCGTTCAACGTCGAGTTCAGTGCGGTGTGGCTGGCCGATTTCTACTGGACCTGTTTCTACGGCATTACCTGGTCACTCGCACGTGGTCGGCTGGCCCCGGCCATGGCCGCCTCCACGCTGCTGGCGTCGTTCCAGCAGGGTGCGATGAAATCCTGATCGCGATGCCCGCAGCGCACTCCGCGCCGATCTGGGCCTGCACTGCACCCTGCGCCGAATTCGCGTGACGTCTTGCCGGAAAGGGCGTTCGCGCTGCCGGAATCGTGCACGGTGTCGCACTTCCGGGTTGCTACAACTGTGCTCGTCGAACAACGCCGGGATCGGCAAGTTTAAATGAGACGTTCATCACACTTTTGTTGCAGTGCGGTATCGTAGTCGCTGAACTTCATACCTGACCAACGGGTCCAGGGACGGTTGTAGTGGCCATTGAGCCGGCAGAACGTGCGACGCGCGTCGCCAGGCTGATGAGCTCGTCCCAGGCGACCCACTGAACAGCGGCTCCTACGCGGGCCGACCGGGGAAATCACCATGTGGCAGTCGACGACGTCGCGCATTCGCGCGGGCGGTGGATGCGTTCATCCCAAGAAAACCCAGCAGTGCGCGCAGCCAGGCCGCTGGATGGCACTTGGCCTGATGTTGTTGTTCCTGATGGGCGCGCCCTCGCTGGCGTGGGCGGCCGCGTATGCGACCGGCGGCAGCAGCCCGTACCGCAATACGGTGCTGTGGTTGACCTGGGGTGGTGGCGCCAACGGTGTCGACAATGTCGTGCTCAATGATGGTGCGACGTCATCGATCGACCTGCCCATCGCATCGGGCATCAACCTGCGCGTCGACTGCCGGTTGAACACGGCCGAGACCAACGTGCTGCGCAGCTATCGTCCCGGCAACTTTGGCGGTGACAGCCTCGACGATCTGTACAACATCGGCGGTACTGGCAGCAGCAACCAGCTGATTGCCGGTATCGCGCGTGCCGGTGGTACATCCAGCTTCAGCATCACCTGCACCTCGACCGTGGGGGGGGCGCCTTATCGCCTGCGTGGCGTGGTGATGGCCGACGCCGAGTCGATCAACAACAGTGGCGAGTTCGTTGAGGCCAGTGCGCAGGGCACCTGGAACGTGGTCGAGGTCCGCAAGAACCTGGCCAACAGCACGCCGTATCTGGTCAACAAGTCGACCAGCGGTGCCAACCAGGTGATCCGCTTCGGCCCCGGCAACGACGACAACACGGCGGCGGTCACCTTCCTCAGCTTCGACAACGCCGCGCACGCGCCGGGCAATCTGGCCGTGAACATGGGCTTCTCGATGCGGGGCAGCGGGACCACTGCCATCGCCATCGGCCTGCTGGTGCCCTACGCGGACTTCGGTGATGCGCCGCAGAGCTACGGCGATGCGATGCACGTGGTGGATGACCTGCAGTTCCGATCCGACGGCATCCCGCAGGGCGCCAGCAACTTCAACATCAACACGGCGGCGTACATGCCGGGTGGCCTGGCGCCGCCATTGACCGATTTCCTCGGCAGCCTCGGCCCGGATACCGAACAGCAGAGCAGCTACAGCCCGGACGCGCTGGGTGACGACAATTCGCCGGTGGCCGGTAGTCGCGAGGAAGATGCGTGGCCGACCGGCTACCGCTTGACCGTGATGCAGGCCGGGACGCAGATCAACCAACCGGTGACCTGCGTGGGCAGTGGCAGCGTAGCCGGCTGGATTGATTTCAACCGCAATGGCAGCTTCGATGCCAATGAGCGCAGCACTATCGCGGCATGCAGCGGCGGGCAGGCCAACCTCAGCTGGAATGTCCCGAACACGGTGAGTGCCGGCACCAGTTATGTGCGCCTGCGCTATGCCACCAATGCAGCGCAGATCCAGAATCCGACCGGCGTGGCCGATGACGGCGAGGTGGAAGATCACCGGATCACCATCACCGCGCCATCGCTGAAGGTGGTGAAGAGCAACAATGCCACCGGCGGCATCTGGAACTACGGCCAGGCCGGAACCCAGTACACGCTGACGGTGAGCAACACCAGCGACGTGCCGACCGGCAATCCGCCGAACGTGCCCGCGGGTGTGATCACCGTGCGCGACCAGCTGCCTGCCGGCATCGTCGCGAACTGGACGGGTGTCCATGTGAGCGGCAGCTGGAGCTGTACGGCCAGTGGTCAGGACGTCACCTGCACCAGCAGCCAGGTGCTGGCCGCAGCCGGCAGCCCCGGCTCCAGCTCGGCCTTCACCCTGCCGGTGACGGTCACCGCGGCTGCGACCGGCGTGCTGACCAACCACGCCAGCGTGGGCGGTGGCCACGATCCGTTCAACAACGGCACGCCGCCGACGCCGGGCAGCAGCTGCACCGACACCGACCACTGCACGCGCAGCGATGTGACCGTACCGGTGACGCGCGTCAGCTATGCCAAGCGTTCCAGCACGGCGGGTCCGGTCGCTGTGGGGGCGACGGTGAGCTACACCGTCGACGTCACCGTGGCCGATGGCAATACCCGCGATGTGTTGACCCTGACCGACACGCTGGGCACCGGCCTGGATTTCGGCAGTGTCAGCAATGCCGGCGCGTTCACCTGCAATGCGGCCAATCCGTTGGTGTGCACGCTGCCGGCCGGCACGGTGCCGGGCACCTACAGCCTGAGCTACACCGCCACCGTCAACGCGCAGGCCAGCGGCCAGGTGGTCAACACCGTGGTCGGCACCGGCACCGATACGCCGACCTGCAGCAGCAACTGCACCACCACCACCCCGGTGGCGGCACCGAAGATCTCGGTCTCCAAGGCCAGCAGTACGGCCGGTCCAGTCGCGGTAGGCGACAGCGTCGCCTACACCGTCACCGTGGTGGTTGCCGATGCGCGTACCACGGCGGTGACCACGCTGACCGATACGCTGGGTACCGGCCTGGACTTTGGCAGCCTGACCAACGCCGGCGGTTTCAGCTGCGTGCCGGGCAACCCGCTGGTGTGCACGCTGCCGGCCGGCACCGTGCCGGGCAGCTACGCGTTCTCCTATACCGGCATCGTCAACGCGCAGGCCAGCGGCCAGGTGCGCAACGCGGTGGTGCCGAGCGGCACCGACAACCCGTCCTGCGTGGGCAGCTGCGATACCACCACGCCGATGGCCAGTCCGCAGGTGGCGTACGCCAAGCAGGCGTCCACCGGTGGCCCGGTGCGGGTCGGTGACCGCATCGATTACACGTTGAGCGTGACCGTGACCCGTGCACGCACCAGCGGCGTGGTCACCCTCACCGATACCCTTGGCAACGGCCTGGACTTCGTGGGCGTGAGCAGTGCGGGAGCCTTCACCTGCAATGCCGCCAATCCGCTGGTCTGCACACTGCCGGCGGGCACCGTGCCCGGCACCTACAGCCTCACCTACGGCGCGACCGTCAATGCGCAAGCCAGCGGCAGCGTGCGCAACGCCGTGCTCGGCAGCGGCACCGACACGCCGTCGTGCAGCGTGAACTGCGATACCACCACGCCGGTCGCAACGCCGGGGGTGAGTTATGCCAAATCGGTGAGCAGCACCGGTCCGGTGTCGGTGGGGGATCGCCTGACCTACACACTGACCACGGTGGTGACCAACTCACGTACCACCGCTGTCGTGACCCTGACCGACACCCTGGGCACCGGTCTGGACTTCGGTGCTGTGACCAGCACAGGCGCCTACAGCTGCAATGCCGCCAATCCGCTGGTGTGCACGCTGCCGGCCGGTACCGTGCCGGGCAGCTACAGCCTGTCCTACACCGCCGTAGTGAATGCGCAGGCCAGCGGCCAGGTCACCAACGCGGTGCTGGGCAGTGGTGGCGACAATCCGTCGTGCACGGCCAACTGCGATACCACCACGCCGGTGGCAGGCAGCGAGATCGATTACCGCAAGACCTCGACCGCTGCAGGTGCGGTGAAAGTGGGTGACAGCATCGCCTACACGCTCACTGCCGTGGTCAGCCGTTCGCGTACCACGTCCGTGTTCACCCTGACCGACACCATGGGCCCGGGTCTCGATTTCGGCGCGGTCACCGCCAGCCAGGGCTTCAGCTGCAACGCCAGCAATCCGCTGGTGTGCACGCTGCCGGCCGGTACCGCGCCGGGCACCTATACGGTGGATTACACCGCAAAGGTGAACGCGCAGGCCAAGGGCAGCGTCAGCAACGCGGTGCTGGGCAGTGGCACCGGCACCAATACCTGTACCAGCAACTGCGGCACCACCACGCCGGTGCTGTCGGCGGTGGTGACGTACCACAAGCAATCCAGCACGGTGGCGCCGGTCGATATCGGTGATGCGGTGGACTACACCGTCGAGGTGACGATCGCCAATTCGCAGACGCTGGATGTGGTGACCCTGACCGATACCCTGGGCCGCGGCCTGGACCTGCAGTCGGTCACCCAGACCGGTCCGTTTACCTGCAACAGCAGCAATCCACTGGTGTGCACGCTGCCGGCCGGGACCGCACCGGGCACCTATACGCTGGGCTATCGCGCGCGGGTCAATGCACAGGCCGCTGGCAGCGTACGCAATGCGGTGCTCGGCAGTGGCGGTGATACGCCCACTTGCAGCGGCGACTGCAGTACCGAACATGCGTTGGCCGATCCGCGCGTGGTGCTCGAGAAGCAGTCCGGTCCGGCCAGCGGCACCGACGTGCGCCCTGGCGACCGCCTGCGCTACACCCTGGTAGCCACCGTTGAGCGCGCTGCACTGCGCCAGCCGCTGCAGCTGGTCGATACGCCCGACGCTGGGCTGAGCATCGAGAGCCTGCCGGCCGGATGTGCACAGCAGGGAGCGGACATCGTCTGCACCGTGCCAAGTGGAACGCCGGTTGGTCGCCACGAGTATGTCTACCAGGCGATCGTCAACCAGGAAGCGCGGACGCAGGTGCTGAATCGTCTACGCGGGCAGTACCCGGATGGCTCGCCGCCCCCGGAGTGCACGACCTGCGAAACGCTTCACAAGGTGATCTCTGATTTCTCGCTGCGCATCACCAAGACCGCCAGCCCGCGCCGGGTGAAGGTGGGCGACCTGGTGCGCTACCAGCTGGTGGTGGAGAACGTGGGGGGCAGTCACTGGCGCGATGGCGTGGTGGTCGACACCCCGCCGCAGGGCTTCAGCTATGTCGATGGTTCGATGCGCGTGGCCGACGATGACGGCGCGTTCGCGCTGGCCAGCAGCCAGTCGCCGCTGCGTATCGGCGCGGTGGACATCGCGGTGGGTCGCAGTGCCACCATCACCTATCTGCTGCGGGTGGGCGCAGGTGTGCGCAGCGGTGCCCACGTGAACCAGGCGGTGGCGACCGCCGATGACGGCAGTCCGTTGTCGAACGTGGCCACCGCTGAAGTGGCAATGGAGGCCGACCCGCTGCTGGAAGACAGCCTGGTGTTCGGCACCGTGTTCGATGACCGCGATGGCGACGGTTGGCAGGACAGTGCCGAGCTCAGTGGCGTGCGTGTGCAGGGCGGTTTCGCTGCTGCGGCCTATGTGCCGGGCTCGACCACGCTGGACCGTGGCGAAGGACCGCAGTCGCTGGCCGATGCCAGCGCGCCGCTGCTGCACGGGGTGCAGATTGGCGTGGTGCATGGCCGCGCCTCGACGTCCGACACCGCCCAGGCCCACCGGGTGGTGTTGCGCCAGCGCCTGCGCGAACTGGCCTTCAGCGATGACTTCGTGCTGGAGAGCGCTCAGGGGCACCGCTTGCGGATGGATGCACAGGGGGCGACAAGCGTGCAGCTCAGTGGCGATGCCGGCAAGGGCCTGACCGCCGCCGCGCCGACCGTGCGCCGCGAGATCGCCCGTGTCGCCGACGGCTACGAAGTGGCTTACGTGATCGGCAACGAAGGCATCCAGGAGCAGGGCATCCCCGGTGTGCGTCTGGCCACGGTGGAGGGCCTGCTGGTGGAGACCGATCCGTTCGGCCGCTACCACCTGGCCGATGTCCACGGCGGCGATGCGCGCCTGGGGCGCAACTTCATCATCAAGCTGGACCCGGCCACGATACCGGCCGGTGCCGAACTGACTACCGAGAACCCGCTGCTGCGACGGGTCACCCAGGGTGTGCCGACCCGCTTCAGCTTCGGTGTGCGCCTGCCACCGTCGCCGCAGGCCGCCGCCGAGCGCATGGAGATCGCGTTGGGCGAGGTGCTGTTCGCACCCGGCAGCAGCGAACTGCAAGCCAGCTATCGCCTGGTGCTGAAGAAGATGGCCGAGGTGGTGGACCGCTACCAGGGCGGCGACGTGGTGATCGCCGCCAATGGCGAAAGCCAGGCGCTGGCCTTCGCCCGTGCGGCGGTGGTGCGCGATGCGCTGCAGGCCGAGGTTGCGGAAAGTGCGCGTGCGGGCCTGACCGTGCAGCTGCGTACCAATGTGCAGGATCCGCACTCGCTGCTGGCCGGTGTCGATGCGGATGGTGCGCTGCTGGGTAACGTGTTGTTCGACACCGACAAGGCGGCCGTGCGCGAGGAGTTCAAGCCGCTGCTGGCGGCTATCGCCGCGCGCCTGGAGAAGATGGGAGGTGGTCAGGTCAGCCTGGTCGGGCACACCGATGTGCGCGGCAGCCATGCCTACAACCAGGCGCTGGGCCTGCGCCGGGCCAGTGCCGTGTTCGAGGCGCTGCGCAGCCAGCTCAGCCCCGCCGTGCAGCAGCGCCTGCGCGTCCGCAACGAGGAGAGCGCCGCCACCCGCGCGGCCGCCCGCCAACAGGAGGCCCGCCGATGAGCGCGTACCATTCCGCCGCGCCTCGCGCGGCCCACATGCAGCGTGCCGTTCTGTACCAGGCGTTGCTGCTGGGCCTGGCCGGGGCCGTCCAGGCGGCGCCGCAGACCGTCGATCCGACTCCGATCCGTTGTGACGGCAGCCAGTGCAGTGCCGAGGGCGAAATGCTGTTCAGCCTGCGCTCGCGCAGCTACGACGAGCCGTTGTCCGAAGGCACGTCGGTGCGTTCGACCTCGCAGGCCCTGCAACCGGACCGCCGGGTCAGCCTGGCGATCGATGAACCGGGCAAGGCCACCGTGCGCGGCGAGTTCATGATCCGCCTGCCGGAAGGGGGCGCGATCTGGGCCACCGAAGACCCGGCAATGGGCCAGCCGGAACTGTCGATCTCCGCACCGGGCATGGTCGCCTTCGACGAAGGCCGCATCGTGCGGCCGGTCGAGTTCTACGTGCGTGGCAACTACACCGCCTTCATCCAGCGCCTCGAAGTGAGCCTCTATCGCGGCAGCGACACAGACCGCGTTGCACCGCTGGCGAAGTTCGAATTGCCGGTGGCCGCCGTCGCGCAGGGCAGCTGGGACGGCACGCTGCCGGCCTCGACACCCCTGCGTCGTGGCGACCGCCTGGTCTATGTGCTGCGTGCCTTCGATGCCGAGGGCAATGTGGATGAAACCACGGCGCAGTCGATGCAGCTGGTGACCCCGGCGGAATTCGAGCGCGGCAACCAGCAGTTGCGTGACGCGCAGGAGGATCGGCGAGGCACCGCGGTGGACGCCAGCCAAGCGGCGTCGTTGTCGCTGCTGCAGCAGGTGTTCGACAGCAACGGCCTGCGCCAGCAGAACATCCCCGTATACGGCTCGCGGGTGCGCCTGCGCGGCCGCGACCTGCCTCTGGGCGCGGCGCTGAAGATCAACGGCGACAGCTATCCGCTGGACCAGGACCGCAAGTTCGCTGCCGAGTACCTGATGCCGATCGGCCATCATGCCTTCGACGTGCGCGTTGAACGGCCGGATGCGCCGGCCATCGCGCGCACGCTGGACGTCGATGTCAGTGGCCGGTACCTGTTCGGTGTCGGCCTGGCCGACATCACCGTGTACCAGAACAAGGCCAGCGGGGCAGGGCAGGATCTTGCCCGCGGCGGGCGCAACGATGATGTGCTCAGTGATGGTCGCCTGGCGTTCTACCTGAAGGCCAAGACGCGTGGCCGCTACCTGCTGACCGCACAGGCCGATACCCAGAACCGTCCGCTGGACGAGCTGTTCACCGGCTTCACCACGGCCGACCCGCGCGACCTGTTCCGCAGCCTGGACCCGGATCTGTACTACCCAACCTACGGCGATGATTCGCTGACCCAGCGTGATGTCGACAGCATGGGCCGCTTCTACCTGCGCATGGACTGGGACAAGAACCAGGCGTTGTGGGGCAATTACAACACCGGGCTGACCGGCACCGAGTACGCGCAGTATGTGCGCTCGTTGTACGGTGCGGCGCTGTCGTGGCGTTCGCGCGGCGCCAATGCCTGGGGTGACGCACGCAGCGAGTTGCGCCTGTTCGGGTCACAGGCGGAGACGGCGCCGGGCCACAGCGAGTTCATCGGCACCGGTGGCAGCCTGTACTACCTGCGCCATGCCAGCATCCTCAGTGGTTCGGACCAGGTGGTGCTGGAAATCCGTGACCGCACCACCGGCCGCGTGGAGCAGCGCGTGCCGATGGTGCGTGGCGCCGATTACGAGATCGATGCCCTGCAGGGCCGCATCCTGCTGACCCGGCCGCTGGCCCAGGTCAGCCGTGAGAACCTGCGCCGGATCAGCCGTGACGTGCCGCTGGACGGCTACGAACAGCGCCTGATCGTGGACTACGAATGGGTGCCGACCGGCTTCGACAGCGATGACATCACCGCCGGCGTACGCGGCAAGCACTGGTTCGGCGATCACGTAGCAGTGGGCGCCACCTATGTGGACGAACAGCGCGCCGGTCAGGACTACTCGCTGAAGGGGGCGGACCTGACCCTGCAGGCAGGCCGCGGTACCTACCTGAAGGTGGAACACAGCCGCAGCGAGGCGATCAGTGCGCCGGTGTTCTTCTCCGACAACGGCGGACTCAGCTTCAGCCGGCTCAATCCAGAGGGGCCGCGCGAAGGTGAGGCGACGGCGGTCGAGGCCCGCATCAACCTGCGCGAGCTGGGTTGGACCCGGCGCGACTGGAGCGCCGGTGCCTGGTGGCGCCAGGTGGACGGAGGCTACTCGGTCGGGCGCTTTGACACCGGCCAGCGCGTGCGTGAGCAGGGCGCCGAACTGCTCGGTTACGTGACCGACGATTTCAGCCTGTACGCACGCTACAGCGAGGCACGGCGTGGCGCGGAGTCGCTGATCCAGGCGCAGGCGACCGCCGAATGGCGGATCGGCGACAACGATCGACTGTCCGCCGAACTGCGCCGGGTGCAGGAGAACCGGGGCAGCGGCGGCAACGTTGCGGGTGTGCTGGCCGCCGCGCGCTATACCCATCGCATCGGCACCTCGCTGGACGTATACGGCGGCGGCCAGCTGACCGTGGACGACGATCATGGCCGCTATGCCGACAACGATGCAGTGGTGGCGGGTGGTACCTGGACGTTCGCCAACCTGTCCACCGTCGGCGCCGAAGTCAGTGATGGTGATCGCGGGACCGCCGCACAGGTCAATGCCGAGTATCGGCTGACCCCGCAGCACAGCTTCTATGGTGCGTTCACCCAGTCGACCGACCGCAGCGAGTACGACCCATTGTTCAGCCCCAATGCGCAGGACGGATGGACCCTGGGCCAGCGCTGGCGGCTGTCCGACCAGGTCAACGTGTTCAACGAAAGCCAGTTCCTGAAATCCGGGCAGGAGTCCGGGCTGGCGCACACCTTCGGCATGGATTTCTATCCAGCGGTCGGTTGGAACGCGGGCTTCACGCTGAGCAACGGCAAGCTGGATGCCAGCAGTGGCCAGGTTGATCGCAAGGCGGTGAGCCTGTCCGGAGGTCGCACCTCGCCGGGCACCGAGTGGCAGAGCAAACTGGAATGGCGTCGCGATACGGGTGCCGAGCGGCGCACGCAATGGGTCAGCACCAACCGCCTCAGCCATCGCCTCAATGACAGCTGGCGCATCGCGGCGCGCTTCAACTACGCCGATACCGACGATGCCATCAACCCGGTGGCGGGCGCGCGCTTCATCGAGGGCAACCTGGGCTTCGCCTACCGGCCGTGGGACAACGATCGCTGGGCGCTGTTCGGTCGTTACAGCTACCTGTACGACCTTTCGACGATGGGTCAGGTCAATGGCGTGGACTACGACCAGCGCACCCAGGTCCTGTCGCTGGAAGGCGTCTACCGCATCGACCAGCGTTGGGAAATGGCGGCCAAGGCGGCGCGCCGCGAAGGCGAGGTGCGTTACGGGCGTGGCACGGGGCCGTGGTTCGATTCGGCTACCAGCTTCGCCTCCGGGCAGCTGCGCTACGACCTGTACTACCAGTGGCATGGCCTGCTGGAGTACCGCCTGCTGGATGTGCGCGACGGCGGCACGAAGCAGGGGTGGCTGGCCGGTGTCGACCGCGATATCGGCCGCAACGTCCGCGTCGGCATCGGCTACAACTTCACCGACTTCAGCGATGACCTGACGAAGTTCGACTACACCCACCGCGGCTGGTATCTGAACCTGGTGGGGCGCTATTGAGTGCAGCCGAGCGTCGGCTCGGCTCTACAGGAGCGAATACGCCGGGCTTGGCCCGGCCGGTGCAGGCTGGTAGCACCGGGCCATGCCCGGCAGCTCCTCAATCCTGCTTCAGCAGCTGAACCAGCTGGCGCAGGCGATAGGGCTTGGGCAGGAACTCGACCTGCTCGGGTAGCGGGGGCAGCTGCGAGCGGGCGTAGCCGGACGACAGGATCATCCGTGCCTGCGGCTGTTCGCGCGCCACATGCTCGCTCAGCTCGATGCCGGACATGCCGTTGGGCATGCTGATATCGCTGAACACCACGTCGAAGCGCGCTTCGCCCTTGAGCAGTTCCGCCGCCTCGTGGCCATCGGCGGTGGTGGCCACCTCGATGCCGAAATCGCGCAGGGCCAGGCCGATCATTTCGCGAAGATCGGTCTGGTCTTCCACCATCAATACGCGGATCGGGTCATCGGTCATGGGTTGCTTCCTCTGTTGCGGGTAGCAGCAGGCTGACCGTGGTGCCGACACCGGGCGTGGTGGACACGTCGACGAAGCCGCCGCTCTGGGTAGTGAATCCGAACACCTGGCTCAGGCCCAGGCCGCTGCCTTTGCCGATGTCCTTGGTGGTGAAGAACGGCTCGGTCGCCCGTTCGGCGATGTCGGCCGCCATCCCGTGGCCCTCATCGCAGACGCTGAGGGTGACATAGCCACGTTGCAGCGTGGAGTCCGCATCCGGGTCGAGGCGATGCTCCAGCGCGGTGCCGATCAGGATGCGGCCGCCTTCAAGGGTAGCATCCGCGGCATTGGCGACCAGATTGGCCAGCGCGGTCTGCAGCTGCAGCGCGTCGGTGTTCACCTGCGGCAGGCCCGGCGTGAGGCGGGCGTCCAGCGTCACCGTGGGCGGACAGGCGCGCTGCAGGTCCGGCAGCCATTGCCGTACCAGTGCATTGATGTCCACCGGTTCGCGGATCAGGGTCTGGCCGGTGCTGAAGGCCAGCAGCTGGCGGGTCAGCAGCGCACCGCGATCGGTCGCAGTCTGCGCAGCATCCAGCAGCTCGGCGGCGCGCGCATCGTCACCGTTCACGCGCAGCGACAGCAGGTCCAGTGCGTTGCCGATGGTGGTCAGCAGGTTGTTGAACTCGTGCGAGAGGCCACGGCTGAGCCGGCCAACCGTCTCGAACTGCTGGGTGTTGCGCAGCGCACGCTGGGCATCACGCAGCAGCCGCTGTGCCTGCCACTGCTCGGTGATGTCGCGGGTGATCTTGACGAAGCCGAGCAGTTCGCCGGCCTCGACGACCGGCTCGACGACCACGCTGGCGCGGAACGACGAGCCATCACGGCGCACCCGCCAACCTTCACTGGCGACATGGCCATGTTGCGCCGCGAGGCGGAGCATGCGCTGCGGTTCGCCGGCCTCGCGGTCGGTGGCCAGGTAGAAACGACCGAAGTGCGTGCCCACCACGTCATCGGCTGAATAGCCCTTGATGCGTTCGGCCCCCGGGTTCCAGCTGCAGACGATGCCTTCGGGATCAAGCAGGTACAGCGCATGGTCGCGCACGCTGTCGATCAGCAGTCGCAGTTGTCGGGAAGGGTCCGTCAGCACGGACGTCGTAGAAGCGGCTGCGTCCACGTGGAAATAAGTGTTACCCCAGGGAGGGACGTGAAGCTAGGCAGTGGAGTGTGAAGGATGCGTGCACGGCGGGCACGTGCCAATGGTCCTGTGCGGCTGAATGCGACACGGAGTACCATCACCCACCCTTCAGCCTCTGGAACCGACCTGCATGCGTCCTGGTGCGACAACGCGTGACCGCTGGATCTGGATGACCTCCGCCGTACTGCTGGCAGCGACCATCGCGCTGGAGCTGGTGGTGCCGCTGGGATACGCGGTCTGGCTGGCCTATTTCCTGGCCGTGGGCGTCACGGTGTTCCAGCGCAGTGCGCGCGCGCCGTTCGTGGTCGCGATGATCGCCTGTGTCCTGCTGGTGATCGGCTTCAACGTGGCGCCAGCCAGCAACAACTCATCGTTCTCGTTCGTCAACCGAAGCATTGGCGGGTGTGCGTTCCTGATGATCGCGCTGATCGTCTCCCGCGCCATCCAGGCGCGGCGAGAAGCGATGCGGGCGCTATGGCTGCAGGAAGCCGAGAACGCGGTGGCGATGAGCCTGCGCGGTGACCTGGGCCCGGAGCAGATCGCCGAGGCGGCCGCGACAAGCCTGGGCGCACAACTGGAGGCCGAGGTCGGTGCCATCTACCGCTTGGAAGGTGGGCGACTGCAGTTGACCGGCGGCCTGGCATTGCCGTCCGGCATGCCTGCGTCGCTGGCGTTGCAGGAAGGGCTGGCCGGGCAGGTGGCCCGAGATGAGCGCGTGCGCCATCTGCACGGCGATGACGCCGTCATGCTCGAACTGCAGACCAGCCTGGGCCGGCTGCCGGTACGCGAACGCATCCTTGCGCCGATCAGCAGCGATGGTGCGGTGGTCGGTGTGATTGAACTGGGCCGTGCGCGGGTGGGCGGGCAGCGCGAGCTGGATCGTGAGCTGCTGGAACGCTGCGCAGAGACCATCGGCATGGCGCTGCGCGCCTCGCTGCTGCGCGCACAGTTGGTGGTGCTGTTGGAGGAATCGCAGCGTCAGGGCGAGGAATTGCAGGCCCAGCAGGAAGAGCTGCGCGTGGCCAATGAGGAACTGGAAGAGCAGAGCCGCAGCCTGCAGCACTCGCAGAGCCACCTGGAGGAACAGCAGGCCGAGCTGGAGCAGAGCAACGTGCAGCTGGAAGAGCGCACCCACGAGCTGGAAGCGCAGAAGCAGGCACTGCTGGTCGCGCAGAGCCAACTGGTGCGCAACAGCAACGAGCTGGCCGCTACCTCGCGCTACAAGTCCGAATTCCTGGCCAACATGTCGCACGAGCTGCGCACGCCGCTGAACAGCTCGTTGATTCTGGCCAAGCTGCTGGTCGACAACAAGGACGGCACGCTCACCGAAGAACAGGTGAAGTATGCGCGCGCGATCCTGTCGTCCAACAACGACCTGCTGGCGCTGATCAATGACATCCTGGACCTGTCGCGCATCGAGGCCGGCCACGTCGAGCTGGCCGATGAAGTGGTGGTGACGGGTAGCGTGCTGCAGCGCCTGCGCGAGACCTTCGAGCCGATGGCGCGGCAGAAGGGCCTGGCCCTGCAGATCGAGGCCGATGCGCTGGCGCCGAGCCAGCTGGTGGTCGACAGCCAGCGTCTGCAGCAGATCCTGAAGAACCTGCTGGCCAATGCGGTGAAGTTCACCGAGCATGGAAAGGTCAGCCTGCATGTGCGTGCGGGCGGCCAGGGGCGCATCCGTTTCGAGGTCTGCGACAGCGGTATCGGCATTGCCCGCGAGCAGCTGCAGGTCATCTTCGAAGCCTTCCGCCAGGCGGATGGCAGCACCCGCCGCCGCTACGGTGGCACCGGTCTGGGGCTGTCGATCTCGCGCGATCTGGCCGAGCGCATGGGAGGCAGCATCCAGGTCGACAGTGAGCCGGGTCGCGGCAGCTGCTTCATTCTGGAGCTACCGTTGCAGGGCGCGCCCGCGTCGAACGCCGCTGAGATCTCCGCTGCTCCCGTGGCGTCGCCGGTGGCGGCCGCTGTGCCGGCGATGCCGGTGCCTGCAACGGTTGCGGCCACGCCGACCACGACGGTGCCCAGCGTGGCCGATGACCGCGGTCGCCGCCAGCGCGCTGGCCGCTTGATCCTGGCCGTTGAGGACGACGCCACGTTCGCCGAAGCGCTGGTGGCCCTGGCCCATGAACTGGATTTCGACTGCGTGGTGGCCGGGACCGCCGAAGAGGCGCTGACGCTGGCCAGCGAACTGCGCCCGAACGGCATCCTGCTCGATATCGGTTTGCCGGACGTGTCCGGCCTGAGCGTGCTGGAGCGGCTGAAGCGTAACCCCGATACCCGGCATATCCCGGTGCACGTGGTCTCTGCGATGGATCGCAGCCAGGTGGCGCGGGAGCTGGGCGCGATCGGTTTCGCGATCAAGCCGACCACGCGCGAACGGCTGGTGACGGCCATCGAGCAGCTGGAACAGACCAGCCAGCGCGACGTGCGTCGCCTGCTGATCGTCGAGGACGACAGCGAGCTGCGCCACAACCTGGAACTGCTGCTGGGTCGTGATCAGCTGCAGATCGTCGCCGTGGGAACCCTGGCTGGTGCGCTGGAGCAGCTCAGCACGGTCACCTTCGACTGCATGGTGATGGACCTGTCGCTGCCGGACGGCAGCGGCTACGACCTGCTCGAGCACATGGCCGGCAACGATGATGTCGGCTTCCCGCCGGTGATCGTCTATACCGGTCGCGCGCTCGGCCGCGAGGAAGAGCAGCGCCTGCGCCGCTATTCGAAGAGCATCATCATCAAGGGCGCGCGCTCGCCCGAGCGCCTGCTGGATGAAGTGACCCTGTTCCTGCACAGCGTCGAGGCCAGCCTGCCCACCGACCAGCAGCGCCTGCTGCGCGAGGCGCGCCGCCGCGACACCGTACTGGATGGCCGTACCGTGCTGCTGGCCGAGGACGATGTGCGCAACATCTTCGCGCTGTCCAGCGTGCTCGAGCCACTGGGCGTCACGCTGGAGATCGCGCGCAATGGCCAGGAAGCGGTCGATCGCCTGGCCGAGCGCGAGGTCGATCTGGTGCTGATGGACATCATGATGCCGGAGAAGGACGGCCTGGCCGCGATGCGCGAGATCCGCGCGCAGCGCCACCTGCAGGACCTGCCGATCATCGCGCTGACCGCCAAGGCCATGCCCGATGATCGCGAGCGCTGCCTGCAGGCCGGTGCCAACGACTACATCGCCAAGCCCATCGACGTCGACAAGCTGGTCTCGCTGTGCCGGGTCTGGTGCTCGCGGCAATGAACGAACAGGCGCTGTTCGACCTGGAACTGAAGGTTCTGCTGGAAGCGCTGTACCAGCGCTACCACTACGATTTCCGCAGTTATGCGGTCTCGTCGCTGCGCAGGCGCATGCGCCAGGCGATGCAGCGCTATGAGTGCGAACGGTTGGTCGACCTGCAGTACCGGCTGCTGCACGAGCCGGACCTGTTCGCCCAGGCCATGCAGTTCTTCACCGTGCAGGTCTCGGAGATGTTCCGTGACCCCGCGTACTTCCGTGAGCTGCGCGAGCAGGTGGTGCCGGTACTGCGCACCTATCCGTCGGTGAAGCTGTGGGTGGCTGGTTGCAGCACCGGCGAGGAGGTGTGGTCGCTGGCGATCCTGCTGCACGAGGAAGGCCTGCTTGATCGCAGCATCGTCTATGCCACCGACATCAATCCGGCCGCGCTGGCCACCGCCGAGGCGGGTGCCTATGGCATTGACCGGATGGCCCAGTTCAGCCGCAACTATCTGGCGGCCGGCGGCACGGCGTCGCTGTCCGACTATTACGCCACGGCGTACGACGGTGCGGTGTTCGACCGCCAGCTGCGCCGCAACGTGGTGTTCGCCGACCACAGCCTGGCCACCGATACCGTGTTCTCCGAAGTGCACCTGGTGTCGTGCCGCAATGTGCTGATCTATTTCAACCGCGATCTGCAGGACCGCGCGGTGGGCCTGTTCCGTGAGGCGCTGGTGCATCGAGGCTTCCTTGGCCTGGGCAGCAAGGAGTCGCTGCAGTTCGGGTGCCACCATGACGCCTTCGAGGTCTGTTCGCGCGAGCACCGCCTGTACCGGAAGGTGGCCTGATGACGCTGCAGGCGCGCCCTGCCGTGCTGGTGATCGGCGCGTCCGCCGGTGGCGTGGCGGCCCTGCAGGCGGTGCTCGGTGCACTGCCGGGCAAGCTGCCGGTACCAGTACTGGCCGTGCTGCACCTGCCGCGTGACCGCACCAGCCGCATTGCCGAGGTGTTGGCGCCGTACTGCGCGCTGCCAGTGCGCGAGGCGGAGGACAAACAGCCGCTGCAGCCGGGTACGGTCACGTTCGCGCCGCCGGACTACCACCTGCTGGTGGAGGATGCCGGTGCGGTGGCGCTGTCGGTGGATGCGCCCGTGCTGTTCTCGCGCCCGGCCATCGACCCGCTGTTCGACTCCGCTGCGGCGGTGTTCGGTGCGCAGGTACTGGCGCTGTTGCTGACCGGTGCCAGCAGCGATGGCAGTGAAGGCGTGGCTGCGGTGCGCGCCGCCGGTGGCCGTGCCTGGCTGCAATGTCCCGAGGAGGCCGAGGCATCGATGATGCCGGCTTCCGCCCTGCAGCACGCCGGTGCCGATGCCGTGCTGCCCCTTGAACTGATGTGTCGTCGTCTGAAGGAGTTGTTTGCATGAACCTGTTGCCACCGGACCCTGCGCAGTCGCAGTCCCCGGTCAACCTGCTGATCGTCGATGACGTGCCGCAGAACCTGGTAGCCATGCAGGCGCTGCTGCAGCGTGAGGGCGTGAATCTGTTGCTGGCGGGCTCGGGCGCGCAGGCGCTTGAGCTGCTGCTCGAGCACGAGGTCGCGTTGGCCCTGCTGGACGTGCACATGCCGGAGATCGATGGCTTCACCCTGGCCGAGCTGATGCGCGGTTCGCATCGCAGCCGCACGGTGCCGATCATTTTCCTGACCGCCTCGCCGGACGATCCGCTGCGTGCGTTCAAGGGTTACGAAACCGGCGCGGTCGATTTCCTGCACAAACCGGTGGCGCCGCAGGTGATCCTGAGCAAGGTCAACGTCTTCATCGAGCTGTACCAGCAGCGGCAGCTGCTGAAGGCGCGCAACGAGGCGCTGGAGCGTGCGCTCAAGCTCAACGAGACGATGGCCGCGGTGCTGACCCACGACCTGCGTACGCCGCTGTCGGCCATCCTGCTGTGTGCGGACAAGCTGGCGCTGGAGCTTCCGCAGGACAACACGGGCGCGCAGCAGACGCTGCAGTTCCTGGAGGCCAGCACCTTGCGCATGGCGCGGATGGTGGAGCAGTTGCTGGACTTCTCGCGCATCCGCAGCGGCGGCCTGCGATTGGAGGCGGTGGCCTGCGACCTGCGCGAGGTCACTCGCGCGGTGGTCGCCGAAGCGGGCAGCGCCCATGGCCATGAGCGCATCCGCCTCGACGTCGTCGGCGATACGCGCCTGCAGGGCGATATGGATCGCCTGGGCCAGATTGCGGCCAACCTGGTCGGAAATGCGTTGACCCATGGCAGCGAAGCGCTGGTGCAGCTGGATGGGCATGATGCCCGCACCGTGGTGCTGCGGGTGAGCAATGCCGGCCACATCGACGATGCGCTGCTTCCGCGGCTGTTCGAGCCGTTCAAGGCCAGCTTCCACCAGAGCAAGGGCCTGGGCCTCGGCCTGTACATCGTGGACCAGTTCGTCCGTGCCCATGGTGGTCGTATCGGTGCACGCAACGAGGCCGGACAGGTCGTGTTCGAGGCGGTCCTGCCGCGTCGATGGGACGGGACGGGCGCCACCGCAACCTGAATTATTCAGGAAGTGTGCGGGTGTATTGAGACGGGCTCGTCCGCAACTGCTACCGTGCGTTCACACCCTGCCAAGGAAGCACCATGCCATTGCGCGCCATCGCCTACGTCAGCCGGGCGTTGCCGGAGCTCTCTGTCGATCGCCTTCAGGCGCTGGTCGAGGATGCGGCACGCTTCAACAAGCTGGCCGGGGTGACCGGTGTACTGCTGCATGATGGCGATCGTTTCCTGCAGTACATCGAGGGGCCGCCGGACGGTATCGACTCGGTCTACGAGCGCATCCTGCAGGCCGGCAGCCACATCGACATCATCGAACTTGCGCGTGGCCGCCTCGGTCAGCGTCAGTTTCCGTACTGGTCGATGCGCGCGTTGCCGGTGGATGCAACGCTGCTGCGCCAGCTGTCTTCCAGCGACTGGTCGGGGTTCAGCCGTGCCCTGGAGGGCGACCGTTCGGCACCCACGCCGGTAGACCTGCTCGACCAGGTAGTGCAGCCGGCCCTGCACGCCGGTTGAGATTCAGCGCGCGGCATCGCCGCAATAGGCGGCATGCAGCGCCTGCAGCACGCCCAGTGCGGGCCCTTCAACCATGCGGTAGTGGATGGCCTGCGCTTCGCGCCGGGTCGCGACGATATCCAGTTCGCGCAGCACCGCCAGATGCTGTGACAGCGCTGATGCGCTGAGTCCGGTCAGTGCCTGCAGTTCCGGCACCGGCGCCTCACCTTCGACCAGCCGGCACAGCACGCGCAGCCGCGCAGGATGGGCCAGGCTTTTAAGCAGCGTTGCAGCCTGGGCAGCGTGTTTGGCCATGGCGGCGCTGTCGAGCGGGGGGCGGGCCATGGTTGACCTTTTGATTTAGAAGAAGCTAATTTAGAAAAATCTAAATCAAAAGGCAAGCGAATGAGCGGATTGAGCGGAGGCAGGTCATGACCCTGCCGTGGGCCGCGGTGGCGGGGGGCGCGTTGATCGGTGCGGCGGCGGTGCTGTTGCTGGCCACAACGGGTCGGGTGGCCGGCCTCAGTGGCATCGCCGCTGGCAGCGTGCGTGCCGCGCCGGGTGAGCGGGGTTGGCGCTGGGTGTTCCTGTTCGGCCTGCTTGCCGCTGCAGGGCTGGTGCTGTGGTGGCAGGCCGCGCCAGGGCAAGCGCCCCGCACCCTGCTGCGTAACGCCTTGCCGGCGTGGCAGCTGATCGGTGCCGGCCTGCTGGTCGGCTTCGGTACGCGGTTGGGCAACGGCTGCACCAGCGGTCACGGAGTCTGCGGCCTGGCCCGCGGCTCAAAGCGGTCGCTGCTGGCGGTGCTGGTGTTCATGGCCTGCGCGATGCTGACCACCTTCCTGATCCGTCACGGCGGAGGCTTCGCATGAGCCGCGCGATGGTGGCCGCCGGTGCGGCAGGCGCGCTTTTCGGTGCAGGCCTGGCGTTGGCCGGCATGACTGATCCGCGCCGCATCCTCGGTTTCCTCGACATCGCCGGCGATGTCGATCCCACCTTGGCCTGGGTGCTGGCCTCTGCATTGCTGGTCAGCGCGGTTGGCCAGCGCTGGGTGCTGCGGCGCGCGCGTCCTTCGTGCGCAACGCGCTTCCAATTGCCTGCTGCGCGCGGTGTCGATCTGCGCCTGGTGCTGGGCGCGGCGCTGTTCGGCATCGGCTGGGGATGGGCGGGCTATTGCCCGGGCCCTGCCATCGCCGGGCTGGCGGTGGGATCGCGCGAAGCCTTGTGGTTCGTACCGGCGATGCTTGCGGGTTTCTGGCTGCACGATCGCGTGGTTCGCTGAGGCTTCACCGCTGTGTCACCCTGCATGGGGTCATATCCATGGATCACGGGGAAAGGAGCGCAACGACATGGCACGGATGAAGTGGAAGGAAACGGCACTGCTTGCGGTCGCACTGGCCGCCGCCGCAGCACCCGCGCTGGCCTGCACGCGTGCGGTGTACCTGGGCGACAACGGCGATGTGATCACCGCGCGCTCGATGGACTGGAAGGTTGATGTAGCGACCAATCTCTACGTGCTGCCGCGTGGCATCGCACGCACCGGCCAGGCCGGGCCGAAGTCGCTGGCCTGGACCGCGCGCTATGGCAGCGTGGTGGCGACCGGCTACGACGTGTCGACCACCGATGGCATGAACGAGAAGGGCCTGGTCGCCAACCTGTTGTGGCTGGTGGAATCGGAGTATCCGCAGCAGCGTGGCAACAAGCCGGGCCTGGCCATTTCGCTGTGGGCGCAGTATGTGCTGGACAACTTCGCCACCGTGGAAGAGGCGGTCACTGCGTTGAAACGCGAGCCGTACTCGATCGTCACCGACAAGGTGCCCGGCGAAGATCGGCAGGCAACGCTGCATATGTCGCTGTCCGATGCCAGCGGCGACAGTGCCATCGTCGAGTACATCGGCGGCCGCCAGGTGATCCACCATGACCGGCGCTATCAGGTAATGACCAACTCGCCGATCTTCGAGCAGCAGCTGGCCCTCAACAGTTACTGGCAACAGATCGGCGGCACGGTGATGCTGCCGGGTACCAACCGCTCCGCTGACCGCTTCGCGCGCGCCTCGTTCTACATCAACGCCATTCCCAAGGCCGAGGATCCGGTGGAGGCCCTGGCCAGTGTGTTCAGCGTGATCCGCAACGCGTCGGTGCCATACGGCATCACCACGCCGGGTGAGCCGAACATCTCATCCACGCGTTGGCGCACCGTGGCCGACCACAAGCGGCGGCTGTACTTCTTCGAATCGGCATTGACCCCGAACACCTTCTGGGTCGATCTGAACAAGGTCGATTTCGGCGGGCAGGTGCTCAAACTCGACCTTGGAAAGGACCAGCGCAATACCTTTGCCGGCGATGCGCTGGGTCACTTCGTGCCCAGCGCACCGTTCACCTTCCTCGGCGTCGACGGTTAGTTCGACGCCTGGCTGGAGGCCGGGTAAACCGCCTGGATCGTGCAGGCGCCGCGCGTGTATTGCGGCAGCGGGGCCAGCGTATCGCCGCGCAGGTCACCGTTCTCGAAATCGGCGGTGAGGATGCGGTCACCGGGATTGCCACAGATCAGGCCGTTCTGCATGCCGGAGCGGAAGCTGAGCTGCGGCGCACGATCGAGCTGGCGACAGTGGCTGCCGAGCTCGACACGGTAGTAGCGGTGGCCACCATTGCGGCGCGGATTGGTCTCCACCAGCATGCCCTGCGGGTCGGACGACCACGCGCGGACGTTGCGGGTGGCGAAGCAGTACGACGGCGAGCCGCCGAAGCCGCGGCGGATTTCCTTGCGTTCGCGGATGGTCACCGCGGGCAGGGTGGCCGTGCGCAGGCGGTCACTGTCGCGGGCCACGTTGGCGAAGTCCCGGTTCTGCACCGGGGTGACCGCACTGACGGCGCAGCTGCGGCCATCGACCACGACGCGCTCGCTGGGACGGCCGCAGGCCCAGCCGGCGGGTGCTTCCAGCTTCAGCGTGGTGGCAGTGCGGACACCAGGGCAGTCCTCGCTGAAGTCGATGCGATAGGCCTGGCCGGAGGCCGCGCGCAGCGCGATCGAGCGGGGCGAGGCCTGTTCCACTTCCTGCACGCCAACGGCGTCCATGCAGTGCGGGGCGGGAGGGGTGCGTACCTGTGCCAGGGCCGGAACAGCAAGCGCCAGGCCGAGGCTGGCGGCGAGTACTGCGAGTACGTGCTGATGGGTCATGACCTGCACTCCCTGCGTTGGATGACGGATCGACTATAGCAGCGGTTTGCACGGCCGTTGTTACACGCGCACACTGAGCCGATGGGCGCGATCTTCCACCTGCGGCACTACGGGCAGGCCACCGGCCTGGACCGTCATGACTACGCGCAGTGGGTGCTGCCGCTGCAGGGTGAGCTGCAGTTCGAGATGGAGGGGCGCGGTGGTCGGCTGGACCTGCTGCAGGGCGCTTTTGTTGCCGCCGGCGAAGCGCATGACCAGATGGCTGATGGTCCCAATGGTTTCATGATCGTCGACTGCCCGCCGGGCGTGCTCGATGACGGTACCCAGGAACATCTGTGCCGCCAGCGCTGGCTTCACCTGCCGCTGGGGCTGCGCCGCTGCCTGGCGGAGGTGCAGGCGGGTCAGCCGGTGCCGGCCCTGTTGCCGCAGCTGCTGCAGGTGTTTGCACCGGCCGGCAGTGGCGCGCGCATGCAGGGACTGTGCGCGGCGGTGCAGGCCGATCCGGGCCAGGCCTGGCCGGTGGCGCGCATGGCCGGATTCGTCGGGGTCAGCGAGAGCCGGTTGCACGTGCTGTTCCAGCGTGATTTCGGGCTCAGCCCGCAGGCCTGGCTGAGCGCGTGCCGGTTGCGCTGGGCCAAGCATCGGTTGCGCACCAGCACGGCGTCGATCAGCGACATTGCGCTGGCCGCAGGCTATTCCGAGCAGAGCGCACTGACCCGCGCGCTGCGCCGCGAGTGTGGCCAGACCCCGGCCGCGTGGCGCCGGGGTGCCGGCTGACTTGTAGAGCCGAGCCCACGCTCGGCTGCCCTTATCTGCACAGGGCCAATCGCAGCCGAGCATTGGCTCGGCTCTACAGAGATGACAAGGCAATAGCCTGGGTCAAGAGCGCCTACCGGCCAGCGCTTACACTGCGCGGCCCGCTCTCTCCCCCCGAATATTCCGAATGCGCAACAACCCGATGGCCTTGGGCATCGCCAATGGCGTTGCCGCTGGCGCGCTGTGGGGCGTGGTTTTCCTCGCGCCCGCCGTGCTGCAGTCGTTCAACGCTCTGCAACTGTCGGCCGGCCGCTATCTGGTCTACGGCCTGATCGCCGTAGCCCTGCTGCTGCCGCGGTGGAAGCGGCTGGCACCGCGGCTGGGCCGCGCCGAATGGATCGGCCTGCTGTGGCTGAGCCTGGCCGGGAACCTGGTGTACTTCCTGCTGCTGGCGACGGCGGTGCAGTGGGCCGGTGGCGCGGCGGCGTCCTTGATTGTCGGCCTGATTCCGGTGGTGGTTACCCTGGTTGGTGTGCGCGAGCAGGGCGCTGTACCACTGAAGCAGCTGTTGCCGGCACTTGGGCTGTGCGTGCTGGGCGTGGCACTGGTTGGCTGGGAAGCACTGATGTCCGAGCACCTGGCAACCCCGTGGCGGCAGCGCCTGATCGGCCTGCTGTGTGCATTCGGCGCGCTGTTCTCATGGGCGTTGTACTCGATCGGCAACAGCCGCTGGCTGGCGCGCCGACCGGATCTGTCCAGCCACGACTGGTCGTTGCTGACCGGCGTCACCACCGGCGGCCTGTCCCTGCTGTTGGTGCCGATGGCCTTCATCGGCCACACCGGCGGCCACACGGCGGCGCAGTGGAGTGGTTTCTGGGCGATCAGCGCCGGTGTGGCGGTGGTGGCCTCGATCCTCGGCAACGCGTTCTGGAACCGCGCCAGCCGCCTGCTGCCGCTGACCCTGACCGGCCAGATGATCGTGTTCGAGACGCTGTTCGCGTTGGCGTATGCCTTCGCCTGGCAGCAGCGCTGGCCCTCGCTGCTGGAAGCACTGGCGATCGTGTTCCTGGTGGCGGGCGTGATGCTGTGCGCGCACGCCCACCGCACGCCGCGCGCGATCGCCGAACATGCAGGCTGAATACGCTCGTCAAGCGTGCTGATGCTGGCTTGGTCTCAGATGCAACCAAATGCCGGCACGTTGGCCGATGATCGCGGCAATGGTTTTTTGCATCGCAGCACTTGACAGCGGGCCGGCGCACAGTGTTTTCTGTGCGTCATGGTCCTTGATGCCGCCCACGCCAGCCTGATCGCCCCCGCCACTGCGGGCCGTTCGGCTGCGCCGGTCGCCACCACCACCATTACCACCACCACCGTCACCACTGCCCTGGTGCGGCCCGTCGTCTTCGTGTAACTCCCGAAAACCACGGCCCCGCACCCTACAGGTGGCGGGGAAACTCGACACCTGCATGCGACGGGGCCTCCTACCGAGGTCTGCATGTCTTCCCACGCCCCCGCTCATCCCGTTGCCCCGGCCGACCTGGCTGCGCCGTCCACTGTCGTGCACAAGTTCGGCGGCACCTCGGTGGCCGATGCCGAACGCTATCGCCATGTTGCCGGCCTGCTGCTGACCCGTCCCGAATCGCTGCAGGTCACTGTCGTCTCGGCGATGAAGGGCGTCACCGACGCTTTGATTGAACTGGCGCAGCTGGCGGCCAAGGGCGACGAGAGTTGGCGCGAGGCCTGGCATGCGCTGCGCGCGCGCCATCGTGGCGCCGCTGTGGCGCTGTTGGGCGAGCAGGTGGGCGAGACCGTCGAATGGATCGACGCCCGCTTTGATCAGCTGGCCGAAGTGCTGGCGGCGCTGGCGGTGATCGGTGAGCTGCCGCGCGAAGTCCTGGACCGCGTGCAGGGTCTGGGCGAAGTGTTCTCCGCGCAGCTGCTTGGCACCCACCTGCGTGCATTGGGCGAAGACTGCGCGGTGCTCGACGCGCGTGATGTGCTGGTGGTCGGGCATGGCGAACTGGGCGTGGATGTCGACTGGGAGGCCAGTGCCGACCGTCTGGCCAAGTGGCGGCTGCAGCACCCGCAATCGCGCCTGGTTGCCACCGGATTCGTCGCGCGTGACCGCGATGACCGCATCACCACGCTCGGCCGCAACGGCAGCGATTACTCCGGCGCGATCTTCGCCGCGTTGTTCAACGCCGATGAACTGCACATCTGGACCGACGTCGACGGCGTGCTGTCGGCCGACCCGCGACTGGTGCCCGAAGCAGTGCAGCTGGAATCACTCAGCTACGACGAGGCCTGCGAACTGGCGTATTTCGGCGCCAAGGTGGTGCATCCGCAGACGATGTCGCCGGCAATCCGCCTTGGCCTGCCGATCTTCATCCGCAATACGTTCCAGCCTGCGCACCCGGGCACGCGCATCAGCGCCGAACGCTCGCCGCGCGGGCCGGTGAAGGGCCTGACCCTGAGCCCGGGGCTGGCTCTGCTGAACCTGGAAGGCACCGGCCTGATCGGCGTGCCCGGTACCGCCGAGCGCGTGTTTGCCGCCCTGCGCCAGGCGCAGGTGTCGGTGGTGATGATCTCGCAGGGTTCGTCGGAACATTCGATCTGCTGCGTGGTGCGCGCCGCCGAAGCAGCGCGTGGCCGTGAGGCACTGCTGCACGCGTTCGCGCATGAACTGTCGGTGGGCCAGGTGCAGCGCGTGCAGGTCAGTGAGGGCGTCAGCGTACTGGCGGCGGTGGGTGACGGCATGGCCGGGCAGCCGGGTGTGGCCGCACGCCTGTTCGAGGCACTGGGACGTGCGCAGGTGAACATCCTGGCGATCGCGCAGGGCTCGTCCGAACGCAATATCTCGGTCGCGGTGGACAGTGCCGATGCCACCCGTGCGCTGCGCGCTGCACATGCCGGCTTCTGGCTGTCGCCGCAGACGTTTGCGGTAGGTGTGATCGGGCCGGGCAACGTGGGTGCGGCGCTGCTGGATCAGCTGTTGGCGGCCCGCCCGCAGCTGCTGGCCAAGGCCAATGTGGATCTGCGCCTGCGTGCGCTGGCCTCGCGTTCGCGCATGCGCCTGGAAGTGGATGGCCTGCACGCCGACTGGCGGGAGGCATTGCAGGGCGCGGGCGAGTCCAGCGATCTGGATCGTTTCACCGAACACCTGCTGGCCGCGCACCTGCCGCATGCGGTGGTGATCGATTGCAGCGGCAGTGCCGAGGTGGCCGAGCGCTACGAGGGTTGGTTGGCCGCCGGCATCCATGTGGTCACCCCCAACAAACAGGCCGGTGCCGGCCCGCTGCCGCGCTACCAGCGCATCCGCGCGGCGGCGGCGGCCAGTGGCGCGCGTTTCCGTTACGAGGCCACGGTGGGCGCAGGCCTGCCGGTGATCACCACGCTGCGCGACCTGGTCGATACCGGTGACGAGGTACTGGCCATCGAAGGCATCTTCTCCGGCACGCTGGCCTGGCTGTTCAACCGCTTCGATGGCAGCCAGCCGTTCTCGCAGTTGGTCGCGCAGGCGCGGTCGATGGGCTACACCGAGCCGGACCCGCGCGATGATCTTTCGGGCGTGGACGTGGCGCGCAAGCTGGTGATCCTTGCCCGCGAAGCCGGCCATGCACTCAGCCTGGAACAGGTAGAGGTGGAAAGCCTGGTGCCGGCGCTGCTGCGCGACGGCAGCGTGGATGACTTCATGGCGCGACTGGGCGAGTCCGATGCCAGCCTGCTGCAGCGGCTGCAGGACGCGCGGGCGCGTGGCGCGGTGCTGCGCTATGTTGCACAGCTGGGCGCCGACGGCGCCTCGGTGGGCCTGCAGGAATTGCCCGCCGACCACGCCTTTGCCAACCTGCGGCTGACCGACAACGTGGTGCAGTTCCGTACCCGCCGCTACTGCGACAACCCGTTGGTGGTGCAGGGGCCGGGGGCTGGCCCGGAAGTCACGGCGGCTGGCGTGTTCGCGGACCTGCTGCGGGTGGCGGCCGGCGAAGGAGCGCGGCTGTGATCGCACATGCGTTCGCGCCCGCCTCGGTGGCCAACGTGGCGGTGGGTTTCGACATTCTTGGTCATGCCATCGCCGGTGTTGGCGATACCGTGAGCGTGCGCCGCATCGATGAGCCGGTGGTGCGCATCGAGGCGATTCGCGGCAGCGTCGTCGAGCTGCCACTGGATGCGGCTGGAAACACCGCGGGTGCTGCGTTGATGTCTCTGCGCGCAGGGCTGGGCCTGGACTTCGGTTTCGCGGTGGAGATCGACAAGGGCATTCCGTTCGGTTCCGGCATGGGCGGTTCGGCAGCGTCGTGCGTCGCTGCGCTGGTTGCCGCCAATGCGCTGCTGGATGCGCCGCTGTCGCGCGAGGCGCTGTATCCGTTTGCGCTGGATGGAGAGGCCGTGGCCAGCGGTGGCCGCCACGGCGACAACGTGGGGCCGCTGCTGCTGGGGGGGCTTGCACTGTGCACGGCCGACCGCCTGCTGCCGATTCCGGTGCCGGCGACCTGGCACAGCCTGCTGGTGCATCCGCACGCGGTGCTGGAAACACGCCGCGCACGCCAGGCGCTGCAGGGCAGCTATGCGCTGGGTGAATTCGTGGCGCAGAGCGCGAACCTCGCGCTGGTGCTCAGTGGTTGTCATCGCAGCGATGCCGCACTGGTGCGCGCGGGACTGCGCGACGTGCTGGTGGAGCCGCGCCGGGCCGGCCTGATCACGGGTTTCGAGGCCGCACGCGATGCGGCGCTGTCGGCACAGGCGATGGGGGCAGGCATCTCCGGTGCCGGTCCGAGCGTGTTCGCCTGGTTCGAGGACGCCGACCAGGCCCGCGCCGCTGCCGCACCGGTGCAGGCGGCATTCGCCGCCGCCGGTTTCGACAGCGATGCCTGGGTGTCGCCGCTGGATGCACCGGGGGCCCGCTTGTGCTGAATCCTTCCCCTTTACTGGATACCCAACCCATGCAATTTGTTTCGACCCGTGGCCGCTTCCCGGCTGTTGGCCTCAGTGCGGCGATCACTGCAGGATTGGCGCCCGATGGTGGGCTGTATGTTCCGCAGGTGCTGCCGGCGCCACGTGAGCTGCAGGCCGGCGCAACGCTGGCCGATACCGCCGCCGATCTGCTGGCACCGTTCTTCGCAGGCGATGCTCTGGAGGCAGTGCTGCCATCGATCTGCCGCGAGGCGTTCGACTTTCCGGTGCCGCTGCGTCCACTGGGCGGCGGTGACCATGTGCTGGAGCTGTTCCATGGGCCGACGGCGGCGTTCAAGGACATCGGTGCGCGCTTCCTGGCTGGAACGCTGTCGCGGCTGCAGGCCGGCAAGGACCGCGATCTGACGATTGTTGTCGCCACGTCCGGCGATACCGGCGCCGCCGTTGCTGCGGCCTTCCATCGCCAGCCCGGCGTGCGCGTGGTGGTGCTGTATCCGGATGGCCGCGTGTCGCCGCGGCAGGCGCACCAGCTCGGCTGCTTCGGCGACAACATCCAGGCGCTGCGCGTGGCCGGTGCCTTCGACGACTGCCAGGCGATGGTCAAGCAGGCGCTGGCCGACCGCGAACTGCAGGCGCAGGTGCCGTTGAGTTCGGCCAACAGCATCAGCCTGGGCCGCCTGCTGCCGCAGATGAGCTACTACGCGCATGCGGCGTTGACGCACTACGCCGCGCATCGTCGCAGGCTCAACCTGGTGGTGCCGACCGGCAACCTTGGTAATGCGATGGCCGCCGTATTGGCGCGCGCGCTGGGTGTGCCGATCGGGCAGATCGTGCTGGCCACCAATGCCAATGCGGTGCTGCCGGCGTACTTCAATGGTGGCGACTACCAGCCGCAGGCCAGCGTGGCCACCGTTGCAAATGCAATGGACGTAGGGGCACCAAGCAACTTCGAGCGCCTGCGTTGGCTTTACCACGGCGATGACGCCGAGCTGCGCGCTGCGTTCCGCGCGTTCGCGGTGGATGACGTGACCATCCGTGCGACGATTGCGGCGGCGCACGCCAGCAGTGGTGAATTGTTCTGTCCGCATACGGCGACGGCGGTGAAGGTGCTGCAGGACCTGCGCGCGCGCGGAGCCAAGGGCGACTGGGCGGTGGTGGCTACCGCACATCCGGCCAAGTTCGAGGCGTTGGTCGAGCCGTTGATCGGTGGCCCGGTGGCGGTGCCGCCGGCGTTGGACGCGCTGTTGCAGCGACCGGCGCACGCCGAGCCATTGGCGGCCGATTACGCGGCGTTGCGTGAGGTGTTGGCTCTCATGTAGAGCAGCGCCATGCTCGGCTGCTGTTCGCGCACGGCGCGATGAGTCGAGCATGGCTCGACTCTACAATGCCCTTCGCGCAACACGGGTAGTGCCGGCCGCTGGCCGGCGCCCCCATGAACTGCAATGCGGTCAGATCAACGCTTCACCGGCCAGCGTGCGCAGCCCGTCCTCGTCGAGGATCTCCACCACGTTCAGGTGGGGCAGGGCGATCAACCCCTGCTGGCGCAGCTTGGTGAAGGTACGGCTGACCGTTTCCATGGTCAGGCCCAGATGGTCGGCGATGTCGCCACGACCCATCGGCAGCGACACGCGCAGGCCGTCGCCGCCCAGCTTGGCCTCGCGCGCGGCCAGGCGCAGCAGGAAATCGGCCAGCTTCTCGGCCGGTTGCAGGCGTGCCAGTGCCAGTGCGGCGTCCTGTGCGGCATCCAGTTCCTGACAGGCACGCTGCAGCAGCTTGCGTTCCAGGTGTGGGAAGCGGCTGCGCAACGCCTTCATCTGTGGCAGCGCGACGCGGCATACACGGCTGTCGGCGATGGCCTCGATGTCGTAACGATGATTGTCGCTGCCGCTCAGGCCCAGATAGTCGCCAGGCAGTACGAAGCCGTTGATCTGGCGGCGACCATCAGCGAGGGTGCGCACCAGACGCAGCGCGCCGCCGGTCAATGTATAGACATGCTGGCGTTCCTCTCCGGTGCGGGCCAGGGTGCTGCCCATCGTCACCTGCTGCGAAACGGTAACCTGTTCCAGCGCCTGCACTTCATCGGGCGACAGCGCCGAGCACACCGCAAGGTGGCGAACCGAGCAGTGCAGGCAGTCCAGCGTGGCGCAGGACGGCGGGGCGGGATCGTTGGTGGCGGGCGGAGCGCCGGAAGGCCGTGACATGTTGCGGGGGGCGTATCGCGGGCGGGGAGGGCCTTATGATACTTCAAGCGGCCGTTCGACCCTGCCCGAGGCGGGGGCGCTAGAATGTCGCCCCCTCCCACGTCCCGTTCCAGCAGGAGTTCCGCCCGTGATCAAGCCCCGTACCCCGCCCGGCACCCTTGAGCTGCTGCCGCGCGAGCAGATTGCGTTCCAGCGCATGCTGGACGTCATCCGCCGCAACTACGAGCGCTTCGGGTTCCTGCCGGTGGAGACGCCGGTGTTCGAGCTGTCCGACGTGCTGCTGACCAAGTCCGGTGGCGAGACCGAGCGCCAGGTGTATTTCGTGCAGTCCACCGGTGCGTTGGCCAATGCCGCCGAATCGGGTGACCGTTCGCTGCCGGAAATGGCGCTGCGCTTCGACCTGACCGTGCCGCTGGCGCGCTACGTGGCCGAGCACGAACACGAACTGACCTTCCCGTTCCGTCGCTACCAGATGCAGCGCGTCTACCGTGGCGAGCGCGCCCAGCGCGGCCGTTTCCGCGAGTTCTACCAGTGCGACATCGACGTGATCGGCAAGGACAGCCTGAGCGTGCGTTACGACGCCGAAGTGCTGGCGGTCATCCACGCGGTGTTCTCGGAGCTGCGCATCGGTGATTTCAGCATCCAGCTGAACAACCGCAATCTGCTGCGCGGTTACTTCGAGAGCCTGGGCGTGGCCGAAGGCGAGCGCCAGCTGGCGGTGCTGCGCGAAGTGGACAAGCTGGACAAGCGCGGTGCCGATTACGTGCGCGAGACGCTGGTGGGTGAAGGCTTCAACATCCCGGCCGAACAGGTCGAGAAGATCCTGGCCTTCGTCGCCGTGCGTTCGAAGGGCCACGACGATGCGATGGCTCAGTTGGACGCGCTGGAGGCAGCGGCGGAATCGTCGGAGACCTTGCGTGCCGGCGTGGCCGAACTGCGCGAAGTGCTGCAGCTGGTGCAGGCGCTGGGCGTGCCGGAAACCGCGTACTGCCTGAACTTCTCCATCGCCCGCGGCCTGGATTACTACACCGGCACCGTCTACGAGACCACGCTGACCGATCACCCGCAGATCGGCTCGATCTGCTCGGGCGGCCGCTACGAAGACCTGGCCAGCCACTACAGCAAGTCGAAGCTGCCGGGCGTGGGCATCTCCATCGGCCTGTCGCGCCTGTTCTGGCAGCTGCGCGAAGCCGGCCTGATCGATGGCATCGAGGGCAGCAGCGTGCAGGCGCTGGTGGCGCTGATGGACGAGCAGGGCATGCCGCAGTCGCTGGACATCGCGCGTCGCCTGCGCGCCGGTGGCATCAATACTGAAGTGCAGATGGAGCCGAAGAAGATCGGGAAGCAGTTTCAGTACGCGGCCAAGGCGGGCATCCGCTTCGTGGTGCTGGCCGGTGAGGACGAACTGGCACGCGGCGTGGTGGCGGTGAAGGACCTGGTGCGTGAGCAGCAGTTCGAAGTCTCCCGCGAAGAGCTGGCCAGCACCCTGCAGGTGGAGTTGGAGCAGTCCAAGGCGATGGCGTGATGCGGGCCGCCGCAGGGGCGCTGAGCGTGCTCCTGCTGGCGGGCTGCCAGAGCGATCCGGCGCTGCACAGCGCACGGATCGGCTCGGCACAGTACCGGCTGCAGGTCGATCGCTGCCACGTGATCGACCGCGCGCAGCTGGAGGGTGACCTTCGCGCCCTGGCGGCGCGGAAGTGCCCGGCGGGCGCAGGGGCGTTGCAGAACATCCAATCCCTGCCGAGCCAGCAGGGCAGCCTGTTCGGCGAATGCCTGCGGCGCGGGGCGCTGCAGGCCGAGGTGCGCTGTATGCCCTGAGTCGAGCCAGGTTGTTGATTTGAAAGCAGAACGCCCGCCCTTTGGTGGGCGTTCTGCGTTTATGGCGAAGGGCAGTCGAGCATGGCTCGACTCTACAAAAGCCGGTTCCGATCCGATCCACGCTGTTCTGACAGATCGCGGCCAACTCTCGAAGGCGGGGAGGGTCCGGTGGCAGGGGTGTGAGCGGCATGGGCCCGAGGCATGCCTCGGGCGGGTTGGGCAGGATGCCCAGCCCTGGTCTTGCCGTGTGCGCAGGACAGCGCACACGAGCAAGCCGCGGCCAAGCCCCCATGGATGGGTTTACGGCGTCCCCTGCCACCGGACCCTCCCCGCCAACGCTCAGGAAATCAGCATTTGCTTTTGCTCTGGCTCTTGGCGGGTGCAGGGCAGCAGCCCTGCCGCCCCTCAATCCTCGATTTGACGCACTGCGCAATAATGCGCTAATGTACTAACGCGCTATTACATTGATGCATGGAAACGACCCCGTGAAAGCCCGCCCCGAGATTGCCGCCAAAGACCCGAAGGCCGACCTGGACGCCCTGGCCCAGGCCTTTGCCGCCCTGCGCGAGCCGGAGCAGGTGGAAGCGTTCCTGCGTGACCTGTGCACGCCGGCCGAGCTGGAAGCCATGGCCGACCGCTGGAAGGTGGTGCCGCTGCTGCAGCAGGGCGTGCCGTATCGCGAGATCCACGAGCGTACCGGGGTCAGCGTGACCACCACTGGACGGGTGGCACGCACGCTCGAGCATGGCCATCGAGGCTATGCCGCTGCCATCGACCGCCTTGCTTCGCGCTGATCCGCGCCCCGTTCCGAACTTCGAGACCTCCCCCATGAGTGCAACCCAGGCAGCGCCGGCACGAGACCGGCTGCGTATCGCCATCCAGAAGAGTGGCCGGCTGGCCGAGCCCGCCCGCAACCTGCTCAGCGCCTGTGGCCTGAGCTGGCGCGAAAGCCGCGACAAACTGTTCTGCTACGGCGAGTCGCTGCCGGTGGACCTGTTGCTGGTACGCGACGACGACATCCCCGGCCTGATCGCGGACGGCGTCTGCGACCTCGGCATCGTCGGTCGCAACGAACTGGACGAGCAGGCCGCGGCGCGTCGCCAGATCGGCCTGCCGGATGCCTACCAGGCGCTGCGCGGGCTGGGGTTCGGCCAGTGCCGGCTGATGCTGGCGGTGCCCGAGGAGTGGCAGTGGCAGGGTCCGGCACAGCTGGCCGGCACCCGCATCGCCACCAGCTACCCGGCCATCCTCAAGCAGTGGCTGGCCGAGCAGGGCGTGGACGCACAGGTGGTCGAGCTGTCCGGTTCGGTGGAAATCGCCCCGCGACTGGGTACCGCCGACCTGATCTGCGATCTGGTCTCCAGCGGCGCCACCCTGCGTGCCAATCAGTTGAGCCCGGTGCACAACCTGCTTGACAGCGAGGCGGTGCTGGCCGGTGCGGTGCGCGTGCCGGATGATGCGCGTGCATCGCTGCGCGCGATGCTGCTGCGCCGCCTGGACGGCGTGGTGCAGCGCCAGGACCGCAAGCTGCTGATGTTCCGTGCCAGCGAGGATCGCCTCGACGCGCTGTCGCAGCTGCTGGCCGATGCCGAGCCGCTGGTGCGGCTGCCGGCCGATGGCGGCGCGCTGCGCCTGCAGACCATGTGCCCCGGCCCGCTGAGCTGGCAGCGCATGGAGGAACTCGAGCGCGCGGGTGCGCAAGGCCTGATGGTACTGAGCGTGGAGCGGTCGCTGGCATGAACCGTCTGATCTGGTCCCGACTTGATGAGACCGCGCGCGACGCGGCGCTGACCCGCCCGGTGCAGGCCGTGGCGCAGCAGACCCGTGACGCGGTGGCTACGCTGATTGCACAGGTGCGCGCGCAGGGCGACGACGCGCTGCGTGCGATCACCGCACGCTTCGATGGTGTCGAGCTGCCGTCCTTTGAAGTGAGCGACGCCGAGTTCGCTGCGGCCGAAGCCGCCGTGCCGGCCGAACTGCGCCAGGCCATGGTCGAAGCCGCCGAACGCATCGCCCGTTTCCACGCCGCTGGCATGGGTACAGGCTATGCGGTGGAAACTGCCCCGGGCGTGGTCTGCGAACGCATGCTGCGTCCGATCGGCCGGGTGGGTTTGTATGTGCCGGCGGGCAGCGCGCCGCTGCCGTCCACTGCATTGATGCTGGGCGTGCCGGCGCAGCTGGCTGGGTGCCCGCAGGTCGTGCTGTGCACGCCGCCGCGTGCCGATGGCACGGCCGATCCGGCGGTGCTCGTGGCTGCGCGCCTGACCGGCGTGCAGCGCGTGTTCAAGCTGGGCGGTGCGCAGGCCATCGCCGCGATGGCCTACGGCACGGCCAGCATTCCGGCCTGCGACAAGCTGTTCGGGCCCGGCAACAGCTTCGTGACCGAAGCCAAGCAGCAGGTGGCACAGGACGGCGCCGCCGCCATCGATATGCCGGCGGGTCCTTCGGAGGTGCTGGTGATTGCCGATGCCGGCGCCAATCCAGCATTCGTGGCCGCCGACCTGCTGTCGCAGGCCGAGCACGGCCCGGATTCACAGGTGCTGCTGCTGACCGACGATGCCGCGATGCTGGTGGCGGTCGAGGCCGAAGTGGAGCGCCAGGTGGCCTTGCTGCCGCGCCAGCAGATCGCACGCCAGGCGCTGTCGGCCTCGCGCCTGATCCAGGTTGATTCGCTGGACGAAGCCTTCGCGATCAGCAATCGCTATGCGCCCGAGCACCTGATCCTGGCCCTGCGCGACCCGCGCGCGTGGCTGGACAAGGTGCAGGCGGCCGGCTCGGTGTTCCTGGGGGATTACACCCCCGAAGCACTGGGCGACTACTGCAGCGGCACCAACCACGTGCTGCCCACCGCGGGTGCCGCACGTGCCTACAGTGGTGTCAGCGTGGCCAGCTTCCAGAACCTGATCAGCGTGCAGAGCGCCAGCGCCGCCGGCCTGGCCGCGATCGGCGGCTGCGCGCGCATCATCGCCAGTGCCGAGGGCCTCGACGCGCACGAACGTGCGGTTGCCCTGCGCATGGAGGCCGCCGCATGAACGCCGCCATTGATGACGTGCTGGCACTGGTGCGCCCGGATCTGCAGGCGTTCGCCGGCTACAGCTCGGCGCGCAGTGCGACGGTGCAGGGTGAGGTCTGGTTGAACGCCAATGAGTCGGCCTGGGCCAATCCCGCTGATGCCGCAGGCAGCAGCCGGCGCTATCCCGAACCGCAGCCGTTGGCGCTGCGCGAGGGCCTGGCTGGGCTGTACGGCGTGACGCCGCAGCAGCTGCTGCTCGGGCGCGGCAGCGACGAAGCGATTGATCTGTTGGTGCGTGCCCTGTGCGTGCCGGGCCGCGATGGCGTGCTGGTCACGCCGCCGGTGTTCGGCATGTACGCCGTCTGCGCACGCCTGCAGGGCGCCACACTGATTGAAGTACCGCTGGTGGACAGCGAGGATGGCCTGCGTGCCGATCTGGATGCGGTGATCGACACCGCCAAGGCGAGCAACGCCAAGCTGGTGTTCCTGTGCGCACCGTCCAACCCGGCCGGCAGCGATGTCGGCCTGGACGAGATCGAGCGAGTGGCCACTGCTCTGCGCGGGCAGGCGCTGGTGGTGGTCGACGAGGCCTATGTTGAGTACGCACAACGCCCGTCGGCGACCACGCTGCTGACCGCGCATGCCAACGTCGCCGTGCTGCGTACGCTGTCGAAGGCGCACGCGCTGGCCGCGGCCCGAATCGGCACCCTCATCGCCGCCTCGGAGCTGATTGCCGTGCTGCGCCGCTGCCAAGCACCGTACCCCGTGCCGACCCCATGCGCGGACCTGGCCGTGCAGGCGCTGCAGCCGGCCGCGCTGGCACGCACTGCAGAGCGCGTGGCCACGGTCATCGCCGAGCGCGAACGCCTGTTCGTGGCGCTGCCGGGCCTGCCCGGCGTTCGTCGCGTGTACCGCTCGTCCGGCAACTACCTGCTGGTCCGCTTCTCCGATGCCCAGGCCGCGTTCGATACGCTGCTGGCTGCAGGCGTGGTGGTGCGCGACCAGCGCGCCGCACCACAGCTGGGTGATGCGCTGCGCATCAGTATCGGCAGCCCCGAAGAGAATGACCGCGTGCTTGCGGCCCTGTCGGCGCGGAGGGCCGCAGCATGACCCCGATCCTGTTCATCGACCGCGACGGTACCCTCATCGAGGAGCCGTCCGATTTCCAGATCGACGCCTACGAAAAGCTGCGCTTCGTGCCGCAGGTGATCCCGGCGCTGCTGAAGTTGCGGGATGCCGGCTATCAGTTCGCGATCGTCACCAACCAGGACGGCCTGGGCAGCGACAGCTACCCGCGTGCCAGCTTTGACGGTCCCAATGATCTGATGCTGCAGATCTTCGAAAGCCAGGGCATCACCTTCCGTGACGTGCTGATCGACTGCAGCTGGCCGCAGGACAACGCGCCCACGCGCAAGCCGGGCATCGGCCTGATGACCGGCTACCTGCAGGACCGCAGCATCGACTGGGCGCGCTCGGGCATGGTGGGGGACCGCATCACCGACCTGCAGTTCGCCGACAACCTCAACATCCGCGGTTTTCAGCTGCGCACCGAGCAGTTCGGGGGCGAGTGGGATTGGCCGGGCATTGCCCATGCTCTGGCCGACGCGCCGCGCACCGCGGTGGTCCAACGCAGTACCAGGGAAACGAAAATCCGCGTTGAACTGGACCTGGATCGCGCGGGTGATGCACGCATCTCCACCGGACTGCCGTTCTTCGACCACATGCTGGAGCAGATCGGCAAGCACGGTGGTTTCGCCCTGGACATCCAGGCCGAGGGTGACCTGCACATCGACGAGCACCACACCATCGAGGACACAGGGCTGGCCCTGGGCCAGGCCCTGCGCGAGGCGCTGGGCGACAAGCGTGGCATCGGCCGCTACGGCTTCACCCTGCCGATGGACGAGACGCTGGCCAGTGCTGCGCTGGATTTCAGCGGCCGCCCGTACTTCGTGTTCGAGGGCGAGTTCAAGCGTGAACGGGTGGGCGATATGCCGACCGAGCTGGTGCCACATTTCTTCCGCTCGCTGTGCGATGCCAGCGGCCTGAACCTCAACCTGCAGGTGCGTGGCGACAACGATCACCATAAGGTGGAGGCCTGCTTCAAGGCGTTGGCGCGTGCACTGCGTCCTGCGCTGGCCCGGCAAGGCACCGCGCTGCCTTCCACCAAGGGGGCGTTGTGAGCGACGTCGCGCTGATCGATGCCGGTGGTGCGAACCTGGGCTCGGTGCGCTATGCACTGGAGCGCCTGGGCGCGACGGTGCGGCTGGTGCGCGATGCGGACGGCCTGATCGGTGCGCAGCGGGTGATCCTGCCCGGCGTCGGCGCTGCCGGTCCCGGCATGCAGCGCCTGCACGCGCAGGGGCTGGTGGAACCGTTGCAGCGACTGGAGGTGCCGCTGATGGGTATCTGCCTCGGCATGCAGCTGCTGTTCGAACGCTCCGAGGAAGCGGGTGTGGAGACACTGGGCCTGATTCCCGGCGTGGTGCGCAAACTGGTGCCGGCCTGCGGCATCCGCGTGCCGCACATGGGCTGGAACCGCCTGCTGCCGCTGCGCGAATCGCTGCTGCTGCGCGGCGTGCCGGAGCGCGCCAGCGCCTACTTCGTGCACAGCTATGCGGCACCGCTCAACGCCCACACCGTCGCCGCCTGCGATCACGGCGGCCTGTTCACTGCCGTGGTGGAGCAGGGGCGCTACTACGGTGCGCAGTTCCATCCCGAGCGCTCCGGCGAAACCGGCTCGCTGATGCTGCGCAATTTCCTCGAGGGCACTGCTGCATGAGTTTCATCGTCTACCCCGCGCTGGATATCCGCGATGGCCGCGTGGTGCGGCTGCGCCAGGGCGACTACGCGCAGGAAACCTCCTATGGTGATGATCCGTTGCCACGCGCGCAGGCCTTCGCCGCGCAGGGTGCGCAGTGGATGCACCTGGTCGATCTGGACGCTGCGCGCGCCGGTGGCTACACGCTGGCGCCGCTGCTGGCGGCGATCCGCGCGCAGACGCCGCTGCAGGTGCAGACCGGCGGTGGCGTGCGCGGCCGCGACGATGTGGCGCGCATCCTCAACGCTGGCGCCGGCCGCGTAGTGGTGGGCTCGCTGGCGGTGCGTCGCCCCGATGAAGTGGTCGGCTGGCTGGAGGAATTCGGCGCCGAGCGCATCACGATTGCGCTGGACGCGCGCCAGGACGCACAGGGGCAGTGGCAACTGCCGGTGCACGGCTGGACCGAGAACGCCGGGGTGACCCTGGATGACCTAGCCCAGCGCTACGCGCGCGCCGGCATGCGCCACCTGCTGTGTACCGACATCGCCCGTGACGGCATGCTGGCCGGGCCCAACATCGACCTCTATCGGCACCTGTCGGGCTTGCTGCCGGGTGTGGCAGTGCAGGCCTCCGGCGGCATCCGTGACGTGGCCGATGTGGCCCAGGCGCGTGCCGCCGGCTGCGGTGGTGCGATCCTCGGCAAGGCACTGCTGGAGCAGCGCATGGACCTGGCGGAGGCACTGGCATGTTGAGCCGTCGCATCATTCCGTGTCTGGACGTGCGCGATGGTCGCGTGGTCAAGGGTGTGCGCTTCCGCGACCACGTCGACATGGGCGACATCGCCGGGTTGGCGCAGCGCTATCGCGACCAGGGGGCGGACGAGCTGGTGTTCTATGACATCGGCGCCAGCCCCGAGGCGCGTTCAGTGGACGTGGCCTGGATCGAACGTATCGCGCGGCTGATCGACATTCCGTTCTGCGTGGCCGGTGGCATCGACAGCGTGGACACCGCGCGCCGGGTGTTGTTCGCCGGTGCCGACAAGGTGTCGATCAACTCGCCCGCGCTGGGCCGTCCCGAACTGATCACTGAACTGGCCGACGAGTTCGGCGTGCAGTGCGTGGTGGTGGGTGTCGATTCGGTGCGCGAAGCGGATGGCCAGTGGCGGGTGCGCCGTTTCAGCGGAGACCCGGACAAGACCCAGGCGGTGCCACTGCGCACCCTGGACTGGATTGTCGAGGCGCAACGGCGGGGCGCCGGTGAGATCGTGCTGAACTGCATGGACAGCGATGGCGTACGCCTTGGCTACGATGTCGTGCAGCTGCAACAGGCACGGGCACTGTGCCAGGTGCCGCTGATCGCCTCGGGCGGTGCAGGTGGGATGGCGCACTTCGCCGAAGCCTTCGACCAGGCGGACGTCGACGGCGCGTTGGCGGCCAGTGTGTTCCACAGCGGCGCCATCGCCATTCCCGAATTGAAGCGCTACCTGCGCGGACAGCAGATCGAGGTGCGGGATGTCTATTGAAGTCAGGCCGTCATTGGACGCATTGCAGGCACTGGACTGGGGCAAGGGTGACAGCCTGCTGCCGGCGGTGGTGCAGGATGCCGATACCCTGCAGGTGCTGATGCTGGGCTATGTCAGCGCAGAGTCGCTGGCGGCCACGTTGGCCATCGGCCACATGACCTTCTTCAGCCGCAGCAAGGAACGGTTGTGGACCAAGGGTGAGCAGTCCGGCAACGTGCTGGTGGTGCAGTCGATCAGCGTCGACTGCGATGCCGATACGCTGCTGGTGATGGCGCGCCCCGCCGGGCCGACCTGCCATACCGGTGCCGAGAGCTGTTTCGACCAGGCGCCGAAGGATTTCCTGGGCGGGCTGGGCCAGCTGGTGGCGATGCGTGAGGCGCAACGCCCGCCGGGCAGCTACACCACCAGCCTGTTCGAGGGCGGCATCCGCCGCATCGCGCAGAAGGTGGGCGAGGAGGGCGTGGAGACCGCCCTGGCGGCGGTGGCGCAGGATGACGAGGCGTTGCTGGGTGAGGCCTCGGACCTGCTGTACCACCTGCTGGTGCTGCTGCGCGCGCGCGGGCTGTCGCTGGATGATGCGCGCGCGGTGCTGGAAAAGCGCCATCGTTGAGGAAGGCGTGCGGACCATCGGTCCGCACCCACCTTTGCAATGCAGCCGAGCATGGCTCGGCTCTACAATAGGCGGTCTTCTTCTTTCCCGGACCGCCCATGAAACTGCCTGCCGCCTGGCTGTGCTGCCTGTTGCTGACCTCGCCGGCCTGGGCCGCGGATACCGTGGTCACCGGCAAGGTCTATCTGGAGCGTGACGGCCGGCCGGGGCGCGGTGCGACCGATCCGGGCCTGGCCGGGGTGCAGGTCTCCAACGGCGAGGCCATCGTCAAGACCGCCGCCGACGGCAGCTACAGCCTGCCGGTGCGTGATGGCCAGACCGTGTTCGTGATCAAGCCCGATGCATATTCGTTCCCGAAGGCGGCGGACGGCCTGCCCTCGTTCTGGCGCCACTACCGCCCGAACGGCTCGCCGGCGCTGAAGTACGGCGGCATCGCCGCCACCAGCGACGTCACCCGCAACTGGGATTTCGCCCTGCAGTCGGATCGCCATGACAGCCGCCGTGGTTTCCAGATGCTGGTGTTCACCGATTCGCAGACCGCCAGCCTGAAGGACATCGGCTACTACCAGCAGTCGATCGTGGCGCCGCTGGTCGGTCAGACCAGGGCGCGCATGGGCACCACCCTGGGTGACATCGTCAACGATGACCTGACCCTGTATCCGGCGATCAACAAGGTCACCACCGAACTTGGCGTGCCGTGGTTCCATGTGCCGGGCAACCACGACCTCGACTTCGATGCCGCCAGCGATGAGCACTCGCTGGACAGCTGGCGCAACATCTACGGCCCGGACACCTACGCGGTGGAAGAGGGCGGCGCCAGTTTCGTGTTCCTGGACGACGTGGTGTACGACCCCAAGGCCAAGCCGAAGTACGTCGGTGGCCTGCGCGAAGACCAGTTCGCCTTCCTTGCCGGCTACCTGAAGGGCCTGCACAAGGACCGCCTGCTGGTGCTGGGCATGCACATCCCGCTGTTCGATGCGGCACCGGGGCGTGAGACCTTCCGCCACGCCGATCGCCAGCGCCTGTTCGACCTGCTCAAGGATTTCCGCAACGTGCTGGTGCTCAGCGGCCACAGCCACACCCAGCAGCACGTCTACCACGCCAAGGCCGAGGGCTGGAACGGCGACAAGCCGCTGCACGAGTACAACGTGGGTGCCAACTGCGGTGCGTTCTGGTCGGGGGTGAAGGACGCCGCTGGCGTGCCGGACAGCACCATGAGCGATGGCACCCCGAAGGGCTATGCGTTGCTCGACGTGGCTGGCAATGGCAGCTACAAACTGCAGTATCGCGTGGCCGGCAAACCGGCCAGCGAGCAGATCGGCCTGCATGCGCCGAAGGTGCTGCGCCAGGGGGCCTACCCGGCGTGGGGCATCTATGCCAACGTCTACATGGGTGAGGATGCCAGCGTGGTCGAGTACCGCGTCGATGGCGGCGCCTGGCAGCCGATGAAGCAGGTCAGCCAGCCCGATCCGCGCCTGATGGTGGAAAACGTGGCCGACGATCTTGCCAACAACCTGCGTGGCTACGACCGCTCGCCGGAGGCCACTGCATCGCCGCACCTGTGGCGCGGCGCGCTGCCGACTGATCTGGCCGTGGGCAGCCACAAGGTCGAGGTGCGCTCCACCCAGCCTGACGGTGCGGTGTTCACCGCCAGCACCCGCTACAGCCTGCAGACTGCCCAGCCCTGACACGCCGCAAGGCCTCTCCAGCGAAAGGACCCGCATGGATATCCGCTTCATGGCCGGCACCACGCCGGTGACCCTCAGCCGCCACTGGTTCACCGGCGCGATGCTGCTGCAGAGCGCCACCGAGAAGGTCTGGGTGCAGCACCCGCTGCATCCGGGCACCCACTTCTCGTTCTCGCTGGTACAGTCGTGGCTGCGCCATATCGCCGGCCACGAAGTGCTGGTCGAGCGTACCCGGCCGCTGCTGTTTGCCGGCTTCCGCCCGCAGCGGCTGCGCGTGCTGGTGGATGGTGTGCAGGTGGCCGAACAGGAAGGCATGTAGGCCAACCTGAACCATCGGCGCGCTAGGCAAAGCCGCCCCGATGCCTGAGAATCGGGGCGATTCAATCGATCCAAGCAGGCCAGCGTGACCATCGCAGCAGCGTCCCCGGTTTCCTCCGACTCCGCCCGCGGCGGTCTTCCGCGCCGTCTGGTGGTCGCCGATGTCGGCGGCACCTTTGCCCGCCTCGCGCTGGCTGAAACCCAACCCGGCCAGGCGCCGCTGCTGGGCAGCCACCGCACCTACGCCTGCGCCGAGCACTCCAGCCTGGCGGCGATCCTGGCCGATTTCACCGCAGGCCTTGGCCAGCCGGTGCAGACCGCAGTGGTAGCCATCGCCGGTCTGCTCGATGGCGATGTGCTGATCAATTCCAACCTGCCATGGACGGTCTCGCTGTCGGCCACCCGCGCGCAGTCCGGGTTGGGCGAACTGCAGCTGATCAATGATTTCGAGGCGGTGGCGCTGGCCATCCCGTACCTGCAGCCCGACACGCTGGTGCCGCTGAACGGCGATGCCGATCCGGCGCAGGCGTTCCCGGCACTGGTGCTGGGCGCCGGCACCGGCCTGGGCGCCGCGCTGCGCTTTGCCGATGGCGAGCGCCCGGTACTGGCCAGCGAGATCGGCCATGCCGCGCTCGGCGCTGGCAACGCGCTGGAACTGCAGGTGCTGGGCAAGCTGCTGCAGCGCTGGGCGCACGTGGACAACGAGCGCGTGCTGTCCGGTAGTGGCCTGATGAACCTGTACCCGTGCCTGTGCGAGCTGCGCGGTGCCACCCCGGTGTGGACCAGCACCGAAGCGTTGATCGGTGCCGCGCGCAGCGGTGAAGACGCGCTGGCGGTGGAGACGCTGCAGGTGTTCTGTGCCTGGCTGGGCAGTCTGGCCGGCGACGCAGCGATCGCCGTCGGTGCACGTTCGGTGTACCTGGCCGGTGGCATTTCCGCGCATGTGCAGGATTTCCTGGCCGATGGCCGCTTCCGTGAGCGCTTCCTCAACAAGGGCGTGCTGACCGAGGTGCTCCGCCAGGTACCGGTGTGGCGCGTGGAGCATGGCCAGCTGGGCGTGCTCGGTGCAGCGGTCTGGCACGCCGCACGACAGCCCACGCACGACTGATCGGCACGGCCGGCATCGGGCCGGCCGCACATTGCAGACTGGGAGGGGAAGATGGTGGATCGCAGGCAGTTCCTTCAGGCCGGCGCACTGGCCGCTGGCATCGCAGCATTGCCGGGCGTGTGGGCGCGCACGCAGGGTGGGGCCAAGGTGGTGTCGACCTGGGACTTCGGCGTGCCGGCCAACCAGGCCGCGTGGAAGGTGCTGGCGCAGGGCGGCAGCGCGCTGGATGCGGTAGAAGCGGGCGCACGCTGGGCCGAGAGTGAGCTGTGCAACCCCACCGTCGGTCATTGCGGCAACCCGGATCGCGATGGTGTGCTGAGCCTGGATGCCAGCATCATGGATGGCGATGGCCGTTGTGGTGCGGTGGCTGCGCTGGTCGACATCCTGCATCCGGTGTCGGTGGCCCGCAAAGTGATGGAGAACAGCCCGCACGTGCTGCTGGTGGGCGAGGGCGCACAGCAGTTCGCGGTGCAGCAGGGCTTCGAGCGCAAGCATCTGCTGACGCCGCAGGCCGAAGCGGCCTGGCGCGAGTGGCTGAAGACCGAGAAGTACCAGCCGCAGATCAATGCCGAGCGCCGTGGCATGCCCGGCAACAGCGACAACCACGACACCATCGGCATGCTGGCGCTGGATGCCAAGGGCCATCTGGCCGGTGCCTGCACCACCAGCGGCATGGCCTGGAAGCTGCACGGCCGGGTCGGCGACAGCCCGATCATCGGTGCCGGCCTGTATGTCGACAACGAAGTGGGTGCGGCCACCGCCTCGGGCGTAGGTGAGGAGATGATCCGCAACGCCGCCTCGTTCCTGGTGGTCGAGCTGATGCGCCAGGGGCGCTCGCCGGCACAGGCCTGCCGCGAAGCCATCGACCGTGTGGTGCGCAAGCGGCCGGAGGCGAGCAAGACCCTGCAGGTGTGCTTCCTGGCCATGAACAAGCAGGGCGAGGTGGGCGCCTACGCGCTGCATCGCGGCTTCGTCTACGCCGTGTGCGATGCACAGCGCCAGGACGACCTGCGCGATTCGCCGTCGATCTACACGAGCACGCAGGCGTGAGCACGCGGCGCACCCTGGAGATCGCCAGCAACTCGCTGGCCTCGGCGTTGGCCGCGCAAGCCGGCGGCGCCGACCGCATCGAGCTGTTCGACAACCTGGCCGAGGGTGGCACCACGCCGTCGTTCGCCAGCATCGCGGTCGCCCGCGAACGCCTGTCGATTCCGCTGTTCGTGCTGGTGCGGCCACGCCCGGGCGACTTCCACTACGACGCGCTGGAAACCGAACTGATGCTGCGTGACATCGCGCAGTGCCGCGCGCTGGGCTGCGATGGCGTGGTGATCGGCGCACTGGACGTGCAGGGCGGCGTTGACGTGGCGTTGTGCCGTGAACTGGTGCAGGCCGCCGGGCCGTTGCAGGTGACCTTCCATCGCGCCTTCGACGCCGCCCGCGATCTGCCGGCGGCACTGGAGCAGGTGATCGGGCTGGGTTGCCAGCGCGTGCTGACCTCGGGCGGCCAGGTCAGCGCCGAGGCCGGTGTCGATGTGCTGGCGGGACTGGTTACCCAGGCGGCGGGGCGCATCAATGTGATGGCCGGCGCCGGGCTGGGCCCGGCCAATATCGCCGCCGTGGCACGACGGAGCGGTTGTACTGAACTGCACGCCTCGGCGAAAGGCCTGCGGCGCTCGGCCATGCAGTCCCAGAACCCAGCCCTGCGCGGACTGGATCCGGACTGGAGCCAGACCAGCACCGCGACCGTGGCCGCGCTGCGGCAGGCGCTGGACGGCGCAAGGTGACCCGTTTCTTCTCTGTAGAGCCGAGCCCACGCTCGGCTGCTTTTCGCGGCGAACGACAGTAGCCGAGCGCAGGCTCGGCTCTACAACGATCCGCTGCCGGCCGCACGCGACTACGCGGACAAATCCGTTCCGCGCGCGATTGTCGCGATCGTGTCATTGACGTGTGCGCCTTTCTCTCAGCGATGTTTCGCAACCCTTTGATTGTTCTGGATGCCGGCAGCCGATAGCAGCATTCCCTCGGGTGTTGCTGCGTTGCCGCATGCCGGGCGTGGTTCAGCTGTGCTTTAGTTTGGATCGATCCACAGGGGAGGGCGCCGCGTCGGTCTTGAACCGATCCAGGTGCCCGGATCAGCCGTAGTGCCGCGCCACCACCCGTCCGTGCGTCCACACTTTCGAAGAGCAACCACCCATGGCTCAGTCCGTTCGCAAGCGCCGTCACCTGCTGTCCCAGGCCCTGATCCTCGCCCTCTTGCCGCTGGCTGCCAGTGCACAGGAAGCTGCCAATTCGTCCACCCAGGATCTCGACGCAGTCACCGTCACCGGTTCACGCATCAAGCGCGCCGCCGTCGAAGGCCCGGCACCGGTCAACGTGATCACCGCTGCGCAGATCCAGAAAGAAGGCTTTGTCAGCGTGTACGACGCGCTGAAGACCCTCACCGAAGCGACCGGCACTGTTGAAGCCGCTTCGCAGTGGGGCTCGCATACGCCCAATGCCAGCGGCCTGAACCTGCGCGGGATGGGCCCGAACCGCTCGCTGCTGCTGGTCAACGGCCGTCGCGTGGCCGACTACCCGCTGCCGTATGGCGGTGAAACCAACTTCTCCAACTACGGCAACATTCCGGCTGCGGCGGTGGAGCGCATCGAGGTGCTGACCGGTGGTGCCTCGGCCATCTATGGTTCGGATGCGATTGCCGGCGTGGTCAACGTCATCCTGAAAACCAACTACGACGGCGACGAAGTGCGCGTGCGTGGCGGTACCTCCACCGAAGGCGGGCGCGATACCTGGGACCTGTCCTGGGCCGGCGGCAAGACCGGCGACAACTGGAGCGTGACCTACGCGCTGCAGTACACCAAGCGTGATCCGCTGTTCGGGCGTGATCGCCCGCAGATGGACGACGCCGATGATGCACCATACGCGTCCTGGAACATGGAGCAGCGCAAGGTCGGCTTCCGTCCCACCGCAGGCCTGGCGCTGATCGATCCGACCACCGGCCAGCGCCTGGCGCCGCCGGCGGGCACCTGCGAGAAGTTCAACGGCGAGTACTACACCGCTGATCGCCTGGTCTACAACTACGCCGCCAATACCATCACCAATACCGGTCGCCTGTGCGGCATGAGTGCCGACTACGCCAACTGGCTGCTCACCGGCGGTGCCGAGAACGTGTCCGGCAACCTGTATGCCACCTTCGACTTCAGCAACGACCTGCAGGCCTGGACCAACCTGGCGGTGTTCCGCTCCGAAGCGATCTGGGGCACCAATCCGCCCAGCGTGTCGCTGATCGACGATGACAACGGCTACTACTGGGACGCCAACCGCAACCGACCGATCCTTGGCGTGCGCCAGTTCACCCCGAACGAGGTTGGCGGCCTGGATACGCTGCGCAACACCAACCGCGAACTCTCCTGGGACTGGAGCGCGGGCCTGCGTGGGCGTCTTGCCGACCGCTTCGACTGGAGCGCCACAGTGGGGCGTTCCTACTACCGCGTGGAAGAGCGGCAGAACGTGGTCGACAAGCAGAAGTCGTATGACTACTTCCTGGGTCCGAAACTGGGCACCACCGCCGACGGCGAGGCGATCTATGCACTGAACGAATCGCGCTGGTGGAACCCGCTGACGCCGGACCAGTACTGGCAGATGGGCACCGTCGCGAAGAATCGCGCAACGTCCTGGGTCAACCAGGCCTCGGCGGATATCACCGGCGAACTGTTCCAGGGCTGGGCCGGTCCGATCTCGTTCGCCGCCGTGGCCGAAGTCGCGCAGCAGGGCTATCACCTCAGTCCGGACCCGCGCGCTGGCATCGACTTCGACCTGCAGAACGTCGATCGCGGTGGCGGCGAGCGCACCCGCTATTCAGCGGGCGTCGAGTTCAAGATTCCGCTGCTGGAGAGCGTGACCGCCACCGCGGCCGCGCGCTATGACCGCTATGGCAACTACAAGGCCGACGACAGCAGCGAAGCACTGGACATCGGCAGCCAGAAGGAAACCACCTGGAACGTCGGCCTGGAATGGCGCCCGGTCGAATCGCTGCTGGTGCGTGGCTCGTACGCCACCAGCTTCCATGCGCCGGACATGCACTACCTGCTGGGCCAGCCGAGCAGCTCCGAAGTGCAGACCTATGACCGCCTGCGCTGCATCCAGAGCGGTGCCTACCTGGTCAACAATTGCGGCGTGGGCAATACCGACGTCTGGTACACCTTCGACGTGAACCGGCGCGGCACGCCGCTGCTGCGCTCGGAAACCGGTGATTCGTGGACGGTTGGTTTCGTCTGGGATGTGATGCCGAACCTGTCGGTCAGTGCCGACTACTGGGCGATCAAGCTGGAAGACATGATCGTCGACGTCGGCGCCGATGAGGTGCTGGCCAGCGAAGCGGGCTGCCTGACCGGCAAGAACATGGACGGTACGCCATGGGCCAACCCGGCCGGTGGCGAGTACTGCGCCGGCATCCTGGCCCGCGTGAACCGTGACAGCAACGGCCGCCTGGTATCGATCGAGCGCGGCCCGTTCAACCTCGCCAGCCGCGAGGTGCGCGGCATCGACCTGACCGCCCGCTACCGACTGGAGACCGCCCAGTGGGGCAGCTTCCAGCTGGGTGTGAATTACACCAACCAGATCTCCACCAAGGAACAGCGCTACGCCAACGACCCGAATCCGGAGCGCCGTGACCGCGACCTGCGCAGCAAGCTGCGCGCGAGCCTGGCCTGGCAGCGCGGCAACTGGAACGCCAATGTCTACGCCGACCGCATCGGTTCGGTGCCGGGCGTGCGCTACCACTGGGGCACCGACCGCCTGGACAACCCCGGCGGCTGCCTGCCGTTCGCCGATGGCTACGTGCCCAGTGACAGTCCGTCACTGAACTGCCTGGAGCCGGCGACGCGTCCGGATGGCTCGCCCAACCCGAACCCGAATGCAGGTCAGCAGACCGCCCGCTATTTCGGCAGGGTCGGGCCGTTCATCACCTGGAACTTCAACGTGGGCTACCAGTTGACCGAGCACGCCAAGGTCAATGTCTACGTCAACAACGCGTTCAATTCGGCCAGCTGGAACCACAAGGACCCGTACAAGCTGGACTACGATTTCGCCCCGACCCGGTTGCTGGGCGCGGTCGGCCGCGAGTTCGCATTGGAGTACGTGTTCACCTTCTGAGGCGGATTGCGGGCGGTACGCCGGGCATGGCCCGGCGCTACCGGTTGGACGTGACGGCTGGATTTGACCTTCCCACGATGGCAAGGTTTAGCCTGTCCGCATCCAGAAGGAACCCCGGGAATCCGATCATGAGCACGCCCCGCGCCATTGCAGCCCCCGCAAGCCCCGCCACCATCAGCCTGCCCATCGAGGGCATGACCTGCGCCAGCTGTGTCGGCCGGGTTGAGGCGGCGCTGTCCAAGGTCGAAGGTGTGGGCAGTGTTTCGGTCAATCTGGCCACCGAGCGCGCGGATATCCGCCCATCCGGCCCGGTCGATCGGGCCGCGCTGATCCAGGCGGTGGAGCGGGTGGGCTACGACGTGCCTGCCGCCACCGTTGAACTGGCCGTGGAAGGCATGACCTGCGCCTCCTGCGTGGGTCGCGTGGAGCGCGCGCTGCTGGCGGTGCCAGGCGTGAGCCAGGCCAGCGTGAACCTGGCGACGGAGCGTGCGACCGTGCGCGGCGTGGCGGGCGTGGACGCGCTGGTGGCGGCCATCGACAAGGTCGGCTACGCCGCACACCTGATTGAGGCCGGCGTGCAGTCCGACGATGAGGCTGCAGAAAAGAAGGATGCCGAGCGCGCCGAACTGAAACGCGATCTGATCGTGGCGTCCGCGCTGGCGCTGCCGGTGTTCGTGCTGGAGATGGGTTCGCACCTGATTCCCGGCATGCACGAATGGGTGATGGCCACCATCGGCATGCAGGCCAGCTGGTATCTGCAGTTCGCATTGACCCTGCTGGTACTGGCCATTCCCGGCCGCCGTTTCTACCAGAAGGGTTTCCCGGCGCTGCTGCGGCTTGCGCCGGACATGAATTCACTGGTGGCGGTGGGCACCGCCGCGGCGTTCGGTTATTCGGTGGTAGCGACCTTTGCACCGCGGCTGCTGCCGCCGGGCACGGTGAACGTCTACTACGAAGCGGCAGCGGTAATCGTCGCGCTGATCCTGCTCGGCCGCTTCCTTGAAGCTCGGGCCAAGGGCCGTACCTCCGAAGCGATCAAGCGCTTGGTCAACTTGCAGGCCAAGGTCGCCCATGTGATCCGTGACGGCCGCAGCATCGATATTCCGGTCAATGAAGTGCTGAGCGGCGACGTGGTGGACGTACGCCCGGGCGAGCGCGTGCCGGTCGATGGCGAGGTGGTCGACGGTCGCAGCTACATCGACGAGTCGATGATCAGTGGCGAGCCGATTCCGGTCGAGAAGCAACCGGGCAGCAGCGTTGTCGGTGGCACGGTCAACCAGAAGGGTGCGCTGACGGTGCGCGCGACGGCGGTGGGCGCGCAGACGATGCTGGCGCAGATCATCCGCATGGTCGAACAGGCGCAGGGCTCGAAGCTGCCGATCCAGGCGGTGGTCGACAAGGTCACGCTGTGGTTCGTGCCGGCGGTGATGCTGGCCGCGCTGGCGACCTTCGCAGTCTGGCTGATCTTCGGGCCATCGCCGGCGCTGAGCTTCGCGCTGGTCAATGCGGTGGCGGTGCTGATCATTGCCTGCCCCTGCGCGATGGGCCTGGCCACGCCGACCTCGATCATGGTCGGTACCGGCCGTGGCGCGGAGATGGGCGTGCTGTTCCGCAAGGGTGAAGCGCTGCAGCTGCTGAAGGACGCGCAGGTGGTGGCGGTGGACAAGACCGGCACGCTGACCGAGGGCCGCCCGCGCCTGACCGAGTTCGAGATCACGGACGGTTTCGATCGCAGCACGGTGCTGGCGGCAGTGGCCGCAGTGGAATCGCGCTCGGAGCATCCGATCGCCCGCGCCATCGTCGATGCAGCCACTGAACAGGGCATCGCACTGCCGTCGATGGTCGATTTCGAATCGGTCACCGGAATGGGCGTGCGTGCCAACGTCGATGGTGCGCGGGTGGAGGTCGGTGCTGATCGCTTCATGCGCGATCTGGGCGTGGACATCACTTTGTTTGCGACGCTGGCGGCGGAGCTGGGCACCCAGGGCAAGTCGCCGCTGTATGCCGCCATCGACGGCCGCCTGGCCGCGATCATCGCGGTATCCGATCCGATCAAGCCGAGCACGCCGGCCGCAATCGCGGCACTGCACCAGCTCGGCCTGAAGGTGGCGATGATCACCGGTGACAACGCCGGTACCGCGCAGGCGATCGCGCGCCAGCTGGGCATCGATGAGGTGGTGGCCGAAGTGCTGCCGGAAGGCAAAGTCGAAGCGGTGCGCCGGCTGAAGGCCACGCATGGCCACGTGGCCTTCGTCGGCGATGGCATCAACGATGCGCCGGCACTGGCCGAAGCCGATGTCGGCCTGGCCATCGGGACCGGCACCGATATCGCGGTGGAGTCGGCCGATGTGGTGCTGATGTCGGGCAACCTGCAGGGCGTGCCGAATGCCATCGCGCTGTCCAAGGCGACGCTGGGCAACATCCGGCAGAACCTGTTCTGGGCCTTCGCCTACAACACCGCGTTGATCCCGGTCGCGGCCGGCGTGCTGTACCCGGTGTGGGGCGTGCTGCTGTCGCCGGTGTTCGCGGCCGGTGCGATGGCGCTGTCCAGCGTGTTCGTGCTGGGCAATGCACTGCGCCTGCGCCGCTTCCAGCCGCCGATGGCGGATGTCGCCGCTGCCACCCACTGAAGGAGATCCGCATGAACATCGGTGAAGCTGCCAAGGCCTCCAGCGTGTCGGCGAAGATGATCCGCTACTACGAGCAGATCGGCCTGATTCCCGCCGCTGATAGAACCGAGTCGGGCTACCGGGCCTATTCGCAGGCGGACATCCACCGCCTGCGTTTCATTCGCCGCGCGCGCGATCTGGGCTTCCAGGTGGCCGAGATCACCGATCTGCTCGGCCTCTGGAACGACACCTCGCGGCACAGCGCCGACGTCAAGCACCTGGCCGAGCAGCACATCGCCGATCTGGAGCAACGCATCGAGCACATGCGGCAGATGGCGGACACGCTGAAATCGCTGATCAGCTGCTGCGCGGGCGACGAGCGCCCGGAGTGCCCGATCCTGCAGCGGTTGGGCGAAGACGAAGAGACGCAGGTGCCGGACGAAACGCCGAAGAGCGGCGCGGTGCGGCGGCGCGCGCGCAGGCATTGAGCACGACAACGCAGGCATGAAAAAACCCGCCCGGTGCCGTCGCACCTGGCGGGTTTCGTTGTGGATGCGGTGCAGGGAATCAGGCAGTGCGGGGCGGGAAGCCTGCATCGTTCACCGCGGCGAACACCTGTTCCTGCGACGCGGTGGTCTGCACCTTGACCAGGCCGGTCGGCGGGTCGGCAACCACGCTTGCGTTCGGATCGATCTGCTGGATCGCGCGGGTCACGCTGCGCGCGCAACCACCGCAGGTCATGCCGTCGACATGGAATTCCATCTGTAGCTCCTTCGGTGCTCTTGGGGTGGGGCCAGTGTGCACCTTCCAACGATGGCAGGGTCAAGCGCTGGACTGAATGACGACGCACCAATGAGCACGCACCAGTAAAAACGACAGCCACCTGTACCAGCGTGGCTGCCGTGGAGGAACGTCCCCGCCGGAGCAGGGCGTGGGTTGCGCCGGGCGAACCCGCGCAACCCGTGGTGCTTCAGAACTTCCAGGTCGCGCCGAAGTACAGCTGGCGGCCTGCGTAGGTGTTGGAGACGAGACGGGCCTTGGTGTCATTGCCCAGGTGCACGCGCTGCTCGGACTTGGTGGCATTGATCACCGAGGCGGTCAGGGTCCAGTCCGGGGTCAGGTTGTAGGCCACGTTCAGGTCCAGCTGGTCATACGGCTCGGTGTAGACGGTGAGGCCATTGTTGAGCCCACCGACCACCTGGCCGCGACGGTTGAACGAGGCGCGCGCGAGGAACTTCTCGTTCTCGTAGAACACCGTGACGTTGGCCTGGTTCTTGGCGCTGCCGACCAGCGGCGAGGAGCCGATTTCCTGGCCGTCCAGAACAATCGAGGCCAGGTTGGTGTCGTTGTAGGTGTAGTTGGCCTGCACGCCGAAGCCGAAATCGAAGGTGTACTGGCCATACAGCTCGACGCCCTGCGACACACCATCGCGGCCATTGGCCTGGGTCTCATAGCGCTGCACGTTCACCGCTTCACCGTTGATGACCATCGGCGTGTCGCGCACCACCGGCAGAGTGAAGTTGTCCACGTTCTTGCGGAACAGGCCGACGCCGGCGACTGCGCCCGGCTGGAAGTACCACTCCAGGCCCAGGTCGAACTGGGTGGCCTTGAACGGTTCCAGCTGCTTGTTGCTGCCCTGGCCCACCCAGCCTGCGGTCGATGCGCCACCGGCAACGCGGCGATCATTGACGTACTCTTCGCTGTAATAGCTCAGTGCGCCCGGTGCTGCGATGTCGGTGTAGCCGGGGCGGGCGATCACCTTCGATGCGGCGCCACGCAGCACCAGCGTATCGGTGATGTCCCAGGCGATATTGAAACTCGGCAGCACGTCGGTGTAGGTGCGATCCACGCCGATCAGGCTGTAGGTCTTGCTCTGCGCCAGGTCGTACGGCAGGCGCACGAAGCCGCTCTCGCAGCTGTAGGTCGGGTAGGCCGCAGCGGCTGGATCGGTGCACGCCATCGGCGCACCGGACGCGTTGTCCAGGAAGTAGTCGTTGAACTTCTCGATCGAGTCGGAGGACTGCGCGAACTGCTTGGTGCGCACCACGCGCACGCCGACGTTGCCGCGCAGGCGCTCGGTGCGGAAGTTGGCCTGGAAGTAGCCCGAGTAGATCTTCTCGTTGACGTTGTAGACGAAGTCTTCTTCGGTACGGTTGTGCGAACCACCGTAGGTCTTGTTCAGATAGTCGATGTACGCAGGGTAGTTGATGCCCGGGAATACGTTGGCATTGAAGCCGCCTGCAATGTTGCTGATCGGATTGGACAGGAAGAAGCCGGGCTGCGCGTCGCCGGCAGTGGGGTCGCAACCTGCCTGGTAGCGGCCGTCCTTGTAGTCGGCGGGATCGCGGCCCTGGCAGGTCCAGTAGGTGTTGCCGGTGTTGCGGTGGACCTTGCCATCGCGGTACTTGGCACCGAACTGGATCGAGTCCAGCCAGCCCGATTCAAACAGCTTGGTGACGTCGGCCTGGAAGTAGTTCTGCTTGACCTCGGTACGCTTCCACGACGAATCGGTCGAGCCGGTATCGACTTCGGCGATGCCGTTCATCAGCTGCTGCTGCAGGTCGGGCGAGAAGGTAGCCGAGGGCGTGCCGGTCAGGTCCCAGGCGCTGTAAAGATTGCCCGACAGGTAATCGTTGCCGACCTTGCGGCGCGGCTTGGCCGACATCCGGAAGTTCATCGACGGACCACCTTCGGACCAGGTGCGGCCGCCGGTGAACGATGCCTTCCACAGCGGGCTGATGTCCCAGTCGATGGTCAGGTCAGCGGTCTGCGACAGCGCTTTTTCCTTGCTGTAGCCACCGGTCAGCTGCGGCGTCGGAACCGTGCAGTCGTCCGGGCCCCAGCCGCCGGGCTTGAGGCCGGCGGCCTTGGCCTGGTCTTCGCTGCAGTAGTAGGTTTTCCCCGCCAGCTTTTCGAACTGGGCGCCGGTAACGGTGTTGCCGCTGGGGTCGAAATCCAGGCCGTTGAGCAGGCGGCCACCGGCCCAGTTTCCGTCGCCGTTGAAGCGGGCCATGCTCCATTCCGGAATCTTCAGCATGTTCTGGGTGTAATCACCCTGCAGTTCGAAGCGGAAGTAGTTGGCCGTCATCGTGACGTTGTCGACCGGCTTGAACTGGAAGGTCAGCTGGCCGCCCTTGCGCTCGCGCTTTTCTTCCTTCACCGCGAAGTTGACCGACGTCGGCATGAAGAAATCGCTGTAGTTGCCGCCGGTCTGGTTGTTGAAACCGGACTTGCCCCACCAGTAGTGGATGCCATCCTGCGCCTGCACGTTGCCAAAGGCATCGCGCGCCTTGCCGGCGCCATACCACTGGTAGTCCTCGGTGCTGGCTTCCATGGTACGGGTGGTGCGCTTCTGCTGCGTCACGCCGATCAGCACGCCGAAACGCTCGTCCTTGCTGTGCCACGAATACAGGGCCGAGGCCTGCGGGTCGATATCGTGGTGGGTATCGGAGGAGGTGCCCTCAAGCGTGACGAAGCCCGAGTTGGACTCCATGTCGAGCGGACGACGGGTGTGCAGAATCACCGTGCCGCCGATGCCGCCTTCGTCGATGCGTGCTTCCGGCGACTTGAACAGCTCCGCACTGGACAGCATGTTCGACGGCAGCAGGGTGTAGTTGAACGAACGGGTCGCTTCGTCGTTGGTTTCCGACGTGGCGACGTAGTTGCCGTTCAACTGGGTCAGGGTCAGGTCGGGTGCCAGGCCGCGCACGCTGACGGTCTTGCCTTCGCCGCCACTGCGGGTGATGACCACGCCGGGCACGCGCTGCAGTGCGTCGGCCACGTTCTTGTCGGGGAACTTGCCGACGTCTTCGGCGGTGATCACTTCGACCACGGCGTTGGCGTCGCGCTTCTGCTCAAGGCTCTTTTCAATGGCGTAGCGGTAGCCGGTGACCTGGACGCTGTCCAGGTTGGTGGCTTCCTGCGCGCCGGTGGAAGCGGCCTGCTGCGCGGCGGCGCCAGCCGGAATGACGGCGGCGGCCAAGGCCAGCGCGATGGCCAGCGACAATGCGTCCTGGCCATGCGTACGTGTTGAATGCTTCATTCCCATCTCTCCCTCTCTCCTGGATTGATCCGGTGACGTGGCACGGACAACTTGAATCGATCTAATTTGAAGTGACATTGTCGCTATTGCCATGCAGTGGCAGTAGCACCGTGCGCGTGGCCTGGTACGTCCTGTTGCTGCTCCCCCAACTCCCGGCCATCGCAGTGTCGCTCTTGGATCGATCTAAGCGATGGGCGGGCGTTTTTTAGCATGGGTCGCCCGTGGGCGCATGCTGCTCCGCAATATGGTACTGGCGTGGCGGAGGGATAACGGTTTGCTGAAATCAGTGAAATCGTTTTCGTGCGCAGGGGAGGGGGGGTCGGCAGGGCTGCGCCCTGCACCTGCCGAAGCCGAGGCCACAGCCAAAGCTGGAGCCAAAGCCAAAGCCAAAGCGGCTATGGTTTTCTGCTGGTTTGGCGGGGCGGTGTGGGCTGGCAGGACACGCCGTAAACCCGTCCATGGGGGCTCGATGGCGCCATCCATGGCGCCAACGGTCCTGCCAGCCCACACCACCCCACCTTTGACAGTTTCCCAGTGACGGTTGGATTGATCCTGGAACGACATGGGGTCGTGGGGTCAGAGCCGTTTTCCGTTGGAAAACGGCTCTGACCCCGATTGATTTCGTTATCTGACAGAGAGTCATCCACGCATGGCGTGGATCTACAGATCGCGGAAATCTTTCGAAGGCGGGGTGGGTCCGGTTGCGGGGGTGTCCGCGGCATGGATGCCGCGGCCAAGCCCCCAGGGACGGGTTTACGGCGTCCCCCGCAACCGGACCCACCCCGCCTACCCACGGATAGCCAGCTGTTGCTATTGCTCCGGCTGTTGCCCTGGCTTGGAGCAGGTGCAGGGCGCAGCCCTGCCGAACACCCCCTCATGCTGCGCCGCAGAATGCATTCGGCTGAACCTGCATGCTCTACTTGAATCGATCTAAATTCACGGTCGCACGGGTCGGGCGTCATTCCAGGGGGAGCTTTCTGCCAGTTGTGGCGGGGCTCAGCGGAACGGTGCCGGACGGCCCCGGCCGTCTGCCTCCGTGTCATCGACTACAGGAACCCGACATGCGTCCAGTGCCGTCCGCTCCCGCCGTCCCATTGTCTTCGCGCCCGCTGGCGCGCCTGGCCTGCCTGCTCGCACTGTCGGCGTCGCCGATGCTGCTGCAGGCCGCGCCGGCTGCGCTGGAGCGCGAGGTCAACACCTTCATCGGCAGCAAGGACGACGGCAACACGTTCCCGGGCGCGTCGGCACCGTTCGGCCTGATCCAGGTCAGCCCGATCGGCAGCCACTACTCGGGCTGGCGCTACGACGACGAGAAGATCCGCGGGTTTGGCCACTCCTTCATCTCCGGCGCGGGTTGCTGGGAGCAGGGCGGCCAGGTGTCGGTGCTGCCGGTGACCGGCTCGATCGGTCCGGGCGGCGATTTCGATACCGGCAACGCCAAGAAATTCGACCACAAGGCCTATGCCGCGTCCTACACCCATGATGGCGAGATCGGCCAGGCCGGCTACTACAAGGTGCGGCTGACCAGCTACGGCGGCATCGATGCCGAGACCACCGCGCGTACGCGTGCCGCAGCCGAGCGCTACACCTTCAGCCAGCGCCAGGGCGACGGCCACGTGCTGGTCAACGTCGGCCAGGCCAACGAACGCCATTCGGTGATCGGCAGCGTGGTCGATGTGGTCGGCGACCGCGTGGTGGAAGGCAAGCTGGTCACCAAGAGTTTCTGTGGCGGCCACCAGTACACCACCTGGTTCCGCATCGAGTTCGACCGTCCGTTCAAGGCGCATGGCACCTGGGGCGAGGGTGGTGGCCTGCCGGGCGCACGCCACAGCATGGAAGGCGAACAGAAGCCGAACGGTGCCTGGCTCAGCTTCGACCTGGGCAAGGGCCAGTCGGTGACGGCGGTCAGCGCGATCTCGCACGTGGATGCCGAAGGCGCGCGCATCAACCTGCGCGCGGACGGCATGCAGGGTGGGGCGCTGCTCGGTTTCGACCGCATGCGCGCGCTGTCCCAGCAGTCGTGGCGCGAGCAGCTGGGCCGGGTGCGTGTGCAGGGCGGAAATGCCGACGACCGCGCCGTGTTCTACAGCGCGGTCTACCACGCGCTGCTGCAGCCGATGACCGGCAACGACGCCGACGGCCGCTACCGCGGCTATGACGATGGCATCCACCGTGCCGACGGCTGGACCTATTACGAGTACTTCTCGCTGTGGGATACCTATCGTGCGCAGAACCAGTGGCTGGCACTGACCCGGCCGGACGTGGCGCGTGACATCGGTCGTACCCTGCTGGCGATCGACGAGCAGGGCGGTTGGCTGCCGCGCTGGGGCTATGCCAATTTCGAGACCAACATCATGACCGGCGATCCGGTCACCCCGTTCATGGTTGACCTGTGGCGCTTCGGTGCGCTCAAGGGCCGTGAATCGCAGGCCTGGGATGCGCTGCGCCGCAACGCGTTCGGCACGCCGCCGCTGAACTCGCGCATGGCCGGCCGTTCCGGTAATCCGACCTATCTGGACAAGGGCTATGTGGTCTACGACCGTGCGTTCCCGTCCAAGGGCATGGACGTCGATCCGCACCATGGTGGTTCGGCCACCTTGGAATACGCGCTGGCCGACTGTGCGCTTTCGCAGATGGCTGATGGCCTCGGCCACGCGCAGGACGCGGCGACGCTGCGAGAGCGAGGCCGCAACTGGCGCAAGGTGTGGGACCCGCAGGTGCGTGACGCCGAGACCGGCTTCACTGGTTTCCCGCGCCCGCGCACCGAAGATGGCCAGTGGTACACGCCGGCCGATGGCCACTACAGCCCGCGCTCGCATCACGGTTTCCATGAAGGCACGGCGTGGCAGTACCAGTGGCTGGCGCAGCAGGACGTGCCGGGCCTGGTCGAAGCCATGGACGGCCGCGAACAGGCCGGCCGCCGCCTCGATGCGTTCTTCGCGATGGACGCGCTGCAGGCCGACCCGCTCAATGCCGCCCGCAAGGAGTGGGTGGTCGGGCCGTACAGCTACTACAACCAGTTCCGCTACAACCCCAACAACGAGCCCGACCTGCACTCACCGTGGCTGTACACGCTGATCGGCCAGCCGTGGAAAACCGCGGCCGTGGTGCGCGCCGCGCAGCAGCTGTTCACCAATGCGCCCAACGGCGTAACCGGCAACGATGACCTCGGCACGATGTCGGCCTGGTACCTGTTCAGTGCCATCGGCGTGTACCCGGCGGTGCCGGGCAGCGGCCAGTTCCTGCTGCACACCCCGCGCTTCAGCAAGGTGGAAGTGGACATGGGCAATGGCCGCACGCTGCGCATCGATGCGCCGGGTGCCGATGGCCGCCGCCTGCAGTACGTGCAGGGCGTACAGGTCGATGGCCAGGCGCATGCACCGGTGTGGCTGGACTGGAACCGGCTGCAGCAGGGCCCGCGCCTGCAGTTCGCGCTCGATGCGAAGGCGCCGGAGCAGGGCTGGGGCACGGCGGTGAAGGACCTGCCGGTATCCTGGTGCGCGGCGCCGGGCACCCAGCTGCGCTGAGACGGACTGTGCCGTTCGCGGTGACCCAGCGAACGGCACGGCACGACAGGGCCCTGATCCATTAGGCTTGAGCATCCAGCGGAGTCCGGGAAGACGATGAACGACAACGGCAGCAGTCCCAGCAAGCGCGCCGGCAAGGCGGTGACGGTGACCGACATCGCGCGTGCCATCGGCGTGTCACGGGCAACCGTGTCGCTGGTGCTGCGCGGCAGCCCGCTGGTCAACGTCGATACCCGCGCCAAGGTCGAGGCCGAACTGCGCCGCCAGCGCTATGTCTACAACCGCGCGGCGGCCAACCTGCGCCGGCGCACGTCATCAAGCATCGCGCTGGTGATCAACGATCTGTCCAACCCGTTCTTCGCCGAATTCGCCTCCGGTGTGGATGAGGCGCTGGGTGGACGCGGCTACGTGACCCTGCTGGGCAGTACCGGTGAATCACCGGAGCGCCAGCAGGCGGTGCTGTCCACGCTGATGGAGCACACCCCGGCCGGCCTGATCCTGTCGCCGGCCGAGGGCAGTGATACCGCGCTGCTGCGGCAGGCGCTGGGCGCCAACGCCAACGTGCTGCTGTTCAACCGCGAGCTGGAAGGGGCCGACTGGGATTTCCTGACCCTGGACAACCAGCACGGTGCCTATCTGGCCACGCGCCACCTGATTGAGCGCGGCCATCGCCAGATCGCCTTCTTCGGCGGCCACGCCGCATCAAGCTCTTGCCACCAGCGCCGTGCCGGTTTTCAGCAGGCGCTGGCCGAGGCCGGTCTGTCGCTGCCGCCGGGCTGGATGATCGAGTCGGCGCCGAACCGGCTGGAAGCCGCGGCGCGCACCGATGAGCTGTTTGCCGATGGCCATCGCCCCAGTGCGGCGGTCTGCTACAACGATACCGTCGCGCTCGGTCTGATGCTGGGCTTGAATTCGCGCGGCATCCGCCCGGGCGGCGACTTCGCCGTTACCGGTTTCGATGATATTTCCGAGGCGTCGGTCGCGGTGCCGCCACTGACCACGCTCACCGCCGATCCGCGCGAGCGGGGCCGGCAAGCTGCGGCGCTGCTGCTGCAACGACTGGACGAACCGGACGCGCCGCCACGGCGCACGGTCGCGCCGGTGCAGTTGCGCATCCGCGAAAGCAGTGCCGCACGACCGAACTGATTTCTTCCATACACCCCTTCCACGCAACAACGACCTTCCGCGCATCGAGGCGCGTACCGCATGCCGATCTCCGCAACGCCCCGTCCATCGGGTTCTTCGGGCAACGCACCTGCCGTCACCAACGGCAAGGCGCTGGCCGTGGTCACCACGATCTTCTTCATGTGGGGCTTCCTGACCTGCCTCAATGACATCCTGATCCCACACCTGAAGGCGGTGTTCGAGCTGAACTACGCCAAGGCGATGCTGGTGCAGTTCACCTTCTTCGGCACCTATTTCCTGATGTCGCTGCCGGCAGGTCGCCTGGTGGCGGCGCTGGGCTACAAGAAGGGCATCGTGGCCGGCCTGGTGATCGCCGGTATCGGCGCGCTGGGCTTCTGGCCGGCGGCCGAGCTGCGCGTGTATGGCGCCTTCCTCGGTGCGCTGTTCGTGCTGGCCACGGGCATTACCGTGCTGCAGGTCGCTGCCAATCCCTACGTCGCGCTGCTGGGCCCGGAGCAGACCAGCTCCAGCCGCCTGACCCTGGCGCAGGCGCTGAACTCGCTGGGCACGGCCATTGCGCCGATCTTCGGCGGCATGCTGATCCTGTCCAACACGGTCAAGAGCGCCGATGAACTGAGCGCGCTGCCGGCCGCCGAGCAGCTGGCCTACCGCGCCGCTGAGGCGCAGGCCGTGCAGGGTCCGTACGTGGGCCTGGCGGTGGCGCTGGTGCTGCTGGCACTGTTTGTCTTCCTGTTCCGCCTGCCGGCGCTGAGTGACGCCACCGAGCAGGCTGACCAGGGCCATCACCACAGCTATCTGGATGCGCTGCGCAAGCGCCACCTGCTGCTGGGTGTGCTGGGCATCTTCTTCTACGTCGGTGCCGAAGTTTCGATCGGCAGCTTCCTGGTCAACTACCTGTCGATGCCGAGCATCGGCGGCTTCAGCGAACAGGAAGCCACGCACTACGTGTCGGCCTACTGGACGATGGCGATGATCGGCCGCTTCGCGGGCTCGGCGCTGCTGGCGCGCTTCTCGCCCAGCCGCCTGCTGGCGATCTTCGCGCTGGTCAACGTGGCCCTGCTGGCCACGACCATGCTGACCTCCGGCAGTGTCGCGCTGTATTCGGTGGTGGCGATCGGCCTGTTCAACTCGATCATGTTCCCGACCATCTTCGCGCTGAGCATCGAGCGCCTGGGCCCGCTGACCAACAAGGGCTCCAGCCTGCTGATCATGGCCATCGTCGGTGGTGCCGTGGTGCCGTACCTGCAGGGCGTCCTCGCCGATCACATCGGTGTGCAGGCCAGCTTCATCCTGCCGTTGCTGTGCTACGGCTACATCATTTTCTACGGACTGGTCGGCGCACGTACGCCGGCTTCCGCAACGCAGGGAGGCTGAGTCCGGAATGGGTGCCATTGTCTGCTTCGGCGAAATTTTGATCGATCTACTAGCGCAACCGCCGGCCTCGGCCGACACCCCGCGCGCGTTCCTGCAATACGCCGGCGGTGCGCCGGCCAACGTCGCCGTGGCCGCCGCACGGCTGGGCGCGAAGACCCAGTTCGTCGGCATGCTGGGCCGTGACATGTTCGGTGACTTCCTGGCCGAGAGTCTGGTCGAGCACGGCGTGGGCACGGATTACACCGTGCGTACCGACGCGGCGAAGACCGCACTGGCCTTCGTCGCGCTGGATGCCAGCGGCGAGCGCAGTTTCAGTTTCTACCGTCCGCCGGCGGCCGACCTGCTGTTCCGTGACAGCGACTTCCAGGCTGCGTGCTTCGACAGCGCGCAGTGCTTCCACGTCTGTTCCAACAGCCTGACCGAGCCGTCCATCGCCGAGGCGACCTTCGCCGGCATGGAGCGCGCCCGTGCGGCCGGAGCGGTGGTCAGCCTCGATCTCAACCTGCGACCGGCACTGTGGCCGGCCCACGAAGATCCGACGCCGCGCCTGTGGCAGGCGTTGGAACGCGCCGACCTGGTCAAGCTGTCGCGCGAAGAGCTCGACTACCTGGCCGCGCCGCTGGGCGCCGATGGCGAGGCGGCGGTGCTGCGGCGCCTGCTGGCCGCGCAGGCGCGTTGGGTCATCGTCACCGATGGTGCAGCCACGCTGCATTGGTACACCCGCGACAACCACGGCACGGTCACCAGCTTCCGCGTGGCCACGGTCGACACCACGGCGGCCGGTGATGCCTTCGTCGGTGGCGTGCTGGTCGGTCTGCTGGAGCGCGGCGGGGCTGGTGCAGGTTTCGCCGCGTTCTGCCAGGACCCGGAGGCGATCACCGCCACGCTGCGTTTCGGCGCCGCTGTGGGTGCGCTGGCGGTTACCCGCAAGGGCGCGTTCGCCGCGATGCCCTCGCTCGATGAAGTGCAGCAGCTGCTGCAGGCACAGGACATTACTGCATGAGCACCACGCCCGATTTCCGTTCGCCCGCGTTCCTGCGCGCGCATATCGCCGATACGATGGCGTTCTACCATCCGCGCTGCATCGATCCGAACGGTGGATTCTTCCATTACTTCCGGGATGACGGCAGCATCTACGATGCCAGCCATCGCCACCTGGTGAGCAGCACGCGTTTCGTCTTCAACTACGCGATGGCCTACCGCGAATTCGGCAACGCCGAATACCGCGAGGCGGTCGAGCAGGGCGTGCGCTACCTGCGCGAGGTGCATCGCAACCCGGCTACCGGCGGCTATGCCTGGACCCTGCGCGACGGCAAGGTCGAGGACGACATGAACCACTGCTACGGCGTGGCCTTCGTGCTGCTGGCCTACAGCTGCGCGCTGAAGGCCGGTGTCGAGCAGGCCCGCCAGTGGATGGACGAGACGTGGCAGCTGCTGGAAGCGCGCTTCTGGGAGCCGCAGCACGGCCTGTACAAGGACGAAGCCGACGGCCAGTGGAACTTCACCGGCTACCGCGGCCAGAACGCCAACATGCACATGTGCGAGGCGATGCTGGCGGCGTTCGAGGCCAGTGGCGAGCAGCGCTATGTCGAGCGTGCGCTGCAGCTGGCCGACACCATGACCCGCCGCCAGGCGGCCAAGGCCGGCGGGCTGGTCTGGGAGCACTACGATGAGAACTGGGAGATCGACTGGGACTACAACCTGGACGACCCCAAGCACCTGTTCCGCCCGTGGGGCTTCCAGCCGGGTCACCAGACCGAGTGGGCCAAGCTGCTGCTGATACTCGATCGCCACGTGCAGGCCGACTGGCTGGTGCCGACCGCGCAGCACCTGTTCGATGTGGCCGTGGCGCGCAGCTGGGACGACGCGCGAGGCGGCCTGTACTACGGCTTCGCACCGGAATCGCGCCGGCAGCCGGGCATGGACGGCGCGCCGATCGGTGGCGACAGCTTCGTCTGCGACGACGACAAGTACTTCTGGGTGCAGGCCGAAACGCTGGCCACCGCCGCACTGATGGCCAAGCGCACCGGCGATGACCGCTACTGGCAGTGGTACGAGCGCATCTGGGCGTACTCGTGGGAGCACTTCGTCGACCATCAGTACGGCGCCTGGTTCCGCATCCTTGATGCCGACAACCGCAAGTACAGCGACGAGAAGAGCCCGGCCGGCAAGGTGGATTACCACACGATGGGTGCGTGCTACGAAGTGTTGAACGTCGTGCGCTGAAGATCGTTCGAATGCAGTAGTGCCAGGCCATGCCTGGCAATCCGAAATCGGTAGCGCCGGGCCACGCCCGGCGAAAAAACAGGAGCTTCGCGTGCATCGTCTTTCCCTCGTTGTCCGTTTGCTCCTGCTGCTGATCGCGCTCTCTGTCTTCCCGGCAACTGCAGCACCTTTGCAGGCACAGTGGGAGTTCCGCATGCTGCCCGGCGATGCCGAGGGCGCAGCCCACCCAGGCCTGCAGCAATGGCGGGCCGCGAAGGTGCCGGGCAGCGTGCACATCGACCTGCTGGCGCATGGGTTGATCCGCGATCCGTACGTTGGTGCGCCTGAGGCCGAGCTGCAATGGATCGGCCTGGCTGCCTGGGAGTATCGCGCCCGCTTTGATGTGGATGCGGCGACGCTGGCCAAGCCCAATGCCGAGCTGCGCTTCGATGGGCTGGATACCTATGCCGAAGTCAGCCTCAACGGCAAGCCGCTGCTGCGTGCGGATAACGCGCACCGCACTTGGCGTGCGCGCGTGGAAGGGCGCCTGCGGGCGAATGGCAATGAACTGCAGATCGTGTTCCGTTCACCGATCCGCACACTGCTTCCCGGTGTACAGGCGATGCCGCACAAGATCGCCGGCAACTATCCTTCGCCCTATGGGGATGAGCCCAAAGACGCGATGGTCGGCAACTTCGCGCGCAAGCCGGCCTACCACTTCGGCTGGGACTGGGGCCCGCGCTATGTCACCGCCGGCGTCTGGCGCGGGGTCGAACTGCAGGCCTGGGATGCGCACCGCCTGACCGATCTTGCCGTGCGCACCGATGCATTGAGCGCGGAACAGGCGAGGCTGGCGGTGCTGCTGCAGGTGGAGCAGGGTGCGGCGGCCGGTTCGGCAGTGGTGAACGTGGACGTGCGCGATCCGCAGGGCCGCAGTGTGGCCCAGGTGCAGCGCACGATGCTGCTGAAGCCCGGCCAGAACGCTGTCGAACTGCCGGTCGAACTGGCCAAGCCGCAGCGCTGGTGGCCGGTCGGCCACGGTGCACAGGACCGCTACACGGTGCAGGCCCGCCTGGACGGTGGCGCGGATGCAACGCTGGTGCGCGAGCAGCGCATCGGCCTGCGCACGGTTGAACTGCGCCGCGAGGAAGACGGCAAGGGCGGGCAGGGTTTTGCCTTCGTCATCAACGGCGTGGAGATCTTTGCCAAGGGCGCCAACGTCATTCCGTTCGATGCCTTCCCCGCACGCGTCGATGCCGCACGCCTGCGCCAGGTGCTGACCGCCGCGCGCGACGCCAACATGAACATGCTGCGCAACTGGGGCGGCGGTTACTACGAGGACGATGCGTTCTTCGACATCGCCGACGAGCTGGGCCTGCTGGTCTGGCAGGACTTCATGTTCGGTGGCGGCATGCAGCCGGGCTACGATCCGGCCTTCCGTGCCAGCGTGGTGGCCGAGGCGCGCGACAACGTGCGCCGGCTCCGCCATCACCCCAGCATCGTGCTGTGGTGTGGCAACAACGAGGAAGAAACCGCCTGGAAGGACTGGGGCCACGGACGCGACCTGAAGGCGGCTGACCCGGCGTTTGCAGCGAAGGTCTGGCAGGGCTATGTCGACCTGTTCGGCAACGACCTGCGCCAGGTGGTGGGTGAGGAGGGGCTGGGCGTACCGTACTGGTCCAGTTCGCCCAGCAACGACCTGGATGAGAAGGCCAACGATTCCACCCGCGGCGACAAGCACTACTGGCAGGTCTGGGGCAATCCGGCGCTGCCGGTGCAGGCCTACCTGCGTGAGACCCCGCGCTTCATGTCCGAATACGGACTGCAGGCGTGGCCGTCGGTGGCGACGGTGGACCAGATCGCGACCCGCGCCGAGCAGCGCATCGACAGTCCGGTGATCCGCGCGCACCAGAAGTTCATGGCGGGCGAGGGCAACAGTCGCCTGCTGCACTACATCGAACTGGGTTACGGCACGCCGAAGGACTTCGAGGACTTCGTCTACCTCAGCCAGGTGATGCAGGCCGATGGCATCGCGCTGGCGGCACTGCATCATCGCGCCTCGCGGCCCTACACCATGGGCTCGCTGTACTGGCAGCTCAACGATGTCTGGCCGGGTGCTTCATGGTCCAGCGTGGACTACTTCGGTCGTTGGAAGGCGTTGCACTTCGCCGCGCGGCGCTTCTTCGCGCCGGTGACGGTGGCGGCGTTGCGTGACGAGGGCAGCACGCGGGTGCGCCTGATCAATGATGGCGCCGCGCAGGATGCGCGTTGGCGGCTGCGGGTGATGGACATGGACGGCAAGGTGCTGCGTCGACGCGAGGACGCGGTGACGTTGACGGCGGCAGGCGTCACCTCGATCGGTGATTTCCGCGATGCCGAGCTGCTGGCCGGTGCCGATCCGAAGCGCACGGTGGCCGTGTTCGAGCTGCTGCAGAACGGGTCGGTGCGTGCCCGACAGGTGGTCGGATTCGTCGAAGCCAAGGACCAGGTGTTGCCGCGGCAGAAGCTCAAGGCCACGTTGTCCATCGAAGGCGACCACTATCGACTACGGCTGGAAAGCGCGGCTTACGTGCGCGCGACGTGGATCGATTTCGGTGCGTTGGATGTGCAGGTCGAAGACAACCTGCTGGACCTGCTGCCGGGTGAAACCCGGGACATTGCAGTGCGTGGTCCGGTGGATCTGACGACGCTGCGAGAAGCGCTGAAGGTGAAAACCCTCAACGATCGTTGAGGGCAGGCGAACCATGTTCTGGTAGGTGTCAACCTTGGTTGACACATCGGCCGTATGCCAACCAAGGTTGGCATCTACCAGACGCGGAGCCGGGTAGGTGCGGACCGTTGGTCCGCACACTTTCTTACAGCTGGATCTGCTGGAAATTCTCGACCCGCTCATGGCCGTTGGCGGCCTGGCCGCTGCGCGGCAGCGGGTAATCATCCAGACGGTCGATCAGCCGGGTCTGCAGGCCTGCTTCGCGAGCGGCATCCAGTTCTTCCACCACATCGGACAGGAACAGGATCTCGCCGGCTGGCACGCCAATGGCCTGCACGATGCGGCGGTAGCTGTCGGCCTCGCGCTTGCCGCCGATCTCGGTATCGAACCAGCCCGACACCAGCGGGCTGAGGTCACCGCCGTCACTGAAGCCGAAGAACAGCTTCTGTGCCGGCACCGAGCCGGAGGAGTACACGTACAGCGGCAGGCCGGAGGCGTGCCAGCCCTTCAGTACCGGCGCCACTTCCGGGTAGAAGTGCGCGGTGTAGTCGCCGCGACGGTAGCCTTCCTCCCAGATCAGGCCCTGCAGTGCCTTCAGTGCGGTGTGCTTGCGGTCCTGGTCGATCCAGCCCTGCAGCGTCTCGGCCACCAGGCTGTCCTGGCAGGCGCCGCCGATCTCAGTAGCCACCGCGTCCAGCCAGCGGCGGACCTCCGGCTGCTGGCCATGTTCGGCGACGAACGCCGGTAAGGCCTTGCGGGCATAGGGGAACAGCACGTTCTTGACGAACGAGATGCTGCTGGTGGTGCCTTCGATGTCGGTCAGGATGACGCGGGGCTGCATGGATCAGGACGCCTGGGTAGGTACGTAACGGGGGAATTTCTGCGCGATGTCGGTGCCGGTGAAATGGCCGACCCAGCCATCCGGCTCGGTAAAGAAGCGGATCGCCACGAAGCTGGGCTCATCGCCCATGTCGAACCAGTGGGTGGTGCCATCGGGCACGGCGATCAGATCATCCTTCACGCACTCGATCTCATAGACCTTGTCGCCCACGTGCAGGGTGAACAGGCCGGAGCCGGCGACGAAGAAGCGCACCTCGTCTTCCTTGTGGAAGTGCTCGTCGAGGAACTTCTTGCGCAGCTCGGCGCGGTTCGGGTTGTCCGGGGCGATCGAGGCCACGTCCACGCTCTTGAAGCCGCGCTCGGCGACCAGGCGATCGATGTCGGCGCGATAGGCGGCGAACACTTCATCCTGGCTGGCGCCCGGCGCGACCGGTGCGGTGGCCTGCCAGCGCTCGAAGGTGACGCCGATCTTCTGCAGTTCGGCAGCGATGAACGCGCCGTCCTGGGTGTCCAGCAGCGGCGATTCGGGGCGGGTGTCGTCGTAGATGCGCAGTCGGCTCATGGCGGCAGCTTGAACGTCTCGGGGGGAAGACAGGGTAGCAGGGTGGGGACGGGGTGCAGATTCCGGATCGGCATCTGCACCTGCACGCAGGCTCAGCCGCGCAGCTTGCGCAGCTCGAGCTCGCAGTGGAACAGGAACTCGAACGCTTCCATGTGGCGGCGGGCCTCGGCCATGTCGCGGCCCCAGGCATACAGGCCGTGGCCGTCGATCAGGTAGCCCCACAGGTTCTGCCGGTCGAGCAGGTCGTCGACCTGCTTCGAAAGCACGTTCATGTCCTGGGTGTTGGCGAACACCGGTACGTCGATGGCCATCTCGTGGGTGCTGTTGCCGGCGAAGGCCTTCAGCAGCTCGTAGCCTTCCAGGCGGATATGGCCCTGCGGCGCGTACAGGCGCGAGGCGATGGTCTGTACCGGCGAATGGGTGTGCAGCACGCAGCCGATCTCGGGGAAACGGCGGTACAGCTGGGTGTGCAGCAGGGTCTCGGCGGACGGGCGCAGCGGGCGGCCGACGGCCAGGCCGTCGAAATCCACCACCATGATGTCGTCCTCGATCAGGCGGCCCTTGTCCTTGCCCGAGACGGTGATCGCGGCGTGGCGGTCATCCAGGCGATGGGAGAAGTTGCTGCTGGTGGCCGGGGTCCAGCCGGCGTGGGCCAGTTCGCGGACGTTGTCGATCAGCAGCTGGGCCAGTTCGCTCAGGCGCGCGGTGTCGTACGGGAAGGTGGGGGCGTTCATGCGAGCGATTTTACTGGATTCGGCCAACGGCTGAGCCCCTCGTGGCTGGAGGCGGGGCTGGATTTCTTGTTCTGGCCGGGCGGGTGGGCTGTGCAGGGGACGCCGTGAACCCCCAATCCGGCTCAGCCGCTGGCGGCTGTGCGTTCGGGCGCTTGCGAAGCAGTGCTTCGCAAGCAAAGCGCCCTCACCCATGGGGGCTTGGCCGCGGCATCCATGCCGCGGACACCCCTGCACAACCCACCCGCCCGGCCATGGACAGTTTCCGTGCGCGCCAGCCACGGAATGAAGAAGGAAGAGCGAAAAGCGGGTCGCGTCGCTGCGCTTGCTCGGAGCGGAGCATGGCTCCGCTCTACAGAGGATTCATCGACCGGCCCCGCGTACCCATGCCTCCCCGCTAAACCAACACACCCGCTCTTGCCGTTGCTCCGGCGGGTGCAGGGCCGCAGGCCCTGCAATTCAGAAAACCTTACTTACCCCGCAGCCGGCTGTGCCTGAACCCGTAGCAGAAATAGATCACGAAACCGACGAAGGTCCACACACCCATCAGCATCCAGTTGTGCATCGTCATCGCCGACAGCAGCGCCAGGCAGCTCAGCGCGCCCAGGCTGCAGATCAGCCACGCCATCGGCATGCGGAACGGCCGCGGCAGGTCCGGCTGGGTACGGCGCAGGATCAGCACGCCGGCGCACACGGCCGCGAACGCGATCAGCGTCCCCATCGAGGTCAGTTCGCCCAGGATGTCCAGCGGGAACAGTGCCGCCAGCAGCGCGATGCCGATGCCGGTGATCACGGTGTTGATGTGCGGGGTGCGGTACTTCGGGTGGATCTTGGTGAACACCGGCGGCAGCAGGCCGTCGCGGCCCATGATCATGAAGATGCGCGGCTGGCCGATGATCATCACCAGCACCACCGAGGACAGGCCGACCAGTGCGCCGATCTCGACCACCCAGCGCAGCCAGCCCAGCTGTGGGTGGGCCGCCACCGCAGTCACCACCGGTTCGTCGGTGCCGAGCAGCTGGAACGGCACCAGGCCGGTCATCACCGCTGCCATCGCGATGTACAGCACGGTGCAGATCACCAGCGACAGCATCATGCCGAACGGCATGTCGCGCTGCGGATTCTTCGACTCCTGCGCGGCCACCGATACCGCCTCGAAACCGATGTAGGCGAAGAACACCATCGCCGCACCGCGCAGCACGCCTTCCATGCCGTACTTGCCGGGACCTTCGTTGGCCGGAATGAACGGGGTCCAGTTGCTGGTGTCCACGTATTTCCAGCCGACCACGATGACCAGCACGATCAGGCCGGTCTTGAGCACGACCATCGCCATGTTCATCGCCGAGGATTTGCTGATGCCGACGTAGCACAGCCAGGTCAGCAGCAGCACCAGCGCTGCGGCGGGCAGGTTGGCGATCGCGCCGGTCGGGCGCAGCTGTGCATCCAGCGGGGCACTGACCAGTGCTGCCGGTAGATGGATGTCGAACTGGCTGAGCAGGCTGAGGAAGTAGCCGGTCCAGCTGACCGCGACCGCCGAGGCGGAGACGCCGTATTCGAGCACCAGCATCCAGCCGATGAACCAGGCCGAGAGCTCGCCGAAGGTGGCGTAGGTGTAGGTGTAGGCGCTGCCGGAGACCGGCACCATCGACGCGAACTCGGCGTAGGCCAACGCGCAGAAGGCGCAGCAGATGGCGGCCAGCACGAAGGACAGCATGATGGCCGGGCCGGCGTGGTTGGCGGCGGCCTGGCCGGTGATGACGAAAATGCCGCCGCCGATCACCGCGCCGATGCCCAGGGCGGTCAGCCCCCAGGGGCCGAGGTGGCGGCGCAGGCTCAGGCCGTTGGCGTCTTCATGGGCGGCATGCGGGTGCTTGGTGGCCCACAGTTGCTTGAACATGTGTGGTGGTCTTGTCGAAGCGCGCCGTGGCCGGCGCGCGGGGAAAACGGACGGGCCGGCGCGAGGCCGGCCCGTAGGCGGATCAGGGCGACTTGGCCAGCTTGCTGTTGCGGATGCCGTAGCCCAGGTAGATCAGCAGGCCGAGCAGCGTCCAGCCAACGAACAGGTGCCAGTGGACCACGAACGCCTGCCAGAACAGGAACAGGCAGGTGGCCGCGCCCAGCGGGCAGATGATCCACACCATCGGCACGCGGAACGGACGGTGCAGGTCCGGCTTGGAGTAGCGCAGCACCAGCACGCCGATGCAGACCGTGGCGAAGGCCAGCAGGGTGCCCATCGACACCAGTTCACCCAGCACGTTCAGCGGCACCAGGCCGGCCAGCGCGGCAGCAATCACGCCGACCACGATGGTGGCGACGTACGGAGTGCGGAAGCGGGCGTGGACCTTGCCGAAGAACTTCGGCAGCAGGCCGTCGCGGGAAATGGTGTAGGCGATGCGGGTCTGGCCCATCATCATCACCAGCACCACCGAGGACAGGCCGGCGATGGCGCCGATCTCCACGAACGTCTTCAGCCAGGACAGGGTCGGGTAGGGCTCCAGCGCGGTGGCCACTGGCTTGTCGGTGCCCAGCAGGTGGTACGGCATCATGCCGGTCAGCACCGCACAGACGATGATGTAGACGATGGTGCACACCGCCAGCGAGCCAAGCAGGCCGATCGGCATGTTGCGCTGCGGATCCTTGGTTTCGCCGGCGGCGGTGGAGACCGCATCGAAGCCGATGTAGGCGAAGAACACGATGGTGGCCGCGCGGAACACGCCGCTCCAGCCGAACTCACCCGGTACGCCGGTGTTTTCCGGGATGAACGGCTGCCAGTTGGCCGGGTCGATGTGGGCCGCGCCGATGCCGATGAACAGGCAGATGACGGTGACCTTGATCGCCACGATGATGGCATTGACGAACGCCGACTGGGTCACGCCCACGTACAGCAGGCCGGACACCGCCGCCACGATCAGCACCGCTGGCAGATTGAACAGCTTGCCCGAGGCGATGAACTCGCTGCCGGTCCAGGCAATCGGGGCCGCGCTGAGTGCATCCGGGAACGGCATGTGCAGCGTGGTGGTGATGAAGCTGATCAGGTACGCCGACCAGCCCACCGCGACCGAGGCCGAGGCGAACAGGTATTCCAGCACCAGGCACCAGCCGATGAACCAGGCCATGCCTTCGCCGAGGGTGGCGTAGGAATAGGAGTAGGCACTGCCGGAAACCGGCATCATCGCCGCGAACTCGGCGTAGCACAGGCCCGCCAGGGCGCAGGCGAAACCGGCGATGACGAACGACAGCATCACTGCCGGGCCAGCGTGGTTGGCTGCGGCCTGGCCGGTCAGCACGAAGATACCTGCGCCGATCACCGCACCCACGCCAAGCAGGATGAGGTGTTTAGCCGTGAGGGTCCGTTTCAACGTGGCTTCGCCGTCCAGGCTGCCTTCGATGGGTTCGCCAGCATCGACGTGCCCGGCCGGTTCAACCGGCTTGACCCTCAACAGAGCTTTCAGCATGCAGTACTTCCTAGTGATCGGATTGGGTGGGCCGCCGATACGTTGCCGGCAACCCTGGAATGGTGAAGGCCGCGCGAACGGCCCGCTGTACCTTAGCCAAAGCTGAAGCCAACGCACAAGCGCAATCGCAACAATGAACGGCGATAATGAGCAGTATTTTTCCAAACGTCGCCCATTCATGAGCCAGACCGCCGAAACCCTTGCCGTGCTTGACGATCGCCTGCGTGGCCTGCTGCGGGACTATGCCCGCCGTGAGCCCGCCCACGACGCACTGGCTGCCGAATTCGGCATATTGCTGGACGATCCGGAAGATCCGTTCCGGCGCGAACGGCTGGCTGGCCACTTCACCGCCAGCTGCTGGCTGGTCAGCGCCGACGGCCAGCGCCTGCTGCTGACCCACCACCGCAAGCTGCAGCGCTGGCTGCAGCTGGGCGGCCACGCCGACGGCGACCGCGACCTGGCCCGGGTGGCGCTGAAGGAAGCCGAGGAGGAGTCCGGCCTGAGCGGCCTGGTGCTGGAAGACCCGGCCATCTTCGACATCGACAAGCATTGGATTCCGGAGCGCAAGGACGTGCCGGGGCACTGGCACTACGACGTGCGTTTCGTGATCCGGGCGCTGGGTGGTGAGGCCTTCGTACTCAGCGAAGAATCGCTGGACCTGGCCTGGCGGCCGATCGCCGAGGTCGCGGCCGATCCGGAATCGGATGAGTCGATGCAACGCATGGCACACCGCTGGTTGGCACGCTAGCAACCTGTAGAGCCGAGCCGATGCTCGGCTCAATGCGGGCCGGAACCGCAGCCGAGCATGGGCTCGGCTCTACAAGTGCATGGCGGGATCCGCGTCAGTACAGGATGCGCGTACGCAGCGTGCCCGAGATCGCGGCCAGCTCGTCGCGCACGGCGGCGGCCTGCTCCTCGCTGGCGGTGATGTCGATCACCACGTAGCCCACCTTCGGGTCGGTGCGCAGGAACTGGCCGTCGATGTTGACGTTGTGGCGCGAGAAGATCTCGTTGACCTTGGACAGTACGCCCGGCACGTTCTGGTGGATGTGCAGCAGGCGCAGGCTGTCGGCGTGCTCGGGCAGGGTCACTTCCGGGAAGTTGACTGCCGACAGGGTGCTGCCGTTGTCGCTGTAGCGCACCAGCTTGGCCGCCACTTCGATGCCGATGTTGTCCTGTGCTTCCAGCGTGCTGCCGCCCACGTGCGGGGTCAGGATCACGTTGTCGTGGCGGGTCAGCGGCGATTCGAAGATGTCGCCGTTGCCCTTCGGCTCGACCGGGAACACGTCCAGCGCGGCGCCACCGACGTGGCCGCTGGCCAAGGCCGCGTCCAGTGCATCGATGTCGACCACGGTGCCGCGCGCGGCGTTGATCAGGTGCGCGCCCTTGCGCATCTTCGCCAGCTCGGTGCTGCCGATCATCCACTGCGTGGACGGGGTCTCCGGCACGTGCAGGGTGACGATGTCGGCGCGTGCCAGCAGGTCGTCCAGGCTGGCCGCGGCGCGGGCATTGCCCAGTGCCAGCTTGGTTTCCACGTCGTGGAAGATCACCTGCATGCCCAGCGATTCGGCCAGTACGCCGACCTGGGTGCCGATGTGGCCGTAGCCGATGATGCCCAGCGTCTTGCCGCGCACTTCATGGCTGCCGCTGGCCGACTTCGACCAGCCGCCGCGATGGCATTCGGCGTTCTTCTGCGGAATGCCACGGGTCAGCATGATGGCCTCGGCGATCACCAGCTCGGCCACGCTGCGGGTGTTGGAATAGGGCGCGTTGAATACCGGGATGCCGGCCAGTTCGGCCGCATCCAGGTCGACCTGGTTGGTGCCGATGCAGAAGCAGCCCACCGCGATCAGGCGCTTGGCCTCGGCCAGCACCTCGGCGCTGAGTTGGGTGCGCGAGCGGATGCCGACGATGTGCGCCTCGGCGATGCGTGCCTTCAGTTCGTCTTCGGGCAGCGCCTTGGTGTGCGCCTCGATCTGGCTGTAGCCGGCGGCGCTGAACACCTCCACGGCGGTCTGGCTGACCCCCTCCAGCAACAGTACGCGGATATCCTGCTTCGGGAACGAGGTCTTCTTCGGCGACATGGGGCAACACGGCCAGTGGGACAGGGGCTGACCACTATGCCAGATCGAAGCGCCCATGGTGCAGTGCGCAATTGGTTGCATCCGTAGCTATCTGCAATGCTGTGGGGCTGGACGCTGGCGCGTGCCGCTGGCACGCTTGCCCGTTCTTCACGCACCGCGCTGGACCGTCATGACCGATTCCCGCATTGCCTCGCTGCAGCAGGCCTGTCCCGGCCTGAAGCTGAAGACCGACCCGGCCGACCTGGAGCATTATGGGCGCGACTGGACCCGGCGCTGGACACCGGCGTCGCTGGCGATCGCACTGCCGGCCACGGTCGAGGAGGTGCAGGCGGTGATGCGTTGGAGCGCAAGCGAGGGCGTGGCCGTAGTGCCATCCGGGGGCCGTACCGGCCTTTCGGGTGGCGCGGTGGCTGCCAACGGCGAGCTGGTGCTCAGCCTGGAACGCATGAACAAGGCGCTGGCTTACGACGCGGTCGATCGCACGTTGGTGGTGCAGGCCGGCATGCCGCTGGAAGCCGTGCACAACGCTGCGCTGGACCACGGCCTGATCTACCCGGTGGATTTCGCCGCGCGCGGGTCGTGCACGATCGGCGGCAACATCGCCACCAATGCCGGTGGCATCCGTGTGATCCGCTACGGCAACACCCGCGAATGGATCGCCGGACTGAAGGTGGTCACGGCCGATGGCGAGCTGCTGGAGCTCAACAAGGGCCTGATCAAGAACTCCAGCGGCTATGACTTCCGCCAGCTGCTGATCGGCTCGGAGGGCACGCTGGGCGTGATCGTCGAAGCCACGGTGAAGCTGACCGACCCGCCGCCGGCCAGCAACGTGATGCTGCTGGCACTGCCCAGTTTCGAAGTGCTGATGCAGGTGTTTGCTGCGTTCCGCGCGCGGCTGCAGCTGCAGGCCTTCGAGTTCTTCACCGACCGGGCGCTGGAACATGTGCTGGCGCACGGTGCGCAGGCGCCGTTCGATGAGGTGCATCCGTACTACGTGGTGACCGAGTTCGCCGCCGGCGACGACGCCCAGGAAGCGGCGGCGATGGCGGCCTTCGAGGATTGCATGGGCAACGGCTGGGTCAGCGACGGCGTGATCAGTGCCAGCGACGCCCAGGCCGCGCAGCTGTGGCGCCTGCGCGAAGGCATCACCGAATCGCTGGCGCGCTACACGCCCTACAAGAACGACGTCTCGGTGCGGATCTCGGCGATGCCGGCGTTCCTGGCCGAGACCCAGGCATTGATCGGGCAGGCCTACCCGCACTTCGACGTGGTCTGGTTCGGCCATATCGGTGACGGCAACCTGCACATCAACGTGCTCAAGCCGGATGACACCAGTGACGCCGATTTCGTGGCGCAGTGCGAGCAGGTGACCAAGCTGCTGGCCCAGGTGCTGGCGCGCTTCGACGGCAGCATTTCGGCCGAGCACGGCATCGGCCTGGTCAAGAAGGGCTACCTGGACAGCACCCGCGGCCCGGCCGAGATCGCGCTGATGAAAGCGGTCAAGCGCGCGTTCGATCCCCAAGCGCGGCTGAATCCCGGCAAGCTGTTCGACGTTTGAGCCGGGCAAATCCTTCACGCACCCGTTACGCTCCACGCTTCCTCACAACCGGCTTCGAACCGATGACCCGTCCGCTTCTGCTGCTCGCCCTGCTGTCCCTGCCGCTGGCCGGCTTCGCTTCCAGCTTCGCCGGCACGTCGGCCGGTTCGGCCACGGGTGCGTCCTCCGGTTCCTCGGGCAGCAGCTCGGGTGATGACAAGGTGGTGCTGGCTGCACGCGACGATGCCGCTGCATTCGTTGCCAGCGACGGCCAGATCCGTGGCGCCCGCCTGCAGGCTGCGCTGATCCACCTGCGTGAGCAGAGCGCTGCCGCACAGCAGCAGAGCGATCTGGAACTGGCTCGCGCGCTGCTCGCACGCTGATCCGGGCTGCATGACCTCGGCGTCATCGCCTTCTATAGAGCCGAGCCATGCTCGGCTGGATGCCCGGCGCATGCGGATCGCAACAGCAGCCGAGCATGGCTCGGCTCTACAGAGGCGCAGCGGGCGGTGCGTGTGGATCGCCGCATTGGCGTGGCTGCTCATCCCTTCCGCGCACGCGGCTGATCGCCTGCAGCTTGATCCGTCCGGTCTCGATCCGGCGCAACAGCAGCTCGCCAGCCAGACCCTGGCCGACGTGCAGTCACTGCTGCCTGAGGGCCTGCTGCGCGCATTGCCGGTACAGGTCCAGGTGCACTGGAGTGATGGCCTGCCGGCTGATGTGCATGGCCGCGCCTTCGCCGGTCGCATCACGTTGCGCCGCGATCTGCTGGATGATGCCGTTCCCGGTGCGCGCCGCGCACGCCGCAGTGCGCTGGTGCACGAACTGACCCATGTTGCCGACCGTACGGGGGCGAACTGGTCGCGCAGTGCGCGCTGGCGCGATCTGGCCGGATGGCAGCGCAAGCCCTGGCATCTCGGCCGTGGCGGCAACGACTTCCGTGACCGTAGTCCGGATGCCTATGAGCTGAAGGACCCGGCCGAGTACCTGGCGGTGAACGCCGAGCATTTCGTGCTCGATGGCGAGTTTGCCTGCCGGCGCCCGGCATTGGCGCAGTGGTACCAGGCGTATTTCGGAACACCGCCGTCGCTGCCACAGCCGCAGTGCGCTACGACGCTGCCCTTGCTCCAGGCCGAATCGGAAGAAGGCGCGGCATCGCTGCTGCAACTCGACCCGGCGCGCGTCTACGCCGTGGACTACCTGTTCGCCGAAGGCAGCGCGCAGCCGATGAGCCGCTGGGGGCACAGCATGCTGCGGCTGGTGATCTGCCGGCCGGGCCGTGCGCCGGGGCCGGACTGTCGCCTGGACCTGGAATACCACCGCGTGCTGTCGTTCCGCGCATTCGTCGGCGACGTACAGATTTCCAACTGGCGCGGCCTGACCGGCGGCTACCCGTCGCGCCTGTTCGTGCTGCCGCTGCAGCAGGTGGTGGACGAATACACCAAGGTAGAACTGCGCGGGTTGCAGTCACTGCCGTTGCGGCTGCAACGGGACGAGATCGCCAGCCTGCTCGAGCGCACCGCGCAGGTGCACTGGAGCTATGACGGGCGCTACTACTTCGTCAGCAACAATTGCGCGGTGGAAACCGCAAAGCTGCTGCAGGCGGGTGTGCCGCGCCTGGGTCAGGCCGGATTGGCACAACTGAGTCCACGCGGGTTGAAGCGGCGGCTGTCGCGGCTGCAGGTAATGGATGAGCAGGTGCTGGCTGATCGAGATTCGGCACAGGCGCAGGGGTACTACTTCGCTTCGGCACGCGACCATTACCAGCAGTTGTTCGGCGTGGCCGCGGCCCAGCTGGCATTGCCCGCACGCGATGTACGCGGTTGGTTGAAGCTGCCTGCACAGCAACGGGCACCGTGGCTGCTGAAGGGCGACCTGCGTGCCAGCGCCGGCCTGCTGCTGCTGGAACAGGCCGCGCAGCGGCGTGCCGAGCTGCGCGCGCGCGATGTGCTCAAGCGGCAGCTGCTGGGCGCACCGGACAGCGCTGAAACCCGCAACCTGCGCGGGTTGCTGGAACAGAGCGGGCAATGGTTGCGCCCAGGCACGCTGCTGCGGGAGGGGGGCTATGGGCTGCCGCTGGCCGACGAGCGGTCGCTCTTGTCTGAAGCCGTGGCCACGGCCAGTGCGCAGGCGGTCCCGGCGTGGCAGGCGCTGCGCGTGCAGCTTCGCCAGCAGTTGCCCGCGGGGCAGCGCGAGGAAATGGATGCGATCGACGCCAATCTGGTCGCACTGGGTGCACACCTGCGGACGCAGGCAGCCAGTCCCGCTACTGGCGCGGCAGTTCGATGACGAAGCGGCTGCCGCCGGTGCTGCCCGGGATGCAGTAGACGCGACCGCCGTGGGCATCGGCAATGGCCTTGACCACCGCCAGGCCGAGCCCGCTGCCACCGCCCTGGCGCGAACGCGAACCATCGGCGCGCATGAACGGGGTGAAGATATCCGCGTGCAGTTCCGGGTCGATGCCCGGGCCCTCGTCCTCGATCGACACCTGTACGTGGCCGGGTGTGTCGTGCACGGCGATCCGCACCTTGCCGGGGCTGGCATAGCGCCGCGCATTCTCCAGCAGTGCCAGCAGAGCCTGGCGCAGGCGGGTCGGGTCGCAGTGCGCGTTGTGTTCCTCGCGGCTGGTTTCCAGTTCCAGCACGAAGCCGGCGGCGCGGAACTGCGGGTCGACCAGGGTCATGACCGAATGCACCTCGGCCACCACATCGGTGCGGGCCCGGCGTACGTCCAGCCGTGCATTGTCGGACAAGCTCAGCACGCGCAGATCCTCGATCAGGCGCGACAGGCCCTCGACCTGCGCCAGCAGGCTGCGGAACTGCAGTTCGTCCGGCTGGAACACGCCCTCGGCCAGGCCCTGCAGACGCCCGCGCAGGATGGTCACCGGCGTCCGCAGCTCATGGGCGATGGCTGCATGCCACATCGAACGCTCGCTCTCCATGTGCTGCAGGCGGCGCGCCATCGCATTGAAGTCCTCTACCAGGGTGGCCACTTCGCCCGGTGAATTCTCTTCGACGCTGGCGCGCGCACCCAGGTCGCCACCGGCAAGCGCGCGCACGCTGTCGACCAGTGAATTCAAGGGCGACAGGATGCGATGGGCAAGACGGAACGAGGCGGCGATGGCCAATGCCAGGCCGGTCAGGATCACCCCGACCATCCACGCCAGTTCCGGCCCGGTCGGCAACCAGCTTTCCGGTTCCTCGGCACTGCCGGGGAAGAACTCGACCAGCACCGCGTACAGCAGCCATGACGACAGGATCATCATCACGATCACGCCGATCACCATCAACGACATCGAGACGATGATGTGTCGGCTGAGCCCGGAGCGGCGCAGGCGGGCCATCAGCGGTCGGCCATCAACCGGTAGCCGACGCCGCGCACACTGGCCGGAACATTGACCATGCCTACTTCGTCCAGTTTGCGGCGCAGCTTGCTGACGTGGCTGTCGACGGTGCGTTCCAGCGCTTCGCTTTCCGGCAGGCATTCGTGCATCAGTTCGCTGCGGCTGAAGATGCGGGTCGGCGCCAGCGCCATGCAGTGCAGCAGCTTGAACTCGGTGAGCGTGAGCAGCACTTCGTGGCTGTAGCCTTCGCCCTCCACATGCACGGCATGGGTAGCCGAGTCGATCAGCAGCGGGCCCGCCCGCAGCGCGGTCGGTGCGTCCACGCGCGAGGCGCGCAACGTACGCCGCAGCACGGCGCGCACGCGTGCTGCCACTTCGGCCGGATTGAACGGTTTGACCACGTAGTCGTCGGCGCCCATGCGCAGTGCGGTCAGCTTGTCCAGGTCCTGGTCCAGTGCGGTCAGCATGATCACCGGCGTTTCACCGCGCTGGCGCAGCTGGGTCAGCACGCTCCAGCCATCCAGGCGCGGCAGCTGTACATCGAGCAGGACCAGGTCGGGGCGGGCGCTGCGGTGCAGGTCCAGGGCGCTGTGGCCGTCAGCGGCGCGCAGCGTACGCAGTCCTTCGCGTTCCAGATAGGCAGTGAGAATATCGGCGATCTCGGCCTCATCCTCGACGATCAGGACGAGGGCGGCGAGGGCAGGGGCGGCATGCATGCAGGGGCGGGGCCTTAAGGTGCTTGCCTCCATCGTATCTCCACAGTTCCTCCATCGAAACCCCATCATCGCCACGCACACTCCACGCTTCAGAACCTATCAGCCGCCTGCGCGGCATTGTGCACAGCAATGAGAACCTTCAGGACTCCGGCCGCGTTGATCGCGGCCTTCGCCCTGGCCATGACGGCCTGCTCCGCCCCCGAAGCCACCCCCGAAGCCACGCCACGCGTCAGCGTGGTCACCGTCGGCCCGCAGGTGGTGCAGCGCGATGACGAACTGCCCGGCCGCGTGGCCGCCGTGCGCACCGCACAGATCCGTGCCCAGGTGGGCGGCATCGTGCAGCGTCGGCTGTTTGACCAGGGTGCGGAAGTGAGCGCCGGCCAGGCCCTGTTCCAGATCGATCCGGCGGCCTTCCGTGCCGATGTTGATTCGGCACTGGCCGCGCTGCAGCGAAGTGAGGCAGCCCTGGGCCGCAGCCGCGTGCAGTCGCAGCGCCTGCATGCACTGGCCGCCGCACAGGCCGTCAGCCAGCAGCACCGCGACGATGCCAGTGCCGAGTACGAACAGGCCCGTGCCGCGGTGAACGAAGCGCGCGCGATCCTGGCGCGTCGCCAGCTCGACCTGCGCTACGCCACGGTCAGTGCACCGATTGCCGGCCGCATCGACCAGGCGCTGGTGACCGAAGGCGCACTGGTCGGCGTGGCCGATGCCGAGCCGATGGCGGTGGTGCAGCAGATCGACCAGGTCTACGTCGATGTGCGCCAGCCGGCCGCGCAGCTGGAGTCGCTGCAGCGCAGTGCTGCCGGCGGCGGCGAGCTGCCGGTGACGATCATCGGTGCGGCCGGCAAGCCGCTGTCCGAGCGTGGCCAGATGCTGTTCTCCGGCATCAACGTCGATGCGCGTACCGGTGATGTGATCCTCCGCATCCTGGTCGACAACCCGCAGCGCCAGCTGCTGCCCGGCATGTACGTGCGCGCGAAGGTGCCGCGGGGCGCGCCGGCCAGTGCACTGACCGTGCCGCAGCAGGCCGTGCTGCGCAGCGCCGGTGGCCAGGCCTATGCCTGGGTGATCGGTGGCGATGGCAAGGCGGTGATCCGCACGCTGGAGGTCGATGGCAGCGTTGATCGCCAGTGGCTGGTGCGTACAGGCCTGAAGGCGGGCGAGAAGGTGGTGGTCGAGGGCCAGGAACGCCTGCAGGAAGGCGTGGTGGTCGATGCGCGCGACTGGCAGATGCCGGTCGCCAGCGCCGGTGCAGTGCAGGCCGGCAGCAAGGGCTGAGCCTTTCCCGGGCCGGTCCCTCCAGGAAAATCCAACATGGCACGTTTCTTCATCGATCGCCCGGTGTTCGCCTGGGTGCTGGCGATCTTCATCATTCTGGCTGGCGTGCTGGCGATCCCGCGGCTGGCGGTGGAGCGCTATCCGGCGGTTGCGCCGCCCAGCGTCAGCATCTACGCCAGCTACCCGGGTGCCAGCCCGCAGACGCTGAATGACGCGGTGGTCGGCCTGATCGAGCGCGAGCTGTCCAGCGTCAAACACCTGCTCTACTTCGAGTCGTCGGTGGACACCTCCGGCGAAGCCTCGATTACTGCGACCTTCAAGCCGGGCACCAATCCGGAGCTGGCGCAGGTGGACGTACAGAACCGGATCAAGGCGATCGAGCCGCGCTTGCCGCGCAGCGTGCGCCAGAACGGCCTGTTCGTGGAGGCCGCCGATTCGGGTTTCCTCATGCTGGTCGGCCTGCGTTCGCCGGACGCCAGCGTCAGCGAGGCGGCACTGGGCGACTTCATGGCGCGCAACATCATCGAGGAGCTGCGCCGCATCGATGGCGTCGGCCGCGTGCAGCTGTTCGGTGCCGAGCAGGCGATGCGCGTGTGGCTGGACCCGACCCGGTTGACCGGCTATGGGCTGACCATAGGTGATGTGGCTGCTGCCATCGAGCAGCAGAACCTGGAGATCTCGCCGGGGCGCATCGGCGATTCGCCGGGTGTGCCGGGCCAGCGCATCACTGTGCCCTTGAGCGCCGATGGCCAGCTGTCCACGCCGGAACAGTTCGCCGCCATTGTGCTGCGCGCCGGGGCCGACGGTTCGCGGGTGCTGCTGGGCGATGTCGCCCGCGTCGAGCTGGGCGCGCAGAGCTATGCCTGGGGCACCCGTGAGGATGGCCATCCGGCCACCGCCGCCGGCGTGCAGCTGCGCCCGGGCGCGAACGCGGTGCGTACCGCGTCGGCGGTGCGTGAGCGCATCGCCGAGCTGGCACCACTGCTGCCACGCGGAGTCGAGGCGAGCATCCCGTTCGATACCGCGCCGTTCGTCAAGATCTCGATCCAGAAGGTGGTGCAGACATTGCTGGAAGCGATGCTGCTGGTGTTCGCGGTGATGTACCTGTTCCTGCAGAACTGGCGCTACACGCTGATTCCGGCGCTGGTCGCACCGATCGCACTGCTGGGTACCTTCGCGGTGATGCTGGCGCTGGGCTTCTCGATCAACGTGCTGACCATGTTCGGCATGGTGCTGGCGATCGGCATCATCGTCGACGACGCGATCGTGGTGGTCGAGGGCGTGGAACGGATCATGGCCGAGGAGGGCCTGCCGCCGCGCGAGGCCACCATCAAGGCCATGCGCGAACTGACCGGTGCGGTGATCGGCATCACCCTGGTGCTGACCGCGGTGTTCATTCCGATGGCGCTGGCCAGCGGTTCGGTGGGCGCGATCTACCGCCAGTTCACCGTCGCGATGGCGGTGTCGATCCTGTTCTCGGCGCTGCTGGCCTTGAGCCTGACGCCAGCGCTGTGCGCGACGCTGCTGCGCCCGAACAGCCATGGCCATCAGGGTCGTGGCGGGCTGTTCGGCGCCTTCAACCGGGGCTTCGAGAAAATGACCGGGCGCTACCAGCGTGGTGTGGCGTCGGTGCTGCAGCGGAGCGGGAGGGTCATGGGCGTGTTCGCCGCGCTGGTGGTTGCGCTGCTGCTGGGCCTGCACTGGCTGCCGGGCGCGTTTCTGCCGGAAGAGGACCAGGGCTACTTCATGACTTCGATCCAGCTGCCGGCCGAAGCCACCGCCGAACGCACCCTGGCGGTGGTGGAAGCCTACGAACGGCATGTGGCGTCACGCCCGGGCATCGGCTCCAACCAGTCGATCCTCGGCTACAGCTTCTCCGGTTCCGGCCCGAGCGCGGCGCTGACCTACACCATGCTGAAGGACTGGGGCGAGCGTGCAGGGGCAACCGCGGCCGGCGAAGTGGAGGCCGCGCAGAAGGCGATGGCCGCGATTGCCGAGGGCGAGGTGATGAGCGTGATGCCGCCGGCCATCGACAGCCTGGGGCGTTCGTCCGGCTTCTCACTGGCGCTGCAGGCGCGCACCGGGCAGAGCCAGGCAGAGCTGCGCGCTGCGCTGCAGCAGCTGCTGAAGCTGGCCGAGGCCAGCCCGCTGCTGTCGGAGGTACATGCCGATGGCCTGCCTGCAGGTACCAGTGTGCGGCTGGATATCGACCGCGCCAAGGCCGAGGCGATGGGCGTGGGCTTCGAGCACATCAGCAGCACGTTGTCGGCGGCGATGGGCTCGCAGTATGTCAACGACTTTCCCAACAAGGGCCGGTTGCAGCAGGTGATCCTGCAGGCCGACGCACCACACCGGATGGAACTGGAGGACGTGCTGAAGCTGTACGTGCGCAACAGCGAAGGCGGCATGGTGGCGTTGTCGGAACTGGTGACGCCGCACTGGACCGAGGCGCCGCTGCAGCTGCAGCGCTATCTCGGCTTCCCGGCGTTGAACCTGTCCGGTGCACCGGCCTCCGGCGTGTCGACCGGTCAGGCGATGGCGGAGATGGAGCGGCTGGCCGAAAAGCTGCCGTCCGGTTTTGCCCTGCAGTGGACCAGTCAGTCGCTGCAGGAGCGCGAATCGGGCGCGCAGGCACCGTGGCTGTTGCTGCTGTCGATGCTGGTGGTGTTCCTGGTGCTGGCGGCGCTGTACGAGAGCTGGTCGATCCCGCTGGCGGTGATGCTGGTGGTGCCGCTGGGTCTGCTCGGTGCGGTTGCTGCGGTGTTGTTGCGCGGCATGCCCAACGACGTGTTCTTCAAGGTCGGCATGATCACCGTGATCGGGCTGTCGGCGAAGAACGCGATCCTCATCGTCGAGTTCGCGCGCCAGCTGCAGCAGCAGGGTCGCGGCCTGGTTGAGGCAGCGCTGGAGGCGGCGCGGCTGCGCCTGCGGCCGATCGTGATGACCTCGCTGGCGTTCGCGCTGGGCGTAGTGCCGCTGATGCTGGCGCAGGGCGCGTCGAAGGAAACCCAGCAGGCGATTGGAACCGGTGTGTTCGGCGGCATGGTCAGTGCGACCGTGCTGGCGGTGTTCTTCGTACCGGTCTTCTATGTAGTGGTGCAGGGCGCGCGGCAGTGGATCGCGCAACGTCTGCGCAGGCGCCGGCCGATGCCGGGAGGAACCGTGGATGGAACGGAACATCGTTGAAGATCTGCACGAGCAACAGTTGATGGTGCTGGAGCAGCGCCTGTGCGCAGCGCTGCTGGAAAATGATCACGATGTGCTGACCGCGCTGGTATCACCGGCCTTGTTCATGATGGACGGCCACGGCGGGCGCATGCTCGACCTGCCGTGGCTGGGCGATTGGCTGGCCGGTGGCCTGCAGGTACGAAGCCTGCAGCTGCACGCGGTGGAAACCCTGCTGTGTGGCCGCCTGGCACTGCTGTCCAGCGACGTGCGGCTGTCGGTGTGGCAGCAGGACCAGGAGCGCGAGGTGAAGCTGCGCCTGCTGCGGGTCTGGACCTGCAGTTCCGGCGACAGTGGCGCACAGTTGCTGTCGATGGCGGTGCTGGCCGCGTGAGTGCGGTCAGGCCGCTTTCAGGCCCCGCTCACCGGCAGGTGGTAGGGTCGAGCCTCTCTGTAGTGTCGACAAGGAGTCGAGCCATGCGTGTAGTTCCCAGTCTGTTGGCAGCCTCCCTCGGGTTGGTGCTGGCTGCGTGCCAGCCGGCCCCGCCGCCCGCCGCGGGCAGCGGCAATGATGCCCCGCCTGCCACGCCGCAACCGAGCGCCCGCACCGAAGGTGGCAGCGAGACCGCCTACCAGTGTGGTGATCTGGACGTGCGCGCGACCTTCAATGGCGAGGATGCAGCCACGGTGGTGATCGGCGACCGTACGTTCGCCATGACCTCCGAGCGCGCGGCATCCGGCGCCAAGTACGGCGATGGCAAGGGCAACAGCTTCTGGACCAAGGGTAGCGATGACGGCCTGCTGAGCCTGAAGGGCGAGGCGGATCGCGAGTGCCATGCGGTGGAGGCCACCGAAGGCAATGGCAGCGCCGGCAATGCCGCGTTCCGTGCCACCGGCAATGAACCCGGCTGGCTGGCAGTTGTCGACGGCGACACGCCGGGCCTGCAGGTGGAAGTGGATTACGGTGAGCGTCGTTTCGATGTCGCCGAGCCCACCGAGGGGGCCGACGGTTGGAGTGGCAAGGCGTCTGATGGCACCGACGTCAAGCTCAGCTTCCAGCGGACTACCTGCCAGGACGACATGAGCGGCGAGGCATTCGAAGCCAAAGTGAATCTGACCATTGGCACGCGCCAGTACCACGGTTGCGGCAACTTCGGGGCGAAGCAGCCGTAAGCCCTCTGTAGAGCCGAGCCCACGCTCGGCTCTACATCAACATTGCGGGTCAGCCCTCGCAGGGCTTCAGGTCCAGCTCGAAGTCCAGGTCGTAGCGGCTGTTGATGGCGATCAGCGCTTCACGGATCGCACAGTCACCACGATAACGCGCGAGCAGATCGGCGAAGATCTTCTTGCGGCCCTCGCAGTACTTCTCGCCGGCCTCTTCCAGTTCGCGGCGGCGCTCGTCGTCGTAAGGCTCCTCACCCGCAAAGTGCTGGCAGGTGTTCTCGCGCGCGAGGAAAGCCTGGACGTCAGCCGGCATCGCGCAGTAGATGCGCACGTCGTCGACGTCATACACGTCCTCCGGGACCGGACAGCCAGCGGCTGCGCGTGCCTTGTCCAGCGCTTCATCGCCCGAAGTCAGGTCGGCAGAGGGCTCAGCTTCGGCGGTGGCCTCGACGGCGGCCGGTGCCTCCACCGACGGTGCGGTCGTCACCGCCGGTTCGGCCGGCGCGGGTTTCGGCGCGGCATCGGTAGCATTGTCCGCTGCCTGCGGCGAGCACGCCGCAAGCAGGGACAGGCAACCGATCAGCGCAAGGCGCTTAGTCGGCACGGCCAGCGAATTCGCCGGTGGCGGTGTTCACCAGCACGCGCTCGCCGTTGACGATGTACTCCGGCACCATGATTTCGATGCCGGTGTTGAGCTTGGCCGGCTTCGGGCGCTTGGTGGCGGTGCCACCCTTCAGTTCCGGCGGCGTCTCGATCACTTCCAGCACCACCGAGGCCGGCAGCTGGATCGCCACCGGCTGCTCGTCAATCACCTGCACGTAGATGCCGGTCAGGCCGTCGGTGATGTAGCCGGCGTCGTCGCCGATCACGTCCGCGTCCAGGGTGTAGGGGGTGTAGTCCTCGTCATCAAGGAACACGAACGCATCGCCGTCCTTGTAGGAATAGGTGGACTGGCGGCGCAGCAGTTCGACCTCGACCAGGTTGTCGTCGGCATCGAAGCTGGCGTCGAGCTTGTTGCCGCCCGGCACGCTGTACATGATGAAGCGGAAGCGGACGTTGCCGCCGCGACCCTGCGGCGAGCTGCGCTCGATGTCGCGGATCTGGTACACGCCGTTGTTGAACTCGACGACGTTGCCCTTCTTGATGTCGTTGGCTTTCATGGTGATCTAGGTCGTTGGGGGAGGGCGCCGTCCCGGCGCCCGGGGGGAATCACTTCGGAGCGAGGCGGGTAGCGCCGTCCAGGCGGATGGTCTCGCCGTTGAGGTAGGTGTTGCCCAGGATGAAGCCGACCAGGCTGGCGAAGTCTTCCGGCTTGCCCAGGCGCGACGGGAACGGAATCGAGGCGGCCAGCGACTGCTGCACGGCTTCGGGCATGCCATCGACCATCGGCGTCCAGAACACGCCCGGAGCGATGGTGTTGACGCGGATGCCGAAGCGCGACAGTTCGCGTGCCATCGGCAGCGTCATCGACACCACGCCACCCTTGCTGGCGGCATACGCGGCCTGGCCGATCTGGCCTTCATAGGCGGCGATGCTGGCGGTGTTGATGATCACGCCGCGCTCGCCGTCGGTGCCGGCGTCGTTGTGCTGCATGCGGTTGGCCGCGGCCTTGGCGACGTTGAAGCTGCCGACCAGGTTGACCATCACCGTGCCCTGGAAGCCGGCCAGCGGCATCGGACCTTCTTTTCCAAGCACGCGGCCAGCGCCGAGGATGCCGGCGCAGTTCATCGCCACGTTCAGGCCGCCGAGGAAATCGTGGGCCTGGTCGATGGCCGCAGCCACGGCCGCCTCATCGCTGACGTTGACGTTGAAATAGCGGGCCTTGTCGGCCCCCAGCCCGGCAACGGCGGCAGCGCCCTTGTCGTCGTTGAGGTCGAACAGGGCCACCCTGCCGCCCTGGGCGACGAGGTGCTGGGCCACGGCCAGGCCGAGGCCGGAGACGCCGCCAGTGATCACGGCACGTACGGAAGACAGCTGCATTGAACGGTCCTGCAGGTTCGAGAACCGCCGATTCTAACGGAAGCCGGGACCGCCGCTGTTGTGCACTGCGCCGCCTTTGCGGGGCGGCGCAGCGCGGTGGTCAGCCGGCCGCGGCCAGCGCCTGCCCGGTGCGGCTGGCGGTGGCGCGTCCGAGCAGGCCGGCCAGCCAGCGGCCGGTCTCGGCCAGCGCCGGCAGGTCCACGCCGCTGTCCAGGCCCAGACCCTGCAGCAGGTAGACCACGTCTTCGCTGGCCACATTGCCGCTTGCGCCCTTCGCATACGGGCAGCCGCCGGCGCCGGAGACGGCGCTGTCAACCACGCGCACGCCTTCCTCCAGGCAGGTGGCGATGTTGGCGATGGCCTGGCCGTAGGTGTCGTGGAAGTGCACGGCCAGCGCCTCCATCGGGATCTCGGCGGCCACCGCCTGCAGCATCGCCCGTGCCTTGCGCGGGGTGCCGACGCCGATGGTGTCGCCCAGCGAGATTTCGTAACAGCCCATCTGGTGCAGGGCGCGCGCCACCCGCACCACGTCGGCCAGCGGCACCTCGCCCTGGTAAGGACAGCCGAGCACGGTGGAGACGTAGCCGCGCACGCGCACGCCATCGGCGGCGGCACGGCGCAGGATCGGCTCGAACCGGGCCAGCGATTCATCGATGCCTGCATTGGTGTTGGTGCGGTTGAACGCTTCGGAGGCTGCGGTAAACACCGCCACTTCCTCCACGCCCACCGCACGGGCACGGTCGTAGCCCTGTTCGTTCGGCACCAGTACCGGGTAGTGGATGCCCGGCCGGCGCTGGATGCCGGCATAGACCTCGGCGGCGTCGGCCAGCTGCGGAATCCACTTGGGGCTGACGAAACTGGTCGCCTCGATGCTGCGCAGGCCGGTGGCCGACAGCCGGTTGATCAGTTCGATCTTGTCAGCGGTGGACACCGACTGCTTTTCGTTCTGCAGGCCGTCACGCGGGCCGACCTCGACGATGCGGACGTAGTCGCTCATGCGGTTGCCCCATCGGCAGGGCGGTGGCAGACCGCCTCGATGTTGTTGCCATCCGGGTCGAGCACGAAGGCGCCGTAGTAGTCCGGGTGGTACCAGGGGCGCAGGTCCGGGGCGCCGTTGTCGCGGCCACCGGCGGCAAGCGCTGCGGCATGGAAGGCGTCCACCTGGGCGCGGCTGGCGCAGGCGAAGGCGACGTGCACGCCATGGCTGGCAGTGCTCCCATTGCCAAGCCAGAAGAACGGCTTGCCGTCGCTGCCGAAGCCGATGTGGTCGTGGGCGCCGGTCTGTTCGGCGGTCACTTCCATCACCACGCCGATCTGCAGCGGCGCCAGCGCCTGCAGGAAGAAGGTCTTGCTGCGCGCCAGGTCGGCGCTGGTCAAACCAAGATGATCGAGCATGTTCAGGCTTCCGTGACCCAATGGGGGGCGCGCTTGTCGAGGAAGGCGCCCAGGCCCTCCTGGCCCTCGGCGGACACCCGCAGGCGCGCGATCAGGGCGGCATTATCGCGATCCAGGGCGTCGCGGTCATGGCTGTCGCGGACGTGGCGCACCAGCTGCTTGGCGGTGGACGAGGCGATCGGGCCGGCCTTGTCGAGCAGGGCCAGCTGGCGTTGCACGGCCTCGTCCAGGCGTTCGGGCTCGACCAGTTGGTGGACCAGGCCGATGCGCAGCGCGGTGTCGGCGTCGAAATGCTCGCCGGTGGCGAACCAGCGCCGGGCCTGGCGCGGGCCGATGGCCTCGATCACATAGGGCGAAATCACCGCCGGCAGCAGGCCGAGGCGGCTTTCGGTCAGGCCGAAGCGGGCCGAGGTGCTGGCGATGGCGATGTCGCAGCAGGCAACCAGGCCGACACCGCCGCCGAAGGCCGCGCCGTGGACCCGGGCCAGTGTCGGCTTGGGCAGCTCGTCCAGGGTACGCATCAGGCGCGCCAGGGCCAGTGAGTCCTCGCGGTTGTCGGCCTCGCTGGCGGCGGCCATGCCGCGCATCCACTGCATGTCGGCACCGGCCGAGAAGGAGGCGCCGTGGCCGGCCAGCACCACCGCACGCACCGAATCATCGCGGCCGGCGGCCTCCAGTGCGGCGGTCAGGCGGGCGATCAGCCCGGCGTCAAAGGCGTTGTGCAGCTCCGGCCGGTTCAGCCAGAGCGTGAGGGTGGCGCCGCTGCGCTCGATCTGCAAAGCATCGTTCATGGGATTCCAGGGTCACTCCATACCTGTATGGATCATAGCGGGCCATTGGTCATGGGCCATGACGCGACGCGGGAATGTTAGAATCGAGAACCATTTACATCCAGCAGAGAACACGCTAGATGACGCTGTCCGAACTGCCGCTGCACACCTCGGCCGTGGTCGAGTCCGTGCAGGACCTGCATGCCAACGATGCCATCGCCCGTCGCCTGCGCGAGCTGGGTTTCGTGAAGGGCGAGGAAGTGCGCCTGGTGGCCAAGGGCCCGGTGGGTGGGGAGCCGCTGCTGGTGCAGGTCGGGTTCACCCGGTTCGCGCTGCGGATCAGTGAAGCCAAGCGCGTCGTGGTCGACGCCGCCAGCCAGGAACGACGCGCATGACCGCTGCAGCCTCCACCGCGCCACTGCGCATCGCGCTGGTCGGTAACCCCAACAGCGGCAAGACAGCGCTGTTCAACCAGCTGACCGGCAGCCGGCAGAAGGTCGCCAACTACACCGGCGTCACCGTCGAACGCAAGGAAGGCCGCCTGCGTGCGCCATCCGGCCGTGAATTCGCGGTGCTCGACTTGCCCGGTGCCTACAGCCTGCATCCGGCCAGCCTGGACGAAGCGATCACCCGTGACCTGTGCCGGGGCTTCTATCCGGGCGAGGCCGCGCCGGACGTGCTGCTGTGCGTGATCGACGCCACCAACCTGCGCCTGCACCTGCGTTTCGCGCTGGAACTGCGCGAGCTGGGCAAGCCGATGGTGGTGGCCCTGAACATGGTTGACGCCGCCCAGCGCCGTGGCATCCAGGTGGATGTGGCCGCGCTGGAGCGCGAGCTGGGCGTGCCGGTGGTGGAAACCGTGGCGGTGCGCAAGCAGGGTGCCAAGGCCCTGGTCGAGCGCCTCGATGCGATGGTGCCGCACTTGGATGCGCCGGTGCCGGGCCCGGAAGGTGGCATCGACTACCACGCCAAGGTGCGCGAGATCCTGTCGGTGGCCGTGCGCATGCCGGCGCGGACCGCGAAGATCGACGACGCGCTGGACCGCTGGCTGCTGCACCCGGTGTTCGGCCTGGTCAGCCTGGCGGTGGTGATGTTCCTGATCTTCCAGGCGGTGTACGCCTGGGCGACGCCGCTGATGGACGCCATCGAAGCCGGCTTTGCCTGGCTTGGTACCTTCGTCGGCAGCGTGCTGCCGGAAGGGCCGCTGGCCAGCCTGCTGACCGACGGCATCATCGCCGGTGTCGGTGGCGTGGTGGTGTTCCTGCCACAGATCCTGATCCTGTTCTTCTTCATCCTGGTACTGGAGGAATCCGGCTACCTGCCGCGTGCGGCGTTCCTGCTCGACCGCATGATGGCCGCCGCCGGCCTGTCCGGCCGCTCGTTCATCCCGTTGCTGTCCAGCTTCGCCTGCGCGGTGCCGGGCATCATGTCCACCCGCAGCATCCAGGACCCGCGTGACCGGCTGGCCACGATCCTGGTGGCGCCGCTGATGACCTGTTCCGCACGCCTGCCGGTGTACGCGCTGCTGATCGGTGCGTTCATCCCGCAGAAGACGGTGTGGGGCGTGTTCAACCAGCAGGGCCTGGTGCTGTTCGGCCTGTACGCGGCGGGCATCCTCAGCGCGCTGGCGATGTCGTGGATCATGAAGAAGTGGCGCCGCGACAAGAGCGAGCACCCGCTGATGCTGGAGCTGCCGTCGTACCGGCTGCCGCACGTGCGCGACCTGGCGGTCGGCCTGTACGAGCGCGGCATGATCTTCCTCAAGCGCGTTGGTGGCATCATCCTGGCGCTGACCGTGCTGCTGTGGGTGCTGCTTTCGTTCCCGGCGGCACCGGCCGGCGCCACGATGCCGGCCATCGACTACAGCTACGCCGGCCAGATCGGCCATGCGATGGCGGTGTTCTTCGCGCCGCTGGGCTTCAACTGGCAGATCTGCATCGCGCTGATCCCGGGCCTGGCCGCGCGTGAAGTGGCGGTGGCCTCGTTGGCCACCGTGTATGCGCTGTCGGCGGCCGATGACGATGCCGCCAGCCAGGCGCTGACCCCGCTGATCAGCGACGGCTGGTCGCTGGCCACCGCGCTGTCGCTGCTGGTCTGGTACATCTACGCACCGATGTGCATCTCGACGCTGGCCACCATCAAGCGCGAGACCAACTCGTGGAAGCAGATGGGGTTTGCCGCGTTCTACCTGTTCGCGGCGGCCTATGTGGCCGCGCTGATCACCTACCAGGTAACCAAGGCGCTGGGAGGCGGCTGATGGATAGCGGCCTGCTGATCCAGTACCTGATCATCGCGGTAGCCGTGCTGGTCAGTGCCTGGGTGGTGCTGAAGAAGCAGTTCCCGGGCACGGTGCGCAAGCTGCGTGGGGCGCTGGCGCTGGCCCTGCTGAAGCCCGGCCGTGCCGCCTGGCTGCAGGCGCTGGGGCGGAAGATCGCGCCGCCGGCGAGCGGGGGTGGTGGTGCCTGTGGCGGTTGCGACAGCTGCGGGCCGACGAAGAAGTAGCGTCGAGCCATGCTCGACCGCGGCCACCTGGCGGGTGCGAACCCTCGCCCGGTGGGTGCGAACCTTGGTTCGCACGCTTCCGGGGGTTCAGACCTCTCTGCGGATGATCGCCCGGAAGCTTCCATCCTGATTCAATCGCCGCACCGATTCCCGGTTTCCATGGGTTGCCGCGAAGCCGGCCACGTCGGCAAGGGCAAAGAGCAACAGGCCTTTCAGCGCGTCGCGTTTGCCGGCCTGCAGCAGATCTTCGAGATCCTGCTGGATGAAGGTCCGGCGCAGGCCCGGCGTTTCTTCGATCCGCCAGTCGACATGGGGCGTGGGAATGCTGGAGCGGTACCTGAAAGCCGTTTCAAGATCGTCAGGCGCGAGGGGATACTCGAGCAGCTCTGGAAAGTAGAGTCCAGCATTCACATAGAAGCCCCGGCTTTCGCTGGCGCGTTGGTGATTCACGACAAGCAGGGCGTCATCCAGCAAGCGGTAGCGGGTCGTCGACGTGCCGGCAAAGCCGGTCTTCCTGGCGCACTTGCTGAAGACAGTCGAGGATTTCATGGGCGTTGCCTGGGCCGGAAGAGGGGCCCACAGCCTTGAGGCGCAGTGCCTGGCGGTCAATTGGCAAACGCGACACGCGCAAACGAGCGCCCCAGGTGGGGACGAATCTTCCAGGTGGGTGCGAACCTTGGTTCGCACGCCTTGCCTCATGGCCTGAATCTACCGAGCCCGCGCTCCCAGCTCCGCTGCCAGCGCCAGCCACTTGCTGCGTTGCGCTGAGGTACTGCTGCGTACCGCGCCGAGCCGGCTGACCCGCACCGGGCGGATGCCGCAGAACTCCAGGATGGTGGCGCGGACCTGGGTGATACCCGGGTCGCGGTAGATCCAGCGGTAGTACCAGGGCGGCGTATCCAGCGTGGTGATCACCCGTGCGCTGCGCCCGGCCAGCAGCCGGTCCCACCACACCGAATCGCGCCGGTAGCGGAAGGCGTATCCCGGCAACAGCACGCGGTCGAAGAAGCCCTTCAGCAGCGCCGGCATCGCGCCCCACCAGGTGGGGTAGACCAGCACCAGATGATCGCAGGCTTCGATCGCATCTGCGGCGTCCTGCAGATCGGCCTCCAGCGGCTGGATCTGGCGGTAGCCGTGGCGCAGCACCGGGTCGAATTCAAGGTCGCCCAGTGCGATCAGGCGTACCCGGTGGCCGGCGTTCTCGGCGGCCGTGGCATAGCGCTGGGCGAGCGCGCCGCACAGGCTGTCGCGGTCGGGATGGCCAAGCAGGATCAGGATGGAACGGGACACGGCAACCTCGCGCAATGGAAAGTGCGCGAGGCTGCGGTCTGCCCCAGGGGCAGAGTCAATCCTGGGTGGTGCAGCCGCTGGGTTCCAGGATGCAGTCGCCGCTGCCGGAGTGCAGCCACTGCTGCAGTTCGTCGCTGACCTGCTGCAGGGCAAGCTTGACCTGTGCCAGTCGCGCCCGCTCGTCGGCAATGCGGCCGCGCTGCTGCTCCAGCAAGGCCAGCACCGCTGGCCAGTTGAGCCGCCCGTCGCGGCCCTGCAGGCGGGAGATCGCGGCCAGGGTGATGCCCAGCCCCAATGCCTGCCGGATCAGCTGCACCCAGGCCACGTCCTGTTCGCTGTAGTCGCGGTAGCGGTTCAGGCGCGGCACTGGCGGTAACAGGCCGCGCGCCTCGTACAGGCGGATGGCCTTGGCGCTGGCGCCGGTCAGGCGGCTGACCTCGGAGATGCGCATCGGCTCAGTCCCGCACCAGCCCGCCATCGACCACCAGGTTCTGGCCGGTCACCGCGCGCGACCAGGGGCTGGCGAAGAACAGCGCTGCATCGGCGAACTCGGCCGGGGTGGTGACGCTGCGCAACGGGGTGTTCGCAGCGATGTAGTCGAACACCGCTTCAGGCGTGGCGGCACTCGCATCGGTGGTGCGCAGCAGGCCGCCGGACAGCATGTTTACCGTGATGCCATGCGGGCCCAGGTCGCCGGCCAGGGTGCGGGTCAGCGACAGCAGTGCGGCCTTGGCGGCGGTGTAGTCGTGGTAGGGCACCACCGGGTTCTGGAACAGGTTGGTGCCGATGTTGATCACGCGGCCGAAGCGGCGGGCCTGCATGCCGGGCAGGGCGGCCTGCACGGTGTTCAGCGCGCCGCGCACGCTGCCCTCGAACTGCGCCTGGAAGGCCGGCCAGCCGATATCGGCGGCGCCGTCGCGGGCATCACCATTGAACGAGAACGCAGCGAGTGCGTTGTTGACCACCGTGGTGACACCCTGGCCGAAGTGGGCCAGGGCGTGCTGCAGCATCGCATCGACCTGGCTGCGATCAGTGACGTCGGCCGGTAGTGCGATCGCCTGTCCGCCCAGCTCGGCGGCCAGCGCCCGTGCGGTGCCTTCGCTGCGGTGGTAGTTGACGATGACGCGCGCACCCTGCGCAGCGAACGCGCGGGCGATGTGCTGGCCAAGGCCGCGGCCGGCACCGGTGACCAGCACCAGCTGCTCGCTGATCTGCATGAGGGAGCTGCCATCCATTGCATGAAAGGGCATGCAGCGTAGCAGCGATGGCGCTTGCCGGAGCGGGCGTGCTGCCGCTAGCCTGCAGGCATGAACCAGACTCCCCTGCGATTGCTCATTCACGGTGCCTCCGGGCGCATGGGCCAGGCCCTGCTGCGGCTGGCCGCCGAACATCCCGAAACCCTGCAGATCGTGGCCGCAGTGACCGGCCGTGCGCCGGCGCAGCGCGTGGTCGACGGCGTGCCGTTCTTCGGCGCCAGCGAACTGCCCGGCGCGCCGGTGTTCGACGTGGCGATCGACTTCAGCCTGCCGGAGGGTTTCGACCCGCTGCTGGCGTTGTGCGTGGCGCGGGGTGCAGGGCTGGTGTCGGGCACCACCGGGATCTCCAGCACGCAGCGCCAGGCGCTGGACGCGGCGGCGGCGAAGATCCCGCTGGTCTGGGCCTCGAACTTCAGCCTGGGGGTGGCGGTACTGGACGAGCTGGTGGAGCGCGCCGCGCAGGCGCTGGCCGGCTGGGACTGCGACATCGTCGAATCGCACCACACCCAGAAGAAGGACGCGCCGTCGGGCACTGCGCTGACCCTGGGCGCGGCCGCGCAGCGGGGCGGGGCGGAACCGCATTACGCCAGCCTGCGTGCCGGCGACATCGTGGGCGAGCATCTGGTGCAGTTCACCGGGCTGGGCGAGCGCATCGAGCTGGTGCATCGGGCCACCAACCGCGACATCTTCGCCCGCGGCGCCCTGTTCGCCGCCCGCCAGCTGCAGGGCCGGGCCCCGGGCAGCTATCGGGTGCGGGACCTGCTGGACGGGCCCGGGTAACGGGCCCAGGCTGATGGTAGATGCCAACCTTGGTTGGCAGACTTTGCGGGAAGCGCCAACCGAGGTTGGCATCTACCGGGCCGCGGCGGACCCCGCATACGCCGCCGGATTGAAATGAATGCGCAATCGCCTGTTCATCAAGTGCGATAACCGCTGGCGCGAGCGCCCCGGCAGCGCTACAATTCGCACTCGCCGAATCACGAAAGCCGGACCGGTCCCAGACCGCACGTCCGCGCTTTTTTGCAACCGGATTTCCGTGAAGCGCAGGCGTGACTTCGGCAGCCCCCTCGGTAGCCAAAGTGAGATTCCCGTGACCCAAGCCGCAATCCTCGTCCTCGAAGATGGCACCGTATTCGAGGGCGAATCCGTAGGCGCGCCCGGCCTGTCCGTCGGTGAGGTGGTGTTCAACACCGCCATGACCGGCTACCAGGAAGTGCTGACCGACCCGTCCTACGCCCGGCAGATGGTCACGCTGACCTATCCGCATATCGGTAACACCGGCATGACCGACCAGGACAATGAAGCGTCCAAGGTGTGGTCGGCCGGCCTGATCGTGCGCGACGTTCCCCGCCGTCCCAGCAACTGGCGCAGCCAGGTGTCGCTGCAGGACTGGCTGATCCAGCGTGGCGTGGTCGCCATCGCCGGCATCGACACCCGCAAGCTGACCCGCATCCTGCGCGAGAAGGGCGCGCAGAACGGTGCGCTGATGGCCGGCGACATCGACGTGGAAAAGGCACTGGAAGCCGCCCGCAAGTTCCCGGGCCTGAAGGGCATGGATCTGGCCAAGGTCGTCACTACCGAGAAGACCTACACCTGGACCGAGGGCCAGCTGGACCTGGATGCCAACGCCTTCGTCAGCGTGCCGGCCAGGTTCAAGGTCGTGGCCTACGACTTCGGCGTGAAGACCAACATCCTGCGCATGCTGGCCGAGCGCGGCTGCGAAGTGACCGTGGTGCCGGCGCAGACCCCGGCCGCCGAAGTGCTGGCACTGAAGCCGGATGGGGTGTTTCTGTCCAACGGCCCGGGTGACCCGGAGCCGTGCGACTACGCCATCGAAGCGATCAAGACCTTCATCGATGTGAAGATCCCGACCTTCGGCATCTGCCTGGGCCACCAGCTGCTGGGCCTGGCCTCGGGCGCAAAGACCATGAAGATGGGCCACGGCCACCACGGTGCCAACCACCCGGTGCAGGACCTGGACAACGGCCGGGTGATGATCACCTCGCAGAACCACGGTTTCGCGATCGATGAAGCGACCCTGCCGCCGACCCTGCGCGTGACCCACCGTTCGCTGTTCGATGGCACCAACCAGGGCGTGGCGCGCACCGACGTGCCGGCGTTCTCGTTCCAGGGCCACCCGGAAGCATCGCCGGGTCCGACCGATGTCGGTCCGCTGTTCGACCGCTTCGTGGTGCTGATGGAGCAGGCCAAGGCGTGATCAGTACGCCGCCGGCCCCCGGTGGCGTCGCGATGGACCGTAAGCCGCCGCATCGCTGCTGCCCCTGGCGCGGCGCTGCGGATCAAGATTCCTGATCGACAGCGTGCGATCACTCCCCCTTGTCACGCTGTACTGACTTAGAGAAGAAAATGCCCAAGCGCACTGACCTCAAGACCATCCTCATCATCGGCGCTGGCCCGATCGTCATCGGCCAGGCCTGCGAGTTCGACTACTCCGGCGCTCAGGCCTGCAAGGCCCTGCGTGACGAGGGCTACCGCGTGGTGCTGGTCAACAGCAACCCGGCCACGATCATGACCGACCCGGAGATGGCCGACGCCGTCTACATCGAGCCGATCAACTGGCAGACGGTCGAGAAGATCATCGCCAAGGAAAAGCCCGATGCACTGCTGCCGACCATGGGTGGCCAGACCGCACTGAACTGCGCGCTGGACCTGGCCGACAACGGCGTGCTGGAGAAGTACAACGTCGAGCTGATTGGCGCCAAGCGCGAAGCGATCCGCATGGCCGAAGACCGCGAGCTGTTCCGCGTGGCCATGGGTGAGATCGGCCTGGAGTGCCCGACCGCCGCCGTCGCCCACACCCTGGACGAAGCGCTTGAGATCCAGACCCGCGTCGGCTACCCGACCATCATCCGCCCCAGCTTCACCCTGGGCGGCAGCGGTGGCGGCATCGCCTACAACCGCGAAGAGCTGGTCGACATCGTCAGCCGCGGCCTGGAACTGTCGCCGACCACCGAAGTGCTGGTGGAAGAATCGGTGCTGGGCTGGAAGGAGTTCGAGATGGAAGTGGTCCGCGATACCGCGGACAACTGCATCATCGTCTGCTCGATCGAAAACCTGGACCCGATGGGCGTGCACACCGGTGATTCGATCACCGTGGCCCCGGCGCAGACCCTGACCGACAAGGAGTACCAGCGCCTGCGTGATGCCTCCATCGCCGTGCTGCGCAAGATCGGCGTCGATACCGGTGGTTCGAACGTGCAGTTCGGCATCAACCCGCAGACCGGCCGCGTGGTGGTCATCGAGATGAACCCGCGCGTGTCGCGCTCCTCGGCGCTGGCTTCCAAGGCCACCGGCTTCCCGATCGCCAAGGTCGCCGCCAAGCTGGCCGTGGGTTACACACTGGACGAACTGAAGAACGAAATCACCGGTGGCCTGACCCCGGCCTCGTTCGAGCCGTCCATCGATTACGTCGTCACCAAGATCCCGCGTTTCGCCTTCGAGAAGTTCCCGGCCGCCGACGCCCGCCTGACCACCCAGATGAAGTCGGTGGGCGAGGTGATGGCGATGGGCCGCACCTTCCAGGAGTCGGTGCAGAAGGCCCTGCGTGGCCTGGAAACCGGCAAGGTCGGCTTCGACCCGACCGGCCTGGACCTGGCCAACGAAGAAGACCTGCAGACCCTGCGTCGCGAGCTGAAGGCGCCGGGCCCGGAGCGCCTGTTCTTCGTCGCCGATGCGTTCCGCGCCGGCATGAGCGTGGAAGAGATCTACGCACTGTCGTTCATCGATCATTGGTTCCTGGACCAGATCGAGGAAATCATCGCTGCCGAAGCTGAAGTCGCTGCCGGTGGCATCGACGCACTGGATGCTGCACGCCTGCGCAAGCTCAAGCGCGCCGGTTTCTCCGACGCGCGCCTGGCGCAGCTGACCGGCACCAACGAAGCGGCCATCCGCGCGCTGCGTCGTGCGCACAAGGTGCGTCCGGTCTACAAGCGCGTGGATTCCTGTGCCGGTGAATTCTCCACCGGTACCGCCTACCTGTACTCGACCTACGAGGACGAGTGCGAGGCCGCGCCGAGCAACCGCGACAAGATCATGATCCTGGGTGGTGGCCCGAACCGCATCGGCCAGGGCATCGAGTTCGACTACTGCTGCGTGCACGCGGCACTGGCGCTGCGCGAGGATGGCTATGAAACCATCATGGTCAACTGCAACCCGGAAACCGTGTCGACCGACTACGACACTTCCGACCGCCTGTACTTCGAACCGCTGACCCTGGAAGACGTGCTGGAAATCGTTGAACTGGAACAGCCGAAGGGCGTGATCGTGCAGTACGGCGGCCAGACCCCGCTGAAGCTGGCGCGCGCGCTGGAAGCCAATGGCGTGCCGGTGATCGGCACCAGTCCGGACTCGATCGACCTGGCCGAAGACCGCGAGCGCTTCCAGCAGCTGGTCGACAAGCTCGGCCTGAAGCAGCCGCCGAACCGCATCGCCCGCAACGACCAGGAAGCCCTGCTGCTGGCCCGCGAGATCGGCTACCCGCTGGTGGTGCGCCCGAGCTACGTGCTGGGCGGCCGTGCGATGGAAATCGTGTACGGCGAAGCCGACCTGGCCCGCTACGTGCGCGACGCGGTGAAGGTGTCCAATGATTCGCCGGTGCTGCTGGACCGCTTCCTCGACAACGCCGTCGAGTGCGATGTCGACATCATTGCCGACAAGGATGGCAACGTCCTGATCGGTGGTGTGATGGAGCACATCGAAGAAGCTGGCGTGCACTCGGGTGATTCCTCCTGCTCGTTGCCGCCGTACTCGCTGTCGGCTGAAACCCAGGCCGAACTGCGCCGCCAGGTGGTGGAGCTGGCCAAGGCCCTGAACGTGGTCGGCCTGATGAACACCCAGTTCGCGATCCAGACCAGCGACGAAGGTGCCGACACCATCTACCTGCTGGAAGTGAACCCGCGTGCCTCGCGCACCGTGCCGTTCGTGTCCAAGGCCACCGGCATGCCGCTGGCCAAGATCGCCGCCCGTTGCATGGCGGGCAAGAGCCTGGCCGAGCAGGGCGCGACCAAGGAAATCGTGCCGGACTACTACTCGGTGAAGGAAGCGATCTTCCCGTTCGCCAAGTTCCAGGGCGTCGATCCGATTCTCGGGCCGGAGATGCGCTCCACCGGTGAGGTGATGGGCGTCGGCCGCACCTTCAACGCCGCCTTCGCGCGTGCGCAGGAAGCGGGCGGCATCAAGGCCCCGCCGGTCGGCAAGGCCTTCGTGTCGGTGCGCGACCCGGACAAGAAGCGCGTGCTGCCGGTGGCCAAGGCACTGCTGGCGCGTGGCTACAGCCTGGTTGCCACCCGTGGCACCGCCGCGTGGCTGCAGCAGCACGGCATGGACTGCGAGATCATCAACAAGGTGGTCGAAGGCCGTCCGCACATCGTCGACTCGATCAAGAACGGCGAAATCGTCTACATCGTCAACACGACCGAAGGTCGTTCGGCGATCAACGACTCGTTCTCGATCCGTCGCGAGGCGCTGCAGCATCGCGTCACCTACTCGACCACCATTGCCGGCGCCAAGGCGCTGGTGGATTCACTGGAATTCCGCGGCACCGGCCCCGTCTGGTCGCTGCAGGAGCTGCACAAGGAGTTGAATGCATGAGAGCCCCCATCACGATGAAGGGCGCGCAGCGTCTGCGCGATGAACTGGATCACCTGAAGTCGGTCAAGCGCCCGAAGGTGATCGCCGCGATCGCCGAAGCGCGTGAGCATGGCGACCTGAAGGAGAACGCCGAGTATCACGCCGCGCGCGAGGAGCAGGGCTTCATCGAAGGCCGCATCAAGCAGCTGGAAGGCGAGCTGTCGCACGCCGAGATCATCGATGTGAGCAAGCTCAATGCCGGCTCCAAGGTGGTGTTCGGCGCCAGCGTGACCCTGGCCGACGTGGAAACCGACGAAGAGAAGAAGTACCAGATCGTCGGTGACCTGGAAGCGGACATCAAGCTGGGCCTGATCGCGATTTCCTCGCCGGTGGCGCGCGCGATGATCGGCAAGCTGGAAGGCGATTCGATCGTGATCGACGCACCGGCCGGCCAGCGCGAGTACGAGATCGTCAGCGTCAGCTACCTGGACTGACCCGGTGGCAACGGCGACCCTGCTGTTGCCGGCACGCAGCCGCTTTGCCGCGGCTGCGCTGCCTGATGACGTGGCGCGTGCCCTGGGCCGCGCCAACGCCTCGCAGTTCGAAGCCGGCGAGCGGGCACAGCTGCAACGCCATTTCACGGTCGCCGCGCCGCACTGGCCGGTGGCCGCACTGAGCCGCCAGCGTGACGTCGGCGATGCGGCCGGCGCGTGCTGGCTGCGTGCCGACCCGGCCTGCATGGTGCCGGACATGCACGGCGCGCGGATGATGGCCTACGGCGAAACGCTGCGGCCGACCCTGGCCGATTGCCTCGCCCTGCTGCCGGTGCTGCAGCCGTTGTTCGCCGATGCCGGGTTCGTGCTCGACGCACCGGACCCTTCGCGCTGGTACCTGCGGCTTCCGATCGACCTGGCGCTGCCGGACTTCGACAGTCCGGACGAGGTGCTGGGCGATGACCTGTTCTCGCACCTGCCAGCAGGCGAGGGCGGCCGCCGTTGGCGGGCGCTGATGACTGAAGCGCAGGTACTGCTGCACAACCATTCCTGGAACCAGCAGCGCGCCGCGCAGGGACAACAGCCGATCAATTCACTGTGGTTCTGGGGCGGTGGCGTGACGCCGGTGTCGGTCAGCACGCCGCACGCACAGGTGCGCAGCCGCGATGCGCTGCTGCAGGGTCTGGCCCTGGCTGCGGGCGTTGCCGTGGATGGCGAGCAGTCGGTGGATGCATTGGTGGATCTGCGCCAGCTGCGCTCTTTGCAGCAGCTGGGCAATGATGCGATCCGTCCGCTGCTGGCCGCGCTGAAGCGTGGCGAGCTGCAGCGGCTGGTGCTGGATTTCGAAGACGGCCTGCAGTTCCAGCTGGACCGTGGCCAGCGCTGGCAGTTCTGGAAGAAGCCGCGCCAGCTTCACGAGTGAAGCCGACGCTGCGCGCTGCCGCACAGGCGCGGGTACTGCTGATTTCCCTGTGGAGCCGAGCCCATGCTCGGCTTCATCACTACTGGACGTCCGTAACGTAGGTCGGCAGCGACCAGTGCCTGCGGCTCCGGGTTGAGCAGTAATCGCCCAGATACATCGCGCTCAGGACCAGGCGGGAGCCATCCCAGGCCCAATGCCGGTTCGTGCCGCACGCATTGGTATCGGTCACAACGCCTTCTTCAAGAAATACGGCATGCGGGTAGAGCGGAAACAGCGTGCTTGGGGCGATCAGCGTGGGCGAAAACGGTGGACGGTCGCGGATCAGCCAGGTCCCCGCCGGCACGATGTAGCGGTCGGTTGTGCAGTTCAACAGCGCCAGGACATGGCTGGCATCCACCCGTTCGATGCGGAGTTGGCGCGACGACATCCGGTCGCACGCGTTCCCCGCAGCGGCCACCGGTTGCAGTTGCTGCAGCAGATCCGCCCGCTCGGCCAGCTGCGCATCGCCTTCCTGTGCTTCGACCAGAAGCGGCGGTGCCTTGAGCGTCGGCGCGGCGACTGCGGCCGGCACCTTCGATTCCGGCTGTGGGCCCTTGCGCACCAGTGCGCCGGGCGTATCCAGCCGACCTTGGGCTTCGTCCATCTTCAGCAGCAGCGTGTGAATGCCGCGATCGGACAACGGCCACACGTGGCCCGAGGCGTCGCTCATCTCGACGCGCTTGCCCTTCAGCAGAGCCTCGATCATGGCGGTCACGTAGTGCGTGGGTAGCTCCAGACCAGAGTCGAGCGCTTCGCTGTGGCCGATGGCACCGAGGTCCCTTCCGTCCACGTGCAGTCGCAACGTTCCTTTGGGGGCCACCGGCGCAGGGGTAGCAGGTGCGTCCTCGCCGCCCTCGGCCATTGAAAGCCGGGCGGTGACCGCCGTGCGCGGCCCGCCGCTGCGTTCGATCAGCGCGCTCAGCATCAGCGGCGCCAGTGGGCCATAGGCTGCCAGCCGGCAGGTGCGGGTGTTGTCGCAGGCCATCACGCCGTCACCCTTCGCCAACGAAATGCCCGCCGGTTCGGCAGCCGGGGCAACCGAGGCCATCGTCAGCGACACCAGCAGCAGCGGCGTGCATAACAGTGAAGATGCATGCATTCAACGCACCTCGCTGAGCAGGGTTGGCAGCATCCAGTGCCCGCCCGGCATGCCACGGCAGAGGCCGGTACTGAAGGCACTGCTGGGCTGGAATCGGTGGCCATCCCATACCCAGTCCGAACCGGAAACGCAGTCGCCGATGCCGCGGCCCTTGTAGCGCGCGTAGAGCGTGCGTTCGACGCGCGAAAAGCCCTCTGCTTCCATCGTGACCGTCTGCGGGGCGAACGGGGGCTGGTCGCGCACGATCCAGAAGCCATTGCTGTAGTTGTACGCGCCCATCTGGCACAGCGCCTGCACCAGTACGTGGTGTTCGTCCAGCCGCTCGATCACCATTTCCGGGGTGCCCGTGTACTCGATCAGGCGCGGACAGTCGTCACTGTCGCCGAGCGTGGCGATCAGCGCCTCGCGCAGCGCTTCGCTGCTTCCCAGTTCGCTGTCTCCGGGGTGTGGGGCCACCAGTGCCGCGCTCACGATCACCGGCTTGGCGTGCGCAGCCGGCACGCTCGTTTCGGCACGCGTGCCGCGCCGCACCAGGGCGCCGGGTGTTCCGATCCGCCCTTGTGCCTCGTCCATCTTCAGCAGTACGGCGGCAGCCCCACGGTCGGAAATCGGCCAGCGCGTGCCGTTGTTGTCGATGACTTCGATGCGGGCCTGGCCGGGCAGGGTCGCCAGCAGGGCTTCAACTTGCGCCGGCCGCAGCGTCACGGCCTCATCGGCGCCGGCGTCCTGCACCGGGCCCAGATCACGGCCGTTCACCTGCAGGCGCATCGCTCCCTCAGGCATTGCGCTTTCGCCATCCTCGCCCACCCGCAGCCGCGCCTTTACTGCCGTACCGGGACCGCCGGCACGTTCCAACATCAGGCCCAGCAGGCTGTCTGCGTTCTCGGGGCCATAACCCGCGGCACGGCAGGTACCGGTGTTGTCGCAGGCCAGGAACCAGTCGTGGTGCACGAACTCGATACCGGCTGTGACCGGCGTGTTTGCGGCATGACTGGCGAGCGGCAGTAACAGGCCGGCAATCAGTGCGGACAACGGGCGATACATGGCGAATTCCGTTTCAGAAGCGAACAAGCATGGGCGATCGCCACCTCTGCGCCAAGCCCGGGAAGAGCCCGGCAAGCCGGGCGGGGTATCATGCCCGGGTCTTCCGTCACCCGGCGATGCCGATGTCCCTTGCCGCCGATGCTGTGCAGTCATCCCCTGATACGCCGACGATCCGCCGCCGCGATGCGGTCGCGCCCGGCAGCTGGCCGGACGGCACGCTGCCGTTGCTGGCGCGTCTCTATGCCAGCCGTGGCGCAGGTACACCGGAGTTGGCGCAGCCGAAGCTGGGCAATCTGCACGCGCCCGAGCTGCTGACCGGCATCGACGATGCGGTGGGCCTGCTGGTCGAGGCCATCGCCAACGACAAGCGCATCCTGGTGGTTGGCGATTTCGACTGCGATGGCGCCACCGCCTGTGCGGTCGGCGTGCGCGGCCTGCGCATGCTCGGCGCGCAGCATGTCTTCCACGCGGTGCCGAACCGAATGGTGCACGGCTACGGCCTGTCGCCGTCACTGGTGGAGGAGCTGGCCGAGCTGCAGCCGGACCTGCTGGTCACGGTCGACCACGGCATTGCCTGCCACGCCGGTGTCATCGCGGCCAAGGCGCGTGGCTGGCAGGTGCTGGTCACCGACCATCATCTTCCCGGCCCGCAGCTGCCGCCGGCCGATGTCATCGTCGATCCGAATCTGGACGGCGATGCCTTCCCCAGCAAATCGCTGGCCGGTGTCGGCGTGATCTTCTACGTGCTGATGGCGTTGCGCCGGCAGATGCGCGAGGCCGGTGTCTTTGCCGATGGCAAGGGACCGGACCTGACCACGCTGCTGGACCTGGTGGCGGTCGGCACCGTTGCCGATCTGGTGGCGCTGGACCCGAACAACCGTGCACTGGTCAGCGCGGGCCTGCGCCGTCTGCGCGCAGGGCAGGGCTGTGTCGGCCTGCGCGCCCTGATCGAAGCCAGCGGCCGTGACGCCGCGCGACTGACCGCCACTGACATCGGCTTCGCGCTCGGCCCGCGCCTGAACGCGGCGGGCCGGCTGGAAGACATGGCGCTGGGCATCGCGCTGCTGCTGACCGAAGACCCACGCCAGGCGCGCGAGATCGCGCAGACGCTGGAGCAGATCAATTCGGAACGGCGCGCCGTGCAGCAGTCGATGACCGATGACGCCGAGCAGACATTGACCCGCGTGGTGCTGGACATGGCCGGTCAGCGCCCGGTGGCGGCCTGCCTGTTCGATGCCGATTGGCACCCGGGCGTGGTTGGCCTGGTTGCGTCGAAGATGAAGGATCGCCTGCATCGCCCGGTAATTGCCTTCGCGCCGGCCGAACCGGGCGCCGACACCCTGCGAGGCTCGGCGCGCTCGATCCCCGGCCTGCACATCCGTGACGCACTGGCGCTGGTCGATGCGCGCCATCCGGGCCTGATCGAACGATTCGGTGGGCATGCCATGGCGGCTGGACTGAGCATGCGGCTGGATCACGTCGATGACTTCAAGGCCGCCTTCGTCGCCGTGGTGCTGGAAATGCTCGACCCGGCGGCACTGCAGCAACAGGTCCTCAGCGACGGCGAACTGGCCGCGGACGAACTGGACCATCGCCATGCCGATGCGCTGCGTCTGGCGGGCCCGTGGGGCCAGGGCTTCCCCGAGCCGCTGTTCGACGGCCACTTCGAAGTGGCCAACTGGCGCGTACTGAAGGAACGCCACCTCAAGCTGGAACTGCGCCTGCCGGGCGTACCCGGCACGATCAACGCGATCCACTTCGGCGGCTGGCACGGCAACGCGCCGGGTCGCCACGTGCATCTCGCCTATCGTCTCGCCTGCGACGACTATCGTGGTGGCAGCGCCATCCAGCTGATCGTGGAGCACAGCCTCCCCGCCTGAAGAAAAGGGGACGGAGGGGATTAAGTCGTTTTTGCCTTGTTTGCCAATTGCGACTTAATCCCCTCCGTCCCCTTTTTGGGACCCCGCCAACCCCGTTCTGGCAGCTCGTGCGTTCAACCTTCCACGATCCCACTGGAGTCCGGTCATGGTCTTCGCCCGTTGCTGCACTGTGTTGTTGCTGGCCCTCGCGGCCTGGCCCGCTGGCGCACAGTCGCCGCCGATCTCCCGGCCGCAGGCCGCCACGCCTCTCCTGATCGCCCCCGCTGCCGAACAACCGGTGCAATTGCAGCGTGCCCGCATCGAAGGCGAGGTCCAGGCCGGCATCGCCCAGACCCGGATCACGCTGGAATTCCACAATCCGAACCGGCGCGTGCTGGAGGGCGAGCTGCAGTTGCCGCTGGTCGACGGTCAGCAGATCAGCGGCTTCGCGCTGGATATCAACGGCGAGATGCGTGACGCGGTGCCGGTGCCGAAGGACCGCGGTCGCCAGGTGTTCGAGGAGATCGCCCGTCGGGGCGTCGATCCGGGCCTGCTGGAACAGACCGCTGGCAACCAGTTCCGCCTGCGCATCTACCCGCTGCCGGCCGGTGCCAGTCGGCGCGTGCAGCTGGTGATTCGTGAGCCGTTGGCCTTCACCGGCCACGGTTGGCAGTGGACGCTGCCGCTGCAATTCGCCGCCGGTGCCGCCTCGGTTGAACTGAAGCTGCAGGCCCCCGGCGCGGCGAGCGCAGGTACGGCGCCATTCCGCATCAGCGCGGGCCAGCTGCAGTGGCGGGGCAAGGGCGCGCAGTTGCCGAAGCAGCTGCAGTGGAGCCTGCCGGCAGCTCGCGAGGCACAGGTGCAGGTGGCGCCTTGGCAGGATGGCCATTACCTGCTGGCGCAGCTGCCGGTGGCGGCCAGCAGCACGCCCCGCACGCTGCCCAGCGAGATCGGCCTGCTGTGGGATGGCTCCGGCTCGGCGGGGCAGCGCGATCGCACGCGCGAGTTCGCACTGCTGGATCGCTACTTCGCCGTGATGGGCGACGGCACCGTGGCCTTGACCGTGCTGCGCGATCGCGCCGAGCCGGTAAGGCGCTTCCGCATCCGCGCCGGTAACTGGAGTGAGCTGCGTGCGGCGCTGCAGGCCGTACGCCCGGACGGTGCCAGCGCGCTGGCGCAGTGGCAGCCGCAGGCGGGAGTGAAGGAATACCTGCTGGTCAGCGATGGCCTGCTGACCTATGGGCCGGAACAGCTGCCGGCGATGGCGCCGGATCAACGCCTGTTTGCGCTCAGCAGCGCTGGTGCGCGCACCGATGCCGTGCGACTGCGTGGTTGGAGCGAAGCGCATGGTGGCCGTTTCGTCGCGCTGGGTAAGGATGTCGATTCGGCCGCGCGCGAGCTGCTGTCGTCGCCGCTGGATGTGCAGGTTGATGCAGGGCGCGGCGTGCAGGACGTGGTGATCGATCGACGCAGTGAAGCCCAGGGCTGGTTGTGGCTGCATGCACGACTGGCGGCCGACGGTGTGCCGATGCGGGTGCGCGTGGGTGGCGGCGAATGGCAGGCGCTGCCCGCCACGCAGAAGAGCAACGACGGAGAACTGCTGGCCGGCCTGTGGGCGCAGGCGCGCCTGCAGCAGCTGGCCGCCAACCGCCGTGGCAACCGCGAGGCGATGCAGCGCCTGTCGCAGCAATTTGGCCTGGTCGGGCCGGATACCTCGCTGATCGTGCTGGAGACGTTGGAGGACTACCTGCGTTATGCGATCCGCCCTTCGGGCACGCTGCGCGCCGAGTACGACGCCAGGTTTGCAGTGCAGGTAAGTGATCGCGCCGCTGCTGATCGCCAGCGCCTGGATGAAGTGGCGGCACGCTGGAAGGAGCGCCAGCAGTGGTGGAACCGCAGCTGGCCAAAGGGAATGCCGCCGCAGGCGAAGGGCGGGGCACTCGAAGTCGCCTCCGCGGACTACGCGATGGAGTCGGCGCCGGTGGCGATGCTCGCCGCGCCGGCCCCTGCGGCACCGCCCGCCCCTGCACCGATGGCCGCCGCCGAGCAGCGCATGGAAGCCAGTAGCGCGCGTGCACGTCGCTCAGCGCCTGCATCGAACAAGGCCCTGGATTCAATCACGGTCACTGGTGGCCGTGTCGCTGCGCCCGTTGCCGCCAACGAGGGCGAGCTCGGCATCCAGCTGGCGGCCTGGCAGCCGGACTCGGCCATCGCCAGGCGCCTGCGCCAGGGCCCGCCGTCGCAACTGTATGACCGCTACCTGGCCGAGCGCGATGCGCATGCCGACAGCAGCGCATTCTTCCTCGACGTGGCCGACCTGCTTCTGGAGCACGGTCAGCGCGACCTGGCACTGCGTGTGCTGTCGAACCTGGCCGAGATGGATCTGGACAACCGCCACTTGCTACGCGTGCTCGGTTACCGGCTGATGCAGGCTGATGCCCCCGCACTGGCGGTGCCGGTGTTCGAGCAGGTGCTGGCGATGGGCCAGGAAGAACCGCAGAGCTTCCGCGACCTGGGCCTGGCACTGGCAGCGGCCGGCAAGCCGCAGCAGGCACTGGCGCCGCTGTACCAGGTGGTGGTGCGGCCATGGGACAGCCGCTTCGATGGCATCGCCCTGATCGCACTGGATGAGCTGACCAACCTGGTGGCCCGCAGCACGCCCCGGCTGGACACCACCAGCATCGACCCGCGCCTGCTGCAGGCGATGCCGTTGGACCTGCGCGCGGTCCTGTCGTGGGACGCCGACAACAGCGACATGGACCTGTGGGTGACCGACCCGAACGGCGAGCGCGCGTACTACGGCAACCGCCTGACCTACCAGGGCGGGCAGATGTCGCAGGATTTCACCGGCGGCTATGGCCCCGAGCAGTTCTCGCTGCGCAACGCCAAGCCCGGCAAGTACAAGGTGGAAGCGAATTACTTCGGCAGCCGCCAGCAGCTGGTGACCGGTGCCACGACCCTGATGCTGCGCCTGACCACCCATTGGGGTACGGCCAAGCAGAAGGACCAGATGGTGACGATGCGGCTGAAGGACCGCGCCGAGACCGTGCTGGTGGGCGAGTTCGAGGTGCGGTAGTGCCGGGCCATGCCCAGCGAAGTACAGCCATGCCGTGCGTGGCTGCGTTGGATCCTCCACGTCCGCCCGGCATGGCCCGGCGCCACCTCACCGGGCCCAACCACTCACCGGCGTGGATCTACGATGCGAGGTGGCGCTGGCGCGGAATCCACCGCGCCAGCGCCACGCCGCCACCGAGGATCAGCAGCGTGCCGACGGTGTGCCACAGCAGCGGCGTAACCGGCGCATTCGGCAGCGGAATAGTGTCTGCGAGCCAATCAATGACCGGCCGCGCCAGCAGGTAGATCACCACCACGCCCAGCACGCGAAGCACCCGCTGCACGACGCCCTGCGGATCGGCCGGCCAGCCGCGCCATTGCAGCCACGCCACCAGCAGGGCGAGTGCCAGTAGCCGCGAGGCTTCACCCAGCGGCACCAGGGGCGTACACAACGAGGCCCATGCCAGCGCCACGCCCAGGCCCAGCAGTGCCGGCAGCTGCCAGCGCCTTTCTCCACGCAGCCCCGGCATCAACTGCCAGGCCAGCGCGCCGATGCCGAGGCCAATCAACCAACCGGCCAACACGTCGGCCAGGAAGTGCCGGCCCAGGTACATGCGCGAGATCGCCATCAGCAGGGGCCAGGTCAGCACCAGTGTCCAGCGCAGCCAACGGCGGCGGATGCCGAACGCCAGCAGCAGGGCGACGCCCGCCGCGGTGGTGATGCCAACGTGACCACTGTTGAAGCCATAGTCGGCGTGCGGCTGCGCCCGCAGCATCGCCGTGGCCTGCGCATCAGGCAGCGACCAGAACGTACGGCCGCCGCCATCCACCACGAACGGGTGCGACGGCTCGCCCTTGTCCAGCACCGCCGCATCCACGTCGGAGGGGCGGGGCAGGGCGGCGCTCTGTTTGATCGCATGCGTGGCGCAGGCCATCAGCAGCACCGCCAGCATCACGCAGAGGCCGGCGCGCAGCCGTGCACCGAACGCGCACACCAGGATCAGCGCGGTGTAGGCCATTTCATAGCCGAGCAGGCTGATGAACTGCATCACCGACAGCATCCAGCCGGCGTCGAAGGTGTGCTGCAACCACAGGTGCCACTGCGTCTGGAACATCCCTTGTCCTCATGATCCGCCGGTAGGCGGGCCAGGTAGAGCCGCGCCAAAGCAGCCGAGTGTGGACTCGGCCCTACACCGACGCAACACGTGCCACGGGCAGCGATGACGCGTCGTTGCGCAGGCCGAACAGGGGGCGCAGCCAGCGCACGCGACGGATCAGCAGTTCGTGGATCAGCAGGCAGCCGCCAACGGTGCCGGCCACCAGCAGGGCGGGCTCCAGCCACGGGCCAAGCTGCAGTGGGCGCAGCGCATACAGCAGCACGATCAGCACGGTCTGGTGCAGGCTGTACCAGCTGAACACCGCTTCCCGGCAATAGCCCAGGCCTGGCCACGGGCGGGACAGCAGCACCCGCTCCCAGCCGAACAGGGCCAGCAGCATGCACCAGGTATAGAGCGCCCGGCCGATGCGTTCGGTCTGGCCCCACGGCAGCGCCAGTATCCAGGCGTCGACGTCGCCCACCTGCGGCAGCCGGGCCAGGGCGCGGATACCCAGTTCCAGGCACAGCCCCAACAGGGCGAGCGCCAGGGTCAGCCGGCGCCCACGGACCAGCAGGTCCCAGCCCCGCTGCCAACGTGCGGCGATGAAACCGCCGAGGAACAGCGGCAGCGATTCGGCGTGCACATAGACGTCGTCCAGCAGCGCGTGGGTGGGCGGCCAGCGCGGCATCAGCACCAGCAGCGCCCAGGCCAGCCAGGCCACCGGCAGCACCAGCAGCAGCCCACCGAGCACTCGGTCACTGATGTGCCAGCGCGGTAGCACCCCGCGCAGCGGCCGCAGCAGGCTGGCCAGCACCACCGCCAGCACGGTATAGGGCAGCAGATAGGCCAGGTACCAGAGGTGGTTCCAGGTGAAGCCATAGGCGGCGCCACTGAAATGCGCGCCCGGCCACGGCCGGAACTGCCAGTAGCGCCACAGGAACCGGGCCAGTCCCGGCGCCACATCGCCCTTGTCCAGAGCCTCGTAGTAGGCCTGCAGGGACACCACCGCTACGATGCCGAACAACAGCGGCAGCTGCAGGCGCCAGCACCTGCGCAGCGTGTGCCCCCACCGCCCACGCTCGGGCAGCGACAGGCCCAGGGCGATGCCGCTGATGGCGAACAGCAGCGGCATCCGCCAGCGGTTCATCGCGATCATCGGCCATTGCAGCCACTCGGCGGTGTAAGCGCTCTTGAGGTGAAAATCCCAGCCGGCCACATAGGCCATGGCGGCGTGGTAGAGGATCAGCAGCGCAAAGGCGGCGATGCGCAGGGTGTCCAGATCGTGGCGACGGTGCATGGGCGGCGGGCATCAGGAGGAAGTGGCAGGCTCCGTGGGCCGGGAGTGGGGCGCCAGTAGATGGGGCGCAATGGAGGCCGCGCAGGGGCCAGTGGTGGGGTGGCTGGGACCAATGGCCGATGCGCACAGAGCCGGATGGGCAACAATGGAAGCATGGAGAATGGAGATTCGGCGGCGCTGACCGCCCCAGTTGCAGAACGACCGCATCGCCCCGGGCTTGCCGTCGCATTCTGGTCGTTGTTGTTCCTGGGCACCGCCGCAGGCAATGTGCTGGCGCAGTGGATGCGGGCATTGCGCGACGCGCAGCCCTTTTCCGCAGGAACGATCTCGATCGAGGAGTTCAGCAGCGCGCTGGCCAGCCTGGGCCTGCTGGCGCTTCTGCACGCCGCCGCTCATCGCTGGCCGTTGCATGCAGATACCTGGCGGCGCCGGATCGGCTTCTACGTGCTGGGTAGTGTTGCCTGGTGGCTGCTGCATGTCAGTGCCATGGTGCTGCTGCGCAAGATGGCTTTCGCGTTCATCGGCCAGCACTACACCTACGGTGACTGGCCAGCGCAGTGGTTCTACGAGTTCTTCAAGGATGTGCAGACCTACAGCCTGCTGGTGATTGCCGTGCACGCGGTGGCCTGGTTCGGCCGCCAGCGCCAGGGCGAGGCGCACCTGCTGGCATCGCCCGATGTCGGCCCGCCAGTGGAGCCGGTCGAGCGCCCCCAGCACTTCCTGGTGCGCAAGCTGGGCAAGGAGTTCCTGGTCGCCACCGCCGACGTGGAGTATGCCCAGGCGGCGGGGAACTACGTGAACCTGCGGGTACGCGGCCACGACTACCCGCTGCGGATCACCATGGCGGTGCTGGAGCAGCGGCTGGACCCGGGCGAGTTCCTGCGCCCGCACCGCAGCTGGCTGATCCACCGTGGCCAGCTGCGCTCAATCGAGCCGCTGGACGGGGGCGAGGCCCTACTGCACATGGCCGATGGCGCCAAGGTGCCCTGCAGCCGGCGCCAGCTGCCAGTGCTGCGGCAGGCGCTGGGGGCAGGGTGAGCCCCTCATTCCGGGCATCCCCGGCCTGCGGTATCATTACCAGTCATCTTTTGAATGCATAACCGCCGACATGATCGAACTGAATCCTGTCCGCCAGCGCATCACCGATCTGACCGATCGCGTGCTGTCGCTTCGGGGGTATCTTTGACTACGACGCCAAGAAAGAGCGTCTTGAAGAAGTAACGCGGGAGCTGGAAAGCCCCGACGTCTGGAACAACGCCGAATACGCCCAGAACCTGGGCCGCGAGCGCTCCAGCCTGGAAAAGACCGTGGGCGGCATCGCCTCGGTGCTCGACGGCCTGGCTGATGCCACCGAACTGCTTGAGCTGGCCGAGTCCGAGCAGGACGAGGACACCGCGCTGGCCGTGGTCGCCGACCTGGACAAGCACCAGTCGCACGTCGAGAAGCTGGAATTCCAGCGGATGTTCTCCGGCGAGATGGACAATGCTGCCGCGTTCGTCGACATCCAGGCCGGTGCCGGTGGCACCGAAGCCCAGGACTGGGCCGAGATCCTGCTGCGCATGTACCTGCGCTGGTGTGAATCGCGCGGCTGGAAGACCGAGCTGATGGAAGTCTCCGGTGGCGACGTCGCCGGCATCAAGTCGGCGACGCTGCGCGTGGAAGGCGACTATGCCTACGGCTGGCTGAAGACCGAGACCGGCGTGCACCGCCTGGTGCGCAAGTCGCCGTTCGACTCGGACAACCGCCGCCACACCAGCTTCACCTCGGTGTTCGTGTCGCCGGAGATCGATGACAACATCGACATCACCATCAACCCGGCCGACCTGCGCACCGACGTGTACCGTTCGTCCGGCGCCGGTGGCCAGCACGTGAACAAGACCGAGTCGGCGGTGCGAATCACCCACATCCCGACCAACATCGTTGTGGCCTGCCAGACCGGCCGCAGCCAGCACCAGAACCGCGACAACGCGATGAAGATGCTGGCCGCCAAGCTGTACGAGCTGGAGATCCAGAAGCGCAACGCCGAGAAGGACGCGGTGGAAGCCACCAAGTCCGATATCGGCTGGGGCAGCCAGATCCGCAACTACGTGCTCGACCAGAGCCGTATCAAGGACCTGCGCACCGGCATCGAACGTTCGGATACGCAGAAGGTGCTGGACGGCGATCTGGACGAGTTCGTCGAGGCCAGCCTGAAGGCCGGCCTGGCTGTGGGCTCCAAGCGCGTCGATGCCTGATCGACGTGCGTGCGCGGAGATCGTCACCCTCGCGCGCAACGCCGAGGGTGGCTGAACCGGTTTTTTGTAGAGCCGAGGCATGCTCGGCTGCTTTTCGCGAGCTGGCGGATGCGTCGAGCATGGCGCGACGCTACAAAGGGTAGGACGGGCCGATGATGCGCAGCGAAAGTGAACGCAAGGAACTCGGCGGCTTCCTCAAGGCCTGCCGCGCCCGTGTCGACCCCGCCACGCTCGGCCTCCCGGCCGGGCGTCGGCGCACCCCGGGCCTGAAGCGCGAGGAGGTCGCGCTGGCGATCGGGGTCAGCGTCAGCTGGTACACCTGGATCGAGCAGGGCCGCGAAGTGCGCGCCTCGCCCGAGGTGCTTGAGCGCCTGGCGCAGGTGCTGCGCATGAGCGACGACGAACGCGCCTATGCGTTCGCGCTGTCTGGCTACGGCGTGCCTCTGGAATCTCCGGACGAGAGCGTGACCGACGGCCTGCGCCAGCTGGTGGAGGCGATGCAGCCGATCCCGGCCTACGTGCGCAACACCCGCTTCGACATCCTGGCCTGGAACCCGGCCATCGCCGATCTGTTCGTGGACTACAGCCAGCTGGCGCCGCATGAGCGCAATACGCTGCGGCTGATGTTCCTGTACCCGCCGTACCGCACGCTGATTCTCAACTGGGAAGAAATGACCCGCGGCCTGCTGGCGGGTTTCCGTGCGGCGATGGCGCAGGCGCCGGACAAGGCGCCGTTCCTGGCGCTGGTGGAAGACATCGCCGCGCACAGCGAAGAGTTCCGCCAGTGGTGGCCGGAGCACGACGTGCGTCGGTTCGACGAAGGGGCGAAGAAGCTCAACCACCCCACGCGCGGGCTGCTGGACCTGCAGTACGTGGCACTGGTGCCGGAGAGCCGGCACGACCTTTCCCTGGTTACTTACCTGCCGCGTAGGTAGGTTGGTCGGCAGGGCTGCGCCCTGCACCCGCAGAGGCCGAAGCAACAGCAACAGCAACAGCGGGCTATCCGTGGAATGGTGGGGCGGTGTGGGTTGGCAGGACACGCCGTAAACCCATCCATGGGGGCTCGATGGCGCCATCCATGGCGCCAACGGTCCTGCCAACCCACACCGCCCCGCCTCAGACAAATTTCGCGCGGCTGTTGGTAGGTGTCGACCTTGGTCGACACATCTGTCAGATATCGAAAGAAATTCCGGGGTCAGATCCCAAGAGTATTCCCGACAGATCGCGGAAATCTGTCGAAGGCGGGGTGGGTCCGGTTGAGGGGGCGTGAGCCGCATGGATGCGGCGACCGAGCTTACATGGACGTACTTGCAGCGCCCCCCCTCAACCGGACCCACCCCGCCAACCCACGGAATGCCAGCTTCTGCCGTTGACGTTGCTCTGGCTTCGGCGGGTGCAGGGCGCAGCCCTGCCGGCACCTCCCCCCATTCAGACAGGTAAGTGCAGGTCACAGGATAAGCAGACGCCTTGTTGCCTTCGCCAATCGGGTCCACATTCCTGTGCAGGAGACGGGCCACCGCCCGTTGTCGAGACAACAGGAGCCCTGCATGTCCGCTGCCCCCAGCACTGCCATTTCCCGCGATCCGGCCACCGGTGAACAGATCGCCAGCCATCCCTTCGCCACCGACGCCGAACTGGAAACAATCCTGGTTCGTGGTCAGGTCGGCTTTGCGGCCTGGAGCGCCAAGAGCCTCGAACAGCGTGCAGACGTACTGCGTGCGATGGCGGCGGTACTGCGCCGCGACCGCGAAAAGCTGGCTGCGCTGGCTACCGCCGAAATGGGCAAGGTCCAGGCCGAATCCCTGGCCGAAATCGAGAAATGCGCCGTGCTGTGCGACTGGTACGCCGACAACGGTGCGCAGTTCCTGCGCGACGAACCGACCCAGGTGCCTGACGACAAAGCCTACGTGTCCTACCTGCCGCTGGGCGTGGTGCTGGGCATCATGCCGTGGAACTTCCCGTACTGGCAGGTGATGCGCGCGGCGGTGCCGATCCTGATGGGCGGCAACGGCTTCCTGCTGAAGCCGGCCGAGAACATCGTCGGTACCGCGCAGCTGCTCGACGCCGCCTGGCGGGATGCCGGGTTGCCGGAAGGCACCTTCATCGCCGCCAACATCAGCCGCGAGGGCACCAGCCGTGCCATTGCCGATGACCGCGTCGCGGCGGTGACCCTGACTGGCAGCGTGGCCGCCGGCCGCAGCATTGCTGCCCAGGCCGGGCAGGCGCTGAAGAAGGTAGTTCTGGAACTGGGCGGTTCCGATCCGTTCATCGTGCTGGCCGACGCCGATCTGGACGCTGCGGTCGATGCGGCGGTGACCTCGCGTTTCCAGAATACCGGGCAGGTCTGCATCGCCGGCAAGCGCATCATCGTTGAAGACGCGGTATACGACCGTTTCGTGGCGCAGTTCTGCCAGAAGGTGCAGGCGCTGACCATCGGTGATGGCCGTGAAGCGGGTAATCGCATTGGTCCGATGGCACGCCAGGACCTGCTGGAACAGCTCGACGCGCAGGTGCGCGCCTCGGTGGGCGCGGGCGCAAAGCTGCTGGTCGGCGGCCATCAGCTGGATCGCCCGGGCGCGTTCTACGCCCCCACCGTGCTGGCCGACGTGGAGCCAGGCATGCAGGCCTTCGATACCGAGACCTTCGGTCCGGTGGCCTCGATCAGCCGCGCCCGTGATGCCGATCATGCGGTGGAGCTGGCCAACCAGAGCGAGTTCGGCCTCAGCGGCAACCTGTGGACCGGCGACCGCGCCCGTGCGATGCAGCTGGCGCGCCGGCTGCAGACCGGCGGCGTGTTCGTCAACGGTTTCTCCGCGTCCGATCCGCGCGTGCCGATCGGCGGCGTGAAGAAGAGCGGCTTCGGCCGTGAGCTCTCGCACTTCGGCATCCGCGAATTCGTCAACGCGCAGACGGTGTGGTTCGACAAGCGTTGACGCGCAGCTTCCATCCTTCCTGCAACGATCCATCATCAGTCCAGCGAAAAGGACGGCATTCCAATGTCCAAGGGTTCAGATCTGCTTGTCGCCGCGCTTGAGAACGAAGGCGTCGAGCGCATTTTCGGTATTCCCGGCGAAGAAAACCTCGACGTGGTCGAGTCGCTGCGCCATTCCAGCATCGAGCTGGTCATCACCCGCCACGAGCAGGCAGCCGTGTTCATGGCGGCTACCTATGGCCGCCTGACCGGCAAGCCCGGTGTGTGCCTGGCCACGCTTGGCCCGGGCGCGCTCAACTTCACCACCGGTGCGGCCTATGCGCTGCTCGGTGCATGGCCGGTCATCATGATCACCGGCCAGAAGGGCATCGTTGCCAGCAAGCAGGCACGCTTCCAGATCGTCGACATCGTCAGCACGATGAAGCCGCTGACCAAGCAGGCGCGGCAGATCGTCTCGGCGCGCACCATCCCGACCATCGTGCGCGAGGCATTCCGCACGGCGCTGGAAGAGCGTCCGGGCCCTGTACTGCTGGAGCTGCCCGAAGACATCGCGGCTGATGAGGTCGGGGACGTGGCGCTGATTCCGCCGCATGCAGTGGATCGTCCCATTGCCAGTCCGGAGGCGCTGGACCGCGCGGCGAAGATCATTCGCAATGCCAAGCGGCCGTTGCTGATGATCGCTTCGGCGGCGTCGCGGCCGCAGTCCAGCGAAGCGCTGTCGGCGTTCGTACTGCGTGCCGGCATTCCGTTCTTCACCACGCAGATGGGCAAGGGCGCGGTGGCCGGTGGTTCGGGCCTGTACATCGGCACCGCGGCGCTGACCGAGCGCGACTACGTGCACATGGCCATCGACCAGGCCGACGTGATCGTGACCATCGGCCATGAGGTCACCGAGAAGCCGCCGTTCGTGATGCGCCCGGGTGGGCCGACGGTCATCCACATCGGCTATTCGCAGGCGGCGGTGGAGCAGGTCTATTTCCCGCAGGTGGAGGTGATCGGCGATATCGGCCGCTCGCTGACCCAGCTGGCCGACCGTATCGAAGGCGCGGTGCCGAATGCTGACGCGCTGCTGCCGCTGCGCGCGACCATTCTGGAACACCTGGCCGACCGTGCCGAGGAAGCTGGATTCACACCTCAGCGGCTGGTGCACGACGTGCGCCAGGTGATGCCGCCGGACGGCATCGTGGCGCTGGACAACGGCATGTACAAGATCTGGTTTGCGCGAAATTACCGCACCCAGGTGGCCAATACGCTGCTGCTGGACAACGCGCTGGCGACCATGGGTGCGGGCCTGCCGTCGGCGATCATGGCTTCGATCCTGTACCCGCAGCGCCGGGTGCTGGCGGTGTGCGGCGATGGCGGATTCATGATGAACAGCCAGGAGCTGGAAACGGTGCGCCGGCTGGGCCTGAACCTGGTGGTGCTGATCCTCAATGACGGCGCCTACGGCATGATCCGCTGGAAGCAGGCGGTGGATGGCTTCACCGATTACGGCATGACCTTCAGCAACCCCGATTTCGTGAAGTACGCCGAGGCCTATGGCTGCAAGGGACATGAGGTGACGGCCATCGAGCAGTTCATCCCGACGCTGGAGGCGGCGTTCAACGAGGGCGGCGTGCACCTGGTGTCGGTGCCGGTCGATTACTCGGAGAACCAGCGGGTGCTGGTGGACGAGCTGCGGCAGGCGTTTCCCGGGAACGGGTGACGCCGGGCCACGCGCTGCGGTGGGTGTCGACCTTGGTCCAGACACGGACCGCCAACCAAGGTTGGCGCCTACCGGGGCATCGGTTCCCCGGAATCCGGTAGGTGTCGACCTTGGTCGGCACGGGGACCGCCAACCAAGGTTGGCGACTACCTGGGCGAGGGCGGCCGCCAAGGCCGGGGCGGGGCGGTTTTGGTATGCTGGGCAACCGGCTCTGCCGGGCGCAGCATCCCCCCTCACTACACGATTCCCGCAGATCCATGAGCGAAGCTACCGATACCCCCTCCGTTGACGAAAACAAGTTGATCGCCGAGCGCCGCGAGAAACTCAAAACGCTGCGTGGGCAGGGCATCGCGTACCCGAACGACTTCCGTCGCGAGGACTTCGCCGGCCGCCTGCAGGAAGAATTCGCCGATGCCGAACAGTGGACCGCCGAGGCCCTGGAAGCTAACGGCCGTCAGGTGAAGATGGCGGGCCGCCTGATGGCCAAGCGCATCATGGGCAAGGCCAGTTTCGCGCAGATCCAGGACGAGTCCGGCCGCATCCAGCTGTTCCTGCAGGGCACGGTGCTGGGCGATGCCTATACCGCCTTCAAGGGCTGGGACGTGGGCGACATCATCGCCGTCGAAGGTGGCCTGACCCGGACCAAGACCGGCGAGCTATCGGTCAAGGCCGAATCGATCCGCCTGCTGACCAAGTCGCTGCGCCCGCTGCCGGACAAGTGGCATGGCCTGGCCGACGTCGAGCAGCGCTATCGCCAGCGCTATGTGGACCTGATCGTGACCCCGGAGTCGCGCGCGGTGTTCATCAAGCGCTCGAAGATCATCCGCGCCATGCGCGCGTGGCTGGACAACCGCGACTTCCTGGAAGTCGAGACGCCGATGATGCATTACATCCCCGGCGGCGCGGCGGCCAAGCCGTTCACCACCCACCACAATGCGCTGGATCTGGACCTGTACCTGCGCGTGGCGCCGGAGCTGTACCTCAAGCGCCTGACCGTGGGTGGCCTGGAGCGCGTGTACGAGATCAACCGCAACTTCCGCAATGAAGGCGTCAGCACCCGTCACAACCCGGAGTTCACCATGATGGAGCTGTACGAGGCCTACGCCACGTACAACGAGATCATGGACCTGACCGAAGGCGTCATCCGTGACGTGGCCACCACCGTCAACGGCGGCACCGAAGTGGAGTGGGACGGCGCGAAGATCGACCTGGGCCCGGCGTTCCGCCGCTGGCGCATGGACGAGGCGGTGCGTCACCACAATCCGGAAATCTCGGCCGCTGATTGCACCGACCGCGACGCGCTGCTGCGCCATTGCGAGCGCTTGAAGATCCGCGTCAAGCCGTCCTACGGCTGGGGCAAGCTGCTGCTGGAGATCTTCGAGGCCACTGTCGAACACACGCTGATCCAGCCGACCTTCATCACCGACCATCCGGTGGAAGTCTCGCCGCTGGCCCGCGCCAACGACAACGATCCGGGCTACACCGACCGCTTCGAGCTGTTCGTCAACGGCAAGGAGCTGGCCAACGGCTTCTCCGAGCTGAATGACCCGGAAGACCAGGCCCAGCGCTTCCAGGCCCAGGTGGCCGCGAAGGAAGGTGGCGACGACGAGGCCATGCACTACGACGCCGACTACATCCGTGCGCTGGAGTACGGCATGGCCCCGACCGGCGGCCTCGGCATCGGTGTCGATCGCCTGGTGATGCTGCTGACCGGCAGCAGCTCGATCCGTGACGTGCTGCTGTTCCCGTACATGCGTCCGGAGCAGTAAGTCGTCTTTTTGACTCCTGTTTGTGCGCGCCGTCGCGAAATGAGACGGCGCGATTGACGCCTCCCGCACTCGGCGTATCGTTAATGCACTACCTTGACGTCTGTTGTGGCTTGATCGGCGCCAGGGGGAGTGCGCACTGTGGAGAGTCCGCTTCACAATGTGATGACGATCATGAACCGGGACGCATGACACGGGAGTCAGGCCGATGCAGGGTGCGAGCGTTCGCAGCGGCAGGGTATCCTCGCCTGCTGATGATCCAGCATGGTCGAGAAACCAGGCAGAGTACGCGTTGAACATCGTCATTGTTGACGACCAGACGTCCGCCCGGACGATGCTGCGTCACGTCATCGAGGACATCGCGCCGGAACTGAGCGTGTATGACTTCGGTGATCCGTTGACCGCATTGGCGTGGTGCGAGGCGCATCCGGTCGACTTGCTGCTGCTCGATTACCGCATGCCGGAGATGGACGGGCTGGAATTCGCCCGTCGTTTCCGCCGCCTGCCCAAGCACCGCGACATTCCGGTGATCCTGATCACCGTGGTCGGCGACGAGCCGATCCGGCAGGCCGCGCTGGAAGCGGGCGTCATTGACTTCCTGGTCAAGCCGATCCGCCCGCGCGAACTGCGTGCGCGCTGCTACAACCTGCTGCAATTGCGCCAGCAGACCGAGAACGTGAAGCAGCGGGCGTTGTCGCTGGAGCAGCGCTTGCTGGCGAGCATGCACGAGGTCGAGGAACGCGAACGCGAGACCCTGTCGCGATTGGCCCGTGCCATCGAGTTCCGTGATGCCGGCACCAGCGCCTACCTTGAGCGCATGGCACGCGTGGCCGGGCTGATTGCCGAACAGCTGGGCCTGCCCGAAGACGACGTCCGCCTGATCGAGATGGCCGCGCCCCTGCACGACATGGGCAAGATCGCCATTCCCGATGCCGTTCTGCTCAAGCAGGGCAAACTCAACGACGAGGAGCTGGCGATCATGCGTCGGCACCCGCGCATCGGCCATGAGCTGCTCAGCGGCAGCCAGAACCGCTTCATCCAGGTTGGCGCGTTGATCGCGCTGCGCCACCATGAACGTTACGACGGCAGCGGCTACCCGGATGGGCTGGTCGGTGAGGCGATTCCGCTGGAAGCGCGCATCGTCGCCGTGGCCGATGTCTTCGACGCACTCATCTCACCCCGTCCGTACAAGGAAGCATGGACCATGGAAGCCACACTGGCTTATCTGTACGCCCAGCGTGGCCGACTGTTCGATCCACGTTGCGTGGATGCGCTGATGCGCGGTCACCAGCAGTTGATGGATATCTGCGCCCAGCACTCGACGGCATCGACGCGACCGGGTGGGTGACGTGCAGGACCTGTTCGCACGCGTGAAGCGCCGGTTGGCGCAGCGTCCGGATTCGGAGCATGGCCAGGCGATCGTGCGAGTGGTGCTGATCTCGCTGATCCTGGTCTATGTGCTCCTGTCGGGCGCTCGACTGCACCGCTTGGAGCAGTACCAGGGCGTGCTGGCAACGGTGTTGACCGGGCTGGGCCTGTCGCTGCTGTTGTTCGGCTGGCTGCTGTGGAAGCCAGAGCGCTCCGATCCACGGCGGGTCATCGGGATGCTGGCCGACTATGGCCTGATCGCGGTCGGCATGATCCAGATGGGTGAGCCGCTGGCGTGGGTGTATGCGGTGGTGATGTGGGTCACGGTGGGCAACGGCCTGCGCTTCGGGCCGCGTTACCTGGCTGCCGCCATCGTGCTGGCGATGGTCAGTTTCGGCACCACCGTGCTGTTGACCCCTTACTGGCAGGCCAACCTGGGTCTGGCCATTTCCCTGTGGTTTGGGTTGTTGGCAGTACCGTTGTGCTGCTCCTCCCTGCTGCGCCGAAGGATGCGACATCCGACCATGGATACGACCCCCGCCGCCGCCCATAATCGCTCGCTGCTGGCCCGCTTCAGGCAGCGCCTGTCCGGGAGAGAAGACAGCGAGCACGCGCAGAACCTGATCCGCATCGTGATCACCGCGCTGTTCATCAGCTACCTGGGCTGGCGTTCGCTCAGTGGTGGCGGTGAAGCGCTGACCACGACCTGGTTGATCCTGGCCTTCGAGCTGACCATCTCCGCCGGCCTGCTGGCGGCGATCCTGGTCAATCCAGGTGTTTCGCATGTACGAAGGGTGATCGGCATGCTGACCGATTACACCTGCATGGCCTGGATCATGACCATCCAGGGCGAGCCGGCAGCGCCGCTGTACGCGGTGATGCTGTGGGTGACGATCGGCAACGGCATGCGTTACGGCAGTACCTATCTGCGCGTGGCCACGGCCATGGGCTGCCTGGCGTTCCTGTGCACGGTGATGCTGTCGCCGTACTGGCGCGGTCACGATTATCTGGGCTGGGGTCTGCTGCTGGGGCTAGGCGCGATTCCGCTGTACTTCGATTCACTGCTGCATGCCTTGACCCGCGCGGTGGCCGAAGCACGTCAGGCCAACGAGGCCAAGAGTCGTTTCCTGGCCAACATGAGTCATGAGTTCCGCACGCCGTTGAACGGGCTGGCCGGCATGACCGAAGTGCTGGCCACCACCCGCCTGGACGATGAGCAGCGCGAATGCCTGAACACCATCCAGGCCTCGACGCGTAGCCTGCTGGCACTGGTGGAAGAGGTGCTGGACATCTCCGCCATCGAGGCCGGCAAGGTGCGCGTGGAGTGGCACGAGTTCGCGCTGGCCGATGTGCTGCAGGCGATCAATCTGATCCTGAGCCCGCAGACCCGCTCGAAATCACTGGACTACCGTGTGCAGGTGGACGACAACGTGCCGCCGCGCCTGCTGGGTGATGCCGGGCATCTGCAGCAGATCCTGCTGAACCTGATGGGCAACGCGGTCAAGTTCACCGACAGTGGCTACGTGCATCTGCGTGTGTCCAGCCCCGATGCGCTGGGCAGTGAGCGGGTGCGGCTGCGATTCGAGATCGTCGACACGGGCATCGGCGTGCCGGTGGCGTTGCGCGGGCGCCTGTTCAATGCCTTCGAGCAGGGCGATGTCGGCCTGGCCCGTCGCCATGAAGGCACTGGTCTGGGCACCGCCATTGCCAAGGGCCTGGTCGAGTCGATGGGCGGGCAGGTCGGCTATGCGCCAAACAGCCCGCGCGGCAGCGTGTTCTGGGTCGAGATCACGCTGGACGTCGCAGCCACTTCACCAGCCCCGGCGGTTCCGTCCGAGGTGGCTGAAGCCGGCAATGTCATCGCGTTTTCCAATCCCTTCCTGCGCCATCGTGCACGGGTGCGCAGCCTGCGTGTTCTGGTGGCCGACGACCACGAAGCCAACCGCATGGTGCTGCAGCGGTTGCTGGAAAAGGCTGGCCACAAGGTCACCTGCGTCAATGGCGGCGCCGAAGTGCTCGATGCATTGGAGCAGGCCAGTTACGACGCAGCGATCGTCGATCTGCACATGCCCGGCATGAGCGGACTGGACCTGCTCAAGCAGTTGCGGGTGATGCAGGCCAGCGGCATGCCCTACGTGCCGGTGATGGTGCTGAGCGCGGACGTCACCCCCGAGTCCATCCTGCGTTGTGAGCAGGCCGGTGCCCGCGCCTTCCTTGCCAAGCCTGTGGTGGCCACCCGCCTGCTGGAAGTGCTGGCTGATGTGGCGGCCAATACACGCACCGAGTCCGGCATCCAGTCCGTACCGGCGTTGCCGGTCGGCGATGGCGTGCTCGATACGGCCGTGCTGGACGAGCTGGCGTCGCTGGGCATGGGCGACGGCTTCGAGCGCAAGTTCATCGACCAGTGCCTGGTGGATGTCGATGCGAGCATGAGCCAGCTGCAGGCCTGCGGCGAACGCCAGGCCTGGGAAGACTTCCGCGAGCACGCCCACGCCCTGCGCGGGGTGGCGAGCAACCTGGGGTTGGTCCAGGTTGCCGCCTCCAGTGGCGAGATCATGCGCATGGCGGACTGGCAGTTGAAGGGCGAGTGGGTGGCCCGTCTCGGCAGTCTAGCCGCCGCACTGCGCAATGGCAGGAATGCGCTGGCCGCCCGCAGTGCCGATATCGCGCGGCGCGATGACAGCGAGCGCAGCCCGTCCTGAGCCCCCGCGCTGTCAGGCCGGGTCGCCATTGCGCCGGGCCTGCGCCCGCACCAGCCGGTCCATGGTGCGCAGGGACTTCTCGCCGAGCTGCATGGCGGTGTCCACCCAGATCTCGGTGATCCGCATCATTTCGTGCAGCGGCACCATGCTGGCGATTTCGTTCACCTCACGCATCGCGGCCCAGGCATGTGGAATCCGCTTGCTGTCCTTGATCACCTGTTCGACCGCAGCAACGCCTTCGCCGACGGGCACCACGATATCGACCAGGCCCATCTCCTTGAGCTGGCTGGCGGTATAGAGGTTGCCCTCGAGCATGATCTTCTCGGCCAGTCGCGGGCTGATCCGCTGGCACAGGAAGGAGTAAGCGCCCATGCCCGGGAATAGATCGAACAGCACCTCCGGCAGGCCCATCAGCACACCTTCCTCGGCGACGATGGTGTGGCAGCTCAGTGCGGCCTCGAAACCGCCGCCCAGGGCATTGCCCTGGACCAGGGCAATGCTGTGCGCACGTGCACCGAGCCCGGCATGGAAGGCATGCACGCCGCGTACGCAGCGTTGGGCATAGTCGAGCAGTCGGGCGCGGTCACCTTCGCGGATCAGCCGGCAGAACAGCTCAAGGTCGCCGCCCAGGTTGAACACGTCGCTGTCCGAGGCAAGGACGACATGGGGTGACAGGACGTGCGAGGCGCTGAGGCGATCGCCCAGTTCGCGCTGGTAGTCGACGATGTCATCGACCAGGCGTGAGGCGAAGCAGGGCCGGCCCGGCTGGTTGACCAGGTTGGCATGCATGTGGATCCAGTACACATCCCGCTCGGGCTCTTCGATGATGCGCAGGGTAGGGTGCAGCGAGGGGCGGGTGATGATGGGGCGTACTGCAGACATGGGAGTTCTCCGTGTGACCGTCCGGCCAACCGCAGAGCGGACGGAGAGGAGTGAGGGGGGCGAGCTGAACGTGCGGCGGCGACTGATTCTATGCACCGGTGGTGAACCGCCCGCAAGCGCCGTGCCGGCCATGTTCCGGCCATAAAAAGACCCCGCCATCTCCGGCGGGGTCCCTGTCCTGCTCGCTTGCCCGGAAACCCTTACGGGGCGGGCGTATCACGCAGCTCGCGACGGAGAATCTTGCCGACGTTGGTCTTCGGCAGCTCCTTTCGGAATTCTACGATTCTGGGGTGCTTGTAACCGGTCAGGTTTGCCCGCGCATGTTCCTTGACCATTTCCGCGGTCAGGTTCGGGTCCTTCTTCACGATCACGACCTTGACCACTTCGCCGGACTTCTCGTCCGGGACGCCGACAGCGGCCACTTCCAGCACGCCCGGCATCATCGCGATGACGTCCTCGACTTCGTTCGGGTACACGTTGAAGCCGGACACCAGGATCATGTCCTTCTTGCGGTCGACGATGTAGAAGAAGCCCTGTTCGTCCATCTTGGCCATGTCGCCGGTGTGCAGCCAGCCGTCCGCATCGATGGCGGTGGCGGTTTCTTCCGGGCGCTGCCAGTAACCCTTCATCACCTGCGGGCCCTTGATGCACAGCTCGCCCACTTCGCCCAGCGCCAGGATGTTGCCGTTGTCGTCCTTGATGCAGGCATCGGTGGACGGGATCGGCAGGCCGATGGCGCCGTTGTACTCGGGCAGGGTGAGCGGGTTGATGCAGGCTGCCGGCGAGGTTTCGGTCAAGCCGTAGGCTTCGACCAGGGTCACGCCGGTGACCTTCTTCCAGCGTTCGGCCACGGCACGTTGCACCGCCATGCCACCGCCCAGGGTGAACTTGACCGAAGAGAAGTCGATCTCGTCGAAGCCCGGGGTGTTGAGCAGGCCGTTGAACAGCGTGTTGACGCCGGTGATGGCGGTGAAGCGGGTGCCCTTGAGCTCCTTGACGAAGCCCTTCATGTCGCGCGGGTTGGTGATCAGGTGGTTGCAGCCACCGAACTTCATGAAGACCAGGCCGTTCGCGGTCAACGCGAAGATGTGGTACAGCGGCAGGGCAGTGATGATCACTTCCTTGCCCGGCTCGATGCCCGAGGTCGACAACCACGCCGAGGCCTGCTGCATGTTGGCGATCAGGTTGCGGTTGGTCAGCATCGCACCCTTGGCCACGCCGGTGGTGCCGCCGGTGTACTGCAGGAAGGCGATGTCGTCGTGGTCGATCTCGACCGGCGGAAGTGCGTGGCGGCTGCCCAGCTTGAGCGCCTGCTTGAAGCGGACGGCACCCTTGATGTGGTAGTTGGGCACCATCTTCTTGACGTACTTCAGCACGAAGTTGACGATCGCGCCCTTGGCGCCAAGCAGGTCGCCCAGGCCCGTGGTGACCACGTGCTTGACCGGCGTATCGGCGATGACCTGCTCGACGGTGTCACCGAAGTTGTCGACCACCACCAGGGCACTGACGCCGGCGTCGACCAGCTGGTGCTTGAGTTCGCGCGCGGTGTACAGCGGGTTGACGTTGACCACGGTCAGTCCGGCGCGCAGCACGCCGAAGGTGGCCACCGGGTACTGCAGGCAGTTGGGCATCATCAGGGCGACGCGGTCACCCTTCTTGAGCTTGAGCTCACCCAGCAGGTAGGCGGCGAACTGGGTGACCAGCGCGTCCGTCTCACCATAGGTGAGGACCTTGCCGAAGCTGGAGTAGGCGGGACGGTCGCGGAATTTCGCGACGGAAGCGTCGAAGACCGAGGCTACCGAATGGAATTCATTGACGTCGATTTCGGCGGGAACGCCTTTCGGATAGCTCTGCAGCCAGGGACGATCCAGACTCATATTCCCCCTCCAGGAATCGTGATGTTTTAGGTTACGGCCCTGAGCGTATCGACAATGGCCGTTCATTGCAGCATACCCCGCCGTAGGGAAAACGCGAAGAGGGGTTCGCGGAGGCTGCAACGGTGGGTGCCGACCTTGGTCGGCACGGGATTGCGAGGGGGCGCTGTGGAGACGTGCCCACCAGGGTGGGCACCTACCGGTTTGGGGTGTGAGTCTGCCGAAGGGTCGCTTGCGTCAGCCCTGCTTGCGCACCGGTGCACCGTTGGCCTTGTAGTACGGCGCGGTGCTGCGGGCCAGCGGGGTGCGGCCGCGGATCACGTCGGCCAGCTTCTCGGCCATCATGATGGTCGGCGCGTTGAGGTTGCCGGTCACCACCTGCGGCATGATCGAGGCATCGACGATGCGCAGGCCTTCCAGGCCGTGCACGCGGCCCTGGCCATCGACCACCGCCATCGGATCATCGGCGTGGCCCATCTTGTTCGAGCACGACGGGTGGTAGGCGGTCTCGGCGTGCTCGCGCACGAACGCATCGATCTGCGCGTCGGTCTGCAGCGCGCTGCCCGGCGAGATCTCGCGGCCGCTGTACGGTGCCAGTGCCGGCTGCGCGAAGATCTCGCGGGTGATGCGGATCGCCGCGCGGAACTCGCGCCAGTCCTGGTCGTGCGACATGTAGTTGAACAGGATGCTGGGATGTTCGCGCGGATCCTTCGAGCGCACGTGGATGCGGCCGCGGCTGGGCGAGCGCATCGAACCGACGTGCATCTGGAAGCTGTGCGCCTTGATCGGGTTGGAGCCGTTGTAATTGATGGCCACCGGCAGGAAGTGATACTGCAGGTTCGGCCAGTCGAATTCGGCGTCGCTGCGGATGAAGCCGCCGGCCTCGAACTGGTTGCTGGCGCCGATGCCGGTGCCCAGGAACAGCCACTCGGCACCGATGGCCGGCTGGTTGTACAGCTTCAGTGCCGGCGCCAGCGAGACCGGCTTCTTGCACTCGTACTGCAGGTACATCTCCAGGTGATCCTGCAGGTTGGCGCCGACGCCCGGCAGGTGGTGTACCAGGTCGATATCGAGGCTGCGCAGCAGGTCGGCCGGGCCGACGCCCGAGCGCTGCAGGATCTGCGGCGAGGCGATGGCGCCGCCACACAGCAGCACTTCGCGGCGCGCGGTGGCACGCTGCGGCTGGTCGTTGTGCAGCCACTGCACGCCCACCGCACGCTTGCCCGAGAACAGGATGCGGTCGGTCAGTGCGTGGGTGACGATGGTCAGGTTCGGGCGCGGCTTGGCCAGGTCCAGGTAGCCGCGGGCGGTGCTGGAGCGACGGCCCTTCGGGGTCACCGTGCGGTCCATCGGGCCGAAACCTTCCTGCTGGTAGCCGTTGAGGTCGTCGGTGCGCGGGTAACCGGCCTGCACGCCGGCTTCGACCATCGCAGCGAACAGCTCGTTGTTGCCGGCCTTCGGCGTGGTCACGCGCAGCGGACCCTCGCCACCGTGGTAGTCATTGGCGCCAATGTCGCGAGTTTCCGCCTTGCGGAAGTACGGCAGGCAGTCCAGGTAGGTCCAGTCTTCCAGGCCCGGCATGCTGGCCCAGTTGTCGTAGTCCATCGCGTTGCCGCGGATGTAGCACATGCCGTTGATCAGCGACGAACCGCCCAGGCCCTTGCCGCGGCCGCAGTCCATGCGGCGGTTGTTCATGAAGGGCTCGGGATCGGTCTTGTACGCCCAGTTGTAGCGCTTGCCCTGCAGCGGGAAGGCCAGTGCCGCCGGCATCTGGGTACGGAAGTCGAGCCGGTAGTCCGGGCCACCGGCTTCCAGCAGCAGCACGCTGACATCGGCATCTTCGGTGAGGCGGGTGGCCAGCACGTTGCCGGCCGAACCGGCGCCGATGATGATGTAGTCGTACTCGTTATGGGTGCTCATGGGTGTCTCCTGCAGGCCGGGGCGCGCTGCATGCAGGCGTCCCGGCGGAATGTCGGATCGGCGCGGTGGCCGGACGAGGGGGCGTGCTCGGGGTGCGCCGGTCAGAACACGCTGGCGTAGTCGCCCAGTTCCACCTGCACCGACTTGATGCGGGTGTAGTGGCCGAGGGTGGAGATGCCGTTTTCGCGGCCGACGCCGGATTCCTTGTAGCCACCGACCGGCATTTCGGCCGGCGACTCACCCCAGGTGTTGATCCAGCAGATGCCGGCTTCCAGGCGGTGGATGATGCGATGGGCGCGGCTGACGTCCTTGCTGACCACACCAGCGGCGAGGCCGAAGGTGGTGTCATTGGCACGACGCACCACTTCGTCTTCGTCGTCGTAGGCGAGGATGCTCATCACCGGCCCGAAGATCTCTTCCTTGACGATGGTCATGTCGTCGCGGCAGTCGGAGAACACGGTCGGCAGCACGTAGGCGCCGTTGGCCAGTGCGCCTTCGGTGGCACGGCCGCCGCCGGTCAGCAGGCGGGCGCCTTCGACCTTGCCGCTTTCGATGTAGCGCAGCACGTTTTCCATGTGCGGGAAGCTGGTCAGCGGGCCGAAGTTGGTCTCGGCGGCCATCGGGTCGCCGATGCGGATGCGCTTGACGCGCTCGACAACGGCGGCCTCGAACGCGGCCAGCATGCTGCGCGGCACGAACACGCGGGTGCCGTTGGTGCAGACCTGGCCGGAGCTGAAGAAGTTGGCCATCACCGCGATGTCGGCGGCGCGGTCCAGGTCGGCGTCATCGCAGATCACTAGCGGCGACTTGCCGCCCAGTTCCATGGTCACTTCCTTCAGCGACGAAGACGCGGCGCTGGCCATGACCTTCTTGCCGGTGGCGACGCCGCCGGTGAAGGAGATCTTCTCGATCACCGGGTGCTCGGTCAGCCACTGGCCGATCTCGCGGCCCGGACCCTGCACGACATTGAACACGCCGGCCGGCACGCCGGCTTCGGTGTAGATCTCGGCCAGCCTGATCGCAGTCAGCGGGGTCACTTCGGACGGCTTGAACACCATCGCGTTGCCCGCGGCCAGGGCCGGGGCCGACTTCCACATGGCGATCTGGATCGGGTAGTTCCAGGCGCCGATGCCGGCGACCACGCCCAGCGGCTCGCGGCGGGTGTAGAAGAAGCTCGATTCGCGCAGCGGCAGCTGGATGCCTTCGATGGCGGTGGCCAGGCCGGCGTAGTACTCGACCACGTCGGCGCCGGTGACGATGTCCACGGTGGTGGTTTCGGCCAGCGCCTTGCCGGTGTCGAGGGTTTCCAGGTGGGCCAGTTCGTCGTTGCGCTCGCGCAGGATCTCGACGGCGCGGCGCAGGATGCGCGAGCGCTCCATGGCGGTCATTGCGGCCCACACCTTCTGGCCTTCGGCCGCGCTCTGCACGGCACGTTCGACGTCGGCCTGGCTGGCGACCTGCACCTCGGCGATCACCTCGCCGGTGGCCGGGTTGATGGTCTTGAAGGTCTTGCCGCTGGTGGCATCGACGCGCTGGCCGTGGATGTAGAGCTGTTGGACGGGCAGGGTGGTCATGGGGCGTACTCCTTGGAAGGGGGCGGGTGCTGAAGCGCTTATAGCGCGACAGCCTGCAACTGGAAGTCGATATAGCCGTAGGCGATGCGCCGGGACTTCTCGGCATTGAACTGGCCGCCGACCAGGCTGCCGCGCAGCCACAGGCCATCAATCATCGCGGCCAGGCCGCGGGCGGCCAGGCGGGCCTGCGGGTGGGGCAGCAGGCGGTTGAACTGGTGGCACAGGTTGGAGAACAGGCGCTGGTCGTTGGCGCGCTGCAGCCGGGCCAGTTCCGGCTGGTGCATGCTCGCGGCCCAGAAGGTGAGCCAGACGCGCATGGCGGTGCCGTTGATCTGGCTGTCGTCGAAGTTGCCATCGACGATGGCGCGCAGCTGCTCGCGCGGGTCATCGCTGGCGTCGGCGCGGTAGCGGGCGACCGCGTCCTTCAGTTCGCGCAGGATCTGCCGCATTGCAGCATTGAGCAGGCCGTCCTTGTCACCGAAGTAGTGGGCGACGATGCCGCTGGACAGCCCTGCCTTCTTCGCGATGGTGGCGACGGTCGCATCGGCCATGCCGATCTCGTCGATGGTCTGGAAAGTGGCCCGGATCAGCTGCTCGCGCCGTACCGGTTCCACGCCTTTCTTCGGCATTGTCTCTCCACGGATTGCGACCCGAAGGATCGGGCTGCCCGCCATTATGCTTTTTATTGATTGAACGTTCAATCAATAAACCCTAGGATGCGCTCGCGCCCCACGCCATGGGCCCGGTTTACCGGTCCGGCCCCGCCCATGTGCTCCCTCGGACTTGATGAGACGACCCCATGTCTTCCCTGGCTCATCCCAAGCGTTCGCCCCTGCGCTTGAACCGTTTTGTCTTCTTCAGCTCCTCGGTGTCGATCGGCATCCTCGGGCTGCTCACCGTTCTCTATCCCGAAGGCAGCGAGCACTGGCTGCAATGGGCGCAGGCCGAAGTGTCGGCCGCGTTCGGCTGGTGGTACATGCTGCTGATCGTGCTGTGCCTGGGCTTCGTGCTGTGGCTGGCGTTCTCGCCGTATGGCCGCATCCGCCTGGGTCACAACGAGGAATCACCGGCCTTTGGCTACGTCGCCTGGGTCTCGATGCTGTTCTCGGCCGGCATCGGCATCGCGCTGCTGTACTACGGTGCCTACGAGCCGCTGGACCATTTCCTGCATCCGCCCGGGCAGCCCGGCGGAACCGTGGCCGCCGGCCGCGAAGCGATGGTGCTGACCTTCCTGCACTGGGGCCTGCACGGCTGGGCGCTGTACGCGCTGGTCGGCGTGGCACTGGGCTATTTCGCCTACCGCCGCGACCTGCCGCTGGCGCTGCGCTCGGCGTTGTACCCGATCTTCGGTGAGCGCATCCACGGCCGCATCGGCGATATGGTGGATGGTTTCGGCATCCTGGCCACGCTGATCTCGATGGTGACCAACCTCGGCATCGGCGCGCTGGTGGTGCAGTCCGGCCTGGTCTACCTGTTCCACATCCCGGATACGCCGCAGGTGCTGGTGGCGATCGTGCTGGTGATGATGGTGGTGGCCACCATCGGCGTGGTCGCCGGTGTGGAGAAGGGCATTGCCTGGCTGTCCAACCTCAACGTGCGCCTGCTGTGCGGCCTGCTGCTGTTCGTGCTGGTCACCGGCCCGACCCTGCACCTGTTCGATGGTCTGATCCAGAACACCGGCGATTACCTCGGTGCGTTCGTGCGCAAGAGCTTCGACATGTACCTCAACGACCCGAAGGGCCGTGAGTGGATGGGTTCGTGGACGCTGTTCTACTGGGCGTGGTGGATCGCCTGGGCGCCCTTCGTCGGCCTTTTCGTGGCGCGCATCTCGCGTGGCCGCACCATCCGCGAAGTGATCATGGGCGTGCTGCTGATCCCGCTCGGCTTCACCCTGGCCTGGCTGTCGATCTTTGGCAACACCGCCATCGACCTGGTGCTCAACCACGGCCAGGCGATCCTGGGTGACGTGGCCCAGCACGATGCGGCGATGACGCTGTTCAAGCTGCTGGAATACCTGCCCGGCGCGCCGTACGTGGCCGGAGCCGCGGTGGTGATCGGCTTCGTGCTGTTCCTGACCCCGGTCGATTCGGGCACGCTGATGATCGCCAACCTGTGCACCCGTCGCGTTGACGATGGCGTGGAAGATGGCCATGACGCGCCGATCTGGCTGCGCGTGTTCTGGGCGGCCGGCATCACCGTGGCCAGCGTTGGCCTGCTGCTGGCCGGCAACTTCAGTGCGATGCAGACGGCGGTGGTGCTGTGCGGCCTGCCGTTCTCGTTCACCCTGGCGTTCTACATGTGGGGCCTGCTGAAGGCACTGCGCACCGATCCGGACGCGCCGCGGCGCTAAGCGCTTCTGTAGAGCCGAGCCCATGCTCGGCTGCTGTTGGCGCAGAAGCAGGCGAGCGCAGGCTCGGCTCTACAGGGGGCATCGCAAGCACAAAGGGCCGGATCCGCAAGGATCCGGCCCTTTCCTCAATCGGGCGCAGCCGCGCCGTTACTTGGCTGCCAGCTGGCGCAGCACGTACTGCAGCAGGCCACCATGACGGAAGTACTCCACTTCCTTCGGGGTCAGCAGCATCACCGAGACCTCAAAGGTCTTCTTCGTGCCGTCAGCCTTGGTCGCGGTGACCGTGGCGCGCTTGCTGGCACCGTCCTGCAGGCCGGTGATGTCGATCACCTCCGAGCCGTCCAGGCCCAGGCTCTGTGCGTTTTCGCCGTTGCGGAACTGCAACGGCAGCACGCCCATGCCGACCAGGTTGGAGCGGTGGATGCGCTCGAAGCTTTCGGCGATGACCGCCTTCACCCCCAGCAGCAGGGTGCCCTTGGCCGCCCAGTCGCGCGACGAGCCGGTGCCGTACTCCTTGCCGGCCAGCACCACCAGCGGCACCTTGTCGGCCTTGTACTTCATGGCCGCATCGTAGATCGCCAGCTTCTCCGGCTGGCCGCCGCCGGCCGGGTAGTACAGGGTGTTGCCGCCTTCCTCGCCACCGAACATCAGGTTCTTGATGCGGATGTTGGCGAAGGTGCCGCGGACCATCACGTCATCGTTGCCGCGGCGGCTGCCGTAGCTGTTGAAGTCGGCCGGCTGCACGCCGCGTTCCTGCAGGAAGCGGCCTGCCGGCGAGTCCTTCTTGATGTTGCCGGCCGGGGAGATGTGGTCGGTGGTGATCGAGTCGCCGAACAGGCCGAGCACGCGCGCGCCGTGGACGTCGTCGATGCGGCCGACCTGCATGGTCATGCCGTCGAAGTAGGGCGGGTTCTTGATGTAGGTGGAGGCGCCGTCCCACGCGTACAGCTCGCCATCGGGCGAGGCGATGGTGTTCCAGCGGCTGTCGCCCTTGAACACGTCGGCGTAGTTCTGCTTGAACATCTCCGGGCCGACGGTGGCGGCGATGGTGTCGCCGATCTCCTTGTTGCTCGGCCAGATGTCGCGCAGGTACACCGGCTGGCCGTCGCTGCCGGTGCCCAGTGGGTCGCGCGTCAGGTCGATGTCGGTGGTGCCGGCGATGGCGTAGGCGACCACCAGCGGCGGCGAGGCCAGGTAGTTCATCTTCACTTCCGGATGCACGCGGCCTTCGAAGTTGCGGTTGCCCGACAGCACCGAGGCCACCACCAGGTCGTCCTTGGCGATCGCCGCGGAGACGTCCTCGGGCAGCGGGCCGGAGTTGCCGATGCAGGTGGTGCAGCCGTAGCCGACCACGTAGAAGCCGAGCTGTTCCAGGTCGCGCATGACCCCGGCCTTCTTCAGGTAGTCGGTGACCACCAGCGAGCCCGGCCCGAGCGAGGTCTTGACCCACGGCTGCGCCTTCAGGCCCTTGGCCACGGCATTGCGCGCGAGCAGGCCGGCGCCGAGCATCACCGCCGGGTTGGAGGTGTTGGTGCAGGAGGTGATCGCCGCGATCACCACCGCGCCGTCGCGCAGCTGCCAGCCGGCGCCGCTGGCCTCGGCGTCCTGCGCTTGCGCCGCCTGGGCGCCGACCGCAGTGCCGCCGCCGCCTTCGTTCTTGAGCCGGTCTTCCTGCACGGCATCGCTGCGGCGCTTGGCGCGCGCGTCGGCGAACGGCACCAGGCTGTCGCGGTAGTTGCGCTGCATGTCTTCCAGCAGCACCCGGTCCTGGAACTGGACATGGGCGACGTCAAGCCGTCGCTGGCCGGCCCCAAGCGCCCGCAGGACCGGG
>CAJYNG010000019.1 GCA_913775725.1 uncultured Stenotrophomonas sp. | reverse complement strand
CACCGAGATCTACACAGCGAATGACACTCTTTCCCTACACGACGCTCTTCCGATCTGTCGAGCAAGCTCGACGCTACGCAGCATGTCCACCCGTCACCGGGAAACTGTCGAAGGTGGGGCGGGAGGGGCAGGCAGGACACGCCGTAAACCCATCCCTGGGGGCTCGATGGCGCCATCCATGGCGCCAACGGTCCTGCCTGCCCACACCGCCCCACCTCTGACAGATTCTGGCGGCTGTGGGTAGGTGTCGACCTTGGTCGACACGGTAGATCCACGCCATGCGTGGATGAACGTTGTCAGATATCGAAATACATCCGGGGTCAGATCCGTTTTCCTGCGGAAAACGGATCTGACCCCAAAAGCCGTTCCAACAGACCGCAGGAAACTGTCGAAGGCGGGGCGGGTCCGGTTGCGGGAGTGTCCGCAGCATGGATGCCGCGGCCAAGTCCCCAAGGATGGGTTTACGGCGTCTCCCGCAACCGGACCCACCTCGCCTACCCACAGGAACCCGCTTTTGCTGTTGCTTCGGCTCTTGCCGTGGTCTCTGCGGGTGCAGGGCGCAGCCCTGCCGACAAACCCCCTCCTGCGACGGTTCGTCGCACGGGCAACCCTGGACCCGGCTCTACACTAGCGGGGTGACCCGCCTGTCCCGCCCGCAGCGCCTTCTGCTCCAGCTCGCCGTTCTGGCGACGCTGCTGATGGTGCTTGCGCCATTGGTCAGCCGCGCGCTGCAGGCATCGCCGATGGAGCACGCCGCGATGGCGGGCATGGACCATGCCGCGATGGGCCATGACATGCACGCCATGGCCATGCCTGGGCACGATCAGCACGGCGCCGCGCCGGCTGCCCCCAGCCGCCCGGCCGACCCCCACGCCATGCACGGCGAAGCCTGCGAATACTGCGTGCTGGCCATGCGCCTGCTGCCGTGGCTGGCGGTGCTGGTGCTGCTGTTGCCGCTGTTGTGGCGGCCGCGACTGGCCTTTCCTTGGTCACAGCAGGTGCTACCAGCACTGCGCTGGCCGGCACATGCCGCGCGTGGGCCGCCGTGTTTCTCCATCGTCCGCTGATTTCCCTATCGAATCTGCCGCACGACGCCTGACCGGGCGCCGTGCGCGCGTGCGTACTTTGGAGCTGTTCCGATGAAAATGACTTCCCGCCCCGCGGGCGCTTGCACGCGCCTGCCGGTTGCCCTTGGCCTGGCCGTGGCTGCGTCACTGGCCCACGCTGCGCCTGCCGAGCAGGCGCGCACCCTCGACACGATGGTGGTCACCGCCGCCGCACCGTCCTCGCCGCTGCACTGGGTGACCGATCCGCGCCTGCCACGGCAGCCGGTGCCGGCCAGCGACGGTGCCGATTACCTGAAGACCGTCCCCGGCTTCTCCGCCATCCGCAATGGCGGCACCAACGGTGATCCGGTGCTGCGCGGCATGTTCGGTTCGCGGCTGAACATCCTCAGCAATGACGGCAACCTGATCGGTGCCTGTCCGTCGCGCATGGACAATCCGCTGTCCTACATCGCGCCGGAGAGCTTCGACCGGCTGACCATCATCAAGGGCCCGCAGAGCGTGCGCTGGGGCGCTGGCGCGTCGGCTGGCACCGTGCGTTTCGAGCGCGATACGCCGCGCTTCGAGGAGCCTGGCCTGCGTGCGGACGCCAGTGCGCTGGTTGGCTCGCGCGACCGCAACGACCAGGTGCTGGACCTGACCCTGGGCAATCCGACCGGCTATGTACGTGCCAGCGGCAACCGTTCCGAAGCTGACGACTACAAGGATGGCCACGGTGATGTGGTGCCATCGAAGTGGCGCAAGTGGAATGGCGACGTGGCCATCGGCTGGACGCCGGATGCCGACACGCTGCTGGAAGTCTCCGCCGGTGCCGGCGATGCCATCGCGCGTTACGCCGGGCGCGGCATGGACGGCGCCGCGTTCGAACGCACCAGCTACGCGGCGCGCTTCGAGAAACGCAATCTGCCGGGTGCGTGGGACACGGTGCAGGCCAACGTGTACTACAACGAGGCCGACCACGTGATGGACAACTACACGCTGCGCACGCCGAACCCGCACAGCATGATGCCGATGCCGATGGCCTCGAACGTGGATCGTCGTACCCAGGGCGGCCGGGTCAGTTCCGAGTGGCGCTGGCAGGACGTGCAGCTGGTGGCGGGTGTGGATGGCGAGGACAGCCGCCATCGTGGACGCATGGGCATGGGCCGCGACACCTACCGGCAGGCCGCCTGGGAGACCGATGCCAACTTCCGCCGCTATGGCGTGTTCACCGAGTTGACCCTGGGCGCCGGCACCGACCAGCGCTGGATCAGTGGCCTGCGCATTGACCGCGCCAGCGTCCGCGACGAACGGCAATCGATTCGCGGAATGATGGGGAACATGCTCAATCCGACCGCGGGCCAGCGCCGCAAGGAATGGCTCGGCAGCGGTTTCCTGCGCTACGAACAGGATCTGGCCGATGGCCTGACCTGGTACGCCGGGCTCGGCCACAGTGAGCGCATGCCCGACTACTGGGAACTGTTCTCGCCCAACCATGGCCCTACCGGTGCGGTGAACGCGTTCACCGGCGTGCAGCCTGAGCGCACCACCCAGCTCGACGTCGGCCTGCAGTACAAGGGACCGCGCGTGCAGGCGTGGGTTTCTGCGTACGCCGGGCAGATCCAGGACTACATCCTGTTCACCTACCATGGCAGCGGCATGATGGGCATGAGCCAGGCCAGCAACGTCGATGCGCGCATCGCCGGTGCCGAAGCCGGGGTGGAGGTGAGCCTGGCAGAGCAGTGGAAGCTGGGCGGCACGCTGGCCTATGCCTGGGGCGAGAACCGCGACCAGCAGCGTCCGCTGCCGCAGATGCCGCCGCTGGAAGCGCGCCTGAGCGCGAACTGGGAAGGCCAGCGCTGGAGCGCCGGTGCCCTGCTGCGGGCGGTGACCCACCAGCATCGCGTCGCAGAAGGACAGGGCAACGTCGTCGCCCAGGACCTGGGGCAGAGTGCCGGCTTCGCCACCTTCGCGCTCAATGCGGCCTACCGCTTCAGTTCGCAGCTGCAGCTCAGTGCGGGCGTCGACAACCTGTTCGACCGTGCCTACAGCGAGCACCTGAATCTGGCCGGCAGTGCCGATTTCGGTTTCCCGGCTGACCCGGTGCGCATCAACGAGCCGGGCCGCAGCCTGTGGATGAAGGTGAACTACCGGTATTGAGCAACGCGCGGAAACGGTAGCGCCGGGCCATGCCTGGCGTTGCGGTTGGGCAAAAAAAACGGGGCCGGATCCCCGCCAGGATCCGCCCCCGCCCGACGCCCTCCGTCGGGCAGCTTCGACTCTACGATGGCGGTCGCCGCCATGGGCGGCTGGATACACCTCGACACACGCCGACATCGCCACGACCAGCCTTGCACGGAACGGATTCAAGGCGCTATCACGGCACTGGTTCCACGCTGGTAAACGCTTGGCACATACCGCTTTTGCGGGCCCTTGCCTACACTCGGCGGCCGTGGATCAATCAGGACCGTTCATGTTGGCTCGTATCGCTTCGACCCTGGCCCTTGGCCTCAGCCTGGCCGTGCTGGCCGGGTGCGCAGGCAAACAGGAGGCCGCCGCACGTCGGCAGGGAGAAGCGGTGCCGGTCACCGCGCAGGTCGTGCAGTCCACGCAGTGGAACGACACCCTGCAGGCACTGGGCACGGCCAAGGCGCGCGAATCCATCAGCGTCACCTCCAAGGTCAGCGAGATCGTCGAGAAGGTGCACTTCGAAAGCGGCCAGCACGTTGCTGCCGGTGCGCCGATCGTGACCCTGCGTGGGCAGGCCCAGGAGGCCGCGCTGGTGCAGGCGCAGGCCACCTTCCACGAGGCCGACCAGCTGTACAAGCGCCAGCGCGAGCTGGCCACGCAGCGGCTGGTGTCCAGCGCCACGCTGGATACGCAGAAATCGATCCGCGATGCTGCCGAGGCGCGCGTGGCGCAGATGCAGTCGGACATCGGTGACCGCCGCGTGCGTGCGCCGTTCGCCGGTGTACTCGGCATCCGCCAGGTCAGCCCGGGCACGCTGCTGACGCCGACCACGGTGATCGCCACGCTCGATGACATCGAACACATGCACATCGATTTCCAGGTGCCGGAAGTGGAACTGGCCGCGCTGGGCGTCGGTGACAAGGTCAGTGCCACCAGCGTGGCGTGGCCGGGCCGTACCTTCGAGGGCGTGGTCAGCACCATCGATGCGCGCATCGATCCGGCCACCCGTGCGGTGACTGTGCGCGCCGACTTCGCCAACGGTGACCATGCCCTGCGCCCGGGCATGCTGCTGGACGTGCGCCTGTTCCACCCCGAGCGCCCGGCGCTGGTGATTCCGGAAATCGCCGTGGTGCAGGTCGGTCGCGATACCTTCGTGTACCGCATCACCGCCGACGACAGCGTCGAGCGCGTGGACGTGATCACCGGCGCACGCCGTGCCGGCGTGGTCGAGATCAAGCAGGGCCTGGAAGCAGGCCAGCGCATCGTGGTGGATGGTACGGGCAAGCTGCGCCCGGGCCTGAAGGTCGCGGCCAAGGGCGCGGCACCGGCCAGTGGTGCAAAGCCCGCTGACGCCGCTGCACCGGTCGCGGCCGAGGGCCACGGCGGATGAAGCTGTCCGACATCTCCATCCAGCGGCCGGTGTTCGCCGTGGTGATGAGCCTGCTGCTGCTGGTGCTGGGCGTGATGTCCTTCACCCGCCTGACCCTGCGCGAACTGCCCGCCATCGATCCGCCGATCGTCTCGGTATCGGTGGACTACACCGGTGCCTCGGCCGCGGTCATCGAAAGCCGCATCACCCAGGTGCTGGAAGATGCGCTGGCCGGCATCGAAGGCATCGATACGATCAACGCGCGCAGCACCAACGGCCGCTCGCAGGTCAGCATCGAGTTCACCTCCAACCGCGATATCGAAGCGGCAGCCAACGACGTGCGCGATGCGGTCAGCCGTGTGGCCGACCGCATGCCGGAGGAAGCGCGTCCGCCGGAAATCGCCAAGGTCGAAAGCGATGCCGACCCGATCATCTGGTTCAACATGGTCTCCTCGACCATGGACACGCTGGAGCTGAGCGACTACGCCGACCGCTACGTGGTCGACCGCTTCTCCAGCCTCGACGGCGTGGCCCAGGTCCGCATCGGCGGCCGCCAGCGCTATGCAATGCGCATCTGGCTGGACCGTGACCAGCTGGCCGCACGCGGGCTGACCACCGGCGACGTGGAAACCGCACTGCGCAACGAGAACGTGGAACTGCCGGCCGGGCGCATCGAGTCGACCGACCGCGATTTCACCCTGCGCGTGGAGCGCAACTACATCAAGCCCGAAGACTTCGCGACCATCCCGCTGGGCAAAGGCCGCGATGGCTACGTAGTGCGCATGGGTGATGTGGCGAAGATCGAACTGGCTTCGGCCGAGCGCCGCGCCTACTACCGCAGCAACGGCGAACCGGGCATCGGCCTGGGCATCGTCAAGACCTCCACCGCCAACTCGCTGGACGTGGCCCGTGTCGCGCGCGCCGAGGCGGAGCGGGTCGCGCTGACCCTGCCCAAGGGCACGCAGATCTTCGTCGCCTTCGACAACACCACCTTCATCGAAGCCGCGGTGGACCGCGTCTACGCCACGCTGGTGGAAGCGATGATCCTGGTGCTGGCGGTAATCTGGCTGTTCCTCGGTAGCTTCCGCGCCGCATTGATTCCCGCAGTGACGGTGCCGGTGTGCCTGGTCGCCGCCTTCATCGCACTGTATGCGTTCGACTTCTCGATCAACCTGCTGACCCTGCTTGCCCTGGTGCTGTGCATCGGCCTGGTGGTGGACGATGCGATCGTGGTGGTGGAGAACGTGCAGCGCCGCATCGACCTGGGCGAGCCCCCACTGGTGGCCTCCAAGCGCGGTACCACGCAGGTTGCCTTCGCGGTGATCGCCACCACCGCCGTGCTGGTGGCGGTGTTCCTGCCGGTCGGTTTCCTGGAAGGCAATACCGGCCGCCTGTTCCGCGAACTGGCGGTGGCGCTGGCGGCAGCGGTGGCGTTGTCCGCGTTCGTGGCGCTGACGCTGACGCCGATGATGGCCTCCAAGCTCCTCAAGCCGCACACCGGACAGGCGCCGCGTGGCCTGCATGGCTTCATCAACCGCAACCTGGAACGCCTGGCCTCGGGCTATGGCCGCGTGCTCGACCATCACGTGGACCGCACCTGGATCTACCTGCTGGTGATGGTGGCTGCGCTGGCCGCCAGCTGGGGCCTGCTCAAGCTGCTGCCCTCGGAACTGGCGCCCGCCGAAGACCGTGGCTCGTTCCAGATCATGATCGACGGCCCGGAAGGCGCCGGCTACGACTACACCGTGCAGCAGGTGCAGCAGGTGGAAGCGATGCTGGCACCGCATGTCGGCCCGGACAAACCCATCGTGCGCGCCAACCCGCGCGTGCCGGGCGGCTGGGGCGCCAGCGAGGAAATGCACACCGGCCGCGTCAGCATCTTCCTGCAGCCGTGGCGCCAGCGCAGCGAGGGCACGCCGGAAGTGGCCAATGAGCTGCAGAAGGAACTGGATACCATTCGCGGCGTGCGCGTACGTACGCAGGTGGGCGGTGGCCTGGTGCGCAGTGGCGGCCAGCCGTTCCAGATCGTGCTGGGTGGCCCGGAATATGCCGAGATCGCGCAGTGGCGCGACCGCATCCTGCTGCGCATGGCCGACAATCCCGGCCTGGTCGGCCCGGACTCGGACTACAAGGAAACCCGGCCGCAGATGCGGGTGAACATCGACCGCCAGCGCGCGGCCGACCTCGGCGTGCCGGTCACCGCGATCGGTTCGGCACTGGAAACCATGATGGGCTCGCGCCGCGTCACCACCTTCGTCGACAACGGCGAGGAGTACGACGTGCTGGTGCAGGCCGGCCGCGATGGCCGTGCCAGCCCGGCCGACCTGGCCGCGATCCGCGTGCGCGCCACCTCCGGCGAACTGGTGCCGCTGTCCAACCTGGTCACGCTGAGCGAAGTGGCCGAGGCCGGCACCCTGAACCGCTTCAACCGCCTGCGCTCGATCACCATCAACGCTGGCCTGGCGCCGGGCTATCCGCTGGGTGAGGCCATCGCCTGGGCGCAGCAGGTCACGCGCGAAGAGCTGCCGCAGTACGCGCAGGTGAACTGGAAGGGCGAATCACGCGAATACCAGAGCGCGGGTGGCGCGGTGCTGCTGACCTTCGCGATGGCCCTGCTGGTGGTCTACCTGGTGCTGGCCGCGCAGTTCGAGAGCTTCATCCACCCGCTCACCATCATGCTGACCGTGCCGCTGGGCGTACTCGGTGCACTGGTCGGGTTGTGGGTGAGTGGTGGCACGGTGAACCTGTTCAGTCAGATCGGCATCGTCATGCTGGTCGGCCTGGCAGCGAAGAACGGCATCCTCATCGTCGAATTTGCCAACCAGCTACGCGATGACGGAAGAACCGTGCGCGAAGCGATCATCGAATCGGCGATGGTGCGCCTGCGCCCGATCCTGATGACCTCCATCGCCACCGTGGTGGGTGCGATCCCGCTGGTGGTGGCCGGTGGCCCCGGTTCGGCCAGCCGTGGCACGATCGGCATCGTGATCATCTTCGGCGTGACCCTTTCGACGTTCCTGTCGCTGTTCGTGGTGCCGGCGTTCTACGCGCGGCTGGCCCCGTACACCCGTTCGCCGGAAGCGGTGAAGCGCGAGCTGGAGAAGCAGGAAGCGGAATCGCCCTCGGTGGGTGGCCATGCCTGATCGGCCTGCCGACGGGGTCGGATCCCTTTCCCAAAGGGAAAGGGCTCTGACCCTAAACCTGCAAGGCGACGGTTTCCGTCTGCGCCCCTGGCGCCCGGATGATCTGGAATCGCTGCTGCGCCATGCCAACGACGCCGAGGTATCGCGGGGCCTGCGTGATCGCTTCCCGTTCCCATACACGCGCGAGGATGGCGAGGCCTTCCTCGCCGGTCGCGTGCTGGCCCCCGGCACCCTGAACCTGGCCATCGAGATCGACGGCCAGGCCTGCGGCAGCGTCGGTGCCCAGCCAGGCGTGGCCGAGCGCGGGCATACCGCCGAACTGGGTTACTGGCTGGGCCAGGCCTACTGGGGCCAGGGCCTGATGACCCGGGCGGTCGGTCTGTTCGCACCGTGGGTGATGGACGAGCTGCGCCTGTTCAGGCTGCAGGCTACCGTGGTCGACTTCAACCTCGGCTCGGCCAGGGTGCTGGAGAAGAACGGTTTCCAGGAAGAGGGCGTGGAGCGCTGTGCGGTCTACAAGCGCGGGGTGCTGCACGACCTGCGCCGCTTCGCCCGGGTGCGCACGCAGCTGCCCTGAACACGCGGGCTGGCCGCTGTAGAGCCGAGCCCATGCTCGGCTGCCCTCGGGGGCCCAAGCCGAGCATGGGCTCGGCTCTACAAAACAGCGCTACCGCAGCGGCCTTCGATCAGGGAGAATCGACCGGTCCCTTCCAGCCGACGGGACGTCCTTACAACCCGCCGACTGGAGAGAGCGCGCGTGGAAGCTACCGTACATTTCATCAACAGCATCATCTGGAGCAAGGCGCTGATCTTCATGTGCCTGGCTGCCGGACTGTTCTTCAGCCTGCGCACGCGCTTCATGCAGATCCGCGGTTTCTTCGAGATGTGCCGCCTTACCGTCAAGGGTGAGAAATCCGACGCCGGTGTGTCCTCGTTCCAGGCCCTGGCCATGTCGATGGCCGGCCGCATGGGCATCGGCAACATCGCCGGCGTGGCAACCGCCATCGCCTTCGGCGGCCCCGGTGCCATCTTCTGGATGTGGGTGATGGGCTTCCTTGGCGCGTCCACGTCGTACGTGGAATGCACCCTGGCGCAGATCTACAAGACCAAGGACGCCGAAGGCCGCTACCGCGGTGGCCCGGCGTACTACATCGAAAAGGCCATGGGCCTGAAGTGGTACGCGCTGGCCTTTGCCATCGCCACGATCATCGCCGCCGGCTTCCTGATGCCGGGCGTGCAGGCCAACGCCATCGCCGACAGCATCATCAACGCCTGCCGTGGCACCGCACTGTGCGGCCCGCTCGATGGCCAGGCCTTCGGCATGGAATCGGTGCAGGCGCTGAAGCTGGGCATCGGCATCGTGGTCGCGCTGCTGCTGGGCGTGGTGATCTTCGGTGGCGTCAAGCGCATCGCCAACTTCGCCGAAGTGGTGGTGCCGTTCATGGCCGCCGGCTTCATCCTGATGGCCATCGTCATCATGATCATCAACTACGACCGCGTGCCGGAAATGTTCGGCATCATCTTCAAGAGCGCCTTCGGCACCCACGCCGCGTTTGGCGCGATGATGGGCCTGGCGGTGGAGTGGGGCATCAAGCGCGGCATCTACGCCAACGAAGCCGGCCAGGGCTCGGGCCCGCACGCTGCAGCCGCCTCGGAAGTCTCGCACCCGGCCAAGCAGGGCTACGTGCAGGCCTTCGCCATCTACTTCGACACCATGATGGTGTGCACCGCCACCGCGTTCCTGATCCTGGCCAGCGGCACCTACAACGTGTACTCGCCTGTGGCCGGCGCCGAGCCGATCTTCCAGGGCCTGGCCGGCATTCCGGAAGGCGCGGGTTACGCGCAGGCCGGCGTTGAAGCGGTGCTGCCGGGCTGGGGCTCGGCGTTCGTGTCCATCGCCATCTTCTTCTTCGCCTTCACCACCATCATGGCGTACTACTACATGGCCGAGACCAATCTCAGCTATGTGAACCACAACAAGAAGCGCCCGCTGACCGTGCTGGTACTGCGCCTGGGCATCATCGGCATGGTGGTGTTCGGTGCGTTCCATAATGCAACCCTGGCCTGGGCGCTGGGTGACATCGGCGTGGGCCTGATGGCCTGGCTGAACATCATTGCCATCCTCATCATCCAGAAGCCGGCCATGCTGGCCCTGCGTGATTACGAACGACAGAAGAAGCTCGGCCTCGATCCGATCTTCGACCCCGATGCCCTGGGCATCAAGAACGCCGATTTCTGGCGTCAACGCAAGCTGGAGTTGTCCCGTAGTGAATGATCCCTGGAAGAACGCCCGCCGCCCGTCGTCGCGACCGCCGCGGGCCACCCCGCTGCCTCCGCGTGAGGGCGGCACCCCACCGCCACCGGGGCGCGGCAACGACGAACTGCGCCTGTATGGCTGGAACGCCGTGCAGGCCCTGTTCGCCAAGCGCCCGCAGGCGTTGCGCAAGCTGTACCTGGTAGACGCGCTGATTCCGCGCATGCAGCCGGTGCTGAAGTGGTGCGTGGCCAACCGCGTGGGCTATCGCGTGGTGGAAGAGGGCGACCTCAACAAGCTGGCCGCCACCACGCACCACGAAGGCCTGGTGGCCGACGTGCTGCGCGCGCCGGTCGTGCCGCTGGCGCAGTGGCTGGAGGAACTGGACGAAGGCCCGGCGCTGGCGTTGTGGCTGGATGGCGTCGGCAATCCGCACAACTTCGGTGCGATCCTGCGCTCGGCCGCACACTTCGGCGTCAAGGCGCTGCTGCTGCCGGCTGGCAGCACGCTGGCGCTGTCCGGTGCTGCCGCACGCGTGGCCGAAGGCGGTGCGGAGTCGGTGCCGCTGGTGCAGTTGCCGGAGACCGCAGAGGCGATGGCACAGCTGCGCAGTGCCGGTTTCGGCCTGGCCGCGACGCTGGTGGAGGGCGGAGATGACGTGTTCCGCGCGTCGCTGCCGGCGCGCCTGGTGTACGTGATGGGCGCCGAAGGCGAGGGCATGGACCGTGGCCTGGCGAGCCAGTGCGATCTGCAGGTCTCGATTCCCGGCAGCGGCGCGGTGGAGAGCCTGAACGTGGCCTCGGCCACGGCGGTGCTGCTGGCGCAGTGGGCCAGTCGCCGCGATTGAACCTCTGCGCGGGGTCGGATCCCTCGCCTGGGCGAGGGCTCTGACCCCGTCCGGTTCCCGCTGCAGGATCTGCCGTGGTGGGTGCGAACCTTGGTTCGCACCGCTCCTGCTGCGTTCGCCGGGCATGGCCCGGCGTTACCGCATCACTCGTTCGGCGGCGTGGTCGCCTTGGCTTCGCTGCCGAAGTTGCCATCAGCCTCTGCCGCCAGGTACGCGAACACGGTGTACGCGGCCACGTTCTGCGCCAGTGCCTTCGGGTCGATCTTGTCCAGCGTGTCGTCAGCGGTGTGGTGCAGGTGGAAGTAGTCCGAGCCATCCTGCGCCAGCCACGCCCACGCACCGCCCTTGGCGGCCAGCGGGCCGACGTCCGGGCCCGGACCTCCCTTGTCGGCCTGGTACTCGATGCCCAGCGGCTTCATCACCTCGGCAATCTGCCGGGTCGCCTCGCGCGAGCCTTCCGGATTCGGCGAACCGGTATTGAACGCGTAGATGCGGCCAGCGCCGAAATCGCTCTCGGCAGCCAACTGGTGCAGGGCCACATCCTTCGCGTGCGCTTCGGCATAGGCCTTGCCGCCGTACAGGCCCTGTTCCTCGTTGGCGAAGGCGATCACGCGGATGGTGCGCTTCGGTGCCTGCTTCAACAGGCCGATCAGGTGGCCTGCGGCCATGGTGATGCCCACGCCCGCGCCGTCATCCACCGCGCCGGTGCCCAGGTCCCACGAATCCAGGTGACCACCGATCACCACCACTTCCTTCGGCAGGCTGCGGCCGGTGATCTCGCCGATCACGTTGTACGAGGTGGCGGTGCCATCCCAACCGCAGTCCAGCGCCACCTTCACCGTGGTGCTGCCACGCGCCAGCAGACGGGCCAGCTGGTCGGCATCGGGCACCGACAGCGCCGCCGACGGCACCGGGGTCAGGCCATCGTCGAAGCGGGTGATGCCGGTGTGCGGCACGCGGTGCGAGTCGGTACCGGCCGAGCGCATCAGGAAGCCGACTGCGCCCTTGCGGATCGCTTCGGACGGGCCCTTGCTGCGGATCGCGCCGCCACGGCCGTAGTCGCGGCCATCGCGGAACGGCAGCATCTGGTAATCGACGAAGGCGATCTTGCCCTTCAGCGAACCTGCCGGCGCAGCCTGCAGCGCGGCCAGGTCGGCGAAGCGCACCACTTCGGCTTCCACGGTGCCGCCCGGGCTGCCGCCCAGTGCGGTGATCTGCAGCGGCTGGGGGTTCTTGCCGGTCACGGCGGCGTGTTCGCTGCGGCGCTCCCACTTCGGGAACGTCACCGGCTCCTTCCACACCTTGTCGAAGCCGAGGGCCTTGAACTTGGCTTCGGCCCAGGCCACGGCGCGGGCGTCGGCTTCGCCGCCGGCGATGCGCGGACCGATCTCGGTGGTGAGCGATTCGACCACCTTCCAGCCGGTGTCATCGGCCAGCGCCTGGTCGCGCAGCTGCGCGGCGGTGGCCAGCGAGGCCGGGGGCAGGGTGGTGGTACGCGGCGCCGCGAAGGCCGGGGCGGCCAGCAGGGCGAGGGAGGATGCGATGGCAAGGACGCGGCGACGCATGGACAACTCCGGGAAGGGACCTAAGCCTTGGAGCTTAACAGTCGTTCAGGCGCGCGCATGGGCGGGAGGTCATGGCTGGCGCGAACGCTGTTTTCCGCCACGTCCGGCAAAGCGAAAGCCCCGCCGGGGCGGGGCTTTCACCTGCTTCTGTAGAGTCGAGCCATGCTCGACTGATTCTTCCGGGCAGTCGAGCAAGCTCGACTCTACGCACGAAGGCAGCCGAGCGTGGGCTCGGCTCTACAGGTAAGCGGAGCGCCCGTAGGCGCCCGCTACCTTATTTCTTCAGGCTGTCGCGGATCTCGCGCAGCAGCACCACTTCCTCGGCCGGTGCGGCCGGGGCGGCTTCCTGCTTGCGCGACAGGCGGTTGATCGCCTTGACCACCAGGAAGATGGCGAAGGCCACGATCACGAACTGGATCAACGTATTGATGAAGTCACCGTAGCCGATCACCACGGCCGGGATTTCCTTGCCGTCGGCACCGATGCTGGCCGGTGACAACGTCCAGGCCAGCTGCGAGAAATCCACCTTGCCGATCAGCATGCCCAGCGGCGGCATGATGATCTTCTCGACCAGCGCCGTCACGATCTTGCCGAAGGCCGCGCCGATCACCACGCCGACGGCGAGGTCGATGACGTTGCCGCGCATCGCGAATTCCTTGAACTCGGTGAGCATTCCCATTGTTGTTTTTCTCCGGTGGGGGAAGTGGACAGCGCGCAGGGTAGCGCAGGTGATGTCAGCCGGCGATCACGCCGTGGCGCTCGGCCACGTTTTCCAGGCGGGCACTGAAGCGGTCGCCGGGCTTCAGTGCGGCCACCCCGGACGGGGTGCCCATGAACACCAGGTCGCCGGCACGCAGCTGCCACAGCTTGGACAGCTCATGCAGGATCTCCGGCACGTTCCAGATCATCTGGTCCAGCAGCGCCTGCTGGCGCACTTCGCCGTTGACCTCCAGCGACAGGTTCAGCGCGGCCAGGTCGCCCACTTCCTCGGCGTGCACGATCTCGCTGATCGGCGCGGAGGCATCGAAGCCCTTGGCTGCATCCCACGGGTGGCCCTTGTCCTTGGCCGCGGCCTGCAGGTCGCGGCGGGTCAGGTCCAGGCCAACGGCGTAGCCGTAGATCAGCGCGTCGGCGTCGGCCACGGCCAGCTCGCCCGCGGGTGCATCGCGGCCGATCGCCACCACCAGCTCCACTTCGTGGTGCAGGTTGGCGGTCGCCGGTGGGTAGGGGATGGCATCGTCGTGGCCGACCACGATCGCATCGGCCGGCTTGCTGAAGAACATCGGTCGGCCGCGGTCATCGGCCGCCGGCACCGCTGCGCCCATTTCGCGGGCGTGGTCGGCGAAGTTGCGGCCGACGCAGTAGATGCGGTGCACGGGGAAACTGCCGCCACCGGCTACCGGCACACGCGGCAGGGCTACGGCGGGGATCACATCGGAAACATCGGACATGCGGGCATCCAGGAAGGGCGTGCCCGCAGTCTAGAACGCATGGCGCCCGCCGTCAGCGGGCGCGGATGGCGCAGGTCAGCGCGAGGCCGGCAGCACCGGCTTGCGCACCACGCGGTACTCGCCCTCGACCACGGTCGGGTCGACCGGACGCGCGACACCCGGCTTGCGCGAGGCCAGCAGCTTCCACGCCAGGCCGACCAGGATCATCGCCGCACCAACGAATACGCCGATGAACACCATCGCGGCCAGGATCGCCAGGCCGAGCAGGCCCACGGCAACGCGCACCAGCGGGTGACGCGGCTTGCGCGGCGCGAACAGGGTGCGGAACTGGTTGAAGGCGGATGCGCGATTGAACATGGCGGCTCGATAGGCTGGGATCAGCGAAACCAGAGTATCGGGACGTGCCACTGTCATTGAGTGAAAAACTCGTTAAATATAGCCTGTGCTTATTACGGATCAATGACTTGTGTTCATGTCGCAGCCAGTCACCTGAGTGGGCGTGCGACAATGCGGGTTTACTGTCCGAGCCTTCGCCATGACTGCCGCTGCTGCCCTGATCGCCCTTGATGCCATTGCCGATGGCGCGTTTGCCGAGGTCGAAGCGGTGGTTGATGGCGATGCCGAATCGCTGGTGCTGTACCGCGACGGTGCGCAGGTGCGTGCGTTCCTGAACATCTGCCCGCACGCCGGCCGCCGCCTGGACTGGGCCCCGGGCCAGTTCCTGAAGAGCCGTGAAGGCCACCTGGTGTGCGCCGCGCATGGCGCCTCGTTCGCCCTGGACAGCGGCGACTGCATCGCCGGTCCGTGCAAGGGCGACCGCCTGCGCGCGGTGCCGGTCGATATCCGCGATGGGCAGGTCTACCTGGCCTGAGGCCAGAAGCAGTCGAGCACGGCTCGACTCTACAAAAGCCGTGTCGACCAAGGTCGACAGCTAACAGAGCGAGATCCGTGCCGACCAACGGTCGGCACCCACCACCAGCCGCGTGAAACTGTCGAAGGCGGGGCACTGTGGGTTTGCGGGGTGTGAGCGGCATGGATGCCGCGACCAAGCCCCCATGGATGGGTTTACGGCGTCCTCGCAAACCCACAGTGCCCCGCCATCCCACGGAATTCCCGCTGTTGCTGTTGCTTCGGCTTCTGCGGGTGCAGGGCGCAGCCCTGCCGATCAATCCCCTCAGAACATCAGGTTGATCATCAGCACCACCACGCAGGTATAGATCAGCGACAACGGTCCGCCCACCCGCCACATCTCGCGCGGGGTGTAATTGGCCGGGCCGGTGATCATCGAGATCACCGGGTTGGAGGCCGTCATCAGGTTGTTGGACGCCGACAGCGCCACGATCAGCGCAAACGCCGTCGGGTTGCCACCCGCCGCCAGTGCCAGGTTCACCGCAATGGGCACCATCACGATGGTTGCGCCCACATGGCTGATCACCAGCGAGAACGCCGTGGTCAGCAGCGCCAGCGCCACCTCCAGCACCCACACCGGGATGCCGGTGGGCAGCTTGTCGATGGTATGGCCGGCCACCCACGCGGCCGCACCACTGGAGTCCATCGCCCAGCCGAGCGGAATCAGCCCGGCCATCATGAACACCGTCTTCCAGTTGATCGAGGCATAGGCCTCGTCCATGCGCAGCACGCCGGTCAGCAGCATGCCGGCCACGCCGGTCATCAACGTCAGCGCCACCGGCAGCTTGCTGGTCAGCGCGATCAGGATGGTCAGCGCGAAGATCGCCATCGCGATCTTGAACTTGTGCGGGCGTTGTTCGCCGGTCGGGTAGTCAGTCACCACCACGAAGTCGCGGCTCTTGGCGGCCTGCGCCAGGTCGGTCCAGATGCTGTGGAAGACCAGCATGTCGCCAGCGCGCAGCTGCACATCGCGCACGTCCTCGCGGATCACCTGCTTGTCGCGGTTGATCGCCAGCAGGCTGATGCCGCGCTCCTTGCGCAGGCGCAGGTCGGCCGCGCTCTTGCCGATCACGTTCGAGGTCGGCGGCACCACCGCCTCGGAAATACCAGCACGGCTCGGGTTGAACAGGTCACCCAGATGCTTCAGGCGCGAAGACATGCGCAGGAACTGGTTCTGCGCGAAGTCGTTGATCTGGTCGCGCGGGCCCATCGCGCCCAGCACGCTGCCGACCCAGATGCGCATCTCCGCCGGCGGCGCCAGGCGGGTGTCGTTGCCGGTTTTCAGGGCCAGCAGCAGCGGCGCATCGTGCAGGTTCTCGGCCTCGCCCAGGGTCATGCCCACCAGCGGACTTTCGGCGGTCACCACCAACTCGAACACATCGCCTTCGATGCCATAGGTCTTGGCGAAATAGCTTTCGGTGCGTGCCGGGGTGACGCCGTCGTTGACCAGGCTTTCCTCTTCCACCAGCTTGCGGTCGCCGTAGTAGCGGAAGTACAGCAGCGAGGCGATCAGCAGGGCCACGCCGATCGGCAGCGGCGCGAACATGCGCAGCGGCTCGATGGTGGCCAGGCCCGAGGGCAGGTTGTTGTTGGCCGAGGCCAGCAGATCGTTCAGCAGGATCAGCGGCGAATTGCCGACCATGGTCAGCGCGCCGCCCATCACGATCGCCGCCGAGATCGGCAGCAGCAGGCGCTGCATCGTCAGCCCGGTGCGCGCCGCCAATCGCGAGGCGACCGGCAGGTACAGCGCCATCACCGACGGGTTCTGCATGAAGGACGAGTTCAGGCCGGCGATGGCGGTGGTCATCATCAGCAGCCGCTGCTCGACACCGTGGCCGCGCCGCAGCAGCCAAGCCGCCAGCCGGTTCAGCGCCCCGGTGCGGTCCAGGCCCGCACCGAGGATGGTGGTGGCGATGATGCTCATCACCGCGTTACCGGAGAAACCGCCGAAGATTTCCTCCGGCGCGATCAGGCCGGTGACACCGAGCACCACCAGCACCACCAGCGCGACCACGTCGGCGCGGATGCGCTCGAACAGGAACATCGCCATCGTGAAGCCGACCAGCCCGAGCACGAGCTTCATGTCGTTGGTCAGCGTCAGCGCGGTATCCATGTGGGGCGCGGCGTCCTCAGGCGATCGTCAGGTGCGGTCGTACAACAGGTCCCAGACGCCGTGGCCGAGCTTCTGGCCGCGGGTCTCGAAGTGCGTCTGCGGGCGCCAGTCCGGGCGCGGCACGCTGCCACGCGGGCCGGCGCGGTTGACCAGCCCGGCGGTGGCATCGAGCACGTCCCACATCTGCTCGGCGTAGTCTTCCCAGTCGGTGGCGCAGTGCAGGCGGCCACCCGGGCGCAGCTTGCGCACCAGCAGCTCGGCGAACGCCGGCTGCAGCAGGCGGCGCTTGTTGTGGCGCTTCTTGTGCCACGGGTCCGGGAAGTAGATGCGCACTTCATCGAGCGCGCCATCGGCGATCTCGTTCTGCAGCACTTCCACCGCATCGTGGTGGTACAGGCGCACGTGGTCGGCATTGTCGTCGGCCAGCGCGTTCAGCAGCCGGCCCACGCCGGGCGCGTGCACTTCGATGCCGATGTAGTCGCGCGACGGGTCGTGCTGGGCAGCGAAGCGCAGCGCGGCACCATTGCCGAAGCCGATTTCCAGCACCTTGTGTGCCGGACGGCCGAAGGTGGCATCCAGGTCACGCGGCTGGCCGTTGTAGTCGATGCCGAAGCGCGGCCAGCGTTCGTCGAACGCGCGCTGCTGGGCGGGAGTGAAGCGGCCCTGGCGCAACACGAAGCTGCGCACCTCGCGGCGGCCCTCGCTCACGGTGAAGGGCTTGGGCGGGGCCTTGGAACCGGCGCTGTCGAAAGGATTGGTCATCAGCCGATCAGCCCATCCACCGGGGAGGAGGCGCTGGCGTAGCGCTTGCGCGGGATGCGCCCGGCCAGGAAGGCCTCGCGGCCGGCCTCGACCGCCTTGCGCATCGCACTGGCCATCAGCACCGGGCTACGTGCACCGGCAATGGCGGTATTCATCAGCACGCCGTCACAGCCCAGCTCCATCGCAATTGCCGCATCCGACGCGGTGCCCACACCAGCGTCGACGATGATCGGCACCTTGGCGTCTTCGATGATCTGCAGCAGGTTGTATTTGTTCTGGATGCCCAGGCCCGAACCGATCGGTGCGGCCAGCGGCATCACCGCAGCGCAGCCGATCTCTTCCAGGCGCTTGGCCAGGATCGGGTCGTCGGAGGTGTAGACCATCACCTCGAAGCCGTCCTTGACCAGCTGCTCGGCCGCCTTGAGGGTCTGCACCACGTCCGGGTACAGCGACTTCTGGTCGCCCAGCACTTCCAGCTTGGTCAGGTTGTGGCCGTCCAGCAGCTCACGGGCCAGGCGGCAGGTGCGCAACGCGTCTTCGGCGGTGTAGCAGCCGGCGGTGTTGGGCAGGATGGTGTAGCGATCCGGCGGCAGCACGTCGAGCAGGTTCGGCTCGCCCGGGTTCTGCCCGATGTTGGTGCGGCGGATGGCCACGGTCACGATCTGGGCGCCAGCAGCCTCGGTGGCCAGGCGGGTTTCTTCCAGGTCCTTGAACTTGCCGGTGCCGGTCAGCAGCCGCGAGCCATAGGTCTTGCCGGCGATCACCAGCGAATCGGGGGAGACATGAACGTTCATGGCGCGATTATCGCTTATCCGCCTGAAGATGGGGTCACGCAGAGGGCGGGGTCGAGCGTGGGGTCAGATCCCTTTGCCACCGGCAAAGGGACCTGACCCCTGAACACCCGGACAGGTCTCAGCCTCCGCCCAGTGCATGCACGATCTCCACAACGTCGCCTTCGGACAGGACATGTTCGCCATGGCGGCTGCGGCTGACGATCTCGCCGTTGACCTCCACCGCCACCCGGCGCTGCAGCAGCTGCTCGGCGTCGAGCAGGTCGTGGAGGGTCGCCGAAGCGGGCAGGGTACGGGGTTCACCGTTGAGCTGGATGTTCATCCACGCATTGTCGCTGATAGCCCGCCGGGATCGGAACGTTTGCAAATCGAACCGGGCGCCAGCTCCGGCACAGCGGGTTTTCCCGTGCCCGGGCGACAATCCATGCGGCGGCGCAGCGTGAGCAAATGGCGGCGCGGTGAAACCATTCACCGTGCGCCGGCGTACGTCCGCCGGGTCCTCAACGATATCCCCACAGGAGTTCTTTACATGCTGCTCAGCAAACGCCCGATCCGCTCCCTGATGGCGGCCGCGATCGCGCTGGCCGCGCTACCGGCCATGGCAGGCGAATCCCCGTATTCCAGAGCCGTGTTCTTCGGTGACAGCCTCACCGATGCCGGCTATTTCCGCCCGCTGCTGCCGCCGGGCGTGCAGCCGGTCACCGGCCAGTTCACCACCAACCCGGGCTTGGTGTGGTCGCAACAGGTGGCCAATTACTACGGCCTCGATGGCACGCCCAACGGTAATGGCCAGAATGGCGACAACTACGCTGCTGGCGGCGCCCGCGTCGGCGTGGATGTATCGAGCGCGATGGGCACCATCCCGTCGCTGAAGTCGCAGGCGGCGCGCTATCTCGCCGCAAATGGCGGCAAGGCTGACGCCAATGCCCTGTACACCGTCTGGGGCGGCGCCAATGACCTGTTCGCCGCCGCCGCCGCCGCTGCGCCGGCCCAGGCGCAGGCCATCATCGGTGCGGCCGTCACCGATCAGATCGCTTTGGTCGGCGCGCTGAAGCAGGCCGGTGCGCAGTACGTGCTGGTGCCGAACCTGCCCAACGTCGGCCTGACCCCGGCCTTCCGCGGCCCGAATGCCGCCACCGCCACCGCGCTGTCGGCCGGTTACAACAAGGCCCTGTACGGTGGCCTGAAGCAGGCCGGCATCGAGTTCATCCCGCTCGATACCTTCACCGTGCTGGGCGAAGTCGCTGCCAACCCGGGCATGTACGGCTTCACCAACGTCACCAGCACCGGCTGCAAGATTGACCCGGCCAACTCGACGCAGAGCATCCTGACCTGCAACCCGACCAGCTACGTCAGCCCGGATGCGGCCAATACCTACCTGTTCGCCGACGGCGTGCATCCGACCACCGCCGGCCATCAGCTGCTGGGCCAGTATGCGGTCTCGGTGCTGGAAGGCCCGCGTCTGCAGCAGGTGCTGAGCCACTCGGCACAGACCATCGGCCGTTCGCGTGCCGACCAGGTCAGCATGCACCTGGGTGGTCGCCCGGCCGACGGCCTGTCCTGGTGGGGCGGCGTGCGTGGTGACCTGCAGCGCTATGACCATGCCGACCTGTACGACGGCCTGGCGCCGGCCGGCCTGTTCGGTATCGACTGGGCACGCGACGGCATGGTGTTCGGCGGTTTCGCAGGCTTCGGTCGCCTCAATGCCGACTTCGGCAACAGCCGTGGCGACTTCACCCAGAAGGACACCACCGCCGGTCTGTTCGCGGGCTGGTACCACGACCGCATCTGGGTCAATGGCCAGGTCAGCTACACCTGGTTGTCCTATGACGTGAACCGCAAGGTCCAGCTGGGTCCGGCCACCCGCGAGCACGGTGGTTCGCCGGACGGCAGCAACCTGACCGCTGCCCTGAACGCCGGTTACGAGTTCGGCACCGAAGGCGGCTTCCGCCACGGCCCGATTGCTTCGGTGATCTGGCAGAAGGTGAAGATCGACGGTTACACCGAAAGCGCTGCGGCCGACACCCTGGCCACGGCACTGGGCTACGACCGCCAGAACGTCGATTCGACCGTCGGTCGCATCGGCTGGCAGGCCCGCTTCGATGGCGGCACCGTCAAGCCGTACGCGCAGGTGACCTACGACCACGAGTTCGAAGACACCAAGCAGGCCAGTGCCTGGCTGCAGACCCTGCCGGAACTGGGGAGCTATCGCGTGCCGGGCCTGAACTTCGACAAGAACTACGCCACCGTGGTGCTGGGTGCCCGTACCGAGCTGTTCGGCCTGCAGAGCAACTTCGGCCTGAGCGCTTCGGCCGGGCAGAAGCGTGCCCAGGACGCGACGCTGTTCGCCAACTTCAGCGGCAGCTTCTAAGCAGAAACCAGGCGGGGTCGGATCCCTTTCGGCAACGAAAGGGCTCCGAACCCGCTCTGATGCGGGGGCACCATTGCGCAACACCGGCCCCAGCGCATAGACTTTCCACCGCAACGCGGGCGTAGCTCAATGGTAGAGCTGTAGCTTCCCAAGCTACTGACGAGGGTTCGATTCCCTTCGCCCGCTCCACCCTGCGGTCCGGGCCAGTATCAGATGCTCCGGGTTTCCGCACAGCCCTGTGGTTCAACGTGCAGTTTCCACGTTGCTGCGCCACGCGATCCTGCCACAGCTGCCCGTGATCGACGCTGCTTCATGCGCATGCGTCGCTCTGCACGTAATCGAGCTCTTCCCGCAGCGCATTGAGATTGAGCATCAGCAGTTTTGACGCCTGTCGAATGTCGCGACGGTCGTAGCGTGCCTGTGACTCGTGGTCGCGCGCCACCAGACCCGCTCCGGGCATCTGGTGCAGGCGCTGTGCGCGGCGCACCAGGCAGTCCAGCCCGAAGATCCGCGACAGCATCCGCCCCAGAACAACCCGGCCTGCCTGGTTGAGGTTCTGCGTATCGATGTCGTCGAACTGGGGTGCCTGAGCCGCAGCGAAGCGGCTGTAGGGGTTGGCCTGCAGGACGTCGCGCAGATTCGCGAATCCGCCAACATGCATCTCATGCAGGGCGATGTCGGCCAGGTGTTGGCACAGCAGATCATTGGTTCCATCGAAGATCGTGTACACCCGTGCATCCAGCAGGGCGTGTGCAGCGATGTTGTCCGCACCGGTGCGGTAGCCTTCTCCGCCGCACAGCTGTTGGTAGTCGATGGCGGAATCCAGCATCAGTTCCGACGACAGCACCTTGGTGGCCAGGGAGGCGAACATGCTGCCGGAGATATCGCAGGTGTAGTCTTCTTCAAGCAGAAGATGGTGGTAAAGCGCGTTGCAGATCACGTAGTGGTTGCGGATGCGCGACACTTTGTAGCGCACGTATTCGATGTCATACAGGGAGCCTTCGCCGATCTGTCGGTTCTGCGTCTGCGACAGCGCTTCCCGGTAGAGACGGCGCAGAAAGCCGCTGGACATGGCCGCCTTGCTGAACCTCGACGCGCACAGGATCTCGGCTGTATCACCCAGTCCCGTGCGACGCTTGTCGAGCCGCCGGTGGGGGGCGACCCGGATGTCGATTTCGTTCAGCCCGTATCCCAGGTTCTTCAGGCCAAGGCTGTCGTAGACCTCGGTGGTAACGAAGCCACCGTCCGAGCGCCGGTGCACGAAGTAGCCGAACTGTTTTCCGGCGTACTGGCGGGCGCACACGATCCACCAGTCGGCCTGTGCGCTGAAGGCCTGCCAATGCTTGCTGCCCCGCACGTAGTAGCTGCCATCCTGTTCTTCATAGGTAGTCTTCATGCGCGACAGGCTCGAGCCATGCTCCGGCTCGGTGAAGGCGATGCCGCCGATCACGGGGTTTTCGAGGAAGTCCTCGAAGACCTCCGCCTGCAGCCGGGACGATCCGCTGAGCGCTACGTTGCGCAGGAAAAGCACGGTTACGATCATCGTGTACATGCCCAGCGGCAGGTTGTACTCCGACATCATTTCAATCACTTCGCACATTTCGCGGTGGTTGTGCCGCCCCTCGTGCGCCACCGGAATAGCGGGCAGGCAGATGCCCTCGTCCATCAGTTGCGCCCAGCGCTCCTTGGGCAGCGGCTCCTGCGGCAGCGTATTGCTGTCGAACACGGGCAGCACGTTCTGGATCTGCCGCAGGAAGCTCTCGGTGTCGCGGTGGGTCTTGTTCAGCATGATGGTTCCTTCATCGCAAGTGATTGGGCGTACTCCTCGGTGAAGAAGATCGACAGGGCGCGCCGTCGCGTGCCGTCGATCTCCTGCGCAGCGTTGGCGGTGTAGTCGAAATGGACCATCACGCAGCGTCCGCTGGCGACCTGCTGGCCGCATTGGAAGGCGTTCTGCACGATGGACAGGGACGACCGGCCGATCGCATCAATGCGGGTGTCGATCTCGACGTCGTGCTCTGCGCGGATCTGTTTCAGGAAGTCGATTTCATAACGGCGCAGGATCAGACTGAGATCGCGCATGTTTCCGGTTTGGCTGAAATGCAGGAAGATCGGAAGGCGGCCATGCTCGAACCACACCGGCAGCGCGGTGTTGGTGACATGCCCGAGCACATCGACTTCGGAAAATCGCGGAGAGATGACAATGCGCACACGGAGCTCCTTGGAGGCTGGTGAGGTTCATCCGGCGCCGCGCGGGGCGCGTGCCGCCCACGGCAGGGCGACGGCGGCGACATGCAGCGCGGCACTGAGCCATAGCGCTCCATCCAGACCGGTACGATCGGCCACTGCGCCGGCGGCCACCGGACCGATGGCCTGGCCGGCGGCGAAGGCGAGGTTGAACAGGGCCATCGCGCGGCCTATGCGCGCCGCAGGCAGGTTCTGCCGGACAAGGACCGCGATGGCGGCTGCAGCGATGAAGACGCTTGAGCCGAACACCGCAGCGGAAACAAACAGGCCCGTCGTGCCGCCCAGCAACGGTGCCAGCGTGCCCAGCAGTGACACCGCGCAGCACGCTGACAGCACGTGCGCGCCAGGCCATGCACCCAGCGCGCGCCGCCAGAGCATTCCCGAACACAGGATTGCGATGCCCAGCACCGTCCACACGGCGATGCCCTGCTGCCAGGACAGTCCGTGGTCGCGCAGCCACGCAAAAATGAAAGTGAGATAGATGATGTAGCCACCGGCCCAGCAGAAGTAGGCTGCCAGGCAGGCACCCAGGTGCCGAAGTGGCAGCGGCGCATGGTCGTGGGCTTCAGTGACGGCGGTTGATTCCTGTATCCGGCCGGCCAGTGTCATTGGCCATATCGAGGCGAGAAGCCCAACGGCCCCCAGCACCAGCCACGCCGTTGGCCAGGTTGCGGCCCCATGGATGGCCAGCAGCGGCGCCACGGCCAGGCCGGCGGCAATGATCCCGATGCCGGCGCCGCCGAAGAACAGACCTGTTGCCGCTCCGCGACGGTTGGGTGCATGCCGGTAGTGCAGCAGCACGAGCGTGCTGCCGCAGGCCGAGACCCAGGCAGCGCCGACGCCGTTGAGGACGCGTTGGGTGCTCAGCCAGGGCAGGGCACCGCTGGCGCCGGTCACGGCGAGAGTGAACACGCACAGCCCCAGGCCTGCCTGGAACAAGCGGCGTGCGCTGACCCGGTGCAGAAGCGCATAGGCGGTGCCTGCTCCAAGCACATAGCCGAGCGCATTTGCCGTGTTGAGCCAACCCGCCTGCGCATAGGTCCATTGCAGATCCTCGCGCATGGCGGGAAGCAGCAGTGCGTAGGCAAATCGCCCCAGGCCGTTGGCAACCGCCATCGACAGGCACAGGGCGAAGGCCGGCCACAGTGATGGCAGTACTGCAGGCGAGCCCATCAACACCGTGCTGCGTGGCTCTGTCTGCATTGCTCAAGCCCCCGATGTGATGACCGCGTGACTTATTAAAGCGTTGCTGGTCTACACTGCGAGGTGTCTTGATTGACAAAAAACAATCCAGAATGGACAAACCTGAATTCATCATCGCGGTGCTCGACGGGACGTTGGCTGCCAGCGTGGGCGCGACACTCGATGTACTGGATTTCGCCAATCGCTCGGCCGAGCGCCTCGGTCAGCCGGCGCTGCGCTGGCGCGTGGCAGGCAGCCGTCGCCAGTTGCGGTTGAGCAATGGCATGACGCTGAAGGCCGATCCGCTGTCCAGCATCGGCGATGGGGCTGCCGGCGTACTGGTCATCCCCAGCCTGGGGCTGGACGGCATGCTCGATGCCAACGGGCACGAGCCATGTGGACTGGACGCCCGCTACACCGACGGTATTGCATTGCGCCGGTTGGCCATGCCGGATGCCCAGCATCTGGCACGCTTGGCTGCCCACTTCCACGCGAGCGGGGGCAGGGTCTGCGCCAGCTGTTCGGGGGTACTGGTGCTGGGGGAGGCTGGATTGCTCGACGGCCGTCGTGTCACCAGTCATTGGGCATTGGCGGGCCTGCTGCGTCGGCGCTTCCCGCAGGCACGGCTGGATCCGGCCTGCATGGTGGCAGAGGAGGGTCGACTGACCACGGCAGGGGCAGCAATGGCACAGATGGATCTGATGCTGCACCTGGTGCGCCAGTACTCCGGGCGTGACGTGGCCGAGGCGGTCATGCGTTTCCTGCTGGTGGACAGCCGCACCACCCAGGCTCGCTACATGGCCTGGCAGGATGCCGACCACGATGACGACACCGTGCGCCGTTTCGAATCGTTGATCGAAACCAGCCTGCCGCATGCTCTGGGCATGGAAGAAGCGGCCCGGCGCCTGCACCTGACGGCGCGTACCCTGGCCCGACGCGTCCATCGGGTTACCGGCAGTTCGCCACGGGTGCTGGTGCAGACGGTACGGATGCGGATGGCTCAGCGGCTTCTGGAGCGGACAGATCTTTCGGTGGAGGATGTGGCCGAGCGGGTTGGCTATGCCAATGCAACGTCGCTGCGGAAGCTGACGTTGAAGATGACGCAGCTGACACCGGCACTGTTGCGCCAGCGGCTCTGAGTACATCCATCATCGCAGCGCCACACGCCCGCGCTATGCTGCGCGCCTGCCGCCCGATCCTGCCGCGATGAAGCTCGCCATCCTGTCCCGCAACAGCTCCCTGTACTCCACCCGCCGGCTGGTCGAGGCAGCGCGCGCGCGCGGCCACACCGTGCGCATCCTCGACCCGCTGCGCTGCTACATGCGCATCGCCGCCGATGGCTTCTCGATGCACTACAAGGGCCGGCCGATGACCGGCGTGGACATGGTCATTCCGCGCATCGGTGCCTCCATCACCCGCTATGGCACCGCTGTGCTGCGCCAGTTCGAGCTGATGGGCGCGCGCACGCCCAATCCGTCCGACGCGATCCTGCGTTCGCGCGACAAGCTGCGCGCACACCAGTTGCTGGCGGCCAAGGGCATCGACATGCCGGTCACCGTGTTCGGCGACAACCCCGATGACACTGTCGACCTGCTGTCCATGCTGGGCCCGCCGCCGCACGTGGTGAAGCTCAACGAGGGTACCCAGGGGCGTGGCGTGATCCTCACCGAGAAGGCCAGTGCATCGCGCGGCATCGTCGAGGCCCTGCGCGGGCTGTATGCCAATTTCCTGATGCAGGAGTTCATCGGTGAGGCCAAGGGCGCCGACCTGCGCTGCTTCGTGGTCGGCGACCAGGTGGTGGCCTCGATGCAGCGGCAGGCGCCGGAAGGCGACTTCCGCTCCAACCTGCACGCCGGCGGCACGGCGGTGGCCGCCAAGGCCAGCCGTGCCGAGCAGCAGGTGGCGGTGCGTTCGGCCAAGGCGCTGGGCCTGTCGGTCTGTGGCGTGGACCTGATCCGCTCCGCCCGTGGCCCGCTGGTGCTGGAGGTCAACTCCACGCCGGGGCTGGAGGGGATCGAAGCCGCCTGTGGGGTGGACGTGGCGACACGCATCATCGAGCACGTCGAGAAACTTAAAAAGCCCTGATTATTCAGTTGCTTGCGATTCTCATGGGTGAATGAGGCCGGGTTTAACACGCCTTTAATCGGCCCCGGCGTAGCCTTCAGCGAACCGCAGCTCTGCCTCTCAGCAGGATCGGTATCGGGATACAACTTCAGACCCAGGCGGGGGCACCGCCTGGGTCTTTTTTATGGCTGTGGCGCGTCCCTTGTGGAGGCCCGGTGACGGTCGTAGAGTGCCCCCATCGTTCCTGGATGGATCGGAGGCTGGCGATGTACCGCATCACGATGATCGCGTTGTTGCTGGGGCTGGTGGGGACTGCTGCGGCCAAGCCGGAGAACCCCGTTGTGCAGATGGACCGCCAGGCGCCAGTGGCCGAGCAGGTGCGGCGGGTCGAAAAGGCGCTCGATGACGGCGACTACAGCGAGATTTCCGCAGACGACCGTGCCCAGGTGCGGCAGGCTCTGGCCCGCATCACCCAGCGGATGGGGGACCACCAGGCGCTGCAGGAACTCCCGCCACAGGTGCAGGCTGAGGTCTTCAACGATCAGGAACGGATCAACACCGTTCTGGTCCGGGCCCACGAGGACAGCCGGCAGATCTGCCAGCACACCCGCACCACCGGCAGCAACATGCCCCGAAGCCGTTGCCTGAGCGTGGCCGAGCGGCGGCGCATCGAAGAAAAGGGCAAGGCGCTGATCCATGACCAGCGGACCTTCAACAACTTCAGTCCGCCCGGCAACCGCTAGGCCGTCCGCCGCCCCGGCGGTTGGCACTTGCTGGCGTGAAGGCGGTGCGAATACAGTCGGCATTCAACCCAAACAAGGATTCGTTTGTCATGAAGCCTCTTCTGATACCTGCAGTCCTGATCCTGGGACTGACCCTGGCCACCACCGTCGCGGCCTCCAAGCGGGCCGGTGAGGTCTTCATCCCGGGCAAGCCGCTGCAGCAGCAGATCGAACGCATCGAAGTCGAGCTCAATGATGGCGAGACCTACAGCGAACTGAAGCCGGCCGATCGCAGCCGTGTGCGCGAGGCGCTGGTACGCATGCGCACCGCCGTCGAGCAGCATCCGAACCGTGATGCCATGCCTGAACAGGTGCGAACCGACGTCTTCAACGACCAGGAGATCGTGAACACGGTTTTGACACAGGCGCGTGAAGATAGTCGTCTAATATGCCAACGTGAAAAGGTCATCGGTTCGAACCGGTCCACGACACAGTGCATGACCGTCGCCGAGCGTGAGCGGTACAAGGACAAGGCACAGCACGATCTGAGCAAGGCTCAGCACGTCGGCAAAATCGTCAATTAGAGGTGACAGTGAGAATCCTGGTAATCGAAGACAACAGCGACATTGCGGCCAACCTGGGCGACTACCTGGAGGACCGGGGGCACACCGTGGACTTCGCGGCTGACGGGGTTACCGGTCTGCACCTGGCCGTGGTGCACGAGTTCGACGCGATCGTGTTGGATCTCAACCTGCCAGGCATGGACGGCATCGAGGTCTGCCGCAAGTTGCGCAATGAAGCGCGCAAGCAGACCCCGGTACTGATGCTCACTGCCCGCGATTCGCTGGACAACAAGCTGGCCGGCTTCGATTCCGGCGCAGACGACTACCTGATCAAGCCGTTTGCGCTGCAGGAAGTGGAAGTGCGTCTGAACGCCCTGTCGCGACGCGGCAAGGGCGTGCAGACCCGCGTGCTGGAAACCGGCGATCTGGAATACAACCTGGACACGCTGGAAGTGCGCCGGCAGGGCAAGCTGCTGCAGCTCAACCCGACCGCACTGAAGATCCTGCAGGCGCTGATGGAAGCGGCCCCCGCCGTGGTGACCCGCCAGGAGCTGGAGACCCGTGTGTGGGGCGAAGAACTGCCCGACTCGGATTCCCTGCGCGTGCACATCCATGGCCTGCGTGCGGTGGTCGACAAGCCGTTTGAAGTGCCGCTGATCCAGACCCGCCATGGCATCGGATACCGCATCGCCACCCCGGAAGCCTGATTCGGTGGCAACGAAGGGGGAGCGCCGGCGCACGCCTTATCGGCGGCGCCTGCGCAGCCGCATCATCGTGTCGTTCGTGTTGTTGGGCTTCTGCCTGACAACACTGTTCGCGTTCGCCACCAACTGGGCCCGCATGCGGGTGGAAAACCAGTTGGTGGAGGACGTGATCAACCACAACATCGAAGAGTACGCGCGCCGCTTCTATGAGCATCCGGGGCGCAATCCGGCGGTGCCCGTGCAGCAGATCCGGGCATACGCCTACTCGGCGGACAAGTTCGACAAGGCCCGCGAATCCTGGCCGCAGTGGGCCGACCTGCAGAATGGCAACTACAACCTGAGTGGCACCGACGAGCAGGGGCAGCCGTACGCCTACAAGCTGGCGGTGCGCAAGGCCGACGACGCCTGGTTCTTCCTCGCCTATGACATGACCGACAGCGTGCGTGGCGGCAAGCAGCTCAACCGCGCGCTGGTGCTGTCGGTGCTGGTGTTCAGCGTGCTGTCGCTGGTGCTGGGCTGGTGGTCGGCGTCGAAGGTGATGAAACCGGTGTCGGATCTGGCCGCGCGGCTGCGCGCCTACCGCGGCGGTACCAGTGACCCCGAACCCTTGGCGCCACGTTTCCCCGACGACGAAGTGGGGCAGCTGGCCCAGGCACTGGACGACTATTCGTCGCGGCTGACCGAGGTGGTGCAGCGCGACCGCGAGTTCAATGCAGACGTCAGCCACGAGCTGCGCACGCCGCTGGCGGTGATCCGTGGCGCCACCGAGCTGCTGCTGACCCGGCCCGGCCTGGACGAGAAGGTGCTGCAGCGCCTGCAGCGCATCCAGCGTGCCGAACAGCAGTGCAGCGACCTGATCGGCGCGCTGCTGCTGCTGTCGCGCAACGAGCGCGGGCAGGGCACCAGCAACGTCGCCCGCGTGGCCGAGCAGCTGCTGGACGCGCATCGTGCGCAGCTGGGTGGCAAGCCGCTGGAGCTGGCGCTGGAAGGCGAGCGCGATCTGGTGATCGATGCGCCCGAAGCCGCGCTGTCGGTGGCCTTGGGCAACCTGATCGGCAACGCGGTGAAGTATTCGCAGGATGGCGAAGTGCGCGTGCACGTGGGCGCCAACGCGGTCTCGGTAACCGACAGCGGCCCGGGCCTGAGCGAGGAAGATGCGGCCAAGCTGTTCCAGCGTGGCTACCGTGGCACCCACGCCGGCCATTCGCAGGGCGGCGGCATCGGCCTGTCGATCGTCAGCCGCCTGTGCGATCTGTACGGCTGGCAGGTGAGCGTGCGCCCCGGTGGCCAGCGTGGCGTGATCGCCACCCTGACGTTCTCGCCGAAGCCGCTGTAAGGGCCCATGCTTTGGTGGGTGCCGACCTTGGTCGGCACGAACCCTGCCGACCTTTGCGCTCTGTGTCGCTTGTGCCACCGAATCCCCCTCGCGCGACGATCGGGCCTCAGGCCCAACGCGACACCACCGTGATCGCTGCCGCGCCCCGCGCGTGTTCCAGCCCACGCATTGGCAAGCCCGCGCCGCACTTGGGAATTTCCTTACAGATCGCCGCGTGCGGCGATGGCCTGATGACCTGGCCGGGGCAGGTGCCTTGGCCGGGATTGGCGTCCTGAAATCAACTGTCAGATGGAAAGCTTCCGATGCCTCGCGCGGCATCGCGGACAATGCGCTGTGCTCGCTTCATGGCGGGCGGTGCGTGGGGATTCCCGGGAATCCGCCGGAGTTTCCATCCATCTGGGAGTTGTCCGGTACGCCAACCCGCACCGTCCGCCACCTTGCATCTGCAGGTGGCCTGCCGTCTGCGAGGAGCCTCACCATGTCCACCCGCCCGCTGTTCCCCCAGCTGCACGCCCTGATCGGCGACGCCGCCCACCTGCTGCCTGCCGACGTCGCCGAGCGTGTCGAAGTTCTGCTGGATGACCCCAAGGACCTGCTGCCCGCCCTGCTGGCGCGCATGGATGGCCGCGACGCCGCCGACGGCCAGCCGCTGGACGTGCAAGGGGCCAGCCCGGCGCAGGCAGCCACGATGGCCGGCCTCAGCCGCACGCTTGCCGGTCTGAACACTCTGATCCAGCTACTGCACGCCGCCGAAATCGCGCGAGAGCAGGGCGGTGCCCGCCAGCAACTCAATCCCGATGTGGTCGACGGCCTGCTGCTAGGCGCCCGCGAACTTACCCGCTACGCCCGCCTGCAGCTGGAGTAGATCCACTCCAAGCGTGGATACAGAGTGCTTTGTAGAGCCGAGCCGATGCTCGGCTTGATAGACACAGCCGAGCATCGGCTCGGCTCTACAGCAGATCCACAGATCCACGCCGCGCGTGGATGCACCTAGGTAGTGCCGGCCGCTGGCCGGCAACCCGGCCTCAACCCCCGGCCAACCCCAGGTACCGCGCATGCAGCTGTTCCACCTGCACCTGCAGGTCCTCCGGCTGCCCATCATTGACCACCACGTCATCGGCCAGCGCCAACCGCTGTGCGCGGCTGGCTTGGGCGGCAATCATCCGGTCGGCCAGCGCGGCATCAATGCCATCGCGCTGCATCAGCCGGGCGTGCTGCACGGCTTCGGGCGCATCCACCAGCAACACCCGGTCCAGCCATGGGTAGGCCTTTCGCCCACCCACCTCGGTCAGCAGGGGAATCGCGGCAATCGCATAGGCACTGGTGGCCTGCTCGCACTGCTGCTGCATCAGCAGGCGGATGGCCGGGTGGGTGATGGCTTCCAGCGCCGTCCGCTCGGCCGGGTCGGCGAACACGTGGGCGCGCAGGCGCCCCCGGTCCAGGCTGCCATCGGCCAGCAGCATGTCGGCGCCGAAACGCTCGGCAATGCGGGCCAGCGCCGGGCTGCCGGCAGCCACCACGGCCCGTGCGGCCAGATCGGCGTCGGCCACCACGATCCCCAGCGCCTCGAAGCGCCGGGTCACCTCACTCTTGCCGGAGGCGATGCCCCCGGTCAGGCCAACCACATAGCGGCTCATGGGAAATTCCCTCAGCGCAGCCCGCTCATCACCATGTACTGCTCCACCAGTGGCGCGCCCCACATGAAGTACAGCCAGCCGGCAATGGCCAGATACGGCCCGAACGGGATGGGCGTGGCCCGGTCACGGCCGCGGCTGTACAGCCAGATCGAGCCGATGATGGCGCCCAGCACCGACGACAGCAGGATGATCGGCAGGATGCCCTTCAGCCCGCACCAGGCGCCCAGCGCCGCCAGCAGCTTGAAGTCGCCGTGGCCCATGCCTTCCTTGCCGGTCAGCTGCTTGAACAGCCACCAAACCGTCCACAGCGACAGGTAACCCACCGCCGCGCCTACCAAGGCGGGCTTGGCCGGCATGTACAGGTTGTCGATGCTGCCTATCAGCCCCAGCCACATCAGCGGCAGGGTCAACTGGTCGGGTAGCAGCTGCGTGCGCAGGTCGATGCCGGACAGGGCGATCAGGAAGCAGGTCAGCACAATGGCGCCGAAGCCCTGCCAGCCGAAACCGAACTGCCAGACGCAGGCCAGCACCAGTACCGAGGTCAGGGCCTCCACCAGCGGGTACTGCAGCGAGATCGGCGCCTTGCAGTGGCGGCACTTGCCGCCCTGGATGATCCAGCTGAACAGCGGGATGTTCTCGTACCAGCTCAGCTTGTGCTTGCAGTGCGGGCAGTGCGACGGCTCCACCACGATCCCCGGTGGGGGTGGTTCATAGAAGTCCGGTTCCTCCAGGACCTCGCGCGCATCGCGCTTCCACTGCCACTCCAGCCGCTTGGGCAGCCGCAGGATGACCACGTTCAGGAAACTGCCCAGCAGCAGTCCCAGGGCGGCCGCGGCGGGGTAGCCGAGGCCGGGGTGCTGGTCGAGAAATGCCATTGATACCTTTAGCCGACGACGGCGCCGAGTTTGAAGATGGGGAGGTACATGCCGATCACGATGCCACCGACAATGGTACCAATGAACACCATGATCATCGGTTCCAGCAGGCTGCTCAGAGCATCCACAGTATTGTTGACTTCCTGCTCATAATACTCGGCTACCTTGAACAGCATGGCATCCAGGGCGCCGGCCTCCTCGCCGATGCCGGTCATCTGGATGACCATATGCGGGAACAGGTTGGTCTGCTTCATGGCCATGTTGACCGGATAGCCGACCGAGACATCGTCGCGCATGCGCAGCACGGATTCCTCATAGACCTTGTTGCCAGTGGCGCCGGCCACGATGCCCAGCGCCTCCACCAGCGGTACGCCGGCCTTGAAGGTCACGGCGGTGGTACGGGCGAAACGGGCGATCGAACTGTTGTGCATCAGCTGGCCGATCACCGGGACCTTCAGGATCAGGCGATCGAACGAGTGCTGCATCGAGGGTGAGCGCTTGTAAGCCATCAGGAGTCCGACGCTGCCACCTACAAGGATGATCAGAAGCAGCCACCACCAGGACAGCATGAGGCGGGATGCTGCCACGATCATCTGAGTGAACGCGGGGAGTTCCGCGCCGAAGCTCTGGAAGACTTCCTCGAACTGCGGGACGACGAACATCAGCAGGATTGCAGATACGACAAAGGCCACCACGACGACCATCGCCGGATAGAACAGGGCTTTTTTGATCTTGCCCTTGAGGGCTTCCATGTTCTCTTTGTAGGTAGCGACCGTGTCCAGTACGGTTTCCAGTACACCGGCGCCCTCGCCGGCACGCACCAGATTCCGGTAGAGCTCGTCGAACTGAACAGGATGCTTGCTGATGGCCTCATGTAGCGAAGAGCCGCCCTCGATATCCGCGCGGATGCTCTCAACCATCTTCTTCATGCGGGGGTTCTTGTGCCCGCTGCCGATGATCTCCAGTGCTGAAACAATCGGCACGCCTGACTTCATCATGGTCGCCATCTGGCGGCTGAAGAAGGCAATGTCCTTGGGCTTGATCGGCTTCCCCGCCGCACCGAACAGCGGCTTGGGCTTGGCCTTGACCTGGCCGGGATTGATCCCCTGACGGCGCAGCTCGGCGCGCAGCAGGTTGGCGTTCTTTGCTAGCTGCTCGCCCTTCATCTTCACGCCCCGCTTGTCGGTCCCCTCCCAGACAAACGGCTGCAAGTCCATGGTGGCGCGCGCCACCGGCTCTTTCTTGATCGCACTGCGACTGACAGACATGTTGGCTCCCCAAGGCCCGCCATCCCCAGGCGGGCAACTAGTCGTTGATGGTAGCGGGTTCAGGGCCATCTGGGCAGTTGGCGGGCGGCTCAGTGTGCGAATTCGTGGCAGGGGGCGACCAAAGGTGACGTACTGCGTCACATTGCCGCGTCCATCGCAGATTCGTATGCGGGGGGTTCCCATCCGCGAAATTGCTGCCATCATGGGCGCGGGGAAATCCAGGGGGAGGCGTGCCGGGGTTGGCACGCAACCTGCGTTGATCCACCCGCAGGGGCAGGTCCCGCTCAACCGGCCAATGGTCGGACCGATCCTGTCCGCTGACATCAACCACCACTTATCTTGGGGATGTACCAAATGAAGAACCAGAAGGGCTTCACCCTTATCGAACTGATGATCGTTGTCGCGATCATCGCCATCCTGGCCGCCATTGCGCTGCCGGCTTACCAGGACTACACCGTGCGCGCCCGCGTCTCGGAAGGCCTGACCCTCGCTTCGGCCGCCAAGACCATCGTCGCCGAAAACGCCAGCAACGGCGCTGCCGACCTGGGCCAGGGCTATGCATTCGACGTCACGAAGGCTGACACCAAGAACGTGAAGACGATCGCGGTCACCAAGGAAACCGGCGTTATCACTGTTGGCATGCAGGACAACGCAAAGGCTGTGAGCTTCACCCTGACCCCGATGAGCGGTGGCGCTGCCCTCGCTGCGGGCAGTGTTCCGGGTGACGTGATCACCTGGAAGTGCGAAGTCGCCAACGCTGCCAACAACAAGTACGTTCCGTCGGAATGCCGTAAGGGTTCGTGACGAGTGACTGCTGTGTGAGCTGAATGGCTCGCACAGTGGAAGAGGGTCCTTTGCCGCTGGTGAGGGGCCCTTTTTTTTTCTGCTTGCATGGGGGAAGCAAGCGGGCATCCTCAAGGGGGAGAGGAATGAGCAAGGGGTTTACATTGATTGAGCTGATGGTGGTGGTTGCCATCATCTCGATTCTGACTGCATTGGCGATTCCTGCGTATCAGGACTACACCATCCGTGCCCGTGTCGCCGAGGCCTTGGTCGGGGTCGGGTCATACAAGTCGCTGGTTGCCGAAAACGTTGCGGCGCAAGCCAAGCTGACTTCTTCGGCCTGTGACAACATGGCGGGTATCGGTGGAAAGACGACCAATGTCGAGGCGATTGAGTGCGAGGGAAATGGAGTGCTCAAGGTCACCACGACCGAACGGGCGGGTGCGATCGAGCTACTGTTGACTCCAACGTTGGGAGGCGATTCCGCAATCAGTTGGAGTTGCTCGATCAGGGCCGGTGAGCAACAGCGTGTTCCCGCCGAATGCCGAAGCTGAGTCAGTTGTTGGCTCAGTCACACTCCCACTGATCTGGCAGCGCTATCATGTTCGCGGGAGTAGGGGCCGTGCCTGTCGGAGAAGATGATCTTCGATAGGCCGCATTGCTGAAGGACTGGCATCGTCGTCGATCATCAGGCATCGACGGGCTCTGCTGCCCTGTGCTGCGCCCTTGGAAGGTGCGTAGCACTGTCAGACCACGAGCAAGGATCCCTATGAACGCCGTAACCACCGCCAATCTCGTCGGCATCACCGGCTTGGCCCGTCGCCTGGTCCAGGATGGTGCGCTGGACGAGGCTTCCGCCCGCGATGCCATGGCCAAGGCTGCCGCCGCCCGACAGCCGCTGCCTACGTGGTTCGCGCAGAACAAGGTGGTTGGGGCGGCCCAGCTGGCAGCCGCCAACGCGGTCGAGTTCGGCATGCCCTTGTTCGACGTGTCCACCTTCGATGCCAGCCAGAATGCGATGAGCCTGGTCAGCGAGGAGCTGCTGCGCAAGCACAACGTGCTGCCGCTGTTCAAGCGCGGCGGCAAGTTGTTCGTGGGTACCAGCAATCCGACCCATGCGCTGGACGAGATCAAGTTCCACACCAATCTGGTGGTGGAGCCGATCCTGGTCGATGAAGACCAGATCCGCCGCACGCTGGAGCAGTGGCACGCCAGCCATGACACCATCGGCGACGCGCTGAGCGGCGACGACGAGGGCATGGCCAACCTCGACGTTGGCCTGGGCGACGAAGACAACGCGGGTGGCGACTCCGGCATCGATGCCAAGGGCGACGACACTCCGGTGGTGAAGTTCGTCAACAAGGTGCTGGTCGACGCGATCCGCAAGGGCGCATCGGACATCCACTTCGAGCCCTACGAAGACGACTACCGCGTGCGCCTGCGTATCGACGGCCTGCTGAAGATGGTGGCGCGCGCGCCGGTGAAGTTGAACCAGCGCATTGCCGCGCGCCTGAAGGTGATGGCGCAGCTGGATATCGCCGAGAAGCGCGTGCCGCAGGACGGTCGCATCAAGCTCAACCTGTCCAAGACCAAGCAGATCGACTTCCGCGTCAGCACGCTGCCGACCCTGTTCGGCGAGAAAGTGGTGCTGCGTATCCTCGATGGCAGCGCGGCCAAGCTGGGTATCGACAAGCTGGGCTACGAGCCGGACCAGCAGAAGCTGTTCCACGACGCCATCCACAAGCCCTATGGCATGGTGCTGGTGACCGGCCCGACCGGTTCGGGCAAGACGGTGTCGCTGTATACCGCGCTGGGCATCCTCAACGATGAGACGCGCAACATCTCCACCGCCGAAGATCCGGTGGAAATTCGTCTGCCCGGCGTCAACCAGGTGCAGCAGAACAACAAGCGCGGCATGACCTTCGCCGCGGCACTGCGCTCGTTCCTGCGACAGGATCCGGACATCATCATGGTCGGCGAAATCCGCGACCTGGAGACGGCCGAGATTGCGATCAAGGCGGCGCAGACCGGCCACATGGTGCTGTCCACGCTGCATACCAACGATGCGCCGCAGACCATCGCGCGCCTGATGAACATGGGCATCGCCCCGTACAACATCACCAGCTCGGTGACGCTGGTGATCGCGCAGCGCTTGGCACGCCGGTTGTGCGGCAACTGCAAGCGCCCGGCCAATCTGCCGGAGCATGCGCTGCTGGCCGAGGGCTTTACCCAGGCGCAGCTGGATGCGGGCATCCAGCTGTACGAGGCGGTGGGCTGCGATGAGTGCACCGAGGGCTACAAGGGCCGAACCGGTATCTACCAGGTGATGCCGATGACCGATGAGATCGCCACCATCGTGCTGGCCGGTGGCAACGCGCTGCAGATTGCCGAGGCGGCGCAGCAGATCGGAGTGAATGACCTGCGGCAGTCGGCGTTGAAGAAGGCGGCCGCGGGTGTGACCAGCCTGGCCGAGATCAATCGCGTTACCAAGGATTGAGGTAGAGCCGAGCCTATGCTCGGCTGATGGCCCGAAGAGCAGCCGAGCGTGGGCTCGGCTCTACAGTAGATTCACGCCATGCGTGGATGATCGGCCACGGATCCCATAATAGATCCACGCCATGCGTTGATGGCGCGGCGCAACGCCAACCAAGGTTGGCGCCTACCAGGGCCGTTCGGCCCTTACTCCATCCCCAGCTTCTTCAGCTTGTAGCGCAGTGCGCGGAAGGTAATCCCCAGCTGCGCGGCGGTCCGGGTCTTGTTCCAGCGGTTCTCTTCCAGCGCGCGCTGGATGGCGCTGCGCTCAAGCTGTTCGATGTACGAGGGCAGGGCGGCACCGCCCGGCTGCAGGTCGGCCACGGCTTCGGCGGGAGCTGCGCCGCCGGGCGCACGTGGGGCGTGCTGCGGCAGGCGCAGGTCGTCGGCGCCGATGCGGTCTTCTTCGGCCAGTGCCAGCGCACGTTCCAGAATGTTCTCCAGCTCGCGCACATTGCCCGGGAACGCATAGTGGGCCAGCGCCTCCAGTGCCGACGGCGCCAGCAGCGGGGTGGCACGGCCGTGGCTGCGGGCCAGCCGCGCCAGCACGGCGGCGGCCAGTTCCGGCAGGTCCTGGCGGCGCTCGCGCAACGGCGGCACCTTCAGCTCGATCACGTTGATGCGGTAGTACAGGTCGTGGCGGAAGCGCCCGTCCTCGACCAGTTCGGCCAGGTCCTTGTGGGTGGCCGAGAGGATGCGTACGTCCACCGGCTCTTCGTTGGGCGCACCGACTGCGCGCACCGACTTTTCCTGGATCGCGCGCAGCAGCTTGACCTGCATCTGCAACGGCAGTTCGGCCACTTCGTCCAGGAACAGGGTGCCGCCGTGCGCGGCTTGGAACAGGCCGGGCTTGTCGGCATGCGCACCGCTGAAGCTGCCTTTGCGGTGGCCGAAGAACTCGCTCTCCATCAGCTCGCCCGGAATGGCGCCGCAGTTGACCGGCACGAACGGGCCGGCCGCACGCGCGCCCTGAGCGTGGATGGTGCGCGCGACCAGTTCCTTGCCAACCCCGGATTCACCGAGGATGTAGACCGGCGCCTGGCTGCGCGCGACCTTGCCGATGGTGGTGCGCAACACGTCCATGGCCGGCGAAGCGCCCAGCAGGCGTGCAGCCTGTTCGGTGGCGGGGCCGGGCGCAGGGCGTTCGGTGTTGTTGAGTTCCAGCGCGTGCTTGACCAGGCCACGCAGCACCGAGATGTCCACCGGCTTGCTGACGAAGTCGAAGGCGCCGGCTTTCAGCGCTTCCACCGCCAGGTCCATGCTGCCGAACGCAGTGATCATCGCCACCGGCGTGCGCGGGTAGTGCTGGGCGATCTCGCTGACCAGCTCGATGCCGTTGCCATCCGGAAGGCGCATGTCGGTAATGCACAGGTCGTACGGATTGCTGGCCAGCAGCTCGCGTGCTTCGGCCAGGTTGGCGGCGGTACTGATGCGCAGCCCCATGCGGCCGAGCGTCAGTACCAGCAGTTCGCGGATGTCGCGTTCATCGTCGACGACGAGGGCGCTGCGGGTTTCGTTCATGGGCGTGAAAGATAAACGAGGGGGCTGGAAGCGACAAATGTTTGACGCACAGATTTGGAATCAGGTGGGCAACAGCGTGTGCGGTCCGGGCAGCACCAGGCGGAAGCAGGAGCCGCCTGCCGGCACCGGGATGTAGTCGAGCCGTGCCTGGTTGGCGCGGCACAACTCGCGCGCGATATACAGGCCCAGCCCGGTGCCGTGCTCGGAGGTGGTGAAGAACGGACGGAACAGCTGTGCGGCCACGCTTTCGGGAATGCCGGGGCCACGGTCCATCACGTCGATCACCGCGCTGCGCTCGTGCTGCGCCACGCGCAGGCGCACCCGCGCCGGCTGCTGGCCGATGCGGCCGTACTTCAATGCGTTGTGCACCAGCACGGTGAGCACCTGGTACAGGTGCTTGGTATCGACCTGCGCCATCACCGCCGTGTCGCTGATGATCGGTTCGATGCTGTCGGTCTCCAGCGTCTGGCCCTGCTTGTACTCCAGCACGAAGCGGCGCACGAAGGCGACCAGGTCCACGTTCTCGGGCGTGGCGCGTTCGCGCCGTGCCAGCCCCAGCACGCTCTCGACGATGCCGTTGGTGCGCTGGCATTGCTGGCGGATGATCTGCAGCAGGCGGCGGTCGCTTTCGTTGAAGCCGGTGCCTTCCTCCAGCAGCTGCACGGCGTAGTTGATGGCCGCCAGCGGGTTGCGGATCTCGTGGGCGAGGCTGGCCGAGAAGCGGCCCATTGCCGACAGGGTGAGCGATTCGGCGCGCCGGGAGACCACGCTGGAATCGTCCAGGAACACCAGGGCCAGTTCGCTGCCGGCCAGCAGGCGCGCAAAGCGTGGCTGTACTTCGGGTTGGTCGGGGTTGAGCTGCAGCGGCAGTTCGTCCTGTGCCCAGCCGTTGCGCCAGCGCTGCAGGCGGCGCGCCAGTTCCGGCGCGGCACTGGCCAGATCCAGGCGTCCTGTCTCACCGATGCCGTCGTTGTCGCCGAGCAGCATCGAGGCCGCTTCATTGGCCAGGGTGATGCGGTTGTCGGCGTCCACCACCAGCACGCCGGTGCGCATGCGGCGGATGATCAGTTCGTTGATCTGGAACAGGTTGGCCACTTCGTCGCCGCGCTGGTTGGCCAGCTGCTGGTTGCGACGGGCGCGGCTGCCCACCTGGTAGCTGATGAAGGCCAGTGCCAGGTAGCTGGTGGCGAACATGGCCAGCTCGGCCAGCGTGCGGGTGGGGTCGCCGCCTTCGAGCACCTTCCAGAGGTATTCGGTACCGGTGGCCAGGCTGGCAACGATCGCCAGGCCCAGGCCCCAGCTGAGCGGCAGCAGGGTGGCGGCAGCGGCGATGTTGAACAGCAGCGACATCGAGATGCCGGCGCTGGCACCGGGCAGGGCATGTGCCAGCAGGGTGGCGGCGATGATGTCCACCAGCACGCTGCTGACCACGATCGGGCGCAGCCAGCGTTCGTTGCGGCCGATCGCCAGGGCCAGCAGCGACAGCAGCAGATAGATGGCCGCGACGGTATCGGCCAGGCGCGGGTGATGGGCCTCGCCGACCATGCCGGACAGGGGGCTGTAGAGCAGGCCGGCGATGACCGCGGCGATCAGCACCCGGTACAGCGCGAAGAAGTACAGCTCACGCCGCGGAATCGATTCGATGCGGTCGATCAATGAAGCACTGGGTGACACGCCGGAACTCCCCTTCTGGCTGCCTGGGTCTGGAATCTGCGGCGGGCCTGCCTGGCATCCCCTGAAGCCGGGCGGGTACGTCGCTTCTCTGTGGCCTGCGGTGGAAGCAGCCGGGCGGGCCCGACACTACACACCTTGGTTGACCAGTATAGGGCCCCCGGCAGGACGCCGCCGGAGCCGCCCGGATCGCGCATTTGGCCCGCCGTGGATACCGGTGGCCAACGGCGGCCCGGGCGCAACTGCCTGAATGACGGTGGAAATCTGGCCGGGTCTGGCGTTTTGTACAGACTTCTTTGCGCCCCGGCGCTGGCTCGGCCACAATAGTGGGCCCGCCGCGGTCCATGCCGGCGCCCCGCCGGGGCCCTGAGGAATTGCGTGCGGTCGTTCCTATTCCCACGGTGACGCATGAATTTCCACGAATACCAGTCAAAACAACTGCTTGCCGAGTACGGCATCCCGGTCCCGGCCGGCAAGGTCGCTGCGACCCCGGACGAAGCGGTTGCCGCTGCCAACTCCCTGGGCCAGGGCCCCTGGATGGTGAAGGCGCAGATCCACGCTGGCGGCCGCGGCAAGGCTGGCGGCGTCAAGTTCTGCAAGACCACCGACGACGTGAAGGCCGCTGCGGCCAAGATGCTCGGCACCAAGATGGCCACCTACCAGACCGCTGGCGTTGAACTGCCGGTCAACCTGGTGCTGGTGACCACCGCCGGCGAAATCGTCAAGGAACTGTACCTGTCGGTGCTGGTTGACCGTGGCACCAAGACCATCACCTACATCGCCTCTTCGGAAGGCGGCGTGGAGATCGAGCAGGTCGCCGCTGAAACCCCGGAGCTGATCCACTCGCTGAACGTCGACTTCGTCGAAGGCGTGCAGGGTTACCACGGCCGTGATTTCGGCTTCAAGCTGGGCCTGACCGCCAAGCAGGCCGGCCAGTTCGCCAGCATCATGGTGAACCTGTACCGCCTGTTCAACGAAAAGGACCTGGCCCTGGTTGAAATCAACCCGCTGGCCATCCTGGACGACGGCAACCTGTACGCGCTGGACGGCAAGTTCGACAGCGACGACAACGCCGCGTTCCGCCAGAAGGCCCTGGTCGCCATGCGCGACAAGACCCAGGAAGATCCGACCGAAGTGATCGCTTCGGAGCTGGACATCAACTACGTCACCATGGACGGCAACATCGGCTGCATGGTGAACGGCGCCGGCCTGGCCATGGCCACCATGGACGTCATCAAGCTCAACGGCGGCGAGCCGGCGAACTTCCTGGACGTGGGCGGCGGTGCCAACAAGCAGCGCGTCATCGAAGCGTTCAAGCTGATCCTGTCCTCGGACAAGGTTGAAGGCATCTTCGTCAACATCTTCGGCGGCATCGTCCGCTGCGACATGATTGCCGAAGGCATCATTGCCGCCGTGAAGGAAGTGGGCGTCAAGGTTCCGGTCGTGGTGCGCCTGGAAGGCACCAACGTGGAAGAAGGCAAGCAGCTGCTGCGTGACAGCGGCATGGCCATCATCCCGGCTGACAACATCAACGATGGCGCCAAGAAGATCGTTGAAGCTGTCAAGAACGCTGCCTGATCCGACACCAAGGAATTCCCATGTCTGTTTTGATTAACAAGAACACCAAGGTGATCGTGCAGGGCTTCACCGGCCAGCAGGGCACCTTCCACGCCACTCAGATGATCGAGTACGGCACCCAGGTTGTTGGCGGCGTGACCCCGGGCAAGGGTGGTACCACCCACATCGACCTGCCGGTCTTCAACACCGTTGCCGACGCCGTGCAGAGCACCGGCGCCAACGCTTCGGTCATCTACGTGCCGCCGCCGTACGCGGCCGACGCGATCCTGGAAGCCGCTGCTGCCGGCATCAAGGTCATCGTCTGCATTACCGAAGGCATCCCGGTGCTGGACATGCTGCGCGTCAAGAACGTGCTGACCCGTTCGCATCCGGATACCGTGCTGATCGGGCCGAACTGCCCGGGCGTCATCACCCCGGGTGAGTGCAAGATCGGCATCATGCCGGGCCACATCCACCAGCCGGGCAAGATCGGCATCGTGTCGCGTTCGGGCACCCTGACCTATGAAGCGGTCAAGCAGACCACCGAAGTCGGCCTGGGCCAGTCCACCTGCATCGGCATCGGTGGTGACCCGATCAACGGCCTGAACTTCGTCGACTGCCTGAAGCTGTTCAACGAAGACCCGCAGACCGAAGGCATCATCATGGTTGGCGAAATCGGCGGCGACGCCGAGGAAGCTGGCGCCGAGTACATCAAGAACCACGTGAAGAAGCCGGTCGTCGGTTTCATCGCCGGTGCGTCGGCCCCGGCCGGCAAGCGCATGGGCCACGCCGGTGCGATCGCTTCGGGCGGCAAGGGCACTGCCGAAGGCAAGTTCGCCGCCATGGAAGCTGCCGGTGTTGTCACCGTTCGCTCGCCGGGCGACCTGGGCGCTGCCATCGCCAAGCTGGTGAAATAAGATTGTTGCCGGCCCTCGGCCGGCGCTCTCTTGTAGAGTCGAGCCATGCTCGACGTGCGTGAAACAGAAAGGCCGCCTCCGGGCGGCCTTTCCTGTTCTGCGGGTGGTCCACTATGGTGGCCATTATTCGACCGTGGCCTGCATCTGCGGCCTGATCAGGTCACGGTATCGAGCGCTGCGGATCAGCAGTTCTTCGTGCGACCCGGTGGCGGCAACAGCACCCTCATCGATGAGTACGATTCGATCGGCGGCAAGAATGGTCTGCAACCGGTGTGCGACGATGAGCGTGGTCGGCCCCGTGCCCGTTCCGAAAACATGGTCATGTACCGCCTGTTCGGCCTGCGAATCGAGCGCCGATGTCGGCTCGTCGAGCAGCAGGATATCGGCCCGCTTCAACAGTGCACGCGCAATGGCTACCCGTTGCTGCTGGCCGCCTGACAATCGGGCCCCGCGTTCGCCCAAGGGCTCATCGTAGCCAGCGGGCAATTCATTGATGAAGGCATCTGCGCCTGAAGAAACTGCTGCGTTCCTGACATCCTCGTCGGTAGCGTCGAGCTTTCCGTATCGGATGTTCTCAAGCGCGGATCGGCCGAAAATCGCTGGCGCCTGCGAGATCGTGCCGATAGCGTTGCGGATGCTTGCAGGCTGGAACGTGGAGATATCGTGGCCGTCGATGAAGATGGCGCCCGCCCGCACGGGATGCAGGCGCAGAAGCAGCGACAGCAGCGTACTCTTGCCCGCGCCGGATGCGCCCACGATGGCGACCTTTTCCCCCTTCGCAATGTCCAGGTTCAAGCGTCGCAGGACGGGCCTGTCGGGCGCAGCGGCATACCAGAAATCGACATTCTCGAATCGGATGCATCCCTGCAGAGCCTGCACCAACCTGGTTTCCTGCGCCTCATGGTGTGGCAGGTCACCAAATGCGGTGATGCGATCAGTCGCTCCGGCGGAGCGCTGCAGCGCGCCCCATGTGTCCAGAAGCGCGGCGGCGGCCATGCCGCACATCACGGCATACATGGCGAACTGTCCCAGCTGGCCCGCCGAGAGGGTCCGGTCCATGACCTTGTGGGTGCCTGTCCATAGCACAGCGGTGATGCCCAGCAGCATCACGATCAATGATAATGCCGTCAGTACAGACTGCCAGGTCGTGCGCCGACGAGCTCCGCTGACGCTGGCATCGAGCGTCGCCGCATGGCGCTCTGTCTCGAAGGGTTCGCGGGCGAAATCTTTCACCGCCCTGATATGGCCCAGCGCTTCCGCCGCAACGACGCGCGATTGCGCAAGCAGATCATTGTAGTCGCGCGCGCTGGCCCGCAGGTGCTTGGAGCCCACGGCGATGGGAACCGATGCAAACGGGATGGCGGCAATCGTCAGCAGCGCCAGGCCAGGGTCGGTAACGAACAACATGGTGACCGCACCGGCCAGCATGATTCCGCTGCGTATTGCCACAGAGAAGCTGACCCCGATGGCTATCCGCAGGTGCTCGATATCTGAGGTCAATCGTGAAAGCAGTTCCGTTGAAGGCTGCTGCTGATGGAATTCCAGCGGCTGGACGAGCAATCGTGAGAACAGCTGCCCCCGCAGGTCATTGGTTACTTCGTCAGCGAGCCGATTGATGAAGTAGACCCGCATTGCCGTGGCCACGCCAATCGCCACTGAGATCAAGGAAAGTGTCAGGAAGATGTTGTCGATCTTCTCCAGGCTGTTCAGGTCCAGGCCGCGGTTGCCCCGTGCGGCGATGGGAATGGCGAGGGCGAACGTGGTTGCAACCACGATGCTGGTCAATGCACCCGCCAGAAGTGGCAGGTGGTTGCGCGAAAGACTCGCCAGCAGCCGGAGGGTGCGTGCCACCGGCATGGCCTTCTCGAGTGCTTTATTCACACCCGGCGCTCCTGTCAGTTCCCGTTACTGGAGGAAGCACCATGACGATGGCTAGTTCATGCACTTGCGCTGCTCCATCGTCCTGATGATGGCCTCGACACTGCCGGGGTTTGATGCAAGCGCCTGCCGCAGTTCTGCGCACGCCATCCTCCGCCCCATGCGTGCATACCTTCCCATCCATGAGTTGTCTTCGACGCTCACCTGCAATGTGGGCTCGCGCGCCGGAAAGACGGCCTGGGTCGGTCTTGTCAGTGGGGGGCGCTTGAACGAGATATCGTCTGGACGAATGGCAAGGTCGAGCGGTGTGGGGGCAACAGCCATCGCAGGTCCATGTACTTCATCGACCACGTCCAGCGCGGGCCTGCGGGCCGCCGCAGACGCAACAGGCAGCGCCGGGCCAGCAGTCCTGCCGGGCCCCCCCAATGCCCGGGGCATGGCAGCGGGAACAAGCGCCCGCGCGAGAGGGCGCTCGATGAACACGAGCGATACCCTCGTTTCATCATCCCCGACGTTCTCAGGTGCCTTGCCGGCGACCTGGCACAGCAGGATCAGCAAGGCCAGTTGCGCGGCCGATGCCAGGAAAAGCGCCGATAGTCGTTCCACTTGAGGCGACATCGGTCGGTCACTGCGGGAGAGCGTTCAAGGTGACTCGACCTCGTATCCGCGCTGGCGCAGCGCATCGATGTATCCGTCGTTGCCGGACAGGTCGGCGATGGGAAGCACCGCGAGCGTCGTCGTGTTGGTCTGCAGTGCATTGTCTGCGGCCGCAAGCCATTTCTCCCTTACGACGGTGCGGATGTCGGGCATGCCAAAATCACGGGCTGCGGGCGCGTTGCTGAGCGAGTCCGTGCATAGTTCATCCCGTTTCGAGGTCAGGGATACGTCGATCCGGGCGGTCTCGCCCGTAGACCATGCATTCGCGTTGGTTACCAGGCGATCCATGCCGGATTCGACAAGATCCATGGTTGCCACCAAGCAGGCGCTGTCGTCGATCGACGTTGACCTGACTGCCTTGAGCATCTGCGCGGCGTTCTGGCGCGAGAGCTTGAGCGTATATCGAGGTGTGTGCAGTCCGATGCCGCGCGCCTTCACTTCGGCGACGATGACGGGAGCGACCACCCCCTTGCTGCTCAGGCCACGCTGGGCCATCACCGCCGACATCAGCTCGTCCGCGGCGGCAAGCGGGCGCTTGCCTTCGAGGTTGCTGCGGCCAGCCAGGTACTTGTCGCGCAGATTCTGCCAGCGCGCGTATACATCCGGTGCCAGGATGTCTTTGAGTTGCGCATTGTCAGGATTGTTCTGTGCCTTCATGTAGCTGTAGCCAAGCGACAGCTTGCCCAGCCAGCCGGTGTCGACGTCTACGGTGAAGGATGGCTCCCACAGCACGGCCTGAGCCTCTGCAATCACCTCTCGCACCGCTGCCGAATCCCATGTGATCGAGGATGGCACGGGCTTGAGCGTGCCCAGGATCCAGAGTGTGTGCTCGCCACGTGAGACTCTCCAGAGTCCGGGACCCGGTGCAACCCCGGACACCACGACGGTATCAAGGGTGCGCAATGGGGGCTCGGCGACATCTGCTGCGGCGGCGCAGTTGATGCCCGCCGCGGGAAGCACCAATGCAGTGAGGAGCACAAGACGTGATTTCTGTTTCAGCATGTCGGTGCCGTTGCGTCTCTTCTCAGGTCAATAACTGCAGTAGGGGCGAGCATGTCGGGGTCGCGGGCCAGCAGCCCGGCCACGCGCGCCACATCGGACCTCGGCACCTCAAGGTGAGGGCCGTTCTGGGCGATGTGTTGCCGTACGTTCTGCCAGTAGATCAGCTGGTGCTGCATGTGATGTTCATAGAAGGCGAAGAGCCCGCGCATGACGCGGTAATCGTCTGCAAGCAGCCTGCGTTCGGACCGGCCCTGTGCTGCAGGTGCCGGCTCAGCGCACGGCGGTGCGAAAACGCTCCTGAAGCCCAGGCCCGACGTGACGGGGGTGGAGATCATCGGGACGATCAGCGCATCGGTTCTGCGGGACAATGCGGCGGTGCCGAGCATGATGCTCATCGAGCGCTTGCAGAAGCTGATGGGGAACGTGGCGTTCTCGTCCTTGAAAACGTCCGGCAGGATGAAGACGGCTGCGCCTGCCCTCAGTTCACGGATGGCTGTTGCCAGGCCTTTGCGGGTGTCATGGACGAAACCAACACCGTTGTCATCGTTCCAGAACCAGCCGTTGAGCCTGTCGAAGATTTCGTTGCCTGGATGGGTTTCCGGGTTTCCATAGAACAGGAAGGTTTTCCGCTCGCGCCGTAAACGCTCCGCCAGCATGATGATCGACAGAATGTAGTGGGCATGGTGCGGCACTGCGATCAGAAGCCCGCGTGGCGTGCGTGCCAGTTCATCGAATGCGCTGTAGTCCGTTCGGTCGGCGCAACTGAGCAGGGACAGGAACTCGGTCCTGTTCCCACGCCGCAGAACATTGGCGACGAACAGCTTCTGCAGGTACCAGTAGTAGTACTCGCCAAATCTCGTGTTTCCCGATTCGGCGCAGGCAATACGCAGGTAGTGCTCGTCGTCGTCGGTCAGAGGGGTCTTGATGATCGACTCGATCCAGGCAATCCGCCGATCAAGGCGGCGCAAGGGACGAGCAAGTTGAGTCAACAATTGCGGAATCAGCATGCAAGCCTTCCCTGTCGATCAACGACATCGCCTTCAAGCGTATCGATCGCTTCCATCAGGGCGTCGAGTTCGGCATCGATACTGTCGGGTTGGTACTGCGCCAGCAGTGCGGAGCGGAACATCCTGATCTTTCTGCGCGCGTTGTATGTCCTGATCGCCGGCCTGCGCAGTGACTGTTGCTCGCGCAGCAACCATTGATCCCCCAGGCTGCTGCACTGGTGAAGGTGGTCGATGATCCCGTGCAGGATCGCGCTGCTGTCTGCCGAATGGGCCCCGATCGTGGAATAGCCCTGTATGCCCCAGAACGACAGTGCATAGCCGTAGCGTTGATTGAGGATCATTTCGAGCGGCGAAACGTAGAGGTCATCGCGCGAGGTCCGAATCAGCAGGGTTGCCTCGTGTGCTGAGACAAGCTGGTCCGAGAAGATGACGAGTGCTGGTCGCTGACCGGACTGCGCCAGCCGCACGATGCCGCTTGCGCTCAACCCAATACTGTTCTCGTTGCACACAACGCGTAGGCGCCCTGCATCTGCGAGCTGTCTGCTTCTGGTCAAGACTGCGCGCGTGGATGGCAGGACCAGCGCAAGAGCGTTGGTGCCAGCGTGGTCGCTGCCTGTATAGGCATGGAGGCTCCGTTCGAACTCCTCCGGTGCGTTGAATCCATCCATGGAATGTGCTCTCGATAATGAAGAGGGCGGAGGCAACCGCCTTCGCCCTCGATCTACGTCAGTTGATGCCCGGCTCGATTTCCGGCACGCAGTCATTGCCGTTGCTGCCGCAACAGTCCGAGCAGAACAGTGCTACCGCACCATTCCTCACCACTTCAAATGCGGTGCCAATCGACGTTGCGTCTTCGGCCCTCTGCAGCATCCCAGCTTCAAAGCCTGCGACATCCAATGCCATAGAACTCATCCTGATTCTCCATTCCAATTGGATACAGCGATCAATAGCCGGACCGAGTGAGCCGGCCAATCTGGACACAACGTCCAAATTCCTTTTTGAACCAGCTTGCGCGGTGATCTGAGCCGCCTGAGGTGGTCACCATGAATTTTTCGTGAATGGGAGAGTGCTACTGATGAAGGCGAAAATCAATAGCCTCAGTTCGGACATCCGAGGCGGTAATGGCAGGGCCTGGCCGGCAGGGAAATATGGCCCAGGTCCGCGCGACTGGGAGCGGACGGATCGCATGCATCGGGCCTGACCGGTCCGTGTCCAAAGGCCTAGAATGGTGCAATTGCAACCACAGGCTGGATTCCCATGGCTTCGATCCGCATCGCGATGGCGCAGTTCGATTTCCCGGTCGGCGATGTCGCCGGCAACACCGAGCGCATCATCGAGATGATCGGCCAGGCGCGCGACGAGTACGGCGCCGAGCTGGTGATGTTCCCCGAGCTGGCGGTGAGCGGTTACCCGCCGGAGGACCTGCTGCTGCGCCCGGGCTTCCTGTACGAGTGCGAGCAGGCGATGGCGCGCATCGCTGCCGCCTGCCGTGGCATCACCGCGGTGGTCGGCTGGCCGCAGGCGGCGGGTGCGGTGGTCTACAACGCTGCCAGCGTGCTGCGCGACGGGCTGGTCGAGCAGACCTACCGCAAGCGTGAGCTGCCCAACTACGCGGTGTTTGACGAGCGCCGCTACTTCGATGTCGATCCGGATGGCGGCAGCTGCGTGTTCGAGGTCAACGGTGTGCCGATCGGCCTGCTGATCTGCGAGGACCTGTGGTTTGCCGAGCCGCTGGCCGACACCATGCGCGCCGGTGCGCAGCTGGTGGTGGTGCCGAATGCGTCGCCCTACGAGCGCGGCAAGCATGCCCAGCGCGATGCGGTGCTGGCCGCGCGCACCCGTGAGAGCGGGGCAGCGATTGCCTACCTCAACGTGGTCGGTGGCCAGGATGCGCTGGTGTTCGACGGCGCCTCGGTGGTGGCCGATGGCGACGGTACCGTGCACCCGGCCGCCGCCGCCTTCGTCGACCAGTGGCTGGTGGTGGAGTACGACGGTGAAACCCGCCGCTTCATACCGCACGTGTGGATGGACGACGGCGACGAGAGCATGGACGCGCTGGCCTGGCGCGCGGTGACCCGTGGCATCCAGGACTACTGCCGCAAGAACGGCTTCAAGAAGGTGTGGCTGGGCCTGTCCGGCGGCATCGACTCGGCGATCGTGCTGGCCATGGCCGTGGACGCGATGGGCGCCGAGAACGTCACCGCCGTGCGGTTGCCGTCGCGCTATACCGCCGGCCTGTCCAACGACCTGGCCGCCGAACAGTGCCAGGCGCTGGGCGTGAAGCTGGAGGCGGTGTCGATCGAACCGGCGTTCAAGGGCCTGATGGAATCGCTGGCGCCGATGTTCGAGGGCACCACGCCGGACGTGACCGAAGAGAACCTGCAGTCGCGCAGCCGTGGCGTGATCCTGATGGCGCTGGCCAACAAGTTCGGCGGCCTGCTGCTGACCACCGGCAACAAGAGCGAGTACGCGGTTGGCTACGCCACCATCTACGGTGACATGTGCGGTGGCTATGCGCCGCTGAAGGACCTCTACAAGACCGAGGTGTTCGGCCTGTCCAAGTGGCGCAACACCGTGGGTGGCGCGCCGGTGATCCCGCCGGCGGTGATCAGCCGCCCGCCATCGGCCGAGCTGCGCGAGAACCAGCTGGACCAGGACTCGCTGCCGGCCTATGACGTGCTGGACGGCATCCTGTACCGCTACATCGACCAGGAGCAGTCGCGCACGGAGATCGTGGCGGCCGGTTACGACGCGGCCGTGGTCGATCGTGTGCTGCGCCTGGTACGCATCAGCGAGTGGAAGCGGCATCAGGCCGCGCCCGGGCCGAAGGTCTCGCGCCGGGCGTTCGGCCGCGAGCGTCGTTACCCGATCAGCAACGGCTACAAGGGCTGAGGGTACGTTGCCGGACATGGCCCGGCGCTACCGGGCCCTCCACGCATGGTGTGGATCTGTTGTAGAGCCGAGCCCATGCTCGGCTCAGAGAAAGCCGAGCGTGGCTCGACTCTACATTTCGGGCTGTCCACGCATGGCGTGGATTTACGGGGACTCGTCCAGTACCTGTTCCAGATGGGCGGTCTCGTCCGCTTCATTGAAGTGCGCATTCCCCAGCCGCGCACGCACGAACGCCAGGCCATCGGCCGCCGCCGCATCCAGCGTGCCGCGGTGGTCGACGGGGTAGCGGCGGAACGCGACCGGCTCGCCACGCAGGGCCAGGCCTGCGGCATACAGCAGGGTGGTCAGATAGGGCACATCGCGGTCCTCGCTGCCATGGCCCAGCATCAACGGTTGGCTGAAGCCGTGGCGCGGTACGCCGAGATAGTCGTACAGCACCGCCCAGATGCCCGGCACGCTGGTCAGCGGTGCAGTGAACATGCTGCCGGTATCCGCACCGTCCAGTGTGGCGGCCAGTTCGCCCAGGCACTGCTCGCGTGCCACTGCCACGCGGGCGCGGCCGGTGTCGCTGAGGACGCGGTCGATCTGCGGCGCGACCTGCAGCAGGCCGTCGAGCAGATACGCGTGATACGCGTTGACTGCACCGGGATTGGGGCTGCGGTTGTCCGGTTTCATCACCAGCGCGGTCAACTCCACTGCCGTGGGCGTACCGGTGGTGAAGCTGCCGCGGTAGTGCAACGCCGGCCCTCCATAGGTAGGGGCGATGTGGCCTGCCGTGAGCGCGGCGGCGCCACCCTGCGAATGGCCGACCGAGACCCAGCGTGGCGACAGCGCCGCGTTGCCCAGGTACTGGCGGCTGGCTTTGACGAGGTCGATGGCGTTGCGCGCGGCAGTGCGCACATGCAGATAGGCATGGTCACCTGGACTGCCGAGGCCCTGGTAGTCCGCGGCGACCACCGCATAGCCCTGAGCCAGGAACTGATCGAGGAAGCGCCCGTCGCGTTCGGGTTGGTAGGGGCCGGATACCGAGGGCGCACAGCGATCCGCAATGCCCTGGGTGCCATGTGCCCAGGACACCACCGGCCAGCCGCCTGCAGGAGCCGCGCCGGCGGGCAGGTACAGCAGGCCAGTGCCTTCGGCCAGCTGGCCGCGATGATCCGGGGTGCGGTAGTGCAGCTTGTAGGCCTGCGCGGCCTTGGACGGCACCCATGACGCGCGATAGGGGGCAGCAGACAGCAGATCGCCCGGTGCAACCGGTGCGGCGGCCAGGGGGCCCGAGGACAGCGCCAGCAGGGTGGTTGCGAGGAAGCCGGCGAGAGGGCGGAAACGGCGGGGCGGTGGGGTCATGGGGCGCTCCTTGACGGCCGGGATGGCCGTTGCGCCGCAGTGTGGAGGGCCTTGCCCGCGCTGATTGGGACCGGCGTCGCATCCGCCGGGGATTCGTAGAATTCCTAGGTGCCGGCCCCGGTGCGGGGAGGCTGATGAGGAGGGCAGTCGAGCATGGCTCGACTCTACAAAAGGGAAGGGCCCCTTTCGGGGCCCTCTCTTATTTCTTTTCCAGTCGCGCGTTGCGCTGGCCGGTGCTGGCGGACTTCTCGCCGGCGAACGGGTTCAGCTTGCGGATCATCCACGGGTACTTCGGCCACTTGCCTTCCAGCCACGGGTGATCCGGCTGGTTCAGCTGCAGGACGCGGCGGGCGTCGTCGGCCAGGGTCTTGTTGCCCAGGTGGGTGTAGGAGTCGGCCAGGACGGCCACGGCGTCGTACTGGAAGGCGCTCTGCGGGTAGTTTTCCAGCAGGTAGTTGGCGCGGCCGGCGGCCGAGACCCAGGCGCCGCGGCGCATGTAGTACAGGGCGTTGTCCAGCTCGTGCTGGGCGAACACGTCACGCAGCTCCAGCATGCGCTGGCGCGCATCGGCGGCGTAGCGGCTGTTCGGGTAGCGGTCTACCACGATGTTGAAGTCCGAATACGCCTGGTGCGGCGTGGACAGGTCGCGGCGGCTGGCATCCAGAGACCATACGCGACGGAGGAAAACCGTACTGCGGTTGGAGTTGGCCAGGCCGCGCAGGTAGTACAGGTACGCGATGTTGCGATGGGTCGGGTAGGTACGGATGAAGCGGTCGATGCTGGACACCGCGTCATCGTGCTTGCCGGCCTTGTACTGCGCGTAGGCGGTTTCGATCATCGCCTGTTCGGTGTACGGGCCGTACGGATACTGGGCCACCAGGCGGCGGAAGCTGGATTCAGCCCCGCTCCAGTTGCCACCCTGCATCAGCTTGTGGCTCTTCTCGTACAACTGTTCGACCGGCGTCCCTTCATCGGGGCGATCACCCTTCTTGGCACCACGGTGGCAGCCGGTGGCGGCGATGACCAGCACCAGCAGCAGGGCGGTGAGGCGGACGGGCGCGGAGAGCATGGCGGAGCGTCGGATCATGAGGTCGAGGCGGGACGCGGCTGGAATACGAAGGGTCGATGATAGCCTAGTGTCCTGTCCAGCGACTGAAACCGGCCGCCGGGACCCCAAAATTTCAAAGAATCCCCCCTGCCATGTCTGAACAACCCTCTGAATCGGCCCGCCAAGCCATCGTCCCCGACACCGCCGCCGGCCGTCGTTTCGACGCCGTGGTGGCCGAATTGTTCCCCGAATACTCGCGTTCGCGCCTGACCGAGTGGATCAAGGCGGGTGACGTCCTGCTGGACGGCGCCCAGGTGCGCCCACGCGATCCGCTGCGCGGCGGCGAGGTCGTGACCCTCAACGTGGTGCTGGAGACCCAGACCGACGCCCAGCCGGAGGACATCCCGCTGGACGTGCTGTTCGAGGACGAGCACCTGCTGGTGATCAACAAGCCGGTGGGCCTGGTGGTGCACCCGGGTGCCGGCAACCACAGCGGTACCCTGGTCAACGCCCTGCTGTTCCGCGACCCATCGGTGGCGGTGCTGCCGCGCGCCGGCATCGTGCACCGCCTGGACAAGGACACCAGCGGCGTGATGGTGGTGGCCAAGACCCTGGAAGCGCAGACCGCGCTGGTCGAGCAGTTGGCCGCACGCGACGTGCATCGCCAGTACCTGGCCATCGTGATGGGCGCGCTGGTGGCCGGTGGTACCGCCGATGCCCCGATCGACCGCCACCCGCGTGACCGCCTGAAGATGGCCGTGCGCGAGGATGGCAAGGAAGCGATCACCCATTACCGCCTGCGCGAGCGCTTCCGTGCGCACACCGCGCTGGAGTGCCGCCTGGAAACCGGCCGTACCCACCAGATCCGCGTGCATATGGCGCACGTGCGCCATCCGATCATCGGCGACCCGCTGTACGGCGGTGCGCTGAAGCTGCCCAAGGGCGCCAGCGACGAGCTGGTGGCCGCGCTGCGTGGCTTCAAGCGCCAGGCCCTGCATGCCGAGACGCTGGAGTTCACCCATCCGATCACCGGTGAGCCGGTGCGCAACACTGCGCCGGTGCCGGACGACATGCTGCACCTGATGAAGGTGCTGCGCGAAGACAGCGAAGCCTTCGCTGCGCGCGAGCGGGATCGCTGGTGATGGCTGCCGCGCTGCCCTTGCTGCAGGCGGACTGGCCGGCGCCTCCGGGCATCCATGCGCTGACCACGCGCCGGCACGGCGCGGGCATTTCGCCGGCACCGTTCGCGCAGTTCAACCTGGGCAACCGGCACGCGGCCGATGGTGATACCCCGGCCAACGTCGAGCACAACCGCCAGCTGCTGCAGCAGGGGCTGGCGCTGCCGTCGGCACCGCATTGGCTGCGCCAGGTGCACAGCAGTACCGTGCTGCGCTTCAACGCACCACCGGTGGAAGGAGCGAGCGAGCCGGTGGCCGATGCCGCGGTGACCTCGGTGCCGGGCGTGGTGCTGGCGATCCTGACCGCCGACTGCCTGCCAGTGGTGTTTGCCGCCGCCGATGGCAGCGAGGTGGGCGCTGCCCATGCCGGTTGGCGCGGACTGGCCGACGGCATGCTGGAGGCCACCGTGGCCGCCATGCAGACCCCGCCGGCGCAGTTGCGGGCCTGGTTGGGCCCGGCGGCCGGGCCGGCCGATTACGAGATCGGCGAGGAGGTCTACCACGCCTTCGTCGGCCATGATCCGGCCGCCGAGGCGGCGTTCGTGGCCACCCGCGCAGGCCACTGGAAGGTGGACCTGTTCGCGCTGGCACGGCAGCGGTTGGAGGCGGCGGGCATGGACCCGGCGCAGGTGCATGGCGGCACGGTGTCGACCATGGCCGATCCGGACCTGTATTCGCACCGGCGCGACCGTCGCACCGGACGCATGGCGACCCTGGCCTGGATCGCGCCCTGACCCCGCCGCTGTTCGCGCGCGTGCTGGGGCCGGCCTTCGCCACCCTGGCCGCGCCGGTGCAGGCGCTGCATGCCGCACCACTGCCGTGCCGCTACGTGGGGCAGGCACGGATCGAGCGTGGGCGGCACTGGCTGGTGCCGCTGCTGGCCGCCTTGGCGCGGCTGCCGAAGGACGGTGAAGCGCTGCCTACCGAAGTGGCGTTCAGTGCACACGGGCAGGGCGAGCAATGGGCGCGGCGGTTTGGCCGCTGGCCGATGGTGTCGCGGCTGTGGGCCCACGAGGGATATCTGCGCGAGCAGTTGGGCGCGGTGCGCTTCGAATTTGATCTGCAGGCCCGCGAGGGTGGCATCGACTGGTCGGTGCGCCGGGTCTGGGCCTTCGGGCTGCTGCCGCTGCCGAGGCGCTGGTTTGGTGGCGTGCGTTGCCGCGAAGCCTGGCAGGGTGAGCGTTACACTTTCCTGGTCGATGTGACGCTGCCCTGGGCCGGAGCCCTGATCCGCTATGAAGGCTGGCTCGAACCGCAGTGAGGCTGCCGCCGAGGCGGGCAGCGCGGTGATCGTGTTCGATGGGGTATGCGCGCTGTGCAACCGCTGGGTGCGTTTCCTGCTGCGTTTCGACCGCAGGGGGCGCTACCGCTTTGCGGCGATGCAGGGTGCACAGGGCAGTGCGATGCTGCGCGCGCACGGGCTGGACCCGCAGGACCCGATGTCGTTCCTGCTGCTGGACGCGCAGGGCGCGTGGACCGATACCGATGCGATCCTGCGCGTGCTGGCGGGGCTGGGCGGCGCCTGGCGCCTGAGCGGCGTACTGCAGGCAGTGCCGTGCGGCTGGCGTGATGCGGCGTATCGCGCGCTGGCGCGCAACCGCTACCGCTGGTTTGGACGCCACGACGCCTGCCAGTTGCCGGCACCGGAACACCTCGCGCGGTTCCTGGATTGAAGAAAAAGGGGACGGAGGGGATTAAGTCGCTTATGCATAAACGACTTAATCCCCTCCGTCCCCTTTTTCTTCAGCCTTCGAGTGCGTCCAGGTAGCTGCGGCGCCAGTGGTTGATGTCGTAGGTGCGCAGGTGTTCCATCATCGCGTGCCAACGCTCCTTGCGCCTGCGCAGTGACATCGTCGCGGCCGTGGCGATGGCGTCGGCCACGCCGTCCAGATCGTGCGGGTTCACCAGCAGCGCCTGCTTCAGTTCGTCTGCGGCGCCGGCCAGCAGGGACAGCACCAGCACCCCGGGGTCTTCCGGGTCCTGCGAGGCCACGTATTCCTTGGCCACCAGGTTCATGCCATCGCGCAGCGGCGTGACCAGGCCGACCGCCGCCGCCCGGTAGAAGCCGGTGAGGGTGGCATGGGTGAAGTTCTGGTTGACGTAGCGCAACGGCGTCCAGTCCGGCTCGGCGTGGCCACCGTTGATGTGGCCGGCGATCTGCTCCAGCTGGCTGCGCAGCTGCCGGTACTCGGTGACGTCGCCGCGCGAGACCGGAGCAATCTGCAGGTAGGTCAGCGAGCCGCGCTGGTCGGGGTGGCGCTCCAGATAGCGCTCGAAGCCGAGGAAACGCTCGGGCAGGCCCTTGGAATAGTCCAGGCGATCCACGCCAATCGCCAGCTGGCGGTCCCGCAGGCTGTTGCGCAGGTTCTTCACCGCAGCCTTGGTGGCGGCGGTGCCTGCCTGGCGTGCGATCAGCTCGGTGTCGATGCCGATCGGGAAGGCCGCGGCACGGAAGCGGCGCCCGCCCGGTGCTTCCAGCTCGCCGTTGTCGAGTACGCGGCCGCCGCCGAACAGGCGCAGGTAAGTCTGGAAGCGATCGGCGTCGCGCTGGGTCTGGAAGCCGACCAGATCGTAGGCATACAGCGCGGAGAACAGCCGCAGGTGGTCGGGCATCGCCTGCAGCAGGTCGGCCGACGGCATGGGGATGTGCAGGAAGAAACCGATGCGGCAGCCGATGCCACGCTCGCGCAGCAGCGCCCCCAGCGGGATCAGGTGGTAGTCGTGGATCCAGACGATGTCGTCCTCGCGCAGCAGCGGCGCGAGCTTGTCGGCGAACAGCGCGTTGACCTTGTGGTAGGTCTCGCGGGTGCCACGGTCGTAGTCGACCAGATCAAGACGGAAATGCAGCAGCGGCCACAACGTACGGTTGGCGAAGCCGTTGTAGTAGCCATCGACCTCGCGCTTGCTCAGGTCGAGGGTGACGAATTCGATGTCACCGTCCTTCTGTGTATGCACTGTGCCGCTGCCATCGCGCACGCTCTTGCCACTCCAGCCGAACCACATCCCGCCGCGTTCCTTCAGTGCGGCCAGCAGGCCCACAGCCAGGCCACCGGCACGGTTCTCGCCCGGCACGGCCACGCGGTTTGAAACCACCACCAGACGACTCACGATGCCTCCTGCCAGGACCGCGACAGGCGCATCGCGGCGGTGATCAGGCCGACGTGCGAATAGGTCTGCGGGAAATTGCCCCAGGCCTCGCCGCTGTCGAAGGCCAGATCCTCCGACAGCAGGCCCAGGTGGTTGCGCTGCTTCAGCAGCAGCTCGAACATCTCGCGTGCTTCGTCCATGCGCCCGATTGCCGCCAGTGCATCGATGTACCAGAAGGTGCAGATGGTGAAGCTGGTTTCCGGCTCGCCGAAGTCATCCGGTGCGACATAGCGGTACAGCGAATTGCCATGCTTGAGGTCGCGCCCGATCGCATCGACGGTGGCAATGAAGCGCGCATCCATCGCGTCGATGAAGCCGATGTCGGCCAGCAGCAGCAACGAGGCATCCAGCCGATGGCCGCCGAAGGTATCGGTGAAGTGGCCCAGCTCCTCGTTCCAGGATTCGGCCATGATGCGGGCATGGATGGTGTCGGCGCGCTCGCGCCAGTAGCGTGCGCGGTCATCACGCTTCAGGCGCACGGCGATCTTGCACAGTCGGTCGCACGCCGCCCAGCACATTGCACTGGTGTAGGTGTGCACTTCGGTGCGGCCGCGGAATTCCCACAGGCCGGCATCGGGTACGTCGTGCAGGGCGAACGCCTGCTCGCCCAGCGGTTCGAGGCGGGCGAAGGTGTGCGCATCACCCGGGTCCTGCAGGCGCCGGTCGAAGAACAGCTGCGTGGAGGCCAGCACCACGCTGCCGTAGACATCGTGCTGGCGCTGCACCCAGGCCAGATTGCCGCGCCGCACCGGGCCCATGCCGCGGTAGCCGGACAGGCTGGGGACCTCGTCCTCGTCCAGCTTGGCCTCGAAGCCGATGCCATACAGCGGCTGCAACGTGCCGTCGGTGGTGGCTAGGTTGAAGATGTAGCCGAGAAACTGTTCCATTGTGCGCGTTGCGCCCAGACGGTTCAGTGCACGCACCACGAACGCCGCATCGCGCAGCCAGCAGTAGCGGTAGTCCCAGTTGCGCACGCTGCCGGGGGCTTCCGGAATGGAGGTGGTCATGGCCGCGATGATCGCGCCGCTGTCTTCGTACTGGCACAGCTTGAGGGTAATCGCACTGCGGATCACCGCGTCCTGCCATTCCAGCGGAATGGACAGGTAGCGTACCCATTCGCGCCAGTAGTCGCGGGTGCGCTGGAAGGCCTCCTGCACGTAGCCGCTGATCGAGCGGTTGAGCGATTCATCCACGCCCAGGATCAGGTGGATGGGATGGTTGAGTACGAACGGCAGGCCGTCGCGCACGAAGCGAACCGGCACGTCGGTGGTCAGCCGCAGCACATGCTCGGGCAGGATCCAGCGCACATGGTTGCTGCCCCAGGTGGATTCGGGCACACGTGCGCCCCAGTCGGCCAGCGGGCGTGCGCGTACGGTGATGCGCGGGCTGCCGGCCAGCGGACGCACTTGGCGGATCAGGCTGACCGGGCGATAGAAGCGGTCGTTCTGGCGCCAGCGGGGGGCGAAATCGAGGATTTCCAGTTCGCCACCGTGCGCGTCGCGCAGCACGGTGCGCAGGATTGCGGTGTTGGTGAGGTATTCCTGCTCGCTGCTCGCGAAGTCCTCCAGCTCGATGGCGAAGTCGCCACCGGTCTGCTGGTTGGGGCCGAGAAGGGCACAGAAGGTGGGGTCGCCGTCGAAGGTGGGCAGGCAGCTCCAGACAACGCGGGCACGTTTGTCGACCAGGGCGCCGAAGCTGCCGTTGCCGACCACGCCCAGATCAAGATCGGGTTGGGTCATCACGCGGTACATCTCGGTTGCGGCCGTGGGGTGGCCGGGTCAATAGGCATTCTCACGCAGCCAGGCGTGCACGCTGCGTATGTCGGGCAGCGCGAACACCGCCTTGCTGGGTTCGCGTTCGCCCACCAGCACACTCCAGCCATGTTGGCCGTTGGCAGCGTCGAAGCCGAATTCATCGGTGAGGTCGTCACCGAGGAATACCGGCAGACGGCCGCGGAAGGGCAGGTACTGCATCATCCGACGCACCGCGCGGCCCTTGTCGGTGCCGACGGGCACGAACTCGACCACATGGTCGCCGGGTTGCAGGCGGTAGCTGGCACGACCACGCACGTGGCGGTCGGCGAAGGCGCGGACATCGCTGGCGGCATGCGGCGCGCCGCGCCAGTGCAGGGCCAGGCCGACGCCCTTGTCTTCCACCAGCACGCCGGGATGCCCATGGGCAAAGCGCATCGCCTGCTGGTGCAGCGCGTGCAGCCACTCGGCGGTGTCGTCGTCGTGCTCGTCGCGCAGCACACGACCATCCTCGCCACGCAGTTCGTGGCCATGCAGGCCGGCGGCGGGCAGCTTCAAAGGCGCGAACAGTTGATCCAGCTGTTCAAGCGGGCGACCACTGACCAGTGCCACGGCACCTTCCAGGCGGTCGCTGATGCGGCCGATGGCTTCACGCACATCCGGCAGCAGCTGCACGGCATCCGGGCGTGCAGCGAATTCGATCAGGGTGCCGTCGACATCGAGGAACAACGCACAGGCGTCATCCAGCAATGGCGGTGGCGGACGCAGGGGGAGCGGTTCAGCCATGACGCCCAGCTTGCCAGCGTGGGCGTGTACGTGGGGTCGAGGGCAGGCTACGACCCTGCTTCGGTGGGTGCCGACCGTTGGTCGGCACAAAGGGTCAGCCTGCATTGACCCCAGACAGTGCGGACCAACGGTCCGCACCCACCCAAGGCAATTACACCCAGAGCAATCAGAAGGTATAGCGGACGCGGCCGTAGTAATACGCACCGTTGCTGCCGATCGGCGACAGCACGTCGTACGGCAGGTTGCCGAAGTAGTGGATATCGCTGTTGGATCGATCCGGGTAGTTGTCGGTCAGGTTCTGCCCGCCGATGGCCACGCTCCACTGCGGGGTGATGCGGTACTCCACTTCCGCATCCAGCTGCCACTCGGCCTGGTAGGTCTGGCGCGGGATGTAGCCGTCACCGAAGTTGAACACGCGGGTGGCGCTGCCATAGCGGTTCACGCGGGTGCTCAGCGACCAGTGGTCGTTGCTCCATGCGGCCGAGAAACTACCGCGCGTGCGCGGGGTGGCATCGGTGAGCGTGTTGGTCTCTTCGATGCCGAACAGCACGTAGTCCGGGTTCAGCGCACGCAGCTGGGCCGGGGTGGCCAGCACATTCTTCAGCGTGGTCTTGGTATACGCATAGGTGCCGGTCAGCAGCAGCTGGCCATCGCCCAGCGATTGGCGCCAGTTGCTGACCAGCTCGGCGCCACGGGTGCGGGTGTCGGCGGCATTGACGAAGAAGCTGGCGCTCTGCAGGCCAGTGACGCCGTAGTTGGCGGCCACGTAGTCGGTCAGCGCATCGCCAGTGATGCTCTCCGACAGCGCGATGCGGTCGTCGATGTCGATCTGGAAGAAGTCCAGCGACAGGTCGAAGTGCTCACCGATGCGGCTGGTGAAGCCCAGCGAGGTGTTGATCGATTTTTCCGGCTTCAGGTTCTGCGCACCCAGGCCACGTGCGATTGGATTGTTGACCGACAGCAGGCGGCCCTGCACCAGCTGGCCGCCGGCGTTGTAGCCGGTGGAGGTGGATTCGTAGCCGATCTGTGCCAGCGATGGCGCACGGAAGTTGTTGGAGATGGCGCCGCGCAACGCGAACGCCGGGGTGAATTCGTAGCGCAGGCCGAGCTTGCCGGTCAGTTCACCGCCGAAATCGTCGTTGTGCTCGTAGCGCGCGGCCAGATCGGTGGAGAACTTCTCGCCGAACTGGCTGGACAGGCTGGCGTAGGCGCTGGCGACATCGCGCGACAGGCGCGCTGCATCCTGCGGGGTCAGGCCACCACCGGCCTGCGAACCGGTCGGGCGGTCGGTGTACGGGCCGGCGGCATAGCTGGCCGGGTCGCCGGGACGGGTCTGGTAGCGCTCATGGCGCACTTCCACGCCCAGGCCCAGGGTGTGGCTGATGCTGTCGCTCTGGGTGAACACGCGGCTCAGGTCGAGGTTGCCCACGGTCTGCGCGTACTCGTAGTCAGCGGTCTTGAAACGGGTCGGGCTGGTCGGGCCCAGCGACGCGTTGAGCGAATCACGCAGGCGGTAGGTGAAGTCGTTCTGGCCGTAGTCCAGGCTGCCGTCGTAGCTCCATTCGCCCCACTGCCCACGCACGCCGGCTACGGCCTGCACGTCGCGGTTCTCGCCTTCGGAGATCGGCCGGTAACCGTTCGGATAGACCTCCTTCCAGTTGGCATCGCCGTCGGGGTAGCGGAAGTAGTTCGCGCCTTCGGTATCGCGCTGGTTGAAGGTGCCGAACGCGTAGAACGTCGAGGTCTGGCCCACCGGGATCTCGGTGTTCAGCCACAGGTTGATGTCCTTGCTCTTGCCGTCGCCCAGCACGTAGTTGCGCTTGCCCTGCAGCGCCAGGTTGCCCGGGGTCTGGTCCCACGGCGGAATCTGGTCGAAGCCGGCGCGGTTGGTGCCGTTGCGGTGCTTGTACTCCAGGCCGACGCGCAGGAAGCCGCCGTCCTCGCCCAGCGAAGTGCCGACCTTGGCGCTGATGTTGCCGGTCTGGCCATCGGTGAGAGTGCGGCCGATCGGCTTGAGGTCGGTGTGGTTGGCACCGTAGCTGGCCTCGATTTCGCCACCGTCGCCGCCGTTGTCGAGGATCACGTTGATCACACCGGCCACTGCATCCGAGCCGTACAGCGCACCGGCGCCATCACGCAGCACTTCGATGCGCTTGATCGCGCTGACCGGGATCGAATTGAAATCGACCGGCATGGTGCCCTTGCCGATCTTGCTGTCGGTGTTGACCAGCGCGGTGTGGTGGCGGCGCTTGCCATTGACCAGCACCAGCACCTGGTCCGGTGACAGGCCGCGCAGCTGTGCCGCGCGCACGTGGTCGGCGCCACCGGAGTTGGACTGGCGCGGGAAGTTGAACGACGGCAGCAGGGCCTGCAGCGCACTGCCCAGTTCGCCGTTGACCACGCCGGCCTTGCGGATGTCCTCGGCGGTGAGCACATCCACCGGCGAGGTGGATTCGAGCACGGTGCGGTCGGCAGCACGGGTGCCGGTGACGATCACCGTGTCCAGGTTGGTGGCGTCCTGGGCCAGGGCCGGGGCGGCGGCGGAGGAAAGTGCGAGGGCGATGGCGAGGCCGAGCGGCGACGCGGGCAGGCGGACGGACATGGGGGCTCCAGCAACAACGACGACGGGGAAGGGGGAGATAGTTTCACTTACATCCATCCGGATGAAGCGATATATTATCTTCGCGTGATGACCGGTACCGATGCAAGCCCCTGCCGGTCCGGCATGAGCTGATGCCCGGTTGGCATCAGCACGCCGGGCCGGTGGCGCTGTACGCTGCCGGCTCGCCTTGTCCCCCTTCCCCGGAGCTGTACCGATGAAACACCTTGGCCTCGTCTTCGCCGTGCTGCTGGCCACCAGCGGCTGTGCCAGCCTCTCTTCGCAGGCGCCCAGCGCCTATGCCACGGCCACCACCGCCGAACTGAAGGGCGATGCCGCACGCCCGTCCGCTGGCCACGGTTGGGTGCGCAGTGAGCTGTACTTCGGCGTGGGCGAGGAGCAGGGCGCCGGCAACCGCCCGCAGGCCGACACCATCAGCGAGGCGCAGTGGCGCACCTTCCTGGACAAGGAAGTCACCCCGCGCTTCCCGGATGGCCTGACCGTGTTCGATGCCTACGGCCAGTGGCTGTTCCGCGGTGATGCCTCGCCCAACCGCCTGCGCACCAAGGTGCTGGTGGTGCTGCACGAGGACACCCCGCAGCGCCGTGCCGATATCGAAGCGATCCGCCTGGCGTGGAAGCAGCAGACCAAGCATCAATCGGTGCTGTGGTCGCGGCAGCCGGTCGAGGTATCGTTCTGAGTTGAAGGTGCCGCCGCGGCGCCGCAGGGAGCGGTGATGAACTACAGGGAATGCATGCTGGGCCTGGTGTTGGCCGGCGTGCTGGCACCGACGGCGCAGGCGGGTGGGGACGACGGCGAAACGCTACGCTTCCAGGTGGCCGCGCATGTGCAGGCGCATGCCGATCCCCAGCAGGACGGCAGCATCGCGGTGCAGCTGTCACCGTCGGGCAAGCGCCAGACGCTGGCGGGCGCGGCGGATGCCGACGGCAATTCGCGCTGGGGTCTGGAGGACATCGATTTCGATGGCTACCCGGAACTGATTGCGCGTGCATCGGTGGGCATGGTCAACGAAGCGGTGACGGTGTACCGCTTCGATCCGGCCAGTGCCGGGTTCCGAGCGCTGCAGGCCGACACCCAAGGCAAGGACAGTTGCGGTGACCTGATGGGGCTGAGTGTCGACCGTCCGAGCCGGACCTTGACCAGCAACTGCCGCAGCGGCCCGATGTGGTACACCGACCAGTATCGGTTTGATGGCGCGAAACTCTATCTGTACCGCGCCGAGAGCGTGCTGATGCTGGGCGATACGTTGAACGCCGCGCTGCAGTGGGAACAGACCGACGAGCAGGGCCCGTTGGCGGTCTGGCGTACCTATGATCCCGCCGGCCGTGTGCTGGAAAGTGCCATTGCCGATTGCCTGGGCGCACCGCCGGATGGACCGCTGCGTGGCCAGCAGGCCACCGTGGTACCCGCGCGCCTGTTCCTGTTCGACCGGCCCGGTGCGTCCAGCACCAAACGCTACCTGGTGCAGGGCGACCACGTGGAACTGCTGGATGAACAGGACGGCTGGGTGAAGCTGCGCTACCGCAACCCGAAAAGCGGCGCGGTGCTGGGCTGGATCAACGTCAACGATTGAGAAAAGGGGACGGAGGGAATTAAGTCGTTTGTGGCACATACGACTTAATTCCCTCCGTCCCCTTTTTTTTGCGGAGGCATCACTTCATCGGGTCTAGCCTCGGACGTTCCCCCGTTCGAGGATGTATCCGATGAGCAAGCGCGTGGCCGAAATCGTGGTGGACGCCCTGCAGCAGGCCGGTGTCCGCCGTTGCTACGGCATCGTGGGCGATACGCTCAACCATGTGACCGATGCGATGCATGGTAGTGACATCGCCTGGGTGCACGTGCGGCATGAGGAAGTTGCAGCCTTTGCCGCCGGCGCCGATTCGCTGGTGAGCGGCGAACTGACCGCCTGTGCCGGCTCCTGCGGCCCCGGCAGCCTGCATTTCATCAACGGCGTGTTCGAGAGCAACCGCAACCGTGCGCCGATGGTGCTGATCGCCAGCCAGGTGGTGACCAGCGAGCTGGGCATGGAATTCCCGCAGGAAGTGGACTTCAAGGCGGTGTATGCCAGTTGTTCGGTGTTCTGCGAGCAGGTGCACAGCGCCGAACAGGCACGCCGCGTGGTCACGCTGGCCTGCCAGGCGGCGATCAGCCGCCGCGGCGTGGCGGTGGTGATCCTCCCGGCCGATATCAGCCAGGCCGAAGTGAAGCACGATGTGCCGTTCTCGGTGCACTACACCCAGCCGGTACTGCGTCCCTCGGACGCCGAACTACAGCGCATCGCCGAGCTGCTGGGGCAGGGCAAGCGCATCGGCATCTACGCCGGCGCCGGTTGCCAAGGCGCGCACGCGCAGCTGCTGGAGCTGGCCCGGCGCCTGCAGGCTCCGATCGCGCACACCTCGCGCGCCAAGGACTTCGTCGAGCCGGACAACCCGTACAACATGGGCATGACCGGCATCTTCGGTATCGAATCCGGCTTCCACACACTTATGGAGTGCGACACGCTGCTGTTGCTCGGCGCCGATTTCGCCTGGGGCCAGTTCTACCCGGACAAGGCCACGATCATCCAGGTCGACCGCGATGGCAGCCACCTTGGCCGTCGCCACCCGGTGAACCTGGGCGTGGTCGGTGATATCGCACCGACGCTGGATGCCTTGCTGCCGATGCTGCCGCCGCGCGAGGACAGCAGTTTCCTGGACGAATGCGTCGAGCGTCGCGACAAGGCGCTGAAAAAGCGCGAGCAGGAAGAACAGCCGGGCGAGGGTGAACTGATCCACCCACAGCATCTGACCGCACTGCTGTCGAAGCACGCCAGCGACGATGCGCTGTTCACCGCAGACGGCGGCTCGCCGATGGTGTGGGTGCTGCGGCATATCCGGGTGAATGGCCGCCGCCGCACGCTGACCAGCCTGTTGCACGGCACGATGGCCAACGCGATGCCGCAGGCGCTGGGGTTGCAGAAGGCGTTCCCTGGCCGGCAAGTGATTTCGTTGTCTGGCGACGGAGGCTTGGCGATGCTGCTGGGCGACCTGCTGACCGCGGTGCAGGAGAACCTGCCGATCAAGGTGGTGGTGTTCAACAACGGCTCGCTGAATTTCGTCGAGCTGGAACAGAAGGTGGAAGGCCTGCTGGACAACTACACCGATCTGAAGAACCCGGATTTCGGCCGCCTGGCCGAAGTGATTGGTTTCCACGGACGCACCGTAACCCGCAGCGAGGATCTGGAGGAAGCGGTGCAGGACTTCCTGTCGCAGCGTGGCCCGGCATTGCTGGACGTGCATACCAGCCGCGCCGAACTGGTGATGCCGCCACAGATCGAAGCCAAGCAGGTGGCCGGTACGGCGCTGTATGCGGCGAAGGCAGTGTTGAACGGCCGCTTCGACGACGTGAAGCATCTGCTGGTGGACAATTTCCTGAAGAAGTGAGGGGTTGGTCGATGCAGGGCTGCGCCCTGCACCCGCCGAAACCACGGCAACCGCCGAAGCAAGGTCAAAAGCAGGTTTGCCGTGAGTAGGCGGGGTGGGTCCGGTTGCGGGGGACGCTGCAAGTACGTCCATGTAAGCTCGATCGCGCCATCCATGGCGCTCACGCCCCCGCAACCGGACCCACCCCGCCTTCGACAGTCTTCCGCTGCTGTTGGTAGGTGTCGACCTTGGTCGACACGGTAGATCCACGCCATGCGTGAATGAACGAAGGAACGATCTGAATGATCTTCTGTAGAGCCGAGCCATGCTCGGCTCGGAGGTTTCGCGTACAGCAGCCGAGCATGGGCTCGGCTCTACAAAGAGAGCCTGCCTTTGCTTTTGATCTTTGATTCTCTTCCGTGGCTGGCACGCGCAGGAAATTGTCAGAGGCCGGGCGGGTAGATGGCGCGGGGGTGTCCGCGGCATGGATGCCGCGGCCAAGCCCCCAAGGATGGGTTTACGGCGCCCCCGCGCCATCTACCCGACCGGCCCAACCCAGGAAATCGCTGTCCGCGACCAACCCAGCCACGAGGAGCCCCGCCGTTGGCTGGAACCCATCATTCCACGACGGAATTGGCGCGCCGGCCCCGCTGGGCCTACCATCGGCGGTCCCCACCCCCACCACCCCTTCCATGTCCGCTCCCGCTTCCGCCGCACCGCGTCGCTGGTTCGTCTCCGGCGACTTCAACGGCTTCTTCGGCCTGGTCGTCGACAATCTCTCCATCCTCGGCTTCATCGCCATGGCCCTGGTCGGGATCTTCCAGTTCCCCGCCGACGTAGTGTTCGGCCGCATGTTCCCCGGCACCGCCTTCGGCGTGCTGGTCGGCAACCTGCTGTACACCCTGATGGCACGCCGGCTGGCTGCGCGTACCGGCCGCGACGATGTCACCGCCATGCCTCTGGGCCTGGATGCACCGACCAGCATCGGCATGGCGCTGCTGGTGCTCGGCCCGGCCTTCATCGCCTTCAAGCAGCAGGGCATGGACCCGCACGCAGCGGGCATCGCCACCTGGCAGCTGGGCATGGCCGCGCTGGTCATCATGGGCGTGCTGAAGTTCGTGCTGTCGTTCTTCGGCGAAGCGGTCACCCGCGCGCTGCCGCGGGCGGCGCTGCTGGGTTCCATCGCGGGCATCGCGCTGGTGCTGATGGGCCTGCTGCCACTGCTGGAAACGCTGCGCTCGCCGCTGGTCGGCTTCACCACGCTGGGCCTGCTGCTGTACGTGCTGATCGCCAAGGGCAAGCTGCCGGTGCGTGGCCCGGGTGTGCTGCTGGCCTTCGTGTTCGGCACCGTGCTGTATTACGGCCTCGGTGTGGCCGGGCTGGGCGCGCCGGGCTTCCATGTGCCGGCGTGGGTGCCGCCGCAGGTGGTGCTGCCGCTGCCGACGCTGGGCTTCCTCGACGGCCTGCCCACCGCGATGACCTACCTGCCGCTGCTGCTGCCGTTCGGCCTGCTGATGGTGGTCGGTGGCATCAATGTGTCCGAGAGTGCACGCGCGGCCGGCGATGACTACCGCACCCGCGACATCCTGCTGGTGGAAGCGGTGGCCACGCTGGTGGCCGGCGTCTGCGGCGGCGTGGCGCAGACCACGCCGTACATCGGCCAGCCGGCGTACAAGCACATGGGTGCGCGCAGCGGCTACACGCTGCTGACCGGCCTGTTCGTCGGCATCGGCGGCATGCTGGGCATCATCTCCGGGCTGGTGCAGTGGCTGCCGTTGGCGGTGCTGGCACCGATCATCGTGTACGTGGCCATCGACATCACTACGCAGGCCTTCCAGGCCACGCCGCGCCACCATACCGGCGCGATGGTGTTCGGTTTCCTGCCGTCGGTGGCGTACCTGCTGGCGATCAAGGCGCCAGGCTGGATCGCCCCGGACCAGCTGCCGCAGCTGTTGACCAAGCTCGACGGTCATGGCCTGCCTGAGCTGGCGGTGATCTTCACTCTCGGCAACGGCTTCATCATCACTTCGATGCTGTGGATCTCGGCGGTGGCGGCGATGGTCGATGGACGCCTGCGCCGCGCCTGCGGCTTCCTGCTGGTGGCGGCGGCGCTGACCCTGTTCGGCCTGATCCACTCGGTGGACCCACGCGGCGGCATCTACCTGCCGTGGGATCTGGACGGGCTGGCACGGATCATCAGCTGGCAGTTCGCTGGTGCCTACGTGGCACTGGCGTTGCTGCTGGGGTTGTTGTCGCTGCAGAAGCAGCCGGTGCAACCGCTGGGTGATCGCACTGATCATTGACCGGTGACGCCGGGCATGGCCCGGCGCTACCGCTCCTTCCACTTCTGGTGCTCTGTAGAGCCGAGCCTGCGCTCGGCTGCTCTGAGCCGAGCATGGCTCGGCTCTACAACAGGAGTTGCAGGCGGCGGTATCAGCGCGCTCCATCCAGCTCGGGGTAGTGGCGGAAGATGCCTTGGGTGTTGAACGCCAGGCGCCGATCCGAGGCCAGATAGGCGGCGATGTTCGGCCGTTTCGCCACCCGCTCCTGCAGCGCACGCAGCAGGGGCAGGGTCGGCGCCAATGCCTGCATGCGGCGCGGGAACATGTAGTCCAGCCCGCTCAGCAGTTGGAACAGCGACAGATCCACATACGAATGCTCGCGCAGTGCGTGGCGGCCACCGTTGGCCGCCAGCACCTGCTCGAAGTAGCCGAGGAACTTCGGCAGCCGCTCGCTGCGCAGTGACGCGGCACGCGCCTTGGCTTCGGTCTTCTGCTCTTCGTAGTACTTCGATGCAGCGATCGGATGATGGGTGTCGTGCACCTCGGCTACCAGATCGGCGATGGTCAGCTGCAGTTGCAGCGCCTGCATCCGCCGTGAGGCCGCCTGCGGCACCAGGTCCAGCGTCGGGCCGAGGAAATCCAGGATGGCCGCGACCTGCGCGATGACCTGGCGGCCCGCCTTCAGGAACGGCGGCGCGAAGGGCTGCGCACCTTCACTGCTGCCATCGAGAAACGGCTGCATCACTGCGTCGCCATGCACCCGCGCCATGTCGATGTAGTCGGCGCCGGCATCTTCAAGCGCCAGGCGCACGAACTCGCCACGGCCCTGGATGCCGGTCCAGTAATACAGCGCGTACTGCATGGCAGTGCCTCCACAGGACAAGACCCACAGCGTCGCGCGGGGCGTGCAAAGCAGGCGTGAGCGCGGTTCTGATGCAGACCCGAACCCGAACCCGAACCCGAACCCGAACCCGAACGGCAGCGGAACGGGCGGGGAACCCGTTGGAATTGGTGGGGTCACACCTTATCCGTGTGTGTGAAACGAGGTGCTGCATCATGCAGAGTGGAAAGGCGGTATGGCCCTGGGTGTTGGGCGTGGTGGTGATCGGTGGCGCGGGCGGTTGGTTGTTCCGCGATCAGCTGAAGAGCCTGGCAGACGGTGTTTCGGTGCCGGTGCAATCAACCCCTGCCAGTACCAGCGCACCGCCACAACCGCAGGCGGCCGCAGAACCCGCGCCAGCGCCGCCTCCGATCAAGCATCCGCTGGATACCGAGGCCGCGGCAGATCCGGCGCTGCCGAAGCTGGCTGACAGCGATGCCGCTGCCTGGGGGGCATTGAGCCAGCTGTTCCAGGGCGAAGGGCCGCTGACCCTGCTGTTGCGCGACCATCTGATCCAGCGCCTGGTCACCCAGGTCGACAACCTGGACAAGCCCAGCGTGCCGCCGACCGCACTGGCCGCGCGGCCGTTGCCGGGCAATCTGCAGGTCGAGCCCGGTGAGGGCGGCGAACGCATCGCCGCCAGCAACGCGGCGCGCTATGCGCCCTACGTGCAGGCATTTACCGCGCTCGATCCGGCGGCAACGGCCACGGCCTACAAGCGCTTCTATCCGCTGATCCAACAGGCCTACGTCGACCTGGGCCGGCCGGAGGGCTATTTCAACGACCGCCTGGTGGCGGTGATCGATCACCTGCTGGAGACCCCGGAACCGGCGCGGCCGGTGGCGGTGGTGCGTGATGAACGGGGCCGCTACCGCTTTGTCGATCCCGATCTGCAGTCGCGTTCAGTGGGGCAGAAGGCACTGCTGCGCATGGATGCCACGCAGGAGCGTGCGGTGAAACAGCAACTGCGCGCGATCCGAAGTTCAATCACACGTGGCTGAAGGCTGCAGCGGCAGATGTCATTGCCACCGTGATACGGTCGGCGTCGGGTAGACAGGAGTAACCTCGATGCATCGAATGTGGTTGGGAGTGAGTGCGTTGGTTGCCACGGCAGTGGCTTCGGCTGCCGCCGTGGAGACACCGGACGGCGAACTGAGCGATCCCTATCGCTACACCCGCAGCGTGCGCCTCGCGGAACTGGGAAGGCTGCAGGCGCTGGGCAAGGCCCAGGGGGCAAAGGGACTGCTTGGCCAGGCGGGCTTCTACCGGGTGCGTGGGGAGCTGAAACGCTCCAGCCAAGCCGCCCAGCAATGCCTGCAGGCCGTGGCCAGTGAACCGGCCGACAGCGTGAAGGGGGTTGAGTACCTGTGCTCGGCCACCCTGGCCGGAAATCTGCTGCTGCAGGGCGATATCGCCGGATGGGCAACGCAGATGCTGCAGGTCCGCACGCTGCTGGAGCGCGATATCCGGCCGTTGCTGAAACGTCAGATGGGCGACATCCATCTCGCCGGCATCAGTGAGCCGCATTTCGAGCGTTTCACCGCCTGGCCGCGCAATGCGCTGGCAGTGCCGGCGCCTGCCCGCGATGTCAGCGTTCCCCTGCAGATGAGCAACGAACTGCCGACGCTCGCCTTGAAGGTCCGTACTGCCACCGGCGAACGCGAGGTGCGCGTGCATCTGGACAGCGGCGCGGCGCGTTCGCGCATCGGGCGCACACTGGCGGCCGAACTCGGGCTGGAGCTGACCGAAGGTTTCATGGTGGCCGATGGCAAGCCCGGGCAGTTGTATGCGCTGGCGGCGCCGGCCGATCTCGAGATCGGCGGTCTGGCAGTGCGCGGCGTTTCCTTCGCGGTGCTGGGTCAGGACGATCTGCCCCGCATCGGCCTGGACGTGCTGCGCGCGCTGGGCCGGGTACGCGTCAACAAGGATGCGCTGGTGATCCAGGCCGCGGCCACCCCAGTGCCGTGCACGCGGCGGATGGCCACGCTGTCGACGCTGTGGGGGGATGCGTACGACGTCCGCTATCCGATCCGCGCTGGCAAGCAGAACGTCCTGGTCAAGGTGGATACCGGCTTCAATGGCGCCTTCCAGGCCCGTGGAACGCTGCCGGCAGCGCCGCCCGCGTCTGCGATCCGGCGCAAGAACGTGATCACCACTGCGGGCAGCGAAGACATCCAGTACGTAGAGGCGACCACGCCGGTGATGATCGGCGAGGAAGTGCTGAACCTGCCGGTGGACATCGGCCTGACACCGGGGCCTGACCCCCTGTTCAACCCGGACTGGCGGGTGGGTTTCGCCGCGACCCAGCGCTACAGCCTGTACATGGACGTTGCCGGCACCTATGGCTGCCCGGTTGCCATTGCTGCCGCGCCGCCGCTGTTGCCACCGAAACCGGCTGCAGCGCCGCCTGCCGGCGGCTGATCGCAGCTACAGGGTCTGCAGGAACGCCTCGATGTCCTGCAGGTCCTGGCGGCTGAGCCCGCGCGGCCGCAGCAGTGGATCAGGCGCAGGAAAGGGCGCCGCATCGGCCGGAGGCGAGGCCGGTGCACGCGGGCGCGCGCCGCCGACGTTGTAGAACACCAGTACGCCGGACAGCGTCGGGATCATGCCGTTGTGCATGTACGGTGCAGTGGCGGCAACGCCGCGTAGCGAGGGCGTCCGGAACCGGCCGCTGTCGGCGGGATCGCCGGTGAACTCATAACGCCCCAGATCCTGCCGCGCGCGCCCATGAAAATGCAGGCCCAGGTTGTGGAAGCCGTTGTCGGTGAGCGCCGCCCCGCTGTGGCAGTTCATGCAACCGGCCTGCGTGCGGAACAGGTGCAGGCCACGCAGCTGGGCATCGTCCAGCGCACGCGCATTGCCGCGCAGAAAGCGATCAAAGCGGCTGCTGCGCGGTGACAGGCTGCGCTCGAAGGCGGCGATGGCCTGGCCAAGCTGCGCGGCATCGATGCGCGGTTGCGCGAACACCGCGGCGAAGTCAGCGCGATAGGACGCATCGCGGCGCAGGCGACGCACGGCGCCCTGCGTGGTGAAGCCCATTTCGACGGGATCGGCGATGGGATGCAGCGCCTGCGCTTCCAGCGTGGCCGCGCGTCCATCCCAGAACAGCGGTGCCACGTGCGCGCTGGTGGCCACGCTGGGCGCATTGCGGCGACCGGGCTGGCGTCCGTGCCCGAAGGACACGCGACGACCGTCGGCCCAGCCCAGGTCCGGATCGTGGCAGCTGGCACAGGCCAACTGCCGCGACTTCGACAGGATCGGGTCGAAGAACAGCCGCCGGCCAAGCGCCACCTTGGCTGGCGTGGAAGGATTGTCCGGTGGATCTACGGGCGACGGCAGTGGGGCCAGTTCCTTCCACGCCACGCCGGGTTCGACCTCCGGCGCGGGCCAGCGCGTACTGGGGCTGCTGTAGAGCGCACGCAGGCAGGCGCCATCCCAGCGTTCCGCCTTGCCCGGAGCAGGCGCGCAGACCGGCTGGGAAGGACGTGGCTGTGCAGCGCTGGCCAGCACGGCGCTGACCAGCACTGCAATCCAGCCAAGCCTGCGGCGGCGCGCGGGCCTCAGAACCGGTAGCCCACTTCGAGCCAGAACGAGCGTCCCATTTCGTAGTATGGCGCGCGGCTGACGCTGCTGGATACGCCATTCACCGCGCGCCGATCCAGCACGTTGAACACATCCACGTTGGCAAACACCGTGCCCATCGTCGACAACGGCTGCTCCCAGCCAATGCGCATGTCCCAGATCAACGAAGGGGCAAACCGCCGTCTTTCCCAGACCGCAACACTCTGGCCGTCATGGACATCCTTCAGTCCGGTGTCCCGTATCGCGCGATAGCCGGCCCGGTAGCGCAGCGTATTGCCCCAGGTCAGCCGAGCTGCCGGGATATGCGTGGTGGTGGCCAGTCGCGCGGTCCATGGGCGAGTGAAGTTGTCTGCCGGACGATCGCGGTAGCGGATGTAGCTGCCGTCGTAGCGGATGATCGGATTCTCGTAGTACGCGGTGCTGAAGTCGTCCTCGTAGTCGGGCGCAGAAGAGCGGCTATCGGTCCAGTCCAGCGCCAGCAGGCCCGTGGTGCTGGTTCCGCCGAACTGCAGGCGGCGCAGGGGGCGCACGGTAAGGCTGATGATCTGCGTCTCGCTGCGGCCGTCGTTGCTCCAGGTTTCGTAGTGGGTGGCCAGTGAAGGGTCATCCGCGCGTTCGTCCTGTACCCGGCTGCTGGAACGCACGACCTGGTCACGCCCCTTGCGGCTGACGACCTTGCCGAGGAACTCCCAGCCCTTCCATTGCTGCTTGACGCCCAGCATCAGCTCATCGTCGTAGGCGATTCTCAGGCGATCGAAATGCAGGCCGTTGGCGGTCTGCGTGCCTGCGGTCCACTCGCTGTCGAGGGTGGGGCGGCGCTGGTTCCTGTATTGCAGCCGATCAAGGCCATCGCGCAGCCGCCACGTGGCCGCGTTGCGGCCGTAATAGCGGTTGGCGCCCGCGATCAGCTGGGTGTCGCCGGCGGCGTCGAGATCCAGTGACATCGCCAGGCGGGGTGCGACCGTGGTGTGCCGCATGTAGCTGTCATGGTCGATGCGCAGGCCGGGGCGCAACGACAGGCGTCCCGCGCGGATGCTGTCTTCGGCGTAGGCGCTCCAGCTGTCGATCTGGAAGTCCAGCCGGCCGCGCGTGTAATAAGTGCGGCTGGTGAAGAACTGTCCGGGCCAGTTGCTGGTGTTGGCGCGGCCGGTGCGGGTCAGGCCCATCCAGCAGGTCTGCGTGTCGGTGATGCCGGCCTTGTTGGTACAGCTGGTGGTGCGTGCCGGCGAGACATAGATGTAAGTGTCGTCCAGGCGCTCGTAGTCGACATCCTGGTGCTGGTACTGGACGCCTGCCGCGAAACGATGCTCCATGCCCAGCCAGCGCTGCGGTGCCAGTATCAGATCGGCACGGTACTGGAGCGTCTTCTGTGCCTGGTCAATATCGCCGAATTCACCTTCCAGCGAGCTGCCCGAGGTTCCCCAGTCCTTGCCCTCGGCCCAGTGCCAGCTCATGTAGTCCGCAGACTGTGGATGGCGGGACTGCTCGGTAGAACTCCAGCCCACCTGCTGGGTCAGAGTGCCCCATTGCGGCGACCACGTCGCCTTGAGCATCGCCTGGCGGCCACCGCCAATGATGTCGATGCCGGCGCCGGGGACGTTGGAGCGGAAGTAGTGGGATTCCTCCGGCGCACGGGTAAAGCTTGCCTCGATGTCGAGGGTGTCGCTCGCTTCCCAGACCGCCTTGACGAACAGATTGTCGATGCTGCGTCGCTGGATCTGTTTCTCCGGATGCGCATCGTCGACCAGGTGCGACTGCAGGTTGTAGGTGGGAATGGTCGAGCGCTTGCGGGTGAAACTGGCCAGGACGCCGATGCGGTCGGTCAGATAGCCTTCCAGATCAGCGCGCGTGGTGGTCTTCTTGAATTCCGGCTGCCCGTCATTCGCGCCGGACGCCTTCTGGTAGCTGTCTGCGACGGTGGAGTCCAGGTGGTAGCGTGTCCACGAAGATCGCGAGGACTGGGTGGACAGGCGGCCGCTGAAGGCGCGCGATGGTCGTCGGGTGCTGGCTTCCACCACGCCGCCGTTGAATCCACCATAGGCGGCCGAAACGTTGCTGTCATGCACGGTGACGTCTTCCAGCAGGCTGCTGTCCAGTGCCAGCGCCTGCGAGCCGCCTGGAACGGAGAACAGCCGGTACACCTCCGGATCCGCGCCCGGGTCGATGTCGTTGTTGAAGTTCATGCCATCGACGATGAACGCGTTCTGATAGAACTTCGCACCATTGATGCTGATCTCCGCAGGGCGGATTTCGCCGGGGCTGAAGCTGCCCTGGTCGGCATTGTCGAACTGCACGGCGGGATGGATGCGCAGCAGCCGGGTGATGTCACCGTTGCCGGCGGCCTGCGCCGCAACGTAGCTGCGGTCCAGTTGCAGGCTGCCTCCGAAGGTCGAGCCGGCGTCCTGCCCCGGCACGTGCAGGGTACTGGTGCGTCGTGCGCCTGCCGACACCTGCGCACGCTGCAAGGTGTAGCTGCCATCGGCGCGCCGCACCGCGCGCAGCCCGCTGCCGTGCAGCAGTGCGTCGAACCCTGCGTCCACGTCCAGGCCTGTGGCAATCGATGGAGCCTGGCGGCCACGGGTCAGCGCGGGGTCGAAGGACAGGGCCACGCCATGCTCGGCGGCGAACGCGCCCAGTGCACTGCCCAGCGAGACGGTGCTGCGCTGGACGTGCAGGGATTCATCGGGCGGTGATTGAGCCAGCGCGGGTGTGGCGGCGAGCGCGGTGGCGAGGAGGCTCAGTCGAAGCCGGGGCAGGTTTACGGTCATGGGGAGGAAAATGAGGGGTTCATACCCTCTGCCACGCGACGCTCGGAAAAGTGTCAGCCGCGATGTCCCGCAGCCGACACGTGGATCCACAGCCCCTGCTCGATCCGCAGCGCATGGGTGGCGGCAAGCATCGACAGGCTGCGTTGCAGGTCGTCCAGCGGGAATGCGCCGGACACCGGCAGGCCGGCGACGTGCGGATCCACGCGCAGCCAGCGGTGCTGGTAGCGCCCCAGCTCCTGCAAGACCTGTTGCAGCGGCATTGCATCGGCGACCAGCATGCCCCGGACCCACGCGTCAGCGCCGGGTAACGCAGGTACGGGCAGTGGCAGCCGGGCCAGGTTCCAGCGCAGCTGCTGCCCGGCGTCGACCTGGCGCTTTTGACCCTGTGTGGAGATCCGCACCGCGCCGTGCTGGACCACCAGCAGGGCGTCGTCCCCGAACAGGCGCACGCTGAAACGGGTGCCAAGTGCCTGCAGCGTGCCGTAGGGGGTTGTAACCCGGAACGGCCTCGCCGGGCGTTGTGGATCAGCGGCTGTCTCCACCAGCATCTGCCCATGCCGCAGCCGCAGAAGGCGCGCATGCGCATCGAATGCGACGTCGACCGCAGTGCCGGTATCCAGCTGCAGCACGCTGCCATCGTCCAGCACCCGCTGTGATCGTTCGCCCACGGCGGTACGGACGCTGGCATCCCACGCCGCGTCATCCCACAACCTCCATGCCAGCCAACCGCCGAGTGGTGCCACCAGCAGTGCGGCAACGCTGCGCAGCACGGCGCGCCGACCCGGCGAGGGCGCGCGTTGCAGTGCGCTGTGGGCCAATGGCGGCGGCACCTGCCCGCTCAGCGCCAGCAAACGCTCCGCGCGCTGCCACGCACGTGCATGGTCGGGATCGGCATCGTGCCAGCGCTGCCACCGCGTGCGCTGCGCCGCGCTGCCGTCTTCGTGCAGGCGCATCAGCCAGTCGGCGGCCTGCTCCAATACACGTGGCGGGAGGGCCGGTACGGTGGCGGTCTCAGCCGGCATGCGCAAGGCAGCCCAGCAGTGCCCGTTTCATGTGCCGCTTTACCGTGGACAGCGACAACCCCAGCTGTTCACCGATGGCCTCATAGCGAAGCCCATCGAACTGCGCCAGGAGGAACACCCGGCGCGCCATTGCCGGCAACCCGTCCAGCATCGCATCGATCTGCTGCAAAGCCTCACGCACCAGCGCCTGTTCTTCCAGCGAGGGCAGCACCGGTTCTGGAAACTGGGCCAGGTATTCCAGGTAGGTGCGCTCCAGCGCCTGGCGACGGAACCAGTTGGCGGCCAGCCCGCGCGCGACCGTGGTCAGGAACGCACGCGGCTCACGCAGGGCAGCGAGATCGCGCCCGTGCAGCAGCCGCGCGAAGGTGTCCTGGGTGAGATCGTCGGCCACATCGCGATTGCCCACACGCCCGCTCAGCCAGCCGTGCAGCCAGACGCGATGATCGTGGTACAGCATGCCCAGTTGTTCGTGGTGGAGGCCCATGAAAGGGGATGTGTGGCCTTGATCGAAATGAGAATGATTCGCAAGTATCGCATCCGCGATGCGCGGATTCCAGTGCCAGGCGCGCAGTGGCTTGCGCTGGATCAACGCGCCGACCACACCCGTTCCGGCATGCTGGCCGCAGGCTGACTGGCCTCGGGGCGCAGTCGCAGCCACCCTTGAAACCGGGTGGGGCAACCGCATCTTTCCAGCATCGCCGGCACGGGCCGGCCCAGATGACCGATGAGGTTTCGCAATGCGGATGGACAAGCTCACCTCGCGTTTCCAGCAGGCGCTGGCAGACGCACAGTCGCTGGCCGTGGGCCGCGACAACAGCATCATCGAACCGGTTCACCTGTTCAGCGCGCTGCTGGACCAGCAGGGCGGCAGCACGCGCCCGCTGCTGGCCCAGGCCGGGGTGAACGTGCCGGTACTACGCGAGCGCCTGACCGAGGCGCTGGATGCACTGCCCAAGGTGTCCGGCCAGGCCGGCAACGTTTCGATGGGCAATGACCTGGGGCGCCTGCTGAACCAGACCGACAAGCTGGCCCAGCAGCACGGGGATGCCTTCATTGCCAGCGAGTGGTTCGTGCTGGCCGCGCTGGAAGACAGCGGCACGCTGGGCATGGCGCTGCGCGCCGCCGGTGCCGACAAGACCCGCCTGCAGGCCGCGATCGACAAGCTGCGTGGCGGCGAGAACGTACAGTCGGAAAATGCTGAAGAACAGCGGCAGGCGCTGGAGAAGTACACCATCGACCTGACCGCGCGTGCCGAGAGCGGCAAGCTCGATCCGGTGATCGGCCGTGACGAGGAAATCCGCCGCACCATTCAGGTGCTGCAACGCAGGACCAAGAACAACCCGGTGCTGATCGGCGAACCCGGCGTGGGCAAGACCGCGATCGTCGAAGGCCTGGCCCAGCGCATCATCAACGACGAAGTGCCCGAAGGCCTGCGCGGCAAGCGCGTGCTGTCGCTGGACATGGGCGCGCTGATTGCCGGCGCCAAGTTCCGCGGTGAATTCGAGGAACGCCTGAAGGGCGTGCTGAATGACCTGGCCAAGAGCGAAGGGCAGATCATCCTGTTCATCGATGAGCTGCACACCATGGTCGGCGCCGGCAAGGCCGACGGTGCGATGGATGCTGGCAACATGCTCAAGCCTGCACTGGCACGCGGCGAGCTGCACTGCGTGGGTGCCACTACGCTGGATGAGTACCGCAAGTACATCGAAAAGGACGCCGCGCTGGAGCGCCGCTTCCAGAAGGTGTTCGTGGGCGAGCCGTCGGTGGAGGACACCATCGCGATCCTGCGCGGGCTGAAGGAAAAGTACGCCGTGCACCACGGTGTCGAGATCACCGACCCGGCCATCGTGGCGGCGGCCACGCTGTCCAATCGCTACATCACCGACCGCCAGCTGCCGGACAAGGCCATCGATCTGATGGACGAGGCGGCCTCGCGCCTGCGCATGGAGATCGACTCCAAGCCGGAGGAACTGGACCGCCTGGAACGCCGTGTGATCCAGCTGAAGATCCAGCGCGAGATGCTGAAGAAGGAAAAGGACGAGGCCTCGCGGCAGCGCCTGGCCGATCTGGAAAACGACATCGATGCGCTGGAGCGCGAGTTCTCCGACCTCAATGAAATCTGGAAGTCGGAGAAGGCGGCGCTGCAGGGTGCAACCAAGATCAAGGAGCAGGTCGAGCAGGCCAAGCTGGAGCTGGAATCTGCGCAGCGCCGCCAGGATTTCGCCAAGATGAGCGAGATCCAGTACGGCCTGCTGCCGCAGCTGGAAAAGCAGCTGGCCGCTGCGCAGGAGGCCGAACACAAGGACTTCAAGCTGGTGCAGGACCGGGTCACCGACGAGGAGATCGCTGAGGTCGTTTCGCGCTGGACCGGCATTCCGGTCAACAAGATGCTCGAAGGCGAGCGCGACAAGCTGCTGCGCATGGAAGAAGTGCTGCACAACCGCGTGGTCGGCCAGGAGGAAGCGATCAAGGTGGTCTCCGATGCCGTGCGCCGCTCGCGTGCGGGCCTGTCTGATCCGAATCGTCCGGCTGGCTCGTTCCTGTTCCTCGGCCCGACCGGCGTCGGCAAGACCGAACTGTGCAAGTCGCTGGCCGAGTTCCTGTTCGACAGCGCCGACGCGATGATCCGCATCGACATGAGCGAGTTCATGGAGAAGCACAGCGTCGCCCGCCTGATCGGTGCCCCCCCGGGTTACGTTGGGTACGAGGAAGGCGGCTATCTGACCGAGGCCGTGCGTCGCCGTCCGTACTCGCTGATCCTGCTGGACGAAGTGGAGAAGGCGCATCCGGATGTGTTCAACATCCTGCTGCAGGTGCTGGACGATGGCCGCCTGACCGATGGCCAGGGCCGCACCGTGGACTTCCGCAACACCGTCATCGTGATGACCTCGAACCTGGGCTCGCACCAGATCCAGGACATGAGCGCCGACGACAGCCCGGAGGCCTACACGCAGATGAAGGCGGCGGTGATGGGCGTGGTGCAGGCGCACTTCCGTCCGGAGTTCATCAACCGCCTGGACGACATCGTGGTGTTCCACCCGCTGGACAAGCAGCAGATCAAGCAGATCGCGCGTATCCAGATGCGTGGCCTGGAAAAGCGCCTGGCCGAGCGTGGCTTGAAGCTGATGGTGTCCGACGCAGCGTTCGATTTGCTCGGCAACGTCGGTTTCGATCCGGTGTACGGCGCACGCCCGTTGAAGCGCGCGATCCAGGCTCAGCTGGAGAATCCGCTGGCGCAGAAGATCCTGTCCGGCGCCTTCGTCAACGGCGACACCATCGAAGTCGGCAACGACGGCGGCCACCTGGTGTTCGCCAAGGCCTGACCCCGCAAGCGCCCCCCTCTTCGAGTGGGGGCGCCATCGCGGGCTTTTCCGGTGCAGAATCGCCTTGTTGCACTTTTGCCCGGACAAGGAGAACCGCATGGACGTCACACGCCTGGCTTCACTCTGCATCGCTCTGGCACTCGCCACTTCGGCTACCCATGCCGCCGCTGCGGAGCAGGTGCAGCTGCCGCCGATGAAGGGCTACCACCAGGCCCACCAAAACAGCGATGCGCAGGGCAACCGCATCACCGAGTACGTGCCCAACGGGCAGACTGTGCAGGACTGGACCGACATGGTCACCGTCAACGATGCGCCGAACAGTAGCCACGCAAGCCCGCGCGAGTTCCTTGGCATCATCGAAGCCGGTTGGCGCATTGCCTGCCCCGACGCACAGAGTCACTGGATCCGCGAGGGCGAGGAACGTGGTCGCCCGTTCGCGTTGCTGATGCTCAGCTGCCCCAGGAACCCGGGCACCGGCAAGCCCGAGTTCACCTGGATCAAGGGCATCCAGGGCACAGACGGCTTCCACACCGTGCAGAAATCGTTCCGTTCCGAGCCTGAGAAGGATGACGTCGTGCAGTGGATAGGTTGGCTGCGCGAGGTCGAGCTGTGCGGCAGCGGCCAGGCCCCGGCCTGCCGCTGACCGCAGGGATGAAAGGGTGCCGAGGGGCTCCCTCCTGCATCAGAAGCGGTGCGTGTAGCCGCTCATCAGTCCGAACTGGTTGGGCTTCTGCACGATCGGGCTGTCGGCGGCGTCGCCGAGCAGGCGCGTGCCCTCGGCCGAGATGTACCAGTTGCCATTGCGGCCCACGCGGTGGCTCCATTTCAGGCCAAGACCGGCACTGACCAGGCCGGCCTTCGGCTTGTGCTCGGCAAAGCCGGTGCGCGCGGCCTGTTCCGGGCTGACGCCGTACCAGGTCTGCATGTAGCCACGGTTGCCGTAGTCGGTGGAGACGCTGCCGCTCACCACGCCACCGGCCAGGTCGAACAGCGGCATGGTCAGGTTCAGGTGCACCTGCTGGGTCGCCAGGCCGTTCTCGGCCTTGTCCTCGTCCTTGCGGGTGAACTGCCAGGCGCCGCTCAGCACGGCTTCGCCCAGCGTATAACCAGCCGAGACACCGACCAGGGGACGGGTATCGATATCACCCATGCCGCGCAGGAAGTCCGAACCACCGAGCAGCGAATCCTTGTCCTTGCGGATGCCGCTGGCACCGACGTAGGCACGCACGCGGGTGTGCTCGCCGAGGGTGGTGCCCCAGCCGATGCCGCTGGTGCCCAGAAACCAGCCTCCCGGCGAGGTGACATCGAAGGACAGCGAAGGCGTCGCACGATACTCCTCGCTGCCGCTGTAGCGAGGGGTCACGCCACCGCCAGCGGCGAGCTCGAAGGTCCAGTGGTCATCCTTGGCGTGGGCGATCGGGGCCGCGAACAGCGGCGACAGGGCCAGGCAGAGCAGGGCGGGGGAACGGCGAAGCTGGGACATGGAAACTCTCGACAATGGGAGGAAAGCAGCACGCGCATCCGGCGTGTTCTGCAGGGTTGCCAGCGTGGCGATATGCCGGCGACCGATCCCTCCGCAGTTGTGCGGGAGTTGTAATCAACTGTAATGGCGCCCTTGGGCATTCAGCTGGCAGCCAGCGGCCAGTGCATTTCCAGGCGCGCGCCGCCCAGCGTGGCGCGGCTGATGCGCAGTTCGCCACCGTGGCGGGCGGCGATGCGGCTGACAATGGCCAGGCCCAGCCCGAAGCCGCCGGTGTCGCGGCTGCGGCTGTCGTCCAGGCGGGTGAATGGACGCATCACCTTCTCGCGATCGGCTTCGGCGATGCCGGGGCCGTCGTCATCCACACGCAGGCAGGCGCGGCCGCCGACACCGACCAGCGAGACTTCCACCTGCGAATGCGTGTGGCGCAGCGCATTGCCCACCAGATTGCTCAGTGCCAGCTGCAGCAGGCGCGGCTCGGCATCCACCCGTGGCAATGCACTGGGCTGCACGCGCAGGACCACGCCGGCACGTTCGGCATCACGACGCACATCGGCCAGGCAGGCCTGCAGCCAGTCGTTGGCTTCGATGCGCTGTAGCGGTTCGCCTTCGCTGGGATGTTCCAGGCGCTCATAGGCCAGCAGTTCGCTGACCAGCCGGTTGAGTTCGGCCAGGTCGCCGTGCAGGCCCTGTGCCAGCCGTTCGCGGCGTTCGCGATCGTCACTGTCCTGCATCAGGTCCAGGCCGAAGGCCACGCGCGCGATCGGGGTGCGCAGTTCGTGCGAGATCGCATGGGTCAGGTCGCGTTGGCGCTGCACCAGTTCGGCTACGCGCGCCGCCATGCGGTTGGAGTGTTCGAGGATGACCCGGATCTGCGAGCGCGGCGACACCTGCGCGCGTGCCTGCAGGTCGCCGGCGCCAATGCGGTCGGCATGCACGCGCAGGGCGTCCAGGTCGCGCCAGAGCAGCCGCGACCACGCGTACAGGCACAGCCCGAACAGCGCCAGCATCACCGAATACGCGATCAGGGTGAGATACAGGGTCATCGACGGCTCGCCTGGCAGGTGCAGGCGCAGCCAGGGACCGTTGGGATTCAGTGGATCAAGCGGCGCCAGTACGATCTCGAACTTCTGCCGGGAGATGAGCCCGTTGCGCTGCAGCTGTTCCTGTTCGCCCGCCGCGAGGGCCGGCGCTGACGGCAGCAGAGCCAGTGCGATGCCATAGTGGGGTTGCCATTGCGCCAGCTGATCCTGCTGGGCGACCGGGTCCTTTCCGTCCAGTCCCTGCCGTAATGCATACAGCTGGCCGCGCACCTGCTCTGCGAACACACGCTGCTGGAACGGCAGGTAGATGCGATCGAAGATCACGTTGATCAGCAGCAGGGTGATCAGGAAGCTCGCGCCGACCACCAGCCACAGGCGCAGGAACAGCCGCTTCATGCCGTCCAGGCCGACGGGTTGAACTGGTAGCCACGACCCCACACGGTCTTGATCCGTCGCGGTTCGCGCGCATCGTCGCCGAGCTTGCGGCGCAGCTTGCCGATGCTGACATCGACACTGCGGTCCAGGCCGTCGAAGCCGATGCCGCGCACCGCCTGCAGGATCTGGTCGCGCGAGAGGATCTGCCCCGGCTGGCTGGCCAGCAGCCACAGAATCTCGAATTCGGTGGTGCCCATATCCACCGGCTGGCCATGCAGGTGCACCTCGCGCTGCATGCGGTCGATCAGCAGTTCGCCGTGCATCAGGCGGCAGGGCGTGCCGGTGTTGCTGCTGCCATGGCGGCGGCGCAGCAGCGCGCGCAGACGGGCCAGCAGCAGGCGCGGCTCGATCGGCTTGTGCACATAGTCGTCGGCGCCCGATTCCAGGCCCAGCACCTGCTCGATGTCGTCCTCGCAGGCAGTCAGCATCAGGATCGGCACATCGGAGAAACTGCGGATCTGCCGGCATACATCGATGCCACCGAGGCCGGGCAGCATCAGGTCCAGCACCACCAGCTCGGGCGCATGCTGGCGGCAGGCGGCGTCGGCGAGGTCGCCACGCGCGACGTGCTGCACGACGAAGCCATGTTCGTGGAGGTAATCGCTGACCAGCTCGGCCAGGCGACGATCGTCTTCCACCAGCAGGACCTGGGTCGGTGTGCCGCTGGCGGTGGGTGTCCAGGGAGATGGCTGCATGCGCGTTGGGCTTCCGTGCCCGGGCAGGAGCGCCCGGCGGCGAAGCCTAGCAACCGTCCATGACGGCTGCCTGAATCGCGGCCAACCTGATAACCGGCGGTACTGGCGTCATCTCCAGCGGCTTTCAGCGGACGGCCCCGGCTGGCCTATGGTGGCGGTTTCCCCGGATGGAGCCTGGTGCAATGAGCGACCCGCAGTGGCAACTGGAAACCCTGGCCGTGCACGGCGGCTACCGTCCCGACCCGACCACCCGCGCGGTGGCGGTGCCGATCTACCAGACGGTGGCGTATGCCTTCGATGACACCCAGCACGGCGCCGACCTGTTCGATCTGAAGGTGCCGGGCAACATCTATACGCGCATCATGAACCCCACCACCGACGTGCTGGAACAGCGCCTGGCCGCGCTGGAAGGCGGCATCGGTGCGCTGGCGCTGGCCTCGGGGCAGGCCGCGATCACCTATGCCATCCAGACCATCGCCGAAGCCGGTGACAACATCGTCGCCTCCAGCGCGCTGTATGGCGGCAGCCTCAACCTGCTGGCGCACACCTTGCCGCAATACGGCATCCAGGCGCGCTTCGCCGATCCCGCCGATCCGTCCGCGTTCGCAGGGTTGATCGATGAACGCACCAAGGCGGTGTTCGTCGAATCGATCGGCAACCCGCGCGGCAACGTCACCGACATCGCTGCGATTGCGGAGGTCGCGCATGCCGCTGGTGTGCCGCTGATTGTCGACAACACCGTGGCCACGCCGTTCCTGCTGCGCCCGTTCGAGCACGGCGCCGACATCGTGGTGCATTCGTTGACCAAGTACCTGGGCGGCCACGGCACCAGCCTCGGCGGCGCGATCATCGATTCCGGCCGCTTCGACTGGACCGCACAGCCCCAACGCTTCGCGCGGCTCAACCAGCCCGACCCCAGCTACCACGGCGTGGTCTATACCGAAGCCCTGGGGCCAGCGGCCTACATCGGCCGCGCGCGGGTGGTGCCGCTGCGCAATACCGGCGCCGCGTTGTCGCCGTTCAACGCGTTCCTGATCCTGCAGGGCATCGAGACCCTGGCGCTGCGCATGGAGCGCATCAATGCCAATGCGCTGGCCGTCGCGCAGTACCTGAAGGCGCACGACAAGGTCGCCTGGGTGCGTTACGCGGGACTGGCCGACGACCCCGAGCATGCTGCCGCGCAGCGCTATCTGGGTGGACACGGCTCGGGCGTACTGACCTTCGGCCTGCCGGGCGGCCGTGAAGCCGGCGCGCGCTTCCTTGATGCACTGAAGCTGTTCACCCGCCTGGTCAACCTGGGCGACGCGAAGTCGCTGGCCACCCATCCGGCCTCGACCACCCATCGCCAGTTGGATGCCGCAGAACTGGCCAAGGCCGGCGTCAGCGAAGACACCGTGCGGCTGTCGATCGGCATCGAGCACATCGGCGACCTGCGCGCCGACCTGGAGCAGGCTCTGGCCGGCGCCTGATAGCCGCACGCTTGGTCGTCATCGCCACAGGCGATCACCACCCGCGCCGCGATGCGCTACGGTGGAACTGCCTCTCCAAGGCGTGGCAACGTGGCGATCCAGATCCCCGGTCGATGCGGGTCGACCGGGGATTTTTTTTATGCCGCCGTGTCGACCAAGGTCGACACCTACCAACAGCAGCGGGGACCCCCGCCATCCCACGGAATGCCAGCTTTGGCTTTTGTCGTTGACGTTGCTTCAGCAGGTGCAGGGCTGCAAGCCCTGCCCACCCACACCCCTCACACCACCGGAATACTGTGCTGTCCCAGCCCGCGATACGGCGGCGTGGACATCACCATCTCCGCCAGCGAGTACGCCAGCTCACGCTCGGCCATCACCGTGCCATCCGCACCGTGTTCCAGCAGATGCTTCACTTCCGCATCGCTGTGTGCGCGCGCCAGCAGGGTCAGGTCCGGGTTGATCGCCCGCAGCTTGGCCAGCGCCTCACCGGCTTCCAGCGGCTGCGGAATGGCCAGCACCGCGATCTTCGCGCGCTCCGGATGGGCTTCAGCCAGCACCCGGTCGGCAGCGGCACTACCGCGGATCGCCGCCAGGCCCTTGGCGTGCGCCTGCTCGACATGTTCCTTGTTGTCATCGATCACCAGCACCGGCACGCCGCGATCACGCAGCACCTGCGCCAGCTCGCTGCCGACCCGGCCGTAGCCGATCACGATCGCGTGCCCGTTCAGATCACGCGATGGGCCGATCGCCTCTTCCGGCTCGGCCGGCTGCGGCTGCTGTTCCTGCTTGGCCTGCCAACGGTCCAGCAGCCCGAAGACCAGTGGGTTGAGCATGATCGACACCAGCGCGCCGGCCAGTACCAGCGACTGGCCTTCCTTCGGCAGGATCTGCAGCGCGACACCGAGGCCGGCGATGATGAAGGCGAACTCGCCGATCTGCGCCAGGCTGGCCGAGATGGTCAGCGCGGTGCTGGTCGGGTGCCCGAACGCGCGCACGATGAAGAATGCGGCGGCGGACTTGCCGAACATGATGATCAGCACGGTGGCCAGCACCTGCCACGGGTGCTGGATGAGGATGTTGGGGTCGAACAGCATGCCGACCGAGACGAAGAACAGCACTGCGAATGCATCGCGCAGCGGCAGCGAATCGTGCGCGGCCTTGTGGCTCAGCTCCGATTCGTTGAGCAGCATGCCGGCGAAGAACGCGCCCAGCGCGAACGAGACGCCGAACAACATGGCCGAGCCGAACGCCACGCCCAGCGCGATTGCCAGCACCGACAGGGTGAACAGCTCGCGCGAACCGGTACCGGCAATACGTTCGAGGATCCACGGGATGACCCGGCGTCCGACCACCAGCATCACCGCCACGAACAGGCCCAGCTGCACGAAGGTCCAGCCGATGTCGGCCAGCACGCTGCCCAGCGAGTGCGATTCCTTGGCCGCATCGGGGCCGAACACACCGGCCATTACCGGCATCATCACAAGTGCCAGCACACAGGCCAGGTCTTCCACGATCAGCCAGCCGACCGCGATCTTGCCGCGCATCGTCTCCAGCAGGCGGCGTTCTTCCATCGCCCGCAACAGCACGACGGTACTGGCCGTGGCCAGCGAGAAACCGAAGATGACGCCATGAATGGCGGGCCAGCCCATCAGCGAGGCCACGCCCCAGCCGAGCAGGGTAGCGACCGCGATCTGCCCGATGGCACCGGGGATGGCGATGGCCTTGACCGCCATCAGGTCCTTCAGCGAGAAGTGCAGGCCGACGCCGAACATCAGCAGCATCACGCCCAGCTCGGCCAACTGGTTGGCCAGCGCCTGGTCGGCGACGAAGCCGGGGGTGAACGGGCCTACGCAGATGCCAGCAACCAGGTAACCGACCAGAGGGGACAAGCGGAGCTTGTTGGCCAGCGCGCCGAAGATGAAGGCGAGCCCCAGGCCAACGGCAACGATGTTGATCAGGTCGGTGTCATGGTGCATCGGCACTCGCAGGAAATCGGGGGTATCCCGATTTTCACCGATGAGGCCAGATACGGCAAACCTTAAATGCGAATGGGGTCAGATCCCTTTTCCCGCAGGAAAAGGGATCTGACCCCACCCGGGCCACGGAATGCCGGCCAGCGGCCGGCACTACCGCTTACCAGGTGTACTTGACCCGGCCGTACACATACGCGCCGTTGAAGCCGAACGGCGAGTAGTTGCTGTACGGCAGCATGCCGAAGGTCGAGTTCTGCAGGTCTTCGGTGCGGTCCGGGTACTTGTCCAGCAGGTTGTCGGCGCCCACGGTCAGGGTCCAGTTGCTGCTCGGCTTGTAGCTGGCCGAGGCATCCACCACCCAGGCGTCGCCGTAGGTCTGGTCGCGCAGCGCGGTGGCCGAGTTGCGCACGGTGAACTTACCGTAGCGGGTTGCGGCCAGGCCCAGCTCCCAATGGTCCGAACGCCACGTGCCGCTCAGGATCGCCTTGTCGCGCGGGTAGCTGTCCTCGATGCGGCCGATCTCGTCGCGGCCGATCAGCGACTGGTTCAGGCCCAGCGTGCCGAACACCGCCGGGGTGCCGCCCACGCGACGCACTTCGGTGTCGTTGTAGCTGTAGGCGGCGGTCAGTTCCAGGCTGCTGGCCGCGAACGGCACGGTGTAGCTGGACACGAAGTCGACGCCACGGGTGCGCGTATCCAGGCCGTTGGTGAAGTACGAGAACGCGGTCACCTGCGGCAGGCCCAGGCTGGTCAGCAGCGCGCTGCTGGCGGCGTTGGTGGTGATGCTGGACGACAGCGCGATACGGTTGTCGATGTCGATCTGATAGGCATCGACGGTGATGTACAGGCGGTCGACCGGCTGCAACACCAGGCCCACGCTGTAGGAGGTGGAGGTCTCAGCCTTCAGCGGCGAGGCGCCCAGTGCCTGCGCGGCCTGGCTGGTGGTCGGGAAGGTGCCGCGTTCGACGAACACGCCGTTGGTGAACTGGCTGGTCACTGCCTGGTAGCCCTGCTGCGCCAGCGACGGCGCACGGAAGCCGCTGGATGCAGTGGCACGCAGCGCGACCTTGTCGGTGAACGCGTAACGTGCCGACAGCTTGCCGGAGAAGCGGTCGCCGAAGTCCGAGTAATCCTCGTAGCGGCCGGTGATGCCGGCCGAGAACTTCTCGGTCAGGTCCGCTTCCAGGCCGGCGTAGACGGCGTAGTTGTGGCGGTCGGCATGCACTTCATTGGTCGGGGTGAAGCCACCGAAGCCCTGCGCGCCGCTGCCGGTGTACGAGTTCAGTTCGCCAGGCTTCTGGTCCCACTTCTCCTTGCGGTACTCACCGCCGAAGGACAGCGTGACCGGATAGGCCAGGCCCCAGTCCAGCGACTTGGTCAGGTCGGCATTGAAGATGTCCTGCTGGTACTTCAGCGTGCCGTCGTAGAACGAGCGCGGGCTGGTCGCGCCCAGGCTGTAGTTGATGCTGTTGCGGGTGTGGAAGTCGAGGGTGTTCTCGCCGTGGTTCAGGCTCAGGTCCCAGGTCCAGCCGTTTTCGGTGTTGCCCTTGACGCCGGCCACCAGCGAGCGGTCCTTGGAATACTGGTTGATCTCCGGCACGAAACCATCCGGGTAGGTCTGTGCCAGCAGCGCGGTCTGGTTCAGATGGTTGCGCGAGCGATAGAACGCGAACGAGGTGATGTCGCGGTTGCTGAGCAGCGCGCTGGCGTAGCCGGTCACGTGGTCGCTGAAATCGAAGCTGGCGTTGACCGAGGCAGCCGTGGCATCCACGCGCGGGTCGCCGACGATGAAGGTCTTCTGGCCGATGCTCGGGTAGTTGCCGGTATTCGGCGTGGTGCCGCGGTACGGGCCGGCGCGGTTGCTCTCGTCCTGCTGGCTGATCTGGCCGGCCACATGCACGCGGCCGCGGCCGTCGCCGAACTCGACGCCGGTATCGCCGGAGAGCTGGTACTTGTTGCCATCGCCGGCCGAGTACTGGCCGTAGTCCACGGCCAGGCTGCCGCCACGGCCGCTGCCCTTGAGCACGATGTTGATGACGCCGGCGATGGCGTCCGAGCCGTACTGCGCCGACGCACCGTCACGCAGCACTTCCACGCGCTCGATGGCGGCGATCGGGATCGCATTGATGTCCACCGCCGATGAGCCGCGGCCGATGCTGCCGTTGACGTTGATCATGGCCGAGGTATGGCGGCGCTTGCCGTTGACCAGCACCAGCACCTGGTCCGGCGACAGGCCACGCAGCTGCGCCGGGCGCACGCCGCTGGTGCCGTCGGTCAGGGCCGGGCGCGGGAAGTTCAGCGAGGGCAGCGCGCGCGACAGCGCGGTGGCCAGCTCGCTGGTGCCGGTGGACTGCAGGGCTTCGGGGGTGATGATGTCGATCGGCGACTGCGATTCGGCGACGGTGCGGTCGGCCACGCGGGTGCCGGTGACGATCACCGTGTCCAGGGTGTTGGCGGCGGTGCCGGCCTGCTGGGCAGCGGCAACGAACGGAGAGCCACCGAGTGCGACAGCGACGGCGGCGGCGATCAGGCTGGTCTTGCGGGTCATCGGGATGGGGCTCCGGTTGGCGGGGGCGGCACCGGAATCGACATCACGGGGGTGAGGCGGACGGCGGTTGTTGCGGTGCGCAAATCAGGAATTAACGGCAAATTAAGCGCCTGTCAAATGCCGGTCATCGGAAAAAACGTTGCAGCAGCAACCATTTAGCCCGAATTGGCACTGGCGGGGGAGGGAGCCCGGGACGCGCGCGGCGAGGACGTGGGAGAGAGGAACGCCGGCCGCCGCGCATCCCGGGGCGCGTCAAGTATTCGTTAACGCTAGAATTGCGTCGCAGGAACAGTGCTCACCAGCACATTCCATCTGGTTATATGGACGCCTCCCCCGATGATTTCCCTTCGTAATTTCGCCTTGCGCCGCGGCGAGCGGCTGCTGTTGTCCAATGTCGACCTGACGCTGCACGCCGGTTATCGGGTGGGTGTGGTCGGCCGCAATGGTGCTGGCAAGTCCAGCCTGTTCGCGGCGGTGAAGGGCGAGCTGGAGGCGGACAAGGGCGATGTCGATCTGCCCGGCAAGGTGCGCATCGCCAGCGTTGCCCAAGAGACCCCTTCGCTGCCCGACCCGGCGCTGAGCTTCGTGCTCGGCGGCGACATCGAGGTGGCCGCGGTGCTGGCCGCCGAGGCCGAGGCCACCGCCCGTGAAGACTGGGAGGCGGTGGCCGAAGCCCACACGAAGATGGCCGAGCTCAATGCCTACGACGCCGAAGCGCGCGCCGGCAAGCTGCTGCACGGCCTCGGCTTCCCGGCCGAGACCCACCACCGCGCGGTGTCCTCGTTCTCCGGCGGCTGGCGCGTGCGCCTGAACCTGGCACGCGCGCTGATGATGCCCAGTGACCTGCTGCTGCTGGACGAACCGACCAACCACCTGGATCTGGACGCGGTCTACTGGCTGGAACAGTGGCTGCTGAAGTACCCGGGCACCCTGCTGCTGATCTCGCATGACCGCGAGTTCCTCGACAACGTGGCCACCCACACCCTGCACCTGCACGGTGGCGGCGCCAAGCTCTACCCGGGCGGCTACACTGACTTCGAGCGCCAGCGCGCCGAACAGCTGCGCCAGCAGCAGATCGCGCACGAGAAGGAACAGGCCGAGCGCGCCCACCTGCAGAGCTTCATCGACCGCTTCAAGGCGCAGGCCAGCAAGGCGGCGCAGGCGCAGAGCCGCATGAAGCGCCTGGCCAAGCTGGCCGGCACCGAAGCGGTGCGCGCCGAGCGCGAGTTCCGCATCGAGTTCGCACCGCCGGCCAAGCTGCCGTTCTCATTGATTCGCCTGAACCACGTCGAGGCCGGCTACGGCAAGGATGCGGTGATCCTGCACAACGTCGGCTTCGGCCTGGAAGCGGGCCAGCGCATCGGCCTGCTCGGCCCGAACGGCGCCGGTAAGACCACCCTGGTGAAGACCCTGGTGGGTGAACTGGCACCGATTGTCGGCGAGCGCATGGCGCATCCGGACCTGAAGATCGGCTACTTCGCCCAGCACACGGTGGAGTCGCTGCACGAAGGCCAGTCGCCGATGGAGCACTTCCGCGAAATCGCCCCCGATGCGCCGAACCAGTCGTTCCGCGATTTCCTCGGCAAGTGGAACTTCCCGGGCGACCGTGCATTCGAGCCGGTCGATGGTTTCTCCGGTGGCGAGCGTGCGCGCCTGGCGCTGGCGCTGATCGCCTGGCAGCAGCCGAACGTACTGCTGCTGGACGAACCGACCAACCACCTTGACCTGGAAATGCGCGAAGCGCTGGCCGAAGCACTGGCCACCTTCGAAGGCGCGATCGTGATGGTCTCGCACGACCGCCACCTGATCGGCCTGGTCTGCGATACCTACTGGCGCGTGGCTGATGGCGTGGTCGAGCCGTTCGACGGCGATCTGGATGCCTACGCCGCCTGGCTGCGTACCCGTCCGCAGGCGCAGGGCACCAAGGCGCGCATGGAACAGGTGGAAGAGCCGGTGGTGGTCAAGACCGCACCGGTGGCGCAGGTGGTGCAGAAGAAGCCGGTGAACCCGCACAAGCTGGCCGCGGCCGAAGCCAAGGTGGCTGAGCTGGAAGGTGCACTGGCCGAGCTGGACCGCCAGCTGGCCGACCCGGCCAACTACGCCGATGCCACCCGCATGGCGGTGATCGGCCGTGACCGCGAAACCGCCGCCGCCCAGCTGGAAAAGGCCGAGGCGGCGTGGATGGAGCTGCTGGAGTCCTGATCACGCAAAAAAGGGGACGGAGGGGATTAAGTCGTTTGTGGCACAAACGACTTAATCCCCTCCGTCCCCTTTTTTGTTACGTGCCCTGTGCCTGCAGCCATTCGCGGAACCGCTTCGCCGGTTCGCGCTCGGCGCGCGAGCGCAATCGCGTCAGCCAGTAGCGCCCCAGCTCCAGCGTGGTGCCGAAGGGCTGCAGCAGGCGGCCCTCGGCCAGTTCCTGCTCGAACATGCGCAGCGGCAGCAGCGCCACGCCGGCGCCGCCGACCGCGGCCATCGCCACCGTCAACGACGAATCGAACACCGGCCCGCGGGCTTCCACGCCACTCACGCCTGCCGCCTGCAACCAGCGCGGCCATTCGTCGCTGCGGTAGGAGCGCAGCAGCGGCAGCGTGCCCAGGTCGCGTGGCTGCTTCAGCCGCCGCGCCAATGCCGGCGCGCACAGCGGTGCGAAGGGCGCATCGAGGATCGCCGTACAGGCTTGACCCTGCCAGTCGCCATCACCAAACCGGATCGCCAGGTCCAGGCCTTCGCCGGCCAGGTCGATGCGGTTGTTGTGGGTCTGCAGGCGCAGCTCGATGTCAGGGTGCGCGGCCTCGAACGCGGCCAGCCGTGGCAGCAGCCAGCCGGTGGCGAAGGTGCCGACCACGCCCAGCGTCAGCACTTCACGAGCCGGCCCGCCGGTATAGCGCGCGATGCTGGCGGAGATGCGCTCGAACGATTCGTTGAGCACCGGATACAGCGCCGCGCCCTCGTCGGTGAGCGCCACGCCGCGTGGCAGGCGATGGAACAGGCGGATGCCGAGCCGGTCCTCCAGCCCACGGATCTGATGGCTCAGCGCGGCCTGGCTGACACACAGCTCCAGCGCGGCACGGGTGAAGTTCTGGTGGCGGGCGGCGGCCTCGAAGGCGCGCAGCGCGTTCAGGGGCAGGGTAGGGTGCAACATCGTGCAGTCGTGAGCTGGAGTGATGGCTGATCCTAACGCTTCAACCATGGATTTAGGAAAATTAAGGGGTTGAATGCGTCAGGCATTAATTCAATTCATGCCTCCTGTTGATTTTTTGCGCTGGTCGCCCCCGATCGACGCTTCAATAATCGAGCGGTCCCCAGGAGAACCCGTATGCTCGCCCGTCGCCGATTCCTGCAGCTCAGTGGTGCTGCCGTGGCTTCCTCGCTTGCCCTGCCGCTGCTGGCACGTGCTGCGGGCAAGACCACCGCCAACGCACCCACCGATGCCACCCTCACCGCCGCCACTGACTTCGCCGCGCTGGAAAATGCCTGCGCCGGACGCCTCGGCGTGACCCTGCTGGACACCGCCAGCGGTCGCCGCATCGGTCATCGCCAGGACGAGCGCTTTCCGATGTGCAGCACCTTCAAGAGCATGCTGGCTGCCACCGTGCTCAGCCAGGCCGAGCGCACCCCGGCGTTGCTGGATAGGCGCGTGCCGGTGCACGAGGCCGACCTGCTCTCGCACGCACCGGTCACCCGCCGCCATGCGGGCAAGGACATGACCGTGCGCGACCTGTGCCGGGCCACGATCATCACCAGTGACAACACCGCCGCCAACCTGCTGTTCGGCGTGGTCGGCGGTCCGCCGGCGGTGACCGCCTTCCTGCGCGCCAGCGGCGATGCGGTGAGCCGCAGTGACCGGCTGGAGCCGGAACTGAACAGTTTCGCCAAGGGCGATCCACGCGATACCACCACGCCTGCGGCGATGGCCACGACCCTGCAGCGCGTGGTGCTGGGCGAGGTGCTGCAACCTGCTTCGCGGCAGCAACTGGCCGACTGGCTGATTGACAACGAGACCGGCGACGCCTGCCTGCGTGCGGGCCTCGGCAAGCGCTGGCGCGTTGGCGACAAGACCGGCAGCAACGGTGAAGACGCGCGCAACGACATCGCCGTGCTGTGGCCACTGGCCGGCGGCGCGCCGTGGGTGCTGACCGCCTACCTGCAGGCGGGGGCGATCAGCTACGAACAGCGTGCCACGGTGCTGGCGCAGGTGGGCCGCATTGCCGATCGCCTGATCGGTTGAGGTAACCGGGGTCATTCAAATGCGGCTTGCCGGATCGGTTCGGCGCGCGCATCCTGCGCGCGTTCGAACCACACGGAAGTCCCCCATGAGCCATGAATTGATCTACCTGCTGCTGATCTTCGCGCTGTTGGTGATCCCGCGCGCGCTGCAGCGTTTCAGCCTGCCCGCGCCGCTGACCTGCCTGCTGTTCGGCATCATCGGCATGCTCTGGCTGGGCGACCAGGCGCACGACGCAGTGATCGGCCTGCTGGCCACGTTGGGGATTTCCTCGTTGTTCCTGTTCGCTGGCCTGGAAGTGGACCTGCAGGCACTGCGGCGGGGCATGTGGCCGCTGCTGGCGCATCTGGTGATCCGTACCGGCACGCTGTTCGGTGTGGGCTGGCTGGCCTGGCGCTACGCGGGATTGCCCTGGCAGGCCGCCGGTCTGCTGGCACTGGCGCTGCTGACGCCGTCTACCGGCTTCATCATGGATTCGCTGTCGCGGCTCGGCCTGAGCGAGGACGAGCGCTTCTGGGTGACCAGCAAGGCCATTGCCGGCGAACTGCTGGCGCTGGCGGCGTTGTTCATCGTGCTGCAGGCCGGCGATCCGGGGCATATGGCGCTGTCCAGCCTGGCCCTGCTGGCGATGATGATCGGCCTGCCGCTGCTGTTCATCGCCTTGGGCCGCTGGGTGGCGCCGCATGCGCCCGGTTCGGAGTTCTCGCTGCTGGTGATGGTGGGCATGGTGGCGGCCTACATCACTTACCTGCTGGGCGTGTACTACCTGGTCGGCGCGTTCATCGCCGGCCTGGTCGCGCGCCTGCTGCACCAGCGCATGCCGCTGCTGGCTTCGCATGAGAACCTGCACGCGCTGCGCCTGTTCGCCTCGTTCTTCGTGCCGTTCTACTTCTTCAACGCCGGCACCAAGGTGCCCAGCGAAGCGCTCAGTTTCGAGGCGTTGGGGCTGGGCATCGTGATCACCCTGGTGGTGCTGCCGCTGCGTATCGGCGTGGTCTGGCTGCAGCGCCGGGTGATGTTCGGCGAGAGCTTCCGCAGCAGCCTGCGGGTCTCGCTGGCGCTGGCACCGACGCTGATCTTCACCCTGGTGCTGGCCGCGATCATGCGCGAGCGCTTCCAGATCCCGGCGGTACTGTTCGGCGCGCTGCTGCTGTATGCCGCACTGACCACGCTGCTGCCATCGTTGGTGTTCCGCACGCCGTTCGATGTCGATCCGGTTGAACAGGAGCCGGCAGGCGAGGGCGCCGCCGCACCGGTGGCGGCCACCGAGACGCTGCCGGAACCGCACACCGTCGAACGCTGATCGGTTGCCGCGCGCGGTTTGCGCCCGTCGGCCATGGCCGTTAGGGTTGGGGCATGAAACTGCCTGCCGTTGTCACCGCTTCCGCCCTCCTGCTCAGCCTCGCTGCCTGTTCGCAGCGCTCCGACACGGTCGCCCATGATCTGGCAACCGCACCGGCCGATGCCTTCATGGCCGCCATTGCCGCGCACTGCGGCCAGGCCTATGCCGGCAAGGTGGTGGAGGACACGCCGGCACCGACCGGCAAGGATCCGTTCGCCGGCCAGCGCCTGGTCATGCACGTGCGTGGCTGTGCCGATCCGGCGCACGAGCTGCGCATTCCGTTCCATGTCGGCGATGACCACTCGCGGACCTGGGTGCTGACCCGCACGGAAACCGGTCTGCGCCTGAAGCACGACCATCGCCACGAAGACGGCAGCCCCGACGCGATCACCCTGTATGGCGGCGACAGCACGCCACCGGGCACCGCCGAGCGCCAGCAGTTCCCGGCCGATGGCGATTCGGTGGCCATGTTCCGTCGTGCCGATATGCTGGCCTCCACCCACAACACGTGGGCGATGGAGATCGATCCCGACCAGACGTTCGTCTACGAGCTGACACGCCCGGAGGGCCGCCGCTTCCGCGTGCAGTTCGACCTGAGCAAGCCGGTTGACCTGCCGCCTGCACCGTGGGGCGACGACAAAGCACCCGCGCCGTGATCCCGGGGTCGGATCCCTCCTGCGGAGGGCTCTGACCCATGCGTGGATGTGGGATGCCTGACCGGGGTCAGGGCCCTGGCCGCTGGCCAGGGATCCGACCCCAGCTCACCGCGTGCCGAAACGCGCCCGGCAGCCGTTGCTCACCCACACCTGGCCACGCGAGTAACCCCAGCTGCGGCCTTCCTGGCAGGCGCTGCCTGAGAGCTGCTGCTGCAGCACTGGCCGGCCCTGGCGCTCATCCCAATCGCAGGTCTGTGAACGGTTGTTGTTGCTGCTGCAGGTGACCGAGTAATTGCTGTTGCCACCGCCCCAGCCACCACCGCCACCGCCCCAGCCGCGGGCTTCGGCGAATTCCGCGCGGCAGCCATTGCTGACCCAGACTGCGCCGTTGCGCACGCCCCAGCTACGGCCCTCATCGCAAGGGCTGCCGGACAGCTGGCGGACCAGGCGGACATTGCGCCACCCCACCGGGCAGCTGCGCTCACGGTTGTTCTGGCTCTCGCAGCGGATGGTCTCGCCGGGGCGGCCGTTGTTGCCACCCCAGCCACCGCCGTTGCCGCCGCCCCAGCCACCGCGGGCCTCGACGAACTCGGCGCGGCAACCGTTGGTGACCCAGATGCTGCCATTGCGGCTGCCCCAGGAGCGTCCTTCCTCGCAGGGGCTGCCAGACAACTGGCGGACCAGCTGCGCGCCGTGCCAGCCGGTGTTGCAGACCCGTTCGCGGTTGCTCTGGCTTTCGCAGCGGATCACCCCGTTCTGCGCAGATGCGGACGGGGCGGGCAGGGTAAGGGTGCCCAGGGCACCCAGACTGAGGGTCACGGCCAGGCTGGCCAGGGACAGCGGTTTCATGGCGGCATCCCATACGGTGGCAGGTGCCCGACTATAGGGAGGGGGGCGATCAAGCCGGTGTGACTGGCCGGATTTGCCCCGGCCGGGGCCTCGGCCGCAGAATACGAGGCTTTCCGGCCCCCATCCGGTGCCGGCGTTCTCCAGCGGAGCTTCCCCCCCATGCGTACCCACTTCTGCGGCCTGGTCGATGAGACCCTGATTGGCCAGACTGTCACCCTCGCCGGCTGGACCGACGTGGCCCGTAACCAGGGCGGCGTCTGCTTCATCGATCTCCGGGATCATGAAGGCATCGTGCAGGTGACCGTGGAAGTCGACAACGCCGAAGTGTTCGCCGTGGCCGCGTCGCTGGGCTACGAGGACGTGCTGCAGGTGGAAGGCGTCGTGCGCGCCCGCCACGCGGTGAACGACAAGATGCGCACCGGCAAGGTGGAAGTGATCGCCACCGCCATCACCGTACTGAACAAGGCCGCGCCGCTGCCATTCCACGCCCACGAGAACCCCGGCGAAGAAACCCGCCTGAAGTACCGTTACCTGGACCTGCGCCGCCCGGAAATGCAGCGCATGCAGCGCACCCGCATCAAGCTGGTGCAGGCTCTGCGCCGCCATCTGGACGAGAAGGGCTTCCAGGATATCGAGACCCCGATCCTGACCAAGGCCACTCCGGAAGGCGCACGCGACTTCCTGGTGCCGGCGCGCATGCACCCGGGCGAGTTCTACGCCCTGCCGCAGAGCCCGCAGCTGTTCAAGCAGATCCTGATGGTGGCCGGCTTCGACCGTTACTACCAGATTGCGCGCTGCTTCCGCGACGAGGCCCTGCGTGCAGACCGTCAGCTGGAATTCACCCAGCTGGACATGGAATTCGCCTTCGTTCGCGAGCGCGACGTGCAGGACTTCGTCGAAGACATGATCCGCGCCATCTTCAAGGAAGTGGTCGACGTGCAGCTGGATGCCAGCTTCCCGCGCATGACCTGGGCCGAGGCGATGCGTCGCTACGGTTCGGACAAGCCGGACCTGCGCATCGCGCTGGAGCTGGTCGACGTGGCTGAACTGGTCAAGGACAGCGAATTTGCCGTGTTCACCGGTCCGGCCAATGATGCCGAGGGCCGCGTTGCCGCACTGCGCATCCCGGGCGGTGCGGCGCTGAGCCGCAAGCAGATCGACGAATACGCCGCGCACGCCGCCAAGTACGGCGCCAAGGGCCTGGCCTACATCAAGATCGCCGACAACGGCGAAGTCAGCTCGCCGATCCAGAAGTTCTTCAGCGAGGCCTCCTTCGCTGCGCTGGTCGCGCACGTCGGCGCCGGCAACGGCGACATCGTGTTCTTCGGTGCCGGTGGCTACAACAAGGTCTCCGACTTCATGGGCGCGCTGCGCCTGAAGGCCGGCAAGGACTTCGGCCTGGTCGCCGACGGCTGGGCCCCGCTATGGGTCACCGACTTCCCGATGTTCGAGTGGGACGAGGAAGATCAGCGCTACGTCGCCCTGCATCACCCCTTCACCGCACCGGCCGTGGACGACATCGCCGACCTGCGCGCCAATGCCCGCACCGCCGTCTCGCGCGGCTACGACATGGTGCTCAACGGCAATGAAATCGGCGGCGGTTCCATCCGTATCCACCGTCCGGACATGCAGAGCGCGGTGTTCGAGCTGCTCGGCATCGGTGCCGAAGAAGCCCGCGCCAAGTTCGGCTTCCTGCTCGACGCGCTGAACTACGGCGCGCCGCCGCACGGTGGCATCGCCTTCGGCATCGACCGCATCGCCGCGCTGATGGCCGGCACCGAGTCGATCCGCGACGTCATCCCGTTCCCGAAGACCACCGGTGCACAGGATCTGATGACCGACGCGCCGTCGCCGATCGTCGACACGCAGCTGGCCGAAGTGCACATCCAGGTTCGCCCCAAGACCAACTGATCAGGAGATCCAGGCAATGACCGAGTTTGCGTTTTCGCTGGAGTGGGAAAAGCTGGGCAATGAAGGCTCCGAGGCCACCCTGGTCACCGAGCGTGCACGTGTGTTCGGGGGGTGGCTGGTCCGTGTGGGTACCAACCCGGCGGCGATGGCCCTGACCTTCGTCGCCGACGGCGAAGGCCGTTGGGACGGTGAAGACTTCGGCGTCGAGGATTACGAGGACGACGAAGAGGAAGAGTACGACGAGGACGAGGAGGGCGAGGAAGAAGAGGACGAGGACGAAGAGGAATACGAGGAAGAGGACGAGGAAGAAGAAGCGGAATCGCCTGAAAAGGCTTGACCCGCCCTTCGCCCTGACGTCAACTTCCTGCATGTATTCGATCCGCCGCGCCACTGTGGACGACGCGCCGACCCTGTCGGCGCTGGCTGCCCGCACGTTCACCGAAACCTTCGGCCATCTGTATCCGCCGCAGGACCTGCAGGCCTTCCTCGAGGAGGCCTACACGGTCGAGCGCCAGCGCGTGATCCTGGCCCACCCGGATTACGCGGTGTGGCTGTTGGAACTGGACGGGGAGGCGGTCGGCCATGCCGCCGCCGGCCCCTGTGGCCTGCCGCATCCCGAGGTGAAACCCGGTGACGGCGAACTCAAGCGCCTGTACCTGATCAAGACGCAGCAGAGCTGCGGCTGGGGCAGCCGCCTGCTGGAAACCGCGCTGGCCTGGCTGGAACACGATGGGCCGCGCACGCTGTGGCTGGGTGTGTGGTCGGAAAACTTCGGCGCGCAGCGTTTCTACGCCCGCTATGGATTCGAGAAGGCTGGCGAGTACCTGTTCCCGGTCGGTGACACCCACGATCTTGAATTCATCCTGCGCCGCGCACCGCGCGCAGCCTGACGTTCACCGCCGCTTGCTGCGCGCGCGTGTTCAATCACCGTACGTTCCTGCCCCGCTGACCGCCAGGCTGTTTGCATGACTCCCCCCGTATTGCTGCTGCATGGCATCTGGAATGCCCGTGCCTGGGTCGGGCCGCTGGCCTGGCGCCTGCGCGCGCGTGGTTTCCAGGTGCACGCGTTCGGTTATTCCTCGGTGTTCGGTGGCCCCGACGTGGCTGTGCCGCAGCTGCTGGAGCGGCTGACCGATGCCGGGCCGTTGTCGCTGGTCGGTCACAGCCTGGGGGGATTGCTCGCGCTGGAGGCCTTGCGCCGCCAGCCGCAGCTGGATGTGCAGCGCGTGGTCTGCCTGGGCTCGCCGCTGCGCGGCAGCGGCACTGCGCGTTCGTTGTCCGAGCACGGCTGGGGACTGGCGCTGGGGCGCAGCAGCGAACTGTTGCTGGATGGCCTGCCGGACTGGCAGGGCAAGGCCGAAGTCGGGCTGATCGCCGGCTCGGTGCCGCATGGGCTGGGCAGCCTGCTGGGGGCCATCGACGATGCCTCCGACGGCACCGTGGCATTGGCCGAGACCCGCCTGCCGGGCCTGGCCGACCATTGCGTGGTGCGTACCAGCCACAGCGGCCTGGTGGTGTCGCCCGATGCCGCGCGGCAGACCGCGCATTTCCTGCGCCACGGCCAGTTCGACCACGGCCGCGACGCCGCCGCCGCGTAAGGCCCGGTGGTGGGACCGTTCTGTAGAGCCGAGCCCACGCTCGGCTGCTGTTCGGTCAGGCGCCGCTGAGCCGAGCATCTGCTCGGCTCTACAACAATCCGCCCTAGACACGGTTGCCGCCCCCGATCAGGTAGAATCCGCGCCTTGATCCTGAAGCAGCCAGACGGTAGCACCCATGGGTAGAGGCCCCTCCATCGAAGCCCGCAAGAACGCGTCCGACGCGAAGCGTGGCAAGATTTTCACCAAGATCATCCGCGAGATCGGCGTTGCCGCGCGCGGCGGTGGAGGCGACCCCAACAACAACCCGCGCCTGCGCGTGGCCATGGACAAGGGTCTGGCCGTGAACATGTCCAAGGACGTGATCGAGCGCGCCATCAAGAAGGCTACCGGCGAACTGGAAGGCGTCGATTACGAGGAAATCCGCTACGAGGGCTATGCCCCGGGTGGCGTGGCCGTGATCGTCGACTGCCTGACCGACAACCGCGTGCGCACCGTGGCCGATGTCCGCCATGCGTTCAGCAAGTGCGGCGGCAACATGGGCACCGAAGGTTCGGTCGCCTTCATGTTCAAGCGCCTGGGCGTGCTGCATTTCGCCGCCGGTGCCGATGAAGAAGCGATCACCGAGGTCGCCATCGAGGCCGGCGCCGACGACATCGTGGTCTACCCGGAAGACGGCGCGATCGACGTGGTCACCAGCCCTGACGCGTTCAACGCGGTCAAGGACGCAATGGCCGCCGCCGGCCATGTCGCCGACCACGCCGAGATCACCTTCCGCGCGGACAACGACATCAAGGTAGAAGGCGACGTCGCCCTGCAGGTCAAGAAGCTGCTGGATATGCTTGAAGACCTGGACGACGTGCAGGACGTGTATTCCAACGCCGAACTCGGCGCCGACGCCTACGCCTGAGCCGTCCACGACGGCCTGGGCGCGGGCCGTTGAACGGTCACCGCGGACAGTCATGAGCCCATACGCCTGCCAGCGCCTCCCGTTCCGCCCCGCCAGGAGTGCAGCATGACCCGCATCCTCGGCATCGACCCCGGTTCGCAGCGGACCGGGGTCGGCATCATTGATGTTGACGCCACCGGCAAGGTCAGCCACGTGCATCACCAGCCGCTGGTGCTGCTGGGCGCCGACGACTTCCCGCAGCGCATGAAGCTGCTGGTGCTGGGCCTGGCCGATCTGTGCCGGGAATTCCAGCCCAATGAAGTGGCCATCGAAAAGGTGTTCATGGCCCGCAACCCCGATTCAGCATTGAAGCTGGGCCAGGCCCGTGGCGCGGCGATCTCGGCCGTGGTCCTGCGCGACCTGCCGGTGCACGAATATGCCGCCAGCGAGATCAAGCTGGCGGTGGTCGGGCGTGGTAGCGCCGAAAAGCAACAGGTTCAACACATGGTCGGGCTCATGCTCAACCTGAAAACCAAGCTGCAGGCCGACGCGGCCGACGCGTTGGCGGTGGCGATCACCCATGCCCACGTAAGGGCGACGGCCAACCGCCTGGGGCTCAGTGCCCGTCAGGCGTGGGGCCGCAAATGAGGAGCTGCACGCAATGATCGGTCGACTGCGCGGCATCGTCGCCTACAAGGCGCCGCCGTGGCTGGTGGTGGACGTGAACGGAGTGGGCTACGAGCTGGAGGCGCCGATGAGCACCTTCTACGATCTGCCCGAACTCGGCCGTGAGGTCACCCTGTACACCCATTACTCGCAGAAGGAAGACAGCGTTTCGCTGTACGGCTTCCTGCGCGAGGGTGAGCGGCGCCTGTTCCGCGACGTGCAGAAGGTCAGTGGCATCGGTGCGAAGATCGCGCTGGCCGTGCTGTCTGGCGTCACCGTCGAGGAGTTCGCGCGCATGGTCCAGGCCGGTGACATCACTGCGCTGACCCGCATTCCGGGCATCGGCAAGAAGACCGCCGAGCGCATGGTGCTGGAGCTGCGTGACCGTGCCGCCCAGTTCGGTGCCGGCGGCGCGCTGCCCACAGGCAGTGGCCCGGCCCCGGCCGATCCGCTGTCCGATGCCACCGTGGCCCTGCAGCAGCTGGGCTACAAGCCGGCCGAAGCGGCGCGCATGGCCCGAGAAGCCTTCAATGAAGGTGACGAAGTGGCCACCGTGATCCGCAAAGCGCTGCAGTCGGCGCTGCGCTGAGCCGCGTCCCTTTCCCCCAACCCACCGCCTGAGCTTCGCCAGGAGTCCCATGTCCAGCAGTCAAACCCCGCACGCAGCCGCCCCTGGCGGCCATGGTCACGCCCCTCCAGCCGGAGGCATGGCGCTGATCATCGGTGCGATCGGCGTGGTCTTCGGCGATATCGGTACCAGCCCGCTGTACACCCTGAAGGAGGCGTTCTCGCCGCACTACGGGCTCAACAGTGACCACGACACCGTGCTGGGCGTGCTGTCGCTGGCGTTCTGGGCGCTGAACATCGTGGTCACGCTGAAGTACGTGACCATCATCATGCGCGCCGACAACGACGGCGAGGGCGGCATCATGGCGCTGATGGCGCTGACCCAGCGCACGCTGCGCAACGGGTCGCGCTCGGCCTATGTAGTCGGCATCCTCGGTATCTTCGGTGCCTCGCTGTTCTTTGGTGACGGCGTGATTACCCCGGCGATCTCCGTGCTTGGCGCGGTCGAGGGCCTGGAGGTGGCCGCGCCCGGCCTGCATGCCTTCATCGTGCCGATCACCGTGGTAGTGCTGCTGGCGGTGTTCGCCGCACAGCGCTTCGGTACCGAAAAAATCGGCAAGGCGTTCGGCCCGATCACCTCGGTCTGGTTCATCTCGCTGGCGGCGATCGGCATCTACAACATCGTCGACGCGCCGGAAGTGCTGAAGGCCTTCAACCCGTGGTGGGCGATCCGCTTCTTCATGGAACACAGCTGGCACGGCATCTTAATCCTCGGCGCGGTGGTGCTGGCGGTGACCGGTGGCGAGGCGCTGTACGCTGACATGGGCCACTTCGGTGCCAAGCCCATCCGCCACGCCTGGTACTTCTTCGTGCTGCCGTGCCTGGTGCTGAACTACCTGGGGCAGGGCGCACTGGTGCTCAACCACCCCGAGGCGCTGAAGAATCCGTTCTTCGAGGCGGTGCCGGACTGGGCGCTGTACCCGATGATCGTGCTGGCCACGATGGCGGCGGTGATCGCTTCGCAGTCGGTCATCACCGGTGCGTTCTCGGTCTCGCGCCAGGCCATGCAGCTGGGCTACATCCCGCGCATGCGCATCAAGCACACCTCGCACGACACCATCGGCCAGATCTACATCCCGGGCATCAACTGGGGTATCGCGGTGATGGTGATCGGCCTGGTGCTGGCCTTCCGCAGCTCGTCCAACCTGGCCGTGGCCTACGGTATCTCGGTGTCGGCGACGATGCTGATCGACACCCTGTTGCTGGCCCTGGTGGCACGCTCGCTGTGGCCGAAGGCCCGCAAATGGATCCTGCCGCTGTGCGTGGTGTTCTTCATCATCGACCTCGGCTTCGTCATCGCCAACGGCGCCAAGCTGCTGCAGGGCGCCTGGTTCCCGGTGGTGCTGGGCATCTTCCTGTTCACCATGATGCGTACCTGGCGCCGTGGCCGCGAGCTGCTGCGCGATGAAATCCGCAAGGACGGCATCCGCCTGGATACCTTCCTGCCGGGCCTGATGCTGGCACCGCCGGTACGCGTGCCGGGCACTGCGGTGTTCCTCACCGCCGACCCGACGGTGGCCCCGCATGCGTTGATGCACAACCTCAAGCACAACAAGGTGCTGCACGAGCGCAACGTGTTCCTGCACGTGGAAACCCTGCCGATCCCATATGCGATGGAAGGGCAGCGGCTGAAGATCGAATCGGTGGGCGACGAGTTCTATCGCGTCTATGTGCGCTTCGGCTTCATGGAGACCCCGGACGTGCCGCTGGCGCTGATGCGCTCGTGCGACCACGGCGGCATCTACTTCGACCCGATGGACACCACCTTCTTCGCCAGCCGCGAGACCATCGTGGCCACCGCCAACCGCGGCATGCCGATCTGGCGCGACAAGCTGTTCGCGCTGATGCACCGCAACGCCGCCCCGGCCACCGGCTTCTTCCGTATTCCGGGCAACCGCCTCGTGGAACTCGGCGCGCAGGTGGAGATCTGACGCGCGCGGGGTCGGATCCCTTTTCCGCAGGAAAAGGGCTCTGACCCCGAGTTCGGTTCGTTCCATCCAGCGCCATCCACGCACGGTGTGGATCTACCGTGTCGACCAAGGTCGACACCCACCAAGAGTAGGCATCGCAGAAATCTGTCGAAGGCGGGGTGGGTCCGGTTGCGGGGGCGTGAGCCGCATGGATGCGGCGACCGAGCTTACATGGACGTACTTGCAGCGCCCCCCGCAACCGGGCCCATCCCGCCATTCCCCAGGAAGCCCGCTTCGGCTGTTGCTCTGGATGTTGCCGTTGCCTCTGCGGGTGCCGGGCGCAGCCCGGCCGAAACCCGTACTTTTGCCGCATAATCAGCACATGACCGACGATCGCATCATCGGCGCCGGCGCCACCCGCGAGGATGACGCCGCCGACGCCAGCATCCGCCCCAAGCGCCTAGCCGACTACCTCGGCCAGGTGCCGGTGCGCGAGCAGATGGAAATCTACATCCAGGCGGCCAAGGGGCGTGGCGACGCGCTCGACCACGTGCTGATCTTCGGGCCGCCCGGCTTGGGCAAGACCACCCTCAGCCATGTCATTGCCAACGAACTGGGTGTGGCCCTGCGGGTCACCTCCGGCCCGGTGATCGAGAAGGCCGGTGATCTGGCCGCGCTGCTGACCAACCTGCAGCCACACGATGTGCTCTTCATCGATGAGATCCATCGCCTGTCGCCGGTGGTCGAGGAAGTGCTGTACCCGGCGATGGAAGACTTCCAGATCGACATCATGATCGGCGAGGGCCCCGCCGCCCGCTCGATCAAGATCGACCTGCCACCGTTCACCCTGATCGGTGCTACCACCCGCGCCGGCCTGCTGACCGCGCCGCTGCGCGACCGCTTCGGCATCGTCCAGCGTTTGGAGTTCTACAGCGTCGAGGAGCTGACCCGCATCGTGCGCCGTTCGGCGGCCATCCTGGCCATCGACTGCACTGCCGATGGGGCAGGGGAGATCGCGCGCCGCGCGCGTGGCACCCCGCGTATCGCCAACCGCCTGCTGCGTCGCGTGCGCGACTACGCGCAGGTGAAGGCCGGCGGCCACATCGACGAGGCCGTGGCCCAGGCCGCCATGAAGATGCTGAAGGTCGATCCGGAGGGCTTCGACGAGCTTGACCGTCGCCTGCTCAAGACCATGGTCGATTACTTCGATGGCGGCCCGGTCGGCATCGAATCGCTGGCCGCGGCGCTGTCCGAAGAGCGAGGCACGCTGGAAGACGTGGTCGAGCCGTACCTGATCCAGCAGGGCTTCCTGGTGCGGACCGCGCGCGGCCGCATGGCCACCCACAAGGCCTACCGGCACATGGGCTTGAAGCCGAAAAACCCGCCGCAGGACCTGTTCGCGGAGGTTCCCGATGTCGGTTGAGCCCCGATTCAGTTGGCCGACACGCATTTACTGGGAAGATACCGACGCAGGTGGCGTGGTCTACCACGCCCGCTACGTGGCCTTCATGGAACGGGCCCGGACCGAATGGATGCGTGCGCTGGGCTACGGCCAGGAACGCATGCGCGCCGAGCACGGGATGATCTTCGCGGTGCGCTCGATGCAGATGGATTTCATCAGGCCGGCACGGCTGGATGACACCCTGCAGGTGAGTGCCCGCCTGGTCCAGCTGAAGAAGGCCAGCATGGTCTTCGACCAGCAGATCCTGCGCGACGGCGAGCTGCTGCTGTCGGCGCAGGTCCGCATCGCCGCACTGGAAGCGGCCAGTTTCCGCCCGCGTGGCATGGACGAGGCCGTCCTTGCCGTGCTGCAACCCCACCTCCACCCCGAATCCGAACACTGAGGAACAACGGATGATCGCAACGCTCCTGGCCCTGCAGGCCACGGTCACCGAGGCACTGCCGGCCGACGTCAGCAACGCCGCGACACAGACCCTTGCCCAGGCCACCACCGGCGGCGGCATCAACTACCTCGAACTGATGGCCAAGGCCAGCCTGCCGGTGAAGATCATCGTGCTGCTGCTGCTGGTCGGCTCGTTCGTCAGCTGGGTGATCATTTTCCGCAAGGCCCGCGTGTTCAAGCAGGCCACCCGTGAAGCCGACGAGTTCGAGAACCGCTTCTGGTCCGGTGCCGACCTGGGCAAGCTGTACAGCTCGGCCACCGACCGCAGCCGCAATGTCGGCGGCCTGGAAGCGATCTTCGAAGCGGGTTTCCGCGAATACTCCCGCCTGCGCGACAAGCGCCGGCTGGACGGTCGTGCACAGCTGGAAGGCGCGCAACGTGCCATGCGCACCACCTACACCCGCGAAGTCGACCAGCTTGAGCGCAACCTGGAACTGCTGGCCAACATCGGTTCGACCGCTCCGTACGTGGGCCTGGTCGGTACCGTGTTCGGCATCATGGTGACCATGCACGACATGATCAGCAGTGGTGCGCAGGCCGGCATCGCCGCCGTCGCGCCGGGTATCTCCGAGGCACTGTTCGCCACCGCCATCGGCCTGTTCGTGGCGATCCCGGCGGTGTGGGCCTACAACCGCTTCACCACGCGCGTGGAGCGCATGTCGGTGCGGTTCGAGACCTTCGCCGAAGAATTCAGCTCCATCCTGCAGCGCCAGAGCGCTGGCGACGAGTAAGCGCCTGACCCGGGAGTCCAAGCCATGTCCGCTGCCATCGGTCGCCGCAAGCGCCGCAAGCTGAAATCGGAAATCAACGTCGTTCCCTACATCGACGTCATGCTGGTGCTGCTGATCATCTTCATGGTCACCGCGCCGCTGCTCACGCTGAGCTTCGACGTCGACCTGCCACAATCCAACGCCAAGGCGCTGGAAAGCAAGCAGGACCCGGTGATCGTCTCGGTGCGCCAGGACGGCCAGCTCAGCCTGAAGCTGCCCGATGCCAGGGAACCGACCGCCGTGTCGGCCGAGGAACTGGAAGGCCGCCTGGCCGGCATCGCCGCCCAGGACAAGGGCGTGCGCGTGATCGTCGCCGCCGACCGTGCCGTTGCCTATGAAAAGGTCATCGCCGCGATGGATGTGATCAAGCGCGCCAAGGTAGACAAGGTAGGCCTGGCCACCGATGCACGCTGACGCCCTGCCACCCCCGCAGCAGCGCGAACCCGGCTGGGGCCTGTCCCTGGCGCTGGCGTTGCTGGTGCACCTGCTGGTCGCGCTGGTCTTCATCGTGGCCTGGCTGTGGTCGCCCGAGCGCAACACCGACGCCGCCGCAGGTGATCCTTCGGTCGAGGCCAGCCTGGCGCTGTCCGCGTCCGAGGCCTCGGCCGCGCGCCAGGCCCTGCGCCAGTCCGAGAAGCTGGAAGACCTGCCGCCGCCGGTGGCCGAGCCGATCCCTGTGCCGGAAGACACCATTCCGCCGCCGCAGCCGATCCCCGAGCCGCGCCCGCAGGACGCCCCAACGCCGCAGCAGCAACAGGCGCAGGAGCGCGTCGCGCAGCCGGACACCAAGGACCAGGAAGCGGTGAGCGCGCTGGCCATCTCGCAGGAGAAGGCCAAGCAGGAGCAGGAAGCCAAGCGCCGGCAGGAGCAGATCGACCTGACCGAACGCAAGCGCCAGGAAGAAGCGGAGCAGAAGCTGCGCCTGGCCAAGCAGCAGGAAGCGGACGAGAAGAAGAAGCAGGCCGAGCAGGAGCGCGTGGCCGCTGATAAGGCCGAGGCCGAGAAGCAGAAGAAGATCGCCGAGATCCGTGCCCGCCGCGAGCAGGCCGAGAAGGAAGCCAAGCTGGCCGAACAGAAGCTGCGCCAGGTGGCTGCCGCGCGCAACGCTGCCGGCAGTGCCGCCGCCGGTGCCAGCGGTGCGTCCCAGCCGGCCGCCGGTGGCGGTGGCAACAGCGACGATCTTTCGGCCAAGTACGCAGCCGCGATCCAGGCCAAGGTACTGTCGCAGTGGGTGCGCCCGGATACGGTGCCGCTGGGCCAGCGCTGCCAGATCACCATCACCCAGATTCCGGGTGGCACGGTGATGCAGGCCAAGGTCAGCCCGAACTGCCCGTACGACGAGGCCGGCAAGCGTTCGATCGAGGCCGCTGTGCTCAACGCGCAGCCGCTGCCGTATCGCGGCTTTGAGTCGGTATTCGCGCGCACGCTCAACTTCACCTTTACCGCCCAGGATCGCTGAGGCGGCCGGGCAGGGCGGCCAGCACGGCCGCTCGTGCCCACGTTTGTCGTGCCTGCCTCTGGTCGGCCCGGTTCCGGTCGGGCAGTCTGTGGACTGCTGTCGAACACCGCCCCGCTGGGCGGCGTGACGGGGCAGGCAGGCGCGATGTTAGCCACGACGTTAACGGTGCGTGAGAGGACGGGCTGGAACTGACCCGGAATTCACGTACCCTTGGTTCATGATTGCGAAGCGGTTCACTCCCGCTTTGCTATCCCTCGTTCCGGTTTCCCCCTATTGAGCGCTCCATGAAAAAGATGCCTCGCTGGCTTGCCGTGTTTGCGGCCCTGTTGCTGCCCTTTGCTGCCGTCGCGCAGCAGAAGGGGCTGGATATCGACATCATCGGCGGCAATGCCTCCGCCCTGCCGATCACCATCGTGCCGATGCCCTACCAGGGTTCGGCGGCTGCACCGCAGACCGACGTCGCCGGTGTGGTCCGCGCCGACCTCGAGCGCTCGGGCCAGTTCCGCACGCTGCCGGAAGCGCAGATCGTCGAGAAGCCTGTGCGTGGCGGCGACATCCAGTTCGCCACCTGGCGTGCGCTGAAGCAGAACTACATCGTGGTCGGCCGCGTGCTCGACGCCGGTGCCGGCGCCTACCGCGTCGAATACGAACTGTTCGACGTGCCCAAGGGCGAGCGCCTGCTGGGCCTGGCGATGACTGCCCGTGGCAACGCCATGCGCGACGTTGCCCACCAGATGGCCGACGCCATCTACGAAAAGATCACCGGTGTGCGCGGCGCCTTCTGGACCCGCATCGCCTACGTGACCGCCAGCGGCAAGGGCGACGCCATGCGCTATGCGCTGATGGTGGCCGACTCCGACGGCTACAACCCGCAGACCATCGTGCGTTCGGCCGAGCCGCTGCTGTCGCCGTCGTGGAGCCCGGATGGCAGCAAGCTGGCCTACGTCAGCTTCGAGCGTGGCAATTCGGCCATCTACATCCAGAACATCGGCACCGGCGCGCGCGAGCTGGTCACCAGCTTCCGTGGCATCAACAGCGCCCCGGCGTTCTCGCCGGACGGCCGCAAGCTGGCCCTGACCCTGTCGCGTTCGGGCAACCCGGAAATCTACGTGATGGACCTGGGCAGCAAGCAGCTGACCCAGCTGACCAACCACTTCGCCATCGACACCGAGCCGACCTGGGCGCCGGATGGCAGCGCGGTGTACTTCACCTCCGACCGCGGCGGCCGTCCGCAGGTCTACAAGGTGGGTGCGGGCGGCGGCAGTGCCGAGCGCGTGACCTTCCAGGGCAACTACAACGCCAAGCCCTCGGTGTCCTACGATGGCAAGAAGATCGCCGTCGCCCAGGGTTCCGGCAACAGCTACAAGATCGCGATGATGGACAGCTCGCTGGGTTCGCCCCGCTGGAGCACGCTGTCCCCGGGTTCGCTGGATGAATCTCCGAGCTTTGCGCCCAACGCAAGCATGGTGTTGTACGCCGCCCGCGAGGGTGGCCGTGGTGTGCTGTACGCCGTTTCCGCCGATGCGCGCGTGCGCCAGCGGTTGGTTCTGGCTGACGGAGATGTGCGCGAACCGGCATGGTCCCCATACCGTACCCAGCGCTAAAAGAGTGTTAATATTTTCGCTGTCTTGAACCCCTCATCGGCCTAGGAGCCACAAAGGTATCGCCATGAACAAGTCCACCCGCGTTCTGCTTGTTTCCCTGCTGTCTGTGGCCGTCCTGGCCGGTTGCTCGAAGAAGGTGAAGGAAGAGCCGGCAGCCCCGGTTGACACCGGCACCTCGACCACCACCCCGACCGGTCCGTCGACCTCCGGCCTGTACGGCCCGGGCGACCTGGACACCGACGCTTGCCTGCGCCAGCGCGTTGTCTACTTCGACCTGGACAAGGAAGACGTGAAGCCGGAATTCCAGGCCATCATGGCTTGCCACGCCAAGTACCTGCGTGACCGTCCGTCCTCGCGCATCACCCTGCAGGGCCACACCGACGAGCGCGGTTCGCGCGCGTACAACCAGGCCCTGGGTGAGCGTCGTGGCAACGGCGTCAACTCGGCCCTGCAGGCCAACGGTGGCTCGGCTTCGCAGCTGACCGTCGTGTCCTACGGTGAAGAGCGTCCGGTCTGCACCGAGTCGAACGAGTCCTGCTGGTCGCAGAACCGTCGCGTCGAAATCGTCTACACCGCGCAGTAATCCATGCGCATTGGCATCAAACTGATGCTGGTCGTTGCGGCAGCCCTCGTGGCTGCCGCACCGGCGCATGCACAGCGACAGAGTCTGGCTGACCGTGTCGGCTCGCTCGAGCAGCAGATGTACAACAACAGTGCCAATCAGGACCTGTTGAACCAGATCAATCAGCTGCGGCAGCAGGTCACCAGCCTGCAGGCCTCGATCGAGCAGTTGCAGCACGACAACGCCCAGCTCAAGCAGTCCGCCCAGGACCAGTACCTGGATCTGGACAGCCGCCTGAACCGGTTGGAAGGGGGCAATGCCGCCCCGGCCCTGCCGCCTGTTCCGGCGAGCGCGCCGAAGGCCGCTCCGGCCCCGGCAAAACCCGTAGCGGCGGCCACTTCCGAGCGGCCGCCTTCGGTTCATGGTGATGCCGGCAGCCTTGCCGCCACCGGCGACGAGCGCACCACCTACAACGTCGCCTTCGATTCGCTGAAGGCCGGCAAGTACGATGACTCGGCGCAGCTGTTCCTGAGCTTCCTGCAGCTGTATCCGAACGGCGTCTATGCGCCGAACGCGCTGTACTGGCTGGGCGAGAGCTACTACGCCACCCGCAATTTCCCTATGGCCGAGACCCAGTTCCGCGAACTGCTCTCGCGCTATCCGACCCACGACAAGGCCGCTGGCGGCCTGCTCAAGGTCGGCCTCTCGCAGTACGGCGAGGGCAAGGTCGACCAGGCCCAGCAGACGCTGGAGACCGTCGTGGCGCAGTACCCCGGCTCGGACGCCGCGCGCACCGCGCAGGACCGTCTGCAGTCCATCCGCCTCGGCAAGCAGATCCGCTGATCCGCTGACCGGGCGTACAATGGGTGCCCTGTAGAGCCGAGCCCATGCTCGGCTGCTTTCGTTTCCGGACCGGCAAACCTGCCTGGATCCGGTAGCGCCGGGCCATGCCCGGCGGCTCGCATCACCGGCTGGGCCATGCCCGCCCGGTTGTTTTTGTAGAGCCGAGCCATGCTCGGCTGCTTTCGTTACCGGCCACGGTAGCCCACCCGCCACGTGTCCCACCAAGAAGTACCTGCCATGACCGCCGTTACCCCGTCCAGCGCCGCCGCCACGCCCAGTGAGATCGTGCAGTCGCCCCTGCCACGCCTGAAGATCACCGAGATCTTCACCTCGCTGCAGGGCGAAGCCGATACCGCCGGCTGGCCGACCGTGTTCGTGCGCCTGACCGGCTGCCCGCTGCGCTGCCAGTACTGCGATACGGCCTACGCCTTCCACGGTGGCACCTGGTGGGACATCGACGACATCGTGGCCGAGGTGCTGGCCCAAGGCGTGCGCCACGTCTGCGTGACCGGTGGCGAGCCGCTGGCGCAGAAGCGCTGCCTGGTGCTGCTGCAGAAGCTGTGCGACGCCGGCATGGACGTCTCGCTGGAAACCTCCGGCGCACTGGATGTCAGCGCGGTCGATCCGCGCGTATCGCGCGTGGTCGACATCAAGACCCCGGGTTCGGCCGAAGTGGCGCGCAACCGCTGGGACAACCTGCCGCTGCTGACTGCCCGCGACCAGATCAAGTTCGTCATCTGCAGTCGCGAAGACTACGACTGGGCCAAGGCCCTGCTGTCCGAGCACGATCTGGTCAAGCGCTGCACCGTGTTCTTCTCGCCCAGCAAGGGCGAGATCACCGCGCGCCAGCTGGCCGACTGGATCGTCGAAGACCGGCTGCCGGTGCGCTTCCAGATGCAGTTGCATAAAATCCTGTGGAACGACGAGCCGGGCCGATGAGCCCAGGCAACGTTCCCTGATGTAACTCCGGCGCGGGACAGCGTGCTGGCTTTCCCCTCCCAACCGGATGTTTTACCCATGAAGAAGGCAGTCGTGCTTCTCTCCGGCGGCATGGATTCAGCCGCCGTCATCGCCATGGCCCAGGAACAGGGCTTCGCCGTGCATGCCCTGAGCGTGCGCTATGGCCAGCGCCACACCTCCGAACTGGACGCCGCCGCCCGCGTGGCCAAGGCCCAGGGCGTGGTCGCGCACAAGACCGTGGACGTGGACCTGCGCAGCATCGGCGGCTCGGCACTGACCGACGACATCGACGTGCCCGAGGCCGGCGGTGCCGGCATCCCGGTCACCTACGTGCCGGCGCGCAACACCATCATGCTGTCGCTGGCGCTGGGCTGGGCCGAAGTGCTCGGTGCCAATGACATCTTCTGCGGCGTCAACGCGGTGGACTACTCCGGCTACCCGGACTGCCGCCCCGAGTTCGTGGCCGCGTTCCAGGCGCTGGCCAACCTGGCCACCAAGTCGGGCGTGGAAGGCGCGGGCATCAAGGTGCATGCCCCGCTGCAGTTCCTCAGCAAGGGCCAGATCGTCAGTGAAGGCGTGCGCCTCGGCGTGGACTTCGGCCTGACCGTGTCCTGCTACAACGCCGACGCCAACGGCGCCGCCTGCGGCCACTGCGACGCCTGCCGCCTGCGCGCGCAGGGCTTCACCGAAGCCGGCGTGCCGGACCCCACGCTGTACGCCTGAAATACGGGTGCCGGGCACGGCCCGGCGCTGCCGGGGTCTGGAATCTGGTAGTGCCGGCCGCTGGCCGGCATGCCCGTGGGTGCCAACCTTGGTTGGCACTGTCCGCCAGACACGGCCCGGCGCTACCGCTGCTGCAACCACCCCGATGCCTCGATAAACGCCCGCACCGCCTTCGGATCGGCATAATCCAGCTCGATCATCCGCGCGATACCGGCCTTCTCGTCGGCCTGCTGGCGCATGTACTCCTGCGCGATGCGATACCCGGCGTAGTACCCCACATCACTCACGCCGAATGGATTGCGGGCGCTGTTGTAGAGCCAGTTGTCCAGATTGTCCCCGTCCATCTCGGCGATGAAGCGGGTTCGGATCTCCGCCTCATGCGCGGGCCCGTAGCTGTACAGCGGCAACGCCGGCCGACGCCCGCTCAGCCGTTCGGCCACGTACTCGGCAACACCCTCGCGCACCGCGTACTGCGCCAGGCTGCCGGTAGTCTCTCGCTGCTGGGTATGCACGTACTCGTGCAGGTTGTTCTGCGCGTTGTTCGCCCCCGGACGGCTGTCGTAGAAGATCCGCAGGCGGCTGCGCATCGGCTCCGGCAGCTCGCTCACATCCGTGTGCTCATCGCCCAGCGACATCTCCGCACCGATCAGCACCTTGTCGCCCAGCGTGGTGCCACCGGTGCGCAGCACACCGACCGCGTAGGTGATGGTGGCTGGGCGCAAAGCCGGGTAGAGCGCCCGGAATCTGGAAAGATCCCGTTCCAGTGTGGCGCTGGCCTGTTGCGCGTTGGCGGTCAACGGCCGAACCGAGGCCCAGAAGCGTGGCCACGCACGCATGGCCTCGGCGTATTCGCGGGCGGTGTAGTTGCGCACCTGCATCAGCGCATGCAGGCCGGGGCTGCCGGGATCGATGTAGCGCTGCTGCACGAGTGCTGCCTGGCGTTCGACGTCAGGCTCGGCGCGCACCGCGTCATAGGTGGCCCAGAAGCGGCCGATGTCGTCGGTGACGACCTTGAATGGGGCGGCCAATGCCGTGCAGGGCAGCAGAAGGGCGGCAATGAGGCAGAAGGGCAGGCGCATCCACAGCTCCGGGGAAGGATCGCAGATGAGATGCAGCGGTGGTCCGAAAGGTTTAGGTCGGCCGCCCGGATCGGGTAGTGCCGGCCACTGGCCGGCAACCTCGACGCACCAGGGTTTCACCCGGCCCGGCAAAGTAGGGTAGAATGCCCACCCCGCCGAAAGGCTGGGGCAGTGCAATGGGCCGTTAGCTCAGTCGGTAGAGCAGAAGACTTTTAATCTTTTGGTCGAAGGTTCGAATCCTTCACGGCCCACCATTGCATCCAATGACCCAGGTCATTCAGAAAGGCACCGCTAAGCGGTGCCTTTTTTGTTGCCTTGGTTCGGGGGGCTCTACTTCGTCCGCATTCCCTTGGCTTTTGCGGCCGCCACGTCGGCAGCTTCCTGCGCAGCCGTCGCTGCTGCATTCGCGGAACGCGCCGCCTCCGCTTGAGCCGCCTCGAAATCGGCCCGGCGCTGCGCGCTGATCCGGCGTTCCAGTTCTGAATATGCGGCGTAGCTCTCCGGATACTTCGCGACGCAGGCCTGCTGCAGCAGCGGGATCGCGTGGTCGGACAATCCCGGTTGGAGGTGGGCGAGCAGGCAGTCCGCATACGCAGCGGATGCTGGGGGAGTGCTGCTGGCCTGCGGCGAGGCGGCAGCAAGGGTGGTGGCGATCAATACACTCAACATGGGAACCTCCTTGTGGATATGAGCCTGGCGGTGACCAGTCCGTGAGCCAGGGTGCCCGTTGCATGACCATCACCGACTCCATGGTGCTCCAGTTCCGGTAGATCGGCAAAGTGCCGCGAACGACAGTGCCTCCGGCGGTCTATGCTCAGCGCTTTCCCAGGATGGGCCGCCCTATGCGCTTGATCGTGCTGTCGCTGTTGTTGTCCGCTGTCTCCGCCGCGCCGCTGATGGCCGCCGAAACCGCGTCGCCCGCTGCCGCCTCGCCACTGGTGATCGGCGAAACCTTCACCATCGAGTCGAAGGCGCTGGGCGAAACCCGCCGCATCAATGTCTACCGTCCGCAGCCATGGGGTCTGGACCCGAAGGCGCCGTTGCCGGTGCTCTACATGGCAGACGGCGGCATCGGCGAGGATTTCCTGCATGTGGCCGGGCTGGTGCAGGTGCTGAGCGGCAACGGCAGCATGCGTCCGTTCCTGCTGGTTGGCATTGAGAACACCGAGCGCCGTCGCGACATGACTGGGCCCAGCAATGACCCGCAGGACCAGAAGATCGCACCGCGTATTGGTGGATCGGCGGCCTACCGCCGCTTCCTGCGCGAAGAGCTGATGCCGCAGGTGCGCCAGCGCTACCCGACGACCGACGAGCGCGCGCTGATCGGTGAATCGCTGGCCGGCCTGTTCGTGGTCGAGACGCTGCTGCAGGAGCCAACGTTGTTCAACAGCTACATCGCGCTGGACCCCAGCCTGTGGTGGAACCGCGGCGCGATGCTGGCCGGCGCAGCCAAGCAGCTGCCGGCGGTGGCGCGTGCGCAGCCGCAGGTGTTCCTGGCCAGCAGTGGACAGCCGGAACTGGCCGCATCCACTGCACGACTGGCCGAGTTGCTGCGGCAGGCCTCGCCGTCGCCGCTGGTGAAGTACCTGCCGCTGCCCGAGGAAACCCACGCCACCATCTACCATCCGGCCGCATTGCAGGCGCTGCGCACGCTGTTCCCGGCGCCGCCGCCGGCCTCGCCCTGATCCGGCGTAGCGCTGCACGACACGCCATGTGAGGATGCGGTAGCGGCGCCACCCGGGTGCGCCGCCCGCAACGGGAGAGCGTGGATGCAGCGTGTGCGTGGATGGAGTGTGGCGGCCTGCCTGGCCGTGAGTGGCTGTGCGATGTCGGTGGCACCACCGGCAACGCAGAGTGACGCGAAGGAAGGCGCGGCAACTGCCGTACCGGGCGTGGTGCTGCCGGACACCGAAGCGCTGCGCGTGCATGACCCGGTGGGGCGCGACTACCCGGTCTGGGTGGCACTGCCGGCCGACTACGCCGCACATCCGGAAAAGCGCTATCCGGTGCTGTACGTGACCGATGCGTTGTACAGCTTCCCGCTGGTGCGCAGCGTGCGCAACATGGTCGGGCAGAAGGGCGTCAACATCGAGGATTTCATCCTGGTCGGGCTGCCGCCGCAGGAGGGTTTGACTTCGAAGCAGAGCCGCTCGCGTGACTACACCCCCAGCAATCCCGCGCGCACCGATCCGCGTGACTACAGCGACGACGTCAGCTATGGCGGCGCCGCACATTACCGCGATTTCCTCGCCGAGCACGTGCTGCCGATGATCGATGCACGTTACCGCACCGATCCGGCGCGACGCGCCTATGCCGGCCATTCCTATGGCGGCCTGTTCGGTGCCTATGTGCTGACCACGCGCCCGGACATGTTCCGTACCTACATCCTGTCCAGCCCGTCGCTGTGGTTCGACAACCACCTTGTGCCGCGCCTGCAGGCCGAGGCCACGGCGCCTACGCAGCCGACCACGGTGGTGCTGTCAGTCGGCAGCTTCGAGACGGTCAAGCCCGAACCGCGCTATTCCACCCGCAACGACATGCTGCGCCACAACGCCGAATTCGCCGAGCAGCTACGCGCCAGCGGGCATTCGCTGAAAGTGGAGAACATGGTGATCGATGACGAGGACCACTTCACGGTCTACCCGGACATGATCACCCGCGCGTTGCTGAAGATGTTCCCGGGCAGCGGGCCGTACAGCAGCGGTTGATCGCAGGTTCAATCCACGCATGGCGTGGATCGACCGGGGTTGTTGACGTAGATCCACGCCGATGAGAAACGGAATCAGTAATCCACGCCATGCGTGGAAGATTGCCTCAGGCCGCGCTGGCCTGCGGCGGCGGTATCAACGTGGCATCCGCTGCATGACGGAAGCACAGGCGGATGGCATCGAGCAGCTCGCTCATGCTGTACGGCTTGGGCAGGAAGTGGATGCCGGCGCGCAGCTGCGGCAGCACGCGGTGCTGGTCCATGCCGGAGGTGACCAGGATCGGCAGCTGCGGCAGGTGCTCGCGCACGCGGTTGGCAGTTTCGATGCCGCTGATGCCGCCCAGGCAGACGTCGGTGAACAGCAGGTCGAATGGTTCGCCGGCGTTGAGCAGGCCCAGTGCGGCCTCGGCGCTGCTGACAGCGGTGACCTGGCAGGCCTGGCTTTCGAGGGCGAGGCGACTGAGTTCCTGGGTTTCCTCGGCGTCCTCGATCAGCAGGACGCGCGGTTCCACAAAGCGCTTGGACAGCAACATGACGCGGCAACTCCGGACAACAGGGGGAGCGAAAGGCGCGCAAGTATGCGCAAGCCGGTAGTGATCCTGGCGTGCACGGCAAGCTAAGTGGGCGTTACAACCGCGTCTGGCGCCTGCGGCGCATGTGCCAGGCCAGGATCGCGACCGCGAGCAGGGCGGTGCCGATGCGCAGACCGGTGGCCTGCCAGCCCAGTGCAACGGCGTCATCAAGGCTGAACACATTCCAGGCCAGGTTCATCGAAACGTGCAGGACCAGGCCGCACCACAGGGTGTCACCGTCGAGGTGGTCGAGCCAGGCGAAGATGAAGCCGCCCAGTGCGATCACCGCGCCGACGAACAGGGCGGTGCCGCCGCCGTCGAAGCCGCCGAAACCCAGCCAGTGCACCCAGCCGAACAGCAGCGCCTGAGGCAGCGCGAGCAGGGCCCACGGGCCGCGCATGATCTTCACCAGCAGCGCGAAGCCGAGGCCGCGGAACAGCACTTCCTCGGCCAGCGGGAACAGCACCGCCAGCATCGTGGCATCCAACGCGGTCAGCGCGGTGTTCGGCGTGCCGAGCAGCGCCAGGCCCAGCCAGCAGGGCAGGCTGGCCAGCAGCACCCACATCGGGCCGCTCCGGCCATTTCCACGCAGCCCGAGGCTGGCCAGCAGGCTCATGCCACGGGGCCGCAGCAGCGCGGCCAGCAGCAGTGCCACCAGTACCGCCAGCGTGTTGTCCAACAGGCTGCCGCCATAGGGGATGGGCGGTGCGGGAATCGGTGTGCCGATGGCCGCGGCGATATCACGCAGGTTCAGGCCGAGGCCGACGCCCAGCACGACCAGCAACAGGCGCATGGCGGCGGGCAGGCGGGACAACACGGTCATGTACGCACTCCCTGCGGAACAGGGGTCAGTGTGTGTGACTGCCGCGGCACGGGCACGCGCCGGAAGTCCCTGTGCCATCGGTCATGCGTTGCCGCACAGTCATCACAGGGCAGGTACAGTCGATGCCAGACCGACAGGAGCAATGCCGATGCTGTGCCCCGTGTGCAAGACCCAGACCCTGCAGATGGCCGAACGCCATGGCATCGAGATCGACTATTGCCCCGGCTGCCGTGGTGTCTGGCTGGATCGTGGTGAACTGGACAAGATCATCGAACGCGCGGGTGCCGGTGCGGCCGTGCCGCCGCCAGCGCCCGTGCAGGCTCAGCCGGCGTCCGCGCCGCCACCGGTGATGCACCGTGATACCCGCCACCTCGGCCAGCGCTACGAGGACAACCGGGGACACGGCTACAAGAAAAAGAAGAAGGACAGCTTCCTGTCGGAGTTGTTCGATTTCTAGTTTGTAGCGTCGAGCCATGCTCGACTGGATGTTGCAGGCCATAGTCGAGCATGGCTCGACTCTACATGGAGCGCGTGATCACGGCCGCCGCAGGATGAACTCGCGGTCATGCGTGTCGCCGACGATGAAGTCGTACTCGCCGACCTTGCTGCAGCCATAGCGCGCGTAGAAGCGTTGCGCACCGAAATTCTCTTCCCACACGCCCACCCACAGGGTGCGGCGCTGCGGCTGGTCCAGCCAGGCCATGAACGCATCCATCAGGCGTGCACCATGGCCGCCGTTCTGGTGTGCGGCCAGGATGTAGAACCGCTTCAGTTCGATGTCGCCCTCGCGTGCATCCGTGTGCGGCAGGGTATTGGCACCGGCGGCCAGATAGCCGACCACCGCGTCACCGTCCATCAGCAGCCAGATGGCACTGCGTGGATCGGACAGTTCGATGCGCTGCGGTTCGCTGCTGTAGTGGTCCTGCAGGAAATCGTGCAGCTCCTGCGGTGGATAGGAATCGCCCCAGGTTTCGTTGTAGGTGGCGATCGCGATGGCCGACAGGGCGTCGACATCGGCAAGGGTGGCGCGGCGGATCTGCAACGACATGGCGGTGCCTGCAATGGAGCGTGGCGCAGTGTAGCCGGCCCCGGCGGCTGCCGGGGCTGGCCATTGCTCACGAACCGCTGCTCAGAACCACACGCGCACGCCCGCCACCCAACGCGTGTCGCGCGCGTGGTCACCGGCATAGTCGGCGGTGTCGCCAAACGTGCGCTCGTGGCTGATGCCGACGTACGGCGCGAAGCGACGGCTGAACTCATAGCGCAGGCGCAGCCCGGCTTCGACCTTGTTCAGTCCGCGACCGATGCCGTACTCCGGTTCATCCTTGGCCGCGACGGTGGCTTCCAGCAGCGGCTGCAGGATCAAACGGTTGGTCAGCAGCACGTCGTACTCGACCTCGGCCTTGGCCAGCACCTGGCCGCCGGAGCCCATGTACAGCGTGGCCGAGCTCTCGAACTTGTACGGTGCCAGGCCCTGGATGCCGACGGCCGCCCACGTGCGCGAGTCGGCCGGCCGGAAGTCCTGGCGCACACCGACCAGCACGTCCCACCACGGCGACACGCTGCGGCCATACAGTGCTTCCAGCGACGATGATTCGGTGCGGCCGCGGCTGCGTTCGCCATCGGTGCGCAGCCACAGGCGGTTGATGTTGCCGCCGATCCAGCCGGTGGCCTCCCAGGCCTGGCCGTTGCTGCTCTTGCCATCCCAATGCTCAAGCCGGTCGATCAGCAGCAGGCTGTTGATCTCCGGCGCATGCTCCATCGCACCGTGGGCGATGGGCGGGAATGCAGCGGCACGGTCGGCATCGGTAGGCACCGGGATCGGTTCGAGTGGTTCGGTCGGTGCGGGCGTGCCGTGTCCCATCGCCGAATGGTCCATGCCGGCGTGATCCGCCGCACTCATGTCCATCTTCGAGTGATCCATCTTCGAATGATCGACCGGTTCGGCCGGGGTCTTCGCGGCCTTCGCAGGCGCGTTCATCGCGCCCATGTCATGGCCCGCGTGCGACTGCGCGAACACCGGCAATGCGGCGGCCAAGCCCAGGGCCAGCAGGCTGGGGGAAAGCAGTGAGCGGCTCATTCTTCGATCCTCACTTCGCGCATCATGCCCGCTTCCATGTGGTACAGCAGATGGCAGTGGTAGGCCCAGCGGCCGAGTGCATCGGCGCGCACGCGGTAGCTGCGGCGCGTGCCGGGCGGCATGTCGATGGTGTGCTTGCGCAGCTGGAACTCGCCCTGGGCGTTTTCCAGATCGCTCCACACGCCGTGCAGGTGGATCGGGTGCTGCATCATGGTGTCGTTGACCAGCACGATGCGCATGCGCTCGCCGTAGTTCAGCCGCAGCGGTTCAGCGCTGGCAAACGGGACGCCATCGAACGACCAGGAGAATTTCTCCATGTGACCGGTCAGGTGCAGCTCGATCTCGCGGCTCGGCTCGCGGCCATCAGGATCCTCGAACAGGCTGCGCATCGCGCCGTAGGTCAGCACCTGGCGGCCGTTGTCGCGCAGGCCGATGCCGGGGTCGTCCAGCTTCGGTTCGGTGGCCGAACTCTGCATGTCCACCAGCGGGTTGTTGCGTTCGCTGGCCGGATGCTTCGGTGCCTTGCTGGCGGTATCGCCGCCGTGCGCGCCGTGGCCCATGCTGGCGCCGCATCCGCCTTCCATGCCCTTCATCGCGGCCATGTCGTGGCCACCGTGGCCACCACTGCCCATGTCGTGCCCCATGTCGCTCATCGTCAGCAACGGGCGTGGGTCGCGCGCGGGAATCGGTGCCTGCAGGCCATGGCGAACGGCCAGTGTTCCGGCGGCGTAGCCGGTGCGGCCCATGTCCTGGCAGAAGATCGTGAAGGCGTCCTGGCCGGTGGGTTCGACCAGCACGTCGTAGGTTTCGGCGGGAGCAATGCGGAATTCGTCGATGCTGACCGGGTGGATGTACTGGCCGTCAGCGGCGACCACGGTCATCTTCAAACCGGGGATGCGCACGTCGAAATAGGTCATCGACCCGCCATTGATGAAGCGCAGCAGCACCTTTTCGCCGCTGCGGAACAGGCCGGTCCAGTTGCCGGCCGGGGCGGTGCCGTTCATCAGGTAGGTGTAGGTATGCGCGTTGATGTCGGAGATGTCGGTCGGCGTCATCCGCATCCGGCCCCACATGCCGCGGTCGGACAGCGCGGACGACCAGCCGTCGCGCTTCACGTCACGCAGGAAGTCGGGCAGCGTGCGCTTGTAGTAGTTGTCGTGCTCGGCAAGCTTCTTCATGCGGCGGAACAGCGCGCCCGGGTCCATGTCGGTCCAGTCGGACAGCATGATCACGTGCTCGCGGTCGTGGTGGTACGGCGCCGGTTCGGCCGGATCGATGATCAGTGCACCGTACAGGCCTGCCTGCTCCTGGAACATCGAGTGGCTGTGGTACCAGTAGGTGCCCGACTGCTTCAGTTCGAAGTGGTAGTGGTAGGTCTCGCCGGGGCCGATGCCGTTGAAGCTCAGCCCGGGCACGCCGTCCATGTTGGCTGGCAGCAGAATGCCGTGCCAGTGGATCGAGGTCGGGTGGCGTTGCAGCGTATTGCGCACGAACAGGTCCACGGTCTGGCCTTCGCGCCAGCGCAGGATCGGGGCCGGCAGCGATCCATTGACCGTGATAGCGGGGCGGGTGCGGCCGGTGAAATTGGCCAGCGATTCGCCGATGGCCAGTTCGATGCGGGTGTCGCTGAGCACGGCGGGGGCGCCGGCCAGGCGCGGGGCGGCCGTGGCGGCGGCGAGCGCGCGCTGCGGCACGCCGACAGCGGCGATGCCGGCAACCACGCCACCGGCGGCCAGGCCTTGTACGAACAGGCGGCGCGACGGCATGGGCAGAGCGCCCGGGCCGGGGGGATTACGGGTATTCATGGTGGTGACTCCAGACACGTAAAGACGCCGGCAGGTGGCCGGCTACGGTGCGCAGGGCGCACGGTGCGTGTGGAATCAGGCGATGGGAGGGCGGGAGATCGGCGGCAGCGGCGGCGCCGGACGGCCAGTGGCCGGCATCGGCTGCGGGGCCAGCGACAGTGCTGGGCCGGCCGGGTACGGCAACGGCTGCACCACCAGCAGCGGGTGCTGGGCGCAGCTGCGCACGCAGTCCTTGATCTGGCAGTGGGCGTCGTGGGCGGGGGCCTTGGTCTGCGGGGCCTGGTCGGCCTGCATGGAGGCGTGGTGGTGGCAGTCGGCATCGCCGCCATCAAGGGCGGCTACCGCGTGGGCCATCCGGCCCATTTCCTCGTGGCCGCTGGCCATGGCCGCGTTCAGCCCGTTGAGCAACAGGCTGAGCATGAGCACGACACGGAGCAGGGTCGAGGCCAGGGACATGGCGTTAATCTAGCTGCAAGTGGGCGCGGATGCACTTCCGGCTGAATGGTCGGTTCAAGGTTGGACCTGCACCAGCGTAGAGCCGAGCCCACGCTCGGCTGCTGTTCGCGCAGAGGCAGCCGAGCGTGGGCTCGGCTCTACAGGGGGCCGCAGCTACCCTTCTTCGCGCACGATCTCGACCAGGCGCGGGCCGTAGCGGCTCAGCTTGGTACCACCGATGCCGCCGACCCGGGCCAGTTCGTCCAGGCTGGTCGGGCGCTGCTCGGCGATGTTGCGCAGGGTGCTGTCGTGGAAGATCACGAAGGCCGGCACATTCTGTTCGCGGGCCAGTTCGGCACGCAGGCCGCGCAGAGCGTTGAACAGCGCCAGATCCTGCGGCAGCACCGACAGGCCGGTACGCTGCGCGCTGCGCTCGCGTCCGCTGGTGCTGCTGGCCGGGTCGCGGCGCATGCTGATCTGGCGGCGGCCGGTCAGCACGTCGCGGCTGGCGTCGGTCAGGCGCAGGCCACCGTGGCCCTCGCTGTCCACTTCCAGCAGGCTGGCTGCGACCAGCTGGCGGAACACGCTGCGCCAGGTGCGCGCATCCAGATCGCGACCGATCGCATAGGTGCTGAGCTTGTCGTGGCCCTGCTGCTTCACCTTCTCGTTCTCGCTGCCACGCAGAACGTCGATCAGGTGGCCGACGCCGAAGCGCTGGCCGCTGCGGTAGACGCAGCTCAGCGCCTTCTGCGCCGGAATGGTCGCGTCCCACGAGGCCGGCGGCGTCAGGCAGTTGTCGCAGTTGCCGCAGGGCTGCGGATAGGTCTCGCCGAAACCGGCCAGCAGCACCTGGCGTCGGCATTGCATCGACTCGCAGTAGCCAAGCAGGTGGTCGAGCTTGCCCCGTTCCAGCTGCTTGCGTTCTTCGCCGGCCTCGGACTGCTCGATCATCTGCTTGAGCAGCACCACGTCGCCCAGGCCGTAGCACAGCCAGGCCTCGGCGGCTTCGCCATCACGACCGGCGCGCCCGGTTTCCTGGTAGTAGCCTTCCATCGACTTCGGCAGGTCCGTATGCGCCACGAAGCGCACGTCCGGCTTGTCGATGCCCATGCCGAAGGCGATGGTGGCGCACATCACGATGCCATCCTCGCGCAGGAAACGGCGCTGGTTGTTAGCGCGCACTTCCGGCGGCAGGCCGGCATGGTAGGGCAGGGCGTTGAAGCCCTGGCCGCAGAGGAATTCGGCAGTCTCCTCGACCTTGCGCCGTGACATGCAGTAGACGATGCCGGCCTCGCCACGATGGCCACGCAGGAAGTCGGTCAGCTGCTTGCGGGCGTTGTCCTTCTGCACCACGGTGTAGCGGATGTTGGGGCGGTCGAAGGAGCTGACGAAGTGGCGTGCTTCCTGAAGGTCCAGGCGCTCGGCGATCTCGCGCTGGGTCGGCGGGTCGGCGGTGGCGGTCAGCGCGATCCGGGGGATCTGCGGCCAACGCTCGTGCAGCACGGTCAACTGGCGGTATTCGGGGCGGAAGTCATGGCCCCACTGCGACACGCAGTGTGCTTCGTCAATGGCGAACAGGGCGATCTGGCTGCGCGACAACAGCGACAGGAAGCGACCGGTCAGCAGTCGCTCGGGAGCGACATAGAGCATGTCGAGCTCACCGGCGAGCAGTTCGCGCTCGACGCGGCCGGCGGTCTCGGCATCCAGGGTTGAATTCAGGTACTCGGCACGCACGCCGAGCTGGCGCAGGGCTTCGACCTGGTCCTGCATCAGCGCGATCAGCGGCGAGATGACGATGCCACATCCGTCACGCAGCAGGGCCGGGACCTGGTAGCACAGCGACTTGCCGCCGCCGGTGGGCATCAGCACCAGGGCATCGTGACCGGCAGCCACATGCTCCACGATGTCCTGCTGGGGACCACGGAAATCGTCGTAACCAAAGACGCGTTGGAGCAGGTCGTGCGCGGGACGGGAAGCCATCCGGTTAGTTTACCCCGGTGGGGGAGTCTCGGCAGGGCTGCGCCCTGCACCTGCTACAAGCCACGGCAACGTCAAGGTCAAAAGCGGGCTATCCGTGGGTTGGCGGGGCGGTGTCGGATTGCGGGGACGCCGTGAACCCCTCCTTGGGGGCTTGGCAGCCGCATCCATGCGGCTGACACCCCGCAATCCGACACCGCCCCACCTTCGACAGTTTCCCGCGGCTGTTGGTGGGTGTCGACCTTGGTCGACACATCTGTCAGATATCGAATGAATTCATCCGTGTCGACCAAGGTCGACACCTACCAGAGCGGACGCTGTTCCGGCAGATCGCGGAAATCTGTCGAAGGCGGGGTGGGTCCGGTGGCAGGGGTGTCCGCGGCATGGATGCCGCGGCCAAGCCCCCAAGGACGGGTTTACGGCGTCCCCTGCCACCGGACCCACCCCGCCAACCCACAGGAAACCAGCTTTTGCTCCGGCCGTTGCCGTTGCAGTTGCCTCTGCGGGTGCAGGGCGCAGCCCTGCCGAGCCCCCAAACTCTTACTGGAGGAGCGAGCGCAGCATCCAGGCGTACTTCTCGTGGGTCTGCAGGCGCTGGGTCATCAGATCCTCGGTCGGGGCGTCGTCCCCCTTGGCCGCCACGTCCAGCACTTCACGTGCCGTACGGCAGACCGCTTCGTTGGCGACCACCAACTGGCGTACCATTTCACGCCAGTCCGCACTGTCGGTCAGGCCCGGTTCCTCGGCGATCGAGGTCAGCGCAGCGAATTCCCGGTAGGAGCCCGGGGCATTGAAGCCCAGCGCGCGGATGCGCTCGGCCACGTCGTCCAGTGCCGCCCACTGTTCGGTGTACTGCGTCTCGAACATGGTGTGCAGCGAGTTGAACATCGACCCGGTCACGTTCCAGTGGAAGTTGTGCGTCTTCAGGTAGAGCGTGAACGCATCGGCCTGGAAGCGCGACAGGCCGTCGGCGATCTTCTTGCGGTCGCCCTGAGTGATCCCGATATCGATGTTCGGCGCCGACGGTGCCGCCGCTGCAAGCTTCTGCTTGCCGGTCTTGGCCTTGGTCGTGCTCTTGGTCTTCGCCATGGGGTTCCTCCTTGTGGAATCGTTGGCCTTCACAATAAACCGGTCGTGATGACTGGTCGCTTTCAAAGTTTTGAACGAACCGATTGATGAACTCTATCGATAAAAATCCATCGCCCCGCCTGCGCCAACAGCGTGCCGCCATCGACGGCGCCATGAGCCGCGACCGGGGCCGTTTGCTGGGGATGCTCTCGCGGTGCCAGGCCAAGCCACAGGATGCGGCACTGGCCGCCACCTTCGAGCAGGCCTTGCAGGCGTCGGTGCAGCGCCGGATGACACGGGCGCAGCAGCAGCCGTCCATTACTCTGGACCCGCAGCTGCCGATTGCGCGTGAAGCCGACTCCATCATCGCGCTGATCCGCGATCATCAGGTGGTGGTGATCGCCGGTGAAACCGGCTCGGGCAAGACCACCCAGCTGCCGAAACTGTGCCTGGCCGCAGGCCGTGGCCAGGCCGGCATGATCGGCTGCACCCAGCCGCGACGGATTGCCGCACGTGCGGTGGCCAGCCGCGTGGCGCAGGAACTGCAGAGCGAACTGGGCCAGCTGGTCGGCTACCAGGTGCGCTTCAACGACAAGGTCAGCGAAGACAGCCGCATCAAGTTCATGACCGACGGCATCCTGCTGGCGGAGATCGCCAGTGACCGCTGGTTGTCGAACTACGACACGATCATCGTCGACGAGGCGCACGAACGCAGCCTCAACATCGACTTCCTGCTGGGCTACCTGAAGCAGCTGCTGCGCAAGCGCCCGGACCTGAAGCTGATCGTCACCTCGGCCACCATCGACACCGAACGCTTCGCCCAGCATTTCGACAATGCGCCGGTGATCAGCGTCGAAGGCCGCACCTACCCGGTGGAAGTGCGCTACCGCGCGCTGGAAGGCGAGGGGGAAGACCAGGGCGAACGCACCGTCAACGACGCCATCGTGTCGGCCATCGACGAGATTACCCGCCTGGATTCGCGCGGCGACGTGCTGATCTTCCTGCCGGGCGAGCGCGAGATCCGCGACGCGCACCAGTCGCTGGAACGGCGCAAGTACCGCAACACCGAGGTGCTGCCGCTGTACGCGCGCCTGTCCAACCAGGACCAGGACCGGGTGTTCAATCCCGGGCCGAACCGGCGCATCGTGCTGGCCACCAACGTGGCGGAAACCTCGCTGACGGTGCCGCGCATCCGCTACGTGGTCGATCCGGGCTTCGCCCGCGTCAAGCGTTACAGCCCGCGCAACAAGCTGGACCGCCTGCACATCGAGCCGATCTCGCAGGCCAGCGCCAATCAGCGCAAGGGCCGCTGCGGCCGTATCGCCGAGGGCATCTGCTACCGCCTGTACGCCGAGGCCGATTTCCAGGCGCGGCCGGAGTTCACCGATCCGGAAATCCGCCGCTCCAGCCTGGCCGGTGTGATCCTGCGCATGCTGCAGCTGGGCCTGGGCCGGATCGAGGAATTCCCGTTCCTTGAGGCGCCGGACGAACGCGCCGTGGCCGACGGTTGGCAGCAGCTGACCGAACTGGGCGCGATCGACGCCGAGCGGCGCATGACCACCATCGGCAAGCAGATGGCGCGTCTACCGGTGGACGTGAAGCTGGCGCGCATGCTGGTGGCCGCGCAGGCTGCCGGTTGCCTGCGGCCGATGCTGGTGATCGCCTCGTTCCTGGGCATCCAGGACCCGCGCGAACGCCCGCCCGAATCACGCGGTGCCGCCGACAGCGCACACGCGCAGTTCGCCGATGGGCGTTCGGAATTCGTCGGCGTGCTGCGTCTGTGGGATGGCTACCGGCAGGCCCACGAAGACCTGACCCAGTCCAAGCTGCGCGACTGGTGTGGCCGTCATTTCCTCGGCTTCCTGCGCATGCGCGAGTGGCGCGAGCTGCATCGCCAGCTGCGCCTGCTGTGCGAGGAGCTGGGCTGGAAGGAAGAAGCCAACGAGGCCTCGATGGCACCGTTGCTGGCCGGCAGCAGTGCGCTGGCACCGGCGCGCGACGACGCAGCGGCGGTGAAGGCCACCCGAGGCCAGCTGCATCGCGCCGCGCGCCTGGCCCGCGAAGGCAAGGCCGAGGCCGCACCGGCCCCGGTGGCCGTGCGCGCGCAGAAGGAACAGGCGCCGGCCGGCGGTGGTTTCAGCGAGCGCGTCCGCGCGGCCGCCTACCAGACCCTGCACCGCGCACTGGTGGCGGGCCTGCCGACGCAGATCGGCCACCGCACCGAGAAGGGCGATTTCCAGGCACCACGCCAGCGCCGCTTCCTTCCGTTCCCCGGTTCGGCGCTGTCCAAGCGCCCGCCGCCGTGGCTGCTGGTGGCCAACCTGCTGGACACGCAGAAGGTGTGGGGCATGACCCTGGCCGCGATCGAACCGGACTGGGTGATTGCCGAACTGCCGCATCTGCTGCTGCGCAAGCACTTCGACCCGCACTGGTCGCGCGCGCAGGGCCAGGTGTTGGCGTCCGAGCAGATCAGCCTGTTCGGTCTGGTGCTGGCGCCGAAGAAGCCGGTGCACTACGGCCGTATCGAACCTGGCGAGGCACATGACATCTTCGTGCGCCAGGCACTGGTGACCGGCGAGATCAACACCCGCGCCAGCTTCGTGGCCGACAACCAGAAAGTGCTGGAGATCGCCCGCGAGGAAGAAGCCAAGCTGCGCCGCGCCGGCATCGTCGCCGACGAGGACTGGCAGGCGCGCTGGTACCTGGACCGGGTGCCGCCGCAGATCCATTCGGCGGCGGGGCTGGATACCTGGTGGAAGGGGCTGGCGCCGGAACAGCGCAAGACCCTGCACTGGTCGCTGGTCGACCTGTTGCCCGGTGAGGGCAGCGAACAGGAGCGCTACCCGAAGTACCTGGCGCTGGGCCAGGCGCGCTTGCCACTGCATTATCGCTTCGAACCGGGTGCCGACGACGACGGCGTTACCCTGGACGTGCCGCTGCACCTGCTCAACGCGCTGGACCCGGTGCAACTGGGCTGGTTGGCGCCGGGCTTCGTCGCCGACAAGGCCTCGGCATTGATCCGCAGCCTGCCCAAGGCGATGCGCCGCAACTACGTGCCGGCGCCGGATTTCGGCCGCGCGTTCTACGAAGCGTTCCCGCAGCCCAGTGCCGATGCCATCACCGGCGAACTGGCGCGCTTCCTGTCACGCGCAACCGGCGCCACGGTGACTGCGCTGGATTTCGAGCCCGGTTCGATCGAACCGCACCTGCACATGAACCTGCGGCTGCGTGACGAGCAGGGCAAGGTGCTGGCGACCTCGCGCGATCTGGACGCACTGCGCGCCAAGTTCGGCGGTCGTGCCGGCGATGCCTTCGCTGCACGCGCCGGCCGTGAGATGGCGGCCGATGGCCTGCGTACGTTCCCGGCCACGCCGATTCCGCTGCAGGTGCCCGGTGAAGCGGGCGTGCCGGCCTATCCGGCGTTGCTGGACGAGGGCGACAGCGTGGCGCTGCGCATCTTCGCCGACCGCCAGCAGGCGCTGGAGGCCCACCCGCTGGGCGTGCGCCGCCTGCTGGAAATCGCCTTGGCCGAGAAGGTGAAGCAGGCGCGCAAGCAGCTGCCGGTCGGTGCCAAGACCGGCCTGCTGTATGCCGCGATCGAATCGCAGGAGCGCCTGCGCGGCGACCTGGTCGATGCAGCGATGAACGCCGTGCTGGCCGAGGGCCTGGAAGACATCCGTGATGCGGCGACCTTCGAGCAGCGACGCGAGCATGCGGCCAAGGCCCTGTTCGGTGAGGCCATGTCGCGGCTGAAACTGGCCGAAACCATCCTGGCGCTGGTGGCGGAACTGAAGCCGATGCTGGAAGCGCCGTTGATGGGCTGGGCGCGCGGCAACCTGGACGACATGGAAGCGCAGCTGGCCGGCCTGATCCATCCCGGCTTCCTGCGCGACACGCCGGCTGGCGCGCTGGCGCAGTACCCGCGCTATCTGAACGCGATGATCCTGCGCACCGAGCGTGCCAAGCGTGATCCACCACGTGACCAGGCGCGCATGCTGGAACTGCACCCGTTCCTGGAAGCGCTGGAAGCGGGGGAGCAGCAGGGACTGCGCGAGCGCCCGCAATGGCAGGCGCTGCGCTGGGATCTGGAAGAGCTGCGGGTGTCACTGTTCGCGCAGGAGCTGGGTGCACGCACCGGCATCTCGGCGAAGAAGCTGGCGCAGCGGGTGACCGCATTGCGCCAGGCGTGACTCCGATGATGTGATGACGTAGAGCCGAGCCCATGCTCGGCTGCTTTTCGATGCCTCGTCATCTTCCCGTGCAGATCGCAGCCGAGCGTGGACTCGGCGCTACACAATGGGCGGCATTACTTGGTACGGCGCACTTTCGGCTGGGTGTTCACGCCCTCGACCTTCATGTACCACACGCCCATCACACCGGGCTTGATGCTCACATGGGGCGACGGCTTGCGCACGCCGGACAGGGCCGTGGCATCGGTCTGCTCCCATTCCTGGCCGTTGTCCAGCACGTAGATGCGGCCGTTGCCGAAGCCGCGGAACTCGCCCTGCAACACGCCGGTGATCGGCTCGTTGCTGCCGAAATCGAAGAAGCCACGGTTCTTCACGATCACTTCCTGGCGGCCTTCCTCGCGCGCTTCCTCGCGTACCGCCGCGACGGCCTGGGTGGTGGCCGCTTCAACCTTGCCCTGCAGCCAGCGATTGAGCGCAGCCAGCTCGGTGGCGCTGAGCTTGTCCAGACCGGCCGCCTTGAACTCGGCGGGCGACATCTGCTGCTGCAGGTCACCCTCCACCACGCGCTGGGCCAGCGCAGGCGCCGACAGGGACAGCAGGAGCGCGGCGCAGGCCAGCAGCCGTGGGCGGAAACGCGGGACGATCGAGGGCATGGCGGGTCTCTCCTGGGTTTGCCCGGGAGTGTAGCGGCATGTCTTCATGCCGGGCGATGGCGGCCGTGGTGATTGTCCCTGAACGGCGCCGGCGCTAGTGTAGGGACCTCTGTCTTGCCTGCTCGATGCTGTGAACCGCGCTTCCGTCCCCGGCCTGGATGCCTTGTTGAACCGTCCCTCGGCATCGGTGCTGCCCGCTCCGCTGCGCCAGGCCCTGCGCGAGCACTGGGAAGCGCCGGAGTGCGACCACCAGATGCGTGCCAGCTGGTCGGTACTGGGCGATACCCTCGACGCACTGGCGATGCTCTCGGCCGATGAGGGCGCGGTGGTCGCGGCCTTGTTGTTCGACCTGCCGGGCCTGCGCGCCAGCCTGGAGCAACTGCCGCTGGGTAACCACAAGGCGGCGGTGATCGGCCTGCTCGACGGTCAGGATGCAGCCGATCCGGTATGGGCGCTGCATGCCGGCCGCGAGGCCGGGCGCAACAGTGAAGGCCTGCGCCGCTTGCTGCTGGCGATCATCCGAGACCTGCGCGTGGTGCCCGTCCTGCTGGCACGGCAGCTGGCGCGGATGCGCGCGGCCGACAAGCTGGATGACGAGCAACGCCGCGCATTGGCGCAGCTGACCCGCGATATCCATGCACCGCTGGCCAACCGATTGGGCATCTGGCAGCTGAAGTGGGAGCTGGAGGACCTGGCGTTCCGCCATCTGGAACCGGAGACCTACCGGCGTATCGCCCGCGAGGTGGACGAGACCCGCATCGCGCGCGAGCGCTATGTCGAGAACGTCAAGAAGGTGCTGTCGCGCGAGCTGGTCGCGCAGGGCATCAAGGCCGAAGTCAGCGGCCGCCCGAAGCACATCTACAGCATCTGGCGGAAGATGCAGAAGAAGCGGCTGGCGTTCGACCAGCTGTACGACATCCGCGCAGTGCGGGTGATGGTCGACGACGTTGCCGCCTGCTATGCCGCGCTGGGCGTGGTGCACGCGCTGTGGGCGCCGGTGCCGAGCGAGTTCGATGATTACATCGCCCGCCCGAAGGCCAACGACTACCGTTCGCTGCATACCGCCGTGGTTGGCCCGGAAGGGCGCACCATCGAAGTGCAGATCCGTACCCATGAGATGCACTCGCAGGCCGAGCTGGGCGTGGCCGCGCACTGGAAATACAAGGAAGGCGGCAAGGGCGCGGAGAAGGCCTTCGACCGCAAGATCACCTGGATGCGCCAACTGCTGGAGCAGGCGCAGGATGGGCAGGGCAATGAACTGGCCGGGGCGCTCGACGCCGAGCTGACCGAAGACCGGGTCTATGCACTGAGCCCGAAGGATGAGGTGCTGGATCTGCCGCAGGGCGCCACGCCGCTCGATTTCGCCTACCAGGTGCACACGATGGTGGGGCATCGCTGCCGGGGCGCCAAGGTCAACGGTCGCATCGTGCCGCTGACCTACCGCCTGCGCAGCGGCGACCGCGTCGAGATCCTCACCGGCAAAGAGGCCGACCCCCGCCGCGACTGGCTGATGCCGGCCAACGGCTTCCTGGCCAGCAACCGTTCGCGAGAGAAGGTGCGCAGCTGGTTCCACAAGCTGGACCGTGCGCGCAACGTGCAGGCCGGTCGCGAGCTGCTCGAGCGTGAGCTGAAGCGGCTGGGCCTGCAGCATTCGGATCTGGCGGTGGCGGCGAAGAAGTTCCATGCCGACAGCGTTGACGACCTCTACATCCAGGTGGCGCTGGGCGATACCGGCCCGAACCAGGTCAGCCGTACGCTGCTGGAAGCCGAACGTGCAGCGAGTCAGCCGGCGCCCGCGCCGACCCTGCCGCGGCCGACCGCCCGCCGCGAGAACCTGGGCAAGTCCAAATTCACGGTCCAGGGCGTGGGCAACCTGCTGGTTCAGCTGGCGCGCTGCTGCCAGCCGGTGGCCGGCGAACCGATCGTCGGCTACCTGACCCGTAGCCGCGGTGTCACCGTGCATCGTGCAGACTGTGCCGCGCTGGCCCGGCTGGCAGCCACCAGCCCACAGCGCATCCTGCCGGTAGAGTGGGGCCAGGCCGGTGGCGGCTACGAAGTGGACGTGGTGGTCACCGCAGTCGACCGCCGCTGGCTGCTGAAGGACATCACCAACCTGATCGCCCAGGAAGACGCCTACGTGCTCGATATCCACAGTGACAACGTGCGCAACAGTGGCCGTGCCCATCTGCGCCTGCGCCTGAAAGTCAGTGACTACGGCCAGCTGTCGACCCTGCTGGGCAAGCTGGACGCGCTGCCCGGCGTGAGCGAGGCGCGTCGCCTCGGCTGAGCTTCACGCTGCCACGGCTACCCTGCACGCATGGAACGCGAGCCCCCGCATCGCCCGCATGGCGCTGAACATCCTGCGCTGGACCGCGTCCGCCGCGAAGGCCGTTGGTGGTGGCTGCAGGCACGCCACGCGCGCCGGGTGTGGCGCTGGGCGCTGGTCGCGGCGCTGGCGGTGTTCGTGTTGCTGGTGCTGCTGCGCAAGCCATTGGCCGACTGGTTCTGGGATGAGCCGCAGATCGAACAGTTGCTGGCCGAAGGTGACCGCGCGCTTGCCTCCGGCCGGCTGAGCGCGGCCGACGGCAGTGGTGCGCGCGAGCGCTACCAGGCCGTGCTGGCGCTGGATGGTGATCGCCCGCAGGCCCGCGAGGGCCTGGCACGAACCGCTGCGGCCGCATTGCAGCAGGCCCGCGACAAACTCCAGAACGACGACCTCGACGGCAGCGCACAGGCACTGTCGCTGGCTCGCGAGCTGCAGGTGCCGCAGGTCGATGCAGATGCCGTCGACCGCCAGCTGCAGGCACGGCGCAGTGCCGGGGCCGGCATCGGTGCGCTGCTGGCCCAGGCCCGCAATGCCTTTGCTGCCGGGCGGCTCGACGATGGCGACAGCAGCGCGCTGCCGCTGTTCCAGCGCATCCTGGCGCTGCAGCCGGACAACCTGCCGGCGCTGGAAGGGCGCGAGGATGCGCTGAGCGATCTGCTGCAGCACGCGCGGACATTGGCTGCGCGCGGAGAACTGGCCGAAGCGGCCGCAATCGTGCAGCGCGCGCGGCAGTTCGATGCAGGCCATGCCGATCTGCCGGCCAGCCAGGAAGCACTGGCGCGTGCGGTCGATGAACGCTTGCGGCAGGCGCAGCGCGCGCTGCAGCGGCAGCAGCTGGAAAAGGCAGCGAAAGGATTCCTGGCCGTGCTGGCGGTGGCACCGGAGGACCCTACTGCCCAGCGTGGGCGGGAGCAGGCGCTGCAGGCAGTGCTCGCGCGCAGCCAGACCCAGGCTGATGATTTCCAGTTCGAGGCTGCGCAGCGCGATGCGGCGCTGGCGGAAGAACTGGGTGCGTCGCCAGCAGCACGTCAGCAGCTGGCGCAGCGCCTGCAACGCGCGCAGCAGGCGCAGCAGTCTCTGAAACAACCGGCCGTCAGCACGGCGCAACGTGAACGACAGTTGCGTGATCATCTGCGCCGGATGGAGCGCGCCGAGCGTGCAGGGCAGTGGATCAGCCCCCCCGGTCACAGTGCGTTTGATGCGCTGCGTGAAGCGCAATCACTGGCGCCGCGCGATGCACGGGTGAAAGCCGCCGCCGCCCGCCTGCTGCCTGCCAGTCGCACTTGCTTCGATGACAACCTGCGGCAGAACCGGGTGCAGGCGGCAGGGGCCTGCCTGCAGGCCTGGCAGACCCTGTCACCCACTGCGAATGGCTTGCCTGCTGCCCGCCAGCGCCTGGCACAGCGATGGCTGGCAATTGGCAGTGAGCGTCTGGGCAATGGCGATGTGGCCTTTGCCGAGCGCGCCCTGCAGCAGGCCGGCGAGCTCGGGGTTGGTGCTTCCAGCAGCGAGTACCAGCAGCTGCGGCAGCGCCTGCGCGACATCGGGGTGTCCTCTCCCTGAGCCCCGCCGTTGCCGGAGGGGTCGCTATAGTAGCCAGCCCCGCAACACGCCCACGGAGTGCCGATGACCGTCCTTGTTTCCGGAGCCACCAGCCAGATCGGCCGGTTCCTGCTGCCGCGCCTGGTGCAGGTGCATGAGCGGGTGCAGGCGGTGAGCCGGCGGCCACAACCGGCACAGGACGGTGTGCAGTGGCTGTGCGGGGATCTGGCAAGCGCACTGGACAGCGTGCCATCCCCGGCCTGGAAGGCGATCGCCAGCTTCGGACCGCTGGAAGGCTTGGCGCAGTGGTTGTCACAGCAGAGCGTGGCTCCGGCCGGGCGGGTCATCGCCACCAGTTCGATGAGCGTGCTGAGCAAGCAGGATTCCGAGCAGGCCGACGAACAGGACGTGGTAGCGATGCTGCAGCGGGGCGAAGCAGGCTTGATAGAACAGGCCGAACGTCTCGGCATGGCGTGGACGATCCTGCGGCCGACGCTGATCTACGGCGCCGGCATCGACCGCAGCATCACCCCGATCGTGCAGCGCGCGCTGCGTCTGCGCCTTTTCCCGATCCCGCTGGCCGATGGCCTGCGCCAGCCGGTGCATGCCGATGACATCGCCCGTGCCGTGGTGGCCTGCATCAGCAGCGGCGCGGGGGCCTCCAGGGTGCTGGAAATCGGCGGCGGCGAACGGCTGCCCTATCACGCGATGTTCCGCCGCGTGCATGCCAGCCTGGCGCAGCCGACCCTGGCGCTGCCGTTGCCGGGCGGCGCCCTGCGTGGCTTGGCCGCACTGGTTCCACGCGCCCGCGGCCCGGTGTCACGCCTGCAGCAGGACCTGATTGCAGACAATGGCCCGCTGCAGGCGCTGTTGGGCATCTCGCCGCGACCATTCCAGCCGGAGGCGGGCATGTGGCAGCCGATGAGCGTTGCGCAGGCCCTGCAGCGTATCGCCGCGCATCCCGGCAACGGCTAGTCAGCGCCTGTTTCCGCGCGCTGGCGGGGCTCTGCTACCATCCCCCGGCCTTGTTTTCCGCGAGTACGTTCGATGCCTGACACGCCATCCCGATCGGCCGCTGCCGAACGCATTGGCGTTGCGCTGTGCACCTACAACGGTGCGCGCTACCTGCAGGCACAGCTGGACAGCATCCTCGAGCAGGATCTGCCGGTGAACGAAGTCGTGATCGGTGATGACGGCTCCAGCGACCAGACGCTGCAACTGCTGCTGGCTTTCGTGCCGCGCGCGCAGGCGCTGGGCGTGCGTGTCGAGATCGTCCAGCACGCACAGAATCTTGGCTATGTGCGCAATTTCGCCGACGCGCTGCTGCGTTGTCAGGCCGATATCCTGTTCCTGTGCGATCAGGATGATGTCTGGCATCCGGGGCGGGTCCGCAGCTACGTGCAGCGCTTCCAGGCAGACCCGGCCCTGTTGCTGCTGCACAGCGACGCGCGGTTGGTGGATGCGCAGGGCGCGCCGCTGGGCCAGCGCCTGCTGGAAGTGCTGAAAGTGCACCTGGCCGAAGTGGAGCTGGAGCGCGCTGGGCTGGCTGCCGACGTGATCCTGCAACGTAATTTTGTCACCGGCGCAACCTGTGCGCTGCGTCGCCAGCTTGTGGTCGGATCACTGCCCGTGCCTGCGGGCTGGAGTCACGACGAATGGCTCGCGGTCAACGCATCACTGTGTGGAGGGCTGGACATGCTGGCCGAACCGACCATCGACTATCGGCAGCATGGCAACAACCAGATCGGAGCCAGTCGGCGCGGCTTTCTGCAACGCCTGCGCCATCTCGACCTGTTCGATGCGCAGGCGCGCAAGCGCACGGCGGGGCGCCTGCTGGCCCTGGATGCTCTGCTGCGACAGCGTGGCATGGTCGTGGCGCCGGAGCGCTTCCAGGGGCTTCACGCGCTGGCCTGGCGCATGGCGTGGTCGCGCCTGCAGTTGTATCGCCGCGCGGATGTTCAGGGGCGCTGGATCGCCCATGACGCGCCGCGCTTGATCGCTCGGTTGGCCAATGTCTGCCTCGCCGGAGCCGGCTGGAAGGGCCTCCGGGCGGCGCTGGCAGGGGCCGCGGCAGGCCAGCGGACGTCGCGCCCTGCTTGAACTGCAGTGAAACCGCAGCCCATTGCCTGCCAGCCGCCACGGCGGCTGCGTTAGACTCGCCAGACCCTACCTGCCCGCATCCCCGTGCCCCGACGCTACGATTCCGACGACATCGACGATTTCGACGACGACGACCAGCAGGACGACAGCCCGCTGTGGCGGCGTCGCCTGATCACCTGGAGCATGGCCGCGGTCGCGTTGGGATTGGGTTTCCTGATCCCCTATACGCTGTACCTGAACCAACAGGTGACCCAGCGCTTCGGTGAGCTGCGCTGGCAGATCCCGACCCGTGTGTATGCGCGTCCGCTGGTGCTTGCGCCGGGCAAGGCGTTGGACGCGGCGACCCTGAAGACCGAGCTGGCCGCGTCCGCCTACCGCGATGACGGACAGGGCAAGGAGCCGGCCACCTATGCGGTGAACGGTGGGCGTTTCGTTATTTCCAGCCGCGGCTACAACGATGTCGATGGCCGCGTCGCTCCGCGCCGGCTGGAGCTGTCGTTGTCCGACGGTGCGGTCGCTTCGCTGCGAGACGCCGACAACCGCAAGGCGCTGAAGGCCGCGCGGCTGGATCCTGCACGCATCGCCACGCTGTACGGGCAGAAGCAGGAAGAGCGCCGCCTGATCCGCATGGACGAGGCGCCGGACCTGCTGGTGACCGGCCTGCAGGCGGTCGAGGACAAGGACTTCAACCGCCACCACGGCATCGACCTGTCCGGCATTGCCCGCGCGGTGTGGGTGACCATCCGCTCCGGTGGCCAGAGCCGCCAGGGTGCTTCAACGCTGACCCAGCAGCTGGCCCGCAGCGGCCTGCTCGGCATCGGCAAGGAACAGACGGTCACACGCAAGTTCAACGAAGTGCTGTACGCGCTGATCATGGAAGCGCGCTACGACAAGCGCACCATCTTCGAGGCCTATCTCAACCAGGTGTACCTGGGCCAGCGTGGCAGCCAGGCGATCCATGGCATGTCCTCCGGCGCCGAGTTCTGGTTCGGCCGTGACCTGCAGTCGCTGGAGACCGAGCAGATCGCGCTGCTGATCGGCCTGGTCAAGGGGCCGTCGTTCTACGACCCGCGGCGCAACCCGGAGCGTGCGCTGGACCGCCGCAACTTCGTGCTGGGCAAGCTGCACGAAGCCACGTTGATCGACGATGCCGAGTACCAGCGCGCGCTGAAGGCACCGCTGGGCGTGCCCAAGACGCCGGGCCTGGTCGCGGCCAACCGCTTCCCGGCTTACGTCGACCTGGTTCGTCGCCAGCTTGGCCATGACTATCCGGAATCGGCGCTGCAGGGTGCGGGCCTGAGCGTGATGACCGGTATGTCGCCGTCCGCGCAGGCCTATGCCGAAGGCGCGGTGACCCGCACCATCAAGTCGCTGGAAAGCAAGCGTCGCCCCGAACTGCAGGCCGGCATGGTGCTGACCGACGTGCACAACGGTGACGTGCTGGCGGTGATCGGCAGCCGTGAAGTGTCCGAGGTCGGCTTCAATCGAGCGATCGAAGCACAGCGTCCGGTCGGCTCGCTGCTCAAGCCGTTCGTGTACTTGCTGGCCCTGGCTCAGCCGGACCGTTACTCGCTGGCCAGCTGGGTCGACGATTCACCGGTGACCGTCCAGCTCGGCCGTGGCCGCAACTGGAACCCCGGCAATGCCGACAACCGCAGCCATGGCACGGTTCGCCTGATCGACGCGCTGGCGCATTCCTACAACCAGGCAACCGTGCGCGTGGGCATGCAGGTCGGCCCCGAGCGCGTAACCCAGCTGATCCACGTGCTGGCGGGTATCAAGGCCGAAGCGAATCCGGCGGTGATCCTCGGCTCGACCGACCAGAGCCCGTACGCGATGGCGCAGCTGTACCAGTTCCTCGCGTCCGGCGGCGAGATCCAGCCGTTGCACGCGGTGCGTGGCGTGCTCGATCCGCAGGGCAAGCTGCTCAAGCGGTATGACAAGACCCCGGCACCGGCCCAGGAAGGCGACTCGATCGCCGCCAACCTGATCAGCGTCGGCCTGCAGCAGGTGGTCGCCAGCGGTACCGCGCAGCGCCTCAACGCCGACGGTCTGGGCCGGCTGCAGCCGGCCGGCAAGACCGGTACCACCAACGATGGCCGTGACAGCTGGTATGCCGGTTACACCGGCGATCATCTGGCGGTGATCTGGATCGGCAACGACCAGAACGAGCAGGCCGGCCTGTACGGCGCCACCGGCGCGATGCGGGTCTGGTCGGGCATCTTCCAGCGCCTGCCGAGCGCACCGCTGCGTGTCAGCAACAAGGGCCTGGACTGGCAGTCGGTGGCGCCCACCGGTCTCAACACGACCGATGAAGGCTGCCCGGGTGCACGCCGCTTCCCGTTCGTGGTCGGCTATGCACCGGCGTATGCACCGTGCGCGCCGGCGGTGTCGCCGGACGGGCAGGGCGGTGCCGAAGGCGAAGGCGGCGGCTGGCGCAGCTGGTTCGGCCTGGACCGCAAACCGGAAGCGCCCGCCGAACCTGCCGCAGCACCTGCCGCTGCCACTCCTCCTCCGAGCCGATGAAGCCGATGAACATGCGATCCCTGCTGCAGCCCCTCGCCTTGACCGGCCTCAGCCTGGCTCTGGCCGCCTGCGTGAGCAGTGCGCCGCCGGTGGTCAAGCCGGTCGATACCACCACGCCGGCGCAGCGCCTGGCAGCCGTGAATGCCGCTGCGGGTCCGGACGACAAGGAGCTGTCGGTGCAGCCACTGCGTGATTCGCAGGTGGAAGATCTGCGGGTGACCGCGCAGGCGCAGCGCCAGGCCAACGATCTGGCCGGTGCCGCCAGCAGCCTGGACCATGCGCTGGAAATCGTCGCTGGCGACCCGGCGGTACTGCAGGAGCGTGCCGAACTGGCGCTGCTGCAGGGGCAGTGGGCGCAGGCGGAGACGTTCGCGCGCAAGGCGGTGGATCTGGGTTCGAAGACGGGGCCGCTGTGCCGCCGGCACTGGGCGACGATCGAGCAGTCGCGCCTGGCGCGGGGCGAGAAGGAAAATGCGGTGTCGGCGCATGCGCAGCTGGAAGGCTGCACGGTGCCGGGGATCAAGCGGTACTGAGTTTCCAGCCAACGGCGCAGCCCCTCGTGGCTGTGGGTTGGTCGCTGAAGCCAGAAGCAAAAGCCGCGCTTGGCCGGGCGGGGTGGGTTCGCGGGGGGCGCCGTGAACCCGTCCCTGGGGGCTTGGCCGCGGCATCCATGCCGCGGACATCCCCGCGAACCCATCCCGCCCGGCCTCTGACAGTTTCCGTGTACTGCCAGCCACGGAAGAGAAAAAGAAAATCAAAAGCGGGTCGCGCGCTGCGCGCACTCGTTGTGGGGTCGGATCCGTTTTCCGCAGGAAAACGGATCCGACCCCTTCTTGTTTCCGTTCCACTCACTGCTTCTGAATCCAGTCGAGCAAGCTCGACGCTACGCAGCATGTCCACCCGTCACCGGGAAACTGTCGAAGGTGGGGCGGGAGGGGCAGGCAGGACCGTTGGCGCCATGGATGGCGCCATCGAGCCCCCAGGGATGGGTTTACGGCGTGTCCTGCCTGCCCCTCCCGCCCCGCCCAGCACGTAGAAACCCAGAGCCATGAGCAACGCTGTTGCCGTTGCGTGTGCTCTGGCTTGAAACGGGTGCCGGGCAGCGCCCGGCCGGGTATCCTTTCCCTCTGATGTCCGACCTTGTCCATGCCAGCCGCGAAGCCCTCAGCGACGGCGGCGCGCTCGCCTCGCATCTGGATGCATTCGTCCCGCGTCCGGCACAGCTGCACCTGACCGAAGCCATCGCCGATGCGCTGCAGCAGCGTGACCTGCTGCTGGCCGAGGCCGGTACCGGTACTGGCAAGACCTTTGCCTATCTGGTGCCGGTGCTGCTGTCCGGGTTGCGCACCATCATCTCCACCGGTACCCGCGCGCTGCAGGACCAGCTCTACCACCGCGATCTGCCACGGGTGCGTCAGGCACTCGGTGTCGGCCTGCGCAGTGCGCTGCTGAAAGGACGTGCGAACTACCTGTGCCGCTATCGCCTGCAGCAGGCGCGGGGCGAGCCGCGTTTTTCCAGCCCCGAACAAGCAGCGCAGTTCCAGCGGATCCTGGCCTGGTCCGGTCGTTCGGAGTTCGGTGACATCGCCGAGCTGGAAGGCCTGGCCGATGACTCGCCGCTGCTGCCGATGGTCACCTCCACGGTCGACAACTGCCTGGGAAGCGATTGCCCATTCTGGGATGACTGCTTCGTGGTGCGCGCGCGTCAACGCGCGCAGGCCGCCGATGTGGTGGTGGTCAACCATCACCTGCTGCTGGCCGATCTGGCCCTGAAGCAGGACGGTTTCGGTGAACTGCTGCCGGGGGCGCAGGCTTTCGTCATCGACGAGGCGCATCAGTTGCCCGAACTGGCCGCGCAGTTCTTCGGAGAAGGTTTTGGCATGCGTCCGTGGCAGGAACTGGGTCGCGACTGCCTGGCCGAAGCGCGCGGAGTCGGGGGCGCGCAGTCAGCGCTGCAGGAACCGGTCGACCAGTTGCAGCAGGCGCTGCTGGCGCTGCGTTCGGCGATGGAGGGCTTGCCGCCGCGTGGCACGCAGTGGCGAGCGCTGGCGATGCCACAGGTGCGCGACGGATTCGATACGGTGATGGCGGGGTTGGTGACCCTGGAGCAGGCGCTGCAGCCACTGCGCGAAGCGGCGGCGGGCCTGGATGCCTGCCATGCGCGGGCGCGCGAGGCGGTCTCGCGGCTCAGTCGCTGGCTGGGCGATGACGAACCCACCCTCGATTTCGATACCGATCCGGCGGAGACCGCCAGCGCCGCCGATGTGCTCTGGTACGAGCTTACGCCGCGTGGTTTCCGCTGCCAGCGCACGCCAATGGATGTGTCCGGTCCATTGCGCGAGCATCGCGAACGCAGCCGAGCCGCATGGATCTTTACCTCCGCGACACTGACCGTGGGCGGTGGTTTCGATCACATCGCCACCCGCCTGGGCCTGGACGACCCGCATACACTGGTCCAGCCCAGCCCGTTCAACTGGCCGGAGCAGGCGTTGTGCTATCTGCCCGAAGGCCTGCCTGATCCGGCCGCGCGTGGTTTCGGAACCGCGCTGATCCAGACCCTGCGGCCGGTGCTGCAGGCGTCGCAGGGCAGGGCGTTCCTGTTGTTCGCCTCGCACCGTGCATTGCGCGAGGCCGCCGAGGCACTGCGTGATGGGCCGTGGCCGTTGTTCGTGCAGGGCGAGGCGCCGCGCGTGACGCTGCTGCAGCGCTTCCGCGAATCGGGCAATGGCGTGCTGTTGGGCTCGGCCAGTTTCCGCGAGGGCGTGGACGTGGTGGGTGAGGCGCTGAGCGTGGTAATGATCGACAAGCTGCCGTTCGCGGCACCGGACGATCCGGTGTACGAGGCGCGGCTGGAGGCGATCCGCAGCCAGGGCGGCAATCCGTTCCGCGATGAGCAGCTGCCACAGGCGGTGATTGCGCTGAAACAGGGCGTTGGCCGCCTGATCCGCAGCGAGAGCGACCGTGGTGTGTTGGTGTTGTGCGACCCACGCCTGCTCAACCGTGGCTATGGCCGGGTCTTCCTCGATTCACTGCCGCCGTTCCGCCGTACCCGCAACCTGGCCGATGTGCAGGCCTTCTTTACGCCACAATGGGCACCCGTGGCCGATGATGCGGCTGCCCCGGCCGCTGTTGCGGCCGGCCCCGAGCCGGCGCCCGGTGCCACGTTACCCCTGTTCTGACCCGATCCGATGAAACTGCTCGCCTTTGAAACCGCCACCGAAGCCTGTTCCGTTGCCCTGCATGTCGATGGGCAGGTGCTGGAACGCTTCGAGATCGCCCCGCGCCGGCACGCTGAACTGAGCCTGCCGTGGGCCGAGGCGCTGCTGGCCGACGCCGGCATCAGCCGTCGCCAGCTGGACGGCATTGCGCTCAGCCGCGGCCCCGGGGCGTTCACCGGCGTGCGCCTGGCAATCGCGATTGCCCAGGGCATCGCACTGGCCCTGGACCGGCCGCTGTTGCCGGTCTCGACGCTGCAGGTGCTGGCGCTGCGGGCGCCGGCAGAAGAAACGCAGATCCTGTCGGCGATCGATGCACGGATGGGGGAGTTGTACGTTGCGCGCTTCGAGCGTGTGGACGGCCTGCCAGTGGCGCGTGATGCCGAACGCGTGTGCGCACCCGCTGCGGTGGCGCTGCCGGAAGGGCTGCCGGCTTACGGTGTCGGTACCGGTTTCGGCGCGGCCGAGGGGGCACTGGTGACCCAGCTGGGCACCGGCCTGCGCGGCTTTGATGCCACGGCGCTGCCGCGGGCATCGGACGTACTGGCACTGGCGGTGCCGGCGTTCGCTCGCGGCGAGGCGATTGCGCCGGAGAAGGTCGAGCCCGCGTACCTGCGCGACAACGTGGCACTGACCCTGGTCGAGCAGCAGGCCGCGCGCGAGGCGAAGGCGAAGGCCAACGGCTGAGCCCCTCGTGGCGAGGCGTTGATCGCGTAAATCAAAAGCCGCGCTTGGCCGGGCGGGGTGGATTCGCGGGGGACGCCGTGAACCCCGCTCCGCGGTCCGGCCCAGCCGCTGGCGGCTGTGCGTTCGGGCGCTTGCGAAGCAGTGCTTCGCAAGCAAAGCGCCCTCACCCCTGGGGGCTTGGCCGCGGCATCCATGCCGCGGACACCCCCGCGAACCCACCCCGCCCGACCTCTGACAGTTTCCATGTGCGTCCGCCACGGAAAATCAGAAAAAGAAAAGTCAAAGTAGAAAGCGGATCGCTTCGCTCGCATCCACGCATGGCGTGGATCTACCGTCTCGACCAAGTTCGACACCTACCAGCAATGAGGCGCCGCGATCTGTCAGAGGTGGGGCGGTGTGGGCTTGCAGGACCGTTGGCGCCATGGATGGCGCCATCGAGCCCCCATGGATGGGTTCACGGCGTGTCCTGCAAGCCCACACCGCCTCGCCAAGCCCAGCATCCCGACCGCCGCTGTTGACGTTGATTTTGACATTGCCTCCAGCGGGTCCCGGGCCGCAGGCCCGGGTAACAAAACCCTACCGGTCGTCGTGCAGGGTGCCGCCCGGCAGGAACACCCACGTGCGGGTGACCTGCAGGATGTCGATCTCATCTTCGGTCTTCGGCAACGGCGGGAACGGCTGCGCCAGCTTCACCACCCGCAGTGCCGCCTCATCCAGCAGCGGCGTTCCGCTCGAACGCAGGATCCGGCTGCTCTCCACGCTGCCATCGCGGCGCACGCCCACGCTGATCACCACCTGGCCACCGAGGCGGCGCTGCCGGGCCTCGTCCGGGTAATTCAGATTGCCTACGCGCTCAGCACGGTCGACCCAGGCACGCAGGTAGTTGGCATAGGCATATTCGCGCGTGCTGGCCGAAACGAACTTGCGGTTCGGGCGCTTGGCGTACTGTGCCGAGCGCAGATGCACTTCGGCGGCGAGCCGCGCCATTTCCACATCGCGCTGCTCGCGCGCGCTCAGCGGTGCGTCCGGTTCGGGCTGATCCGGCGTGGGCCGGGACTGCGCCTGCGCGACCACCTCTTCGCCATTGCGGCTGCTGACCACCCGTGCCTGCGGCGGTGGAACCGGCGCGGCCGATTGCTGCTGCTGTGGCACCGGGCTGAGTCCGGACTGGGCCTGCGGCACGATACCGGCCTGGTTGTCGCGCGGACGCTGTGCGCGGTCGTGCTCGCCACCGCCTTCCTGGTTGGCCGCGGCCAGGAAATCAGCCTGCTTCGGCGTCAGCGCGGTGCGGGTCTGGCTGAAGATCACTTCCAGCGTCGGCACCAGCGGTGCATCGCCCTTCACGGCGAAGCCCACGCCCAGGATCAGCAGGGCGTGGACCAGCACAGACAGCGCGATGGTCGCCCCCAGCCGTTGCGCTTCGCGCGGTGGCGGGGGCAGGACGGCAGGTGCGGACGGCATCAGCGCAGGCCGGCCTCGAGCGCGTCGAACAGGGTGCCGGCGATGTTCAGGCCGTACTGTGCGTCCAGTTCGCGCACGCAGGTCGGGCTGGTCACGTTGACCTCGGTCAGGTAGTCGCCGATCACGTCCAGTCCGACGAAGCGCATGCCACGACGCTTCATCTCCGGGCCGACCTGGGCGGCGATCCAGCGGTCGCGCTCGCTCAGCGGGCGGCCTTCGCCGCGGCCGCCGGCGGCGAGGTTGCCACGGAATTCATCGCCCTGCGGGATGCGCGCCAGGCAGTAGTCGACCGGTTCGCCATCGACCAGCAGGATGCGTTTGTCGCCAGCGGTGATGTCGGGAATGAACTTCTGTGCCAGCGCCATCCTGTGGCCGCCGTCGGTCAGCGTTTCCAGAATCACGTTCAGGTTCGGGTCGCCCTGGCCGCTGCGGAAGATCGAGCGGCCGCCCATGCCATCCAGCGGCTTCAGTACGGCCTGGCCGTGCTCCAGCGCGAAGGCCTTCAAGGCCTTGGCGTCGCGGCTGACCAGGGTCGGCGGGCAGCACTGCGGGAACAGCAGCGCGGCCAGCTTCTCGTTGTAGTCGCGCAGGCCCTGCGGGTTGTTGACCACGCAGGCGCCGGCCGCCGCGGCCACGTCCAGCACCTGGGTGTCGTAGATGTATTCGGCGTCGACCGGCGGATCCTTGCGCATCAGCACGATCTGGCCGGGGCCGAACTCGGTGCGGCTGAATGCGCCCAGCTCATACCAGCCGGCCGGGTCGTCGCGCACCTGCAGCGGCGCGGTCTGGGCCACCGCTACGCCACCCTCCAGGGCCAGGCCGCCCGGGCGCACATAGTGCAGGGCATGGCCGCGGCGCTGGGCTTCCAGCAGCATGGCGAAGGTGGTGTCCTTGGCGATCTTGATGTGGGCGATGGGATCCATCACCACGATGACGTTCAACGGCATGGGCGCACCTGTCAGGCAAGGCGTTGATGGTAGCGGCAACGCCGGTCGCGCGCCTCCCCGCCGTACTGCAACGCAGCGTCCGCCCGGCGCTCGCGCACGCATTGCGAAACCCGTCACGTTCAGGAGGGTGCCATGCCCCGCGCCATGGGGCGGCCTTGAAGCGGGCGCGGAAAGTGCGATATAGATACGCTTTCGTAGCGGCCCCCGCCAGAGATCGGGCCGTGCGCTTGGGGATAGGCAATGACTGAAAACACGACTGCGGGCGGGGAACTCGCAGGACTCCGGGTGATGGTCATCGATGATTCGAAGACCATCCGCAGGACTGCGGAAACGCTGCTCAAGCGCGAAGGCTGCGAGGTGGTCACCGCCACCGACGGCTTTGAAGCGCTTGCGAAGATCGCAGACCAGCAACCGCAGATCATCTTCGTCGACATCATGATGCCGCGCCTGGACGGGTACCAGACCTGTGCGCTGATCAAGGGCAACCAGCTGTTCAAGGCGACCCCGGTCATCATGCTCTCGTCCAAGGATGGCCTGTTCGACAAGGCGCGGGGACGCATCGTCGGCTCGGAGCAATACCTGACGAAGCCTTTCACGCGTGAAGAACTGCTGGGTGCCATCCGCACATACGTCAACGCCTGACCAGGGGGGAAAGGCACAATGGCTCGTATCGTTCTGATCGAGGATTCACCGACCGACCGCGCGGTGTTCACCCAGTGGCTGCGCCGTGCCGGCCACGAGGTGCTGGAAGCGGACAACGCCGAGGATGGACTGCAGCTGGTCCGCGACCAGGTGCCGCAGCTGGTGCTGATGGACGTGGTCCTGCCCGGCATGAGCGGCTTCCAGGCCACCCGTGCGATGGCCCGTGATGCGGCGATCAAGCACATCCCGGTGATCATCGTCAGCACCAAGGCGATGGAAACCGACAAGGCATGGGGCCTGCGCCAGGGCGCGGCCGATTACATCGTCAAGCCGCCGCGCGAGGATGAACTGATCGCGCGGATCAACGAACTGGTGGCCTGATGCGCTCGCCCTTCGACATTCTCGAAGCCTACGAACGGCGCAGCCTGGCCCACGCGGTGCAGCTGCCCGAGCGGCAGTTCGCCCAGGACCTCTGGCGTGGCGTGGGTTACCGCGTCGGCCAGCGCCGGCTGGTGTCCGATTTCCGCGAAGTGGTGGAAATCGTGCCGATGCCGCCGGTCACCCCGGTACCGTGCGCGCAGCCGTGGCTGCTGGGCGTGGGCAACCTGCGCGGCAACCTGTTCCCGGTGGTCGACCTGAAGTACTTCCTGGAAGGCACGCGTACGGTGCAGCAGGAAGGCCAGCGCGTGCTGATCATGCGCCAGGCCGGCGGCGACGTCGCGCTGACCATCGATGAACTGTTCGGCCAGCGCAGCTTCGAACTGGACCAGCAGATCGAAGCCGGCACGCTGGCCGAAGGGCGCTATGGCCACTTCGTCGATCGCGCCTTCCATGCCGACGGCCATGACTGGGGCGTGTTCTCGCTCTCGCTGCTGTCGCGTACCCCTGAATTCCGGCAAGCCGCGGCCTGAGGCCGGGCATCGCCCCCTGCATTGAAGATCGAGGTTGAACGATGAGTACTGCTTCGGACGCCACCAAGACCGGCAAGCTGCGGCTGGGCGGCAGCAACCTCTGGCTTTTCCTGCTGCTGGCATCGATGATCCTGTTCGGCGTCAACACCGGCGTCGCCACCTGGCAGGGCAGTCGCCTGGCCGATGCCGGTTCCAAGGCAGCCGACCTGCAGGTGCTGTCGCAGCAGCTGGCCAACCAGGGCCGTGATGCGGTGGGCGGCAACGCGCAGGCGTTCACCGCCTTCAAGGCCACCCGCAACGCGATCGAACAGAACGTGTCGACCCTGCAGGGCCGCTACGGCAAGGAACCGGGTGTGTCCGGTGCGATCGCCACCCTGGGCGAAACCTGGGCACCGCTGGGCAAGCAGGCCGGGCAGCTGGTCGCCAGTGAACCGGCGGTGCTGGCGCTGGCCGGCAATGCGAACAACTTCACCGGCGCGGTGCCGGGCCTGCAGGCCCAGCTGAACGAGCTGGTGCGCGCGATGTCCGCCTCCGGCGCCCCGTCGTCGCAGGTGTACAGCGCCCTGCAGCAGGTGGTGGTGGCCGGCTCCATGGCCCGTCGCGTGACCGAAATGCGTGCCGGTGGCAGCGGCGCTGCCACCTCGGGCGATGCACTGGCCCGTGACATCACCGTGTTCTCGCAGGTGCTCGACGGCCTGCGCAACGGCAACGAGGAACTGGGCATCACCGCCGTGCGCGGTGCTGCCGCCGTGGCTGCGCTGGAGCAGTCGCAGCAGAAGTGGGAAGCGATGAAGCAGGACGCCGACGCGATCCTGGCCAGCTCCCGCCAGCTGTTCGCAGCGCAGTCGGCAGCCACCGCACTGGGCCAGGGTTCGGCGCACATGCTGGACGACAGCCGCAAGCTGTTCGAGGCGTTCTCCTCGTTCGGTTCGGTGTCCGATACCCGCCTGTTCCCGAACTTCTGGATCGGTGTGGTGTCCGGTGCGCTGTCGCTGATCGCGATCATCGCCTTCGTCTCCACCAACGTGCGCAGCCGCTCGCGCGAGCAGGAACTGCGCTACCAGACCCAGGTGGAGTTCAACAGCCGCAACCAGCAGGCGATCATGCGGCTGCTGGACGAAATCTCCTCGCTGGGTGAGGGCGACCTGACCGTGAAAGCCTCGGTGACCGAGGACATGACCGGCGCCATCGCAGACGCAATCAATTACGCGGTCGACGAGCTGCGCCACCTGGTGACCACCATCAACGACACCTCGGCCAAGGTCGCGCTGTCCACCCAGGAAACCCAGGCCACCGCCATGCAGCTGGCAGAGGCGGCGGGCCACCAGGCCAACCAGATCACCTCGGCCTCGGACCGCATCGGCGAAATCGCGGCGAGCATCGAACAGGTGTCGCGCAACTCGGCCGAGTCGGCCGACGTGGCACAGCGTTCGGTGGTGATCGCCGCCGAAGGTGCCGGCGTGGTGCGCGAGACCATCCAGGGCATGGACCAGATCCGCGACCAGATCCAGGAAACCTCCAAGCGCATCAAGCGCCTGGGTGAGTCGTCGCAGGAAATCGGCTCGATCGTGGAACTGATCAACGACATTTCCGAGCAGACCAACATCCTGGCGTTGAACGCAGCGGTGCAGGCGGCCTCGGCCGGTGAAGCAGGCCGCGGTTTCGCGGTCGTGGCCGACGAAGTGCAGCGCCTGGCAGAACGCACCTCCGGCGCGACCCGACGCATCGAGAACCTGGTGCAGGCGATTCAGGCCGACACCAACGAAGCGGTTACGTCGATGGAGCAGACCACCGCCGAAGTGGTGTCCGGTGCACGCCTGGCCGAGGATGCCGGCACCGCGCTGACCGAGATCGAGCGCGTGTCCAATGCACTGAACAACCTCATCAAGAACATCTCCATCGCCGCCCAGCAGCAGTCGGCTGCGGCCTCGGACATCACCCGCACCATGGGCGTGATCCGGCAGATCACCGGCCAAACCTCGCAGGGTGCCGGGCAGACCGCCGAATCGATCGGCCACCTCGCGCAGCTGGCGGCCGACCTGCGTCGTTCGGTCGCCGACTTCAAGCTGCCGGCGTGACGCGGGCAGGGCGGCGAGCAAGGAACCAGTCGATGAAGCATTTCCATTCCCCACGCCAGAACTCGCGCGGCTTCCGCGCGGCGGCGAACGGAGCGCGTCCATGAGCAGTCTGCGCGATGCGATGAGCCACGCAGCGCTGGGCTGGGTCAAGCCCGAGCTGGACGAGACCCTGCGCCAGGTGCGCAACGAGGTCGAGTACTACGCGGAAGACCCGACCGATGCCAGCCGCATGCGCATCTGCGCCGGCTACCTGCACCAGGTGCAGGGCACCCTGCGCATGGTCGAGCTGTACGCCCCGGCGATGGTGGCCGAGGAGCTTGAACAGCTGGCCAATGCCATCGGCGCCGGTGGTGTGGCAGATCGGGATGAAGCCTGCGCGACCCTGATGCGTGGCAGCGTGCTGCTGCCCGACTACCTGGAGCGCCTGCAGAACGGGCATCGCGATATTCCGATCGTGCTGATGCCGCTGCTCAACGAAATCCGTGCCGCGCGTGGCGAAGAAGGCGTGCATGACAGCGTGCTGCTGGCATTCGCACCGGACAGCGTCACCGCCACCGAAGCCGAGCTGGACCATGCCCGTGGCAGCCTGAGCGGGCGCAACCGCGAACTGCTCGACACCGTTGGCAGCGCGGTGAAGGAAGAACTGCTGCGCATCAAGGATGCACTGGACCTGCACCTGCGTACCGGGGGTGCGCCGGAACAGCTGCAGACCCAGGCCAACGAACTCGGTGCGGTGGCCGATACGCTGGGCATGATGGGCCTGGGCGTGGCCCGCGGCGTGGTCGTGCAGCAGCGTGACGCACTGCGTGGTGTGGTCGAAGGGCGCCAGCAGATCGACGAGAACCTGCTGCTGGATATCGCCGGTGCACTGCTCTACGTGGATGCCTCGCTGGACGACCAGGTCGCCCATCTGGGCGCCGGCGGCAGCGGCGAGGACGATCCCAGCGCGGTGGAGAACCGGCGCACGGTAGAGGTGCTGGCACATGAGGCCATCGCCAACTTCGCCGCCGCACGCGAGCACTTCGTCGCTTTCATTGAAACCAGCTGGAACCATGCCGAGCTGCAGGATGTGCCGCGCCTGCTGGGTGATGTCTCCGGCGCGCTGCGCATGCTGGATCTGGGCACGGCTGCCGATTACCTGCGCGGTGTGCAGCAGTACATCGAAGCCGAGCTGATCGGCCGCCAGCGCGTGCCCAGTGGCCGTCAGCTGGACACCCTGGCCGACGCCATGGCCAGCCTGGAGTACTACCTCGAAGCCCTGCGCGACCGCCGTCCGGGCCGCGAGGACATTCTCGATATCACCCGCAGCAGCCTTGAAGCGCTGCGCTATTGGCCGTTGCCGGACCGCAATGCGGTGGAGCCGGTTGCCGCCGCGCCGATTCCGTTTGCATCGCTGCTGGTGGATCGCGAGCCGGTCGCGCTGCAGGCCGAGCCGCTGCAGCCGGAGCGCATCGAGATTGCTGTACAGCCGGCCGCGCCCGCCGCTGGCACTGTGCCGGTGCCACTGCCGGACTTTACCTTTGATCCGCCACCGGCCACGCCTGCACCGGAGGTGGTGGACAACAGCCTGATGTTCGGTGCGCTGGGGACCGTTGCGTCCGCACCACTGTCGCTGCATGACGACGCAGATGCACCGCTGGTGTTTGCGGCTTCGAGCGCGCCTGTGCCCGAGGTTCCGCAGTGGGATCTTGCGCCGTTCCATCCGGAGGCCGATCCACTCGCACCTGCCGACGACGAGCGCAGCCCGACCTTTGCCAGCTTCGATCCGGTCAGTTTCGAACAGGCCGACGCAGGCCAGGGCGGGGCAACACAGTGGACGCTGTCGGAGGCAACGCCGCCGGCACTGGCGGATGAGGTCGCGCTGGACATCGAAGAGGGCGCAGTTGCGACGACAGGCATCGACGCCGATGCGTATGCCGCGCCTGTGTTCGATCCGGTGGCCGCTGAGCACGAGGCTGCTCCAGCGGGTGACGACGTGGTGTTCCGCTTCCACGCCGATGCGCTGGACAACGCCGACGATGTGCTGTCGCTGCATGCGATGGAGACGCTGTCGCTGGACGACGATGCCTCGCTGCATCCGTCGCTGGAGATCGCCGATGCCGGCATGCCAACGATGGAGGACGAGAATCCTGTTGCCGTCGAAACGGGTGCCGCGCCTGCGGATGCACCGATCGACGCGCCGGCACCCGGTGCTGACGCGCCTCCGCCTGTGGCGGATGCGCCTGCGGTGTCGGTGATCGACATCGACACCATCGCGCCGATCGATTTCAGCGAAGCCGACGCGCAGTTCTTCGCCGAGCTGAGCGCGGCCGCTGCGGACTTCAATCCGCAGGCAACGGCCGCGCCCACCGTGGCCGAAGCACCAATCACGGCGGATGCCGAGGCGGGCTTCGAAGCGGGCTTCGATGATGACGCGGAGAACATCGACGAGGACATCCGTGAGGTGTTCCTGGAAGAGTTCGATGACGAACTGGCCAATCTCGGCAGCTTGCTGCCGGCATGGCGCATGCAACCGGACAACATGGACCGGCTGCGGCCGATCCGCCGCATCTTCCACACCCTCAAGGGCAGTGGCCGCCTGGTCGGTGCCCGCACCCTGGGTGAGTTCGCGTGGAAGATCGAGGGCATGCTCAACCGCGTGCTGGACGGCAGCCGTCCGGCCTCGCCGGCTGTGCTGGCCATGGTCGACAACGCGCACGCCGCGCTGCCGCAACTGAACGCCGCGCTGCGCCACGGCCAGCGCATCAGCGTGGACCTGCAGGCGATGCAGGCCATCGCCGACCGTGTCGGCGCCGGTGAGGAAACCTATTACGTGCCGCTGCCGGTAGCGGCCGCGCCTGTGGCACCGGTGGCCGAGGCTGAGACCGAAGGCGAGGACGAGATCAGCCGCATCCTGGCGGCCGAAGCCATCGCGTCGGTGCAGGACGAAGCCGAGCCGGTGCCGGAGGCCGTGGGCACGCCAGCCAACATCGACAGCGTGCTGCGCGAGATCCTCGAAGCCGAGGTGGAAGTCCACCAGGCCACCCTGCAGGACTGGCTGCGTTCGGCGCAGCAGGTACCGCAGCCGGTCAGCGACGCGCTGCTGCGCGCGGTGCACACCATGAACGGCGCCTTCGCGATGACCGAAGTGCCGGAAATCACCGCCGTCACCGGTGGCGCCGAGTCTTACATCAAGCGTGCCCTGGCGGCCGACGTGGTGCCCGGTGACGAGGGCGTGGCCGCGCTGGATGCGACCGCACAGGCGATCACCGCGACCATGGAAGCGCTGCAGGCCGAGCAGCCGCGCATCGCTCCGCAGGGCGCGCTGGTGCAGCGCCTGCAGGCGTTGGCCGGCGAGTTGCCGGAAGCGCGCTGGCCGCTGTTCGCGCTGGAAGACGAGGATGAAGAGGGCGTCGAGCTGGCGCCTGATGTCGACCATGCATCCGAAGCCGAAGCGCCGCTGGCCGGGTTGGACACGCTGGACGAAACCAGCATGCCGTCCGCATTCGATGCGGCGCCCGATCTCATTGCCGAACCGCAGCCGCTTGCCGAAGATGCGCTGGAACCGGTTCCAGCTGCAGCCGACCCGCAGACGCTGGACGCCGTAGCCGACAGCGGCCTGGACGTGGGCGAGCTGACCGCCAGCGACGATCTTTCGCGTTACTTCGACGCCGGATGGCCGTCGGTGCCGGGCGAAGGTGAACGTGCCGTGGCAGGCACCGGCGCGATTGAATCGATCCAGCCGGTCGAGAGTGCGCCTGCTGTTGCAGTGGCCGAAGCAGCCGCCGTGCCCACGATCGCGACGGTCGACGACGCTGATCTGACCATGGCCGACGACCTGTCGCCGTACCTCGACGCCAGCGCGCTGCCGGTCGATGACCGCGACACGGACGAGCTGACCGCGTCTGAAAAAATTGACGCGATCGACCTGAATACGCTGCAGCCCTCCGATCTGGATGCGGCCGACGACAACGCCTTCGACAGCGCTGCTGCACTGCCACTCGACAGCGAGCTGTCGAGCCTGCAGGATGAAATGGCTGCGCCGGGTTTTGCAGAACCGGTCACGCTGGCAGCCGCGCTCGAGGCCGGCCTGCACGTGATCGACGAAGAGCAGACCCTGGACGACGACGGGCAATGGCCCGTGCTCGGCCTCCAGGCCAGCGAACTCGCGCCGGGCGAGGCGGAAGCCTTTGCCGAGGATGCGGACGTCGGCGGGGAGGCGGCGGTCGGCGAAGGAGAGAGCGCCGATCAGCCGTCCCCGGCGACGGTGAATGAGGAGATCGCTGCCAAGGCACCGCAGGCCTCCGAAGAGCCGGTGCGCTTCTTCGAACTCGAACAAGCACCGGGTCAGGGCACGGTCCATGACGATGCCGAACCTGTCCAACCCGAAGTCGCAGTCGTTGCAGTCAATGCGCCGGCCCACGATGAAGCCTCCGCTCTGGAAGACAACGCGGATGGCGTCGATGCGCTTGACTTCAGCGTGTACGACCGCGAGCTGGTCGACATCTTCGTCGAGGAAGGCAAGGACCTGCTCGATCACTGCGACGGTCTGATCAGCGAGCTGCGCGATGCGCCGCAGGACCGCGAGGTGCTGGCCGGCCTGCAGCGTGACCTGCATACCCTGAAGGGTGGTGCACGCATGGCCGGCATCAACGCCATCGGCGATCTCGGCCACAGCATCGAATCGCTGCTGGAAGCCGTCGCCGCCGGCCGCACCGAGATCGAGCGCCGCGATGTGCAGCTGCTGGAGCGTGGCTTCGATCGCCTGCACCAGCTGCTGACCCGTACCGGTGATCATCGCGTGGTGGAACCGGCGCAGGACCTGGTCGACGCATTCGAAGTGCGTACCAACACCGATATCGCTGCGGCAGTGGCAGCGGCAGCCAACGTGGCGAGCGTCGCAGAAACCGCCGCGGCAGCCGTCGCCAGCGCAGCTCCGGCACTGCTTGATGCGCCGTTGTCGGCACCGCTGCCGGCAGAAGGCGTGGTCGATGAAGATCCGCTGGCGCGTCCGCAGCAGGAGCAGGTGCGTGTGCGCGCCGACCTGCTCGACCGCCTGGTCAACCATGCCGGCGAAGTGGCGATCTACCGCTCGCGGCTTGAACAGCAGCTCGGTGCCTTCCGTGGTGCCATGGGCGAACTGGAGCGCACCAATGCGCGTCTGCGTGACCAGCTGCGCCGCCTCGACCTGGAAACCGAGGCACAGATCGTCGCGCGCTACCAGCGCGAACAGGACCAGGCCGACCAGAAGTTCGATCCGCTGGAACTGGACCGCTTCTCCACCCTGCAGCAGCTCAGCCGTGCGCTGAACGAATCGGCGGCCGACCTGGGTGGCCTGCAGGGCGTGCTCGACGATCTGTCGCGCCAGTACGATTCGCTGCTGCAGCAGCAGTCGCGCGTCAGTTCGGAACTGCAGGACGGGCTGATGCGCGCGCGCATGGTGCCGTTCGATGGCCTGGTGCCGCGCCTGCGTCGCGTGGTCCGTCAGTCGGGCATGGATACCGGCAAGCAGGTCCACCTGACTCTGGAAGGTACCCACGGCGAACTGGACCGCAACGTCCTCGACCGCATGGTCGCGCCGCTGGAACACATGCTGCGCAACTCCGTGGCCCATGGCCTGGAAGCGCCGGAACAGCGCCGCGCCGCCGGCAAGCCGGAGGAGGGCGAGATCGCCATCCGCCTGCACCGCGAAGGTTCGGAAATCGTGCTGGAAGTGGCCGATGACGGCGCTGGCCTGGACCGCGAGGCGATTCGTCGCCGTGCCATCGACCGTGGCCTGCTGGCCGCCGATGCGCAGCCGAACGAGCAGGAGCTGGACAACCTGATCTTCGCCTCCGGCTTCACCACTGCCGACCAGGTCAGCCAGCTGGCTGGCCGCGGCGTGGGCATGGACGTGGTACGCAACGAAGTGCGCCAGCTTGGCGGTTCGGTCGACATCCAGTCGGTGCGTGGCCAGGGTGTGCGCTTCACCCTGCGCCTGCCGCAGACGCTGGCCGTCACCCAGGCAGTGTTCGTGCAGATCGGCGAAACCACCTTCGCAGTGCCCGTCGCTTCGGTCAGTGGTATCGGCCGCCTGTCGCGCGAGCGCTTCGAGGCCGCCGACAGCAGCTACCGCTACAGTGGCGAAGACTATCCGCTGTACGACCTCGGCAGTCTGGTCGGCCAGGCCCCGGCGCGTGCCGATGGCCAGGACCAGGTGCCGTTGCTGCTGGTCCGCGCCGGCGACCTGCGTGCCGCCGTGGCGATCGACCAGGTGCTGGGCAACCGCGAAATCGTGGTCAAGCCGGTCGGCCTGCAGATCGCATCGGTGCCGGGCATCTACGGTGCCACCATCACCGGCGATGGCCGTGTGGTGGTGATCCTGGACGTGGCGCCGCTGGTTCGCCGCTTCCTTGCCAACCCGACGCTGCCGGTACTGGCCAACGCGCCGCGCCAGGAGCGCCAGGTGCCGCTGGTGATGGTGGTCGACGACTCGCTGACCATGCGCAAGGTCACCGGCCGCATCCTCGAGCGCCACAACTTCGAGGTCAGCGTCGCCCGCGATGGCGTGGAAGCGCTGGAACGCCTGGAAGAGCGTGTGCCGGACCTGATGCTGCTGGATATCGAGATGCCGCGCATGGATGGTTACGAGCTGGCCACCGCGATGCGTGCCGACCCGCGCTACAAGGATGTGCCGATCGTGATGATCACCTCGCGCAGCGGCGACAAGCACCGCCAGCGCGCCTTCGAGATTGGTGTCCAGCGCTACCTGGGCAAGCCGTACCAGGAACTGGACCTGATGCGTAACGTGTACGACCTGCTGGGGATCGCCCGTGTCCGTGAGTGAAACCCAAGTGGCTCCGGCCGTTGCCCTGCTGGCCCGCCCCGGCGCGGCGCGTGAGCGCCTGCGCGAGGCGCTGTCGCACGCCGATGTGCAGCTGGTGCTGGAAGATGATCCCAACACGCTGGAGGTGCGGGTCCTGCAGGAGGCGCGCCCGCAGTTCGTGGTGATCGCGCTGGAGGCCGCCATCGAAGATGCATTGGAGCGCCTGGAAGCGGTGCTGTCCGCACCGGGCCTGACCCTGGTCTTCGACGAGGCCGAGCTGGCCGCACGTCGTGATGGCTGGGAGGCTCAGCGCTGGGGCCGCCATCTGGCCGCCAAGCTGCATGGCCACCAGCAGGTGTTGCCGCCGGGGGCGGAAGAAGAACCCAGCCTGCAGCTGGAGCCGGGCCACCCGGCACCGCCGCCGGCGCCACAGGAAGAAGCGCTGCAACCGCACCTGGACCAGGCAGTGAGCTGGGCCGACGAGGTCCCCGCTGACAGCCTGTACTCGCCGCCTGCGCAGCTGCACGAACCGATCGCGCTGGAACAGGCACTGGCGGCGTTGCAGCCGGTCGTGCCTGAACCACTGGATCTGCCTTCGCCGCCGCAAGCGCTGGCCGAACCGGCGGCGCCTGCGGCACCGCCTATCTCCTTCGATCACACCGCCTGGTCGCTGGTCGAGGAATCGATCGAAGCGCCGGCACCGTCAGAAGTGATGGCGACGATCGCCGCGTCGCAGCCCTCCTTCGATACCGATCATTTGAGCCTGGTCGATCTGGATGCCGCTGCTCCGGCCGGTGCGCGCGCCGCTTCGCTGCTGGTGCTGGCCGGCATCGGTGGCCCGGATGCGTTGCGTCGCCTGCTCGGCGCACTGCCCGCATCGTTGAGCGTGCCGGTGCTGGTGCACATGCGCCTGGATGGCGGTCGCTACGGCAACCTGGTCAAGCAGATGGCACGCGTGTCGCCGTTGCCGGTGCAGCTGGCTGAAGCCGGTCAGCCTGCAACACCCGGTGAAGTGCACGTGCTGGCCGATGACATCGGCGTGCAGGCAGCCAGTGACGGCCTGCATTTCGTCAGCGACGCGCAGGGCATTTCGATTGCCGCGTTGCCGGCCGACCACACCGCGCTGGTGCTGCTCAGTGGTGCCGACCTGGCCCACGTCGGCCCGGCGCTGGACCTGGCGGCCGCCGGTGCATGGGTGGCCGGGCAGGTGGGTGAGGGCTGCTATGACCCGGCGGCGGCCACGGCCGTGGTTGCGGCCGGCATGGTGGCCGGAGAACCGCAGGAACTGGCGCAGTCCATCGCCGCGCGCTGGGGTGAGCAGGACGATAACGGAGAGGCACCATGAGCTATGCCAGCAATGATGAAATCCGCGGCGTCCTGATCCAGGCCGGCAACGAGCGTGTACTGCTGCCCAATGCCACAGTGGCCGAAATGATGTCGCGCGTGCCGGTGCAGCCGGTCTCCGACGCCCCGCGCTGGCTGGTTGGCGAAATCGGCTGGCATGGCTGGCAGGTGCCGCTGGTGTCGTTCGCACGCCTTTCGGGGCTGGGCGAAGAGGCGGTGGCCGGCCACAACAAGGTGGTGGTGCTGAAGGCCCTGAGCGGCAACGCGCAGCGCCCCTACTATGCGCTGTTGACGCAGAATTTCCCGCAGCTGATCTCGGTGCCGCGCGACGGCTTGCTGGCCGACGCCTCCGAAGAAACCCTGCCGCAGATCGTGCACATGCGCGTGCTGCTGGGTGAGCAGAGCGCGTTGCTGCCCAACCTGGATGCGCTGGAAGCCGCCCTGGATTCGCTGGCGGCCTGACCTACCAAACGGTAGTGCCGGCCGCTGGCCGGCACCGAGCCGAGCATGGCTCAGCTCTACAAGGAAACTGCAATCTGGCGCCGGCCCTGTAGAGCCGAGCCTACGCTCGGCTGCTGCCCTGGACGCGCTGGTCGCGGCAGTGCCGGCCGCTGGTCGGCAACCTCATGATCCCGTGGATGCCGGCCAGCAGCCGGCACTACAACGAATCAGCCTTATCCCAGATCGCCCAACCGCGCCTGCAGTGCCGCGATCGCGGCCAGGCCGGCGGTCTCGGTACGCAGGATGCGCGGGCCCAGCTGCAGGCCATGGAAGCCTGCAGCTGCCAGCTGGTCCCGGTCGCGCGGCGACCACCCCCCTTCCGGACCGATTGCAATCACGATTCCCGCGGCAGGTGCAGCGTCCAGCGTCGACAGCCGATGCGCGCCCTGCGGGTCCAGCGTCAACCGCAGCGTATCCGCCGGTAGTGCTGCCGTCGCCTGCGCCAGCGACAGCGGCGAACCCACCTGCGGGATGCGCGCGCGCCCGGACTGGCCACAGGCAGAGGTCACCACATTGTTCCAGTGCGCCACGCGCTTCTCCGCCCGAGCTGCATCGAGCTTCACCTCGGTGCGCTCGGCGTTGACCGGAATGATCGCCGCCACACCCAGTTCGGTGGCCTTCTGCAGGATCAGGTCCATCTTCTCGCCGCGCGCGATGCCCTGCAGCAGGGTGATTGCCAGCGGCGATTCATTGGCGATGGCCTGCACGGCGTCGATGCGGACCTGCACCTCGCGTTTGCCGGCCCCGGTCAGCGTCGCACCGTAGTCGTTGCCATCGCCGTTGAACAGCACGCAGGTATCGCCTTCGCGCAGGCGCATCACCCGTACCAGGTGGTTGGCCGTCTCTTCCGGCAGGGTCACGGTCTGGCCGCTGTGCAGCGCCAGGTCGATGGGGCAGCGGGTCACGCGCATGCAATCGCCTCGTCAATCGCTGCCAGCGTGGTGTGTGCCAGCAGCTCCAGTTGTTCGTCGTCCACGCAGTAGGGTGGCATCCAGTACAGCACGTCGCCCAGCGGGCGCAGCACCACGCCGCGCTTCAAGGCGGCCTTGTAGGCATGCAGGCCCAGCCGCATGGCCGGGTCGAACGGCGTGCGCTTGTTGCCGTCGCGCGACAGCTCGAACGCCACCACCATGCCGGCCTGGCGCACGTCGGCCACGTGCGGATGGTCGTTGAACGGTGCCGCCAGCGTACCCATCACGGAAGCGATGCCGCGGTTGCGGGCGATCACATCGTCGTCGCGGAAGATGTCCAGCGTCGCCAGCGCGGCCGCGCAGGCCAGCGGGTTGCCGGTGTAGCTGTGCGAGTGCAGGAACGCGCGCTCGCGCGAGTCGTCGAGGAAGGCGTCGTACAGCGCCTGCGTCGCCAGCACGGCGGCCAGTGGCAGGAAGCCGCCGGTCAGGCCTTTCGAGAGGCACATCAGGTCCGGCATCACCCCGGCCTGTTCGCAGGCGAACAGGGTGCCGGTGCGGCCGAAGCCGGTGGCGATCTCGTCGGCGATCATGAAGGCGCCGTGCGCATCACACAGTTCGCGCACGCGCTGCAGGTAGACCGGGTCATGCATGCGCATGCCGCCGGCGCACTGCAGTCGTGGCTCCAGGATGACTGCGCAGATCTCACCGGGGTGCTGGTCGAACAGGGTGGCCAGGCCATCGGCGGCCTGGCGCGCGCGATCCGCTGCACTCTGGCCGGGTTCGGCCAGGTAAGCGTCGGGCGAGGGCGCGAACAGCCCTTCGGCCAGCAGCGGCGCGTAGACACGGCGATACAGCGGGATGTCACCCAGCGCCAGCGCGCCCAGGGTCTCGCCGTGGTAGCCGTTCTCCAGTGCGATGAAGCGCGTGCGCCGCGGTTCCCCACGGTTCTGGAAATACTGGAAGGCCATCTTCAGGGCCACTTCCACGCCGGCCGAACCGTTGTCGGCATAGAACACCTTGGCCAGCGGTTCGCGGCCGGGCTGGCGCGGGGCCAGTGCCAGCAGGCGTTCAGCCAGGGTGATGGCCGGCTCATGGCCGAAGCCGGCCAGCATCACCTGTTCCAGCTGTGTGGCCTGGGCGGCGATGGCGCCACCGATGCGCGGTTCGGCATGGCCGAACAGGTTGGTCCACCAGCTGCTGACCGCATCCAGATAGCGGTTGCCATCGTGGTCGATCAGCCATGCACCTTCGCCGCGGGCGATCGGCACCAGCGGCAGGGTGTCCGGATGCTCGCGCATCTGCGTGCAGGGGTGCCACAGCACCTGCAGGTCGCGCTGCCGCCAATGGTGGGCCAGCGGGGAGGGGGTTGGGTCTGCTAGCATTTCGGGCTCATGAACATGTTGCTGCCTGCACATTCTATCGGCCCCGGCGCAGGCGCCGGCCGCCGCGGAGATTCCGCATGAACGATGACCGTGCCGGCCGTCGCTTGCCGATCATCCATCGGATCACCGATGAGGAGAACGGCCCTTTCCAGCGCCAGCACCTGGACCTGGAGTTTTCCAACGGCGAACGCCGCCGTTTCGAGCGGCTGGTCAGCCGTGGCCATGGCGCGGTGGTGGTGGTGCCGATGCTCGACGACGAGACCGTGCTGCTGGTACGTGAATACGCTGCCGGCATGCACCGCTACGAACTGGGGCTGGTCAAGGGCCGGATCGATACCGGCGAGACCCCCGAGCAGGCCGCGGACCGTGAACTGAAGGAAGAGGCCGGTTATGGTGCGCGCCGGGTGGACGTGCTGCGCGCGATGACCCTGGCCCCGACCTACATGAGCCACCAGTCGTGGCTGGTGGTGGCGCGCGACCTGTACCCGGAAAAGCTGGCCGGCGACGAGCCGGAAGAACTGGAAGTCATCCCGTGGAAGCTGGCCGAGCTGGACCAGCTGATGCTGCGCGAGGACTTCTCCGAGGGACGCTCGCTGGCGGCGCTGTTCATCGCCCGCCAGTGGCTGCAGGGATTGCGATGATCAAACTGACCACGGACCTGCGCGAGACTGCCATCGCCATCGCCCAGGAAGCCGGACAGGCCATCATGCAGGTCTATGCCGATGGCTTCGACGTACAGATCAAGGACGACAACAGCCCGGTCACCAGTGCCGACCTGGCGGCCAATCAGGTCATTGAACAGGGCCTGCAGCAGCTGACCCCGGACCTGCCGATCCTGTCCGAGGAATCGGCGCAGGTGGGCTGGGAGCAGCGTCGCCACTGGGGCGCTTACTGGCTGGTGGATCCGCTCGATGGCACCCGTGAGTTCGTCAAGCGCAATGGCGAGTTCAGCGTCAACATCGCGCTGATCTACCAGGGCGCACCGGCCTTCGGCGTGGTGCTGGCCCCGGTGACCGGCATCGTCTGGCATGCCATGCGTGGCGAGCTGGCCTATCGCCGGCAGGGGCTGCACGACACCGTGCTGCGCACCCGCACGCCGGCCACCGCACCGTTGCGGGTTGCCGCCAGCCGCTCGCACCGCTCACCCGAAACCGAGGCGCTGCTGGCGCGCATGGGCCGCATCGAAACCATCGCGCAGGGCTCGTCGCTGAAATTCTGCCGGATCGCCGAAGGTGGCCTGGATGTCTACCCGCGGCTGGGCCCGACCTCCGAATGGGATACCGCCGCCGGCCAGTGCGTACTGCACGCCGCCGGCGGTGCGGTACTGTCGGCAGCGACCGGCAAGCCGTTCCGCTACAACCGCCGCGAGACCCTGTTGAACGGCGATTTCATTGCCCTTGGTGATACCAGCCTGCCGTGGCGCGACTGGTTGTCCGATTGACCCTGGAGGCCGCATGAGCGCGCATGACACCCCCACCGCCGGCAGTGCAGCCAGCAACGAACTGGAGCGCCTGCTGGCGATCATGGCGCGCCTGCGCGATCCGCAGGGTGGCTGCCCCTGGGACCTGGAACAGAACTTCGCGACCATCGCGCCGTACACCATCGAGGAGGCCTATGAGGTGGCCGATGCGATCGACCGTGGCGATCTTGACGATCTCTGTGACGAGCTCGGCGACCTGCTGCTGCAGGTGGTGTTCCATGCGCGCATGGCCGAGGAGCAGGGCGCCTTCGCTTTCGCCGAGGTCGCGCGTGCGATCAGCGACAAGATGCAGCGCCGCCACCCGCACGTGTTCGCCGACGTCAGCGTAGACGATGCCGACGGCGTGATGCGCAACTGGGACGCGATCAAGCGTGCCGAGCGTGCCGCCAAGGGCGAGCAGGATACCTCCGCGTTGGCCGGCATCTCGCGAGGCCTGCCGGAGTGGCAGCGGGCAGTGAAGCTGCAGTCGCGTGCGGCCAAGGTCGGCTTCGACTGGCCCGGCCCGTTGCCGGTGCTGGACAAGGCCGCCGAGGAACTGCAGGAGCTGCGCGAGGAGTTCGAGCGCGGCGATATCGCCGGCAACAAGGCGCGCCTGCAGGAAGAACTGGGCGACCTGCTGTTCGTCTGCGCCAACCTGGCCCGCCATGCCGACATCGACCTGGGCGCTGCGCTGCGCGGGGCCAACCACAAGTTCGAACGTCGCTTCCGCGCGATGGAAGCGCAGGCCGAAGCGCAGGGCAGCGCGTTGGCGGCACTGGACCTGGATGCGCAGGAAGCACTGTGGCAGCACGCCAAGGCGGCGGAGAAAGCGTGAAGACGCTCGGCCTGTTCCTGCTGACCGCGCTGGCCGAGATCGTCGGCTGCTATCTGCCCTGGTTGTGGCTGCGCAAGGGTGGCGGCATCTGGTTGCTGCTGCCGGCGGCCGCCAGCCTGGCCCTGTTCGCCTGGCTGTTGACCCTGCATCCGACCGCCAGTGGTCGGGTCTATGCCGCCTACGGTGGCGTCTACATCGGCACCGCGCTGTTCTGGCTGTGGCTGGTCGATGGCATCCGTCCCAGTCGCTGGGACCTGCTCGGCGCCGCGCTGTGCCTGGCCGGCATGGCGGTGATCATGTTCGGCCCGCGCACCTCATCGGTGTAGCATCGAGCCAGGCTCGGCCGCTCGCGCTCTTCTGTACAGTCGAGCCATGCTCGACTGCTTCTGCGAGGGCCCGTCGAGCATGGCTCGACTCTACAAAGGCAGCGCCGCCGGATGTCCAAGCCGCTTTTCCTCGCCGGAAGGCGCATGATGGCAGCGACCACGGTCCCCGGAGCATGTGCATGTCCCGATTCGCCAGCTTCCGAGAGTTCTATCCGTTCTATCTCAACGAGCACCGCCACCCGATCTCGCGGCGCCTGCATTTCATCGGTAGCTGCGGGGTGCTGCTGCTGATCGTGGCAGCCCTCCTGCGCGGGCAGCCGATGCTGCTGCTGGCGGCGCTGCTGTGCGGCTACGCTTTTGCCTGGGTCGGCCATTTCTTCTTCGAGAAGAACCGCCCGGCGACCTTCCGGCATCCGCTGTATTCATTCCTGGGCGACTGGGTGATGTTCGCCGATATCCTGCGCGGGCGGGTGCCCTGGTAGCTTCCCTGTACCCGCCGTCCTCACGCGCTATGCTGGGGCCTGGGCGACATAGATAAGGAAGGCGCGATGTTCCCGACCATGTTCTTTACCGTGGTACTGGCCTTCGTGGCCGTGGTGATCCTGTTCAAGGCGGTGCGGATGGTCCCGCAGGGGTATGAATGGACCGTTGAGCGCTTCGGCCGCTACACCCACACCATGACACCGGGCCTGCACTTCCTGATCCCGATCGTCTACGGCGTCGGGCGCAAGGTGAACATGATGGAGCAGGTGCTGGACGTACCCAGCCAGGAAGTGATCACCAAGGACAATGCCGCCGTGCGTGTGGATGGCGTGGTCTTCTTCCAGGTCCTGGATGCGGCCAAGGCCGCCTATGAGGTGGCCAACCTGGAAGTGGCGATGATTGCCCTGGTGCAAACCAACATCCGTACCGTGATCGGCTCGATGGACCTGGACGAGTCGTTGAGCCAGCGCGAGGTGATCAATGCCCAGCTGCTGAGCGTGGTCGACCATGCCACCAATCCCTGGGGCGTGAAGGTCAACCGCATCGAGATCCGCGACATCCAGCCGCCGCGTGATCTGCTGGATGCGATGGCGCGGCAGATGAAGGCCGAGCGCGAGAAGCGTGCGCAGATCCTCGAAGCGGAAGGTTCACGGCAGTCGGAGATCCTGCGTGCCGATGGCGAAAAGCAGGCTACCGTGCTGGAGGCTGAAGGCCGTCGCGAAGCCGCATTCCGCGATGCCGAGGCGCGCGAACGCCTGGCCGAGGCCGAAGCGATGGCGACCAAAGTGGTGTCGGCGGCGATTGCCGAGGGTGACGTGCAGGCGATCAACTACTTTGTTGCGCAGAAGTACGTGGAAGCGTTCAAGGAGCTGGCCAGTTCGCCGAACCAGAAGCTGGTGCTGATGCCGATGGAGGCCAGTGGCGTGATCGGTTCGATCGCGGGCGTGGCCGAACTGGCAAAGCAGGCGCTGGCCAGCCAGGACAACAAGGCCGCCGGCAAGCGGCCGCCGCCGTTCGGAGGCTGACATGCGCTGGGAAGTCGTCGGTTGGGGCGCGTTGGCGCTGCTGTTGTTCGCGGCCGAGGCGCTGGCACCCGGCGCCTTCATGCTGTGGATCGGCATCGGTGCGGCGGCCGTGTTCGTGCTGGTGGCGGTGTTCAGCGGCATTCCGTTGCTGTGGCAGGTCGTTGCCTTCGTATTGCTGAGCGTGGTCTCGATCCAGTGCTACCGGCGCTGGGGCAAGGCAAGGGCGCGGCCCAGCGATGCACCGTTGCTCAACCGCCGCGCCGAACAGCTGGTCGGTCGGGTGGTGCCCTTGCAGCAGGGCATCATTGGTGGGCAGGGCCGGGTCAGCATCGATGATGCGTACTGGCAGGTCAGTGGTCCGGAACTGCAGGCCGGCAGCCTGGTGCGGGTGGTGGCGGTGCAGGGCAGCACGCTACGGGTCGAGGCAGCAGACCGCCCCCTGTAGAGCCGAGCCCACGCTCGGCGCCCACACGAAGAGCCGCCGAGCATGGGCTCGGCTCTACAGCTCCGGCGCTGCGCTGCGGCACGCCTGCGGGCGACCGATCTGGGATAATGGGGGTTCTTGTTTCCTCTGCTGCCGGACCCGGTCATGACCCAGAAGACGCTGCTCAACGATACCCACCGCGCCCTTGGCGCCAAGATGGTCGATTTCGGGGGTTGGGACATGCCCATCCACTACGGCTCGCAGCTCGACGAGCACCACCTGGTGCGTCGCGAGTCCGGTGTGTTCGACGTCAGCCACATGACCGTGGTCGACCTGCGCGGTGACCAGGTCAAACCGTTCCTGCGCCGCCTGCTGGCCAACTCGGTCGACAAGCTGAAGGTGACCGGCAAGGCACTGTACTCGTGCATGCTGAACCCGCGCGGCGGCGTCATCGACGACCTGATCGTCTATTACCTGGGCGACGATTTCTTCCGCATGGTGGTCAATGCCTCCACCCGCGAAAAGGATCTGGCCTGGCTGCGCGAGCAGGCCGCACCGTTCGGCGTTTCCGTAGAGCAGCGTCCGGACCTGGCCATCCTCGCCGTGCAGGGCCCGCAGGCGCGCGACATCGTCATCGGTCTGGCCCGCGAAAGCGACCGCGCAGCGCTGGCCAAGCTGGGCCGCTTCGCTGCCCTGCAGGTGCAGTCGGATGACGGCGTCGAGCTGTTTGTCGCCCGTACCGGCTACACCGGTGAAGACGGTTTCGAGATCCTGCTGCCGCAGGATGCCGTGGTCGCGTTCTGGAACCGCCTGCTGGCGGCGGGCGTGAAGCCGGCCGGTCTTGGTGCGCGCGACACCCTGCGCCTGGAAGCCGGCATGAACCTGTATGGCCAGGACATGGACGAAGAGATCAGTCCGTATGAAGCGGCGCTGGCCTGGACCGTGTCGCTGGACGAAGGCCGCGACTTCATCGGTCGCGACGTGCTGGAAGCGCAGAAGGCTGCCGGCACCGCGCGCCAGATGATCGGTCTGGTGATGGACGAGAAGGGCGTGCTGCGCCACGGCCAGGCGGTGACCACCGCCGGCGGCCAGGGCGAGATCCTGTCCGGTACCTTCTCGCCGACCTTGGCCAAGGGCATTGCCTTTGCCCGCGTACCGGCCGGTGAGCTCGGCGAAGTCACCGTCGACATCCGCGGCCGGCAGGTGCCGGTGCGCGTGGTCAAGTTCCCGTTCGTGCGCGAAGGCCAGGCCCAGCCCGGCGTGCTCGCCGACGCCTGATCCGAACATGCCGGTCGTCACTGACAGCAGTGGCGGCCGGTTGGTTACACTAGCCCCGTTTTTTCCACCCCCTGCATATCTCTGGAGCAGTCCCATGAGCGAGATCCCCGGCGACCTCAAGTTCCTCAAGTCCCATGAGTGGGCCCGTGTCGAAGGCAATGGCCGTGTCACCGTCGGTATTTCCGACCACGCCCAGGGCCTGCTGGGTGACCTGGTCTACGTCGAACTGCCGGAAGTCGGCGCCGACGCCAAGGCCGGTGAACAGATCGCCGTCGTCGAGTCGGTGAAGGCCGCCTCGGACGTCTACAGCCCGATCAGCGGCAAGGTGGTCGAGGTCAACTCGGCCCTGTCCGACAAGCCGGAAACCATCAACGAAGATGCCTACGGCGAAGGCTGGATGTTCGTGGTCGAACTGGCCAACGCCGAAGAGGTCAACGATCTGCTGGATCCGGACGCGTACGCCGAAGCCCTGGAGAACGAAGACCACTGAGTCGTCGGTTCCGGATTCTGGAACGGCCACCTTCGGGTGGCCGTTTTTGTTTTGGCGACCGCGTCGGACTCATGACGCGGGGTTCGCTGCGCACCCTCGGCGTGGCATCAGTCGACAGACGAACGGTGCCGACGGGCGTGCGCAGTTTTGCGCAAATCCGCGTTTCCGCCCCGCGCCGGCGCGCTCGGATGTGAAAACTTTTCGCCCCCCGTTGCGTCGCCGTTGTGCTGGCGTTGGCGGCGTTGCCGGTGACCATCGACGATGCGCTCGCGCTGTTGCGCCTCACCTGCGCCTATCTGCGCGGAGTGCTTATTTCAAGTGTTTTTTGATCAACGTCTGCATCGACATCGATGCAGACAACGCGCGTGCGCGCCGCTTCCACCATCGTTGCAGGCCGTGCGGAGCGGTGGTGCAGGCGGCGTCCGGGAAGGCGCGGATGTGAAAATTTTTCGCGGGGGTTGTTGACAGTAAAAAAAACCGTGATTAGGTTTCGCCTCAGCAGACCTTGCCTGCCAAACCGAGTGCGCAGAATCAATCGTCCGATGCGAAGCAGCCCCTTCAAGACCACCGCGACCCAGATGACGGTGGACGTGGCCCCGCTTCCCCCGGAGAAATGCAAGGCAACTCCCGTTCCGATGCCCGCTCCGCCGATCGAGGCGGGCATTGCCGCATCCGTAACGGCGCGCCTGACGCGCCGGCGGTCCCCGCACGCAGCATCTGCGGGTTTGATCCACCTGGGCGTTTCAACTCCCTATCACTGACGAGGAGCCATCCCATGGCAACCAAGAAAGCTGCGAAGAAGAAGCCCGCCGCCAAGAAAGCGGTGAAGAAGGTCGCGAAGAAGGCCGCTGCCAAGAAGGCAGTGAAGAAGGTCGCGAAGAAGGCGACCGCCAAGAAGGCAGTGAAGAAGGCTGCGAAGAAGGTCGCCAAGAAGACCACTGCGAAGAAGGCAGTGAAGAAGGCGGCGAAGAAGGTAGCCAAGAAGTCCACTGCCAAGAAGGCCGTCAAGAAGACCGCGAAAAAGGCCGTCAAGAAGGTAGCCAAGAAGGCCACCAAGAAGACTGCCAAGAAGGCAACGGCCCGCAAGCCGGCCAAGAAGGTCGCGAAGAAGGCAACTGCCAAGAAGGCCGTCAAGAAGACCGCCAAGAAGGCAGTAAAGAAGACCGCGAAGAAGGCCACCAAGAAGGCTGCCCCGAAGAAGGCAGCGAAGAAGGTTGCCAAGCGCAAGCCGGCCGCCCGCAAGAAGAAGGCCGCTCCGGTCGCTCTGCCGGCAACCCCGGCGCCGCTGATCTAAGTACTTCCCGATAGCCGCATCCTGAAACCCCCTTCCCTGGCTGCCCAGCGGGGAGGGGGTTTTTTTATGGGCCGCGTGCAGGGTCGAGCCATGCCCGACTGCTTTTTCTGACGGTCGACGCTAGCGGTACGGCGCTGGTGGAAAGCGCTCCACCAGGAAGTCCAGGAAGCTGCGCAGGCGGGTCGAGTGGTAGCGATCGTGGGCGTAGACCACGTGCATCGGCCGACCGGTCTGGCCATGCTCCGGGAACAGCTGCACCAGGCGTCCGGCGTCGACGTCGGCAGCCAGCAGCAGTGCCGACTGCAGCACGATGCCCAGCCCATGCAGCGCCGCCGTACGCAGCGCTTCGCCGTTGTTGATCTGCAGCCGGCCGTCGGGCACACGGTCGAGTTCGCCAGCGTCGGCCTGCAGCCACTGCGCGAGTGCCGTCGGTTCGAAGGACAGGCACTGGTGTCGGGCAAGTGTCTGCAGGTCGGTGGGTGTGCCATGCCGGGCGAGGTAGGCGGGTGAGGCACACATCAGCAACCGGTACGGCGTCAGTGCGCGCGCGACCAGGGTGCTGCTGTCGGCCAGCGTACCGATGCGCAGTGCTGCTTCGAATCCTTCTTCGGCGAGGTCGACGACGCGGTCGCTCAGCGTTGCCTCGACACGCACGTCCGGGTAGCGCTCCATATAGTCGGCCAGCGCAGGCACCAGGGCGTGCGTGCCGAAGATCACCGGTGCGCTGATGCGCAGCGTGCCTGCTGGTTCCAGCCGCTGGTGCTGGGCCTGTGCATCGGTTTCATCCACCAGGCGCAGGATCTCCCTGCAGCGGGCGTAGTAGTCCTCGCCGAACGGCGTCATGTGTTGGCGCCGCGTGGTGCGGCTCAGCAGCTGCATGCCCAGGCGTGCTTCCAGTGCACGCAGGTGCTTGCCGGCCATCGTTGCCGAGATATCCATCGCCGCCGCCGCAGCGCTGAGGCTGCCCTTGTCCACGATCAGCACGTAGACCTGCATGCTCTCCAGCAGGTTCATCTGACACCCCGGGTGTTGAATGCTGAAACCTGCGTGGAGTTTATCAATCAGGGGTGATCAAACAGCATGCACTGCACGGGCCGGATGTACCGGCTGGCTGATTGGAGAACATCATGGATCTGGATCTTGAAGGGCGCACCGCGCTGGTCACCGGCGCAGGCAGTGGCATCGGTGCCGGTGTTGCTCGGCTGCTGGCGACCCAGGGCGTACGCATCGCGATCAGCGCACGACGTCCGGAACCGCTGCAGGCGCTGGCTGCCGAGATTGAGGCCACGGGTGCGCCGGCGCCGATCATCCTGCTTGGCGACGTCACCGATGCGGAGGATGTACGCCGCATTGCGGATGCAGCCCTGGCGGCGCTGCAGCGCGTCGATATCCTGGTCAACGCGGCGGGGGGATCGCGACCGACCACGGTGGATGCCGGTGAAGATGTCTGGGAAGAGGCGGTCGCGCTGAACTTCTCTGCAGCCCGGCGCCTGACCCAGGCGCTGCTGCCAGCGATGCAGGTGCACGGTTGGGGACGGGTGATCAACTTCAGCGGTTCGATGGAACCACGCGCGGTGAACGCAGCTACCGCCGCGAAGGCGGCGCTGCACCTGTGGGGCAAGGGGTTGGCGTCGGAAGTGGCCGGGCAGGGCATCACGGTCAACGCAATCGCGCCGGGACGGATCAACAGCGCACAGATCCTCGGCCGCCTGCATCCCACCGAGGAGAGCCGACGCGCGTTCATTGCCCGCAATATCCCGATCGGACGCTTTGGTGATCCGGAGGAGGTGGCGCCGCTGGTGGCCTTCCTGGCCTCGCCATTGGCCGGCTACATCACCGGTGCGGTGATACCGGTGGATGGCGGCATGCACTACTTCGCGCACTAGCCCTCCGGAACTGTTCCTTGCATCTGTAGAGTCGAGCCATGCTCGACTGTTTTTCGCCACGATTCCGCTCAGCCGAGCATGGCACGGCGCTACAGGTCCAGCGGAGTCGAGCACGGCTCGGCTCTACAAGAGCCAACAAAAAGGGCGACCCGCAGGCCGCCCCTTCCACTCACGGTCGAGCCCGCCAGGTCAGCGCGGCGAGGCCACCGCGCGGTTACCCGAGGCGCCCTTGCCCTTGCGCTTGTCCTGCTGCGCCGGGCTGGCGCCCTCGGCCATCAGGTTGTCGCTGCCGAAGTCGGTGTCCACGTCCAGCCAACGCTGCGTCGGCAGGCCGAGGGCGGCGTCGAGCACGGTCGGCAGCAGGCCGCTGGGCAGGCCGCTTTCGCCGTTCCACATGATGGCGATGCCGAGATCGCGCTCCGGCACCAGCGCGACCAGACCGCGATAGCCCTGCACGGCACCGGCATGGAACACCACGTCGTGGCCGGCGTAGTCGAAGGTGCGCCAGCCCAGTGCGTAGCCGGCCGAATGCAGGCGCTCGCGGCGCCAGCCCGAACGCATTTCGCCCGGGGTGTTGATCAGGCTCGAATGCAGGGTGGCCAGCAGCGGTGCCGGCAGCACGTCGGGACGATGGCCAGTGTGGGCCAGCAGCCACTGCGCCATGTCGCTGGCGCTGGCATTGACGCCGGCGGCCGGGGCGACGCGGTAGTAGGTCGGCTTCGGTGTCAGCGACACCCAGCCATTGCGGCTGCGCACGTGCGGCCGCGCCCAGCGTGAGCTGGCCTGGATGCCGGCCAGACCAAGGCTGGCATCGTTCATGCCCAGCGGCTTGAAGATGCGGCGCTCGACCGACTGCTCGTAGAAGCTGCCGGAGGCGGCATAGACGACGTCGCCGATCAGGCTGAAGGCCACGTTCTGGTAGGCGTAGCAGTCGCCCGGCAGGCACTTCAGGCTGGTGTTGGCCAGCTTCTGGGTCAGCGAGTAGTACTCGGCGTTGCCTTCGATGTCGCGGTCGTAGGCGTTGTAGGGCAGGCCGACGCGATGGCTGAGCACGTCGGCCACGGTCAGGCGATCGGTTGCTTCCGGCGAGTTCAGGCGGAAGCCCGGCACGTAGTCGGTGACCTTGCTGTCCCAGCGCAGGGTGCCGTCGTTGACCAGCAGACCGGCCATGGTGCCGGCGAATGCCTTGGACAGCGACGCCAGGCGGAACACGGTGTGGGCATCGACCGGCAGCGGGTTGTTGACGTCGGTAACGCCATAGCCACGCGCGCTGAGCACACGGCCACCCTGCACGATGGCCACGGCCATGCCGGGCACGCGTTCGCCATAGGTGAGCTGCTGCGCCATCGATTCGATGTTGGCCACGTTGAAGCCAGCCGCCGGCAGCTGCACCTGCGGCACCAGGCCGGTGCGGTAGGCGGCGGGCTGGGTGTGGGCGACGGCGGTGGCGGCAGCGGATTCGATGTTGGCCGGCATCGGCGGCAATGGCGGCGGGGTCTGCGCGGTGGTGGACAAGGCAACGGGCATCAACATGCCCAGCAAACCGGTGGCCGCCGAACGGATCGGACGACGCAGGCTGTTCTTTTTCATCGTGGAGACCCGTGCGCGACTGCTGATGGCGATTCTAGCGCCGCTTTTCCCTTGTGCACAAACAAAGCGAAGATGAATGCGCATCTCGTTGAAAAAGTTGGAATTTTGACGCCCCGGAAGCGTGTATCGGAACGTGTCCTCCGGGTGGGGCCGTGACACTGCGTTTCAGCCTTCTGCGGGGCTGCTGCTGGCGATGTTGCAGTGCATTGGCTAACGTACGCGCTTCACCGCCCCCGGAGCCTGCCATGCCGCTGTCCAACCGCCGTCTTCTGGCGAGGGACGCCGCGTGAGCGCGGTGAAGGGCAAGGGGCCGTTGCGTGGGCTGACGGCGGCACTGCGTGAGTCGCCGGCGCTGTGGTGGTCGTTCCTGTACTTCTTCTGCCTGCTCAGTGGCTACTACGTGCTGCGCCCGGTGCGTGAGGCGATGGCCGCTTCGGCCGACCTGGAAACGGTGTTCCCGCCCGTGCTGATCGCCTGGTTCGCCAGCCATGGCATCGCGCTGAAGGACTTCGTCCTGCAGTTCCTGTTCTCCTGCGTGTTCGTGATCATGCTGGTGCTGCAGCCGGTGTATGGCTGGCTGGTCAGCCGCTTCCCGCGGCGGGTGTTCCTGCCGGCGGTGTATGGGTTCTTCATCGTCACCCTGCTGGGCTTCTACGTACTGTTCGATAGCGGTGTGCCGGGCCGCGGCATGGCGTTCTTTTTCTGGATCACCGTCTTCAACCTGTTCGCGGTGGCGGTGTTCTGGAGCTTCATGGCCGATGTGTTTTCCAACGCGCAGGCACGTGCTTTCTACGGTTACATCGGCGCGGCTGGCACCATCGGTGCCTTCCTCGGTCCGATCATCACCAGTGCGCTGGTGCAGCGCGTGGGTATCGCCAACCTGATGCTGGTCTCGGCTGGTTTTCTCGTCATCTGCCTGTTGAGCATCTGGCGGCTGCGGCACTGGGCGGTGCTGCGTGAGCAGGAGCAGCAGCTGGTGTCCGGCGAACAGCCGATGGGCGGCAGCGTGCTGGACGGCCTGAAACTGATCGTGCGTGAGCCGTTGCTGCGCTGGCTGGCGATCATGGTGGTGTTCGGTGTGGGCGTGGGCACCCTGCTGTACAACCAGCAGGCCAGCATCGTGCGTGCGGCGTTCAACGATGCTGGCGCTGCCACGGCCTTCTTCTCGCGTATCGACCTGGCGGTGAACGCACTGGCGCTGCTGATGCAGCTGGGTCTGACCCGCTGGCTGCTGTCACGCCATGGCATCGCGCCGGCGCTGCTGATTCCCGGTTTCGCGATCCTGCTCGGTTTCTCGGTACTGGCGGCCTCACCCATGCCGTTGATGGTGGCCGTGGTGCAGGTGATGACCCGCGCCAGCGAGTTCGCATTGGCCAAGCCCGCACGCGAAACCATCTATACCCGCGTGGACCGGCAGTGGCGCTACAAGGCCGGTGCGGCCATTGACACGGTGGTGTACCGCGGCGCGGATCTGAGCTTTGCGTGGGTGCACAAGGGCTTGTCGCTGTTTGGTTCACATGTGGTGTTCATCGGTGGCGTGTTGGTTGCCGCGTGCATGACCGCCGCCGCATTCGGCGTGCTGCGCGAAGAAAAGAAGCTGCCGCGCGACCGCTGATTTTCCGGGGTCAGATCCCTTTCCCATGGGGAAGGGGATCTGACCCGATTCTTCTTCCCTGTCCAAGGAACCGCCCATGTACTGGATCGCACTCGCCCTGACCTTGCTGGTCGCACTGCTGCATGTCTATTTCCTGGTGCTGGAGATGTTCCTTTGGACCCGCCCGCTGGGCCTGAAGACGTTCCGCAACACGCCGGAGAAGGCAGAGACCACGCGCGTTCTGGCGGCCAACCAGGGCCTCTACAACGGCTTCCTGGCGGCGGGCATCGTGGTGGGGCTGGTGATGGCGCAGCCGGCACTGGTGACGTTCTCGCTGGCCTGTGTGGTGGTGGCGGGGTGTTACGGCGCCTACAGCGTGAGCCGGCGCATTTTCATGATCCAGGCGGTGCCGGCGATCCTGGCGTTGGTGTTTCGCGCGGTGGCGTAGTTTCCAGCCAACGGCGCAGCCCCTCGTGGGTTGGCCACGTAAAGCTTGTCATGGGGTTGGCCGGGCGGGTTGGGTTCGCGGGGGACGCCGCAAGTACGTCCTTGTAGGCTTGGCCGCGGCATCCATGCCGCGGACACCCCCGCGAACCCAACCCGCCCGGCCTCTGATAGTTTCCGTGCGCGGCCAGCCCACGGAGAAGAAAAAGAAGATCAAGAGCAACAGCGGGTCGCTGCGCTCGTGGGTTCTGCGCGCATGAAAAAAGCGGCCGACGGGCCGTTTTTGCTTCTGCTTCTGCTCTTCTTTTTCTCTTCCGTGGGTGGACGCCGCAGAGATCCGTCCGAGGCCGGAGGGGTGGGGTCGGGCGGGGTATCCGCGCCATGGATGGCGCGGCTAAGCCTACAGGGACGTACTTGCGGCGTCCCCGCCCGGCCCCCCCCCTCCGGCCCAACCGATAAACCGCATGCTTCGTCCACCCACGAGGGGCTGCGCCGTTCGCGGGAACACTACTTCGCCGGCGACATCCACATGTCGATGACCGCGCTGAACACCTCCGTCCCCGCGCGGTCGCGCACGCTCACCGTCACCGGCAGCGCATAGCCCTCGGCCGCGACCACGATCGGCTGCGCCGGCAGCGCCACCGCCTGCAGCGTGCCACGTGCCTTGGCCAGGTACTGCACCTGCATCCCCTTCGGAATCCAGCGCATGCCCTTCGGCAACGACGCATCGACCATCAGCCCGGCGGTCAGTTCGGCCAGGTTGCACATCGCGATCGCGTGCACCGTACCGATGTGGTTGCGCACCCTGCGTCGGTCGGCCAGCGTGCCTTCGCAGCGGCCGTGTTCCAGGCGGGTGATGCGTGGCGCGATGCTGGCGAAGTAGGGCGCCCTGAAACACACCGCGCGCGAGAACAGCCAGTTGCCGGCGGGCCAGCGCTGCAGGCGGTGGTAAAGCGAGAGCAGGGGCGTGGACATGGTCTGTGTTCCGGTCGTCGGATAGAAAGACGGCGGGCCAAGGCCCGCCGTCGAAGGCAACGCGTGTCGCGGGCGATCAGGCCGCCTGCGAATGCGGGTCCTTGTGCTGGCGGTCGTAGTAGCTGGCCGCGCGCAGTTCGTGGGTGTCGAAGTCGTCCACGGTGATGGTGTCCAGCGTCAGCGTACGCAGCTCTTCCAGCAGGCTGCGCTCGTCCTGGGTGATCACGCCCTCGGCCACGGCTTCGTCCAGCTGGCTGTTGAAGTCCAGCGCCTCGATGCCCTTGCTCTTCAGTGCCTTCAGGAACTTGCGCTCCACCGGCTCCGCCATGATCGCCTTGCTCAGGTAGCTGTTGATGCGGCCACCCGGGTTGTTCTCGCACGGGGTCAGGAACACGCCACTGGCCAGGCGGTCGCGGGCTTCATTCGGCGCCATCAGCAGGGCGGCGACGCGGCGGCTCAGGCGGTCGCCCGGAGCCTCGGCACGACGGCCCAGCGGGAAGATCAGCGCCCACATCAGCCAGCCGATCGGACGGATCGGGAAGTTGCGCAGCGCGGCCGACAGCGATTCTTCGATCTTGTGCACGCTGTCATGGAAGGCCCAGGCCAGCAGCGGCTGGTCGGCCTGCGGTGCGCCTTCGTCGTGGTAGCGCTTGAGCATGGCGCTGGTCATGTAGACATGGCTCAGCACGTCGCCCAGGCGGCCGGACAGCGATTCCTTGAACTTCAGCTTGCCACCGAGGGTCATCATCGAGATGTCGGCCATCAGCGCCAGGTTGGCCGAGTAACGGTCCAGCTTGCGGAAGTAGCGGCGGGTGTAGGCGTCGCCCGGGGCGGCGCCGAAGCGTGCACCGGTCAGGCCGAACCAGAACGAACGCACGGCATTGGAGATGCCGTAGCGGATGTGGCCGAACAGGCTGCGGTCGAAGTCCTGCAGGCCGGCGCGGGTGTCCGGATCCTGCGCGGCCTTCATTTCCTTCAGCACCCACGGGTGGCAGAGGATCGCACCCTGGCCGAAGATCAGCAGGCTGCGGGTCATGATGTTGGCGCCTTCCACGGTGATCGCGATCGGCGCAGCCTGCCAGCTGCGGCCGGCGAAGTTGCGCGGGCCCAGGATGATGCCCTTGCCGCCGATCACGTCCATCATGTCCGAGATCACTTCACGGCTCATGTTGGTGCAGTGGTACTTGGCGATCGCAGACGGTACCGACGGCACGTCACCGCGGTCCACGGCGGCAGCGGTGGCCTGCGACAGCGCGCTGATCTTGTAGGCCTTGCCGCCGATGCGGGCCAGCGCTTCTTCCACGCCCTCGAAGCGGCCGACCGACAGGCCGAACTGCTTGCGGATGCGTGCATAGGCGCCGGTGACGGCGGCACCGGCCTTGGCACCGCCACTGGCGGTGGACGGCAGCGTGATCGAGCGGCCCACGGCCAGGCACTCGTTGAGCATGTTCCAGCCCTTGCCCGCCATGGCTGCGCCACCGATCAGCTGGGTCAGCGGAATGAACACGTCCTTGCCGCGGATCGGACCGTTCTGGAAGGTCGAGTTCAGCGGGAAGTGGCGACGGCCGATTTCAACACCGGCGGTGTCGCGCGGCAGCAGGCCCAGGGTGATGCCGATGTCACGGGTATCGCCGATCAGGCCATCCGGGTCGTACATGCGGAAGGCCAGGCCGATCAGCGAAGCGACCGGGGCCAGGGTGATGTAGCGCTTGTCGAAGGTCAGCTTGACGCCGAGCACCTGCTCGCCATTCCACTCACCCTTGCAGACGATGCCGTAGTCCGGAATGGAGGTGGCGTCGGAACCGGCGAACGGACCGGTCAGGCCGAAGCAGGGCACCTCGCGACCATCGGCCAGGCGCGGCAGGTACTGGTCCTTCTGTTCCTGGGTGCCGTAATGTACCAGCAGCTCACCCGGGCCCAGCGAGTTCGGCACGCCGACGGTGGAGCTGACCACCGACGACACCGAGGCCAGCTTCTGGATGACCTTGTGGTGGGCCAGTGCGGAGAAGCCCAGGCCGCCGTATTCCTTCGGGATGATCATGCCGAAGAACTTGTTCTTCTTGATGAAGGCCCACAGCTCCGGCGGCAGGTCGGCATGGACGTGGGTGATTTCCCAGTCGTTGACCATGGTGCACAGCTCTTCCACCGGGCCATCGAGGAACGCCTGTTCTTCGGCGGTCAGCTGCGGCTTGGGATAGTTGAGCAGGATGTTCCAGTCCGGATCACCGGTGAACAGTTCGCCCTCGAAGCCGACCGAGCCGGTTTCCAGCGCGATGCGCTCGGTCTGCGACAGCGGCGGCAGCACCTTGCGGAACACCTTCATCATCGGGCCGGTCAGCAGCGGCTTGCGGATGAACGGCAGCAGCAGCGGCACGGCGATGACGGCCAGCACAGCGGCCGCGACGATCGTGGCGGTCTGGTTGACGTAGGGAATGAACCAGCAGGTGGCCAGCAGGGCCACGCTGATCAGCGTCCAGGTAACCAGCCGCATGCGGTGGTAGGCGACGAAGGCGCCTGCCAGCAGCAGGGCGAGGAAGGGAAGAACGATGCTCATGAGCGTGCTCCGGTGACGTGCTCGTTTGTGGCGGACGAAGCTGCAGCATCCGCTGCGGGCAACACGTCCAGATAGTCCAACACAGTAGCGGTAAAGGCGTCGTTGTCATCGCCGGCGACCATGTGTGTGGCCTGCGGCAGCTGTACATGGCGCGCGTGCGGCGCCAACGCCAGGAATTCGGCCACGGTCTGTGGCGTGACCAGGTCACTGCGACCGCCGCTGACCAGCAGCAGCGGGCACTTCACCTGGCGTGCGGCCTCGGCCAGTGCGTCCTGGTGCTGTTCGCTGTCGCGGGCCAGTTCGGCCACCAGGCGCGGGTCCCAGTGCCAGCGCCAGCGGCCGTGGCCGTCCTCGCGCAGCAGCGCACGCAGCGACTGCTCGGATTTGCGCGGACGGTGCGGCATGTAGGCCGAGATCACGTCGGCGGCCTGGGTCAGCGAGGCGAAGCCGTCGGGATGGGCGGTCATGAAGGCCAGGATGCGTTCGACACCGGCGGTATCCCAGCGCGGGGTGATGTCGACCAGCACCATCGCCGAGAACAGGCCAGGCCAGCGCGATTCGGCCAACAGGCCGAACAGGCCGCCCATCGAGGCCGCGACCAGCACCGGCGGGCGCGGTTGCTCGCCGGCCAGCACGATCAGATCATCGGCGAACTGTTCGCCGTGATAGGGCAGGTCGGCGGCATTCCAGTCCGAGTCGCCGTGGCCGCGAGCGTCGTAGGCCAGGGTCTGCAGACCCGCCGCGGACAATGCGCGGGCGGTGGCGGTCCAGGCATGACGCGTCTGGCCGAAGCCATGTGCGAAGAGCACCCGGCCGCGCCGGCCGTGGTCGCTGGCGGTCGCTGTCAGGCGTGCGCCATGGGCAGCGTCCAGGCGCAGATCATGGAACGCAGCGGGAGTAGGGGACGTAACCATACTTGCTAGTATGGATCGCTTGGGTGGGAAGTCAATACTGCATCGTATGGTGCAGTGCGGCAGTCCTTCTGGAGGCCACTTTGACGGTTTCGCCAGCAATCGCGTACTGCAACGAACCCCGGCGTATGGTTAAATCAGCGCATGAATCAACCTGACGCTTCCGCCGGCGAACCGCGCGCCGGCCGCAATAGCCGCCTGAGTGCCGAAGACTGGGCCCAGGCGGCCCTCGACCTGATTGCTGAACAAGGCGTAGGCGCCGTCGCGGTGGAGCCGCTGGCACGGCGGCTGGGCGTGACAAAGGGCAGTTTCTACTGGCATTTCCCTTCGCGCGACGCCTTGCTGCAGGCCGCACTGGAACGCTGGGAACTGTTCGAACAGGAACAGGTGTTCGGCAGCCTGGAAGACGTGCCGGATCCGCGTGTGCGCCTGCGCCAGCTGTTCCAGATGGTGGCGCATGAAGTGCAGCCGCACATCATCTACAGCGAGCTGCTGAAGGCGCTGGACCACCCGATGGTGCGCCCGGTGATCGACCGGGTGTCGCAGCGCCGCCTCGACTATCTGATCGCCTCGTTCCGCCAGGCCGGACTCAGTTCGACCGATGCACGCCATCGCGCGCGCCTGGCCTACGCGGCCTATGTCGGCTTCCTGCAGCTGTCGCTGCAGTTGCAGCAACCCAAGCAGGCGCGCGAGGATTTCGAGGCCTACGTCGAGCACCTGATCGAGACGCTGATTCCGAACGGCTGAGTCCGCCGCGCTGGAGCGTGCGAAAGGCCGCAGCCCTGCTGCGGCCTTTTTGTTTTGTGTTGCCGTGATGCCGTGCACCGGCCCTGCAACAGAAACGGGGCCCCGAAGGGCCCCGTACTGTAGTTCTGCTGCTTACACCGGTGCTTCCATCAGAAGCGCTGGCGGTACTCCATGTACATGTAGCGCCCCGGGGTGTCGTACTGGTAGTCGAAGGAGTTGGCGAAGGCCTGCGTGGCCACCGGCGGTTCCTTGTCGAATACGTTGGTCAGACCGACCGAGACGGTGCCGTTCCACGGCAGGTTATAGCGGACCTGCAGGTCGTGGTAGGTGGTGGCGGCCAGGTGGTTTTCCGGGTCCGGACGGCCTTCCAGGCCGATCTTGTCCGGGTTGCTGCACAACTCAGCCACGCCCGGGAACTTGCAGTTCTCGTTCAGGCCCGAGAAGTAACGCACGGTCCAGCTCACACCGAAATCACCATAGGTCCAGTTGGCGGTCAGGTTCGAGCGGATGCGCCAGATCGGGGAGTCGCGGGTGTAGCCGCCGACTTCGGACGGATCCCACTCCGATTCCGGGGTGGCCTTGGTGCGGTACTTGCTCATGTAGACGCTGTCCCACACGAACGAGAACGAACCATAGCGGGTATCCGGCAGCTGGTAACGCATGGTCAGGTCGTAACCTTCCACTTCCAGCTCACCCAGGTTCTGCAGGTAGCGGGCCATGTAGGTGATCTGGCCGAGGGCATTGCGGGTCAGGCCCGAGTTGCCCAGCACGTCACACCAGCCGGCGTTGCCCTGCACATAGCACTGCTCGAGCATGTAGTCGGCGGTCGGGCGGCTGATCACGTCCTTGATGTTGATCTTCCACCAGTCCAGCGACACGTCGAAGCCGCGCACGAAGCTCGGGCTGTAGACGATACCCAGGCTCTTGGAGGTCGACGTTTCCGGGCTCAGCTCCTGGTTCGACTTCCACTCGAACGGCCATGCGGTCTGGCCGCCGTAGCCCTCGCGCTGCTGGTAGCTGGCGGGAATGCCTGCCGCCGCACAGCGGGAGGCAACGGCAGCATTGCCGATGTACGGGCTGCCGATCGAGCACGGATCACCGTAGCTGTCGTAGGCTTCACCGGCACCACCGAACAGGTTGGAAATGGACGGAGCACGGAAGCCCTCGGCCCAGTTGCCGCGGACCATCAGGTCTTCGATCGGCTTCCACTTGAATCCGAACTTGCTGTTCAGCGTCGAACCGAAGTTGCTGTAGTCCGAACGACGGGTGGCGGCGCTGAGTTCCAGCGACTTGGCGCCCGGCAGGTCCTTCAGCAGCGGCACGGCCAGTTCCAGGTAGACATCGGTCAGGTCGTAGGCACCGGACGTCGGCTTGCGGCCATTGCCCGAGCTCAGACCGGCCGACACGAACGCGTCAGGCATGTCGTAGCCCGATTCCTTGCGCCTTTCCACACCGGCGGCGAAGCCCATCATGCCGCCCGGCAGTTCGACGATGTCGCCGGACAGGTTGGCGGTGAACGACTTGGACTTGTTCTGGAACTTGTCCTTGGCGTTGAACAGGATGTAGTCCAGCTGGTCCTGCGGCATGGTGCCGGCGCTGGTAAACGGGTTGAACGGTACGCAGCCGGCAATGACAGCACCCGGCGCACCGCACTTGACCACGCCGTCGGTGTCCAGGAAGGACGCACCGGTGGCCTGGTACAGGTTGCCCATGTTCACGTCGCCAACCTGGGTATCGACCTGGTCGGAGACGTTGTAGGCGGCACCGGCATCCCAGTTGAAGTAGCGGCCGGCCACTTCGAACGAACCTTCAAGGCCACCATACCAATGGAAGGTCTTGACGTCCTGTTCGTAGTAACGGTCCTGTTCGACCAGGCGGCGGTTCCAGTTCAGTTCGCGCGGATTGTCGGTCAGGCGGGTCGGGTTGTAATAACTGTCGGCCGACAGGCCCTGGTTGCCACCGAGGTAGCTGCCCGCGCTCAGCGGGTAGCCGGCCAGCTGCTGGGCCGACAGACGCTGGTTGTACAGCGCGTCGGTGCGCAGGGAGATCGAATCAGTCAGGTCGTAACGCCCCTGGATGTAGATCGACTTGCGCTCCTGCGGCGTGCGCAGGTAGTTGTCCTTGGCGTAGTTGTAGGCGTCGGCGCTGCTGAAGTTGTGGTAGTTGTTGATGTCGGTGCCGGCGGCACCCGGGTTGATCACGCGACGGTTGAGCCCGGCACGTGCAGCAGTTGCCGGGTCGTCGCTGCCTGCCAGGTCGCTCCACGCGTCGTAATCGTCGGTACCGACGTCATCGATGGTCAGGTCCCAGTAGCCGCCCGACGAGGTCTGGCCGCTGTACTGCGAAGCGCCCAGGCCGTACACCGGATCGCGCGAGATCTTGCGCGCGCCGGCCATGACGGCCTTTTCCTTCACGTAGCTGGCGCCGAACACCAGGCTGCTGCGGTCATTGCTGCTGCCCAGGGTCAGGTCCAGCGCCTGGCGCTGGCCATCACCCTTGCTGAACTGGCCGTAGTAGACGTGCGCTTCGCCACCGTTGAAGTTGTCGCGCGTGATGATGTTGACCACGCCGGCGATGGCATCCGAACCGTAGATCGAAGAGGCGCCGTCCTTCAGGACTTCAATGCGCTCGACGATGGCGGTCGGGATGGTGTTCAGATCGACGGTGCCGTCCAGGGCCTGCACCCAGCGACGGCCGTTGACCAGCACCAGGGTGCGCGAGGAACCCAGGTTACGCAGGTCGACACCGGCCGAGCCGTCGCCACCGTTGTTGAACTGGGTGTTGATGGCTGCACCGTTGGTGGCGATCTGCTGCAGCACTTCGGCAACGTTGGTACGGCCGGTCTGCTGGATCGTTTCGCGTGACAGGGTCAGGACCGGCTGCTGGGTTTCCAGGTCAACCGAACGGATGCGCGAACCGGTGACCTGGATGCGATCCAGGTTGGTCGCACCCGTGGCCTCCTGGGCCTGGGCGGTCGCGATGGAGGCACCGGCGACCAGCGCGATGACAACCGCATCGCGCAGCTTGTTGGACTTCAAATTCATTGGCTCTCTCTCTCCAAGAAGTCTTGGCTGGGGTGATTGCCTGCGTGCGGAGCGAAAAAAGTCGCTCCAAAAAACGCGAGGCTGAACCGATAGTAACGGCGCCCCTTGGAAAATTAAAGCTGCGTTAATTTTGGATGTGGTTGATCTTCACATCGCAATGAAGTCATATAATTCAATTGCTTGCGGAATATGTTTGGCGCATTTCCGTGATCACGGCCTCATTTTGCGATCATATCCGTTTCTATTGATGCATTTCGTTGTGTTTCGACATGTATCAAATCGGGCGTGTGTGCCGCCTTTGTGGTACCTGCAGAAACTCGTGGTACCTGCAGAAACAGCAAGGGCGCCCGGAGGCGCCCTGTGTCGGTTGCAGTGATGCTGCACGGCACCGAGCCGATTACAGATCCTGCTCGTAGCGGACATACGGCACGGTGCCGTCGTCATTGCTTTCATTGCGTGGCGAGAACGGATTCTTGCCGCGGCTGATCACGTTCTCCGCGCCCACTGTGAGCTGGCCGGACCACGGGGTACGCCAGGTCAGGCCGATACCCAGGCCTTCCCACTTGCCGGGCTTGCCCGGTACGTCGACCACGCGGCCGATGATGCTGCCGGTGAAGTTGCCGTAGCCGGCACCGATGCTCAGGCTCTTGCTGTCCCAGCGGTCGACCAGGGCCGGCGAAGCGTCGGCCAGCGGCACCAGGCGGGCCTTGGCATAGGTACCGGCGATGGAAACGAAGCCTTCGCGGCCGATGTTCTTCTGCGCGAACACGGTCAGATCATTCTGCTCGGCGCGCAATGACGGAGTCTTGTTGGGGCCTGCCAGCCATGCCGGCAGGGTTTCACGGCCGGTACCGGCAGTGATGCCCAGGCGGCTGTTGCCGCGGTTCAGCGCGGCGGTGCCGCTGAAGCGACGGCTGTTGAGGTCATCCTCGTCGCCGAGGCTGGCCAGCATGCAGTGACTGGCCAGGCCGCTCATGCTGGTTCCGCTGCTGCTGTTGCAGAGCAGGCCCAGCGAATCGCCTGACGACAGGCCGAAGGCCGCATCCAGCGAATTGCGGCCGAAGTGCCAGCGGGCGCCAGCCGCCTGTTCGCCGGTAGGCTCCAGGTACAGCAGGGCTTCGACCTTGCCGCTGCCCTTGTTCCACACCGGCAGCACGGTCCGCGTGTCCTTGCTCTGCGCATGCACGCCCGTGATCGCGCCAAGGGCGATCATCAGGGCCAGCGGTAGACGCAGGAAGGTACGCATCGGACCAGTTCAGACAGGGACGGACAACGGAAGTTCCCGCGGAGTCGGGAACTTGATCCTAGGGTGTTTATGAATTCTTAACAAGCCTTGATCCCCCCAGATGCAAGACAAGCCGCTTACTGAAGCCGTTCAGGCGCCGGTACAGTCCCCTCGGCACCGTGGAACAGTATGCCGAACTCCGTCAAAGGAAAGTGATACTCCCGCCCGCAGAATTCGCAACGGACCTCGACGGCGCCGGTGTCCACGGCCGCGGCACGCGCCTCGTCCTCGCCCAACGACTGCAGCATCGACGCGACCCGTTCACGGGAGCAGGAGCAGGCGAAGGACAGGGGCTTGTCGCCCATCAGCGCTGGCTTCTCCTCGTGGAACAGGCGGTGCAGCAGCTGCTCGGCCGGGGTCGCCAGCAGCTCGGCCTTGCCCAGGGTTTCGAACAAGGCGCTGGCGCGCGCCCAGCCATCCTCGTCCCCCTCGTCGCCCGGCAGCTTCTGCAGCAGCAGGCCGGCGGCACCGTTGCGGTCGGCGGCCAGCAGCAGGCGGGTCGGCAGCTGCTCGGACTGGCGGAAGTAGTCCTCGAAGGCCTCGTCCAGCTCCGGCGCGGTCAGCGCGACCAGGCTCTGGTAGCGCTGCGGCTCGCGAGGGTCCAGGCCCGGGTTTTCGATGGTGATCGCGAGCAGGGCGTCATCGCCCAGGCTGGACAGGTCGCGCGGCGCATCGGCGCCCTCGCTGAGCTGGGCAATACCGCGCAGGGTGCCTGCGGCGGTGCATTCGGCGAACAGGGTGCGCAGGGCGGTGCTGCTGCGCAGCTGGATCGAAAGGCGGCCATCGATCTTGGTGTGGCCGGTGAACAGCGCCGAGGCCACGCAGGCCTCGCCGAGCAGTTCGGCGGCCGTATCCGGGTAGGCGGCGTGGGACAGGATTTCCTGCCAGGTGGCCTGCAGGCGCACATGGACACCACGGACGCCAGCGTCGGGGAGCAGGAAGCGGATCAGGGAATCGGAGTTGGCGGTCATCGGCTCATATCGCGCGTAAACGAGGGCGGTTGCCGGATAATGCGCCGACAACCAGACAGAAGAAGGATGCACCAGTAATGGGGGCAGGGGGAGAGCAGCACAAGGTGGAGGCCGGGGCGGACGTCCCGCGCCGCAGGCGCTGGCGCTGGAAACAGATGCTGTGGCTGCCGGTGCTGCTGGCGGCCTTCAGTTGCCTGCAGGTGCTGGTGCTGCGGTTCATCGATCCTCCGGTGTCCACGGTCATGCTGTGGCGCTATGGCGAGGCGCTGGGCGATGCTGACTGGTCGTATCGCCTGCATTACCAGTGGCGCGACCTGGACCAGATGGCACCGAGCCTGCCGATCTCGCTGGTGGCGGCCGAAGACCAGCGCTTCCCCGAACACAACGGCTTCGACCTGCAGGCCATCGAAAAGGCCCGCGACCACAATGCCAGGGGCGGGCGCCTGCGGGGTGCCAGCACGATCAGCCAGCAGGTGGCCAAGAACCTGTTCCTCTGGCAGGGCCGCAGCTGGATCCGCAAGGGTCTGGAGGTCTGGTACACGGTGCTGATCGAAGCGCTGTGGCCGAAGGAGCGCATCCTGGAGGTGTACGCCAACATCGCCGAGTTCGGTGATGGCGTGTATGGGGCGCAAGCAGCGGCGCAGACGTTCTGGGGCAAGGACGCGGCGCGCCTGAGCCCGGCCGAGAGCGCGCGGCTGGCGGCGGTGCTGCCGGCGCCGCGGCGCTATAACGCGGCAAAACCAGGGCCGTACGTACAGCGGCGCGCGGCGTGGATCCAGCGGCAGGCACGGCAGCTGGGCGGGGCCGCGTACCTGTCGGAAGAATGAGGGCCCACGACGCCTGATCTGCGGGCGGCGGCAACGTACAATCGGGGCATGACCCGCCAACGGCTTACCTTTGTCATCGCCGCCTACAACGAGGCCCTGGCACTGCCGTTGCTGCATCCGCGGTTGTGTGCCGTGCTGGACGGCATGCCCGATATCGAAGGCCACATCCTCTATGTGGATGACGGCAGCCATGACAGCACCTGGGAAGTGATCGCCCGCCTGGCCCAGTCCGATGCACGGGTTTCCGCGCTGAAGCTGTCGCGCAACTTCGGCAAGGAAGCCGCGCTGACCGCCGGCCTGGACCTGGTGCGCGACGGAGCGGCGATGATCCTTGACGCCGATGGCCAGGATCCGCCGGAGCTGGTACCGGAATTCGTCGCGCGCTGGCGCGAGGGCCATGACAACGTCTATGGCACGCGCATGGCCCGCGATGGCGAGGCCTGGATCAAGCGCGCCACGGCGGCGGTGTTCTACCGGGTGATGGGGCGCCTGTCGCGCACGCCGATCCCGGCCGATACCGGTGATTTCCGCCTGCTGTCGCCACGTGCGTTGAGTGCGCTGCGCGAGATGCGCGAGCGCCACCGTTTCATGAAGGGGCTTTTCAGCTGGGTCGGTTTCAAGCGGATCGCGGTGCCCTATCACCGTCACGCGCGAGTGGCCGGCACCAGCAAGTTCAGTCTGTGGCGGCTGTGGAACTTCGCGCTGGAGGGCATTACCGGCTTCTCCACCGTGCCGCTGCGGGCGGCGACCTACCTGGGACTGGCAACGGCAGCGGTGGCCTTCGTCTTCGGCGTATGGGTGATCGTGAAGGCGGCGCTGTATGGCGACCGGGTGGCGGGCTGGCCGACGATGATGGCGGTGATCCTGTTCCTGGGCGGGGTACAGCTGATCGCGCTGGGCCTGATCGGTGAGTACCTGGGCCGGCTGTACGAAGAGTCCAAGCAGCGGCCGCTGTACCTGGTTGACGCGTGGCTAGCATCCGCCGTGGCAGACTCGGCACTGCAACCCACCCTCGGAGGGCAGGTAGATGACGACGGTACGGCAACTGTTGGACGGCAAGTCTCCTGAAGTACACGCGGTCGCGCCGGATGCGGCGGTGATCGATGCGATCCGGTTGATGGCGGAAAAGGGCATCGGTGCGGTGCTGGTGATGGACGGGCCGCGGTTGGTCGGGATCCTGTCCGAGCGCGATTACGCGCGCAAGATCGTGCTGCGGGATCGCTCGTCACGCGATACGGCGGTGGCGGAGATCATGACGGCGCAGGTGGTGACGGTGTCGCCGGGCGAGCAGGTGGAGCATTGCCTGCAGCTGGTGACCGACTATCGCATCCGCCATCTGCCGGTGGTGGAGGGGGCGCAGGTGCTGGGGGTGATTTCCATCGGCGACCTGGTGAAGTCGGTGATCGATGCGCAGCGGCGCGAGCTGGACCAGCTGCAGCAGTACATCGTGGCGGGGTGAGGTGTTCGCTGGCGGGCCTGCGGCCCGCCGGCCCGCTTTTTGAAGCCAGAGCCAAAGTAGAAGCAGCGCCTTCATGATACGTCGGAGAGGCGGAGGGCATGGGCGTGCAGGACACGCCGCAAGTACGTCCTTGTAGGCTCGATGGCGCCATCCATGGCGCCAACGGTCCTGCCCGCCCATCCCCTCCGCCTCTGGACACATTTCTGCGAGCGCGGTGCGTACATGCGCGGTGCCTCGCCTTTGGTAGCTGCCAACCTTGGTTGGCAACAGCTTTTGACTTTGCTTTCTTCTTTTGACTTTGAATTTCCGCTCTCGTTCCGCGCGCGCAGGAAACTGTCGGGAGCCGGAGCAAGGCGACAGGCAGGACCGTGAGGCGCATGGATGCGCCGACCGAGCCTACAGGGACGTATTTACGGCGTGTCCTGCCTGTCGCCTTGCTCCGGCTCCACGCGCGGAAAAACGAGGCGCCACGAACGAACGCTCCTACTTCTACTTCGCATACTGCCCGCCGCAGTCGGCATCCTTCCCCGGCCCCAGTTCGATCGTCGCCAGCAGCGCCGCCGGCGGGGCAATGCTGCCCAGCGCCAGGGCCACGGCGCCACGAATACCCAACGCCTTGAAGTCCGGGCGGAATGACGGATCCTTGAAGGTGCCGGCGATGTGCAATGGCGAGCGCAGTACCAGGATGCTCTTGTCCTTCGGGCGCGGTTTCAGCAGCAGGTCCAGGCTCTCGTCGCGCAGGCTGACCGTGCCTTCGCCGATGAGGATCGTGTCGGTGGTGTCCACCGCCAGCGCCTGGCTGGTCATCAGGCCGTCGCGTACGCCGAAGTCGGCGAAGGCGCAGCGCAGCGGGATCTGCTTGTCGCCGGTCACGAGGAATTTCAGCGATTCGGTGATGTCCAGCCCCGCCAGTTCCATCACCAGGTTGCCGACATGGCCACGGCCCATCGCCAGGCCGACCTTGCCACTGCTGCTGCCGAGCATTGCGGCGATCGAGTTGCCGCGGCCGCTCAGGTCCACTTCGCCGCCGATGCCGCCCTTGGCCTGTTCAGCCAGTTTCGCGTCCGGGAACAATTGACCCAGCTGCACGCCGCGCACGCTGGCCTTCAGCGCGGTGCTGATCTGCGGGCGACGCGCGTCCATGCGGATCGTGCTGCGGATGTCGCCACCGGCGACGCCGAAGTTCAGCGGGTCCAGTCGCAGCACGCCGTCATCCAGCAGCAGGTGCGCGTCCATGTCGTCCAGCGGCAATGACGGCGCGTTGATGCGGTGGGCCTTCCAGCGCACGTCGGCATCCATCGCGCGCAGCTTGCCGAGGTTGTAGGGCGTGTCGGGCAGCACGCGTGCACGGGCAGCAACCCGTGCGGCCTCGGCCTTCTGTTCTGCGTTGGCGGTTTCGCCGCCGCCGGTTCTTGGCGGGGCACCGACGAAGCCGGCCAGATCATCGAAGTCCAGCCGTTTGGATTCCAGCGTGGCGGTCAGCCGCGGCCGCGCGCCGCCCACTTCAAACTGCAGATTGCCGCCGAGGTCGCTGTCGCCGACCTTGCCGGTGAAGGCGTCGTAGCGCCAGATGTTGTGGTCACGCTTGAGCCGGCCGTTCAACGCATAAGGGGGCGACGGCGGAATGGCAATGCCGAGCAGCGGGTAGAGGTCGGCCAGGTCCTGGCCGCTGAGCGCGAACTGCAGATCGAACACGCGCAGCTGGAAGGGGTTGGTCAGCGTGCCACTGGCTACCGCGTGGGTGGCGCCTGCACGGCCATCAAGATGGATGCGGAACGGGTGGTCGCTGTCGGTCAGCTCCAACGGTGATTCCGTGCCACCACGCAGGGTGAACGGATTGCCCTGCCAGTGGCCCTTGCCCTGCACCAGCAGCGGTGGCGCCGCGTCGGCCTGCTTCGGCAGCCCGCTGCGCACGTCCACGCGGATATCGGTGCGGCCGAGCGCATCGAGGAACTGCAGGCGACCGTCGTCGATGCGCAGCCGTTTGAGCTGCGGACTGGTCCCGCCCGTGCTGCCACCGAGGAAATCCCAGTTGCCCGGTTCGCCCTTGCGCGGCGCGGTTTCCAGCAGCACATCGGGCCGGGTCAGGCGCACTTCGGGCAGCTGCACGCTGCCGCGCAGCAGGGGCCACACCCGCACGTCGATCTCGAGGCGGTCTGCGCTGGCCATATCGGGCTGCTTCGCCCAGCTGGCATTGGCGAAGGTGATCGCATCGGCGCGGATGGTACTGGTGCGGCCGAGGTCGACATCAAGATTCCCGATGTGCAGCACGCGGCCGGTGCGTGCCTGCACCGCGCGCTCCACCGGCCCCTTGAACCAGTTCCAGTCCCACAACGCGATCAGCAGCAGGATCGCCGCCAGCAGGAAAATCAGGATCGTGAGCCAGCGCCGGCCTCGTGGGCCGGGGCGGCGGACGCGCCAGCGGGTGGTGCGCTTTGCAGCAGGGGAGGCGGCAGCATTCACGCTGCCATGGTTGCCCCCTCTTCGTGGACAGGGCGCGAAGCGGCCATGTGCATGGTGTGCACACGCCGCCTGCGAGCGGCCGTTTACAGCACCTGCATGGTGACCGCGACGAAGTGGCAGACGCTGCCGCCGATCACGAACAGGTGCCAGATCGCGTGCGAGTACGGGATCGATTCACGGTGGTAGAAGTAGGTGCCCAGCGTGTACGACAGGCCGCCGGCGAACAGCCAGGTGAGGGTGCCGCCGTCGATCGAGGCCCACATCGGCTTGATCGCCACGACCACGAGCCAGCCCATGGCGATGTAGATCACCGTTGAGAGCACCTTGAAGCGGCCGGTGTAGAACAGCTTGAACACCACGCCGCCCAGCGCAAGCGCCCAGATCGCGGTGAACAGGCCCCAGCCCCACGGGCCGCGCAGGCCGATCAGGGTGAACGGGGTATAGGTGCCCGCGATCAGTACATAGATCGCGCAGTGGTCGAACACCTTCAACCGACCCTTGGCGACCGGATGCTGGATGGCGTGATACAGGGTGGAGGCGGTGTACAGCAGCAACAGCGCGATACCGAATACGATCGCGCTGGCCAGCTGCCAGCCGTCGCCGTAGATCGCCGCCAGGGTGATCAACACCGCGCTGGCTGCCAGGGCGAATACCGCTCCCAAGCCATGGGTCAGGGCGCTGGCGATTTCTTCACGGATCGAAGCAATGGACGTCGTGGACATGGGCATGGGCATCGTTCACGGGGAGGGGGACCCGCGTCCCCCTATCATCGCCGCGATGGGCGACATGTGCACGCCCGTCACCGTATGGTGGGTGAATCCCTGCATTGCGCCGATGAACCGGTGATCGGTAGATCCACGCCACGCGTGGATGAAGCCCCGGCAGCGCTGGGGCCAGAGCCCTTTCCTGCGGAAAGGGATCCGACCCCTTGGCATCAGCCCACCGAAACGGTATGCGCCGCTTCGCGGGTGGCCGAGAAGCGCACATCCGGCGAACGTTCCTGTGCCAGCTGCAGGTTGACCCGGGTCGGTGCCAGATAGACCAGATGGCCGGCCGCATCCAGCGCCAGATTCAGCGCGTTCTTCTCGCGGAACTCTTCCAGCTTCTTCTCGTTGCTGCAGTGGACCCAACGCGCGGTGCTGACGCTGACCTGCTCGAAGGTGGCTTCCACGCCGTACTCGTCCTTCAGGCGGTAGGCGGCCACGTCGAACTGCAGCACACCGACCGCACCCAGAATCAGGTCGTTGCTGGTCAGCGGGCGGAAGAACTGGGTCGCACCTTCCTCGGACAGCTGGGCCAGGCCCTTCTGCAGCTGCTTGAGCTTGAGCGGATCACGCAGGCGTGCGCGCCGGAACAGTTCCGGGGCGAAGTTGGGGATGCCGGTGAAGGTGACCGCTTCGCCTTCGGTGAAGGTATCGCCGATGGAAATGGTGCCGTGGTTGTGGATGCCAATCACATCGCCCGGCCACGCTTCGGCGGCGATTTCACGGTCGCTGGCCATGAAGGTCAGCGCGTTGGCCAGCTTCATTTCCTTGCCGGTGCGCACGTGGAAGGTCTTCATGCCGGCGCTGAAACGGCCCGAGCAGACGCGCATGAACGCCACGCGGTCACGGTGCTGCGGGTCCATGTTGGCCTGGATCTTGAACACGAAGCCGGTCAGCTTGTTCTCTTCCGGGGCGATCTCGCGGCCGGTGGTGGAACGTGCCTGCGGCGACGGGGCATGCTCGACGAAGAAGTCCAGCAGCGGCTGCACACCGAAGTTGTTCACGCCCGAGCCGAAGAACACCGGGGTCTGCTTGCCGGCGCGGTAAGCGTCCAGGTCGAACGGATGGCTGGCGCCCTGCACCAGTTCCAGTTCGTCGCGCAGGTCGGCCAGCATCTGTGCACCGATCTTCTCGGCCAGGCCGGGGGCATCGATGGACGGGAAGATGGTCGAATCCTGGCGGGTGAAGTTGCGGCCTGGTTCGTACAGGTGCACTTCGCCGGTCAGCAGGTGCACCACGCCCTTCAGGCGCTGGCCCATGCCGATCGGCCAGGTGACCGGCGCGCACTGGATGCCGAGCACGGTTTCCACTTCATCCAGCAGTTCGATCGGGTCCTTGCCCTCGCGGTCGAGCTTGTTGATGAAGGTCATGATGGGGGTGTCGCGCAGGCGGCAGACTTCCATCAGCTTGATGGTGCGCTCTTCCACGCCCTTGGCCACGTCGATCACCATCAGCGCCGAGTCCACCGCGGTCAGCACGCGGTAGGTGTCCTCGCCGAAGTCGGCGTGGCCGGGGGTGTCGAGCAGGTTGACGATCTTGCCTTCGTACGGGAACTGCATCACCGAGGAGGTGACGGAGATGCCGCGCTCCTTTTCCAGCGCCATCCAGTCGGAGGTGGCGTGGCGGGCAGCCTTGCGGCCCTTCACCGAACCGGCCATCTGGATCGCGCCTCCGAACAGCAGCAGCTTTTCGGTCAGCGTGGTCTTGCCGGCGTCAGGGTGGGAAATGATGGCGAAGGTGCGGCGACGCGACGCTTCGTTGGCGACTTCGGACATGGCAGTGGCGCCCGCCCGGGGCGCTTTTCAAAGAGATAAGCGCCCGATTATACCGGCCGGGGCCGTTCAGCGCCCGATGCCGCCCTCGGCCTCGCCCTGGCGGGCGAACTGCAGCTGGCCCTGCTCGGTGAAGATGCGTGCCGGCACCGAGCGCAGGCCCATGCCGCGGTTGACCTGCACCACGAAGTGCAGGTGCGGCGCGCTGCTGTAGCCACTGTTGCCGGACAGGCCGATCGGCTGCCCGGCGCCCACTGCCTGGCCGCGACGCACACGCATGCCGCCGGCCTGCAGGTGGCCGTACAGGGCCATGCTGCCGTCACTGTGCAGCACGCGGATGAAGTTGGCGCGGCCACCATCGCGTTCGCGGTCCAGCCCGTTGGCACTGAAGCCATCCTGGATCTGCATCACCGTACCCTCGCGCGCGGCCAGTACCAAGGTGCCCTCCGGCAGCGCGAAGTCGACCGCGTCGCGGTTCTCCTCGTCATCGTGGCTGAACCGGCCCTGCGGCGCCTGGTCCACGCGCGGACGGGCCGCATCGAACGGCAGGCGGTAGGCGACATCCTCGGCCTGTGCGGCTGGATTGCCCGGCACCGATTGCAGGCGCAGGTCCAGTGTGCGGCCGTCGAGCGGGGCAGGCAGGTGGCCGACCACCAGGCTGCTGTCGCCCTGGATCAGCGATTCGACCGGGAGACCTTCGACCGGGTGTCCGGGTGCAGCGCGCAGCTGGATCTGCAGCGGTCCTGCCAGCCCATTGTCGATCCGGGCCTGCCATTGCGTGCCGACCGGCTGCAGGCGCAGCTGGGCCATGGGAGTGGCGCCCTCGACACTGTCTGCGCGGGTGCCGGGGGCGGAGGGGGGAATCAGTCCCCAGCCCTGGCGCCAGTCGCCGGCGTGTGCAGTCGCGCTCGTCAGCAGAGCCAACAGCAGGCAGGACAGGGGCAGGCGCGGCATCGGCGGTTCCAGTGAAAAGGACCGCCGGGACTGTACTTGATCCTGAACGGAACGGGCGCGACGGCGCTCGCAGAGTAGAGTTGGAAAATATTCATCGCTTTATCCGCATGAAGGGATTGACAGTGCCCGAAAGGGCTGGCATCGTGGCCCCACCATCGAGACCGGCAGAGGGACAGGCCCTTTGAAGCCGGGGCAGCCCGCGGATGCGAAAGCGTCTGCGTAGGTGCCAAATCCTGCGGGGACCGTGGCGTCCACCGAAAGATGGTTCGAACCATGCACCGCACGTGCATCTCGAACGCGGGCCCGCGAAGGCTCGATGGCCGATTCCCCAACCGGATCCCGCCATGAGCTTCGCCGCCAGTACCGCCATTCGCCCCGAACCCTTTGTCCCCGTCAGCGTGCCGGTCGAAGACCGTGTGCATGCCGAGCGCGGTGAGTTCGCCGCGGTGCTGTCGATGCGTCACGCCGGCCCCAGCCCGGTGCGCCTGCGCTATGAGTGGGTCGGCCCGGCCAATGCGCCGGTAGTGGTGCTGGCCGGTGGCATCTCCGCCCATCGCCATGTGGCGTCCAATGCGCAGTTCAGCGAGAAGGGCTGGGCCGAAGACCTGGTGGGCAGCGGGCGCGCGCTGGATCCGCAGCAGCTGCGTGTACTGGCCTTCGATTTCATCGGTGCCGACGGTGCACTGGATGTGCCGATCGATACCGCCGACCAGGCCGATGCGTTGGCACTGCTGCTGGATCATCTGGGTATCCGCACGCTGAAGGCCTTTGTCGGCTATTCGTATGGCGCGCTGGTCGGCCAGCAGTTCGCGATCCGTCATCGGGCCCGCGTGCGCCAGCTGGTGCTGGCCAGCGGTGCGCATCGCCCGCATCCGTATGCCGCCGCCTGGCGCGCCTTGCAGCGCCGCGCGGTCGCGCTGGGCCAGCTGCAGTGCGGTGAAGACCACGGGCTGGCGTTGGCCCGGCAGTTCGCCATGCTCAGCTACCGCACGCCGGAAGAATTCGGCGAGCGCTTCGACGCCGCACCGGAAGTCATCAATGGCCGCGTGCGCGTAGCCGCCGAAGACTATCTCGACGCTGCCGGCGCGCAGTACGTCGCGCGCACGCCGGTGACCGCCTACCTGCGCCTGTCCGAATCGATCGACCTGCACCGCGTGGACCCTGCCGCGATCCTGCCGCCTACCGTGGTGGTCGCGGTGGAGGGTGACCGCCTGGTGCCGCTGGCCGACCTGGTCGGCCTGGTCGAAGGGCTGGGCCCGCGCGGCAGCCTGCGCGTACTGCGCTCGCCCTATGGCCACGACGCTTTCCTCAAAGAAACCGATCGCATCGACGCGATCCTCGCCACCGCCTTCCGCACTTCTGGAGAGTCCGCATGAGCCTGCACGCAAACGAGCCGTCCTGTAGCCGCACCACTGCCGCCGTCCGTGCCGGCATCGATCGGGATACCGCGCATGGCGCGGTCACGCCGCCGATCGTGCTGTCGTCGAACTTCAGCTTTGAAGGCTTCGGCAACAAACGCCAGTACGACTACACGCGCAGTGGCAACCCGACCCGCGACCTGCTGGGCGAGGCGCTGGCGGAACTGGAGGGCGGTGCCGGTGGCGTCATCACCGCGACCGGCATGGGCGCGATCAACCTGGTGCTGAACGCGCTGCTACAGCCGGGCGATACCCTGGTGGTGCCGCACGATGCGTACGGTGGCAGCTGGCGCCTGTTCAATGCGCTGGCGAAGAAGGGCCACTTCGAGCTGGTCACCGCCGACCTGACCGATCCGCGTGCACTGGCACAGGCGTTGGCCACCCAGCCGAAGCTGGTGCTGGTGGAAACGCCGTCCAACCCGCTGCTGCGCATCACCGACCTGCGCTTCGTCATCGATGCGGCGCACAAGGCCGGAGCACTCGTGGTGGTCGACAACACGTTCCTGTCGCCGGCGCTGCAGCAGCCGCTGTCCTTCGGTGCGGACCTGGTGCTGCATTCCACCACCAAGTACATCAATGGCCACAGCGATGTGGTGGGCGGTGCGGTGGTCGCGCGCGATCCGGCATTGCACGAGCAGCTGGTGTGGTGGGGCAACGCGCTGGGCCTGACCGGTTCCCCGTTCGACGCCTTCCTGACCCTGCGCGGCCTGCGCACGCTGGATGCGCGCCTGCGCGTGCACCAGGAGAACACCGCGTCGATCGTTGCCCTGCTGGACCAGCATCCGGCCGTCGGCGCGGTGTACTACCCGGGCCTGGCCGATCACCCCGGCCATGCCATCGCCGCACGCCAGCAGAGTGGTTTCGGCGCGATGCTGTCGTTCGAACTGGCCGACTGCGAAGGCGATGATCCGCATGCCGCAGTGCGTGCCTTCGTCGATGGCCTGCGCTGTTTCACCCTGGCCGAATCGCTGGGCGGCGTCGAAAGCCTGATCGCGCACCCCGCCACCATGACCCATGCGGCGATGACCGCCGAAGCGCGTGCCGCCGCCGGCATCAGCGAAGGGCTGCTGCGCCTGTCGGTCGGCATCGAGGCCGAGCGCGACCTGCTGGCCGATCTCGGTGCCGCGCTGCAGCGCGCCGAAGCCGTGATCGATGCAGCCGCGCGCCGCAAACAGGTGGTGGACGCATGAGCGCGCTCGCCGCTGAAATTCCCGCGCTTGGCGTGGGACGACTGGCGCTGCTTGGCACCGGCACGGTGGGCTCGGCCTTCGTGCAGCGCTACCAGGCGTTGCAGGCGCGTGGGCTGGAACTGCCCAGCGTGCAGTGGTTGGCCAATTCGCGCACCGCGCTGGCGATCGATCGCGATCTGGCCTTGCCGTTGGAGCTGGCACGGCGCGCACCGCGTGACGGCCTCAGCTCGCCGCCGTGGGCGAGTGCCGAAGGACTGGAGCGTGGCGACGTGGTGGTCGACGCCACCGCCAGCGAAGACGTGGCCGCGCGCCACGTGCAGTGGCTGGCGCGCGGCGTGCACGTGGTGACCGCCAACAAGCTGGGCCGTGGTGCGCAGCTGGCACGCGCGCAAGCCATTGCGGAAAGCTGTGCCGACAGTGGCGCGCGTTATGGCGACAGCGCGACGGTGGGCGCGGGCCTGCCGCTGTTGAGCAGCCTGCGCGCGCTGGTGGCCGGTGGCGATCACATCCATGCCATCGAGGGCGTGCTGTCCGGCTCGCTGGCGTGGCTGTTCCATCGCTATGACGGCCAGTCGCCGTTCTCGGCGGCGGTGCGCGAGGCGCTGGCGGCCGGTTATACCGAACCGGACCCGCGCCTGGACCTGTCTGGCGAGGACGTGCGCCGCAAGCTGCTGATCCTGGCGCGCAGCAGCGGGCTGGCGCTGGATGCCTCGCAGGTGCAGGTGGATTCACTGGTGCCTGAAGCGCTGGCAGCGTTGCCGCTGGAGGACGCAGTGGCTGCACTCGAGCAGCTGGATGCGCCACTGCAGGCGCGTTGGCAGCAGGCACGCGACAACGGCCGTGTGTTGCGTTTCGTTGGCCGTGTTGACGGCGAGGGTGCGCAGGTCGGCCTGCGTGAATTGCCGGCCGATCATCCGCTGGCGCAGGGGGCGGGCACCGACAACCGCGTGGCCATCCACAGCGACCGCTACCACCGCCAACCCTTGTTGATCCAGGGGCCAGGTGCGGGCGCGGAAGTCACCGCCGCTGCGTTGCTGGATGACGTGCTGCGGATCGTAAGTTGATCGCATCGCTTGTGTAGAGCCGAGCCCATGCATGCTCGGCTGCTCCTGGCGTCGTTCCATCCTGCCGGAGGAGCCGAGCATGGGCTCGGCGCTACAGGGGGCCGTCGGTCAGCGCGACTTCAACGCCTTCAACAATGCGCTGTTGAACTGCTTGGGGTCCTGCACCTGCGGCGAATGGCCCAGTTCGGCGAACTCGACCAGCGTCGCGCCCGGAATCGCCGCCGCCGTCGCTTTGCCGAGCGCCGGATAGTTGCCCAGCGTCGCCTTTACTGCAGGCGGCGCCAGGTCACGGCCGATCGCGGTGCGGTCTTTCTGGCCGATGAACAGCGTGGTCGGCACCTGCAGGTTCTTCAGTTCGTAGACCACCGGCTGGTTGAACACCATGTCCGAGGCCAGCGCCTGGCTCCATGCAACGGCCTGCTTGCCCGGGCCTTCGTACATGCCCGACTGCATCCGCGCCCACGGTTCATACGCCGGCTTCCATTTGCCGTCGTAGTACACCTCCAGCTGGTAGCGGCGGATGCTGTCATAGCTGATGTTCATTTCGCCGGCGTACCAAGCGTCCACGCTGCGCCAGGGAACACCCAGCGCCTTCCAGTCCTCCAGCCCGATCGGATTGACCAGCGACAGGCTGCGCAGGTCCTGCGGGAACATCAGCGCGTAGCGCACCGCCAGCATGCCGCCCATCGAATGACCAACCAGGTGCACCGGTACATCACCCAGTTGCAGCTGTTGCAGCAGGGCATGGGTGTTGGCGGCCAGCTGCGCGAACGAATACTGGTAACGTTCGGGCTTGCTGGATTTGCAGAAGCCCACCTGGTCCGGGGCGATCACCCGATAGCCGGCCGCAACCAGCGGCTTGATCGATTCCTTCCAGGTGCCGGCACAGAAATTCTTGCCGTGCAGCAGCACCACCACGCCGATGGGCGCCTTCTTCGGCGCGATGTCCAGGTAGGCCATCTCCAGCGGCTGCCGCTGCGACTCCAGCGTGAAGGTCTTCACCGGATAGCCGTAGTCGAAACCCTCCAGCCGCGGCCCGTAAGTGGGCGCGGCCAGGGCGGACAGCGGCAGGCAGGCAAGCAGGGCAGCGGCGATCACGCGCATGAGGCAATCCGGGGCAGGGGAAGCCCCGAGCCTAACCGGAACGCGGTGACGGTGTCGTCCGATGTAGAGCCCGAGCCCACGCTCGGCTGCTCCTACCCGATCAGCCGAGCATGGGCTCGGCTCTACAACTCAGCACTCGATGACGTTCACCGCCAGGCCGCCGCGGCTGGTTTCCTTGTACTTGTCCTGCATGTCGCGGCCGGTATCGCGCATGGTCTTGATCACCTTGTCCAGCGACACCTTGTGCTTGCCGTCGCCACGCATCGCCATGCGCGAGGCGTTGATCGCTTTCACCGCGCCCATTGCGTTGCGTTCGATGCAGGGGATCTGCACCAGGCCACCGATCGGGTCACAGGTCAGGCCGAGGTTGTGTTCCATGCCGATTTCCGCGGCATTCTCGATCTGGCTCGGGTTGCCACCCAGCGCTGCGACCAGGCCACCGGCCGCCATCGAGCAGGCCACGCCAACTTCGCCCTGGCAACCCACTTCGGCGCCGGAAATCGAGGCGTTTTCCTTGTACAGGATGCCGATCGCTGCCGAGGTCAACAGGAAATCGAATACGCGCTGCTCGTTGGCGCCGGGGCAGAAGCGGTCGAAGTAATGCAGCACCGCCGGCAGCACGCCGGCCGCACCGTTGGTCGGCGCGGTCACCACACGGCCACCGGCGGCGTTCTCTTCGTTCACCGCCAGCGCGTACAGGTTGACCCAGTCCAGCGTGGTCAGCGGGTCGCGCATTGCCGCTTCCGGCTTCGACGACAGCTCGCGGTACAGCGCCGGTGCACGACGGCCAACCTTCAGGCCACCCGGCAGCACGCCTTCCTCGCGGATGCCGCGCGTCACGCACGACTGCATCGCACTCCAGATCTCGCGCAGCTGCGCGCGGATCTCGTCTTCGCTGCGCCAGCACTTCTCGTTCTCGAACATCAGCTGGGCAATGCTCAGGCCGCTACGTGCAGTCTGCGCCAGCAGCTCGTCGCCGCTCTTGAACGGGTAGGGCAGCGGGGTTTCGTCGGGCACGATGCGGTCATCGGCCGCGTCGTCCTGGTTGACCACGAAGCCGCCACCGACGGAGTAGTAATCGCGGGTGGCGATCACTTCGTCGTCGGCGTTGTACGCGGTGAAGCGCATGCCGTTGGTGTGGTACGGCAGCTTCTGGCGCTTGTTCATGCCGAGGTCGCGCTTCTCGTCGAAGGCGATCTCGTGCTGGCCCATCAGCTGGATGCGCTTGCTGCTGCGGATGCGCTCCAGGGTGGCCGGAATGATGTCCGGGTCGATCAGGTTTGGCCGCTGCCCTTCCAGGCCCAGCAGGATCGCCTTGTCGGTGCCGTGGCCGCGCCCGGTCAGCGCCAGCGAGCCGTAGACATCGGCACGGATGCGTGCGACCTCGTGCAGACGGCCCGGATCGAGCAGCCAGCGGTGGATGAATCGCTCGGCGGCCTTCATCGGCCCGACGGTGTGCGAGGAGCTCGGGCCAATGCCGATCTTGAAAACGTCGAACGTGCTGACAGCCATGGTTGCCGTACTGCGGGTACCGGAAGAGACCGCTATTCTAGCGGTTCACGCCGCACTTCCATGGCTGCGGCGCAGCATTTCCGCCAAGGGGACCCATCCGGTGTTGACTCTGTTCCAGCGTGACGACTGCCACCTGTGCGACATGGCCCTGGCCGAGCTGGCCAAGGCCAGGGCGCCGGAGTTCGAATCGGTGTTTCTGGATGACCAGCCGGCGCTGGAATCACGCTACGGCGCGCGGGTGCCGGTGCTGCGCGACGAGCGCGGCGACCGCGAGTTGGACTGGCCGTTCGACGCGGCCATGGTGCAGGCCTGGCTGGCTGAAAGCTCACTGTAGAGCCGAGCCATGCTCGGCTGACGCGCGCAGCGCGACCTGGACGGCAGCCGAGCATGGCCCGGCTCTACAGGACGCGGCCAGGGCGGTGCCCCGGCCCATTGCTCATTTCGCGTCGAACTTCACGATCGTGCTGATCGCGGTTTCGTCCGGAATGGTCTTGGTGTCGGCCCAATCACCGCCGCCGACGCCGAAGTCCAGGCGCTTGACCGTGGCCTTGCCGGTCAGCACCGGTTGAGTGCCCGGCTTCCAGGTGAAGGTGAGGGTGACCGGTTTGCTGACGCCGCGCAGTTCCAGGGTGCCATCGGCGGCGAACTGGTCATTGCCCACCGCACGGAAGCCCTTGGCGGTGTAGCGCGCAGTGGCGAACTTGCCGACGTTGAAGAAGTCGGCGGTCTGCAGGGTCGAATCGCGGTCGCTGTTGCCACTCTTGGCACCGGCAAGCGGGATCACCACGTCCAGTGAACCGGCGGCCGGGTTGGCCGGGTCGAAGCTGAGCTTGGTGGCGAAGCCCGGGAAGCTGCCGGTGAACACTTCACCGTCGTACTTGGTGGCGAACACCAGGATCGAACCGGCGCCGGGAGCCTGCGCGTAGTCGGCGGCGAGCGCCGGGGCGGTGGCCAGCATGCCGGCCAGGGCGGCGGCCACGGCGGCCGGGGTGGTCAGTTTCAGGTTCATCGGTCAGTCCTTGTGAGGGGAGGCGAGCCAGCCACGCGGCAACATGCGGGACAAGGTCGCATCGCGCTGGAAAAGGTGGTGGTAGAAGGCGGCACCGGCATGCGCCAGCACCACCGCGATCAACAGCCAGAAGCCGTATTCGTGGATGGCGTGGGAGACCGCAACGACCTGCGGGTCCGGGCCGCTCAGCTTGGGCACATCAACCAGGCCGAACCAGCGGAACGGGCGCAGGCCACTGGCCGAGTCGTACAGCCAGCCCGACAGCGGAATGGCGAACATCAGCACATACAGCAGCACGTGGGTGGCACTGGCGATGCGTTCCTGCCAGCTGGGTACGCCCGGCACCGGCTTGGGGGCACCGGCATACACGCGCCAGCCGAGGCGGAACAGCACCAGCGCCAGCACGGTGATGCCGATCGACTTGTGCGCGGTGTAGACCCAGAAATACTTGGGGGTCTTGGGCAGTTCGCCCATGGTCAGGCCGACCACGCCCAGGGCGAGGATCAGCAATGCGATCAACCAATGCAGGATCTGGCTGACACTCCCCCAGGCGGCGGGGGTGTTCTTGGCGGTCATGAAGGGTCCTCTAGGGGGCCGTCTTGGGGTCGGAGTGTGGAACGGGAGCGGGAGTTCCCGGGGCATCGCTGCGGTCGAGGGTGGCTTCAGCCTCGATCCTCAGCTGTACTGCATCACCGATGACGCCCGGCCAGGCGGTGATGCCGAACGCGCGCCGGCTCAGCGTGGTGCTGGCGGAAAAACCGGCGGTGCGTCGGAACGGGGGGAGGGGGTAGCGCTTGATGGTATTGAAGGTCACGTCCAGGGTGACCTCCTGGCTGACCCCGCGCAGGGTCAGGATGCCGATCACGTGCGCACGCTTGGCATCGATGGGTTCGACCCGGCTGGAGACGAAATGTGCCTTCGGGAAACGCTCACCATCCAGCAGGCTGCGGGCCAGCGTGGCCTGGTTCCATTTGGCATCACCAAGGTCCAAGCGCGACACGGGAACCTCGACATCCAGTGTGGCCCCGCGCCAGTTGTCGGGATCGAACTGCAGGCGCCCCTCACTGCCGGAGACCGTACCCATCGCCTGCGAGTAACCCGCGTGGTCGATGGTGAACAAGACCCGTGTGTGCACCGGATCGAGACGATAAGTCTCTGCATCCGCCCAGGCGGGAGCGGTGGCGAGCAGCATCGGCAGCAGGGCCAGGCAGGGACGCATCGATGGCGGGCTCCGGAAGGGGGACGCTGTGATCATACGCACAGGCCCCTGCCAACGATGCGTGCATGGCTGCAACAGTTCGTGGTGGGTCCACCGGTGGAAACAGGCTGTTGCAGCCATGAACCCAGCCCTGTGTGACAATCGGACCAGGACAGGGGGTTCAGGATGACGAGCGGCTGGCGCCTGTGGTGCCGAGGCATCGTGGGCATGGGGCTGTTGCTGATGGCGTTGGCCACTGCAGCTGCGGCCCCGGACATGGCAGAAACACCGCGCCTGCGCCGTTTCGGTGCCGCCGAAGGCATGCCCTCGCGCATGGTGCTGGCGCTGGCCGAGGATCGCCAGGGGCATATCTGGGCGGCCACAGACGGTGGCCTGGTGCGCTATGACGGGGGCACCCTGCGGGTCTGGGAACATGATCCGGAACAGCCGGGTTCGTTGCCCGGCAATGAGATCGAGACCCTGCTGGTCGATCCACTGGACCGCATCTGGGTCGGTATCAACGGCAAGGGTGTGGCTCGCCTGGATGCCGACCGCGAGCGGTTCAAGACCTTCGATGCGGTCAATGGCCCGTGCCTGGGCCAGTTCTGGACGCTGGCCTACGCCGAGGATGCGCTTTGGATCGGCACCAGCAGCCACGGGGTCTGCCGGTTCGGAGAGGACGGTAGCCTGCGCTTCTTCAAGCACGACCCGGCCCGTCAGGACGGCCTGCCCAGCAACACCATCTACAGCAGCCTGGTTGATGCGCAGGGGCGCCTGTGGATCGGCACCGAGAGCGGGGTGGCGCGCTGGAACGGCCGTGGGTTCGAGTCCGTGGCACCGCGTGAGCTGGGCGCGTTGAGCGTGCTGCGGATGAGCCGTGATCCGGATGGCTCGATCTGGATCGGCAGCCAGAACGACGGGCTGTACCGCATCGATGCGCAGGACCGGGTCAGCCGTCCGCGCTGGAGTGACAGCGCCGGCCTGCGTTCGGCGCTGGTGCTGGCCGATCGCCAGGGAGGCTACTGGGCGGGCACGTCCGACGGTCTGCTGCGCGGCGACGCCAGCGCACTGCGGCGGCTCGAGGGCGACCGCGGCAGCGGCTTCCTCACTGCCCAGAGCGGCGTACTCGATCTGCTGCAGGACCACGAGGGCGGATTGTGGGTGGCGCTGCTGACCCAGGGCCTGGCCTACCTGCCGCCGGACTGGCGCCGGTTTTCGATCTGGAACCAGCTTGACGGCAAGCCGCTGGACAGCCAGTACCTGCTGAGTGCAGCCAGCGATGGCCGGAATTACTACGTCGGCTCGGCGCATGGCGTGTACCAGCTGGACGCGCAGGGAGCGCTGAAGTTGTTGGCCAGCGACCGCGAGATCGGCAGCGGGGCGGTGTGGTCGGTGCTGCCGCGGCCGGATGGGCGCCTGTGGCTGGGGCGTGCCGGTCGTATCAGCGTGTATGACCCGGCGACACGCGCGCTGCATGACTGGCACATCGAGGGTGGCGCCGACCTGCGCCAGCGCATCGACCTGATGCGCCAGGCACCCGATGGAACGATCTGGCTTTCGGTGATGAACCTGGGCCTGCAGCAGCGCAGTGCCGATGGCCGTGTGCTGCGCAGCTATCCGCTGGACGATTTCCGCAAGGCGGCCGATTCGCCTATCGAGCAGATCCGTTTCGACGCCCAGGGCAAGGTCTGGGTGATGGGCGACCTGGGCATCTGGCGCGAGCAGGCCGGGCGTTTCGAGGCGGTGCCGGGGGTGTCGCGTGGCCTGATCTACGATCTGGTGTGGGTTGATCCGCAACAACTGTGGCTGGCCCGCCAGGGCGCGCTCGAGCGCTACCAGTGGGACGGCATGAGCCTGCGCCTGATCCAGCGCATCGATGGAAGCGCCGGTGTGCCGCCGGTCAGCATGGGTGGCCTGGCGCTGGCCGAAGACGGCCGCCTGTGGGCGACCACGCCGCGCGGTCTGCTGCGCTGGGATCCCAAGGCACGACGCCTGCAGCTGTTCAATGAACGCGATGGCCTGCCCGACGCCGAGTTCACCAGCAGGCCGCCGGCGGTGAATGCCGACGGTCGAGTGCTCGCGGTGGCCCAGACCGGCCTGGTGGTCTTCGATGTGAATGCTGCCGATGCCGTGTTGCCGCCGTCGTCGCTGGTGATCGCCGAGGTTCGCGTGCGGCGCGATGATGCCCGCGGCTGGCAACCGCTGCCGACCACCGGCACGCTGTTGCTGGGGCCGGATGATCGCGATCTGCAGATCAACGCTCGACTTCTGTCGTACGCCAATCCGCAGGGCAACCGTTACCGCTTCCGGGTGCGGGGCTACGACCAGAACTGGGTGGAGCAGGGCGGTGACGGCCAGCGCACGCTGTCGCGGCTGCCGACCGGCAGCTACGTCATTGAAGTGCAGGCAGCCACCGCCAGTGGCGCATGGACCCCTTCGCAGCATCTGCAGGTGAAGGTGCTGCCGCCCTGGTGGCGCAGCGGCATGGCGATCTTCGGCTACATCCTGATCGGCTCGCTGCTGCTGCTCACTCTGGTGTGGTCGATCCGTGCGCGCCTGCGCCGCCGCCAGCAATGGCAGTTGACCGTGCACAAGCAGGAACTGGCCGAACAGGCCTCGCAGGCCAAGAGCCGGTTCCTGGCCACGCTGGGCCATGAGGTGCGCACGCCGATGACCGGCGTGCTTGGCATGAGCGAGCTGCTGCTGGCCACGTCGCTGGACCCCGTGCAGCGCAGCTATGCCGGGTCGATCCAGCAGGCCGGCAGCCATCTGCTGCGCCTGGTGAACGATGCGCTGGACCTCGCGCGCATCGAGGCCGGTCGATTGGAACTGGACCTGCACCCGTTCGACCTGGTGGGTCTGCTCGACCAGGTACAGGCACTGATGCAGCCGATGGCGACGCAGCGCAAGCTGGATTTCCAGCGTGGCGAGGATCCGCCGGGACCGATCAGTGTCAGCGGCGACGAGATGCGGGTGCGGCAGATCCTGCTCAATCTGCTGGGCAATGCGATCAAGTTCACCGAGCGCGGGCATGTCGGCCTGGCCGTGCGTCTGGAGGAGAACGGCGGTGGCCTTTGCTTCGAGGTGCACGACAGTGGCCCGGGCATCAATGCCGAGCAGCAGGATCGCCTGTTCCACCGCTTCGAACAGGCCGATGGCCCGCGTACGGCATCGCGCTACGGCGGCAGCGGGCTGGGCCTGGCGATCTGCCAGGAGCTGGCCGTGGCGATGGGCGGGCGCATCGAAGTGGACAGCCAACCCGGCAAGGGCGCGCGCTTCCGGGTACGGTTGCCGCTGCCCTGGACCCGGCAGGCCGCCGTCGCAGCGGGCGACGTTCCGGCACAGCCGGTCCTGCCGCCGCTGCGCATCCTGCTGGTCGAGGACGATGTCACCGTGGCCGAGGTCATTGCAGGCCTGTTACGCAGCCGCGGTCATGACGTGGTGCACGTTCTGCATGGTCTGGGCGCGCTGTCGGAGATCGCCACCGATGGCTTTGACGTGGGCCTGCTCGATCTCGATCTGCCGGCGCTGGACGGCACCGCCATTGCCCGCCAACTGCGTGCCCTGGGGTACGAGCTGCCGTTGGTCGCGGTGACTGCGCGTTCCGATGCCTATGCCGAATCGCAGGTTCTGGCTGCAGGCTTCGATGGCTTCCTGCGCAAACCGGTCACCGGCGACATGCTGGTAGCGGCGATTGCCCAGGCCCGCGCAAAACGACAGACAGCAACGTGAAAGCGTCGGCGCCGGGCGTGAACGGCGCTACTTTCGGTTTACCATGCCGACGCCCGCAGCGCGGGAATCATCAGGGCAGCGTGAGGAGGCAATCGGTGGTGTATCTGCGGGCGGCGATGCTGCTGCTGGTCCTGCTGTGCTGCCTGTCACCCGCTGCCGCGCAGCCGGTGCCGCCAAGCCCGCGCCAGGTGACGGTGTTCGACGGCCTGCCGTCCAATACCGTCAATCGGATGGCCGAAGATCGCTACGGCTACCTGTGGATCGCCACCAACGATGGCCTGGCCCGCTACGACGGGCGCAACTACCGGATCTGGCGTTCGGAGGACGGCCTGCGCGACAACCGCATCTGGACGGTGCTGGTCGATGCGCGCAACCAGCTCTGGATCGGTACCGAGAATGCAGGCCTGGTGCGGATGTCGGCCGATCGCCGCCAGCTGCATTTCTACGACCGCAGCAGCCAGCCGTTGATGGGCACCAACACAGTCTGGAGCCTGGCAACCACGCCGGACGGTTCGATCTGGTTCGGAACCCACGAGGGCGGGTTGTACCGCCTGGACAACCAGGACCGCCTGCAGCGTTTCCTGCCGGAAGCCAACAATCCGCGGAGCCTGCCGGCGACATCGGTTCCGTATCTGGCGACCCTGGCTGACGGCAGTCTGTGGGTTGGTACCAAGCACGGCGTTGCGCGCTGGACCGGCACCGATTTCGAACGCATCGGCACCGACGTCATCCCCAGCCTCCTGATCAATGGCCTGACCGCCGAGCCTGACGGAAGTCTGTGGATCAGTACGATGGCCGGAGCCATCGTGCGCCGCCCCGATGGTCGCTTCGAAGCGCCGCCGTGGAAGCTGCCCGAGGGCGAGCAGGTGCTGGGCATGATGCTGCGCGATGAACAGGCCGGGTACTGGCTGGACACCCGCACAGGCCTCGGCCGGGCAGTCGACGGCCAGTACCAGACCGTCCCGTTGTACAGCGCGGTGGCACGCGGCCCGGTACGACCGAACTGGACCGGCGCCTACGAGGACCGGGAAGGCGGCATCTGGTTGGCCAGCACCAACGCCGGGCTGTGGCATCTGCTGCCCCGCTGGTGGCAGTTCTCGGTGCTGTCGCGGCTGGAGGACGACCCCGGTTCGCTGCGCAACGCGTTCGTGCTGGGCACCAGCCCATCCAGCAACGGCGGCATCTGGACGGTAGGCAGCCATGGTGCGCTGGACCGCTTCGACCCGAACACCGGCAAGGTCGAGCAGCACCGCACCTGGGTGAACGGAATGCACTGGCTGACGTCGGTGCGCGAGGACCGCCGCGGACAGGTCTGGATCGGCTCGAATGATGCCCTGCTGCGTTACGACCCGAAGCGGCGCGATCTGCGTCGCTGGGGCCGTGACGCCGGTGCCGATGCAACCATGGAAGGCGTCATCGAATCGATGACGACCTGTGATGGCGACAGCCTCTGGCTGATGCTGTCGTCGGGCCTGCAGCAGCGCGACCTCGATGGGCGCCTGCGTCGCCAGCTGAACAATGGCCAGCGTGGTCTGCAGCAGGGGCAGCTCAATCTTGATGTGGAATGCGGGCCGCAGGACCATGTGTGGCTGGCCAGCAGCCGCGGCCTGCTGCAGTGGCTGCCGGAAAGCGAGCGCTTCCAGCCGGTGCCGGGGGCTCCGGCGACCGCGATCCATGCCTTGCACGTCGGTCGTGATGGCCAGGTCTGGCTGTCCGAAGATGGGCGCCTGTCGCGCTATCGCTGGAGCCAGGGACGGCTGGAACGGCAGACCGTGGTCGGCGCCGAGCAGGGCTACCCGGCGATCTCCGCGTCCGGGCTGGTGGTCGATGCGCAGGGTGTGGCCTGGGCGACCAGCGCGCGCGGCCTGGTGCGGGTCGGTGCCGATGGCCAGAGCGTGCGCCTGTATGGCGTGCACGATGGCCTGCCCAGCCAGGAGTTCCGCGAGCACACGCTGGTGATGTCGGGGGACGGCCATCTGGTAGCCGGCACGCCGGCCGGCGTGGTGGTGTTCGACCCGGAACAGGTGCGGCCCTCGGTACGGCGCGCGCCGCTGGTGATCGAACGGGTCGAAGTCCGCCGCAACGAGCAGGTGCTCGACCTGACCCATGACACGCCGTTGCAGATCGCCGATGGCGACCGTGACCTGCGCATCGTCGCGCGGCTGCTGTCGTTCGCCGATTCTGCCTCCAACAGCTACCGCTACCGGCTGGCCGGCTATGACCCCGATTGGGTGGAAGTGGGGCCCGCCGGCGAGCGTCTTTTCTCGCGCCTGGCCCCGGGCAGCTATCGCCTGGAAGTCCAGGCGCGCTCGGCCGACCACGTCTGGTCGCGGGTGCAGAGCCTGGAGTTCCGCGTGCAGCCGCCGTGGTGGCGCAGCCTGTCCGGGTTGCTGGTACTGGCTTCCATCGCGCTGCTGCTGACCAGTTGGTTTGCCTGGCTGTACCGCCGCCGCCTGCAGCGTCGCCACGCTTATCAACTGGCATTGCACAAGCAGGAACTGGCCGAGCAGGCGTCGGCGGCCAAGACCCGTTTCCTCGCCAATCTTGGCCACGAGATACGTACGCCGATGACCGGTGTGCTCGGCATGAGCGAACTGCTGTTGGCCTCGCCGCTGGATCCACAGCAGCGCGGTTATACGCAGTCGATCCGTCACGCTGGCGAACATCTGCTGCACCTGGTCAACGATGCGCTGGACCTGGCACGTATCGAGTCCGGGCGGCTGGAGCTGCAGTCCAAGCCGTTCGCGCTGAGCTGCCTGCTGCAGGATCTGGCGGCGCTGATGGGGCCGCTGGCCGCACAGAAGGGCCTGCGCTTTACCCTCGACAACCAGCTGCCGCCTGGCCTGCAGGCCACTGGCGACTCGATGCGGGTGCGGCAGATCCTGCTCAACCTGCTCTCGAACGCGGTGAAGTTCACCAGCCGCGGCACCATCACCCTGCATGCGCGCAGCGACGCTGAGCTGCGCGCGCTGCATTTCGAAGTACGCGACACCGGTCCGGGAATCAGTCAGGAACAGCAGCAGCGTCTGTTCCGCCGCTTCGAGCAGGCCGATGGCGCCCGCACTGCCGCGCAGTACGGCGGCAGCGGCCTGGGCCTGGCGATCTGCCGCGAACTGGCGCATGCGATGCAAGGACGGATCCAGGTGGAGAGCCAGCTCGGTCGCGGCACCTGCTTCGGTGTGACGTTGCCGTTGCCGATGGTGGTCGATGCCAATGCCGAAGCAGATGGCGAAACGCACCGCGAGGACGCGGGCAACATGCCGCCACTGCGGGTACTGCTGGTGGAGGATGATGCGACCGTGGCAGACGTGGTGCGCGGGCTGCTGAGTGCACGCGGGCACGAGGTGGTGCATGCGGGTCATGCGCTGGCGGCACTGCGCGAGATCAGTGCCGGTGATTTCGACGTCGGCCTGCTGGACCTTGACCTGCCGGGCCTGAGCGGCTTCGAACTGGCCCAGCACCTGCGCAACCAGGGCTACATGCTGCCGCTGCTGGCAGTGACCGCGCGCACCGATCCGGACCTGCAGCAGCAGGTGGAAGCGGCCGGCATCGGTGGCTTCCTGCGCAAGCCGGTGACCGGTGAGCTGCTGGTGGAAGCGATTGCCAGGGTCATGGGGCGGTAGGGGGTTCGGCAGGGCCTGCGGCCCTGCACCTGTTGCAAGCCGGAGCAACAGCAACAGCCGAAGCAAAAGCAACAGCCGAAGCAAAAGCTGGCTTCCTGTGGGATGGCGGGGTGGATCCGGTTGCGGGAGACGCCGTAAACCCCGCTCCGCGGTCCGGCCCAGCCGCTGGCGGCTGGGCGTTCGGTCGCTTGCGAAGCAGTGCTTCGCAAGCAAAGCGCCCTCACCCATGGGGGCTTGGTCGCGGCATCCATGCCGCTCACACCCCCTCAACCGGACCCACCCCGCCTTCGACAGTTTTCCGCGATCTGTCGGAGCACGGGGTCGGATCCCGTTGCTGCGCAACGGGCTCTGACCCCAATCTGGAATTCGATATCTGACAGATGTGTCGACCAAGGTCGACACCTACCAACAGCTGTCGGAATCTGTCGGGGGTGGGGCGGTGTGGGCTTGCAGGACCGTTGGCGCCATGGATGGCGCCATCGAGCCCCCATGGATGGGTTTACGGCGTGTCCTCCAAGCCCACACCGCCCCGCCAACCCACGGAATGCTCGCTGTTGCTGTTGCTTCGGCTTCGGCCTCTGCGGGTGCACGGCCGCAGCCCTGCCGAACCACCCTCACTCCGCTACGTGCTCGACCTGCCGCGGTTCGGGCTTGGTATCAGGCAGCTGCCAGAAGATCATCGTCGAGGTCAGGGTGATCGCGCCCACGCACAGGAACGTGGCATGCAGCGCGGCGGTCGCGCTGTTGCTGTCCAGGTGATTGCCGAACGCGGCCAGCAGGCTGCCGGCTGCAGCGGCACCGAAGCCGGCGGCGAGCATCATCACCATCGACAGCAGGCTGTTGCCGGAACTGGCGAACTCGCGGTCCAGATCACGCAGGGTCACGGTGTTCATCACGGTGAACTGCAGCGAATTGACCGCACCGAAGAACGCCAGCTGCAGCAGGCGCCAGGCCAGGTGCTGGCCCGGTGTCATCAGGATGAAACTGGCCATTGCCAGGCCGACCAGCACGGTGTTGACCATCAGCACGCGGCGGTAGCCGTAGCGCTCGACCAGCTTTACCGCCAGTTTCTTCGACACCATGCCGGCCGCCGCCACCGGTACCATCATCAGGCCGGCGTTCATCGGGCCCAGGCCCAGGCCAACCTGCAGCAGCAGCGGGATCAGCATCGGCATGGCGCTGCTGCCGATGCGCGAGAACAGGTTGCCGAGGATGCCGATGCGGTAGCTGGGCACACGGAACAGGGCCAGCGAGAACAGGGGAGCGGTGGAGTTGGCCGCGTGCAGCCAGTAGCCCACCAGCGCAGCCAGGCCGGCCACGGTCATCAGCATCACCAGCGCATGTGGCGTACCGAGCCCGGAGATGCCGTCCAGCGCCAGCGACAGCACCACCATCGCGAAGGCCAGCATGATGTAGCCACGCAGGTCGAAACGGGTGCGATGGCTGGCGTAGTGGTCGGGCATGATCTTCATCGCGGCGATGAAACCGATCACGCCGATCGGCAGGTTGATCAGGAACACCCAGTGCCACGACGCGATCTCGACCAGCCAGCCGCCCAGTGTCGGACCGATCAGCGGGCCGACCAGCGCGGGGATGGCGATGAAGCTCATCGCACGCAGGAAATCCTCGCGCGGCACCGAACGCATCACCGCCAGGCGACCGACCGGCAGCAGCATCGCACCGCCGATGCCCTGCAGTACACGCGCACCGACCAGCTGGTGCAGGTGCTGGGCCAGCGCGCAGGCCAGCGAGCCGAGGGTGAACAGGATGATCGCCACCAGGAAGGTACGGCGGGTGCCGTAGCGGTCGGCGATCCAGCCGGAGGCGGGGATGAAGGTAGCCACCGCCAGCGCGTAGCTGAACACCACCGACTGCATCTGCAGCGGGCTTTCGCCCAGGCTGGCCGCCATCGCCGGCAATGCCGTGTTGACGATGGTCGAGTCCAGCATCTGCATGAAGATCGCCAACGAAACCAGCCACAGCAGGGGGCGCTGGCGGTTGTAGGTCGATGGCGATGTGGACATGGGGTGCGGCCGGTGCAGCGTGGGGGAGGCCATGATCGCGCACTGCGGGTCACGGCGCGATCAACGTCGCGCCGCAACCCCATGCGCAGTGTTCAGCGCTGGCTGTGCGCGTGCACCGCGTCGACCAGCACCTGCACATGCGCCGGGTCCATGTCCGGCGACATGCCGTGGCCGAGGTTGAACACATGGCCCTCGCGCGAGCCGCCGTTGCCGGCGGCATAGGTGTCAAGCACGCGTGCTGCGGCAGCCGCGATCGCATCCGGCGAGGCGTACAGCGTGGTCGGGTCGAGGTTGCCCTGCAGGGCGACGCGGCCACCGGTGCGGCGCATCGCTTCGTCCAGGTCCAGGGTCCAGTCCAGGCCCAGCGCATCGGCGCCGGTCTGCGACAGCGCTTCCAGGTGCAGACCGGTGCCCTTGCCGAACAGGATCAGCGGCGTGCGCTCGCTGCCTTCGCCACGCTCCAGACCCTCGGCAATGCGCTGCAGGTAGCGCAGCGAGAACTCGCGGTACATCGACGGCGAGAGCACGCCGCCCCAGGTGTCGAACACCTGCAGCGCCTGCGCACCGGCCGCGCGCTGCGCGCCGAGGTAGGCAATCACCGCGTCGGTGGTGACCTCCAGCAGACGGTGCAGGGCCTGCGGGTGATTCAGTGCCATCGCCTTGATGCGCGCGAAGTCCTTGCTGCCGCCGCCTTCGACCATGTAGCAGGCCAGTGTCCACGGGCTGCCGGAGAAGCCGATCAGCGGTACCTGGCCGTCCAGCTCGCGGCGGATCAGGCGCACCGCATCCATCACATAGCCCAGGTCCTGTTCCATGTCCGGCACCGCCAGTTTGGCGATGGCCGCTTCATCACGTACCGGGTGACGGAACTTCGGGCCTTCGCCTTCGACGAAGTACAGCTCCAGGCCCATCGCATCGGGAATGGTGAGGATGTCCGAGAACAGGATGGCTGCGTCCAGCGGGAAGCGGCGCAGCGGCTGCAGGGTGACTTCGCAGGCGATCTCCGGATTCTTGGCCATGGCCAGGAAGCTGCCGGCCTTGGCCCGGGTCGCGCGGTATTCCGGCAGATAGCGACCGGCCTGGCGCATCAGCCAGACGGGGGTGCAGTCCACCGGTTCGCGGCGCAGGGCGCGCAGCAGGCGATCATTGCGGAGAGGGCTGGTCACGATGGGCATTCCTTGGACGAAAGTTGGCAGCGGCGTCAGTCGCCGTGCGAAAGGATCTGGAAGCCGCGATGCAGTTCGGCATCGCGGGCCTTCTCGAAAGCATGGTGGGCTTCGTCGGCCTGCAGGAACAGCTCGCGCCGCAGCTGCGAGCGGGCACCGACGCGGCCGCTCTCGCGCAGCAGTTCCCAGCCGCCGAACAGATCCGGCTGCAGGCTCAGGCGCAGGAAGCGCGGTGCCTGCGCACCGGCGTCGGGATGTTGCAGGTAGACGTGCATGGGCCGATTGTATCGCCCCGGGGCGGCACGGACCTGTAGAGCCGAGCCCGCGCTCGGCTGCGCTTCATGCCGCGGCACAAGCCGGTAGCGCCGGGCCATGCCCGGCGAACGCGGAAAGGTCAGCCCGCACCCAACACCTTCAGCACCGCCGCTTCATCCACGTCCGGCACCACTTCGGCGCGGCCCATGCCGCGCCACAGCACCAGGCGCAGGCGGCCGGCCACGTTCTTCTTGTCCAGGCGCATACGGCCAAGCAGGGCCTGCGGGTTCAGCCCGGCCGGGATCGCCACCGGCAGGCCGAGGCGTTCCAGCAGTGCCTGCAGGCGAGCGCGGTCGGCATCATCGGCCAGGCCCAGGTCGGTGGACAGCGTTGCCGCCAGCACCATGCCCACCGCCACCGCTTCGCCGTGGTTCAGCGCATCGCGGCCCGGGGCCGAGTAGCCCTGCTCGGTCTCGATGGCATGGCCGAAGGTATGGCCAAGGTTGAGCAGGGCGCGCTCGCCCTTCTCGAACGGATCGCGCTCGACGATGGCAGCCTTGTGCCGGCAGCTGCGCGCGATGGCTTCGGCCAGTACCGCATCCTCGCCGGCCAGCAGCGCATCGGCATGCTGCTGCAGCCATTCGAAGAACACGGCATCACCCAGCGCGCCGTACTTCACCACTTCGGCCAGGCCGGCACGCAGCTCGCGCGGCGGCAGGGTGGCCAGCACGCGGGTATCGGCGATGACCGCACGCGGCGGATGGAACGCGCCGACCAGGTTCTTGCCGGCCGGAATGTCGACCGCGGTCTTGCCGCCCACCGACGAATCGACCATCGCCAACAGGGTGGTCGGCAGTTGCACGCAGTCCACGCCGCGCATCCAGCAGGCGGCGGCAAAACCGGCGAGGTCACCGACCACGCCGCCGCCAAGGGCGAACACGCAGGCATCTCGGGTGGCGCCGAGCGCGGCCAGTGCTTCGATCGCACGGCCGAATTCGGCCAGGGTCTTGGAGGCTTCGCCCGCGGCCAGCACATGCTCGCCGACGATCAGGTCGGGGCGTGCGGCCAACAGCGTCTGCTTCACGGCGTCCAGATAGCGTGGGGCCACTTCGCTGTCGCTGAGCAGCAGCACGTGGCGGCCGCGAACATGCGAGGCCAGCGCGGCGCCGTCGGCCTGGGCACCGGCGCCGATGGTGATGGAGTAAGGGCGGTCGCCGCCAACGGCGACCTGCAGCAGGGCGGGGGAAGTCATGCGGTCAGGTCCTGGCGCTGCCATTGCGTAGCCAGCTTGACCACCAGGTGGGCGGTCGCGTCGGCAGCGGTATACGGGTCGGTATCGAGGGTGAGGTCGGCCAGTTCGCGGTACAGCGGGTCGCGGTGTGCGGCCAGATCGTGCAGCACCTGCTCGCGGTCCGGGCGCTGCAGCAGCGGCCGGCCCTTGTCGCGGGCCAGGCGTTCCAGCTGCGCGGCCACGCTGACTCGCAGGTAGACCACGAAGCCACGCTGGGCGATCAGTGCACGGTTTTCGGGATCCAGCACCGCGCCGCCACCGGTGGAGACCAGCTGGCCGTGGCCTCCCAGCACGCGGGCCAGAGCCTCGCGTTCATGGCTGCGGAAGCCGGCTTCGCCGGAGTGCTCGAAGATGGTCGGGATGCTGGCGCCGGCGGCATCGACGATGGCCTGGTCGACATCGACGAAGTCCAGCGTGAAGCGCTCGGCCAGGCGGCGGCCGATGCAGGTTTTGCCGGCGCCCATCGGGCCGATCAGGATCAGGTTCGGAGCAGGATTCATGCCCTCTGATGCTAACACCTCCGTGCCCCGGCCTTTACGTTCTTCACGTCAGGGTAGGCGTTCCTGCGGGGTCTCCCGCGCCAGCCGGAGTACAGGCCATGACGGTCGCCAAGGTCATCGAAATCACCGCCTCCTCGCCGAAGAGCGTGGAAGATGCGGTGCGCAGCGGGCTGAAGAAGGTCTCCGAGACGGTCAAGGGCATCCAGGGCGCCTGGGTGAACGAAACCAAGGTGGTCACCAATGGCAGTGGCGAGATCACCGAATGGCGGGTCAACCTGCGGGTGACCTTCCTGGTGGAGTAGGCGTGCTCAACGCACGTCCTGCACCTGTCGCTGGCCGTCCAGCACCACCATGTGGTCGGCCAGGGCGGGCAGGGCACGCAGTGCCTGCCGGCTGACCCGCTCGTAGTACTGCACGAAACGCTCCAGCTGTGGCCGGCTCATGCCGTGCCGGCCCGGCTGCGCGGCCTGCAGGTTCTGCTCCTGCTGCCAGCGCCATCGTGGCACCACCGAGAAATCCGGTGGCTGCAGAAACCACAGGCGGTCGCAGCGCTGCCACAACGCAGGGTAGTCGCGGGTCAGCGCCTGGTTGCACCAGCGCCGCCAACGGCCATCGGCGTCGGCTTCGCGTTCCAGCGCGTTCAGCGGGCTGTCCAGCGCGTCGTCATCCTGCGCAGGCGTGCCCAGGAACCAGCCTTCGAATACCAGCAGGTCCAGCGGTTGCTGCAGCTGCGGCCATTGCGCTTCGGGCAGGCGTTCATCGGCCAGCTTGTCGAAGCGCGGCATCGCGAAAGGCTGGCGTGCGGCTACCGCGTCCAGCACGGCGTGGGCCAGCGGCAGGTCATGGGTGCCCGGCGGGCCGCGGGTGATCAGCAGAGGGTGCACCTGGCGGGCCAGCCGCTGGCGCTGTGCGCGGGTCAGGTAGACATCATCGATCGACAGCGTGGCCGCGTTCAGGCCGCGTGACTGGGCACGCGCAACCACCTGCGCGGCCAGCGTCGATTTGCCGCTCCCCTGCAGGCCGCTGATCGCCAATACTGGAACCGCTGCACCGCTGCCCAGCGCATCATCCAGCACCTGTTCGGCCAATGTTTCGGGGAATCCTTTCACCTGGGGCATATACGCAGCAGCGGCCATGCAGCCACAATAGCCCAATCCGTGTGAGAAGAACGCAATCATGAGCGACCTGTACGCCGAAGCCCTGTCCACGTTTGCCGGCCTGTTCGACGAGGCCAAACAGAGCCGCGAGGTCGAGCCGAACGCGATGACCGTGGCCACTGCCGATACGCACGGCCGTCCCTCGGCACGTACCGTGCTGCTGAAGGCGTTCGACGAGCGTGGTTTCGTCTTCTACACCCACCTGGACAGCCACAAGGGCCAGGAGCTGCAGGCCAATCCGCATGCGGCGCTGTTGTTCCTGTGGCGCAGCCTGCGCGAGGCCGGCATCCAGGTGCGCATCGAAGGCCGTGTCGAGCAGGTCGCCGATGCCGAAGCCGATGCCTATTTCGCCAGCCGCCCACGCATGAGCCAGATCGGCGCGTGGGCCTCGCAGCAGTCGAAGACGCTGGCATCGCGCGAAGAGTTCGACGCGCGCGTGGCCGAGATCGAAGCCCGCTTTGAGGGCAAGGACGTGCCGCGCCCGGACGGCTGGAGCGGCCTGCGCGTGGTGCCCGACCGCATCGAGTTCTGGTACGGCGCGCAGTTCCGCCTGCACGAGCGCTGGTGCTATGAAGCCGGTGCCGAAGGGCGCTGGAGCAAGCGCCTGCTGTACCCGTAAGGCTGCCCGATGCAACGCCTGCCGCTGTACCGCGTGGTGGTGTTCGTGCCGTCGGCAGCACTGGATGCGGTGAAGCAGGGCATCCTGGCGGTGGACGCGCTGGCGGCCGGCGACTACGAACACGGTATGTGGTGGTCTGCGCCGGGGTTCGAGCAGTTCCGCCCGCGCGTGGGTGCGTCGCCCGCACAGGGTGAGGCGGGTCGCACCGAAGTGGTCGCCAGCGTGCGCCTGGAGTTCTGCCTGCCGCGTGATCCGCAGCGGCTGCAGCACATCTTCGAGCGGGGCATCGTGCCGCATCACCCGTGGCAGGTGCCGGTGGTGCAGGTGGAGGAGATCGAGCTGCTGCTGGCCGGCGGGCTGCCGTTGTAGAGCCGAGCCCATGCTCGGCTGATGTTGCTCCGGCGCATAAGGCAGTCGAGCAGGGCTCGACTCTACAAGAGCAGGTTGTCGCAAATGGACCGGCTGGCTTCATCTGCGAGCAGGCCCGCAACCGGCACACTACGACGGATGACCTCGATTTCCGGAGTTGCCATGCCCTCCTGGCGTTGCCTGTTTGCGGTGCCATCCCCCCGCCGCGGCGTGGAAGCGCTCCTGCTGTTGCTCGCGCGCATCGTGGCCGGGGTGATGTTCTGCGTGTCCGGCTGGAACAAGGTGTTCACCGACGCCGGGCGCGAGCGCATGGTGCATACGCTGGTCGATGCGGGGATCCCGTTCCCGGTATTCAGCGCGCCGGTGCTGGGCGCGATTGAATGGATTGCAGGTGGTCTGCTGGTGCTTGGCGTGCTCAGTCGCCCCTCGGCCCTCCTGCTGGCGGCGATCTGCGCGGTGGCGGCGCTGACCGATGGCATCGCGCGCATTCCGGCCGGGCTGAGCGTTCCGGATTGGTTGAGCTGGTTCTTCTACCTGACCGAAGTTCCGTTGGGAGTGCTGCTGTTGTGGATTGTCGCGGTAGGGAGTGGACGGTTCGCGATAGAGGCGCGCTGGGCGCGCTGACGACACGCACCCTGTAGCGCCGAGCCCATGCTCGGCTGCTTCCGCGGGAACATCCGCCGAGCATGGGCTCGGCTCTACAGACCCTCCGCGCGCAGCCAGCGCCATAGCGTGGTGCGTGATACGCCCAGTGCCTGCGCCATCCCCTCGCGGTCATTGCGGTGTTCCTGCAACAGCGTTTCCAACTGCGCACGCGGCGGGCGCTTGCCGTTGCTTTCCACCGGTAGCGCAGCGGCGCCCTCATTCACAAGTTCGGGTGCCAGCTGCAGCAGTCGCGCGGCATCAATCAGCCCTTCACCGGGTTGCCAATGGATGCGCAGGCGATCCACCAGATTGCGCAGCTCCCGCACGTTGCCGGGCCACTCGGCGGCGGTCAGTACCGCCAGTGCATCCTCATCCAGTGGCGCGTCGATACCACGCAACTGGCGGAAGAAATACTGCGCCAGCAGCGGGATGTCACTGCGTCGCGCACGCAGCGAAGGCAGGGCGATGCGCAGTGCCGCCAGGCGGTAGTAGAGATCGCGACGGAAACTGCCGGTCGCCGCGCGCTGCTCCAGCGATTGCAGGGTGGCGGCCACCACGCGCAGGTCGACCGGGGTCGGTTCGGTGGCACCCACGCGCAGCACTTCGCGCTCTTCCAGCACGCGCAGCAGGCGGGTCTGCAGCGGCAGCGGCAGTTCGCCGATCTCATCCAGGAACAAGGTGCCGCCGTCTGCGGCTTCAACCAGGCCGACGCGGCCGCCACGACGCGCGCCGGTGAAAGCGCCATCGCTATAGCCGAACAGCTCGGCTTCCAGCAGCGATTCGCTGATCGCGCCACAGTTCAGTGCCACGAAGCGGCCACGGCGGCCGCTGGCGGCGTGCAGCTGGCGCGCGACCAGTTCCTTGCCGGTGCCGGTTTCGCCGCTGACCAGCACGGTGCTGTCGTGCGGTGCATAGAGCGCGATCTGTGCGCGCACCTGGGCCATCGCATCGCTGTCGCCGAGCAGTTCATGCGTGTCGGCACGCGCTGCCGGGCGCCGGCGCGGGGCGGATCGGTTGCCGCTGGAGCGGGCCAGGGTCTGGGTCAATTCCAGCGCATGTTCGAACGCCTGCCGCACCGAGTCGGCCGAGTACAGCAGCACGCCGGGCAGGCCGGCCTGTTCGGCATGGTCGATGGCCATGCCGGTGCCGACGATCACTTCGATGCCGTTGGCGCGCAGGTCGGCGATGCAGTCGCGCGCATCCTCGCGGGTGACGAAACGGCGATGCTCGATATCCAGGCCGAAACTCTGCTGGAAGTTGCTGAACACCGGCACGTCGCTGGCGTGGGTGACCAGGCCGATGCGGCTGGCGATGCGGCGGGCACGGGCCAGCGCTTCCATCAGGTCGAAGCCGTTGGCCTGGATCGGCACCAGCGGCAACTCCAGCCGGCCGCGCAGCCAGGCCGCGTTGGAGCCGCCGGCGATGACCACATCGCAGTGCTCCCGGCGCAGACGCTGGCCGATCACATCCACCGCTTCCTCGAAGCCGAGGTTGATCTGCTCGATACGCGCGCGGCGGTCGAACTCCGGAATGACGTCGCCGAGCAGGCCGGTCAGCCGCGAGACGCTGACGGTCCAGATCACCGGGCGGCCGGGGTCGGCGTCGGTGTGGCGCAGGGGCGAGCGGGGCAGGTACATGGCGGCGGGATCGGGTGGAGTGTTTCATGATACATCTGTTTCAATGTTTCATATGTTTCACTGTTGCATGAGCGTCATTCCCGTGAAATCAACGGCTTGCAGCTTGGCATGGTGCTTGCGCTGTCTTTCCCGTACTTCAACTTGGATTGCCGCATGACCGCTTCCGCCCCTTTCTCCGCCGGTGCCCGCTTCCGTGAGGCGCTGGCTGCCGAATCGCCGCTGCAGGTGATCGGCGCGATCAACGCCAACCACGCCCTGCTGGCCAAGCGCGCCGGCTTCCGCGCCATCTACCTGTCCGGCGGCGGTGTTGCCGCGGGCTCGCTGGGCCTGCCGGACCTGGGCATCAACACCCTGGAAGACGTGCTGGTGGACGTGCGCCGCATCACCGATGTCTGCGACCTGCCGCTGATGGTCGACATCGATACCGGCTTCGGCCCGAGTGCGTTCAACATCGCGCGCACCGTGAAGTCGCTGATCAAGGCCGGCGCGGCCGCCTGCCACATTGAAGACCAGGTCGGTGCCAAGCGCTGCGGTCACCGTCCGGGCAAGGAAATCGTCTCGCAGGGCGAAATGGTCGACCGCGTGAAGGCTGCCGCCGATGCCAAGACCGATCCGGACTTCTTCCTGATCGCGCGTACCGACGCCATCCAGGTGGACGGTGTGGACAAGGCCATCGAGCGCGCCATTGCCTGTGTCGAGGCCGGTGCCGACGGCATCTTCGCCGAGGCGGCCTACGATCTGGACACCTACCGCCGCTTCGTCGACGCGGTGAAGGTGCCGGTGCTGGCCAACATCACCGAATTCGGTGCCACCCCGCTGTTCAGCCGCGATGAACTGGCTTCGGCCGGCGTTGCCATCCAGCTGTTCCCGCTGTCGGCCTTCCGTGCGGCCAACAAGGCGGCCGAGAACGTCTACCAGGCGGTGCGTCGCGACGGCCACCAGCGCAATGTGGTGGAGACCATGCAGACCCGCGAAGAACTCTACGACCGCATCGGCTACCACGCCTTCGAGCAGCAGCTCGATGCACTGTTCGCCGCCAAGAAATAAGCAGTACCCTGCACCATCAAGTTTTCGGAGGGAAACATGAACGATACGACCGCAACCCCGACCTTCAAGCCGAAGAAGTCCGTCGCCCTGTCTGGCACCGCTGCCGGCAACACCGCGCTGTGCAGCGTGGGCCGTAGTGGCAACGACCTGCACTACCGTGGCTACGACATCCTGGACCTGGCCAACACCAGCGAGTTCGAGGAAATCGCCTACCTGCTTGTGCACGGCAAGCTGCCGACCCGCGCCGAGCTGGTTTCCTACAAGGCCAAGCTGAAGTCGCTGCGTGGCATCCCGGCCGCGGTGAAGGCTGCGCTGGAAGAACTGCCGCCGTCGGCGCACCCGATGGACGTGATGCGCACCGGCGTGTCCGTGCTCGGCTGCGTGGCGCCGGAGAAGGATGACCACAACCATCCGGGCGCGCGCGACATCGCCGACAAGCTGATGGCCTGCCTCGGCTCGATGCTGCTGTACTGGTACCACTGGAGCCACAACGGTCGCGCGATCGACGTGGAAACCGACGATGACTCCATCGGTGGCCACTTCCTGCACCTGCTGCACGGTGAGAAGCCGCAGGAGTCGTGGGTGAAGGCGATGCACACCTCGCTGATCCTGTACGCCGAACACGAGTTCAACGCCTCGACCTTCACCTGCCGCGTCATCGCCGGTACCGGCAGCGACATGTACAGCGCGATCTGCGGTGGCATCGGTGCCCTGCGCGGTCCGAAGCACGGCGGTGCCAACGAAGTGGCATTCGAAGTGCAGAAGCGTTACGACACCCCCGATGAGGCCGAGGAAGACATCAAGGCCCGCGTCGAGCGCAAGGAAGTGGTGATCGGTTTCGGCCACCCGGTCTACACCGTCTCCGATCCGCGCAACAAGGTGATCAAGGACGTGGCCCGCGAGCTGTCCGAAGAGCAGTCCAGCATGAAGATGTACGACATCGCCGAGCGCCTGGAATCGGTGATGTGGGACATCAAGAAGATGTTCCCGAACCTGGATTGGTTCAGCGCCGTCAGCTACCACATGATGGGCGTGCCGACCGCGATGTTCACCCCGCTGTTCGTGATCGCCCGCACCGCCGGCTGGAGCGCGCACATCGTCGAGCAGCGCATCGACGGCAAGATCATCCGCCCGAGCGCCAACTACATCGGTCCGGAAGACCGCGACTTCGTCGCCATCGACAAGCGCGCCTGATCCACCTGCTGTACCCATCCGGCCGGCCGCGCGCCGGCCGGATGCCTTCAATGCCGCTCCGGCGGCACCCGGCCCGCCCAAAGTACTCCGCCAGCCCATGAATACCGATTACCGCAAGAACCTCCCCGGCAGCGCGCTGGATTATTTCGACGCGCGTGCCGCTGTCGATGCAATCCAGCCCGGCGCCTACGCCACCCTGCCGTACACCTCGCGTGTGCTGGCCGAGAACCTGGTGCGCCGCTGCGATCCGGCCACGCTCAGCGATTCGCTGAAACAGCTGATCGAGCGCCGTCGCGATCTGGATTTCCCGTGGTTCCCGGCGCGCGTTGTGTGCCACGACATCCTCGGCCAGACCGCGCTGGTGGATCTGGCGGGGTTGCGTGATGCGATCGCCGACAAGGGCGGTGACCCGGCCAAGGTGAATCCGGTGGTGCCGGTGCAGCTGATCGTCGATCACTCGCTGGCGGTGGAGTGCGGTGGTTTCGACCCGCAGGCGTTCGAGAAGAACCGCGCGATCGAAGATCGTCGCAATGAAGACCGGTTCCACTTCATCGACTGGACCAAGCTGGCCTTCGAGAACGTGGACGTGATTCCGCCAGGCAACGGCATCATGCACCAGATCAACCTGGAGAAGATGTCGCCGGTGGTCTACGTGCAGGACGGCGTGGCCTTCCCCGATACCTGCGTGGGCACCGACAGCCACACCCCGCACGTGGATGCGCTGGGCGTGATCGCGATTGGCGTTGGCGGCCTGGAGGCGGAGAACGTGATGCTGGGCCGCGCGTCGTGGATGCGCCTGCCCGACACCGTCGGTGTCGAACTGAGTGGCCGCCCGCGGCCGGGTATCACCGCCACCGACGTGGTGCTGGCCCTGACCGAGTTCCTGCGCAAGGAGCGCGTGGTCGGTGCCTGGCTTGAATTCTTCGGCGAGGGTGCCGCAGCGCTGACCATCGGTGACCGCGCCACCATCTCCAACATGTGCCCCGAATACGGTGCCACCGCCGCGATGTTCTACATCGACGCGCAGACCACCGATTACCTGCGCCTGACCGGCCGCGAGGAGTCGCAGGTAGCGTTGGTGGAAAACTACGCACGCACCACCGGCCTGTGGGCCGACGATCTGGCGACCGCGCAGTACGAGCGCGTGCTGCGCTTCGACCTGTCCAGCGTGGTGCGCAACATGGCCGGCCCGTCCAACCCGCACAAGCGCGTGGCCACCGCCGAGCTGGCCGAGCGCGGCATCGCCGACGAAGCCAAGCTGGAAGCCGGCAAGGCCGAGCAGGCGCAGGGCCTGATGCCCGATGGCGCGGTGATCATCGCTGCCATCACCAGCTGCACCAATACCTCCAACCCGCGCAACGTGATTGCCGCCGCACTGCTGGCGCGCAACGCCAACGCGCGTGGCCTGCAGCGCAAGCCGTGGGTGAAGTCGTCGCTGGCACCGGGTTCGAAGGCCGTGCAGCTGTACCTGGAAGAATCCGGCCTGCTGCCGGACCTGGAGCAGCTCGGCTTCGGCATCGTCGCCTTCGCCTGCACCACCTGCAACGGCATGAGCGGCGCGCTGGACCCGAAGATCCAGCAGGAAATCATCGACCGTGACCTGTACGCCACGGCTGTGCTGTCGGGCAACCGCAACTTCGATGGCCGCATCCATCCATACGCCAAGCAGGCCTTCCTGGCCTCGCCGCCACTGGTGATCGCCTACGCCATCGCCGGCACCGTCCGCTTCGATATCGAGAAGGACGTGCTGGGCGTGGATGCCGATGGCAATGAGGTACGCCTGAAGGACATCTGGCCGAGCGACGCCGAGATCGACGCGGTGGTGAAGGCCTCGGTGAAGCCCGAGCAGTTCCGCAAGGTCTACAACCCGATGTTCAACGTGCGCGTGGAGAACGGTGCTCCGGTCAGCCCGCTGTACGACTGGCGCCCGCAGAGCACCTACATCCGCCGCCCGCCGTACTGGGAGGGCGCGCTGGCCGGTGAGCGCACGCTGGCAGGCATGCGCGCGCTGGCGGTGCTGCCGGACAACATCACCACCGACCACCTGTCGCCGTCCAATGCGATCATGGCCTCCAGCGCCGCCGGCGAATACCTGGCGAAGATGGGTTTGCCCGAAGAGGACTTCAATTCCTACGCGACCCACCGCGGTGACCACCTGACCGCGCAGCGCGCAACGTTCGCCAATCCGAAGCTGTTCAACGAGATGGTGCGCAACGACGATGGCAGCGTGAAGCAGGGCTCGCTGGCGCGCGTGGAGCCGGAAGGCAAGGTCATGCGCATGTGGGAAGCGATCGAGACCTACATGGACCGCAAGCAGCCGCTGATCATCATCGCCGGCGCCGACTACGGTCAGGGCAGCTCGCGTGACTGGGCCGCCAAGGGCGTGCGTCTGGCCGGCGTGGAGGCGATCGTGGCCGAGGGCTTCGAACGCATCCACCGCACCAACCTGATCGGCATGGGCGTGCTGCCGCTGGAGTTCAAGCCGGGCACCACCCGCCTGACCCTGGGCATCGACGGCACCGAGACCTTCGACGTGGTCGGTGAGCGCACCCCGCGCGCCGAGCTGACCCTGGTCATCCACCGCCGCGACGGCCAGGACGTGATCGTGCCGGTCACCTGCCGCCTGGACAGCGACGAGGAAGTGGCGATCTACGAGGCCGGCGGCGTGTTGCAGCGCTTCGCCCAGGACTTCCTGGAAGGCGCCAAGGTGGCGTGATAACCGGCTGAATGCCTGCCCCCGGAGGCTGGGGGCGGGCTTGTCCGACAGCAGGGCGGGGCGCACACTGGCTTGGCAAAAACTGCCAAAGGAGAGTTTCATGGCCACCATGAACATTTCGCTGACCGATCCGCTCAAGCAGTTCGTGGACGAGGAAGTGCGCGAAGGCGGCTACTCCAGTACGTCGGACTATGTGCGTGACCTGATCCGCCAGCGACAGCGCAGCAAGGCCGAAGAACTGCTCAAGCAGCTGATTGCCGAGGGGCTGGCTTCTGGTCCTGGCGTCCCGGTGACGGCTGACACATTCGAGCGCATGCGTCGCGAACTGACCGAAAGGATGGAGCGTGAAGGCGATTGAATGGCGGCCAAGGGCCGAATCCGACGCAGCCGATGCCGCGCTGTGGTTTGCACGGCAGGGTGGGCTGGTACTGGGTCGGCGCTTTCTCGCCGAGTTGGAGGCCACGCTTCAACGCATCATGATGTTTCCAGGCTCGGGTTCCACCCGGCACGCCGAGCTCGCAGCACAGCTGCCGGTGCCGTTGCGGTTCATGCTGGTTCCGGGCTTCGAACGCTACCTCGTCTATTACCTCGATCTACCGGACCGCGTGGACATCATGCGTGTGTGGTGCGTTGATCGTGGTCTTGACGCACTGATGCAAGACATTTCCTGAAATTCAAACGCGTGGATTCGACGATGACCTTCCCCCCGCAACTCCGCATTCCCGCCACCTACATGCGCGGTGGCACCAGCAAGGGTGTGTTCTTCCGCCTGCAGGACCTGCCCGAAGCCGCTCAGGTGCCCGGCGCCGCACGCGATGCGCTGCTGATGCGCGTGATCGGCTCGCCCGATCCGTATGGCAAGCAGACCGACGGCATGGGTGGCGCCACCTCCAGCACCAGCAAGTGCGTGATCATCTCCGCCGCTTCGGTGCCGGACCACGATGTGGACTACCTGTACGGTCAGGTGTCGATCGATACCGCCTTCGTCGACTGGAGCGGCAACTGCGGCAACCTCAGCACTGCGGTGGGCCCGTTTGCGATCGCCAACGGCCTGATCGATCCGGCCCGGGTGCCGCGTGACGGCCTGTGCACCGTACGCATCTGGCAGGCCAACATCGGCAAGACCATCATCGCCCACGTGCCGATGCGCGATGGCGAAGTGCAGGAGATCGGCGATTTCGAGCTGGACGGCGTGACCTTCCCGGCGGCCGAGATCCAGCTGGAATTCATCGATCCGTCCGATGACGGCGATGCGGGTGCGATGTTCCCGACCGGCAATCTGGTGGATACCCTGGAAGTGCCCGGCGTGGGCAGCTTCGAGGTGACCATGATCACCGCCGGCATTCCGACGATCTTCCTCAACGCTGCCGACCTGGGCTACACCGGAACCGAGCTGCAGCCGGCGATCAACGAGGACAAGGCCGCGCTGCAGAAGTTCGAGACCATCCGCGCCTACGGCGCCTTGCGCATGGGTCTGATCAAGAACCTGGAAGACGCGGCGACCCGCCAGCACACGCCTAAGGTGGCCTTCGTGGCGCCGGCACAGGACTACGTGTCGTCCAGCGGCAAGGCCATCCCGGCCTCGGCGATCGACCTGCATGCGCGTGCGCTGTCGATGGGCAAGCTGCACCACGCGATGATGGGTACCGCGGCCGTGGCGATCGGCACTGCGGCGGCGATCCCGGGCACGCTGGTCAATCGTGCCGCCGGTGGCGGCGAACGCGAAGCAGTAACCTTCGGTCATCCCTCGGGCACGTTGCGCGTGGGTGCGCAGGCCGGTCTCGTTGACGGCCAGTGGACAGTGACCAAGGCCATCATGAGCCGCAGCGCCCGTGTGCTGATGGAGGGTAGGGTGCGGGTGCCGGCCGAATGATGTGCTGGTAAACGCCAACCAAGGTTGGCGACTACCGGGCCGCAGGGACCGATTGCTTTGGTAGACGCCAACCTTGGTTGGCAGGGTGCACGGGCAACCATGCGCCGCAACGAGGAGATCGACGATGTCCGACAACCACACCCCATCCAACGAGCGTGCAGCGTGGGATGCGCTGCTGGTGGACATCGTCGACTACGTGCGCGATGCACGCATCGACTCGCCGCTGGCGTTCCAGACCGCACATCACTGCCTGCTCGATACGTTGGGCTGTGGCCTGGAAGCGCTGTCTTTCCCGGCCTGCAGCAAGCTGCTCGGTCCCTTGGTGCCAGGCATCAGCGTGGTTAACGGCGCGCGCGTGCCGGGTACGCACTACGTGCTGGATCCGGTGCAGGCCGCCTTCAACCTTGGCGCGATGGTGCGCTGGCTGGATTTCAACGACACCTGGCTGGCCGCCGAATGGGGCCATCCTTCCGACAATCTCGGCGGCATCCTGGCCGTGTGCGATTGGCTGGGGCGCAATGCGCAGGCCCTGCGTCGTCCGCCGCCGACCGTGCACGATGTGCTGCTGGCGATGATCAAGGCGCACGAGATCCAGGGTGTGCTGGCCCTGCAGAACTCCTTCAACCGCGTCGGGCTGGATCATGTGGTGCTGGTCAAGGTGGCCACCACGGCGGTGGTCGCGCAGCTGCTCGGACTGGATCGCGAACGCATGCTCAATGCGCTGTCGCTGGCCTGGGTGGACGGCCAGTCCCTGCGCACCTACCGGCATGCACCCAACACCGGCTCGCGCAAGAGCTGGGCGGCCGGCGACGCGACCAGTCGTGGCGTGCGCCTGGCCTTGATGGCAGCCAGCGGTGAGATGGGCTACCCCAGCGTGCTGAGCGCGCCGACCTGGGGCTTCGAAGCGGTGTCCATGCGCGGCCAGACACTGACGCTGGGGCGACCGCTGGGCAGCTATGTGATGGAGAACGTGCTGTTCAAGATCAGCTACCCAGCCGAGTTCCACGGCCAGACCGCAGTGGAGGCGGCGGTCGCGCTGCACCAGCAGCTGCGCGCGATGGGGCGCCGGGTCGAGGGCATCGCGCATATCGCGATCCGGACCCAGGAAGCCTGCATCCGCATCATCGACAAGCAGGGGCCGTTGCATAACCCGGCCGACCGCGATCACTGCGTGCAGTACATGGTCGCCATCGCGTTGCTGCACGGGCGGCTGGTGGCCGAGGATTACGAGGACGACGTTGCCGCCGATCCGCGCATCGATGCGCTGCGCGCGAAGATGGCCTGCCATGAAGATCCACGGCTCAGCGCGGATTATCTGGATCCGGACAAGCGCAGCATCGCCAACGGCCTGAGCGTGCGTTTCAGTGATGGCACGGAACTACCGGAGGTACTGGTGGAGTATCCGCTCGGCCACGCCCGACGTCGCGAGGAAGGCATTCCGCTGTTGATGGACAAGTTCCGCCGGCACCTGGCCCATCGCTTCCCGACCGCCCAGCAGCAGCGCATCCTGGCAGCGTCGCTGGACCCGGTGGCGCTGGCCGCGATGCCGGTGACCGACTACGTGGACCTGTACCTGCCGGGGTAGCAACGCTTTGATGGGTGCCAACCTTGGTTGGCACGGGCCCAACGCCAACCAAGGTTGGCGGCTACCGGGACCGCCGGGCATGGCCCGGCGCTACCGTTCCGATGCATTCCTGCCGAATTCGCGTCAACACCTTGACGCGGCCTGCCTATAATGTCCGCCTCGATCAAGGAGTGACGACATGAGCGGTCCGGCACGGCGGAAGCGGTGGGGATGGGCGGCGGCGGTACTGGCAGGAGGCCTGTTGCTGGGCCTGGCCGGCTGCCGCAACGACAGCGGGCAACTGCCCAAGGCCAGTGGTGAGGCGATCACTACCCAGGCCGAGCAGGTGAAGGAATTCACCCTGCTGCGCGCCTACCCGGACCAGAAGAATGACGGCCTGTCGCTGGCGCTGGAGTTCTCGCGTCCGCTGGTCGGCACCCAGGATTTCGACAAACTGGTGCGCTTCGAAGAGAAGGTCGGCACCGACGACAGCAGCTGGACCCTGTCCGATGACGGCCTGACCCTGCGCTACCCATTCGTCGAGGCCGGCAAGGAGTTCAGCCTGGCGGTCTCGCCGGACCTGCTGGCCGCCGATGGCAGCCGCCTGGGCAAGGAACTGAAGCAGAAGGTGTTCAGCGGCGAGCTGAAGCCGGTGGTGGGCTTCGCCTCGCAGGGCAGCGTGCTGCCGGCCAAGGACAGCCGCGGCCTGCCGGTGGTGTCGGTAAACGTGCCCGAGGTCGACGTCGAGTTCCTGCGCGTGCGCGAGAAGGACCTGCCGACCTTCTTCAGCCAGTACCAGCGCGGTGGCCGCCGCGGCAGCTGGGAGTTGAGCAGCGACTACGAGCGCAGCCCGATCAACAAGCTGGCCGAGCCTGTCTACGTCAATCGCTTCATTCTTGGCGGCAAGAAGAACGAGCGGGTGCTGACCTACCTGCCGACCCAGGACATCAAGGAACTGCAGGAGCCGGGCCTGTACTTCGCCCTGCTCAAGCGCACCGGCGACTACGAAGGCGAGTTCGATACCGCGTTCTTCTCGGTCAGCGACATCGGCCTGCATACCCGTGCCTACAAGGACAAGCTGTTCGTGCACACCGCCGGCCTCAAGGACGGTGCACCGCTGAAGAGCATCGACCTGCGGGTGCTGGATGCCAAGGGCGAGGTGGTACTGAAGGGCAGCACCGATGGCAATGGCAATGCGCTGCTGAACTACACCCTGGATGCGACTCACGTGCTGGTGGCCAGCACTGGCAAGGACACCAGCTTCCTGCCGTTCAACCAGCCGGCGCTGGATCTGAGCGAATTTGCCGTGGCCGGCCGTGACAATGCCTGGTTCGACGTCTACGCCTGGTCCGGCCGCGACCTGTACCGCCCGGGCGAGACCGTGCGCCTGTCCGCCCTGCTGCGTGACAACGATGGCAAGCCGGTCAAGGCTCAGCCGGTGTTCCTGCGCCTGAAGCAGCCCGACGGCAAGACCTTCCGCGAAACCCGCTTGCAGCCGGGCGACCGGGGCTACATCAACTTCGAACAGGTGATCCCCGCCGAGGCGCCGACCGGGCGCTGGCAGGTCGAGTTCCGCACCGACCCGGCCAGCAAGGAAGCGATCCAGGGCATGACCCTGCGCATCGAGGAGTTCCTGCCCGAGCGCATGAAGCTGGACCTGGACAGCGCGCAGAAGACGCTGAAGGCGGGTGAGGACCTGCGCCTGCAGGCCAATGGTGCCTATCTGTACGGGGCACCTGCCGATGGCAACCGCTTCACCGCACGCATGGCGGTGGCCGCCGAACAGAAGCCGGTGGAAGGCCTGCCGGGCTATTTCTTCGGTGACCCGACCCTGCAGCTGCCGCGCGAGGCCAAGGACGTGATCGACACCACGCTGCCGGCCAATGGCCAGCTGCGTGAGGATGTGGCGTTGCCGGAAGAGGCAGCCAAGGCCAAGGCGCCGATTGCCGTGGTGCTGTCCGGCAGCCTGTATGAAACCGGTGGCCGCACGGTCACCCGCACCCTGAAGCGGGTGATGTGGCCGGCCAATGCGCTGGTGGGTGTACGCCCGTTGTTCAACCCCGAGGAGGGTGCTGACTCCAACGGCAACGCGCGCTTCGAGCTGATGCGCGTGGATGCCGCCGGCGCACCGCAGCCGGCCAAGGGCCTGAAGATCACCCTGGTGCGCGAACTGCGCGACTACCACTGGACCTTCAACGACAACCGTTGGGACTACGACTACACCCGCCGCTTCGAGAACAAGGAAACCCGCACGGTCGATGCCGGCAGCAGTGCGGTCGCCTTCGATTTCCCGGTGGAGTGGGGTGAGTACCGGGTGGACGTGTTCGATCCGTCCACCGGCCTGACCAGCCGCTACCCGTTCCGCGCCGGCTGGAGCTGGGGCGATGACAACCGCGGCCTGGACGCGCGCCCGGACAAGGTCAAGCTGGGCCTGGACAAGACCGGCTACAAGGCCGGTGACACCCTGGAGGTGACGGTGACCCCGCCGCACGCCGGCAAGGGCATCCTGATGGTCGAGACCGACCGCATGCTGTACGTGCAGGACATCGAGGCCAAGCCGGGTTCGACCTTCAAGATTCCGGTCACCGCCGACTGGGAGCGCCACGATGTGTACATCACCGCGCTGGTGTTCCGTGGCGGCAGTGCGCCGAGCAAGATCACTCCGGCCCGTGCGGTGGGCGTGGTGCATGTGCCGATGGACCGCAAGGGCCGCACCGTGGCCGTCGGCCTGGCAGCGCCCAAGCAGATGCGACCGGAACAGGACCTGCCGGTGACGGTCAGCGCACCGCAGTTGGCCGGCAAGGTGGCGCACGTCACCGTCTCGGCGGTGGACGTGGGCATCCTCAACATCACCCGCTTCCCCGTGCCCGACGCCGGTGCGCACTTCTTCGCCCAGCGTCGCCTCGGCATCGATGCCTATGACATCTACAGCCGGGTGATCGAGAGCTTTGACGGCGGTGCCGGCAAGCTGAAGTTCGGTGGCGACATGGCGCTGCAGGCGTTGCCGCAGGCCAAGCGCCCGACTGCGCGCGTGCAGACCGTGGACCTGTTCTCCGGCCCGGTGCAGCTTGATGCCAAGGGCATCGCCCGCATCCGCCTGAAGGTGCCGGACTTCAATGGCACCCTGCGCGTGTCGGCGCTGGTCTACAGCGATGACCAGTACGGCAAGCGCGACATGGAAACCATTGTGCGCGCGCCGATCCTGGCCGAAGCCAGCATGCCACGCGTGCTGGCCCCGGGCGACCGCAGCACCGTGACCCTGGACGTGCAGAACTTCACCGGTAAGCCGGGCCAGTTCAACGTGAAGGTGGAAAGCGAAGGCCCGTTGAACCTGGGCGAGGGCAGCCGCAGCGTGCAGTTGAATGCCGATGCCAAGACCACGCTGAGCTTCCCCTTGTCGGCGCGCGAAGGCCACAGCGTGGCCAAGGTGCGGGTGCGGGTGGACGGCAATGGATTCAGGGCCGACCGCCGCTACGACCTGCCAGTGCGTGCGGCGTGGCCGCAGGTGCTGCGTTCGCAGGTGCGCACGCTTGATCCGCTGGCCGCGGTCAGCCTCGACAACAGCCTGACCGAGGGCCTGATGTCCGAGTCGGTGAATGCCCGCCTGCTGGTCAGTCCGCTGCCGCCGATCCCGTTCGCCAGTGCGCTGCAGGGCGCGCTGAACTATCCGTACGGCTGTGCCGAGCAGACCACCAGCAAGGGCTACGCCGCGCTGATCCTGGATCAGGCGACGTCGTCGATGCTCGGTGCCGACGGCCTGGATGCCAAGACCCGTCGCGAACGCATGGAAGGTGCGTTCGGTCGCCTGGCGTCGATGCAGGTGGCCAACGGCAACTTCTCGATGTGGGGTGACGACGGCTACGTGAACCCGTGGCTGACCCCGTACATCACCGAGTTCCTGCTCGATGCCAAGGACGCCGGCTTCGCGGTGCCCGACAACGTGCTGCAGAAGGCGCTGAACCGGCTCAGCGAGGATCTTCTGTCCGGCGGCAACCAGTTCTACGGCCAGGACGACCGCGAGAAGCTGAAGTTCGCCAACCAGGCGTATTCGGGCTACGTGCTGGCCCGGGTCAACCGTGCGCCGCTGGGTACCCTGCGCACGCTGTACGACAACGAGCGCAGCAAGGCGGTCGGCGGCCTGTCGCTGGTCCATCTGGGCGTGGCGCTGTCGCTGCAGGGTGATGCCAAGCGTGGCCAGGCGGCACTGGCTGCGGCCTTCGCCAAGTCCAGCAGCGAACGCCCGTCGTACTTCGGCGACTACGGCAGCGCCATCCGCGATGACGCGCTGATGATTGCGCTGACCCACGAAAACAAGCTGGCCAAGCCGGCCTGGGATGCGCGTGCGGTGGATCTGGGCCGTGGCCTGGATGCGCGCCGCAACGCCGGCTGGATGTGGCTGAGCACGCAGGAACAGGTGGCGATTGCCCGCCTTGGCAAGGCGCTCGCCGCCAATCAGAAGGCGCTGGTGGCCGGTGAACTGGTGATTGGTGGCAACACCGAAGCCATCGGCGAACGCAAGCTGTTCGGCCGCAACTTCAGCGCCAGTGAGCTGGCCAGCGGCGTGCGCTTCACCCCGCAGGGGCAGCCGCCGATGTTCGCCAGCATCGACGTGGCCGGCATTCCGCGCAGCGCACCGGCGCCGGACAACAGCGTGCTGGGCGTTGAGCGCAGCTACTACGGTACAGATGGCAAGCCATGGTCGCCGCGCCCGCTGAAGGAAGGCGAAGCACTGATCGTGCGCGTCACCGTCACCGCCGACACCACCATGCCCGATGCACTGTTGACCGATCTGCTGCCGGCGGGCCTGGAGATCGAGAACTTCAACCTGGGCGATGCCAAGCAGTGGGCCGACGTGGTGGTCGATGGCATCACCATCAGCGACCGCGGTGAAGCCGCCGATACCAAGCACGAGGAGTTCCGCGACGACCGTTATGTGGCTGCGCTGAAGCTCTCGCGTGGCAGCAAGGCCAACGTGTTCTACCTGGTACGCGCGGTGACCCCGGGAACCTACTCGGTGCCGCCGCCGCTGGTGGAGGACATGTACCGGCCGCAGCTGCGCGGCGTCGGCCGCAGCAACCCGACCACGATCACGGTGGTACAGCCGTGACCGCGCGGACGGACCGCGACGGCGCGGCCCGTCCTGCTGGCAACCTGCAATGAAAGACGCAATGAAGACCCGGCTGGCGGCCCTGCGCCGCCGGCTGCGGCCGCTGTGGCCATGGCTGCGCTGGGGCACGGCCGCCACGCTGGCGCTGCTGCTGGTGCTGGATTTCGCCTTCCCGCCACCGCTGCCGAAGCAGCGCGATACCAGCACCCTGGTGGTGGCTGCCGACGGTACGCCGCTGCGTGCGTTCGCCGATGCCGAGGGCGTGTGGCGCTATCCGGCTTCGATCGACAGCGTCTCGCCACTGTACCTGCAGGCGTTGCTGACCTACGAAGACCGCTGGTTCTGGCGTCATCCGGGCATCAACCCGCTGGCGATCCTGCGTGCCAGCGGCCAGCTGCTGCGCGGCGGTCGCATCGTTTCCGGTGGCTCGACCCTGACCATGCAGGTCGCACGCATCCTTGATCCGCATACGCGTACGCCCTGGGGAAAGCTCAAGCAGATGCTGCGCGCGGTGCAGCTGGAAGTGCATCTGAGCAAGCAGCAGATTCTGGCCCTGTATCTGGAGCGTGCGCCTTACGGTGGCACCATCGAGGGCGTGGAAGCGGCCAGCTGGGCCTACCTGGGCAAGCCGGCGGCGCAGCTGTCGCATGCCGAGGCCGCGTTGCTGGCGGTGCTGCCGCAGGCGCCGAGCCGGCTGCGCCCGGACCGCCATCCGGAAGCGGCGCAGAAGGCGCGCGACAAGGTGCTGTCACGCATGGCCGAACTGGGTGCGTGGACACCGGAGGAAGTGGAGGATGCGCGCATCGAGAACGTGGTGGCGCGCTCGCTGCGGCCGCCGCTGCACGCGGCACTGCTGGCGCAGCGCCTGCACTCGGCGCATCCGGGCCAGGCACGCATCCAGAGCAGCATCGACATCGGCCTGCAGCGCACGCTGGAAGAACGCGTGGCCAGCTATTTCTCGACGCTGCCCGAGCGCACCTCGGCGGCGCTGCTGGTGGTCGACAACCAGACCCTGCAGGCACGCGCCTATGTCGGCACGCTGGCGTTCGGCGACCGCCAGCGCCTTGGCCACGTGGACATGGTGCAGGCCTGGCGGTCGCCGGGCTCCACGCTCAAGCCGTTCCTGTATGCGATGGCGCTGGACGATGGCCTGATCCATTCGGAAAGCCTGCTGGTCGATGCGCCGCAGAGTTTCGGCAGCTACCGCCCCGGCAACTTCGACATGGCCTTCAATGGGCCGATTGGTGCCTCCAGCGCATTGCGGCTGTCGCTCAACGTGCCCTCGGTGGACCTGCTGCAGCGGGTGGGCGCGGCGCGCTTCGCTGCTCGCCTGTCGCACTCCGGCATCCAGCTGCGCTTCCCACCGGGCAGCTCGCCCAACCTGTCGCTGATCCTGGGCGGCACCGGCGCGCGGTTGGAAGACCTGGTCGGCGCGTTCGCTGCGCTCAACCGCAACGGCATCGCCGGCCGCGTGCGTTACACCGACGACGAGCCGATGATCGAGCGGCGTCTGGCCTCACCGGGCGCCAGCTGGATCGTGCGCGAGATGCTGGAATCGAATCCACGGCCGGGGTACAGCGTCGGTACGTTCGATGTCGGTGGCCGCCCGCGCGTGGCGTGGAAGACCGGCACCAGTTACGGGTATCGCGATGCGTGGGCCATCGGCAGTACCCGCCACTACACCGTGGGCGTGTGGGTGGGGCGGCCAGACGGCACGCCGTTACCGGGCCAGTATGGTGCGGTCACCGCACTGCCGCTGATGTTCGAAGTGGTGGACAGCCTGCCGCGCCAGCGTGGCGATTCCGCTGCTGCGCCAATGCCGGCCAGTGTCAGCCAGGAAGACATCTGCTGGCCGACCGGCGAACGTGCCGAGGGACTACCTGCGGCACTTTGCCAGCGGCGGATGTCGGCCTATCTGCTGGACGGCGCGGCGCCGCCGACCTTCCCCGAGCGCGAGGCGCGACGCTGGCAGCCGGGGCGGCAGCGTTACCTGGCCGACGCGCGGACCGGCCTGCGTGTCTCCGCTGATTGCCGTTTGCCGCATGAGGAAGTCGCGCGTGAGATCGCGCGCTGGCCGGCGCTGTTGTCGCCGTGGTTGTCCAAGGCCACGCGCGAAGCCTCGCAGCTGCCAGCGCTGTCGCCGGACTGCCGCGACGATGGGCGTGAGGCCAGTGTCGCGTTGCATGTGGACGGGCTCAACGACGGCGCCACGCTGGCGCGCGCGCCGAATTCGGAACATGGCGTGCGCCTGCAGCTGCGCGCGCTGGGCAGCGAGCAGGCGGTGGACTGGTTGCTGGATGGACGCTGGATCGCACAGACCCACGGCGCGCAGTTGATGCAGCGCGAGTTCGCCGATCCGGGCGCACACACCCTGACCGCGCTGGCGGCAGATGGCGCATGGACGCAGGTAAGGTTCAACGTCCTGCGGTAGGTGCCGACCTTGGTCGCCGCTTTCCGTATATTTGCGACGCTGCTGTAGAGCCGAGCCCATGCTCGGCTGCTCTTGCGACGTGCGTGGAGCAGTCAGCCGAGCATGGGCTCGGCTCTACAACGCCGCAGATGGCGGCGAGCGTGTGGCGCAACCGCTATTCCCCGATCCACCCATCCAACAGGTCGGCGAATTCGTCGGCGTGTTCCTCTTCCTGCGCCAGGATCTCTTCGAGGATGCGCTTGGTGGTGGTATCGCGGTCGCCGATGAAGTTGATCATCTCGCGGTAGCTGTCGATGGCAATCCGTTCGGCCACCAGGTTCTCACGGACCATGTCGCGCAGGTCGCTGCCTTCCTTGTATTCGGCATGCGAGCGCGCGGTCAGCGTATCCGGGTTGAGATCCGGCTCGCCGCCGAGCTGGACGATGCGCTCGGCCAGCTTGCCGGCATGCGCCTGTTCCTGCTGTGCATGTTCCAGGAACTCGGCCTTGACCGCGTCGGCCAGCATGCCCTTGGCCATGAAGTAGTGCCGGTAGTAGCGCAGCACGCACACGTACTCGGTGGCCAGTGCATCGTTGAGCAGCTTGACCACCACCTTGCGGTCGGCGCTGTAGCTGTCGGTGATCGCCCCGTCTTCGATGTTGCGCCGGGCGCGTTCGCGCAGGGTCTTGCGGTCACTGATGCCGGGAACCTTTGCGGCAGGCTTTGTGGCTTTGGCTGGCTTGCTGGACATGGCTGGCCGTTTCCTCTTGCGGTGGAAGATCAGGTGGGCAGGTGCTCCAGCACGTACTCGGCTGAAGAGACTTCGAACTGGCCCGGCTGTTCGACCCAGGCCGCACGCACCACGCCATCGACCACGTACAGCGCGAAGCGGCGCGAGCGGATGCCCATGCCCGAGGCGCTGGCGTCGAGCTCCAGGCCGAGCGCGCGGGTCAGTTCGGCGTTGCCGTCGGACAGCATCAGCAGGCCATCGGGCACGTGCTGGTCGGCGGCCCAGGCCTTCAACACGAACGGATCATTGACGGCCATGCAATAGACATCGATGCCGCGCTGGCGGAAATCCTGGAACTTCTCGACGTAGCCGGGCAGGTGACGGGCCGAACAGGTGGGGGTGAACGCACCGGGCACGGCGAACAGCACCACCTTGCGCGCGTCGAACAGCGAATGCGTATCGAGTGTTTCGATGCCCTCGCGGATGCGCTTGAGGGTCACTTCCGGAATGCGGTCGCCGACATGGATGGTCATGGGGAACTCCTTGCTGGGGCAGGCTAGTGGGCCGGATGGGACAGGGGCGTCAAGACATTGGAAAACCCGCGTGCAGGCCCCATCTTCGGGCTTTGCGGCAGGGGCTTCCGGCCACAGCGTGGGGCATGGGGATGGCAGCCGCATTGCGCAGGATCAGTCGGCCTCACCGGGGCCGCACGAGGGGCGGCGTAGCATCGCCGGCGCGTAGAATGAACCCGGGGCGGCGCCACCGGCGCGGCCGAAGCAGATCGAGGTAGCTGGATGGAATTCAAGGATTACTACGCCACCCTGGGGGTGGAACCGAGCGCGGGCGAGGCGGAGATCAAGACCGCCTACCGCCGGCTGGCACGCAAGTACCACCCGGACGTCAGCAAGGAGGCCGGGGCCGAAGACAAGTTCAAGGCGGTCAACGAGGCCTACGAGGCGCTGCGCGACCCCGAAAAGCGCGCGGCCTACGACCAGCTGCGCGCACAGGGCTACCGCCCGGGCGAGGAATTCAACGTACCGCCGAACTACGGCGGTGCCGGTGGCTTCAACTTCGAGGAAGTGTTTGGCGGCGGTGGCCCCAATGGCGGCTTCAGCGACTTCTTCGAAAGCCTGTTCGCGCGCCAGCGTGGCGGCGGAGCCGGTCCGGGCCCGGGCTTCAGCAGCCAGGGCCATGCGCCCAACCGAGATACCCGCGCCAAGCTGTCGGTGCCATTGGAAGCGGCCTACAGCGGCGACAGCCTGCGCATCACCGTCAACGGCAAGCAGCTGGACGTGCGCGTGCCCAAGGGCATCCGCCCAGGCCAGGTGATCCGCCTGGCCGGGCAGGGCAACCATGGCGGCAACCTGCTGCTGGAAGTGGAGTACGCCGCCCACCCGCAGTTCGAGGTCGACGGCCGCAACATCCTCTATACACTGCCGGTGACGCCGTGGCAGGCGGCGTTGGGGACCAGCATCAGCGTGCCGACCCTGGGCGGTGCGGTGGAGCTGAAGATCCCGGCCGATTCCGATGCCGGGCGCAAGCTGCGCCTGCGCGGGCGTGGTCTTCCGGGCAATCCGGAGGGCGACCAGATCGTTGAAATCGAGATCGTGGCCCCGGCAGCGACCGACGAGGCGCAGAAGAAGGCCTACCGGAACCTGGCCAAGGCGTTCGGCGAGTCAATCTGAGGCTTTGGTATGTAGAGTCGAGCCATGCTCGACTCTACAGAAGTGTGCCAACCAAGGTTGGCACCTACCAAACAAGAGCGTGCCGACCAAGGTCGGCACCCACCCGCGCGGGCTCAGCCCTGCCCGGCGAACACCCGTTCCAGCACCTCGGACAGTTCATCTTCCGAGAACGGCTTGGTGATGTACGCCTTGGCGCCCTGACGCATGCCCCACATGCGGTCGGTGTCCTGGTCCTTGGTGGTCACCAGGATCACCGGAATGTGCCGGGTGGCCTCGTCGCGGGCGAGGGTACGGGTGGCCTGGAAGCCATTGAGGTTGGGCATCACCACGTCCATCAGGACCAGGTCGGGCAGCTCGGCCTTGGCGGTTTCGACCCCGGCGGCGCCATCGGTGGCGGTCAGGATCTGGTGCCCGAGCTTCTCGACGATGCGCTGTATCCCCAACAGCTGCGACGGTGAGTCGTCGACGATCAGAATGCGTGCCATGTTGTTCCCCATGTAATGCCCGCAGTGTAGTGCGGGCACATTACTGGCGGGAGGGCCGCGTCTGCCGTCCGTCGCCTGCCTGCGACGTTCAGTCGATCCGCACCACGGTGCGGCCCAGCGAACCACCGGCCAGCATCCGCTCGAACACGGCGCGAAGACCATCGAGACCGACTTCGGCGGTGCAGATGCGGTCCAGCTGCTGCGGCTTCCAGTCGCTGCCCAGTCGCGACCACACTTCTTCGCGCAGCCCGCGCGGTGCATTGGCCGAAGACACGCCGAGCAGCGAGACGCCGCGCAGGATGAACGGCATCACCGTCATGTCCAGCGTCGGGCTGGCCGCCAGACCGGCACTGACCACGCTGCCATAGGGCACGGTCTGCGCCAGCAGGCTGGCCAGCATGTCGCCGCCGGCATTGTCGAGGCCTCCGCCGAAGCGGGCCGACTGCAGCGGGGCGGTCTCGGAGAGTGCCTCGCGCGGCAGCACCTCGGTGGCGCCGATGGCGTGCAGGAAGTCGGTCTGGTCAGGCTTGCCGCTGACCGCGTGCACGGCGTAGCCGGCACGGCTGAAGATCGACAGCGCCAGCGCGCCGACGCCTCCGCTGGCGCCGGTCACCGCCAGCGGACCGAGATCCGGGGTCTGCCGGTTGTCCTGCATGCGCAGCAGGGCCAGCGCCGCGGTGAAGCCGGCGGTGCCCAGGACCATCGCTTCGCGCGGGGTCAGCCCGGCCGGCTGGGCGATCACCGCGCGGGATTCCAGCCGAACGTACTGGCTGTAGCCGCCGTCACGGGTCTCGCTCAGGCCGCAGCCGGTGGCCAGCACGGCGTCGCCTTCACGCCAGTCCGGGTCGGTGCTGGCGACCACGGTACCGGCTACGTCGATACCACCCACCAGCGGGAAACGGCGCAGGATCTTGCCTTTGCCGGTGCCAGCCAGGGCGTCCTTGTAGTTGACCGAGGACCAGTGGGCGCGGATCAGCACCTGGCCGGGGTTGAGGTCGTCGACACCCAGCTGGGCCAGGCCGCTGCGGTAGCCAGCGTCGCCGTTTTCGATGCGGAAGGCGGTGAACGGGGTGGTGGGGGCCATCGGCGTTGCCTGACTTCGAGGAAAACGCCACCTTACCCCGTCGCCCCCCTTTCGATCCTGCCGATCCGCCCCATCTTGTATGATCGGTGATGGTTTCACGGCTGGCGGTGCGGGAAGGGCCCGCGCCGCAGCCCAAATCTTGATGGAGCGTGCATGGCCTGGAATACACCCGGCGGCAACAAGGGCGGACAAGGCCCCGAGGACAATCGACGCGGGCCCTTCGGGTCGCGCGGCGGTGGCAATGGTGGTGGCTGGGGCGGACTGCCCGGGCCGCTGAAGGACCTGTTCGACGGTGGCATCGTGCGTTGGGTGGTGGCAGCCGTGGTGTTGCTGGTGCTGTTCTCCAGCTTCCAGCTGATCGGCGAACAGCAGCGTGGCGTGGTGCTGCGCTTCGGCCAGTTCTCGCGCATCCTGCAGCCCGGCCCGAACTTCAAGCTGCCGTGGCCGATCGAATCGGTCACCAAGGTCAACGCCACCGAGATCAAGACCTTCTCGATCCAGGTGCCGGTGCTGACCCGCGACGAGAACATCGTCAACGTCTCGCTGAACGTCCAGTACCGCATCGACGACCCGCAGCAGTACCTGTTCGGCACGGTCGATGCCAACCAGGTGCTGGAACAGTCGGCGCAGAGCGCCGTGCGCGAGGAAGTCGGCCGCGCCGACCTCAACGCCGTGCTGAACAACCGTGGTCCGCTGGCCGTGGCCGCCGAGGAGCGCCTGCAGGCGCTGCTGAAGGCGTTCAAGACCGGCCTGACCGTGACCGGCCTGACCCTGCAGGACGCCCGTCCGCCGGAAGAAGTGAAGCCGGCCTTCGACGAGGTCAACGGCGCCCAGCAGGTCAAGGAGCGCCTGATCAACGAAGCCCAGGCCTACGCCGCCAAGGTCGTGCCGGAAGCCCGAGGCCAGGCCTCGCGTGCCCGTACCACCGCCGAAGGCTACAAGCAGGCCGTGGTGTCCAAGGCCGAGGGTGACGCGCAGCGCTTCAGCCTGTTGCAGGCCCAGTACAAGGACGCCCCGGAAGTGACCCGCAAGCGCCTGTGGCTGGAGACCGTGCAGCAGGTGCTGAGCGAGAACCGCAAGGTGATCGGTGGCGATGGCCGCCAGCTGATCTACGTGCCGATGACCGGCGATACCCGTCCCAGCACGTCGGCTCCGCCGGGGGTGACCAACCCGGAGGTGGTGATGCCGTCGCTGCCGGGTACGGCGGTGGAACAGTCCCGTGATCCGGGCCGGCCGGTGGGCCGCCCGACCGGGCGACCGAGCGGCCGTGAGGAGGGCAGCCGATGAAGAGTCCTATCTGGATCGCCGTGATCGTGGCGGTGGTGCTGGGCCTGCTCGGCTCGGTGTACGTGGTCCGTGAGGACCAGACCGCCATGGTGCTGAACCTGGGCAAGGTGGTGCGTTCGGACATCAAGCCGGGCCTGCACTTCAAGGTGCCGGTGGTGGAAACGGTGAAGGTCTTCGACCGCCGCTTCCAGGTGCTCGACACCGCCCCGGCGCGTTACTTCACCGCCGAGCAGAAGGACGTCAGCGTCGACTTCTTCGCCATCGGCTACATCTCCAACGTGGGTGACTACTTCCGTGCCACCGGCGGCGATCCGCGCATTGCCAACGCCCGCCTGGCGCCGATCATCACCGACTCGCTGCGCAACCAGATCAACTCGCGCACCCTGCAGCAGCTGGTTTCCGGCGACCGCAGCGAACTGATCGCCGAGCAGCTGAAGGGGATCAACGAAGCCGTGGCCGGCCTGGGCATGCAGATGATCGACCTGCGCATCAAGCAGGTGGACCTGCCGACCGACAGCCAGGTGATCAACGACGTGTACGAGCGCATGCGCGCCCAGCGCAAGCAGGAAGCCGCCAAGCTGCGTGCGGAGGGCGAGGAGCAGTCGCTGACCATCCGCGCCCAGGCCGACCGCGACAGCACCGTGCTGATCGCCGAGGCCGAGCGTGATGCCCAGCGCCTGCGCGGTGAAGGCGATGCCGATGCGGCCCGCATCTATGGCAAGGCCGGCTCGGCCGATCCGTCGTTCTATGCGTTCTACCGCAGTCTGGAGGCCTACCGTGGTTCCATGACCGACGGCAACGGCGTGATCGTGCTGGACAAGAACGACCCGTTCCTGCAGTACCTGAAGAACGACCGCTGAGGTCGCAGGGCAGTACCCCACGGGGCCCGGCAGATGCCGGGCCCCGTGCTTTTTCCGGAGTCCCCCATGAAAGATCTGTTTGCCGCCGTCTGCCTGGTCGCGGTGCTGGAAGGCCTGTTCCTGTTCGTCGCGCCGTTCGCCTGGAAGCGCATGGCCGAGTGCCTGCTGGACCTGCCCAGCCCGGCCCTGCGCAGCTTCGGCGGCCTGGTGCTGCTGGCCGGCCTGAGCCTGTTGTGGTGGGGGCGGCATTAGCAGGGGTCAGATCCCTTTCCGAAGGAAAGGGATCTGACCCCGTTTCGGGCCCCTGACCGGTGGGTAAAGCCGTCCGTCGCAAAGGTGGCACCGGACCCCGGAAACCCGGATAATGCACAAAAGCCGGACGGGCCTCCCCGTTCGGCTTTTTCCGTGTCTGGGCCTTCCATCGCCGGCTGCTCCCCGTTTGGAGCCGCCCTCCAGGTGCTGGCCAGCCCCGCCACGGTTTACCCGTCCGCGGCCCCGATGGCCGCAACATATGAGGAGCCCGTCATGGGTCAGTCTGTCGTAGTGCTTGGTGCCCAGTGGGGCGATGAAGGCAAGGGCAAGATCGTCGATCTGCTCACTGAGGAAATCGGCGCCGTCGTGCGCTTCCAGGGCGGCCACAATGCCGGCCACACCCTGGTCATCAACGGTAAGAAGACCGTCCTGCACCTGATCCCGTCGGGCATCCTGCGTGACGACGCGCTGTGCCTGATCGGCAACGGCGTGGTGATCTCGCCGGCCGCGCTGCAGAAGGAAATCGCCGAGCTGGAAGCCTCCGGCGTGGAAGTGCGTTCGCGCCTGAAGATCTCCCCGGCCGCGCCGCTGATCATGCCGTACCACATCGCCCTGGACCAGGCGCGCGAGCGCGCTGCCGGTGGCAAGGCGATCGGCACCACCGGCCGTGGCATCGGCCCGGCCTACGAAGACAAGGTGGCGCGCCGCGGCATCCGCATCGCCGACCTGCACTACCCGAAGCAGCTGGAAGAACTGCTGCGCACCGCGCTGGACTACCACAACTTCGTGCTGACCAAGTATCTGAACACCGATGCGGTCGATTTCCAGAAGACCTTCGACGAAGCGCTGGCCTTCGGCGAGTACGTGCAGCCGATGAAGTCCGACGTGGCCGGCATCCTGCACGACCTGCGCAAGCAGGGTAAGCGCGTGCTGTTCGAAGGTGCGCAGGGCGCACTGCTGGACATCGACCACGGCACCTACCCGTACGTCACCAGCTCCAACACCACCGTCGGTGGTGCGCTGGCCGGTTCCGGCGTCGGCGCCGATTCGATCGACTACGTGCTGGGCATCGCCAAGGCCTACGCCACCCGCGTCGGCGGCGGCCCGTTCCCGACCGAACTGGACGACGAAGTGGGCCAGGGCATCCGTGACCGCGGTGCCGAGTACGGCGCTTCGACCGGTCGCCCGCGTCGTTGCGGCTGGATGGACATCGTCGCACTGAAGCGCGCCGTGGCCATCAACGGCATCAGCGGCCTGTGCATCACCAAGCTGGACGTGCTCGATGGCATGGAAAAGCTGAAGGTCTGCATCGCGTACGAATACAACGGCAAGCGCACCGAGTACGCGCCGCTGGACGCGCAGGGCTGGGAAGACTGCACCCCGGTGTACCTGGAGTTCCCGGGCTGGAGCGAGAACACCCATGGCATCACCAACTGGGATGACCTGCCGCCGGCCGCACGTGCCTACCTGCGTTCGCTGGAAGAGCTGGCCGGCTGCCCGATCAGCATCGTCTCCACCGGCCCGGACCGCGACCACACCATGGTCCTGCAGGATCCGTTCGCCTGAGTGAGTGATCGGTAGCGCTGGGCCCTGCCTGGCACCGCCGGAAGAAGGAGCCCCGCGAAAGCGGGGCTTTTTCGTTACTGTGGGGGCAGGGCCAGCGGGGAAGCGACGTGATGACCAGGGTGTCAGCGTGAAGGGCACGACGGTGATACGGATCACCCTGTGGGTGTTCTGGAGCCTGTGGGGCATTGCCTGCGTGGTATTGGCATTGGGCGCCATCGCCAACCATCTGGCCTCGCGTACCCAGACCCTGCCGCTGCTGCTGAGCCCGGGTGCGACGGCCGAGGTGACGGTCTACCGCTTCATTGATGACCAACTGCGGCTGCGCCTGCGTTATGCGGATGACGGTACTGCCACGGCAATCGATCCTGAGGTGCGCCTGCGCGCGGAAACCCCGACAGATCAGACTGACTTCCGCGCCGAAACGCGTTCGCGCGTGCCGGGCACCGGCATCACCCGTGCGCTGGAATCGGTTGAGTCTGCTGGATTCGCCGCCTCGTATTTCGGCTATGGGCGTGGCGACGCACTTCCGCACGGGCGTTCCTGGCTGCGGCTGACCGTGCTGGAGGTCGACCCCGTGCTGGCCGGGCGCACGGCCTCAGTGGAACTGCTGCCACCGATGGACGTGCTGAAGCTGACCGACCTCGACTACCTCTGGCTGTGGCCGTTCTTCTTCTGGAAGGTGGCGGCGTTGTTCCTGCTGATTCCGGGGGCTGTCCTGGCGGTGTTCACTTCCACCTTGCGGCGCTGGCATCACCAGGCATCGAAACAGCCGACTTCAGCAGGGGATACGGATTGATAGATTCTCCCTTCCACCACTGTTTTTCCGGCCCCAGCACGTGCACCTCGAAGTGCAGGTGCGGCGCGTCGGCACTGGCATTGCCGGTGCTGCCTACATAACCGATCACCTCGCCGCGCCTGACCACCTGCCTTTCGGCCAGGCCATCGGCATAGCGCTGCAGATGCGCGTAGTAGTAGCACCAGCGCCCACTAGGCTCGAACTGATAGATGGTCAGCCCACCGCGCTTGCTGTCAAACAGCTTCTCCACCGTGCCGTCGGCCACCGCCAGTACCGGCGTTCCGGCATCGGCCATGATGTCGATCGCATCGTGCACGCGTCCTTCGCTGCGGGCATCGGTGAAGGTGTCGCGCAACTGCGAGGGAAGTACGCCTTGCACCGGTAGCAGCAGGCCGTCCGGTGCCGCGTCAACGCTGGCCAGCAGTGACGCGCGTGGTGTAGCCGCTTCCGCCGTCGGCGTTGCCATCACGGTGAGCGGCGTTGCAGACGTGGACACCGCCGTAGTTTCAGCGGCATCGCGGCGCAGCCACCAGCCCAGTCCCACACCCAGCAGCACGCCCAGCACGATCAGCTGCGAAAGACGCATCACATCACTCCTGCATCACCACGGGTACTGTGGTATCCACGGCATCGGCCACGCGCAGCGCATCCCAGTTGGTCATGCGCACGCAGCCATGCGATTCGGTCTTGCCGACATGACCGGGGACTGGCGTTCCGTGCAGGCCATAGTGGGGCTTGGACAGGTCGATCCAGACCCGGCCGACCGGGTTGTTCGGACCGGGCGGCAGCGTGGCCTTCTTTTCGCCCTTGCGCGCATCCCAGAACAGCTTGGGGTTGTAGTGGAACGGCGGGTCGCGATACACGCCAAGAATTTTCCATTCACCGATTGGCAGCGGATCGTGCCGGCTGCCGGACGACACCGGCACCTGTGCGATCAGCTTGCCCTGCGCGTCCAGTAGCTGCAGCGTGGAGTCGGATTTGTCGACCACGATCTTCGCCGCCTTCGGCAACGCCCCCGGTGCGATGTTGGGCACCTGGATGCGATTGCCGGCCTTGGCCAGATCGACGCCGGGGTTGAGCGCCTTCAGCAATGCCGGCGAAGCATGGAAACGCTCGCCCAGTGATTCCTCGACGCTGCTGTAGCCCAGTGCCTTCAGCTTTGCCTGCGCGGCGGGCGTCTTCGGAACGGCGACGAACGGCCCGGCCACATCCTCGGCGGTCAGCGTGTGGTTGGCCAATGGCACGACCGTATCGGCCTGCAGGGCCTTCCAGGTGCTGTCGTCCAGCTCTCCGCTCACCGTCAGGCCGTGAGCGGCCTGGAACCCGGCCACGGCGCGTCGCTGGTTGCTGCCGACTTCACCGTCGATCTCGCCCGGGGAGAAATTGGCACGATCCAGAAGCACCTGGGCGTGCAGTGGCGAGCGCGCCGCGCTATCGGGTCCGGCCTTCTCGGCAATGGGCTCGGGCAGCTGGACCGGTGGCGGCACCTGCGCGAAGGCGGGAGACATCAGCAAGGACAGGGCGAGCAGGGCGGGGCGACATACGGGCATGGAGATCTCCGGCAGATGGCAGCTCCACCCTGCCCGGAGAGGCTGCGCAGCCCCCGTGAAAGCAACCTGATGCCGGCATGAGCAGTGCGGTCCCGGCGGGCGGTTGGACCTTGCCGCAGAAGCGCGGCGCGCGGCCTCACCAAGGTGAACGGCTGCCGACGCGCGTGCGTGTTGCCGATCAAGATTGCCGGTGGCACGGCCGATAGGGGCGCATCCCCCCGTTTTGGATGTACCGATGAACTACTTGAGGAATGTCAGGGTTGCCTGGCGTCTTGGGCTGGGCTTTGGCCTGCTGTTGCTGCTGGTTGCCGCCGTGGTGGCCACCGGCGCCACCGCCAGTGTCGTGCAGAAGCGCGCGATGCAGCAGGTGGTCGACGTCAGCGTGGCCAAGGTGCGGCTGCTGTCGCAGATGCTCGATGCCAACAACCAGATGATGGTGGTGCGCCGCGAGATGCTGATCCGCCAGGGCGAAGACCGCGGACACGACGAGCAGCGCATCGCCGATCTGGTCAAGCGCTATGAGGCCAGCTGGACCAGCTACCAGGCGCTGCCCAGCGACGCCGACGGCAAGGCCATCGCTGAAACCATCGCGGCCAAGCGTGCCATTGCGCGCCCGCTCAACAAGCAGACCAGCGAACTGATGGAGCAGGGCGACTACCCGGGCGCCGTGGCGCTGACCCTGGGGCCGGTGCAGGAAGCGGCCAATGGCTGGAACAAGGCGCTGTCCGATGGTGTGGACTTCGAAGAGAAGGAAAGCCGCACCGCCGCAGCCGAAGCGATCCGCCTCGGCGAGCGCAGCCTGCTGCAGTTGCTGGTGCTGGGCGGTGTTGCACTGCTGGTCGGCATCGGTGCCTCGGTGATGATCGGCCGCAGCCTGACCGGGCCGCTGGCCCGCGCGGTGAACCTGGCCGAGCGCCTGTCCAAGGGCCAGCTGGACCAGGAGTTCCGCCTGGGTGGGCGTGACGAGCTGACCCAGCTGGGCGAGGCGATGGCCAGCGTGCGGCAGAGCGTGCAGGCGGCGATCGGCGCGCAGCTGCAGATGGCCGAGCTGCACGAGGCCGGCGCGATCCGCTATCGGATGGACGCCAGCGCGTTCCCCGGTGATTTCGGCCGCATGGTGCAGGCCACCAACAGCCTGGTCGAATCGCACGTGCAGGTGGAACTGCTGATGGCTGAAGTGATGCAGCGTTACGCCATCGGTGACCTCAGCCGCGACCTGCCTGACTACCCGGGCGAGAAGGGCACGCTGACCCGCACCCTGGCCGCGGTGAAGCAGAGCCTGATGGCGATCAACGCGCAGATCGATGAACTGGCCCGTGCGGCTCGCGCCGGTGACTTCAGCATGCGTGGCGATGCCGCTGCGTTCCAGTACCAGTTCAAGGGGATGGTCGAGCACCTCAACGGCATGATGGCCAGTTCGCAGGCCAGCATCGCCGATGTTTCCGACGTGCTGCGCGCGATCTCGCACGGTGATCTGACTGCACGCATGGACGGCGAGTACGACGGCGTGTTCGCACGCATGCGCGACGACGCCAACACCACCACCGCGCAGCTGACCGGCATCGTGCGTGGCATCCAGGTGGCTGCCGACAGCATCAACAACGCAGCGCAGGAACTGGCCGCTGGCAACAACGACCTGTCGCGCCGCACCGAGCAGCAGGCCGCCAACCTGGAAGAGGCCGCAGCATCGATGGAGGAACTGACCTCCACCGTGCGCCAGAATGCCGAGCTGGCGCGACAGGCCGACGGCGAAGCGCATGCGGCTGGCGCCGCGGTGCGCGAGACCGAGCAGGCGATGGCACAGATGGCGTCGGTCATGGGTGAGATCGACCAGTCGTCGGCACGCATCTCGGAAATCTCCACGGTGATCGACGGCATCGCGTTCCAGACCAACATCCTGGCGCTGAATGCTGCAGTGGAAGCCGCGCGTGCAGGTGAGCAGGGCCGCGGTTTTGCCGTGGTTGCCAGCGAAGTGCGCACGCTCGCACAGCGTGCCGGCGTCGCCGCCAAGGAGATCAAGGAGCTGATCGAAGACGCCGCTGCCAAGGTGAAGAGTGGCCTGGCGGTGACCGTTGAATCGGAAGCCGCGATCGCGCGCGTGGCCCAGGCCAGCTCGCGCACCACCCAGCTGATGAGCGACATCGCCGCGGCCAGCAAGGAACAGGCCGCCGGCATCGAGCAGGTCAACCAGGTGGTGGTGCAGATGGACCAGGTGACCCAGCAGAACGCCGCGCTGGTGGAAGAAGCCACCGCCGCCAGCCGCGCGCTGGAAGAACAGGCGCATGCACTGACCACGTCGGTGTCGGTGTTCCAGGTGGAGCAGGGCGCGCGCATGACCATCATGCCCGCGCGGGCGGCGTAAGCAACCTGCAACTGGATGTTGGATGACGCCCTGCATGCGATGCCCCGCATGCAGGGCATCGCATGCACGCAACCGATCGGTGCCGCCGGCTAGCGGCCGCGCGCGGAGCGTTCGATCAGCCAGCCGGCTGCATACAGCAACAGCAGTGTTGGCGGAACCAGCACTGCATACGCGGTCGACCAGGGTTTGCCGTACAGCAGGCTGCCTGCGCCGATGGCATCGAGTGCAGCAGACTGCAGGGTGATGGGGAGCGACATCAGGATGTAGGCCCCCTTCGGGTCCGCATCCGACTGCGCGCCGTGAACCAGCCATGCGGTCAACAGCAGGTAGACCACGCAAAGCGCAAGACCGGTCCAGCTCAGTAATCGCCGCATCTTCATCCGCACGCCTCCGCTCAACGGACGTCGAAACGAGCCTGCAGAGGCAGGCTCACATTCCGCAGCAGATCCCTGACCACCACCTGCGCAGTCCACGTGCCTTTCGGATCACTGGCCTCGGCGACGAACTTCAGGTGCAGGTTGGTCATGTACAACAGGGTTGGCGGGCCGGGCAGGGCAGCGGTGAAACACGGAACATCGCGTTCGTCGATGCTGGTACTGCCATCCGGGCGCAGCATGCGCAGATCGCAGTGCACCTTGGGTACGCGGTTCTCATCCAGTTGCGGGTTGGACAGGAATGTCAGCAGGAACAATTCACCGCCCAGGTGGACTTCGTCGGCCTCGGTAAAACCGGGAGTGGTCTCTGGTGGGGTTTCCCACTTGGCCTGCCAGTCGGCATCGGAGGTGACCAGCAGCGATGCCGCAAAGCCACCGTTGGATTTCATGGCATCGGTCTCCGGCATCGCCTTGCCGTCCCCGTTTATCCAGCCATCGCTGGCGGAACTGTTCAGTGGCAGCATCATGGCCATCATGGCCAGCGCGTAGGTCCATCGCATCAGAGGCTCTCCTTGGCAGCCGCGTCCCGCGGCAGAGCGGGGAGTATCGCTCAACCTTGACCGGCAAAGCAGCAGGAGAGCCGGAGCAGAGGTACCGTTGCCTGCCGATGTGGGCGATGCTTGCCAGCAAAGGGGGTGACATGGGAATCGGGAGCGAGGAAAAGCCGGGCTGTGATTCAGCATCGCCCACGCCGCAGCACGTGCTGATGCTGCCCGGCCTGGATGGCTCCGGCAGGCTGTCGACCCCGTTTCTGTCGGCACTCCAGGCTCATGGGCTGACGACGCAGGCGATCACGCTGCCTGCGCAGGGAGGGCAGGATCACGCCACGCTAGCCCAACGGCTGTGGTCGCAGCTGCCCGGCCATCCCTTCATCCTGCTTGCCGAGTCCTTCTCGGGCCCGGTGGCGGTTGAACTGGCCACGCGACAGCCCGCCGAGCTGCGCGGACTGGTGCTTGCCGCGACCTTTGCGCGTCGGCCGGTGCCATTGCCGGCAGCCAGCGCAGCCCTGCTGACGCCGGCCTGGCCTCTGCCTCCCGTGGCGTTGCTGGCGCGCCTGCTGCTGGGGCGGTGGCGCACCCGCGAGCACATGTCGATGCTGTGCGATGCGTTGGCCCAGATTCCGGCGACCACGTTGCGACAGCGCGCCGCAGCGACCCTGCGGGTCGACGTACGCGCATTGCTGCCAGGAATCGAAGTGCCGACGCTGTGCCTGCACGCGTACCATGACCGCCTGCTGTGGCCGCCCAGCGTGGCCGAGCTGCAGGCCTTGTTGCCCGATGCCCGCCATGTGTCGTTGGAGGGCCCACATCTGCTGCTGCAGGCGCGTCCCGACGCAGCTGCAGCCGAAGTAGCCGCGTGGATGAGGATGCTGTCGCCCTGACCGATGGTCTCAGCCGCGCGCGCGGGTACGGGCCGCCTTCTTCGCCGCACGGGTCTTCGCTGCCTTCTTCGCCGCAGCACTGCGTGAGGCGGTGGTGCCGGCTTTCTCGACGACAGCTTTCTTTGTCGCCTTCTTCGTGGCCGTCGTGCGGGCAGGCGCCTTTTTTGCCGCTGCCTTCTTCGCCACCTCGCGCCCACTACCACTGCGCTTGCCACCACCGTCCTGTTTATTCACCGTGGCCCAGGCGATGCGTTCGGCGGTGCTTTCGCTGGCACCGCGCTCGCGCTCGCTGTCCTCGATATGCTCGGCCTGGCGCTTCTGCTTTTCGGTATAGGCGGACTTGTCACCGCGGGGCATGGCCGGTTCTCCAGTGGGGGCTGGCCCCCACGGTGGCCCTGGCGGCGTTAAGCGCAAGTCCCGCAAGGGTGATCGCACCGGCAAGGGGCCTCGGCTATGCTTGTGGCATGCGAGTCGAGCCCGCCGACATCGAAGCCCTGTTCGACGCCATCCCGGATGTGCTGTTCTTCATCAAGGACCTTCAGGGGCGTTACACCCACGTCAACCAGACCATGCTGCGGCGGCTGGGCCTGCGCGCGCGCAAGGACGTGATCGGGCGAACGGCGGCTGAGATCTACCCGACCGGGCTCAGTGCGGACTACGTCGATCAGGACGCCCGCGTGCTGTCCGGCGAGGTGATCGAGAACCTGATGGAGCTGCACCTGTTCGCCAACCGCGAACCGGGCTGGTGCCTGACCTGCAAGCGCCCGCTGGTGGTCGATGGGGCCATCGAGGGCCTGATCGGCATTTCCCGCGACCTCGGCCAGAAGGACAGCCTGGGCACCCAGTACGAGCAGCTGCGGCTGGCCCTGGCCCACCTCAATGCGCACTACGCCGAGAACGTGCGCATGCAGACCCTGCTGGACATCACCGGCTTCTCGCTGTCCAAGCTGGAGCGCAGTTTCCGCAAGGTGTTCCAGATGACCCCGCAGCAGGTGCTGACGCGGCTGCGGATCCAGATGGCCATGCACCTGCTGCATGGCGACGACAGCATCGCCTGCATCGGCCAGGCCTGCGGTTTCAGCGACCAGAGCGCCTTTACCCGCAAGTTCAAGGCTGAAACCGGTTTCTCGCCGCGCGCCTACCGCGCCCGCATCGGCGGCAGTGTCGGCGAGCCCGCGCTGGCCTGAGCCGCCTGCTGCGCTGTGCCTATCCCCGCAGGCATGGGACAGGGTAAGGTGTCGCCCCTGTAGCCCGCCGCCAGCCCTGCCGATGCCCAACTCGATTCCGACTGCTTCGCCGTCCCGCCTCGGACATTCGCTCAAGCCCCGCCAGTTGATCATGATGGGCCTGGGCAGCGCCATCGGCGCCGGCCTGTTCCTCGGCTCGGGCGTGGGTGTGCAGGCGGCCGGCCCGGCGGTGCTGGTGTCGTATCTGGTGGCCGGCGCGCTGGTGATCATCGTGATGAACGCACTGGGCGAGATGGCGGCGGCCAAACCGACCAGCGGCGCGTTCTCGGTCTATGCGGCCGACGCCATGGGCGCCACCGCCGGTGCCACGGTCGGCTGGTTGTGGTGGGTGCAGCTGGTGATCGTGATCGCCGCCGAGGCGGTGGGCGCGGCCGGGTTGCTGGCCACGGTCTGGCCTGCGGTGCCGGTACCGATGGCAGCGTTGGCCTTCATGCTGTTCTTCACCGCGATCAACCTGCTCGGGGTGAAGAACTTCGGCGAGTTCGAATTCTGGTTCGCCATCCTCAAGGTGGTGGCGATCCTGGCCTTCATCGCCATCGGCGTGGCGCTGCTGATGGGCTGGCTGCCGCAGGTGACCTCGCCGGGCCTGAGCAACTTCACCGAACACGGTGGTTTCGCTCCGAAGGGCCTGGCGGGTATTGGCGCTGCACTGCTGGTTGTCGTTTTTGCCTTCGGTGGCACCGAGATCGTCGCCGTTGCGGCGGCGGAGACCGAAGACCCGGAACGCAGCATTGCCCGTGCCATCCGCACTGTGGCCTGGCGCATCCTGGTGTTCTACATCGGCTCGCTGAGCGTGATCATCGCCGTGGTGCCGTGGACCAGCGAGGCGCTGAAGTCCCCGTTTGCCGCCGTGCTGGATATGGCCCGCATTCCGGGTGCCGGCACCGCCATTACCCTGATCGCGGTGATCGCGCTGCTGTCGGCGCTCAATGCCAACCTCTACGGCGCCTCACGCATGATGTATTCGCTGGCGCAGCGTCGTGAAGCGCCGGCCGTGCTGGGCTGGACCGATCCGCGCCAGGTGCCGGTGATCGCCGTGCTGGCCAGCGTGCTGTTCGGTTTCGCCGCCACGGTGATGGAATTGCTGTTCCCGGATCGGGTGCTGCCGGTGCTGCTGAACATCGTCGGTTCCACCTGCCTGCTGGTGTGGACGCTGTCGCTGGTCTCGCAGCTGGTACTGCGTCGTCGCGCGGATCGCCTGGGGACCCGGCTGCCGTTCCGCATGGCCGGCTTCCCGTGGCTGACCTGCTGTGCACTGGCGATCCTGGCACTGATCTTTGGCCTGCTGCTGAGCGAGTCGCATACCCGGCTGCAGTTCCTGTCGATGGTGGCGCTGACCGCCACGATCGCCGCTGGCAGCGCCATCGCGCGGCGCATGCGCGAGGCCTGATCGTCGGGCGCTGACGCGCCCCTGCGGTCGGCTGCTGTTGCCGTACTGTAGAGCCGACCCTCCGGTCGGCTGCTGTTTGCGCGATCGCCAGCCGAGCATGGGCTCGGCTCTACAGCAGGCATACATCCACCGTGCCATCCTGATCGTGTGGGCCGCCAGCGGCCCGTCGAACAGGAGTACCGCATGCTGCGCAGCCGTCCCTTCCTGATGTTCACCGGCCAGGCCGAGGCCGCCCTGGCCCTGTACGCCGAGGCCTTCGCCGATTTCCGCCTGCTGGCCCTGCAACGCCATCCCGACGGCGCCGGTGCCGGCGTGCCCGGGCAGGTCCGCCAGGCCATCTTCCTGCTGGGTGGCACCCACTACCTGTGCTTCGACAGCCTGGATGTGCACGACTTCACCTTCAGTCCGTCGATCTCGCTGTTCGTCGAGTGTTCCGGTGCCGAGCAGTTCGAGCGCGCCGCGCGCGTGCTGGGCGAGGGTGGGCACTGGTTGATGCCGGTGGGCGACTATGACTTCAGCAACCGCTACGGCTGGGTGCAGGACCGCTTCGGCGTGTCGTGGCAGTTGAGCCTGGGGCAGATGCCGGACCCGTGATCGGATGTTCGTGGGTGTGGACCCTGGTCCACACACCCTCATGAAAACGGCCCGCTTGCGCGGGCCGTTCTCTTTACCGATGCAGCAAGGAATCAAGCCTCGACTTCATCATCCTTGTAGGCATCGACCGGGATACAGGCGCACATCACGTTCTTGTCGCCGTACACGTTGTCCACGCGTGCCACCGGCGGCCAGTACTTCTGCAGCTTCAGGCTGGGCAGCGGGAACGCAGCCAGTTCACGCGGGTAGGCGTGGGTCCACTCGCTGGCGGTCACCGCGGTGGCGGTGTGCGGCGCGTTCTTCAGCGGGTTGTCTTCGCGGTCCAGGCGTCCGTCTTCGATCGCGGTGATCTCCTCGCGGATCTGGATCATCGCGTCGATGAAGCGGTCCAGCTCGTGCAGCGATTCGCTTTCGGTCGGTTCGACCATCAGCGTGCCGGCCACCGGGAAGCTCAGGGTCGGGGCGTGGAAGCCGAAGTCGATCAGGCGCTTGGCCACGTCTTCGGCGCCGATGCCGCTGGTCTTCTCCAGCGGGCGCACGTCCAGGATGCACTCGTGTGCCACCAGGCCGTTGCGGCCGGTATACAGGGTCTTGAAGTGCGGGGCCAGGCGCTTGGCGATGTAGTTGGCGTTGAGCTGCGCGACCTGGGTGGCCTTGCGCAGGCCGTCGCGGCCCATCATCGCGATGTACATCCAGCTGATCGGCAGGATCGAGGCGCTGCCGAAGCTGGCCGCGCTGACCATGCCGACCGGGCCGTTGTCACCCAGCTTGCCCGGCAGGAACGGCGCCAGGTGCTCCTTGACCGCGCACGGGCCAACGCCCGGGCCGCCACCGCCGTGCGGGATGCAGAAGGTCTTGTGCAGGTTCAGGTGCGAAACGTCCGAACCCCACTTGCCCGGCTTGGCCACGCCGACCAGGGCGTTCATGTTGGCACCGTCGGTATACACCTGACCGCCGTGCTTGTGGATGATCTCGCAGATCTCCACCACCTCTTCCTCGAACACGCCGTGCGTGGACGGGTAGGTCATCATGATCGCGGCCAGGCGGTCGCTGTACTTCTCGGCGTTGAGGCGGATGTCTTCGACATCGACGTTGCCGTTGGCGTCGGTCTTGGTCACCACGACCTTCATGCCGCACATCTGTGCCGAGGCCGGGTTGGTGCCGTGCGCCGAGTCCGGAATCAGGCAGATATCGCGATGTTCCTCACCGCGCGAGCGGTGGTAGGCGCGGATCGCCAGCAGGCCGGCGTACTCGCCCTGCGCGCCGGAGTTCGGCTGCAGGCTCACCGCGTCGTAGCCGGTGCATTCGACCAGCATCGCTTCCAGCGTGTCGATCAGTTCCTTGTAACCCAGCGCCTGGTCGGCCGGCACCAGCGGATGGATCTGCGAGAACTCCGGCCAGGTCACCGGGATCATCTCGGCGGTGGCGTTGAGCTTCATGGTGCACGAGCCCAGCGGGATCATCGTGCGGTCCATCGCCAGGTCCTTGTCGGCCAGCGAACGCAGGTAGCGCAGCAGTTCGTGCTCGCTGTGGTGGGTGTTGAACACCGGGTGGGTCAGGAACGCGGACTGGCGCAGCAGGCCGGCCGGCAGCGCGTCGGTGGTGCTGGCATCCAGCGCATCGACGTCCAGCGAGGCACCGAACACGGCAGCCACTGCGACGATGTCGGCGCGGGTGGTGGTCTCGTCCAGGCTGATGCCGACCGAGTCGCTGTCGATCGCGCGCAGGTTGTAACCGGCGGCGCGTGCCTTGGCATGGATTTCATCGGCATGCACGCCGGTGACGTGCAGGGTGTCGAAGAAGTCGCCACCGACCTGCACGCCGGCATTGCGCAGCGCGGCGGCCAGGATCGACGCCAGGCGGTGGGTGCGGCGGGCGATGCGGGTCAGGCCTTCCGGACCGTGGTAGACCGCATACATCGAGGCCATCACGGCCAGCAGCACCTGTGCGGTACAGATGTTGGAGGTGGCCTTCTCGCGGCGGATGTGCTGCTCGCGGGTCTGCAGGGTCAGGCGGTACGCCGGGTTGCCCTGGGCATCGATCGAGACGCCGATCAGGCGACCCGGCATCGAGCGCTTGTAGGCGTCACGGCAGGCCATGAAGGCCGCGTGCGGGCCGCCGAAGCCGAACGGCACGCCGAAACGCTGGCTGTTGCCGACCACGATGTCCGCGCCCCATTCGCCCGGGGCGGCCAGCAGGGTCAGGGCCAGCAGGTCGGTGGCCACGGCCACCAGGCCGCCGCGTGCGTGCACGGCATCGACCAGCGCCTTGTAGTCGCCGACCTGGCCGAAGGTATCCGGGTACTGCAGCAGCAGGCCGAAGGCTTCCGCTTCCAGTGCTTCGGCCGGGGTACCGACGCGCAGCACGATGCCCATGGGCTCGGCGCGGGTGCGCAGCAGTTCCAGGGTCTGCGGGTGCACGGCGTCGTGCACGAAGAAGGTGTCCGACTTGGACTTGGCCGAACGCTTGGCCAGGGTCATCGCTTCAGCAGCGGCGGTGGCTTCGTCCAGCAGCGAGGCGTTGGCAATTTCCATGCCGGTCAGGTCGGCGCACAGGGTCTGGAAGTTGATCAGCGCTTCCATGCGGCCCTGCGAGATTTCCGCCTGGTAAGGCGTGTAGGCGGTGTACCAGGCCGGGTTTTCCAGGATGTTGCGCAGGATCACGTTCGGCGTGTGGGTGCCGTAGTAGCCCTGGCCGATGAAGCTGCGCAGCACGGTGTTCTTGTCGGCGATCGCACGGATCTTCGCCAGTGCCTGTACTTCGGTCATCGACTCCGGCAGCGCCAGCGGCGCCGGCGACTTGATCTTGGCCGGTACGATGGCATCGGTCATGCCATCCAGCGACGCGTGGCCGACGACATCGAGCATCTGCGCGATCTCGGCGTCGTTGGGGCCGATGTGGCGCTCGACGAACGCATTGTGGTGCTCGAGCTCACGCAGGGAAGGGGTGTTCTGGGACATGGCGAAGGATCCGTCAGGAAAGGGCACACGCACGGGCACAAGCCGCCGGTCGGCGGTCTGCGGGGCGCCCCTCTGTCCTTTTGCCTGAGAGTTTAAAAGCGCGGCTGGCCGCAGCTTCGTGCCCCTTCGGCGCCGGATCGAACCGGTCTCTCCAGAGTTCTGTTACGGGTGGTATCGGGCCTGAGCGATTACGGGCGTTGCGCCTTCGGCAGCGGTGTTCCGCTTCTCCCACCGTGTTGCCCGCCGATTATAGCCCGTTGCGGGCCCGCCGGCCGCCTCCAGGCATGGTCGCCGCGGCTGAATGGCCGATGGCCCGGCCGTGCGTTTTGTGCACCGCTGCATGGCATCGAGTGCAATCCCCACCTATGATGGGCGGATACCCGAATTCATCTGGCGCCGTCCCTGCAGAAGGGGACCGGCGCCCGCCGTGCGTGCCGCGCATGGCCCTGCCGGACGCCTTCCCCATGACCGCCGCTGTTGCTCCCTCCACCCGCCGCATGGCCCTGCTGCTCGCCGGCCTGGCCATGTTCGGTCCGTTCTCGATCGACACCATCTTCCCGGCGTTCCCGCAGCTGGCCCAGCGCCTGGCGGTGGACGAAGTGGCGGTGCAGCAGACCATCAGCGTGTACCTGCTGTTCTATGGCCTGATGAGCCTGGCGCACGGCCCGCTGTCCGACGCCTGGGGCCGCAAGCGGGTGATCCTCGGTGGCCTGGTGGTGTTCGTCGGCGCCTCGGTCGGCTGCGCGCTGTCCACCGACCTGACCACCTTGCTGGCGTTCCGCGCGCTGCAGGGCCTGTCAGCGGGTGTCGGCATGATCGTCGGCCGCGCGGTGATCCGCGATCTCTACCATGGCCACGACGCGCAGCGCCTGATGAGCCAGGTGTCGATGCTGTTCGGCATCGCCCCGGCCATCGCACCGATCATCGGTGGCTGGATCCTGCTCAGTGGCGCCGGCTGGCCGCTGATCTTCTGGTTCCTGGTGGTGTTCGGGCTGGTCCTGCTCGCAGCTACCGCGCGCTATCTGCCGGAGACCCATCCGGTCGAAGCACGCGTGCCGTTGTCGCCGCGCACGTTGATGCGTGATTACGTGCGCATCGGCTTCAACCCGCGCTTCCTGCGCCTGGCGCTGGCCGGCAGCATCGGCTTCGGCGGCATCTTCCTGTACATCTCCTCGGCGCCGGTGTTCGTGATGCAGCACCTGCATCTGGGCGAGGGCGGTTTCGCCTGGTTGTTCATCCCCACCATCGGCGGCATGACCACAGGCTCGTTCCTGTCCGGGCGCATGGCCGGGCACACCACGCCCACCCGCCAGGTGTCCATTGGTTTCGGCCTGTGCGCGCTGTCGGTGCTGCTGAACGTCGGCTACGTGGCGCTGTCGCCGCAGTTCGTCCTGCCGTGGGCAGTGCTGCCGATCTTCCTGGGCGGCATGGGCATGGCACTGATTTTCCCGATCCTGGCGTTGGCGGTGCTGGACATGTACCCGCACCAGCGTGGCCTGGCCTCGTCGCTGCAGGCCTTCGTGCAGCTGATGATCAGCACCGTGGTGGCTGGCGTGGTGTCGCCGCTGCTGAGCGCCAGCCCGCTGCACCTGGCACTGGGCCAGGCGGCCTTCTTCGGCGCCGGCTTCGTGTTCTGGTACTGGGAACACCAGCGTGAACGCGCGGCGCAGGCGGTCTGCACGGGCCATTGAGCAGCGCGCAGGGGTAGGGCGGGCCGCGATGCCCGCAACGCTTGCGACAGGGGGCGACCGGACTAGGCTGGGCATTCCAGCCAGCCGGTGCGTGGATGCACGACAGCCAGCCAATCCGATGTCGTTGCATGAGGTTCCCCCATGGCTGCGCAGCAGACCTACCGCCTGTTCGAGGTGGCGCTGAAGGAGCGCCGCGTTCTTTCCCCTTCCCTGGACCGCATGGTGTTCACCGGTGCCGACGTGGCGCGGATGAAAACCGAAGGCCCGGACCAGCGCATCAAGGTGTTCTTCCCCTTGCCCGGCCAGGATGTGCCGCAGGTCCCCAGCGGTGACGACTGGTACCCGCGCTACCGCGCCCTGCCGGACGATCAGCGCCCGCCGATGCGTACCTACACCATCCGCCAGTTGCGGGCCGAGCAGGGCGAGGTCGATGTCGATTTCGTCATCCATGGCGAAACCGGCCCCGCTTCGCGCTGGGCCATGCACGCCCGCCCCGGCGACCGCGTGCTGCTGCTGGCCCCGGACGCCGATTGTGCCGAGAGCAGCCAGGGCTGGGAGTGGAAGCCACCGGCCGGTGTCGGCCAGGTGCTGCTGGTGGCCGATGAAACCGCGCTGCCGGCGGTGGCCGGCATCCTTGAGGAACTGTCAGCCATGGTCGACCCACCGCGCACGCTGGCACTGCTGGAGGTGGCGCAGGCCGGTGATGCGGTGCACCTGAAGGCGCCCTCCAGCGCCGAGCTGGTCTGGCTGCCGCGCGGGCAGGCCGCCTACGGACAGCCGTTGCTGCAGGCGGTCCAGGCGCGGTTGGCAGCGACCTCGAGCGTGGCTACCGGTGACGCGCTGGAGGAGATCGACGTCGATACGCAGATCCTCTGGGAGCAGGCCGATACCTGCGTGGCCGGGCCGCTGTATGCCTGGGTGGCGGGCGAGGCGGGGGCGGTGATGGCGATCCGCCGCCACTTGATGCGCGATTGCGGGCTGGACCGCCGCGCGATCACCTTCATGGGCTACTGGCGGCATGGCAAGGTGCTGGACTGACCGGACGGGATCGAGCACGCGTGAAGCAGCGCTGCGGGCGGGGTGCGCTATCCTTGCGCCCCCCTTCGCAGCGGTACCGCACCATGTCCACCAGCTCCAAGACCCGCCGCGACCAACGCCGTCGCCAGGAAAAGCAGGCCGCCAACAAGGCCGCCGCGCAGGCCTCGCCGGTTGAACCGCATGCCGAACTGCGCGACGCGCAGCGCACCCTGCTGGCCGGTGTCGTGCGCCGCGACGGTGAATGGGTGCTGGGCATGGATGGGCGCATTGCCGGCCACAGCGAGAGCGCTGCGCAGGTACTGGCGCTGATCATGCAGGCCGGTGAGCTGCACGAACGCAATGGCACGCCGGTGCGCCTGATGTATTCGGACGCGTTGCGCGATGCCGCACAGGCCGAAGCCAAGGAGAAGGGCCAGACCTTCGAGGAATTCAAGGCCGAGCTGGCCGCGGCGATGGCGGCGAAGAAGAACAGCTGATCGCGCCCAATCTGTAGAGCCGAGCCGTGCTCGGCTTGCCGTGCGCAGCTCGGTGGAAACGCAGCCGAGCATGGCTCGGCTCTACAACACGGAGAAGGGGCGGATCCTCGCGGACCCGCCCCTTTTCTCATTTTGCTGCCGGGGCCGCGTTGGCCTGCCAGCCGCACATCTGGCCTTCGTTCTGCTGCTTCAGCCACTCGTTGACCGGGGTGAAGTACTCGATCATCGGGCCGGCATCGAGCTTGTCGGTACCGGTCAGTTCCTTCAGCGTGGCCTGCCACGGCTGGCTGGCACCCTTGCTCAGCATTGCCCAGTACTTCTGGCCGGCTTCCTTGTTGCCGTAGAAGGTGCACTCATGCAGCGGTCCCTTGTGGCCGGACGCGTCGCACAGGCCCTTGTAGAACTGGAACTGCAGGATGCGCGCCAGGAAGTAACGGGTGTACGGGGTGTTGCCCGGCACGTGGTACTTCGCGCCCGGATCGAAGAACTCTTCGCCACGGGTGCTGGCCGGCGCCACGCCCTGGTACTTGGCCTTCAGGTCCCACCACGCCTTGTTGTAGTTGTCGGCGGTGATCGAGCCATCGAACACGCCCCAGCGCCAGCGGTCGATCATCAGCCCGAACGGCAGGAACGATACGCCCGACAGCGCCATGCGCATCTGGTTGTTGATGACCGCCTCGCGGCTTTCGGTTGGTGCATCGACCAGGCCGATCGAGCTGAGGTACTTGGGCGTCATCGCCAGCACGATGGTGTCGCCGATCGCTTCATGGAAGCCATCGTTGGCACCGCCCTGGAACAGCGGAGGCAGCGGGTTGTAGGCCAGGTCGTAATAGATGTGGCCCAGCTCGTGGTAGATGGTGGTGAAGTTCTCTTCGTTCGGCTTGATGCACATCTTGGTGCGCACGTCGCCTTCCATGTTCATGTCCCAGGCGCTGGCGTGGCAGACCACGTCGCGGTCATCGGGCTTGATGAACTGGGTCTTGTCCCAGTACGACTGCGGCAGCGACGGCATGCCCAGCGACACGTAGAAGTCCTGCGCGCGCTCGGTCATCTGCTTGGCGGTACGCAGTTCGGCCTCGCGCTGCGCCTTGTACTGGGCGGCGACGTTGGCGTCCTTGCCGGCCTTGGCCAGCGCGGCGCTCAGGTTGGTCTGGTACTGCTTTTCCAGTGCCGCGGTGATGTCCAGGCTGCCGGCGCCCGGGTACGGTTCCAGCTGGTCCCACAGGTTCGACCAGTCCTGCTGCCACATGTTGCCGAGCAGGTGCGCGGCGATCAGGCCGTTGCCCACTTCGGCCTTGTCCTTGCCGTAGGTCTTGTCCAGCTTGCCGCGTGCGTAGCAGTGCAGCTGCTCGTACATCGGCTTGACCTGCTCCCACAGGCGGTCGGTTTCCGGGCCGATCTGCTCCGGCGGCATGTCGTAGCCGCTGCGCCACATCTGGCCGGCATCGGTGAAGCCCATGCCCTTGGCGCCTTCGTTCACCAGGCCGACGAACTTCTGGTAGTCGCCGCGCATGCTCTTGGTGGTGCTGTGCCAGCCCTGCCAGGCGTCGAGCTGCTTGTCGTAATCGCGGCTGCGTGCCAGCACCTGTTCCAGCTCGCCCAGCTGCCGGCAGGAGTTCGGATCATTGGCATCGGTGCAGTACTTGCCGGCCCCGTAGCTGCCTTCCATGCGGGTGGCGATCTGGGTCAGCTCGGCCAGCTTGGCCGGATCGCGCGGCGCCGGCATCGAGGACATCAGTTTCAGCAGGTGGATCGCGCGCTTGCTGTCCTCGCTCATCGGCTTGCCGTCGAACGTGGCGGCCTGTTCGATCCAGCTGTTGAGCTGGGTCAGCGAGCGCTCGTTGGCCTTGGCCGCGATGCGTTCGGAATCACTGTTGATGTAGGTGGAGGACAGCCACTGCGCTGACGTCATCTCCGGGTAGGCGGCCTTGAATTCGGCATTGATGCGGGCCACGAACTGGTCGGCGGTTTCGCCGGCCGGGGCGCTGCTGCTGGCGGTATCGGTGCCTGGCGCAGCTTCCTTCTTGCAGGCGGCCAGGGCCAGCGTGGCGGCGGCGACTGCCGAGGCCAGCAGGAGATGACGGTGTTTCACGGGCGGTCCTTGGGTGGTGAACGACGGCCGAAGGCTAGTGGGCCGTCGCTGCCACCGCAAGTGGCGGAAGTCGGCCGGGCGGCGCCCGGCACCCGCAGAGGCCTTCGAGCAACGGCAAAGCCGAAGCAACAGCAACAGCAACAGCAACAGCGGACTATCCGTGGTTTGGCGGGGCGGTGTCGGAGTGCGGGGACGCCGTGAACCCATCCTTGGGGGCTTGGCAGCCGCTTGCTCGTGTGCGCTTTCCTGCGCACACGGCAAGACCGGGGTTGGGCGTCCTGCCCAACCCGCCCGAGGCATGCCTCGGGCCCATGCGGCTGACACCCCGCACTCCGACACCGCCCCACCTCTGACAGATCGCTGCGGCTGTT
>CAJYNG010000018.1 GCA_913775725.1 uncultured Stenotrophomonas sp. | reverse complement strand
CCACGGTCGCCACCGCTGGCCTGCGCTTCGACAAGGGCCTGAAGGCATCGTTCCAGCAGGACAGCTGGTTGCACCTGCGTGGCGGTGTCGGCTACCGCCGTGCCTCGGGTGATCGCAGCCAGGTGGCGAACCTGGCCTTCGCCAACAGCAGCACCACCTTCGCGGTCGAGGGTGCTCCGATTGCCGACAACGCCGTAGTGGCCGAGCTGGGCCTGTCCGCGTGGCTGACACCGCGGCAGCAGCTGGAGCTGGGCTACAGCGGCCAGTACGGCAGCGAGAGCCGCGACCACAGTGCGAACGTGCGCTGGTCGGTGCGCTTCTAGTACCACGCACATGATCGTTTGACGGGTTGGGGCGGCCTCATGGCCGCCCCATTCTTATTCACTGCCCAAGGCTATGCACGGCACCGCAACGCCACCACAGCGATCAGACTGGCCAGTGGCAACAGCAGGCCATAGGCCACCAGCGGCCACACCGTGTCCCCCGGCAACAACACGGTAGCCAGTGTCCCGAAGCCGGCCACGATCACGCTCTGTACGGCGTAGTAAAGCGCCACCGCCGTACCCGACACATCGGCGAAATCACGCAACGCGCCATTGGCGGCCACCGAGACCACCATCACCAGCCCCACCGCAATGCCCCACATGGGCAGCACGACGCTGGCAAATGACAGTGGCAACGCCGCACCGAGCGCCATCAGCAGCACACCCGCCATCATCACGCAGAGGCCGCGCAGGAAAGTGCCGCGTACCGCCCAGCGTGCAATGAACCGCTTCACCACGCGCGAAGTGAGGATCATCACCAGCGCCACGGTCGCGAACGCCAGGCTGAACGTGATCTGCGAATACTGCATGCGCTCGACCAGCACGCGCGGTGCAATCGAGAAGAACACGAAGAACGTACCCATCGCCGCACTGAATCCCAGCGTGTATGCCCAGAAGGCGCCACTGCGAAGCACCCTCTGCAGTGCCGGTCCCGCTTCTGCACCCGATGCTGGGCGGCTTTCCTGCCACTGGCGTTGCGCGCGCAGGCCGGCGACCGCGCCAAGCGCGCCCAGAAGCACGAAAATCGCACGCCAGCCCGCTGCCGTGGCCACCAGTGCCCCCAGCATCGGCCCCAGCGCCGGCACGAAGGCCAGCATTGAAGCGAACAGTCCGTACAGTGACGCGCCCTCCGCTGTATCCGCGTATACATCACGCACCGTGGCAAAGGTCGCCACCAATGCCGCCGACGCCCCCACCGCCTGCACGGTGCGCCAGGCCAGGAATGCCCCGCCACTGCTGGACAGCGCCAACGCAAACGACGCGACGGTGAACAGCAACGCACCCAGCAGCAGCACCGGCCGCCGCCCGATGCGGTCGGACAACGGGCCGAACAGCAGTTGGCCGATGCCGAGCACCAGCATGTAGATGCTCAGCGTCAATTGCACCAGCGTAGGCGATGCACCCAACGCGCTGGGCATCAAGGGCACTACGGGGAGATAGATATCCATGGCCAGCGAGGCCAGGAGGTCGAACGGCGCCATCAGCGCAATGGCCGATGGCAGGGTATGGGCCCAACGCGGGGCCTGTCGATTGAACATGGGGAGTCTCCGCCCAGAGTGAATCCGGCGGTGATCCATCCATCTCGCGTGCATCGCAGGGATGGGCACCGCAACAACGTCTGCATCGTTGTTGCGGCTCAGCGAACTGTCTGCGGACCGTTCCCGTTGTTCATGATGTCCATCGAATGCGAATGCAGGTGGCGCAAGTGTAGCAATCGTCCATCTGCCGCGCGGCCTTCAGGCCAGGGGCAGCATGTCGATGCGCCTGCATGGCGTGTCCTTCACCTGCTCGATCAGCCGGCGCACCACTGGCGAGGTCTCCGCCCGACGATACTGCACAGCGATGGTCGAGACGATGGTGGGGCCGGCCAGTGGCAGATAGATCATTCCGGGCAACACCAGCGTGCGTTGCAGTACCGATGGCACGATCGCCACCGAACCGACGCCGACCGACACCTCGGCCAACACCGCCGCAAGGTGCCCAGGCTGGGAACGGATACGGGGAATGAAACCGCCGCGGCGCCCGACTTCCATTGCGCCCACCGGCTGCTCCGGCATGACGAAGCCCTCCCGGGCCAATGATGCCGGCTGTACCGGCGCCCCGGCCTGCGCCAGCGGATGGGTTTCTGGCAGGGCCACGCAGAACTGGTCTTCGACCAGGGTGTGTTCGCCGAAACTGTCGGGCACATCCATCGGAGGCCGGCAGAACACCACATCCACCCGTCCTTCCTGCAGCAGTTGCGGGAGCTCGCCCATCGGCCACTCGCTCACCTGCAGTTCCACGCCCGGGTAGCGGCTACGGAACCGGCTGAGCTGATCCTGCAACGCGCCGGCGTACAGCGCCGAGCCGACATAACCGATCTCGATCTTGCCAATCTCACCCCGCCCGGCGCGCCGGCCCAGGGTTTCGGCCTGTTCGAACCGGCGCAGCACATCGCGGGCTTCCGCCAGGAACACCTCGCCTGCCGAGGTCAGCAGCACTTCGCGCCGGCCGCGGTCGAACAGGCGCGTGCCGAGCCGACGCTCGATGTCCTGGATCTGCACGCTCAGCGTGGGGGTGGCGATCCCCAGGCGCAGGGCCGCACGACCGAAGTGCAGTTCCTCGGCCAGGGTGATGAAGTACTCCAGGTGACGGCGTTCCATGGGCGGCATTTCGTTAGGTTCAAGCTAACGTAACCAGAAAACACCGAGAATGAAACAAACACCGATCATTGCTGGAATGGCCGTCCTCCCCTTCCTGCGAGTGACCGGTGCCGCTCTCCCCTCCCTCTTCGCCTGCACGGCACACGCTGCCTGACGCGGTCCTGCTGGTGGCCTCGCTGGGCTGCACGATGACCGTGCTGGAGACCAATGCCGTCGCGGTCGCCCTGCCCAGCATCGCGCGTGACCTGCACGCCGGATTCGCGGATATCGAGTGGGTGATCAGTGCCTACATCCTGTCCTTCACCTCACTGCTGCTGCCCGCCGGTGCTGTCGCCGACCGCTACGGCCGCCGCCGGGTGCTGCTGATCGGCATCAGCCTGTTCGCCCTCACCTCTCTGCTCTGTGCACTGGCGCCCGGTGCCACCCTGCTCTACCTGGCGCGGGCGCTGCAGGGCATCGGTGCTGCGTTCCTGCTGGCGCCCTCGCTGTCGATCATCGGCCACACCTACCACCAGGGAGCCGCCAAAGACACCGCATGGGCGTTCTGGGGCACAGCCATGGGCGTGATGATGGTGCTCTCACCGCTGATCGGCGGCCTGCTGTCCGCGCTCTGGGGCTGGCGCGCGGTGTTCATCGCGATCCTGCCGTTCCTGGCCCTGCTCGGCTACGGCACGCTGCGCTGGATACCCGAGTCGTTCGACAGCGTGGTCCGCCCGCTCGATCCACCCGGCATCATCGCGTTCAGCGCTGCCATCTTCGGCATCGTGTTCTTCCTCGTGGAAGGACTGGCAAAAGGTTGGTCATCGGCGCCGGCGCTGAGCGGGCTGGGCCTGGCCATCATCATGGCCGCCGCCTTCGTCATCGTTGAACGGGCACGGTCACACCCCATGGTCGATCTCGGGCTGCTGGCCAGTCCGCGTTTCGTCGGCGCACTCATTGCCATGGTCGGCTATTCGGTCAGCGCACAGGTGATGGCGTCGATGCTGCCGCAGTACCTGCAGAATGGCGTCGGCCTGAGCGTATTGGCTGCGGGTGCCGGCATGCTTCCGTTCGCCGCGGCGATGCTGCTGTTTCCCAGCGTGGGCCGGCGGCTCGGTCGCCATCTGACCAGTCCGGCCGTGCTGGCGATCGGGCTGTCGATCACTGCCGCAGGCAATGCCGTGGCCGGACTGGCCGCGTGGCAGCGCCTGCCGTGGCTGGCACTCGCCGCAATGGTGGTGATCGGTGCCGGCGGCGGCATCCTCAATGGCGAGACGTCCAAGGCCATCATCGGCGCAGCGCCACGCGAGCGGGCCGGCATGGCCTCCGGCATCAGCGCGACCACGCGCTTTGTCGGCATCCTGCTCGGATTCACCGTGCTGTCCAGTGCCTTGAGCCTGGGCATCCGCGGCGCACTGTCCGCGGCGGTTCCCGCACACGATGTACTTCCGATGGCCGATGCGATCGCTACCGGCACCTTCGCCGATGCACGCACCGCCGCCTTCGCCCAGGCGATCTACAGCCACGGATTTGCCAGTGCACTGTGGACGTCGGCCATTGCCGCGCTGCTGGCCAGCCTTACGGTGTTGCTGCTGGGCTGCAGCCGGCCTGCAGCGGAAGCACCGTCCCTCCCGCAACACCCGGAATCGCGCGCATGCGACTGAACCTCCCCCTGATCGCGTTGCTGTTTGCCATGCCGTTGGCCACCACTGGTGCGGCATCGTCCAATCTCCCTGTAGAGCCGCCACGCGCAGCGCTGCTCAGCCAGATCGACCAGGGCATGGCGAATGCCGTGGCCTGGGAGTACGCATTCAATGCCATCGCCTCCTGCGATGTCGCACGGATCGACCACACCCTGCGCAACCAGCTCGACAGCCATCCCGTGCAGGTCCAGCCGCTGCTGGACGCAGGCTACACCGCGACCTATCGCACGGCCGAACCCTATCCGGCCCTGCAGGACCGGCTGGCCACGCTGCGCGATGCCGAGATCGCCTGCATGGCTGTTGCCGATGGCCGCAGCCACGCCAATGTCATCGACCGTGCTTCCGCCCTGCTGGCCTACATCGCCGGACAACCGCTGTAGCCCTCGTTTCGATGTCCCATCGCATGCGCCTCCCCACCATGGCGCCACGCCGCACGCGTGCCCATGACTTCCGCAGCCGCTACCGCCTGACCTGCGCCGCACTGGCCGTATTGGCGGGCCTGCTGCTGGCGCGGGCCGCCGACGTCCAGATCGTCCATCACCACTTCTACCGGCACCAGGCCGAAGCACGGATGCTCCGCCACCATCCGCTGCGCGCGCATCGCGGCACGCTGTACGACCGCCACGGCATCGTCATTGCCGGATCGGCTCCCGTGGCATCGCTGTGGATAGACCCGCGCGCCTTCTTCGACGCATCGGGTTCAGTCGAGCAGCTGGCCTCGGTACTGGATACCGATGCGACGGCGTTGACCAGACTGCTGGCGCGCAACCGGCAGCGACGCTTCGTCTACCTGCCAGGCTTCCGTCGCGGCGATCCAGCACGCCTTGAAGCACTGCAGGCCAGGGCGCCGATCGGAGTCCACCTGCAGCAGGAGTTCAAACGCTTCTACCCACAGTCGGAACTGTTCGCGCAGACCGTCGGCGTGACCGATATCGAAGGCCATGGCCTTGAAGGCCTTGAGCGCCTGTTCGACGCGCGCCTGAGCGGACAGGCCGGCTACCGTGACGTCATCATCGATCGCAAGGGCCGCCCGGTCGAGCTGCGCGACCGCGGCGGTCCGGCGCGTCCCGGCGAGGACATCGTGCTGTCGCTGGACAGCCGTATGCAGCACATTCTCCACGCAGGACTGGGACGGGCGGTACAACGCCACGGCGCAGCAGCTGCCAGCATCGTGGTGCTGGAAGTCGGCACCGGCCAGATCCTGGCGATGGCCAACTGGCCCACCTACAACAGCAATGCGCCCGGTACCGGCGCCGCCGATGCACGCCGCAACCGTGCGGTGACCGATGTGTTCGAGCCTGGCAGCACGGTGAAACCCTTTACCGTCGCTGCGGCGCTAGAGGCCGGTGTGATCACGTCTGCCAGCACGTTCGACACCCACCCCGGCTGGATCCGCAATGGGCGCTTCACCACCCGTGACTATCGGGATCTGGGCGTACTGGATACCACCGGGGTCCTGAAGAAAAGCTCCAACGTGGGCATCTCGCTGATTTCGCACCGTCTGAGCCGGGAACAACTGCACGCGACGTTTGCGGCGCTGGGCGCCGGGCATGTCTCGGGGAGTGGATTCCCCGGCGAGCGCAAGGGTGTACTGGCGGCTCCTGCTGCATGGAGTGGTACCGGCAAGCAGACCCTGGCCTATGGGTACGGGCTGTCGATGACCACGCTGCAGCTGGCCAATGCCTACGCAACGCTGGCCAACCATGGCCTGCGCGTGCAACCGACCTTCGAACATGGCCGCACAACAACAGCGACCCGTGCCATGCCCGCAGATGTGGCCGATCAGGTGCTGGCCATGATTGCCACCACCAGCGAGCCGGGTGGCACCGCCACGCGGGCCCGCATCAGCGGGTATGCCATCGCTGGAAAGACCGGAACCGCGCGCAAGGCCGCCGCCGGCGGATATGCGCGCCACTACATGTCCCTGTTTGCGGGGGTCGTACCGGCGCAACATCCACGTTATGCGGTCGCCGTGGTGGTGGACGATCCCGATGCACGGCGAGGAGGTTACGGTGGCGGAGCCGTCGCCGCTCCCATCTTCAGCGAGCTGATGGGGCGGGTGCTACATCTGCAGGACATCGTGCCTGATGCACCACGCTGAGTCATGCACACGCCCTAAAAGTTGGCCGGGGCAGCCACGCTGCCCCGACCGTGGCGGCCCCGGGGAGAAGGCCGCCGATGATCGTCAGGCCGCCTTCATGGCGTGCTTGCGCGCGCGCATCACGTTGTGGCACTCCTGCACTTCAGGCAGCAGCTGGGTGACTTCCTGGCGCACGGCCGGCGGCAGTTCGTTGTCCTTCAGCACGTCCTTGAACGCGCCAAGCAGCCGGTCTTCGGACTCCTCCAGCTCGGCCACGTAACCATAGTTGGTGTCGCCGAATGCAGCGCGCACCTTGCCGTAGAACTGCTGCATCGAGCCGACCACGGTGCCGTGCTCGGCCGGCTTTCCGCCGCTGGCAGCAACCGAGCCACTCAGTGCGGCTACGATGCGGCCCTTGACGCCGGCAATGCGAGTGAACAGGGCCGACAGTTCGGCATCCTTCACCTTGGTCGCAGCTTCTTCGTAGAACGACTTTCCGTCCCGGGCAATCTCGATCAGGTCGTTGAGGCGGTGTTCGATGGTGGACTGGGTGCTCATGGAATCGCTCCTGTGTGCTCGATGGTCTATGGAGAATGACAGCGCGAGTGCGTTGCCTTCGGGACCACTGTGGAGGTTTGAATGTGCCGGCTGGGTGAGTACGAATTGATGCGTGCATCACCACCCTCAACGCGTCCTGACTCCTTCATCCCATCGCATTTCCACGTTCACGGCACCTGAGCAGAACGCCGACGATTCACCAGGGCGCGATGACGATGATCAGCGTCACCAGCAGTGCGATGGCAAGCACCAGCAACAGCACATGCCACTGCTTCCACGTGGGTTTTGGTTTGCCGGGGGTATTCATCGGGTGTCTCCTGGAGTCTGTCATCGGCCCGCAGCCAGACTGAAGCAGAACACCCCCGGTGCGCGTCGCGGTTTCGTGCATGGCTTGTGCATGAACGCTGTATCCGGCGCGCGACGATAACGCGTCCATAACGTAATCGAGTTGTAAACGGAATGTTAGGTTCCTTCCGATTCCGCACAGCGGAGTTTCAGATCGGTTTCCACGCAGCAATGCGGAAACCCATTCAACTGGATTTGGAGAGAGCCAAATGCATTACAAGTACACCCTGCTTTCCCTGGCAGTGGGCACGGCCCTGGCCGCCGCCTGGTCACCGGCCGCGCATGCGCAGGATGACGGCGACAAGACGCCGAAGAACCTCGATCGCATCCAGGTTACCGGCTCTGCCATCCGCAGCGTGGATATCGAAACGCAGCAGCCGATCATCGCCATCACCCGCACGATGATCGAGCAGCAGGGCTTCACCACGATCGCCGACCTGTTGCAGAACCTGACGTCCACTGGCGCGCCGGCGATCTCCCGCGCACGCGCATTGTCGTCCGGCGAAAATGTCGGCGGCTACTACGTCGACATCCGCAATCTGGGCGCCACGCGCACGCTGGTGCTGGTCAATGGCAAGCGCCTGGGCGCGACCACCAGTGGCCTGCAGGATCTCAGCCAGATTCCGATGAGCGCGGTGGAACGCATCGATGTCCTGAAGGACGGTGCCTCCTCGCTGTACGGTTCGGATGCGATCGCTGGCGTGGTCAACATCATCACCCGCAAGAACTACGAAGGGCTGGAAGTGTCCATGCAGCACGGGCAGTTCAGCCAGGGCGATGGCAAGGACAGCACGTTCTCACTGGTGACCGGCGCCCGTGGAGAACGTGGCGGATACACCCTCGCACTGGAATACCAGAAGTCGGACCCGGTATTTGCCCGCGACCGCGAGTTCTCCCGGTACGGCGGCGCCGGCCCCAATTACCCGGGCGCGGACTGGAGCAACATCAGCCAGAACGGTTCGTGGTGCGACCCGGCGCTCTACAAGTGCAACACCGGTGACGCGGTGTTCAAGACGCTCAACCGTGGCGGCGACCCGAAGAATCCGAACGACTACCACCCGATCACGCCGGCCGAGTTCGCCAACGGCAACGACCAGATGCACCTGCAGACCGGCATCGAGCGTCGCTCGCTGTTCCTCAGCACGGACTACGCGCTGACCGACCAGATCAAGTTCGCCGCCGACATCGGCTACAACGAGCGCACCACCGACCAGCAAATCGCGGGCTACCCGTACCAGTCGACCAAGTTCGGCACGCCCCTGGACGCAGCCAGCGTATTCAACCCGCTCGACCACAGCATCGCGTTCAATCGCCGCCTGTGGGAAGTGCCGCGCACCACTGAGAGCAAGCTGAAGTCGCTGCGCGTTGCGCCGAGCCTGTCCGGCTACTTTGAGCTGGGCACCAAGACCTACGACTGGGAAGTCGGCGCGCTGTTCAATCGAAACGAGATCACAAAAACAGGCCGTGGCGACATGAGCCTGATCGCTTCCCGGCAGGCATTGGGGCCCTCCTACCTCGATGCCAACGGTGTGGCCCGGTGTGGCACGGCGGCATCGCCGGTCACGGGCTGCCTGGCCTGGAATCCTTTGCTGCCATACGGTGTCGCGGGGGCTGGCTCTCTCTCCGATCCCGAACTGCAGCGCTTCTTGTTCCCGACGTTCAACGATACCGGCATCACCAAGACCCGCAGCTATTTCGCCAATATCTCCGGGCCAGTGATCGAACTGCCTGCCGGTGACCTGTCCGTCGCTCTGGGTTACCAGTACCGCAAGGAAGAAGGCCGCTTCGTGCCCGACGCCTTTGCCCAGTCGCGCCAGAGCACGGCACTGGGCGCGTCCACCACCTCGGGTGAGTACAGCCTCAATGAGTTCTTCGCCGAAGTGAACGTGCCGGTGCTGCGTGACCTGCCGTTCGCCAAGGAACTGACCGTGAACCTGGCCACACGCTATTCCGACTACAGCAATTTCGGCAACACCACCAATTCCAAGGCCAGCTTCGCCTGGCGCCCGATCGAAGAATTGATGATCCGCGGCACTTTCGCCGAAGGCTTCCGCGCACCGAGCATCTCCAACCTGTATGGTGGAATGGGGACCAGCTTCGAAACCTATGTCGATCCCTGCGGCACCGGCGCCACCAACAGCGTCAACGGCAACGCTGCCTGCAACGCTGCCGGCGTCCCGCTGGGCTACCAGCAGCTGAACCAGAGCCTGAAGCCCTGTGCCAGCTATCCGTGTGCCACGCCCGACGAATTCACCACCGGCTCCAACGCGAAGCTGCGACCGGAGGAGTCCAAGAGCAAGACCGTGGGCGTGGTCTGGAGCCCGCGCTGGGTCGATGGCCTGGACATCAACCTCGACTGGTACAGCTACAAGATCACCAACATGATCATCGAGGATAGTGTTGATCGCATCCTGCGTGACTGCTACGTGCTGGGCAATTCCTCGCGCTGTGGCAGCATCAGGCGCGCTGGCGATGGCCATATCACCAGCATGTTCTACGGCCTGGCCAACCTGGGCTCGATGGAAACCGAAGGCTGGGACCTGGGCATCCACTACCGCCTGCCCGAGTTCTCGTTCGGCCGCTTCACCATCGACCTGCAGAACAGCTATGTCTCCAAGTACGACGAGGAGAACCAGAACTCGGCCGGCGACACCATCATGATGGGCCGGATCGGCCGACCGGGCATCTTCCGCCTGCGCTCGAACCTGGGTGTGAACTGGCAGCTTGGCAACTTCAGCACGCAGTACACGGTGCGCTACTACTCCGGCATGGCCGAAAGCTGCGTGCCGAACCGTCCGTGCTCGCTGCCCGATCGCTACGCCTACGGAGAACCGGATGCCCTGCGCAAGGTGGGCTCCAATGCCTTCCATGACATCCAGGTCAGCTACAAGCTGCCGTGGGACGGCACCGTGGCGCTGGGTTCGAACAACGTGTTCAACCACCAGGGCCCGATCATGTTCTCCAAGCCGTCCAGCTCCTTCCCCTACTACGGCGGCTTCGATATCGGCCGCACCGTGTACGTGAAGTACTCCCAGCGCTTCTGACGGGCATGTCCGTGCTCGTGGCCGGCGGAAGGGGAGTCCGCCGGCCACGATGCACACCACCTCCACCCAATCTCCATCGTTTTTCGACGGAATCTCCAAGGTTCCCGGCAACACTTGATGTCATGACGGCTAAGGAGCAGGACCGCATGGATCGCCACGCGCCCCGACACTGCACACCCGTCTCCAGGTTCACCACTGAATGTGGCGATGTGACCGGATTCCGACCCTCCGGACGTGCCGCCGCAAGGGAAGTACGAGATGACGACGGCAGTTCGCACCGGCCTGACCGACCTGGTCGCTGACGCGCAGCGGTACCTGCGCAGGATTCTTCCCGGGCTGGCCTCGGCGGTACATCCACTTGCTTCATTGCATGCCATTCCGCACGCCATGGCATCGCGCTACCACTTCGCCGAACTGACGCTCTACGGCGAAACCCCGGCCATGCTCGCCGTAGCCCGCGAACCGGGCGAATCCAGCACCCGTGTGATCCAGGATGTGCGCTGCCTGCGCTCGGCAGCGAATGCGCTGGTGCTGTATGTCTCGCCCTATCTCACTCCTACGCAGCGCCGCTTCCTGGTCGAGAACCACATCGACTTCGTGGTTCCGCATGCGCAGCTGTTTGCCCCCAGCCTCGCCATCGAATTCCGCGACGCCCCCGATCACGAGAAGAAGGCCATCTCGCTGCTGCCTTCGGCACAGGCCGTGCTGATCCACGTGCTGCTGAGCGGCCAATCGCGCTGGTGGTCGCCGCGCGAGATCAGTGCCGCTGCCGGCTACACCTCGATGACGGCGTCGCGCCTGTCTGGCGAACTGGTCGGTCGCGGCTTGGTTGAACGCTCCACCGGTGGCCGTGAGCGCTTCCTCAAGCTGGCCGGCAGCCGTGAAGAAGTATGGGCAAGGGCGCAACCCTTCCTGCGTTCGCCCGTGGTGAAGGAAGTGGATGTCTGCTGGGGCCCGACCGCCGATGTACTCCGCGATGCCGGCCACCCGGCGCCGATTGCGGGCATCGATGCACTGACTGATCCAGCATCGCATGCATCCGCCGGCACCCGCGCCCTGCACGTCGAGGCATTGCGGCTGTCGGGTGCACTGCCGGCGCCCGGCCCCGACTGCACACGGAATGTCCGGCTGCAGATCTGGGCCTACCCACCCGCATTCACCAGCATCGGTGATGTGGTGGATCCGCTTTCGCTGTATCTCAGCCTGCAGGGCAGGCGTGGCCACGATGTGGATGCGCTGGAGCAGCGTGTCGAACAGGCACTGTGCGGCGGCGTACACCACAGTTGAACCTCGCGCTATGTCGGTCGCGCGCTTGGCAGCGCAGCAGCACGCCGGGCGCTGTACTCGGCGAAGACCACGCCAGACACCGCGAGCACACCGCCAACCAGTACCCAGCCACTGAGTGATTCGCCCAACAGCAGCACGGCCAGCGCAGCGGTCACGATCGGCACCAGGTTGAAGAAGCCGGATACACGTGCGGCTCCCAGCCGCGATAGTCCGGTCATCCAGGTCAGCGGCGCCAGGATCGAGGCGCACACGGCAGCGAAACCGATACACCCGACCGCCGTCAGGTTGTTGACCCCGGTGCCGATCAACAGCTGCACCGGCAGCAGGATCAGCGACGCAGCAGTGGCCTGCAGGAACAGCGACTCCAGCACCGACAGCTGAATCTTCCAGCGCTGCATCAGCACGTTGTAGGCAGCGAAGGCCAATGCACCGATCAGCATGATCGCGTCGCCGCGGTTCAGGCCCTGCGCGGCCAGCCGCGCCAGGTCGCCCTGCGAGACCACCGCCACCACGCCGGCAGTGGAGATCACCGCACCGACAATGGCGGCGCCGCGCACCGGGTGGCCCATGAACACGCGTGACAGGGCCAGCGCGATCAGCGGAATCAGCGCCTGGATCACCCCCATGTTCGTGGCCGAGGTGAAGTGTGCCGCGTAGTAGGCCAGACACTGATACATCACCCCGCCCAGGCAGCCCAGCACCAGGAAGCGCCCGAGGTTGGCACGCACGGTCGGCATGTTGCCGCGCAGCCTTGGCAGGGCGAACGGCAGCAGGACCACCGCCGCGACCAGCCAGCGGAAGAAGCCGATGTCGATGGGGCCGACCGAGCCCGAGGCGAGCTTGGTGACAATGGTGTTCGCGCCCCATAGCAGGCAGGCGAGGATCGGGAAAAGATAGTTCACGCGTGTGGGTGTACGTGGGGGAACAGCCAGCGTACGCTTGGCGTATATCGAGGACATCCCGAAAATGCGTCACTCCGCGCCCAGCTTGCGGCAACCGATGGAGCCGATCCCCACCTTCCACCAGCTGCCAGGCCCGATCTACTTCCGGCAGGGCGCGATGGAGCCCACCGACTGGGGCACGCACAGCCATCCGTGGGGACAGTTCAACTTCGTCGCGCAGGGGGTGATGGAGATGAAGATCAACGCCGAGTGGATGGTGTCCCCGCCGCACTACGCGATCTGGATTCCACCGGGAATGGCCCACTATTCACGCAACAGATCGCAGCTGGCCTACCGCTCGGCCTACCTGTCGGCAGCGCTGTCACGTCGGCTGCCCACGCGTTGCAGTGCACTGGAAGTCAGCCCGTTACTGCGTGAACTGCTGCATGAACTGGCACGGCAGGGCGTGACCGATCCCAGGACACCGGCCCAGCGGCGCATGGCCGCCGTGGTGATCGACCAGATCGTCAATGCCTCAGTACTGCCCAGTTTCCTGCCGATCGCCGGCAGCGATGCCTTGAAGCAGGTGATGACGTACATGGAAAAACACCTGTCAGCGGCCGAATCGGTTGCCGAGATCGCGCAGCGGCACCACATGAGCGTGCGCAAGCTGGAGCGCCTGGCACGCAGCGAACTGGGCATGTCGCTGGGTGACTGGCGTGGGCGGGTGAAGTTCGTGCGTGCCACCGAGGCGCTGTGTACACGCCGCCCGATCAGCCGGATCGCCGAAGAGCTGGGCTACTCCGGCGTCAGCGCCTTCGCCGAGATGTTCAAGCGGCACGCGCAGTGCACACCGGACCAGTACCGGAAACTGCATCGTGCCGGGTGATGGACGGCGTCAACCGTCACCATGCCGGGCAGCGGCCTTCTGGCGCGCATACCGGGGCGCCAGTGCCAACCGTTCGATGCCCAGCAGGATGCCCATGAACAGAAGCACGGCGGGCATCCAGTAGAACAGGAACATCGCCACCTGAAAGTCCCAGGTGTTCACATACTGATCGGGGTTGGGCGGACCCGCCAGGACAGCCTTCGCATTCACATAGAACCATGCTGAGGTCAGGAGCAGCGCGATCAGCAACTGGGCCGTCGCCAGCATCCAGAAGGGGGGCAAGCGGAAACGATCGCGCATGGCATCCTGCCGGTGAAGAGAGCGGGAAATTGTAGGCGTGGCCTGCACACGGGTACAGCCGCGGATGTCGATTTCCCGCCTCGTCGTTCGTAGGAACAGAAAGGGCCGCCCCTTTGGCCTGCTGGAGCCTCCCGATGTGCCCGATCCTCACCGCCTTCGCCACTTCCCCGGACCGCGGCCAGGGCCTGGCCCGCGACATGCGCGTACGCTGGGCGCTGGAGGAACTGGCTGTGCCCTATGACGTGCAGCTGCTCAGCTTCACCGAGATGAAGCAGCCCGCGCACCTGACGCGCAATCCCTTCGGGCAGATTCCCACCTGGCAGGAGGGCGACCGGCTCCTGTTCGAATCCGGTGCGATCGTGCTGCACCTGGCCGAGCAACACCCCGGCCTGCTGCCAGCCGCCCCGGATACGCGCATGCGCGCGATCATGTGGCTGTTTGCTGCGCTGAACACGGTGGAGCCGCCCATCGTCGAACGCTCCATGGCCTGGCTGCTGGAGCGCGAGCAGCCCTGGTATGCGCAGCGTCTGCCGATGCTTGAAGAGCGCGTGCGTACACGGTTGTCACAACTGTCTGCCTGGTTGGGCTCGGCATCGTGGCTGGATGGCGAATTCAGCGCCGGCGACCTGATGATGGTCTCGGTGCTGCTGCGCCTCAAAAGCAGCGGCCTCCTCGATGAGCACCCGCAGGTGGTCGCCTATGTGGGCCGTGCAACACAGCGCCCCGCCTACCAGCGTGCGTTTTCTGCGCAGCTGGCGGTATTCCAGAACGGCTGACGCTACGCCCCGTGGGCAGGCATTCAGCGCAGACTGCGCCGACACGCGGCCTGCACCAGCATCAGCTGCGCTACCAAGATCAGCATCGCGCAGCCTGAGAGCAGCCATGGATCGATGTACCACTGCGCGTTGAAGCTGAAATCTCCGGCGGAAATACGCTTCCAGCCGTTGAAGTGCTGCATCGCCGCGACCACGAACGCGAAGCCGCCCGCGGTGTACGACAACCACGGCACGATGAGCCCGCCCGGTCGCGCGAACAGCGTCAGCACACCCAGCACGCCGATGACCGTGCGCTGCACGCGACAGTACGGGCAGACATAGGCCATCCCGCTCCATTCCACCGCCCAGGCCAGCAGGCTGACCAGTACCGCAGCGCCAGCAGCGACGTAGAGCATTCTGGGCGGAATCGTCATGCTGCCATCGTGTGCCATCCCGTGCTCCTTCGTTCAAAGACCCAGGCAGGGTAGCAGCGCGGCAGGTTCAATCCTTCTTGAACACCGTGCGCTTGCCGATCGGGCTGCTCTTGCGCGCCGTCGGCCGGGCCAGGCCGGGAATCAGGAAGTCGGTCACCTTGTGGCCCTTCTGCACCTTGGACGCCAACCAGCGCGGCATGCGCCCGCGGCCGGACCAAGTCAGGCGCCTGTACTCTGGATCGCGGTACTTGGCGGCCACTTTCCCGGTTCTGCGCCGTGCCGGCTTCCGGCGGGGAGCAGCCTCTTCGATGGCCTCTCCGCCGAACAGCTCTTCGAGGGTATACCCCGCTTCAGCCGCTGCGGTTTTCAGCATCCGTCGCACCACACTGGCCGGACGGCGGCTGGAAATCAGCTCTTTCCGCTGTTCAGCGGCAACCACCAAGGCGCCCAGCTCCCGAAGGCTGAGCGATTCAATATCAATCGTCATGGGAGAAAGGTCTCCTGCGAACGGCCAGCTGTCAAGGCGCCTTGCGCCTCGCGTAGACACAGGCTTCACTGCCGGTGGGCTCCGATCGCCTTTGACGGCCATCTCCGAGGACTCCGACGTGAGCCACGCATCCCATTCTCTCGCTTACCTGCTTGCACGCATCCTGCTGATGGCGCTGTTCCTGGTCTCCGGCCTGGGCAAGCTCGGTGATCTCAGCGGCACCCAAGGCTACATGGAAGCGATGGGCGTGCCCGGCGTCCTGCTCTGGCCCACCATCGCCTTCGAGATCGGCAGCGGACTGTGCATCCTGCTCGGCTTCCAGACACGGCTGGTATCGGTCGTGCTGGTGGGTTTCAGCCTGGTCACTGCCGTCATCTTTCACCACAACTTCGCCGACCAGACCCAGCAGATCATGTTTCTGAAAAACCTCGGGCTGGCCGGCGGCTTCCTGCTGCTGGCCTGCACCGGCGCCGGGCGCTACAGCATTGATGGCCGGGGGCGGCGCGCATGACCCAGCGCCACGCAGGCATCAGCCAGCGTCCGCATTGCGGACACGCTGCAAGCGCAGGTTGCGCCACGTCGGCTGGGGGCCACGGAAGTCCACGGCTTCGCCATCGCTGGTGAACAACAGGCCTGGCTCCACTTCAGCAACCAGGCGGATGCCATCGATGTACAGCCAGCCCTGTCGTTGCTCCAGCACAACGGACATTGACGGCTTCCCCCATTGATCGATGCGATAGCGCCCCAGCCAGGGGTGCCAATGGGGGGTATTCGGCCCGGCAGGCATCTCCATGCCGTCGTTCTGGTCCAGGGCATCTTCTCCGTTCGTACATTCCAGATGCGCAGGCAGCATGTCCGTTGCCTCATGGTAACGGTATGTCGCAACCTCTCCATCGGCGCCTTCGGTAAACAGTTGATCGCCGTCGATGGCCGCAAGCCGGGTACCCGCCTCATTGGCCTCTCGACGCAGCAGCAGCTCACCATTTTCGGCAGCCACAATCTTCGCTTTGGCGCCGCGACCAATCCAGTTTCCCGCCATCCGCTGCAGCTGACCCTGGTTCAACCGGATCGGCGCCAGCGACGATACCGGCACGCGGGGCTGCCGTGGTCCGAAACGCGCCGACAACAGTTGATCGAGCAGACGCTCGCCGAAGCCGTACCCTGCGGACGTCGCACGGTTGAACATTGCAGCGAAACCCACCTGCGCCTGCGGGCAATACGTGAAAACGCAACCGAACCCGAAGCCTCCACCGCGGTGGTGCAGCAGCCGCACCGGTGTGCTGCCGTAGCGGCGCTCGCTGCGCATCACACCGAGCCCGTAGTCGCCCCCCAGGCCGAAGCCATGCATCTCGTCCCAGAGATGAGGTGCGAGCCGTTGCTGCGTACCTGCCTTACCGCCAGCAAGCATGAAGCCAAGATACTTCGCCATATCGGCAGCACTGGTCCAGACACCACCGGATACCACCAGTGGCGTTACCGGCGGTACCTGCACGAAGCCTTCCTGGGTTCCCAGTGCGCGGCCCTTGCTTGCCAGATAGACCAAAGCATCCGCCGTACTGTCGTGCATTCCCAGCGGCTCGAAGATCCGACGCCGCAGCCACTGCGGGTAGTCGACACCCGCAGCCTGTTCAAGGACATGGCCTGCAAGGTCGAAGCCCAGGTTGGAATAGCGGTAGCGCGTACCTACCGGAAAGCGCAGCCATGTCTGGGAGATGCTGCGGACGTGCGCATCAAAGCCCGGTGACGCCGGTTCGTAGTTGTTGCCCAGCGGCGCCTCGTGCGTGAATCCAGCGCGGTTGGCAAGCAGCAGGCGCAGCGTGATGCGCTCCTGCGGTGAATGCTCGAAGCGGCTGCGCACCGTGAACGACGGCAGATAGCGGGCAATGGGCACATCCAGATCAAGGATGCCGTCCTGCACGGCCAACAGCACCGCCACCGCCGCGAAATTCTTCGAGGTGGACTGGATGCTGAACATCGTACTGGCGTCTACTGCTGCACTACCGTGACCCGACGCGTACCCGAAGCCCTCGCGCCAGCGCACCTGCCCGCCTTCGACCAGGCAGACGGCGGCGGCACCGATGTCGCTGCCTTTCATGGCGGAGCGGATCACGCCGCGTTCCGCTTCGATCAGGCTCGCGGTGGTGACGGTTGGCCGCGCCAGGGAGACAACACCGGTAGGCATGAGCGTGGCCGCCGGAACAGCTGCGGCATTGACCAGGAAGGCGCGACGACTGAGCGTACCAGGCATCAGATCACTCCACTTCAGGATGCCGCCATCTTCCCGCCAGCAGAAATGGCGGGGCATGTGTCATTCGGCACAGAGTACAGTGATCGACGGTGATGCGCCTTCGCCGGCCGAGCAGGCCTCAGCGCGGAGGGGGCGACAAGCGGATTCCCTGCGCCGAAACAAAGGCGCGGGACTCGCTCCAATAGGCCTGTGGCGGCTCCCGCAACTCTGGCCGTGACCAGTAATCGTTGCCATGCAATGCGCTCATCACATGACGCCAGCCATCACGCGGATCATGAACCTGAAATCGACCGCGATGATGGCGCGGATGATACGCGTAGTGGCCAAGCGCCTCCTGGCGCGCTTCATCCGGCGAACGACCCGCCTGATGGACCAGCGTCCATGCACGCATGTGGCGCGCATGCGCGAGCGCGCCCAGGTACTCGTCCTCATCCAGCAGTGGGACCCGCTCACCGCGGGCCAGGCATAGCCCGTCCGATTCGGCTTCGTAGTCCAGCGACGGCTGGGCAAGTTCCGGACGCCGGTGCCAATAGCCTTCGCCCTCCACATGCAGCATCGCCCAATGACAGGGCTCATCGTGGAAGATCAGCGCGTGTTCGTATTCACGGCCGGGGCTCTGGTCGGGATAGCGCTTCCGCGCCTGTTCCAGTGCCAGCGCCTCGGGCACCTGGCCATAGCGGACCAGGCACCAGGCAAACAGGTGCCGGCCGTCTTCGATTTCGGTGGTGAAGTCTTCCACCGGCATATCGGTGTTGGGCATGGTCGATCCCTGCGCGGGTCGCCCGGCATCGGGCCCGAAGAGTGTGCCGGACCAGAACGTAAACAAGAACTGAATACAGACCACAGAGGACTGGGGGAGGCTGCACCACTTTTCCGTTCTATGTGGGCGATGCAGATGTGCACAACGGGATCGAGTCCATCACCGGCGACTTGCGTGCACTCCGTATCAGCTGCGCGAGCAGCTCCAACGTTATTGCGTCGCGTACCAGACTCAGTGTTCAACGCAAGGAAACTGCACCGCCCTCATGGAATACAGAAGTTCATCGCAGAAATTCGCTGCAGCACTCGTCGTTGCCGTACTCGCCATGGGAGCAGTGGCGGCCTTTCTCCTCCTTCGCCCCACGCCACAGTCCTCGCAAACAGCACCGAATGTTGAACAGGCAGGCGGGCAGCGCAAAGATCCCGCCGCGCCGACACCTTCGGCGGCGTCACCCGCGTTACGGCCTGCCAACAGCACGAGCATGCTGTTTCCCGGTGTCCCGCAGAATCGAGATGCCATGGAGCCCAAGGATGATGATCCATTTGATGGGCGTAGCCGCGAAGAGCAACGCTGGCTGGACGAACACGGCTATCCGAACACCGCGCAGTGGGCCTCCTACTCGAGCGCGCCCGATGCGTTGCTGGAACAGGCCGCCAATAACGGCGACAAGCTTGCCCGCACGATGCTGGACTCGCGAAGGCTCCCCGATCGAGCGGCCCTGGACCAGATGATGTCGTCCGCAGTGGACGGCAACTACTTTGCGCTGCAGTTGCTTGCGACTCATTTCGCATCCACCGGTAGAGCGGGAAACATCAACGCATACGCAGTTTCGCGTGTCCTGGAGATGCGCGCAGACCCTTCCGCCGCGCTTGGCAGGGAAATCATGTTCTCTGCACCACTCACTATCGAGGAGCGAATGCAGGGGGAGGCCGAAGCGCTTCGTCTGAACGCTACTTTCAACCAGCTCTACCAGGGAAGAACGGGCAACCCGTTCGTTCCCGATTACCGCCCGTTCCCCGTTGACAACTCGCAAGGATGGCAATGAAACCTGTAAGTAAATTCGTCCTGGCCACCGCAGCTTTCACCGTTACCGGTGTTGCTCTGGCCTGCACCGTTCTTCCAATGCTCCCGTTCTCGATATCGGTGGACCTGAAGGATATCGCGGCGGCCAAGCAAGCCGGTGCCTCGTCAGCAGAGGCACCCAACCGGGCATTCCTGAAGAAACTGGATGAGACCGCTGAAAGGACCTTCGGTGCGGATGCATGGCGCAACACGTCCTTCGTCGGCAACGTCATGTACAAGACAAAAATCATGATGATGACCGGCTCAAGCATGATCACCGTCAGCAAGCCCTGCGGGAAGTCGGCAGAAGAGTCAGGCGGCACTGAAGACAGCTTCGCCTCGACACCCCCGTCTGGCGGCGGTGGCGGAGGTGGTGGCAGCACTGGCGGTGGTGGCGGGATCGGCGGCTGGTTCCCCGGTGGTGGCGGGTGCTTCGGCAACTGTCAGCCGCCCCCGCCCGGTCGCGTTGGTCCCATCGAGAATCTGCCGCGATCCTGAGGGCACTTCAATGAAAGGGCATCGCCGCAAGGTGCTGCCCTTGGCGCCCCGTGCTGTGCCAGCCAGAAGCCATCGGGGCGTCGTCTCTGGACTTCGTTGGACGTCAATGTGGTGGGCCCACCAGGATTCGAACCTGGAACCAAGGGATTATGAGTCCCCTGCTCTAACCGTTGAGCTATAGGCCCGGCGCAGCGTCACAGTGTAGTAGAGCCTGCGCTTGATCGGCTACCCGGCAATCGCAAACAGCAGCCGAGCATCGCTCGGCTCTACAGAAAGCACACCCACCCCAAAAAGAAAAACCCCGCCGAAGCAGGGTTTCTCTCAACGCTTCAACCGCCGCTGGAAATCAATCGATATCCAGGAAGCTGCGCAGCTGCTCCGAGCGGCTCGGGTGACGCAGCTTGCGCAGGGCCTTCGCTTCGATCTGGCGGATGCGCTCGCGGGTCACGTCGAACTGCTTGCCGACCTCTTCCAGCGTGTGGTCGGTGTTCATGTCGATGCCGAAGCGCATGCGCAGTACCTTGGCTTCCCTCGGGGTAAGGCCGGCCAGCACGTCGCGCACGGTTTCAGACAAGTTGATGTTGGTGGTGTTCTCGATCGGGGACTCCACGTTGGTGTCCTCGATGAAGTCGCCCAGATGGGAATCCTCGTCGTCGCCGATCGGGGTTTCCATCGAGATCGGCTCCTTGGCGATCTTCATCACCTTGCGGATCTTGTCTTCCGGCATGTCCATTTCCTTGGCCAGCTCCTCCGGCGTAGCCTCGCGGCCGTACTGCTGGAGCATCTGGCGGGAAATGCGGTTCAACTTGTTGATCGTCTCGATCATGTGCACCGGAATACGGATGGTGCGCGCCTGGTCGGCAATCGAGCGGGTGATCGCCTGGCGGATCCACCAGGTGGCGTAGGTCGAGAACTTGTAACCGCGGCGGTACTCGAACTTGTCCACGGCCTTCATCAGGCCGATGTTGCCTTCCTGGATCAGGTCGAGGAACTGCAGGCCACGGTTGGTGTACTTCTTGGCGATCGAGATCACCAGGCGCAGGTTGGCCTCGACCATTTCCTTCTTGGCCTTGCGCGCCTTGGCTTCACCGTAGGCCATGGCACGGCTGATTTCCTTCAGCTCTTCCAGGTCCAGCTGGGTCAGCTTCTCGATGTCGATCGTCGCCTGCTGTTCGGCGATGATCTGGTCCTTCACTTCGCGCAGGGCCGACGACCACTTCTGCTTGCGCTTCAGTGCGTCTTCCACCCACTCCAGGTTGGTCTGGTTGCCTTCCCAGGAACGGATGAAGTCCTTGCGCGGCATGCGGGCGGTGACGGTGGCCAGGTTCAGCACGCGGCGCTCATGGGCCTTGATCGACGCCATGGTGTCGCGCAGCTGCTTGGTCAGCACATCGGTCAGCGGCAGCGGCAGCTTCAGCGTGACGAACACCGCCGACATCTCTTCGCGCAGGCGCGGCAGGTTCTTCTTGTCACCCTTGGTCGCCGCCTTCTTGAAGGCATTGAAGGCATCGCTCAGCGCCTGCATGCGCGCAGCAACTTCCTCCGGGTCCGGACCGGTCGGTGCGGCTTCTTCCTCGCCACCCTCGACATCATCGTCCTCGTCCTCGTCGCCATCGGCGTCGGCATCGTCGCTGTCATCAGTGGCAGCTGCGGCCGGCGCCGGGGCTTCGTCCGTCAGGTCGTTGAAGCCGACGATCACTTCGGCCAGGCGCTTCTTGCCTTCCTTGTGGGCTTCGTAATCGGTCAGCAGCGACTCGACCGAGACCGGGAACTGGCCCAGGGCGGCCTGGACCTGCGAAAGGCCTTCCTCGATGCGCTTGGCGATGGCGATTTCGCCTTCGCGGGTCAGCAGCTCGACGGTGCCCATTTCGCGCATGTACATGCGCACCGGGTCGGTGGTACGGCCACCTTCGGTGTCGAGCGCGCTCAGCGCGGCGGCGGCTTCTTCGGCCGCGGTGTCATCGACTTCGCGGTTACCGGTGTTGCCGTCGTTGAGAAGCAGGGTTTCCACATCCGGCGCAACTTCATGGACATCAATGCCCATGCCGTTGATCATGCCGATGATGTCTTCGATCTGTTCCGGGTCGACCATGTCGTCCGGCAGATGGTCATTGACTTCGGCGTAGGTCAGGTAGCCCTGTTCCAGGCCCTTGCTGATCAGTTGCTTGATTTCGGATTGGGCAGGACGTTCGTTGGCCATGTAGTGCTCGCGCCACCGGCTAGGGAGAAATAGGGAACGTAGCATTATACCAGCCCGGGGCCCGGCCTGCCGGGCGGTGGTCCCGGCGGCCTAGGGCCTGAGAAGGAAGGTCACGGGACCGTCATTGACCAGGCTGACGACCATATGGGCACCAAATCGGCCCGTTTCCACCCCTGGTGCGTGATTTTCACGACATATCTCGACAAATCGATTGAACCCGCGTTCAGCCTCGTCTGGCGGCGCGGCGCGGGTGAAGCTGGGCCGCATGCCCGAACGGGTGTCGGCCGCCAGAGTGAACTGGCTGACCAGCAGCAGGCCGCCGCCGGTGTCGCGCAGCGACCGGTTCATCTTCCCGGCCTCGTCGGCGAACACCCGGTAGCCCAGCAGGCGCTCGGCCATGCGCTGCAGCTGGGCCTCGGTATCGCCCGGCTCCATGCCCACCAGCGCCAGCAGGCCCGGGCCGATCTGCCCCACCGCCTCGTCATCGACATGGACGGCAGCCTGGCTGACACGCTGGATCAGGACGAGCATCGTGGGCTTCCAATGAACAGGGCCGGCCACGATAGCAGCGCCCTTGGCTAAACTGGCGCCGATGAATCCGCAACGCAAAGCCCGGCTGGTCTATCGCGCCACCACCCTGTTCGCTCGCCTGCCCTGGCCATTGCTGCGGGGGTTCGCGCGCGCCCTGGCGTGGGCGTGGATCAATCTCAACGCCCGTGAGAGTCGCGTCACCCGGCGCAACCTGGAACTGGCCTACCCGGAGCTGGGCAGCGGTGCACGCGATCGCCTGCACCGCGATCTGCTGCGCTCCACCGCGCTGCAGGCCATCGAGACCCTGCGCCTGTGGAGCCAGAGGCCGGCCGACAACCTGCGCCTGCATCTGAAGCAGCGCCACGGCGAGGCCCTGTACGACGCAGCCCTGGCCAGCGGCAAGGGCGTGATCGTGGCCGCGCCGCACTTCGGCAACTGGGAGTTGCTGAACCAGTGGCTGGCCTCGCGCGGGCAGATCGCCATCGTCTACAAGCCGCCGGAGGACGAGGCCAGCGATGCCTTCCTGCAGCTGGTGCGGGGCGGCCAGAACGTGCAGCAGGTGCGCGCCGAGGGCCCGGCCGTACGCCAGCTGTTCAAGGTGCTCAAGGACGGCGGCGCCACCGGCATCCTGCCCGACCAGCAGCCCAAGGCCGGCGATGGCGTGTTCGTGCCGTTCTTCGGCGTGCAGGCGCTGACCATGACCCTGGTCAACCGGCTGGCCGAGCGCACCGGCGCCACCGTGCTGTATGGCTGGTGCGAGCGCATCGGGCCGGACATGGAATTTGCGCTGCACATCGAGCCGACCGACCCGGCCGTGGCAGACCCGGACCCGCAGGTGGCCGCTACCGCCCTCAATGCCGGCATCGAGCGCATCGCCCGCCGGGACCCGGCCCAGTACCAGTGGACCTACAAGCGCTATACGCTGCGGCCACCGGGCAGCGGCGAGGAAGACCCGTACGCGACTGAGGAACACCCGCACTGACGGCCGCCTGCGACCGCTGGCCGCAGCACGTTGAATACGACGCTGGAGCCCCCATAGAGACTTCGATGTCCGCCTCCCCCGGTCCTGCCATGCCTGCTGCTTCTTCCCTGTTCGGCGATCCGGCCGCGATCCGCTGCGAACGCGCGGTGGCCGAACTGCGCGCCGGTCGCCCGGTCCTGCTCCACGATGGCCAGGGCCAGCGCCTGGCGGTAATCGCGCTGGACAGCGCCACCGCCAGCAGCTTCGCCGCCTTCGCCAGCGCCGCGTGCGAACGCCACTACCTGTTCCTGACCGCCACCCGCGCCCGCGTGCTTGGCGTGGAGGCACCGCAAGGCGCGCGCCTGCCGCTGGCCGGCGTTGCCTTCGATGCCCTGCCCTCGCTGGGCTACCTGCGCGAGCCCGGCCCGATGCCGGACGGCTGGAGCGCCGGTGACGCCTTCGATGCAGGCGCCGTGGAACTGGCCCGCCTCGGCCTGCTGCTGCCGGCCATGGTGGCGGTGCGCCTGGACGCCGATGACCGCACCTTCGACGGTGCTGCCGAAGTGGCCCTGTGCGACCTCGCCGAAGGCGCGGCCCATGCGGCCCACGATTACGAACTGGTGGCACGTTCGCCAGTACCGCTGCGCGATGTCGGCATGACCACCTTCGCGGTGTTTCGCGGTGGCGTGGCCCAGCGCGACCAGGTGGCGATCATCGTCGGTGAGCCGGACCTGTCGGCGGTGGTGCCGGTGCGCGTGCACTCCTCGTGCCTGACCGGTGACCTGTTCGGCTCGCTCAAGTGCGACTGCGGCGACCAGCTGCGGCGTGGCCTGCGCAAGCTGAAGGAACTGGGCGGCGGCGTGCTGCTGTACCTGGACCAGGAAGGACGCGGCACCGGCATCGCCGCGAAGATGCGCGCCTACGGCTACCAGCACGACGGCCTGGACACCATCGACGCCGACGCACAGCTGGGCTTCGGTGCCGACGAGCGCCGCTACGGCAGCGCGGTGGCGATGCTGCATGGCCTGGGTATTTCGCGTGTGGCCCTGCTCAGCAACAACCCGACCAAGGCACAGCGGCTGCGCAACGCCGGCATCGAAGTGCTGGACTGCATTCCGGTCACCGGTGAGATCACCGCCGAGAACGAGCACTACCTGCGCACCAAGGCCGACCGCGCCGGCCACATGCTGGATGTGGACGCGCTGATCCAGGCTGCCCAGTAACACAGCCGACCTGCTACCGTCTGCGCGGTGCGGTCTCGGCCGCCATCGCCCGCCCTGCCGCCTGACGGAGCCCGCGTGACCGACGTTCCCCTGACCTCCCCGCCCACCGATGCCTGGCAGTCGCTGCCGCAACGCGCCGCCCGTCTCGCTGCACTGGAAGGCGCTTTCGGTGGTCTGTTCGTGCCGGGCCTGCCACTGGCCGCGGCCGCATGGTTCTTCGATCTGCCCGGCGGCCTGTGGACTGCCGCCCTTGGGCTGCTGCTCGGCATCGTCTTCGGTGCGTGGCTGGGCCGCCGGCGCCTGACCCGCACCCGCTGGCGGCTGGACGCACAGGGCCTCGGCCTGCGCCGCGACCTGATGTGGCAACTGGAGACGCGCATTCCCATTTCGCGCGTACAGCACCTGGACCTGCGCCGGGGCCCGTTGGAGCGCCGCGCTGGCCTGGCCACACTGATCGTGCACACCGCCGGTACCCGCATGAGCGCAGTGACCGTGAGCGGCCTGGACGAGGCCGACGCCGAGCGCCTGCGCGACACCCTGTCCCATCAGCTCGACCAGGACGCCGACGCCCTGTGAGCCCGCCGCCGCCCCTGCCCGCGTCGCCGCCCAATGGTGGCGAGGATCATCGCCTGCACCCGTGGTCATGGCTGTTCGTGCTGCTGATGCAGCTGCGCCACTACTTCCTGCCACTGGTTGCGCTGCTGGTGTTCGGCCAGCGCGGCGACCGCGACCCGATGTGGGCGCAGCTGATCCCGCTGTCGGCGATCGCAGCACTGGTACTGGTATCGGTGCTGCAGTACCTCAGCTACCGCTACCGCATCGGCAGCGATGCGATCACCGTGCGCAGTGGCCTGCTGGCACGCAACCGCCGCGAGATCCCGTTCGCCCGCATCCACAACGTGGAAGTGCGGCAGAACCCGCTGCACCGCCTGTTCGGCGTGGCCGAGCTGCGCCTGGAATCGGCCGGTGGCGTGCGCCCGGAAGCCGAGATGCGGGTACTGAAGCTGGATCAGGCACTGGCGCTGGAACGGCTGGTGCGCCAGCGTGGGCAGGCGCCTCAGGCCGCTGACGCGGTCACCTCCGGGCAGGTGCTCGACACCGACACCGACAGTGAGCGTGTGCTGCTGCGACTGTCGAGCTGGGACGTGGTGCGCATGGGCCTGCTCTCCAACCGCGGCTGGGCGCTGGCGATCGCCGCGTTCGGCGTTCTGTTCCAGACCGTGCCGCGACCGGTGATGGACGCTGCCCTGCAGCGCGGCGGTCGCGAGGCCTTCGGCTATGCAAGCCACCTGCATCCGGGCGTGGCCGGCGCCTTCCTGCTGCTGGCCGCAGCGCTGTTGCTGGGCTGGCTGGCGCTGCGTGCGCTGTCGGTGGTGCTGACCCTGCTGCGCTACCACGGCTTCACCCTCAGTGAGCAGGAGCGCCGCCTGACCGTGTCGGCCGGCCTGCTCAGCCGCACCCGCAGCAGCGTGGCGCGTCGTCGCATCCAGGCCTGGACGCTGCGCGAAGGCACCCTGCACCGCTGGTTCGGCCTGCGCCAGCTGCGCATCGACAGCGCCGCCGGTGGCCCTGCGCGCGATGAGGACCGCGCCCTGCGCGAACTGGCGCCGCTGGCGTCAAGTACGCGTTGCGAGCAGCTGGTGCAGCACCTGCTGCCACAGTTGCAGTGGCCGCCGCTGCAGTGGCACGCCATTCCGCAGCGCGGCTGGTGGCGGCTGTGCCTGGGCGCGCTGGTGCTGGTGCCGCTGCTGGCTGCGGCCGCGTACTGGCGCTGGGGCCGATGGGGGCTGGTGGTATTGGCCTGGTTACCGGTAGCCCTGCTGGTGGCGCACCGGCAGATGGCGCGCATGGGCTGGTACCTGGATGACCACTACGTGGCGGTGCGCGGCGGCTGGTGGAAGCGCTGGTGGCGCTGGGCCGAACTGGACAAGGTGCAGGGCCTGCGCCTGCAGCGTTCACCGCTGGACAAGCTGCTCGGCACCAGCAGCCTGCAGCTGGATACTGCCGGTGCGCATGGCGACGTGGCGCTGACACTGCACCATCTGCCGCAGGCACAGGCCCAACAGGTGATGGAACAGCTGGCGGCCGCGCTGGCGCGGCGCAAACTGCGCTGGTGATTCGGGCATCCACGCATGGCGTGCATCTACTGTAGAGCCGAGCCTATGCTCGGCTTGCCACAGCCGAGCATAGGCTCGGCTCTACATCACACCCATCAGCGCTGCGACGGGCCCCAGTAGCCCAGGTCCTTGCGGATCTGCAGATCACGCAGCCAGGTGCCGAACGGCTTGCGCCGCAGCGCGCCCATCTCGCCTGACAGGAAATCCTCGGTCGCGGCGATCACCCGATCGCTGGAACGGCCATCACGGTACGGGTGGATGGCATCGGCATAGCGCACGATCTCCGCCTGCAGCGCGGCGTCCGGATGCAGCGCGCGCTGCAGCATCGCCGGCAGCTGCGCCGGGTCGTCGAAATCGATCATGTGCGGCTTCGGCACGCGGTTGCGGAAAGTCACCACCGGCTTGTGCTGGACGATGAACTCCGAAACGATCGACGAGGTATCCGAGACCAGCACGTCGGCGGCACGCTGCGCGGCCATCACCTGTTCCGGCTCGATGAACCGGGCATTGGCTCCGGCCAGCGCGCGGTAGCGCTCGAACAGTTCCGGCGGGCACTTGGGGTGCAGGGTCAGCAGCCAGTAATGGTCACCTGCGGCGATGTCGGCGGCGATCTGCGCATGCAGGTGCGGGGCCGCACTGAGCCGCTCGGTGAAGGTCGAGCCAAACAGGATCACCGGACGCCCACCTGCCGCCACTCGCAGCGCGGAGCTCTCGCCACCATCGTCGCGGAACAGCGGGTCCAGCTTCGGCCAGCCGGTCTCTGCCACCGCGAAATGGCCCTGCAGGGCAGCGATCTCGCGGAATGGTGCGGTAGTGGCCGGCCCCTGCGTGCAGTAGAGGTCGAACATGCCACGCACCCGGAAGTGGCCGCGCGCACTGTCCCGCTTCTCCACGTTGAAGCCATGGAACAGCTGCACCTTGGCCCCGGACAGGAAGGTCGGCACCCAGTTGGCGGCGCTGAACACTGCCCGCGGGCGCAGCGCCAGAGCCTGCTTCAGGCCGACGTTGGGCACCCCCGGCAGGCTGCTGCCGGCTGCGCCGTCCTCGAACCAGGCAGCGACTTCCTGCCCGGAGGCGTGCAAGGCCTGCGCCAACGGGGCGAGAATAGGCAGCGCATAGCGCTCCGTCGCAAACAACAGGTACCCGGCCATCATGTCCTCCACGACCGCTCCCATCGAACGGCCTCGCATCTCGGCGTGCATTATCGCGTTCAACGAGGCTGGGCGCATCGGCGACTGCCTGGCCTCGCTGGCCTTCTGCGATGAGATCGTGGTGGTGGACTCGTATTCCACCGATGCCACGGTGGCCATCGCCGAGGCCGCCGGCGCCCGGGTGCTGCAGCGCCCGTTCGAGGGTTTCCGCAGCCAGAAGGCGTTCTGCGTGGAGCAGGCCAGCCACGACTGGGTGCTGTGCCTGGATGCCGACGAGCGCATCAGCGCGGAGCTGCGCACGGCCATCGAACAGGCCCGTGACGGCGGCTTCAGCGGCCACGCCGGCTTCCGCTTCGCCCGCCTGTCGGAGTATTTCGGCAAGTTCCTGCGCCACGGCAACGCCTACCCGGACCGGGTAATGCGCCTGTTCGACCGCCGCCAGGGCGGCTGGCGCGGCAAGCGCGAGATCCACGAGGCGGCCAGTGTCGACGGCAGTGTGGGCACCCTGCGCGGCGACCTGATCCATTACCCGTACCGGTCATTGCAGCAGCAGCTGGCCAAGACCGAGAAGTACTCGCGGATGATGGCCGAGCACGAGTTCGCACGCGGCAAGCGGGCCACGCTGGGCAAGCTGGTGCTGGCCCCGGCCTGGCGGTTCTGGCGCGGCTTCCTGTTCCGCGGCGGCTTCCGCGATGGCTGGCATGGCCTGGTCTACGCCTATGTGCGCGCCAACTACGTGCGGCAGAAGACCATCATGCTGTGGATGCTGGGCAACGGCCAGGCGGTGGCCGACCCGGTCGCACCTGCGGAACGGTCCTGAGCCGGCTGTGTCACACTGACCACGCGTTGCCCGAAGATCCCCCATGAAAATCCTGTACACCAACTTCCACTACGGCGACGGTGGCGGCCACACCACGTACATCGTGTCCCTGGCGCGGGCCCTGCATGGCCAGCACACGCTCCATGTCGCTGCCCCCGCCGACAGCCGCCTGCTGCGCACCGTTGCCGAAGAGGGCATCGCGACCGCGCTGCCGATGGCCTTCGGCAGCGGCCTGCCGACCCTGCCCCAGCAACTGGCCGAACAGCGCGCGTTGCGCCGCCTGGTGCAGGACGAGGGCATCGACCTGGTCCACGTCAACGGCGCACGCGATCACCGCTTCGTGATGCAGGGCCTGCTCGGCATGCGCCGCCCGCCGATCATCCTCACCAAGCACAACAGCAAGCCGACCAACACCCTGGGCAATGCGTTCCGTGCGCGCTGGGCCACCGATCGCGTGATCGCAGTATCGGCCCATACCGGGCGGCTGCTGGAACAGGGCCCATACCGCCGCTGTCCGATCGACGTGGTCCGCAACGGCGTCGACCTGGCCCGCTTTGCACCGATGGCCGCCGACGCCGGGCAGGCCATGCGGCAGCAATGGACCCAGGATCCGGATGCCCTGGTGCTGGTCAGCAATGCCGGCACTGACGACTACAAGGGCTGGATCGACCTTGCGCAGGCCATCGCCCTGCTGCCCGATGCCATCCGCCCACACGTGCACATGGCGGTGGCCGGACACCTGCCCAACGCGCAGCAGCGCGAACAGGTGCAGGCGCTCGGCGAGGTCGCAGCGCAGGTGCACTTCACCGGTCTGCTGACCGATACGCGCCCGCTGATCGCCGCCGGCGACGTCGGCTTCGTGCTGTCCAACGACATCGAAACGATCTCCTTCGCCTGCCGCGAAATGATGGCCAGCGCCAGGCCGATGCTGGTCAGTGACTATGCGGGTCTGCCGGAGAACATCGAGCAGGGCGTCGATGGCTGGGTCGTACCCACCCGTGACGTGGCCGCCATCGCGGCGCAGTTGCAGGCAATGTACGAACAACGCCAGGCCCTGGCGGCGATGGGCGTGGCCGCCCGCCGCCATGCAGAAGCCGCGTTCGGCCTGCAGACCTTCGCCGATGCGACCCTGGCCAGCTACGAAGCGGTGCTGGGCTCGCGCTGATCGCTGCGGCGTGGCTCGGACAGCGCCAGCAGCAGTGCGACCCAGGCGGCATAGAACGACGCGGTGCGCATGTCACGCAGCATCATCTCGGTAACGCCGAAGACGGCGAAGGCCACGCAGATGCTCAACCCTGCAGCGGCATGCAACCGCGATCGCTCGTCGCCACGCCACAGGCGTGGCAGGAACACCAGTGCGGGCGCCAGGTACACCAGCACCAGCCCCAGCCCGCCCAGCACACCGTAGGTGGCCAGGAAGTACAGCAGGTCGTTGTGGGTCTCGCCGAAATCACGCGCGACCATCGCCGAGACCTTGCCCTGTTCGGCAAGCCGTTCCAGTTCCTGGCGGAAGCGGTTGCCGCCCCCGACACCAAACACGGGCTGCTCACGGATCATGTAGCCCGCCGCGCTCCACAACTGCAGGCGGATGCAGACCGAAGTATCGGCCAGGTGGTCGGCACTGCAATCACCGTACTCGTTCACGCCGGCATCGATGCGATCGCGCAGCGCGCCATCATGGGTGGCGACAATGCCTACGCCCGCCGCAAGTACCAGGCCCAGCAGGATCTTCATGCGGCCAAGCCGACGCCCCATCACCAGCAGGCCGATCAGCAGGAAACAGGGAATCGCCAGCAGGCCACCGCGGGTCTGCGTCCACAGGAACGCAATCAGGCCCAGGATGCCGGTCAGCAGCTTCAGCGTCGCCTCGATGCGGGTAAAGCGGGTCACCGGCAGGCCCAGTGACAACAGGCTCAACACACCAAACAACAGGGTCAGGTCACCGTAGGTCACCGCGTTGAACTGCTGGGTGGCCGGCCGCGCGCCGGTTTCCAGCGCCAGCCAGCCAATGATCACCGCTGCCGACCACACTGCGGGCAGGGTTCCCAACAGGGCGCGCCCAAGGATCCTGCGTGGCACCCGCAGCGCGGCGAACAGGATCAACAGCATCGACAGCAGGCGCGCCGCTTTTTCGACCTCCGATCCCTTCCAGATGCCATGCACACCGAGGCTGACCAGAACACCCACCAGCATCACGCCCATGCCGATGCCCATCCAGGCATAACGACGAACGGCGCCCGGCAGCAGGGCCGGTGATGCCGAGGGCATCAGCAGCAGGATCAGCGACAGCAGGATCACCAGATAGAAGCCTGCGCTGCCGCCTTCCATGGTGAGCATCAACAGCGTCGGCAATGCCCCCAGCGCCACCGTATAGGCGCCGGCCAGGAAGCCCGACGTGCGGGAGGTAGACGGAGAAAGCGGGATCACGTGGTGCGGTCGGCGGGTCGGTAGCGGGAGACCGGCACGGTGCCGGGAGCGGTGCTCATTCTAGGGCAGAGCGGCCCTTCGATTGTCGCAGAGCCGTCATGTTCGTCGCTCATTCGTTCAGTCCTCATCCGGTGGCCCCTGCAGCAGGTACTCGCGCTCCAGTTCCGCCACCGTGGGCGAGCAGGTGCCCTTTACGACCGCGGCAGGAACCAGCCACCAGCGCCGCCGGTTGGAAATGCCTGCCATCTCCGCCCGTGAACGATCGATGCAGCCCTGCATGGCATCGTCGTTCACCAGCAGCCAACGTCGTCCGGGGTCCAGCCGCTGCCAGCGCACGGCCGCCTGCAGCTGCTCATGCCAGCGGTTCTCGAATCCAAACGTGGCCGCCGGCCTGTCGGCCATCAGCAGGTTCTGCTCCTTCCAGGCCACCAGCCCCAGCTCCGCATCCGGCGCGAGGCGTGCGCCGACGTCGCGCATCAATCCACGCGCGGAGCTTGAATCATTCAGCAACGGGTAGCCGACCAGGCCGTACAACACCCAGGCCGCGGTCAGGGTCGAGACCAACGCCAGGTGGCTGCGACAGCGTCCTGCCAGCATCAGGCCCAGCCCGCCCCAGAGTCCCATCGCCAGAATCGCCCAGGCCAGCGCGTCGGTCGCGCCAGGCGGCAACCCACGACCACGGGTGAGGTTCACTTCGAAGTGCGGATCACCCAGCAGCGCAAGCGCCCCGACAAGGGTCAGGGCCGCCGCCAGCACCGCAGTGAAGCCCCACAGCAGGCCCTGCACGTCGCGTCGCTTCATCAACCCGGGCAACAGGGGCGCGAGTGCCAGGCAGAACATCGGCAACGCCGGCAGGATGTAGACGTCGCGCTTGCCATCGGGAATGGAGAAGAACAGCACGAGCAGCAAACACCAGGCCAGCGGCAGCAGGTAGCGTGGGTCGCGTCGGCGCAGGCGCCTGCGCCATGCAGGAATCGCCCACGGCAGCGCCAGGAACGCCGGGATCCACATCGACGGCATCACGCCGAAGAAGTACCACCACGGCTGGTGATGATCCCAGGAATGCGTATAGCGGCGCGCCGTCTGCCGGAACAGGATGTCGCTGATGTAGGCACGGTACTCGTCCGAGCCGGTGCCCAGTCCAGCCAGCAGCATCGGTGCCAGCCAGAACGACACCGCCAGCAGGAACGCCAGCGGCGCCAGCCAGAATCGCCCATCACGCGCATGCAGGGACACACGCGGCCAGTGCAGGGCCGAGGCGATGGCCGCCGGCACGATCATCAGCAGGGCCAGCATGCCCACACCCTTGGTGATCACCCCGATCCCGGCGAAGAACCAACCCAGCCACCACCAGCGCCAGGCCGGCCCCAGCAGCAGGTGGCGCAGCAGGCCATAGTTGGCCAGCGTGATGAACAGCACCAGCAGCGGGTCGATCTGCGCCTTCTTCGCCTGGAAGGTGAACTGCAACGCGAACAGCAGCGCCCATCCCGCGTACAGCCCCACCTGCCGCGTCCACAACCGGCGACCGAGATCGACCACGCACCACAGCGTGCCCAGGGCCGCCAGCAGCGACGGCAGCAGGAAGGCCACCCGCCAGTGGCCGATCACGCCGTACAGCGTGGCCTGCCACCACATCAGCATGGGCGGCTTGTCCGAATACAGCTCGGTGCCACGATGCGGGAACAACCAGTAACCGCTGTCGACCATCTGCTTGGCCACCAGCGCGAAACGCGGTTCGTCCGAAGGCCATGGATCACGGAGGCCCAGACCGGCCCCCAGCAGAAGCAGGGCCATCACCACGAACAACCACGTCTGGCGCGACGCGTGGGTTTTCAGCATGGGACTCGAAACGGCAGCGGGGGTCAGGCTGCTTTTATCAGACGCGCATAGAAGAAGCCGTCAGCATCGTTGTCACCCGGCAGTCGCTGACGTGCCACACCTTCGCAATCCACGCCGAATGCGTCGCCCAACGGCTGCGCCACGGCGTCCGGATGCCACTTCAGGAACGCGCGTACCTGATCGATGTTCTCGGCACGCAGGATCGAGCAGGTCGCATACAGCAGCACGCCGCCCGGGCGCAGCATCGACCAGCAGGCTTCCAGCAGGCGCGCCTGCACACCGACCAGCGCATCGACGTCTTCGGCACGGCGGTGGAACATCACATCCGGCTGACGACGGATCACACCGGTGGCTGAACACGGTGCATCCAGCAGGATCGCGTCGAACGGCACGCCATCCCACCACGAACCGGGGTCACTGGCATCGGCGGCCAGCGTCTGTGCATGCTCGCCCACCCCGGTACGGGTGTAGGTGTCGCGTGCACGGGCCAGCCGTCGCGCGTCGATATCCAGCGCCAGCAAACGCAGGCTGGGGTCACGCTCAAGCAGGTGCGCCGACTTGCCGCCAGGTGCCGCACAGGCATCCAGCACGCGTGCACCGGCCGCCGGTGCCAGCGCATCGGCCGCGCATTGCGCCGACAGGTCCTGCACCGACAGCGCACCGTCGGCAAAACCGGGCAGCAGGTTCACGGCAACGGGAGCCGCCAGGCGCAACGCATCGGCGCAGAGCGCACTGGCTTCGGCGGCAATGCCCGCCTCGGCCAGCGCGGCCAGCGCCTTGTCGCGGCCACCGTGCTGGCGGTTCGCGCGCAGCCACAACGGTGCCGGCTGAAGGCTGGCGTTGAAGATCGCCTCGGCCTGCGCCGGCCAATCGCGCTCAATCGCATCGGCCAGCCAATCCGGGAAGGCATCGCGTGCGGGCTGCTCAGGGAAACCTTCGCGCTGCGCACGGCGCAGGATCGCGTTGACCAGGCCTGCCTGGCGTTCGCGACCCAGCGCGCGCGCCGCATCGACCGTGGCCGACAGCGCCGCGTGCGCCGGCAGCTCCAGCACGTCCAGCTGCGCGAAGCCGACCATCAGCAGCGTGCGCAGATCGGCGTCACGCGCCGACAACGGCTTCTGCATCCACGATTGCAGTGCGGCGTCATAGGTGCTGCGACGGCGCAGGACAGCAAAACACAGGGCTTCCAGCAGCGCGCGGTCGCGGCTGTCGGCCAGCTTCGGCAGCGCCCAGGCCAGTTCAGCCTTCAACGAACGGCCACGGGTGAACACCTGTGCCAGTACACGTGCGGCCAGCATGCGCGTGGCTGCGCCCGGTGCCGCCTTGGCGACGGAGAAATCGTTCTGCTTCGACACCGCTTACGCTCCCACGCGCAGGTCGCGGCGGGCGTTGAGGTAGTCGGCGGCGGTGATCGCCTTGCCGCCTTCCCGCTGCAGCACGCGCAGGCGTAATGCACCCTGGCCACAGGCGATGTCGATGCCATCGCGGCTGGCGGCCAGCACCGTACCCGGTGCCTGACCGTGGTCCGCCTCCAGCGCCACTGCGCCATGGATGCGCACGCGTTCGCCTGCCAGCGTCGCCTCGGCGATCGGCCACGGATTGAAGGCGCGCACGGTGCGCGCCAGCGCGCCCGCGTCCTGCGCCCAGTCCAGCTTCGCTTCGGCCTTGTCCAGCTTGTGCGCGTAGGTCACGCCCTGTTCCGGCTGCGGCCGCGCGATCGGCTTGATGCCGGCACGCAGCAGGCCCAGACCATCGGACAGCACCTGCGCGCCCAGTTCGGCCAGCTTGTCATGCAGCTGGCCACCGGTATCGGTGGCAGCGATCGGCAGCTCCTGGTGCAGCAGCACCGGGCCGGTATCCAGGCCGGCCTCCATCTGCATCAGGCAGACGCCGGTCTTCGCATCGCCGGCCTGGATCGCACGCTGGATCGGCGCGGCACCGCGCCAACGCGGCAGCAGCGAGGCATGCACGTTCCAGCAGCCGTGGGTCGGAATGGCCAGCACCGCCTTGGGCAGGATCAGGCCGTAGGCCACCACCACCATCAGGTCCGGCTGCAGATCGCGCAGCTGCTGCTGGGCGGCCTCGTCCTTCAACGTCTCGGGCTGGTAGACCGGAATGCCACGGGCCACGGCTTCCAGTTTGACCGGCGACGGCGCCAGGCCACGGCCACGCCCGGCCGGACGATCGGGCTGGGTGTAGACGGCCACGACCTCATGATGGCGCGCAGCCGCGCGCAGCGATGACACCGCGAATTCCGGCGTACCGGCAAAGACAATCCTCATGGCTACCCCACTTGCAGGATGGATTCGTGCAGGAAAGAAAACGGCGCCGTCGGCCGGCGCCGTACAGCCCGCGCGTGCCGCGCAGGCGCGGGCCACCCGAAGGGCGGCCCGGATTGGCGATCACGCCACGTGCTTGCGCTGCTTGGCCAGCTTCTTGCGCACCATCTCGCGCTTGAGCGGCGACAGATAGTCGATGAACAGCTTGCCATCCAGGTGATCCATCTCGTGCTGGATGCAGGTGGCCAGCACTTCGCCGGCTTCCAGCTGCTGTTCCTGGCCATTGCGGTCCAGGTACTTCACGGTGATGGTATCGGCACGGGTCACGTCGGCGAAGATGCCCGGAACCGACAGGCAGCCTTCCTGGTACACCCGGCCCCCGTCCTTGGCGACGATTTCCGGGTTGATGAACACATGCGGTTCATTCTTTTCTTCGCTGACGTCGATGACCATGAAGCGCTTGTGCACGTCCACCTGGGTGGCGGCCAGGCCGATGCCCGGGGCGTCATACATGGTCAGGAACATGTTGTCGATCAGTTCCTGGAAGGCCGGCGTGGTGACTTCGGCAGCTTCGATCAACGCAGCCTTGGTACGCAGGCGCGGATCGGGGAACTCGAGAATGGGGAGAAGGGCCATGGCTGTTTCCGGATAGGGGGCCGGCACGCCGGCATACGTCGCAGATTCTAGCTCCAACGCTTGCCTTGCGCCCCGGTTTCTGGACTATAGTGCGCGGACCTGTTGGGGAATCAGGGCTTCACACCTATGTTGCTTCGTTTTCGTACGGTCGTCGCCGCGGCGATGCTGATCGTGGCTGCCTATGCTACCGCCGTGGAAGTGAATGGCGGGCACCCGGACACCTATGTGGTCCGAAAAGGGGATACGTTGTGGGATATCGCCGCACGTTTCCTGCAGAAGCCGTGGCTGTGGCCGGAAATCTGGCAGGCCAATCCGCAGATCGCCAATCCGCACCTGATCTATCCCGGTGACGTGCTCAGCCTGGCCTATCTGGACCGGGTCACCGTGGCGGCCCAGCCCGGCCCGCGCCAGGAGGCCCCGATCGACGCCATTCCGCTGGCCCAGGTCGAGCCGTTCCTGAAGCAGCTGAGCGTGGTCGACAGCATCGAGCAGCTGCCCGCCGTTGTCGGCCTGGAAGAGGAACGCCTGCGCGTTACCGGCGGCAACACCGCCTATGTGCGCCTGGCCGATGCCCAGCTGGGCCAGCGCTGGGCCGTGGTGCGCCCGACCGTGCGCTATGCCCAGCCCAAGCCGGCCGAAGACCTGACTGCCAACGGCGATGTCACGCCGGGCAGTGGCAACCTCTGGAAAGCCTACAACGCACCCAACGCGCGCCGTGGCGTGCTCGGCTACGAGCTGGCCCAGGTCGCCACCGGCACCATCACCCGGGTCGCTGGTGGCAAGGTCGACGCCTCCACCCTGGCGCTGGACAAGGACGTGGGCGGCCGTGAAGTGCGTGCCGGCGACCGTCTGGTGCCGGTCGAAGCCAAGCCGTACGACCTGCAGTTCGTGCCGCATGTACCGGCGGCCAGCATCGAGGGCGTCGACGTGCGCGTGCTGGCGGTGACCGACATGTTCACTGCCGGTGGCCCGCGCGACGTGATCGCGATCTCGGCGGGGCGCACCCAGGGCGTGGACAATGGCACCGTGTTCTCGCTGTGGCGCCCGGGCCGCCATGTGGCGGACCGCATGAAGTACCCGACCTCGTCGCGCGCGGACGATGCCCTCAGCGGCAGCGTCGGCCGGGTGGTATTGCCGGATGAGTACGCCGCGCACGCGATGGTGTTCCGCACCTTCGACAACGTCAGCTACGCGCTGGTGATGCAGGGCGTGAAGCCGGTGCGCGTGGGTTACAACGCGCTGCATCCAGACGCGAAGTAACCATTGCCGGGCTGCCCGGCCACCGCAGGTCGTGCCGGCCGCTGGCCGGCAGGCATCTCCGGCAAAGTCTGACAGCCACATGCGAAGGCGCCCTAGGGCGCCTTTGTTGTATGCGCTCGATAGTGGGGGGATGACCAACCAAGCTGACGAGGCGCTGCTGCGCCTGTTGATGGCAGGCGGTGCGCTGGCGCCCCGACGGGCCCTGCTGCAGGCCGCGGGCAGCGCGGAAATCGCGATCGCGCAGGGCGCCGCGAACTGGCGCGCGCACGGCTGCACGCCAGAGCAGTGCGGCGCACTGGAACGCCCGGACGCCCGGGCCTGGGCCGTCGCACGGCGCTGGCTGGAAGACGACAACCGGCACCTGCTGGCCTTCACCGATCCAGCATTCCCCCCGCCCCTGCTGGATGTCCCGAACCCACCCCTGGCGCTGTTCATCGCCGGCGACCCCAGCCTGGCCTGGCGCCCGTCGGTGGCGCTGGTCGGCAGCCGCTCGCCGACACCGGGCGGACGCGCGTTGGCAGCCCGGTTTGCCGGCTGCTTCGTCGAAGCCGGGCTGGCGGTGACCAGCGGCCTGGCGGCGGGCATCGACGCGGCCGCCCACCAGGCCACGCTGGACGCCGGCGGCTGCACCGTGGCGGTCATCGGCACCGGCCCGGACCGCGCCTACCCGGACAACCACGCCCGGCTGCAGGCCCGGATCGCCACCGAAGGCGCGGTGCTCAGCGAGTACCTGCCAGGAACGCCGGCACGCCCCGGCCACTTTCCCGCCCGCAACCGGCTGGTGGCCGGGCTGGCGCTGGCGACGGTGGTGGTCGAGGCCGCCCAGCGCTCGGGGGCCCTGATCACCGCACGCCTGGCTGCCGAGGCCGGCCGCGAGGTCTGCGCCCTGCCCGGCTCGGTGCTCAATCCACGCGCGGCGGGCTGCCATCGGCTGATCCGTGAGGGCGCTGCACTGGTCGAGCACCCGGAGGAGGTCCTTGAACTGCTGGCCCCCGCCCTTCGCCAGCAGCTGCCGGGCTTGCAATCACGGTTGGCCACCCCCACTGAACAGGCACCGCCGGTACTCCTGCCGGCGCGCTGGGCCGACGACCCTGACTACCAGTGCTTGTGGCGGGCCCTGGACCACAACCCAAGCGGTATGGATTCACTGATCACGCGCTGTGGATTGACGGCGCCCCAGGTGTCCTCCATGCTGCTGGCCATGGAACTGGCGGGAATCGTGGTGTGCGTACACGGCCGCTACTGTCGAACTCCCTAGTTTCTTCACCTCCACAGCGTCGCGCGACGCAGGCCGAGGGGCAATGAAAGAGAGCATCCTGGATGTACTGCTGTACCTGTTTGAACACTATTTCAGCGAAGATGCGGACCTGATCCGTGACCGCGATTCGCTCCAGAACGGCCTGATCCAGGCCGGTTTCAGCCCAACCGAGATCAACAAGGCATTCGACTGGCTCGATGCCCTGGCCGCTCAGCGGCCGAGCGTGGCCCAGGCGCGGGTAGATGGCCCCGTGCGCGTCTACCACGGCCCCGAGCTGGACAAGCTGGACGTGGAATGCCGCGGTTTCCTGCTGTACCTGGAACAGCACGGCATCCTCGACGCTGACCAGCGTGAGCTGGTGCTGGACCGGGCGATGGCCCTGGACCAGGACGAACTGGACCTGGACGACCTGAAGTGGGTCGTCCTGATGGTGCTGTTCAACCAGCCCGGCTCCGAGGCGGCGTATGCCTGGATGGAGACGCAGATGTTCATGGACGAGCCAGAACCCCTGCACTGACCGTACACTTGGGGGCATAGCGCATTCAGGAGCGTCCCCGTGAGCGAGTGGTTCCATGCAGAAGGCAACCGGCAGCAGGGTCCGCTGCCGGCGGAACAGTTGGTCGAGTTGTTCCGCAACAACCAGATCTCCCTGGACACCCTGGTCTGGCGCGACGGCCTGCCGCAATGGCAGCCGTTGCGCACCGTGGTCGACGAACTCGGCCTGATCGTGCCGGCGCTGGACGCTGCCGCCGCCCCCGTGGAACCCGAGCCCGAACCGGAACCGGTGGCACCGCCTCCGCCGCAACCGCCGGTACTGCCGCCATCCACGCCCTACACCACCAGTGCATCGGCCACCGCCCTGCCGGCCCCGAAGAAGAAGCTGTCCGGCTGTGCCCTGACCGCCATCATCGGCGGCGGCCTGCTGTTGGTGCTGGTACCGATCGTGGCCATCCTGGCCGCCATCGCGTTGCCTGCCTACAACGACTACACCGTACGCGCCAAGGTCGCCGGCGCAGTGACCGCACTGCAGCCGTTGAAGGACCAGGTGCAGCACTTCGCCGATGACGAAGGCCGTTGCCCCGGTGCCAACGACGCCGGCTTCCCGGCCCCGGGCGACTTCACCCAGGCCGGCCTGTCGGCGGTGAACATCGGCCGCTTCAACAACGGCCACTGCGGCATCGAGGCCACCCTGGCCGTACCCGGCAAGAAACCCGATGGCGACCTGCTGTGGCTGGAATACGATCGCGACAGCGGCCGCTGGGAATGCAGCGGCGAAAGCGACGACAAGTACCTGCCGCCGTCGTGCCGCGGCTGAACCGCGCGCGCACCGGCACCTCCAAGGACGATCCAACAGGGAACATGCAATGACTGAGTGGTACTACGCCGAAGGACAGCAACGCCAGGGCCCGCTGCCGGTCCAGGAGATCCGCCAGCGCTTCCAGCGCGGCCAACTGAACCTGGACACCCTGGTCTGGCGCGAAGGCATGGCGCAGTGGGCTGCGCTGCGCCAGGTGGTCGACGAACTCGGACTGCAGACGCTGGCTGACGCCAGCACGGCCACCAGCAGCGGCGGCTTCGACCTGCGTGGCGACTATGCCGCCATCGACAACGGCAGTGCCCCCCTGCCGGGCACCGGCGCGCTCAGCAGCTCGCCCTACAGCGCCCCGGCAGCGGCCGGTGCCGCTGGCCATGCCCAGCCGGTGATGGGTGGCGAAGTGGTCTACGCGGGCTTCTGGAAGCGCGTGGCCGCCTACATGATCGACTACTTCGTGCTGGTCATCCCCGGCAGCATCATCGGCGCCATCCTCGGCGTGGTGCTCGGCGCCAGCATGGGCGCGGTAGGCAGCGGCGAATCGACCATCGAAGTGGTCGCCCAGCTGTCCAGCGCGCTGATCAACTTCGCCATCGGCATGGCGTACTACACCTGGTTCCATGCCTCGAAGGGCGGTGCCACGCTGGGCAAGATGGCGGTCGGCATCAAGGTCGTGCGCAGCAATGGCGAGCGCCTGACCAAGGCCCGCGCATTTGGTCGCTACTGGGCCATGCTGCTGAGCAGCTTCACCCTCGGCATCGGCTTCCTGATGGCGGCGTTCACCGAGCGCAAGCAGGGCCTGCACGACATGATCTGCGACACCCTGGTGGTCGACCGCTGGGCCTACACCGACCAGCCGCAGCTGCAGCGCCGCGAGCTGGGAACGGTCACCGTGCTGGTGCTGGTGCTGACCGGCCTGCTGTCGCTGGTGGGCCTGGCGCTACTGGTATTCGCGGTCGGCTTCATCGCCAAGATGGCCTCCTGAACGGCCATCCTCACGCCTGGCTGCTTGACAGGGGCTGGTCGGGCGTGATTCCTCTAACAAGGTGAAACCTGAACGCCCGGCACATTCCCGGGCGTTCAGTTTATGGATTTGCCCGTGGCCGCTTCACTAATGCGGCCGTTTGCTCCACCCTAGCGGCCCCTTCCCCACGGTTCGCCCCACAGACCCTGCTGCCATGCCCAAGCACCTGCTCATCGTCGAATCGCCGGCCAAGGCCAAGACGATCAACAAATACCTCGGCAAGGACTACACGGTCCTGGCCTCGTATGGGCATGTGCGTGACCTGATTCCGAAGGAAGGCGCGGTCGACCCGGACAACGGGTTCGCCATGCACTATGACGTGATCGACAAGAACGAGAAGCACGTCGATGCCATCGCCAAAGCCGCCAAGGGCGCCGACGACATCCTGCTGGCGACCGACCCGGATCGCGAGGGTGAAGCGATCAGCTGGCACATCGCCGAGATCCTGAAGGAACGCGGGCTGGTCAAGGACAAGCCGATGCAGCGCGTGGTGTTCACCGAGATCACCCCGCGCGCCATCAAGGAAGCGATCAGCCAGCCGCGCGCGATCGCCAGCGACCTGGTCGACGCCCAGCAGGCGCGCCGCGCGCTGGACTACCTGGTCGGTTTCAACCTGTCGCCGGTGCTGTGGCGCAAGGTCCAGCGCGGCCTGTCCGCCGGCCGCGTGCAGAGCCCGGCACTGCGCATGATCGTCGAGCGCGAGGAAGAGATCGAAGCCTTCATCGCCCGCGAGTACTGGTCGATCGCCGCCGAGTGCGCGCACCCGTCGCAGCACTTCAACGCCAAGCTGATCAAGCTGGACGGGCAGAAGTTCGAGCAGTTCACCATCACCGACGGCGACACCGCCGAGGCCGCCCGCCTGCGCATCCAGCAGGCCGCGCAGGGCTCGCTGCATGTCACCGACGTGGCCAGCAAGGAGCGCAAGCGCCGCCCGGCGCCGCCGTTCACCACCTCCACCCTGCAGCAGGAAGCCTCGCGCAAGCTCGGTTTCACCACCCGCAAGACCATGCAGGTGGCGCAGAAGCTGTATGAAGGCGTGGCGATCGGCGACGAAGGCACCGTCGGCCTGATCTCGTACATGCGTACCGACTCGGTGAACCTGTCGCAGGACGCACTGGCCGAGATCCGCGACGTGATCGCCCGCGACTACGGCATCGCTTCGCTGCCGGACCAGCCGAACACCTACCAGACCAAGTCCAAGAACGCCCAGGAAGCACACGAAGCGGTGCGCCCGACCTCGGCGCTGCGCACACCTGCGCAGGTCGCGCGCTACCTGACCGATGACGAGCGCAAGCTGTACGAGCTGATCTGGAAGCGTGCGGTGGCCTGCCAGATGATTCCGGCCACGCTCAACACCGTCAGCGTCGATCTGTCCGCCGGCAGCGAACACGTGTTCCGCGCCAGCGGCACCACCGTGGTGGTGCCCGGCTTCCTGGCCGTGTACGAAGAAGGCAAGGACAACAAGAGCGCCGAAGACGAGGACGAAGGCCGCAAGCTGCCGGCAATGAAGCCCGGCGACCGCGTGCCGCTGGAACGCATCCAGGCCGAACAGCATTTCACCCAGCCGCCGCCGCGCTACACCGAAGCGGCGCTGGTGAAGGCGCTGGAAGAGTACGGCATCGGCCGTCCCTCGACCTACGCCTCGATCATCCAGACCCTGCTGTTCCGCAAGTACGTGGAAATGGAAGGCCGCAGCTTCCGCCCGTCCGACGTCGGCCGTGCGGTGTCCAAGTTCCTGTCCAGCCACTTCACCCGGTACGTGGACTACGACTTCACCGCCAAGCTCGAAGACGAGCTCGACGCCGTCTCGCGTGGCGAAGAAGAGTGGATCCCGTTGATGGCCCGTTTCTGGGAGCCGTTCAAGGAACTGGTGGAAGACAAGAAGGAATCGGTGGACCGTGCCGAGGCCAGTGGCGCGCGCGAACTCGGCACCGACCCGAAGACCGGCAAGCCGGTCAGCGTGCGGCTGGGCCGCTTCGGGCCCTACGCGGCCATCGGCAGCACCGCCGAGGACGCCGAGGAGAAGCCCAAGTTCGCCTCGCTGCGCCCTGGGCAGTCGATGCACACCATCTCGCTGGAAGACGCGCTGGAACTGTTCCTGATGCCGCGCGCGCTGGGCGAGGACAACGGCGAGCCGGTCAGCGTCGGCATCGGTCGCTTCGGCCCGTTTGCCAAGCGTGGCAGCACCTATGCCTCGCTGAAGAAGGAAGACGACCCGTACACCATCGACCTGGCCCGCGCCGTGTTCCTGATCGAAGAGAAGGAAGAGATCGCGCGCAACCGGATCATCAAGGAGTTCGAGGGCAGCGACATCCAGGTGCTGAACGGCCGTTTCGGCCCGTACATCAGCGACGGCAAGATGAACGGCAAGATCCCCAAGGATCGCGAGCCGGCCTCGCTGACCCTGGCCGAAGTGCAGCAGCTGATGGAAGAAACCGGCAAGCCGGTGCGCAAGGGCTTCGGTGCCAAGAAGGCCGCTGCGAAAAAGGCCCCGGCCAAGAAGGCGGCGGTGAAGAAGGAAGCCGCGCCGAAGAAGGCCGCTGCAAAGAAAGCGCCTGCCAAGAAGGCCCCGGCCAAGAAAGCGGTAAAGAAGGCGGCCGCAAAGAAGGCCCCGGCGAAGAAGGCCGTCAAGAAGGCCGCGAAGTAGATCCACGCCATGCGTGGGTGAGGTGGCAAGGTGTGCGGACCAACGGTCCGCACCTACCATCCGCACCCACCACCCCTTCTGCACGCAGCCGGGGGATAATGAAGGCCCACGCCGGGCCGGTCGCCGCCATGAAAGAACTCACCCTGGACTCTGCTGTCGCCACGCTCCGCGCGGGCGGCGTGATCGCCTACCCCACCGAAGCGGTCTGGGGCCTGGGCTGTGATCCCTCGCACGAAGCGGCGGTGCACATGGTGCTGCGGCTGAAGCAACGCCCGATCGAGAAAGGCATGATCCTGGTCGCGGCCGAGCTGGCGCAGCTGGAAGGCTGGGTGCGCCTGCAGGCGCTGCCCGACGCCCGCCAACGCGCCGTGCTGGCCAGCTGGCCCGGTGCCAACACCTGGATCCTGCCCGCCGGCCCGCGCGCGCAGCCCTGGGTTACCGGCGAGCACAGCGGCATCGCCGTGCGCATCAGTGCGCACCCACTGGTGGCCGAACTCTGCCGCGCCTGGGGCGGCCCGCTGGTCTCCACCAGCGCCAACCTGGCGGGCGAGCCGCCCGCCCGCAGCCGCGAAGAACTGGACCCGCGCCTGCTGCGCCTGCTCGACGGCATCCTCGATGGACAGACCGGCGGCCTGGCCCAGCCCACCCCGATCCGCGATGCGCTCAGCGGCAACGTACTGCGTTCCTGAGCCGACGATTGCGCTGCTGCGGACAATCACGCACCCTGCCGCCATGACCCTGCTGCGCGCCACCTTCAGCCTGTGCCTGCTGCTGCCGTGGACGGCGCCCGCCGCCGGGGCGGAGGACGTGCGGGTGTACCGCTGCGTTGCCAGCAATGGCGCAGTTGCCCTGCAGGACACGCCCTGCAACAGCGGCCGCCAGCAGGTGCGCGACCTGCAGCGCCCGCGCGATCCTGCTCCACGGGTGGTGCGCAGTGATGCCACGCCTCCGCCGCCCAGCGAAACCCCGGTCATCCGCGAGCGCGAAGTCCGCCATGTCTACATCCAGCCGCCGCAGCCGATGTACGAATGCGTGAGCGATGATGGCCGGCGCTATACCAGCGACAACAACGAAGGCAATCCGCGTTGGGTGCCGCTGTGGACCAGCATCTGGCTGCCACACGGTCATCGTGGCCCGGCCTACCCCGGACCACGCCCGGCCGTCGGCACGCCGATCGGCGAAGGCGCAGGTTATCGCCCTCCCTCAGTCGGCATGGGCGTGCAGGTTCCGGCCGGCAGCGTGCTGGTCCGTGACAGCTGCCATGCGTTGCCGCCGCAGGAAGTCTGCGCGCGCCTGCGCGACCGTCGCTGGGAACTGGACCGGCGCTACAACAGCGCACTGCAGAGCGAACGCACCGCCATCAGCAACGAACAGCGCGGCATCGATGCGCGCCTGTCGCGCGATTGCGAACGCTGAGCGCAGCACGCCGTCGCAGCCTGTACGCTGTGCGCATGAACCCAGTGATCTGGCTGCTCCTGGTGCTGCTGCCCGCAAGCACGTTGGCCGAAGAGGGCGTGATCTACCGCTGTACCTCCAGCAGCAGTGACGTCCCTACCCTGCAGCGCACGCCGTGCCCCACCGGCAGCAAGCAGCAGGTGCTGCGCATACCCGAACCGGCCAACACGCAGCCGGCGGCCGCTGCACCGGTGGCCGCCGAACCTGCACCCGCCCCCGTCGAAACACCCGCGCCGGTGCCGGCCGGACCGGCCGTTGCCCCTGCGGCCCCAGCGAAACCACGACGCGCGGACGAAGGACGCACGATCATGGAGGCAGGCATGGTCGAATACGAAGGAGACGACCAGATCCTCGACAGCGCGACGCTGCGCCGCGATGCCGAGGCCCGCGCCGCCGCTGGTGACGGTCCACCGAAGCCGCCGCTTCCTCCGATCTTCCAGTGCACAGACAACCAGGGTGGCGGCTACCTGTACGAGTACGAGGCCGCGCCCGGCCGCTGCGAGCTGATGACGGTACAGGGCCTGGGTGGAGCGACGCCGGTGAATGCCGCCAGCTGTGAAGTGGTGCGCGACCACTGCGAAGCGCTTCCCGAAGCGCAGCGCTGCGGTGGTTGGCAGCAGCGCTTCCGCGATGCCCGCGGCCGTGAGCGCTTTGCCGCGCCGGAGAACCGCGATACCGCGCGCGGTGAACGCAAGCGGCTGCAGGGCGTGCTGGAGGCCAGCAACTGCCCGGTGCCGGGGTGACAACAGCGGCATGGCCGCACCTGCCCATGGGGAGGATCTGCTGTAGAGCCAAGCCATGCTCGGCTGCCGTTGGCGGAATGCAGCCGAGCATGGGCTCGGCTCTACAGCAGAGCGATCAGAACCCGTAGCGCAGGAAACCACCATCCACCGCGATGCACTCGCCGGTGACATAGCTGGCTGCCGGCAGGCACAGGAAGCCCACGGCCGCAGCCACTTCCTCCGGCTCGCCGATGCGGCGCATGGGCGTGCGGTTGATCACTTCCTCGTAGTAATCCGGGTCCGCCAACGGACCGGACGTGCGCCGCGTGCGGATGTACCACGGCGCCACCGCGTTGACCCGGATGCCATCCTCGGCCCACTCGACGGCCAGGTTGCGGGTCATCTGGTGCATCGCCGCCTTGGTCATGCCATAGACCACACCGCTGCGCACGTGGGTCAGCCCGGACACGCTGCCGACGTTGACGATCGACGACGACGCGTGGCGGGCCAGCAGCGGATGCGCGTAGCGCGACAGCTCGAATGCCGAGAACAGGTTGGTCTCGAAGATCTTGCGCCATTCGTCTTCGGAGTACTCGATGGCCGCCTTGGTAACATTGCCGCCGGCGTTGTTGACCAGGATGTGCAGGCCATCGCTGTGGTCTTCCACCCAGTCCAGGATCTGGCGGCGGTCCTCGTCATCGGAGACATCGGCGGCCAGCGCGTGCACCTGATGCTGTGGGTACACATCCAGCAGTTCGTCGCGCGCGGTTTCCAGCATGTCGATATCACGGCCGACGATCATCAGGTCGGCGCCGAGCCCCGCCAGTTCATGCGCGATGGCCAGGCCGATGCCGGCGCTGGCGCCGGTGATCAGGGCCGTCTGGCCGTCCAGGCGCCACCGTTGCTGGGTCATGTGTCCTCCGGGGCCGTGCCCACTGCATTTCGATGCCGCAAGGATACGCGCTCACGGCAGCGCCCTGCCGAAGGTGCGACACTGCCCGTACGCCCACCGCGGAGAGCCGCCATGCGCATCCTGATCCTGTCCACGCCCGTACTGGCCAGCCTGCTGCTGGCGGGCTGCCAGCGGCCGCCGACGCCGAACCCGGAGAAGCCACCGGCACCGCAGGCGATGGCGCGCGCGATGCATGAGCCGCTGGACCGCGCCAAGGGCATGCAGAAAACCGTGGACGATGCCGCCGCGCGTGAGCGCAAGGCCGAGGCCGACGCGACGCAGTGACCTGTGAGGTCAGCGCCCTTTGCGCTGCAAAGGGATCCGACCCCATGAACGAAAACGCCCGGCCAAGGCCGGGCGTTTTCATTCGTTACCGTTGCCGATCAGAACCCGCAGAAGCAGTACGCCAGCGCCTTCACCGGTGCGCCATTGCCCTTTTCGCGGGCCGCGTTCTCGACGAAGCGCAACTGAGTGTCCACTTCCGGCATCGTGCGTGCCAGCATCATCCGCGCCATGCCCGAATCGGACAGCATCCAGGCACCGGCACGGCTGCCAGCGAAACCGCTGACGAACTGCGCGAACGGCGTGGCTGCCTTCTCGATGTAGCGAACGCGGTAAGCATCGGCCTTGCCGAGCTTGGCGCGACTCGCGGCGTCGGCCACGGCATCCTTCAGGCCACCGAACGCATCGACCAGGCCGCGTTCCTTGGCCTGTGCACCGCTCCACACGCGGCCACGGGCCACTTCGTCGACAGCCTCGACCGGCTTCTTGCGGGCGTCGGCGACGCGACCGGTGAAGTCGGCGTAACCCTTGTTGATCACCGTCTGGATGACCTGGCCCACAGCCGGATCCATCGGACGGGTGACATCGAAGGCACCCGCGAAACGGGTGGTGCCGACACCATCGGTGTGCACGCCGATCTTGTCCAGCGCGCGGCTGAAGTTCGGCACCATGCCGAAGATGCCGATCGAACCGGTGATGGTCGACGGGTCGGCATAGATGCGGTCGGCATTCATGCTGATCCAGTAGCCACCGGAGGCGGCCAGGTCACCCATTGACACCACCACCGGCTTGCCGGCGGCCTGCAGGGCCACCACTTCGCGGCGGATCTGCTCGGAGGCGAACACTTCACCGCCCGGCGAATCCACGCGCAGCACCACGGCCTTCACGTTCTCGTCGTCGCGCGCGGCACGCAGCAGCGCCGAGGTCGACTCGCCACCGATGCGGCCGGCCGGCAGGTCGCCGCCACTGATCTCGCCTTCGGCCACCACCACCGCCACCTGCGGACGCGAGTCCACCGGGTTGCGGCGCGCATCGAGCTGGCCCAGGTAGGTGCCGAAGTCGACGTTGCGGAAACCACCGTCGGCATCGTCATCAGCCACGCCGCGCTCGATCATCAGATCCTCGAATTCCTCGCGGGTCTTCAGTGACGTCACCAGCTTCTGCTGCAGGGCGAACTTGGCCAGGTCGCCACCGGCAGCGGCGATGCCTTCCGGCAGCGTGTCGATGCCGGCGGCCAGCTGTGCCGGGTCCAGGCGACGGGCCTTGGCGATGTCGCCCAGGTAGCGCTGCCACACGTCGTTCATCCAGAACAGGTCGGCTTCCTTGGAGGCCGGCGACGCAGCGTCGAGCACGTACGGCTCGGCCGCGGACTTGTACTCGCCCACCTTGAACAGGTGCACGTCCACGCCCAGCTTGTCCTGCAGGCCGGTGCGGAAATACTGGCGGTAGCGGCCCAGGCCCTCGAGCACCACCGAACCCATCGGGTCCAGGTAGACCTCGTCGGCCTGTGCGGCCAGCAGGTACTGCGACTGGCCCATGCTCTCGCTGTAGGCCACCAGCTGCTTGCCGGACGCACGCAGGTCCTGCAGCGCGGTGGCCACTTCACGCAGCGAGGCGAAGCCCGACGGCTGCAGCTTGTCCAGCTCCAGCACCACGCGCTCGATCTTCTTGTCTTCCTTGGCCGACTCGATCACCCGCAGCAGGTCACGCAGCTGGATCTCTTCGGCGCCGTTGTCACCCACCGCCTTGGCCAGCGCACGGCTGACCGGATCGGCGCTGAACTGCTCGACCAGGCGGCCTTCCGGTGCGATCACCAGGGTGGTGCGGTCCTGCAGCGACTTGCTGGCACCGGCGCCCATGCCGGCAGCGATGACGAACATCACCAGCAGCAGGAACAGCAGGCCGAAGAACACCAGGTTGAGGATCAATCGGCGGGTGAAGTTCATGACGTCCCACAGCCCGATGAAGAAACTGGCGACGGGGTTGCGACGCGCCGGGGGCAGCGGGGGCACGGGTTGATTCATGGAACGCTCCGGATGGCTTCTTGCCGTGGTGCCAGCATAGCCGGTGCCGCGTGATGCGGCATCGGACACAAGTCAGGGGATCGCCCGCCACGGGTCATCGCGGCGGGCGGGGCGGATCAGGACAGCGCGGACTGGCCGATGCGCAGGCTGCTGAGGCGCAGGCGCCAGCCCATCAGGATGGCGGCAGCGGTCAGGCCGACGATCAGGCCGATCCACATGCCCTGCGGGCCCATGCCCAGCCCCAGGCCGAGCCCGGCGCCGAGCGGCATGCCCAGGCCCCAGTACGCGAACATGGCGATGAACATTGGCACGCGGGTGTCCTTCAGGCCACGCAGCGCGCCGGCCGACAGCACCTGGATGCCATCCGGGAACTGGAAGGTGGCCGCGTACAGCAGCAGGGTGGAGGCCAGGCCGGCCACCGCCAGGTCGTTGGTGTAGACACCGACGATGGCATCGTGGCCGAACAGCAGCACCGCCGCCGACAACGTCTGCGTGCCCATGATGATCGCGTAGCCAGCCCACGCCGCACGCCGTACACCGAAGCCATCGCCACGGCCGACCGCATGGCCGACGCGCACGGTGGTGGCCTCGGCCACGCCCATCGGAATCATGAAGCACAGCTGCGCGACGTTGATCGCGATCTGGTGCGCGGCCGCTTCATTGGCACCGAGGCGGCCGATCAGCAGCGCGGTGACGATGAACAGGCCGCCCTCCATCAGCACGGTAATGCCGATCGGCAGGCCGGTGCGCAGCAGATCCCAGATCGCCTTCCAGCGCGGCCCCTCGAAATGCGAGAACAGCTGCAGGTGGGCGAAGCGCTTGGTGAACCACAGGTAGGTAGCGAAGGCGATGGCCTGCAGCCACATCATCACCGCCGAGGCGATGCCCAGGCCCTCGGCACCCATTTCCGGGAAGCCCAGCTTACCGTTGGCCAGCACGTAGCCCATCGGCGCCAGCACCAGCAGGCCACCGAAGCCCAGCAGCATGGTCGGCAGCGTCCAGTGCATGCCCTCGCTCAGATAGCGCATGCAGAAATACAGGGTCAGCGCCGGGCCACCCCAGCGCACTGCATGCAGGAACGCGGTCGCCCCCGGCACGATGTCCGGTGCGATGCCGAAGGCCGGCAGCAGCGGCGGCACCACGGTGAGGAAGGTGAACATGATCAGGCCCAGGCCCAGCGCCAGCCACAATGCCTGGCGGAACAGCGGGCCGATCTCGCGCTCGCGGCCAGCGCCATGCAGCTGCGACACCGAGGCGGTGAGCGAGATCAGGGTGCCGATCGGGATCAGCATCGGCAGCCACAACAGCGCCGTGCCGATGGTCACCGCGGCCAGGGTCGCGGTGGCATGGTGGCCGGCAATGACGTTGTCGACGAAGGAGATCAGACCGGTGGACACATGCCCGAGCACAAGCGGCAGGGCGAGCAGACCGGTGGCGCCGACTTCCTTGCTGAAGCGCGGCGTGGAGGTTGCAGTAGACATAAGGTGCTTGACGCGAACTGCGGTTGCGCGCGAAGGGCACAGGCACCGGGTTGCGGGCCGCCATCTTACGCGTGCAACGCGCGCATTCCCATGACATGGCGTGAATGCTGGGTTTCAGCGGGCCCCGGCATCACGCGTTGCGATCGCGTTACCCGCGAAAAGGGGACGGAGGGGATTAAGTCGTTTCAAGCCCGACTGTGCCGAATACGGCTTAATCCCCTCCGTCCCCTTTTGGGTTTACTGCCCCGCCTGGCGCTTGAGCCAGGTGTCGCGCTCGGCGGGCGGCACGGCGAGGAACGCGCTGCGTACCGTGTCGCGTTCCTGCGGTGGTGTGCGCTGCGCGACCAGGGTCAGCTGGGCCAGCTGCGCCGGGCTGAGCTGACGCAGCACGGCCAGCGCGGCCTCGCGCTGTTCCGGTGGCACGAAGCCGAACAGGCCGTGCAGCTTGGGGAACTCCAGCCCCAGCTGCGGGCCCAGCCGCCAGCCTTCGCGGAATGCCTGGTCCTGCGCCTGGAACTGCTGGCGCAGACGTTGCTGCTGGTCGGCCGGCAGTGCATTGAATCGCGCAGCGGCCTGACGGATCCGCTCGCGTTCGCCCTCCGGCAAGGCGCGCCAGGCCGCGTAGTCGGCGCGACGCTGGCGCTGCTGCGGGGCATCGAGCTGGGTGAACGCAGCGGGCGTCGTGCTTGTGGTGGCCGGGGCCGTCGGTGAACTGCCCGGCACTGGCGGCGGCAACGGGACGTTCAAGGTCTGCGGCGCGGCGGACAGCGACAATGGCAGGGCCAGCAGGAGGCTGGCGAACAGGGACTTATTCATCGGCAGCGGCGGTTTCCAGCGTGGTGCTTGCCGGCTCGGGCCGGCTCGGCTTGGATTGCGATTCGTCCACCGGCAGTGGGCCACCGGCCGCCGTCCACGCATACAGATCGGCATCGGCCACCAGCGGATAGTCGCGGTCGGCCAGCATCGTGGCGTCGTCCGTAGCCTGCGCAGGGGTCGCGTCCGGCGTGGCGTTGACCTTGCTCGGCGGCAGTGCTTCCACCGTGACCGGCCCCGCTTCACCGACCACGCCTTCCGGCAATGGGGCATCGCTACCGAACGAATGCCCCTGCCAGTAGCGCCAGCCCAGTGCGGCGGCCAACAGCACCGCCACCGTGACCAGCAGGATCAGCGGACCGCGCCAGCGTGGCTTGGCATTCGTGCGGCGGCGCTTGCCGTTGGCGGGCGCACGCTCGTCCCGCTGTGGTGCACGCCAGCTGACGGTCGGGGTTTCATTGTTGGCAGCCGGCGCGGCAGGCTGCTGCAGCTGCTGCAGGCGCTTGGCCGGCAGGTCGCGGATACGCGCCTGCACCTGTTCGGCCAGTTGACGCCAGGCCGATGCATCGGGCTGGCCGTGCACATCGCGCGGGCAGGCATCGGCCAGCAGGTGCTGGTAGCCGGCCTCGTCCTGGTCGAGCACGCGCATGGCGATGGCTTCGTCCAGGCTGCCGCCCACCCGCAGCAGAAGTGCCAAGCGTGGCAGCGGCCCCATCCCGCCAAGCGCAGCCAACGGCGGCGCCCACTGACCGCCCACCGGTTCGCGCAGTACCTGGCGCTGGCCCAGCAGGGTCCAGAAGCGGGTCGGCCACTGCGCCATCGGCAAGTCGCTGGCGACCGCCGCAAACGCGCGCATCACCGCCACCAGGGTCTGTTCGGCCCGGGCGGCATCACCACACTGCAGTTCAGCCACCACCAGGGCACGGCGTTCGACGCCACGCAGGAACGCCGACAGCGCGCCGGCCGCGGTCGAGGAAACAGGGGCGGGCACAGCCGTCATCGGTCACTCCAAAGGTCTGCCCGCATGATAGCGGCAGGCCATCGGCGCCCGGCAGGACTTGCGCCCGCAGGCACTTCGTGCTGCAGGTTGTGCACAGCACCAAGGCCCCGCAGCGGAAAACTGGGGCATCCAGCTGAATTCACTCTGTTTCAGCATTGTTTCACACTTAACTTGTTGATTTTGAATGTTTTTACTATGTGGCGATTTTTTGACCAACCCGAGTGTGAGGCCGTCGCCATCGGCCTTCTGCGTTTCCGCTGACCGTTAACGCACAACGTTATCCACAGAACATGTGGATAAGACTGAATCTCCAATGGACACCGATATTTAGGTGACATTTATGATTCAACGGGCGTCCCCCGGCCGCTCCCCCTCCTGCCATTCGCGCGCGCATGGGCCGTTACACTGGCCCGATGCTTTCACCGATTCCGACCCTGCAGGTCGCCCTGCCCGTCCCCCTGCCCCGCCTGTTCGACTACCTGTCGCCGGAGGGCGAGGCCCCCACGGCGGCGGTCGGCTGCCGCGTGAAGGTGCCGTTCGGCAACCGCGAACTGGTCGGCGTGGTGGTCGGCCACGGCCAGGCCGACGATGGTCAGGGCCTGCGCCAGGCACTGGCCTGGTGCGATCCTCAGCCGCTGCTGCAGGGTGAGCTGTGGCAGAGCCTGCAGTGGCTGGCGCGCTACACCCATGCCCCTCTCGGCGAGGTGCTGAGCACCGCCCTGCCCGGCCCGCTGCGCCATGGCGAGACCCTGCCCGACACCCATCACTGGGGCTGGCAGCTGACACCCGAAGGCCATGCCCAGCGCGAGAAGCTGCGCGCCGGCAGCCGCCCGCGGCAGTTGGCCGAACTGCTGGCCGAGGCCGTGGTGGATGAGGATGTGCTGGGCGAACGCATGCAGGACTGGCGCGCCGCAGCACGCAGTCTGGCCAAGCGTGATCTGGCCGAGCGCGTGGTGCTGACGGTGGCACCGCAACATGCGCAGCCACTGCCCGGTCCAACGCTCAACCCGGACCAGGCCGAGGCGGTGGCCACAATCAACGCCACCGAAGGCTTCCAGCCCTTCCTGCTGGATGGCGTGACCGGCAGCGGCAAGACCGAGGTTTACCTGCAGGCGATCATCCACTGCCTGGTGCAGGGCAGGCAGGCATTGGTGCTGGTGCCGGAAATCGGCCTGACCCCGCAGACCCTGGCACGCTTCCGCGGCCGCCTCGGCATCGCTGTGCACGCGCTGCACTCGGGGCTGAATGACAACGAGCGCGCGCGTGTCTGGGCGGCGGCCTCACGTGGCGAGGCACGGGTGATCGTCGGCACCCGCTCGGCGGTGTTCACTCCGCTGCCGCAGGCCGGCCTGCTGATCATCGACGAGGAGCATGACGGCAGCTACAAGCAGCAGGATGGCATCCGCTACCACGCACGCGATTTCGCCCTGGTCCGGGGCAAGGCGCTGGGCGTTCCGGTGCTGCTGGGCAGCGCTACGCCTTCACTGGAGACGCTGCACAACGCCTATGCCGGGCGCTACACCCACCTGCGCCTGAAGCAGCGCGCCGGTGATGCACGGCCGCCACGCGTGCGCATCCTCGATGTGCGCAAGCGGCCATTGCATGACGGTCTGTCGGCCGACGTGCTGGCCGGTATCGGCGAACACCTGCAGCGTGGCCAGCAGGTGCTGGTGTTCAAGAACCGCCGTGGCTACGCGCCGGTGCTGCTGTGCCACGACTGTGGCTGGACCGCGCCGTGCAATCGCTGCGATGCACCGATGACCGTGCATGGCGGCGGCCGTCGCCTGCAGTGCCATCACTGCGGCGCACGGCAACCGGCACCGTTGGCCTGCCCTGCCTGCGGCAGCCTCGCGCTGCAGCCGCAGGGTATCGGCACCGAACGCCTGGAAGAGCACCTCACCGCCGCCTTCGCCGATTTCCCGGTGGTGCGCATCGACCGCGGCACCACGTCGCGACGTGACGCGCTGGAACAGCAGTTGGCGAAACTGGGCGACCAGCCCGGCATCCTGGTCGGCACGCAGATCCTGGCCAAGGGCCACGACCTGCCCAAGCTGACCCTGGTGGTGGTGGTGGGTATCGATGAGGGCCTGTTCTCGGCCGACTTCCGCGCCAGCGAAAAACTGGCGCAGCAGCTGATCCAGGTGGCGGGCCGTGCGGGCCGTGCACGTGATCCCGGCGAGGTCTGGCTGCAGACCCATCACCCCGGGCACCCATTGCTGGAAACCCTGGTGAGCGGTGGCTACCACCCGTTCGCGCAGGCCGAGTTGAACCAGCGCCAGGCCGCTGGATTCCCGCCGTTCGCGCATCTGGCGCTGATGCGCGCCGAAGCGCAGCAGGTGGAGCATGCCAATGCGTTCCTGCTGGCAGCGCGGCAGCTGCTGGGGGAACAGAAAGTAGTCGAGGCCTACGGGCCGATGCCGGCGCCGATGCCGCGGCGTGCCGGCTACCAGCGCACCCAGCTGCTGCTTTCGGCGCTGCAGCGGCCGCCGTTGCATGGGGTGCTTTCGCAGCTGGTTCCGCAGCTGTATGCGCTGCCGGAAGCACGCAAGGTGCGCTGGTCGCTGGATGTGGATCCGACGGACCTGTATTGATCCGGTCGGTGCTGCCGGGCATGGCTCGGCACTACTGTAGAGCCGAGCCATGCTCGGCTGCTTCTCTTTCCAGGAAAAGACCCGGCCCCGCTTACGTCAGCGGCGACATCACGCCGCGCTGGTAGGCCGGCCGCTCGCGCAGGCGCGCGTACCAGTCGGCCAGGTGCGGCAGTTCCGGGCGCTGGATCGGCAGTTCGAACCAGGCATAGATCAGCGAGCCCAGCGGGATGTCACCCATCGCGAACGTCTCGCCCGACAGCCACGGCTGTTTGGCCAGCGTGGCATCAGCCATCGCCAGGTAGTCACCGGCACGCACGATGGCGGCATTGATGCGCGCTTCGTCACGGTCGGCTGGTGCGGTGCGCATGATGCCCCAGATCAGGTCAGTGTAGATCGGTGCCATCCGCGAGGTACTCCAGTCCATCCACTTCTCGGCCTGGGCACGTTCCATCGGGTCTTCGGCGTACAGCGTGCCCAGCGCATAGCGCGCGCTCAGGTAACGCACGATGGCATTCGACTCCCACAGCGGCAGGCCGTGGTCTTCGATCACCGGCACCAGGCTGTTGGGATTCATCGCCTGGTACTCCGGCGTCTGCGTGCCGCCGTGGCTGCCACCAACTTCGATGGATTCATACGGCAGGCCGATCTCCTCGGCGCACCACAGCACCTTGCGGACGTTACTGGAATTGCGGCGGCCCCAGATCTTCAACATGCGGGTTTTTCCTTGCTGGCAATGCGAGCGGCAACGATACGCCTGATCGGGTGGGGAGTGTGGGTGGCGGATGCGGATCTGGCATCTGGGCGCTGCCGGCCAGCGGCCGGCACTACCTGTTCTTTTTCGGCAACGCGCGCACGTAGGACGACTTGCCGTCCTTCTTCAGCTCGAACAGGCCGATCGCTGCCAGCAGGTCACTGAGCTTGCCGTAACCGTAGTTGCGCGGATCGAACGAGGCCTGGTTGCCGATCTGGCTGCCGACCGGGCCGAGGTGCGACCAGCCATCCTCGCCCTCGGCCGCGGACACCGCGCGGCGCAGCATCTTCACCAGCCGCGTGTCGCTGCGCATTTCCGCACCGCTCTTGCGTGGCCGGGCATCGTCGTTGGCCACCGGCTCGTTCGATGCCTGTTCGCTGGAGGCCTGTTCGGTATCCGGCACGCTGGCATGGGTCTGGCCCAGCGCCTCCAGATACGTGAACTTCGAGCACGCATTGACGAAGGGTTCCGGCGTCTTCTTCTCACCGAAGCCATACACCTTCACGCCATCGGTCAGCAGGCGCATCACCATGGGGGTGAAATCGGCATCGCTGGACACGATGGCGAAGCCGTCCAGATTGCGCGCGTACAGCAGGTCCATGGCATCGATCACCATCGCCATGTCCGAAGCATTCTTGCCCTTGCTGTAGGCGAACTGCTGGATCGGGCGGATCGCATATTCATGCAGTACCGCCTCCCAGCCCTTCAACCGCGGACTCTTCCAGTTGCCATAGGCGCGGCGCACGTTCGCCACACCGTAGCGGGCGACTTCGGCCAGGACCTCGTCGATCTTCGATGCCGGCGCATTGTCGGCGTCGATCAACAGGGCGATGCGCTTTTCCGGTTCGCTCATGGGCTCCTCACGGGCCGTTGCCTGAACCCGAGTATCGCCGATCCACGCGGGCGCTGACGTGACAGGGGGCCATCATGCGAAGATGCCAGGCGCTTCCCCCAATGCCCCCACTGGAGTGAGTCGATGAGTCGCGAGCGCGTTCCCCACCTGGTTGTTGTCGGCGGCGGTTTTGCCGGCCTCTGGGCCACCCGTGCCCTGGCCCGCGAGCGCATACGCATCACCCTGGTCGACCGCCGCAACCATCACCTGTTCCAGCCGCTGCTGTACCAGGTGGCCACCGCTGGCCTGTCCGCCCCGGATATCGCCGCACCGCTGCGCCACATTCTCGGCCACCAGCGCAATGTGGAAGTCCGCCTCGGCGAAGTGGTGACCATCGACAAGCAGGCCCGGCAGATCCGCATGGCCGATGGCAGCACGCTGGACTACGACAGCCTGCTGCTGGCCACCGGCGCCACCCACGCCTATTTCGGCAACGACCAATGGGCCGATGATGCCCCCGGGCTGAAGACGCTGGACGATGCCATCGCGCTGCGCCGCAAGCTGCTGCTGGCGTTCGAGCGTGCCGAGGCAGAACCGGACCCGGCGAAGAAGGCCGCATGGCTGAGCTTCGCCGTGGTTGGTGGTGGACCTACCGGCGTCGAACTGGCCGGCACGCTGGCCGAGATCGCGCGCCATACGCTGCGCAATGAGTTCCGCCACATTGATCCGGCCAGCGCCAAAGTGCGGCTGGTCGAAGCCGGGCCGCGCGTACTGTCCTCGTTCCCGGAAGTGCTTTCGTTGAAAGCGCGCCGGCAGCTGGAAAAACTGGGCGTGGAAGTGCTGACCGGCACCCCGGTGAGCGACATCGACAGCCAGGGCTTCAGGCTCGGCGATCAGTTCGTGCCGGCACGCACGGTGGTGTGGGCCGCCGGTGTGGCCGCTTCACCGCTGGCGCGCACGCTGGACGTGCCGCTGGACCGCGCCGGACGCGTGCAGGTGCAACCCGACCTGACCCTGCCTGGCCACCCGGAACTGTTCGTGGCCGGCGATCTGGCAGCGCTGAACCAGGCCAACGGCAAGCCGGTGCCTGGCGTGGCGCCCGCCGCCAAGCAGATGGGCAAGTACGTGGCCGAGGTCATCCGCGCGCGACTGCACGGCAAGCCCGAGCCCGGTCCGTTCAAGTACGCCGACTTCGGCAACCTGGCCACCATCGGCCGCATGGCCGCCATCGTGCACCTGGGCCGGCTGCAGCTGTCCGGCGTGCTGGCCTGGTGGTTCTGGCTGGCCGCGCACGTGTTCTTCCTGATCGGCTTCCGCAACCGCATCGTGGTCCTGCTGAACTGGGCCGTGGCGTACTGGAGCTACCAGCGCAGCGCGCGCATCATCTTCGGCGATGACCAGGACGACCGGCGACCGAGGCGGTAAGGCCGCACGCATGCTCCTGTAGAGCCGAGCCATGCTCGGCTGCGCTTTGCGCGGATTGCAGAAGCCGAGCATGGGCTCGGCTCTACGGCGCCTTCGGCTTCGGGTACCACAGCGCATTGACGATGACCCAGCGCTGGTCGAAGCGTCCCATGTGGAAGTAGTCGACGAACCACTGCGTTTCCAGCCGTACCGAGGCCGCGTTGCCGGTGACATCCAGCACCGTGCAGCGGCGGTCCCATTGGTCCTTCGGGGTCTTCAACGCGCCCTGCTTCGTCAGTGAGACCAGCTCTTCCTTCGACATCCGGCGCAGGCCCAGCCGCTCGTCGGGCGTATCGCCGAGGACTGCGCGCTTTGCCAGGTCCGGGTGCAGGGAGCGGGCGACGCGCTGCGGGTCGGCCTCCAGCTGGCCGTCGACGTAGTCGTGGCAGGTGGCTTCGATGGCCGCGAGGGTGGCCGGATCGGCGGCCGGGCTCGTTGCTGCGGAGAGCGCGAACAGCAGGGCAAGGGCGGACATCCGGGTCTCCAGCGCTGAGGGCTGGGCGATCATGGCATGGCCGCACGCGCCCATCCACGCGTGGCATGGATCAACTGTAGATCCGAGCCCATGCTCGGCTTCACCATCAGGCAGCAGCAACAACCTCCGAGCGTGGGCTCGGCTCTACAGAAGCGCAGGATCCAGCGCCTGCAGCCAGGCCAGCTTGCGTTCGCGCGGCTGCTGCTTGAGTTGCCACTCGGCCCGCGAGGCGGCGGCCCGGTCCGGGTACTCGCGTACGGCCAGCACGCGCAGCGGCGGCCGGGCCCGGGTGTAGCGCGCGCCCTTGCCGGCCTGGTGGGCGGCGAAACGCGCCTCCACATCGGTGCTGATGCCGGCGTAATAGCTGCCATCGCGGCATTCGAGCAGGTACAGGAACCACGGGCGGAGGGACGGGGCCATGCCGGGATTATGCCGTGCTGCACTGCAGCGGATATACTGGCGGCCGAATGCAGGAGAGAGGCGCCGCGCTGGCGCCCGCCGAAGGCGCAGGCTCCCATGATCGCTCAGGCCGGTGGGCTGGAATCCCACCAACCATGCATTCGACTCGCCGAGCTGGAGAGAGGTCACCGGGCACGCCCGGGACGATCCGCCGAAGGGGCACGCGGCCCATGCCGCTGAACTCTCAGGCAAAAGGACAGCGGGAGCGGCACCGGTCATCGTCGTCCCGTCATTGCGCAGGCAGTGGCGGCAGTCGCGCATGGCCGGCCCCACCGCGCCCGGAGCCTGCCCCATGCTGCTGTCCATCATCTACCTGATCGCCATTTCCGCTGAAGCCATGACCGGCGCCCTGTCTGCAGGCCGACGCCGCATGGACCTGTTCGGCGTGGTCATGATCGCCTGCGTCACCGCCCTCGGCGGCGGTTCGCTGCGCGACATCCTGCTCGGCCACTACCCGCTGGGCTGGGTGAAGCATCCCGAGTACCTGGGCTTCACCGTGTGTGCGGCGCTGATCGCCACCTGGGTGGCGCGCTGGATGCACCACTTCCGCCGCACCTTCCTGGTACTCGATGGCCTGGGCCTGATCGCCTTCACCCTGATCGGCTGCTCGATCGCGCGCGAGGCCGGCCATGCAATGCCCATCGTGCTGATTGCCGGCATGCTCACTGGCGCGTTCGGCGGCGTGCTGCGCGACATCCTCTGCAACGAAGTGCCGCTGATCTTCCAGAAAGAGCTGTACGCGATCATCGCGCTGCTGACCGGCGCCGCCTACCTGTTGCTGCTGCACTGGGGCGTGGCCGACGCCACCGCGATCCTGTGCTGCCTCGGCGGCGGCTTCGCGCTGCGCCTGCTGGCGATCCACTACCGCTGGGAAATGCCGAAATTCGTCTATCACGACGAAGTGCATTGAGCCTCTTCGTAGAGTCGAGCACGTTCGACGCATTGCAGAACATGACCATGGTCATGCGGCATTGGCCGGGGTGATTGGCTACCATTGTCACCCCGTCGCTGCCGCGACGGCATCCAGCCACGCCGCGCCCGCGGCCCCGCCAGACACTCCCTCCCCGCTGCCCGTGGTGCCGTGAACGCGCCGACGGGCCCGCATGTCCCTGCGCGCGCAGGGCGCAGGATGCTCATGTCTGTCGCCGAAAATTCCCGTTTCCGTCGTGCCCGCCCGTTGTGGGCGGTGCTGGCCATCGCCCTCGTCGCCCTTCTGGCGTGGTGGCTGTGGCCCCGGAATGGCGCCGGCAGCAGCGACGATGCGCCAGGCAAGACGGTGCCGGTACGCGTGGCGCGCGCCAGCGCCGAGCCGCTGGTGCTGCGCCTGAAGGCGGTCGGTACGGTCACCCCCCTGCACAGCGTGGTGGTGCGCAGCCGCGTGGATGGCGAGCTGCTGCGCCTGCACTTCCAGGAAGGCCAACAGGTGAAAGCCGGCGACCTGCTGGCGCAGATCGACCCACGTCCGTATGAGGTGAAGCTGGCACAGGCCCAGGGTATCCAGCAGCAGAACCTGGCCGAGCTGGAGAATGCCGAACGCCAGCTGCAGCGCTACCGCGAACTGCAGAAGCAGAACTATGTGTCTGGGCAGGAACTGAGCGACCAGCAGAGCAAGGTGCGGCAGCTGCAGGGTCGGCGGATCAGCGATCAGGCGTCTGTTGACGAAGCGCGCCTGCAGCTGCAGTACACCCGTATCGTCGCCCCGGTCAGTGGCCGCGTCGGGCTGCGCCGGCTGGACGTGGGCAACCTGGTGCGTGCCAGCGATGCCGAAGGCCTGGTGACGCTGGCGCAGACCGCGCCGATCAGTGTGCTGTTCACCGTGCCCGAACCCGAGCTGCCCGCGCTGCTTGATGCCGTGCAGGCGCAACCGGCATTGGCAGTGGAAACCTGGGACCGCGAAGAACGCCGGCAGCTGGCCCGCGGCTCGCTGTCCAGCGTCGACAACCGCATCGATACCACCACCGGCACGCTGAAGCTGCGCGCGCACTTCGAAAACGACGACCTGTCCCTGTTCCCCAACCAGTTCGTCAACGTACGCCTGCAGCTGGGCGAGCAGCCCGCGCTGCTGATTCCCGATGCCGCCGTGCAGTTCGGCAGCCAGGGCAACTACGTGCATGTCGTCGGCAAGGACAACAAGGCGCAGCGGCGCAATGTGGTGCTTGGGCCTGCCGATGACGGACGTGTGGCCGTGCGCTCGGGGCTGGCTGCGGGCGACCAGGTGGTGATCGAAGGCATCGACGGGCTGGAAGACGGCACCGCGGTGGAGATCATCACCGAGGAGGCCGTGACCAAGGCCGGCGCATGAACCTCTCGCGCGCCTTCATCCTGCGTCCGGTCGCTACCACGCTGCTGATGGTGGCGCTGCTGCTGTCGGGCGTGCTGGCCTACCGCCTGCTGCCAGTGGCAGCGCTGCCGCAGGTCGACTACCCGATCATCCAGATCACCACGTTGTACCCGGGCGCCAGCCCGGAGCTGACCACGCGCACCATCACCGCGCCGCTGGAACGTCAGCTCGGGCAGATTCCCGGCCTGAAGCAGTTGTCGTCCACCAGTTCCGGCGGTGCGTCGGTGATCACCCTGCAGTTCGGCCTGGAGGTGTCGCTGGGCGTGGCCGAACAGGACGTGCAGGCCGCAATCAATGCCGCGGGCAGCTTCCTGCCCGGCGACCTGCCAGTGCCACCGGTCTACCGCAAGGTCAATCCGGCCGATACGCCGATCCTGACCTTGGCGGTGACCTCACAAGGCCTGTCGCTGCCGCAGGTGCACGATCTGGTGGATACGCGCATTGCCCAGCGCCTGGCGCAGCTGCCCGGCGTCGGCCTGGTCAGCCTGGCCGGTGGCCAGCGCCCGGCCGTGCGCATCCAGGTCAATCCGGCGGCACTGGCCGCCAACGGCCTGGGCATGGACCACATCCGCACCGCCATCGCCGCCGCCAACGTCAACCTGCCCAAGGGCAGTTTCGATGGACCGATCCGCGCGGTGATGCTCGATGCCAACGACCAGATGCGCAGCGTGGACGAGTACCGTGCCCTGGTGCTGGCCTGGCGCGACGGCGCGCCGCTGCGGCTGGGCGATGTGGCCACCATCACCGATGGTGCAGAGAACCGCCAGCTGGCGGCCTGGAGCGGCACTACGCCGGCGGTTCTGGTGAACATCCAGCGCCAGCCCGGCGCCAACGTGATCGCCGTGGTCGAGCAGGTGCGTACGCTGCTGCCGCAGCTGCAGGCCACGCTGCCGGCCGGTGTGCAGATGAATGTACTGAGCGACCGCACTGAATCGATCCGCGCGTCGGTGCACGGCGTGCAGAAGGAGCTGGTACTGGCCATTGGCCTGGTGGTGCTGGTCACCTGGGTATTCCTGCGCAATCTACCGGCCACGCTCATTCCCAGCGTCGCGGTGCCACTGTCGCTCATCGGCACCTTCGCGGTGATGCTGCTGGCTGGCTACTCGCTCAACAACCTCACGCTGATGGCGCTGACCATCGCTACCGGCTTCGTGGTGGACGACGCCATCGTGATGCTGGAGAACATCGCCCGCCATCTGGAGGAAGGCGAAAGCCCACGCGATGCAGCGCTGAAAGGCGCGGCCGAGATCGGCTTCACCCTGGTGTCGCTGACCGTTTCGCTGATCGCGGTGCTGATCCCGCTGCTGTTCATGGCCGACCTGGTGGGCGCGCTGTTCCATGAGTTCGCGGTGACACTGGCGGTAGCCATCGGCATTTCGCTGCTGGTCTCGCTGACGCTGACGCCGATGCTGTGCGCGCGGTTCCTGAAGTCGCATGTGGCGGGGTCAGAGCCCCAAGGGGATCTGACCCCTTCGCCGCCGAAGCGCGATGTCTTCGACCGCGTCATCGGCCTCTACGACCGGCAACTGCGCTGGGTGCTGCAGCGCCAGCCGCTGATGCTGCTGGCCACCGTCGCCACTCTCGCGCTGACCGTGGCGTTGTACTTCGCCGTGCCCAAGGGCTTCTTCCCGGTGCAGGATGCCGGCCTGGTGCAGGGCATCAGCGAAGCGCCGCAGGCCATCTCGTTCCAGGCCATGCGCGAGCGCCAGCAGGCGCTGGCCGCCGCCATCGAAGCGGACCCGGCGGTGGCCAGCGTGTCCTCGTACATCGGCGTGGACGGCAACAACGCCACGCTCAATACCGGCCGCCTGTTGATCGAGCTGAAACCGCATGGCGACCGCGATGGCGCCGCCGTGGTGATGGCGCGCCTGCAACAGCGCGTGTCGAAGATTCCCGGCATCACCCTGTACCTGCAGCCGGTGCAGGAGCTGGGCATCGAAGACCGCATCAGCCGCACCCAGTACCAGTTCACGCTGACCACGCCAGATCTTGAAACACTGGAGCGCTGGACCCCGAAGCTGCTGCAGGCGCTGCGCCAGCAACCGGCACTGCGCGATGTCGCCAGCGATCTGCAGATGCAGGGCCGGCAGGCACGGGTGAACATCAACCGTGACGCCGCCGCGCGTCTGGGCGTGAGTGTGGAAGCGGTGGCCGATGCGCTGTACGACGCTTACGGGCAACGGCAGATCTCCACCATCTTCACCCAGGCCAGCCAGTACCGGGTGGTCCTGGAGGCCGATCCTTCACGGCAACCCGGGCCGGAGGCGATCACGGGCCTGCGTGTGCGCAGCAGCAGCGGACAGACCGTGCCGCTGGGTGCGGTGGCGCGCGTGGATCTGGGCCCGACCGCCCTGCTGCGCAACCATGTCGGCCAGTTCCCGGCGGCCACGTTGTCGTTCAACCTCGCACCGGGAGCGTCGCTGGGCGAAGCGGTGGAGGCTGTGCACGCCGCACGCGCACACGTGGATCTGCCGCAGAGCATCGAGCTGCGCCTGCAGGGGGCCGCAGCGGCGTTCAGCAGTTCGCTGTCCTCCACACTGTGGCTGATCCTGGCTGCGGTGGTGGTGATGTACATCGTGCTGGGCGTGCTCTACGAGAGCTTCCTCCACCCAGTCACCATCCTCTCCACCCTGCCTTCGGCAACAGTCGGCGCTCTGGCGGCGCTGTGGGTGAGCGGCCGCAGTCTGGACCTGATCGCGGTGATCGGCATCGTGCTGCTGATCGGCCTGGTGAAGAAGAACGCGATCATGATGATCGACTTCGCGCTGGACGCGCAGCGCACACGCGGCATGACGCCACGCGCTGCGATCCACCAGGCGGCACTGCTGCGCTTCCGGCCGATCCTGATGACCACGCTGGCCGCACTGTTCGGCGCAGTGCCGCTGATGCTGGCCAGTGGTTCCGGTGCCGAACTGCGGCAACCGCTGGGCTGGGTGATGGTGGGCGGCCTGCTGGTCAGCCAGGTACTGACCCTGTTCACCACGCCGGTGATCTATCTGGCCTTTGATCGTCTGCAACGCGGTCGTGCGGCAGCAACCACCGTCGCTGAGGAGGCCAGCGCGTGACCCCTGTGGAGCGCCTGGCACAGGCCTGCGTGCAACGCCCGGTGGCCACGATCCTGCTGGCCGTGGCACTGGTGTTGGCTGGCCTGCTGGCATTGCGGTTGTTGCCGGTGGCGCCGTTGCCGCAGGTCGATTACCCCGCCATTGAAGTCAGTGCCAGCCTGCCCGGTGCCTCGCCCGAGTCGATGGCGGCCACCGTCGCCACGCCGCTGGAGCGTGCACTGGGCAGCCTGCCCGGCATCTCACGCATCGACTCGGCCAGCACCCAGGGCCAGACCCAGATCGAACTGAAGTTCGTGCTCGGCCGCGACATCGATGAAGCGGCGCGTGAAGTGCAGGCCGCCATCAACCTTGCACGTGGGCAGCTGCCCAGTGGCATGCCCGGCATGCCGCAGTACCGCAAGGTCAATCCCTCACAGGCACCGATCCTGGCGCTGGCGCTGACCTCGGGCACCTTGTCGCCCGGCCAGCTGTATGACCTGGCCTCCACCGTGCTGGCGCAGAAGCTGTCGCAGGTACCGGGCGTGGGTGAAGTGCAGGTGGGGGGCAGCGCCTTGCCCGCCGTGCGTGTATCGCTGGACCCGAATGCACTGAACCATGCGGGCCTGGCACTGGAAGACGTGGCCCAGGCCATCGCGCGTGCCAATGCGGTGCGCCCGCTGGGCGCGGTGGGGGACGCGCGCCAGCAATGGCAGCTGGAAGCGCCGCTGCAGCTGCGCCAGGCCGCGCAGTACCGCGAACTGGCGTTGAAGGTCAGCGACGACCGCACGCTGCGGCTGGGCGATGTCGCCGCCGTTGCCGATGGCGTGGAAGACCGTTACGCCAGCGGCTTCCACAACGAACGCCCCGCCGTGCTGCTGATCGTCAGCCGCCAACCCGGTGCCAACATCATCGCCACCGTTGATGCCATCCAGGCGCAGCTGCCGCAGCTGCATGCACTGTTGCCCTCCAGCGTGGACATGCGCCTGGTGATGGACCGCTCGCCGGTGATCCGCGCCACCCTGCACGAAGCTGAGCTCACGCTGGTGCTGGCGATCGTGCTGGTGGTGCTGGTGGTGCTTGGCTTCCTCGGCCACTGGCGTGCAGCGCTGGTGCCCAGCGTGGCGATTCCGGTGGTGCTGTTCGGCACGCTCGCGCTGGTGGCGCTGATGGGCTTCTCACTCAACACGCTCTCGCTGATGGCCCTGATCGTGGCCGCAGTGCTGGTGGTGGACGATGCCATCGTGGTGCTGGAGAACATCGCTCGCCATCGCGAACTGGGTGCCGATCGCTGGCAGGCCGCCGTACGGGGCGCCTCGGAAGTGGGAGCAACGCTGCTGTCGATGAACCTGGCGCTGGCCGTGGTGTTCATCTCCATCCTGTTCCTGGACGACTTCGTCGAACGCCTGTTCCGCGAATTCTCGCTGACGCTGGTGGCGGCGATGGCGGTATCGGTGCTGGTCGCCCTGAGCCTGGTTCCGATGCTGTGTGCACGATTGTTCGTGGACGACGCACGGCAGCCGTCGGGCTGGCAGCTCAGCAGCAACGCACTGTTCGAGCGCCTGCGCGGGGCCTACCTGCGCACGCTGCAGGCCAGCCTGCGCCGGCTGCGCTGGCCGTTGCTGGCGTTCGTGGCCGTGATCGCCCTCAACGCCTGGTTGTTCCAGCAGGTACCCAAGGGCATCGTGCCCAAGCAGGACACCGCACAGCTGCGTGGCTTTGCCCGCGGCGACGACGGGCTCTCCTTCCAGGCCATGCAGCCGAAGATCGATGCCTACCGCGCGCTGCTGCTGTCCGACCCGGCCATCGAGGACATCATCGGCTACATCGGTGGCAGCAACGGGGTCAACAACGCCTTCATCATGATCAAGATGAAGCCGCTGGCCGAGCGCAAGGTCTCCAGCCAGCAGGTGATCGACCGCCTGCGGTCGCAGCTGCCCAGGCTGCCCGGCGGCAATCTCTATCTGTGGGTGGACCAGGACATCCGCCTTGAGGGCGCCGGCAGCAGTGGCAAGTACGAATTCCAGCTGCTGTCGGCCGATACCGCGCCCCTGCGCGAATGGGCACCGAAGGTGGCGGCCGCCCTGCGTGGCCTGCCGGAACTGGTAGACGTGGAAGCGCAGGGTGACGCTGGCATGCGCCAGGTGGTGCTGGATATCGACCGCGAAGCGGCCGCGCGCCACGGCGTGGATCTGCGCACCGTCGCCAGCATGCTCAACAACTCCTTCAGCCAGCGCCAGGTGGCCACGCTGTACGACAGCCTCAACCAGTACCGCGTGGTGATGGAGCTGGACCCGAAGCACACCCAGGACCCTGGCACGCTGTCGCGGCTGCAGGTGATCGATGGCAACGGCCAGCGCATTCCGCTGTCGAGCATCGCCAGCTGGCGCTACGGCATGGCGCCGGACCGGGTGTATCACAGCGAACAGTTCGCCTCGATCTGGATCGAGTTCGCGCTGGCGCCGGGCGTGGGGCTGGAACAGGCCACGCAGGCGATCGATGGCGCGATGGCGACACTGATGCTGCCGCGTTCGGTCCAGGGAAAACTGTCCGGTGAGGCCGGTGGCCTGGATCAGCTGCGCGCACGCCAACTCTGGCTGGTGCTGGGCGCCACGATGGCGGTCTACCTGGTGCTGGGCATCCTCTACGAGAGCTTCCTGCAGCCGCTGGTAATCCTGTCTACCCTGCCGTCGGCCGGGGTTGGCGCGCTGCTGGCGTTGTGGCTGTTCGGCAACGAACTGAACCTGATCGCCCTGCTCGGCCTGTTCCTGCTGGTGGGCGTGGTGATGAAGAACACCATCCTGCTGGTGGACTTCGCGCTGGCCGGCGAGCGTCGCGGGCTGAGCGCGCAGGACTCGGTGATGGAAGCCGCGCGGTTGCGCCTGCGGCCGATCCTGATGACCTCGCTGGCGGCGCTGCTGGGCACGCTGCCGCTGATGCTGGCCAACGGCGAGGGCTGGGAGCTGCGGCAGCCGCTGGGCATCGCCATTGTGGGCGGGCTGCTGGTCAGCCAGTGGCTGACGCTGTACACGACCCCGGCGATGTATCTGGCGTTGGCGAGGGTGCGCGCGAAAAGGGCCATGTAACGTCGAGCCATGCTCGACTGCTCTTTGCAGGAAACCAACGCGCTTCGCGCGCAAGTCGAGCATGGCTCGACTCTACAAAAACCGGTATCACCACCCCGGCGATGTACCTGGCGCTGTCGCTCATGCGCAGCGCCAGGCGCATCGCCGGTGCAGATGGGCCGGTCTCCAACTCCGACCGGCCCTGATCGCGGCCGCACCCCCGCAGGCGCTGGCCGCCATCCACACACGTGCCGCACTCAAGCGGCTTCGGACACCTTCACGTCGCGACGGGCGCGCACGGCCGCAGCCAGTCGCTCCAGCACCGTCACGGTGGTGTCCCAGTCGATGCAGCCATCGGTGATGCTCTGCCCGTAGACCAGCGGCTGGCCTTCAACCAGTTCCTGGCGGCCACCGACCAGATGGCTCTCGATCATCACGCCAACGATGCGCTGTTCGCCGTCTTCCAGCTGAACGGCGATGTCGTCGACCACCTTCGGCTGGTTCTCCGGGTTCTTCAGGCTGTTGGCATGGCTGGCGTCGATCATCAGGCGCGCCGGCAGCTTGGCCTTGGCCAGCACCTGGCAGGCCTCGGCAACACTGCCTGCGTCGTAGTTCGGCTGCTTGCCGCCGCGCAGGATCACATGGCAATCCGGGTTGCCGGTGGTCGACACGATGGCGGTGCCGCCCTGCTTGGTGACCGACAGGAAGTGATGCGGATTGGACGCCGCACCCACTGCGTCAGCAGCGATCTTCACGTTGCCATCGGTGCCGTTCTTGAAGCCGACCGGGCACGACAGCCCCGAGGCCAGCTCGCGATGCACCTGGCTTTCGGTGGTGCGTGCGCCGATCGCGCCCCATGCCACCAGGTCGGCGATGTACTGCGGCGAGATCACGTCGAGGAACTCGACACCGGCCGGCAGGCCGAGCTTGTTGATGTCGCGCAGCAGGCCGCGGGCGATGCGCAGGCCTTTGTCGATCTTGAAGCTGCCATCCAGGTCCGGGTCGTTGATCAGGCCCTTCCAGCCCACCGTGGTGCGCGGCTTCTCGAAGTACACGCGCATGACGATTTCCAGTTCGCCGGCCAGCGCATCGCGCAGCGGCTTCAGGCGCTGGGCGTACTCGATGGCGGCCTTCGGGTCATGGATCGAGCACGGGCCGACCACCACTGCCAGGCGGTCGTCGCGGCCGTGCAGGATCTGGTGCAGGGCCGCGCGCGAGGCGCTGACGGTGTCGGAGGCTTCATCGTCACAGGGCAGCATCGCCAGCAGCTGGGCAGGCGGTGTCAGCGGTTCGATGGTGCGGATACGCAGGTCGTCGGTGTGCGGGGGCATTGCGGGAGATCTCCGGAACGTTGGGGGTCCCCAGCGTGGCGGCATGAAAAAAGCCGCCAGGTTCGCTGGCGGCTTTCGGGAATGCGTCTGAAGCTTTCTTCAGGGTGAGCGCAGTCCTTCCTCCGCCAGTGGCTTCGGAAAGTAATACCAGTAAAAGCTGGTGGGGGCTGCGTTCATGGGATCTATTGATAGCACAGCTTTTGCGCAGTGCAAAATGTTTCATCCGCAACTGGGGACGCGGTTCAGCGAGATGCGCGCCAGCCCAGCCTAGACGGCGGCAACCACGCAAAGTCGCTCATTTGCCATGCACTTCCACGTCCAGCAGCAGACCCTCATGGATGTCGGCCCAGCGTTCCAGCACGCGATCCAGTTCCTGCTGGGCCTCTTCCAGCTGCTCGGGGTTGAGCAGGGAACGCGCGGTGTAGAGGTCGGAAACCAACCGACGCAAGGCCGATTCCTGGATGGCCACCGACGGCCCCTCCAGCCCCGGCAACTGCAACGCCGGGCTGTCGCCAAGAGGGCCGAACAGCGTGACCTGGAGCGTGCTCTGCATGATCGACTTCCCTGCGGATGGACATGGGCAACGTCCTGTTTACCGCGTCTGGGTGACAGACGCATGTGCCACCCATGCCGAGGACCGGGATCTGCCGGCGTCTGCCGCCCTGCTACAAGGCGGCCAGGTCGGCCAGGTGCTGGGCCATGCTGTCCATCGCGCCTACCGCATGGGTGGTGGTGAAGTACTCATGCCAGCCGGTAGCGGCAATGCCGGCCACCAACGCATCGACCTCCTCGCGGCTTGCGCAGCGCCAGACCGCATAGAACTGCTCATCGCTGCCGTACGGTACGCCCGTGGCAATGCGGCCCATCGCCAGCGGCGTGATGCGGGCTGGATCGAACTGCTGCATGCCGGCGCCGATACGGGCGAAGAAGGCATTCCGCTGCTCGGGCGGGAGTGTGGTCCAGGCAGGGGTGGCGGTATAGAGCTCGATGAAGGTGTGCGACATGGTGGTTCTTCCTTGAGGTTGACCAGATTACGGAGTTGCCAGCCAGCGGCCGGCACTACCGGAGCGAGCGCAATGCGCGTTTGCGGATGTAGACGTTGGCGTCGCTATGGCGCTCGTGCTGCCAACGCGTGCACAGCTGGCGCAGCCACTGCGGCTGGGTCTTGCCGGCATCATTGAGCCAGTTGCCGACCGAATCCTGCACATAGCGTTCCGGGTCGTCAGCCAGTGCTTCCAGCAGCGCGGATGCATGTTCCGGGTGCTGCTTGAACAGCGCGATATGCGTGGCCCAGACACCGCGCGGACGCAGTGCTTCGCAGGCGAAGCGACGCAGGTACGGCGAAGTTTCCTGTGTCCACGGTTGCAGGTACTCAAGCGCCTGCATCGGCGCGGCAACGATGTCCGTGCGTAGCGCCAGCCACGCCCATTCGCGCACACCGAAGTGTGGATCATCGGCCTGCGCGCGCATCTGCTGCAGCTTCTCTGCCAACGTTGCACGGGCATCGCTGCCGATCAGGTAGCAGGCCCAGCCGCGCACGGTATCGGAGCTCTGATGCTGCCAGAGCGCAGGCGCGCCCTGCCCCGCCTCACGCAGCAGCTGCGCAGCCAAGGCCATGCGCAGCGTGATGCCCTTGGCTGAGGCATCCTGCATGCGTTGCAGCGCTTCCGGTGCAAGCACAGGTGCCACCACTTGCAGCAGCGCGGCGAAGTCCACTGCCAGGCATTCGGCAAGATGGCTGGCGGGAACGCAGCCAGCGTTGAGGGCATGCAGCCGTTCCGCCGCAATCGCCGGGCTCATGCAGCGGGCTCTCGTCCGGCAGGCTCTCGTCCGGCATCGGTGTGCTGCCAGACCTTGTGCAGCAGCCGCGACAGCTGCTGCTGTTCATCGGCGTCCAGACCATTGAACAGGCCACCGATCCACTGCGTGTGCTGGTCGAACAACGTCTCGGCCAAGCGTTTTCCCGGTGCGGTCAATACGATCTGCAGGCGACGGCCATCTTCGGCATCGCTGCGACGCTGCAGCAGTCCTTCGCGCTGCAGGCCATCGAGCAGGCCACTGATGGTCGCGCGGGTCACGCCTGCGCGCTCGGCCAGCACGTGGGGAGGCAACGTGCCGCCGGCCCCATGCAGCAGGAACAGCACGATGAAGCGACCCTCGCTGAGCCCGTGCGGTGCCAGCCGGGTAGCGCAGTCGCGATCGATCGACGAGGACAACGAGAGCAGCTGGAAGCACAGGCGCAGCTGCGCGATGCTGGCATGGCCGCGTCGCTGTGCCTCATCCATCAGGGCATGGTGCTTGGCTTCGATCATACGGTGAACAACACATGATTAGGCACCTAATCATATGCCATCCACGCGGGTATGGCTACCAGTCCATCACCTGCGGCGCCGGCCCCGGATGTGACGGGAACAACGGCAGCACCTCCTCCGCCAACTCCTGCAGCACATCGCCGGCAGGACGTTCGGCGAACTGGATACCCAGCGCCGCGTGATTCACGCCGGCGCGTTGCCAGGCCTGCAGCAGCTCGATCAGGCCCTTGCGGCCGGTGCGCAGGGTATACCCCCCTTGCAGCGGCGTGCGTGGATGATCCGGGTCATCCACCAGGTCGATCCACTCGTTGGTCATGTGCGGGCGGAAGCCGCCCCCCGGGATCAGCGTGCGCCAGGCACGGATCTTCGCGGCCAGCCGCTGCGGGCCGGCGGCGTCGTGGGTGGCCTCGGGATAGGTCAGCCAGCCATCGGCATGCTGGCCGATCCACTCCAGCGACTAGCGCGCACCGCCGGTGACGATCAGCGGGACGCGACCACTGACTGGGGGCGGCAGCAGCTGCACGCCCTGCTCGGCGCCGGCGTGTGTCATCCGCCCATCCGTACCCGGCTGCAGCCAACGGCGCATCTCGTTCATTGCGGTGGCGAAACGCTCTCCGCGCGCCGCGTGCTCCAGTCCATAGGCCGGGAACTCCAGCGGTCGATCACCGGACGCCACACCCATCACCAGCCGCCCACCGGACAGCTGATCGATCGACGCCGCCGCCTTGGCCAGATCGATCGGGTGGCGCAGCGGCAGCACCACACTGCCGGTGGCCAGGGCCACGCGCTGCGTGCGCGCTGCCAGCCACGCAAGGTAGGTGAATGGATCGAACAGCTGCCCCGCATCGCCGAACATCGGATCGAACAGCGGCACGTCGCGCACCCATACCGCGGCAAAGCCGTGGCGATCGATCTGCTCCACCCACCGCGCCTGACCCTGCAGCACGCGCATGTCGCCCTGGTAGAAACGCAACGGCAGGTAGATGCCCAGCGTCAGTGCATCGGCACGGAACATGCGCTGGTAGCCAGGATGGGTGGCAAAGGCGGGCGCCGACGCGCCCGGAATCGCATTGGAATCATTCATCAGCATGGCCTCCTTACGGACCGGCGGCCGGTTCGGGCAGCTGCACGCCACGCTGTACCGCAGGGCGTGCGGCAACCCGCGCGTACCACGCATCCAGATGGCGATGCCGCGAGAAATCGATGTCGATGATGCGGGCGATATGCAGCCAGCCGAAATGGGCGATATCGGCGATCGAGTAGTGATCGCCAGCCACCCACTCACGCCCCTGCAGGCGCTGGTCGAGTACGGCGAACAGGTCGTCGCTCAAGCGGCGGTAGCGTTCGATCGCCCCAGCGTCCGGTGCTGGCGCGAAATGCTCGAAATGCACGCGTTGGCCGAGGATCGGGCCGACGCTGGCGGCATGGAACATCAGCCAGGTCAGCGTCTCCCAGCGTGCGGCCGGTTCGGAAGGCAGCAACGCATTGCCCTGTTCGGCCAGGTACATCAGGATCGCCGCCGATTCGAAGACAACGATGCCGCGCGCGCGATCCTCCAGCACGGGAATGCGCCCATGCGGATTGAGCTGCAGGAAATCGGGATGGCGATGTTCGCCATCTACGATGCGCACGTGGTGCAGGCGATAGGGAAGACCCAGCTCTTCCAGTGCGATGGTGGCCTTGAAGCCATTGGGAGAACTGTCGGAATACAGGTGCAGCGAAGGCTCGTTCATGGGGTTCCTGGACGGCAGGGAGCGACGGCACGCACCGGTCCTCAACGAAACTGACCGGGCGATGCGGAAACGGGCGCTGCAGCAGCCGTGCAACCAGTCTAGGAAGCGCTGGCGCGGGAAGGAAACGATGTCTCCTGCATGGGAAGTTGAGCGCAGCTCAACGTGAGCGGCAGTCGCGCGACAGCCTGCGGCACGCTCGATATGCTGTCGCAGCGCGGCGCGTGCCGACGTGGCTACAGGAGAATGGACATGGGTGCGGTGCTGCCGCTGCTGGGCCTGCGGGCCTTCGTTGAAACCGGCCGCCATGGCAGCCTGACCGCCGCCGCCGATGCGATGGGGGTGACACCTGGTGCGATCAGCCAGCAGCTACGGCAGCTGCAGGAGCGGCTGGGCGTGAGCCTGTTCGACCGCACCCGGCATGGCGTGGTGCTCAGCGCCGCTGGCGCTCGCGTATACCCGGAACTGCTGCAGGCCTTCGAGCAGATCTCGCACAGCCTGCAGACCCTGGAACGCTGGGAAACGCGGCGCACGCTGCGCATCAGCGCCGCACCGAGCTTCGCCGCACAATGGTTGGCGCCGCGGTTGGGCGCGTTCAGTGCGTTGCATCCACAGGTGGACGTGCAGCTGGACTCGAGCGCGGCGCTGGTCGACCTGCGCCGCGAGGGAGTGGACATCGCCATCCGCCACGGCCTGGGCCGCTACCCGGGGCTGCACGCTGAGCACCTGATGGCACCGGTGCTGCTGCCGGTAGCCAGTCCCGCATTGTTGGCCAGCATACCGACGCTGAGCTCGGTACAGGATTGCCTGCAGCTGCCCCTGTTGCAGGACGCCGACCGCAGCGACTGGCGGCTGTGGTTCCAGGCACTGGATCTGCCCGTCGATGGACGACTGGAGCGTGGCCCCGCTTTCGATGACGACCTGTTGCTGATCCGCGCGGCGGTGGCCGGGCAAGGCGTCGCCCTGGTGCGCGACATCCATGCGGCCGAAGAACTCGCCAATGGCCGACTGCAGGTGGTGATCGACCGGCCCTGGCCACAGGCCTTCGCCTATTACGCGGTGACGCGTGCGGACGGCGAATCCAACGCGGCAGTACCCGCATTCATGGCCTGGTTGCGCGCGGCACTGATGATGACCCAGGATGCAGGCACATACCCCAAGCAGGACGCAGGATGAATCGCCCAGAGATCGATGCCATTGCCGAGGCCGTAATGCGGCCGGATGCACGGCGTCTGCGCATCGCTGCACGCCATCGCCAGGCCGCACACCGGCAGCGACGTCAGCGGGTGGCCGTCGGCGCCAGTCTGATCGGCATGGCGGCGGGCCTGCTGCTTGCGCCTATCACGGGTCTGCCGTGGGTACAGGGCATGATCGCTGGCGGCGCGTTGTCCCTGCTGGCAGCCCACCTGTGGCTGCAGCGGCGCGAGGGCCGCGGGTAGATTTACACCTGGCAGCGGCATCCACGCATGGCGTGGATCTACCACTTCGATTCCAACCGGCCACAAAAAAACCCCGCCGTGCGGCGGGGTTTTTCATTGCGGGGTGAAAGCGGGGACTTAGAAGTCCATGCCGCCCATGCCACCCATGCCGCCCATGCCACCGGCGCCACCCATGGCCGGCTCGTCCTTCTTCGGAGCTTCGGCAACCATGGCTTCGGTGGTGATCATCAGGCCAGCGATCGAGGCCGCGTTCTGCAGGGCCGAACGGGTCACCTTGGTCGGGTCCAGGATGCCGAACTGCAGCATGTCACCGAACTCACCGGTGGCGGCGTTGTAGCCGAAGCTGCCGGTGCCTTCCTTGACCTTGTTGATGATGACCGACGGTTCTTCACCGGCGTTGGCAACGATTTCGCGCAGCGGGGCTTCCATCGCGCGCAGGGCGATCTGGATGCCGTGGTTCTGGTCTTCGTTGGCACCCTTCAGGCCGGCCAGCGCGGTGACCGCACGGACCAGGGCGACGCCGCCGCCCGGGACCACGCCTTCTTCAACGGCTGCACGGGTCGCGTGCAGGGCGTCGTCGACGCGATCCTTCTTTTCCTTCATTTCGATTTCGGTCGAAGCGCCGACCTTGATCACGGCAACGCCGCCAGCCAGCTTGGCAACGCGTTCCTGCAGCTTCTCGCGATCGTAATCGGAGGAGGTGTCCTGGATCTGGGTCTTGATCTGGCCGACGCGTGCGTCGACGGCAGCCTTGTCACCCACGCCATCGATGATGGTGGTGTTTTCCTTGGAAACCTGCACCTTCTTGGCGCGGCCCAGGTCCTTGATGGTGGCCTTTTCCAGCGACAGGCCAACTTCTTCGGAGATCACGGTGCCGCCGGTCAGCACGGCCATGTCTTCCAGCATCGCCTTGCGACGGTCGCCGAAGCCCGGAGCCTTGACGGCCACGACCTTGACGATGCCACGGATGGTGTTGACGACCAGGGTGGCCAGCGCTTCGCCTTCGACTTCTTCGGCAACGATCAGCAGCGGCTTGCCGGCCTTGGCGACGCCTTCCAGCACCGGCAGCAGGTCACGGACGTTGGAGATCTTCTTGTCGTGCAGCAGGATGAACGGGTCATCCAGGTCAGCGGTCTGCGACTGCTGGTTGTTGATGAAGTACGGGGACAGGTAGCCGCGGTCGAACTGCATGCCCTTGACCACGTCCAGCTCGTTGTCCAGGCCCGAGCCTTCTTCAACGGTGATCACGCCTTCCTTGCCGACTTCCTTCATCGCATCAGCGATGATCTGGCCGATCGACTCGTCCGAGTTGGCCGAGATGGTACCGACCTGGGCAATCGCCTTGTCGTCGGCGGTCGGCTTGGAGATGTTCTTCAGCTCGGCAACGGCGGCCACGACGGCCTTGTCGATACCACGCTTCAGGTCCATCGGGTTCATGCCGGCGGCAACAGCCTTGGCACCTTCGCGGATCAGGGCCTGGGCCAGCACGGTGGCGGTGGTGGTGCCGTCGCCAGCGTCGTCGTTGGTGCGCGAAGCAACTTCCTTCACCATCTGCGCGCCCATGTTCTCGAACTTGTCAGCCAGTTCGATTTCCTTGGCGACGGAGACGCCGTCCTTGGTGATGGTCGGCGCGCCGAAGCTCTTTTCCAGCACGACGTTGCGGCCCTTCGGGCCCAGGGTGGCCTTGACGGCATTGGCGAGAACGTTGACGCCGCGCACCATGCGCGAACGGGCGTCTTCACCGAAACGAATATCCTTGGCAGCCATTGCAGTTACCTCATTGGTAGCGCCGGGCCATGCCCGGCGGCTGGGTGTTTGGAATCAGGGGATGAAGCAGGTCGCGCCGAGGCTCAGCCGATGACGGCGAGCACGTCGTCTTCGCGCAGGACCTTGTACTCGACGCCTTCGCTCTTGTACGAGCTGCCGGCGTACTGGCCGTAGATGACCTTGTCGCCGACCTTCAGCGACGGCGCGCGCACGCTGCCGTTGTCCAGCGGCTTGCCCGGGCCGACGGCCACGACTTCACCCTTGGTGGACTTTTCCTTGGCCGAATCCGGAATGACGATGCCACCGGCGGAGATTTCGTCGGCTTCGATCGGCTTGACCACAACGCGGTCGTGCAGCGGCTTGATGCTCATGAGAGACCTCTTAAGTTATTGATTGGTCTGAAAAAGTCTGGCGATGTTAGCACTCACCCCAGGTGACTGCCAGCATTGCTCGCGAAAAAGCCCGATGAATCGGGAGCAGGACAGAGATGGAGCTGCCCCCGGACCTTTCAAGGCCACTCGCGGAAAAAATTTCACTGTCCCGGGCACACTCGATCCGTGCCCATGTGAAGACCTTGATGCCGGTGCAACGCGGCAACCCTGCGTCTGGAATCCTCGACATTTGGTGATCCGCGTCGCACTGTCAGATATCTGACGTTCATTTACGACAAAGTGTCACTGGATCGGCCTTAGGCTCGGCCGCGCATTCCCAATCACAAGGAGTTGTCGATGCGATTGCTGTCCCCGCTTGCCGCCGCCTGCCTGCTGGCGCTGGCCGCTGCACCGGCCCAGGCCGAGGTCTTCATCAACGAACTGCACTACGACGACAGCACCGCCGCCGGTGACGTCGGCGAAGCGATCGAGGTCGTGGCCACTGCCGGCGAGGACCTGTCGGGCTACCGCCTGTATCTGTACAACGGCGCCAATGCCTCGGCCGCGGTGGTCTACGCCAACAACCCGGTCCCGGCCGGCACTGCCGCCGGCTGCGGCAGCGCCACCATCGCCGTGGTCAATTACCCGACCAATGGCCTCCAGAACGGCCCGAACGACGGCATCGCCCTGGTCGATGCCAGCGGCAAGGTGGTCCAGTTCCTCAGCTACGAGGGCGCCATCACCGCCTCCGGTGGCCCTGCCGCCGGCATGACCAGCCAGAACATTCCGGTGGCCGAGACCAACAGCACGGCGCCGGGCACCTCGCTGCAGCTGACCGGCAACGGCAGCCAGTACGCCCACTTCACCTGGGCCGAATCGGCCAAGCAGACGTTTGGCAGCTGCAACAACGGCCAGACCTTCAGCGGTGGCGGCACCCCGGGTCCGAACACGCCGCCGTCGGTCTCCACCACCACCCCGGCGCAGGGCAGCAGCACCTTCCCGGCTGCGGCCGACCTGGAAGTGGTGTTCAGCGAGACGGTGAACCTGGCCAGCGGCGCGTTCGCGCTGAGCTGCGGCACCTCCGGCAGCGTGCCGTTGACCTACCCGGCCAGCGGCCGCAACGTGAAGCTGTCCACCAACACCGCGCTGGTGGCCGGTGAAGCCTGCCGCTTTGACATCCGCGCCGCGCGCATCACCGACCTGCAGGGCGCACACCCGGCTGCCGACAGCCGCATCGCCTTCACCGTGGCAACCACCGGCGGCAATCCGGACCCGGGCAACCCCGGCGTGCCGGCCGGTTACTACTCCAAGGTCAACACCAGCAGCCCCAGCCAGCTGCGCTGCTCGCTGCACGCCACCATCAAGGGCCACACCGCCTACCCGTACAGCGGCTCGGGCACCAGCACGTGGACCATCCTGGAAATCGCCGACGAAGATCCGAACAACAGCGGCAGAATCCTGGATGCGTACCGCAACCGCAGCTACGCCAAGGTGACCGACCGCGCCGGCAGCGGCGGCGGCCTGAAGTACAACCGCGAGCACACCTGGCCGAACTCGCTGGGCTTTGCCAGCACCACCGGCGACAAGGGCCTGCCGTACGCGCCGTACACCGACACCCACATGCTGTACCTGACCGATGCGCAGTGGAACGCCGACCGTGGCAACAAGCCGTTCGGCAAGTGCGACGCCAACTGCGGCGAGCGCGCCACCGAGGCCAACAACGGCCAGGGCGGCGGCAGTGGCGGCTACCCGGGCAACTCCAACTGGGTGCGCACACCGGACGGCAACACCGGCACCTTCGAAGTGTGGGGCAAGCGCAAGGGCGACATGGCGCGTGCGGTGATGTACATGGCGATCCGCTACGAGGGCGGCAAGGATGCAGCCACCGGCCAGTCCGAGCCGGACCTGGAGCTGACCGACGACCGCAGCAGGATCGTCAAGACCAGCAGTTCGCCGGCCTACATGGGCCTGCTGTCGACACTGATCGACTGGCACCTGTCCGATCCGCCGGATGATGCCGAGCGTGCCCGCAACGACGTGGTCTACAGCTTCCAGGGCAACCGCAACCCGTTCATCGATCACCCCGAGTGGGCGACCCCGGCCCTGTTCACCTCGGCCCAGCCAACCACCTGCCAGCTGGCCAACTGATCGCGCAACGCAGCGGTCCATCGCCGCCGCCGGGCCCTGACCCGGCGGCGGCCCTATACTCGACGGTCATGTCGACCGTCGATCCCGTCCTGCTGCTGTTGACCACCTGCCCGGACCGGGCCAGTGCCGAGCGCATCGCGCACGCGCTGGTCGGCGAGCGCCTGGCCGCGTGCGTGACGCGCCTCGATGGCGCGCAGTCGACCTACCGCTGGCAGGGCGAGGTGACTACCGACGCCGAGCTGCAGCTGCTGGTGAAAACCACCGCGAGTCGCGTCGATGACGCAATTGCCCGGATCGTCGAACTGCATCCGTATGAACTCCCGGAGTGCATCGCGGTCGAAACCCGGGCCGGCCTGCCGGCGTATCTGGACTGGATCCGGGCTCAGACCCGGGAGGACACTGTTTGAAGACTCTGTTTGCGCGTGGCGCCGCCTTGTGCGCCCTGTTGTGGCTTTCACTGCCCGCCTTCGCTCTGGATGAGAAGGACCTGCTGCCGGTGGACCAGGCGTTCGCGCTGACCGCCACCGCCCCCGAGCGCGGCCAGGTGCAACTGCAGTTCAAGATCGCGCCCGGCTATTACCTTTATCGCCACCGCACCAGCGTCAAGGCCGATCCGGCCTTCAATGCCGGCGCGCTGCAGATGCCCAAGGGCGACAAGCACCACGACGATTTCTTCGGCGAAGTCGAAACCTATCGCGAGCGCCTGCAGGCCACCCTGCCCGGCACGCCGACCGAGGCCGCCGGCACCATCAGTCTGGAAGTGCGTTACCAGGGCTGCGCCGATGCCGGTGTCTGCTACCCGCCGCAGAAGCGCGTGGTGCAGGTCACCCTGCCCGGCGGCGGCGCACAGGCGGCGGCCCCGGCCGCACGCGCCGGTGCGGCCAGCCCGTTCAACAACCCGCTGGCCGGTGCCGGCAACAGCGGCGGCCTGCGCCTGCCAGGTGCGGCCAGCAACAGCCAGGCGCTGCCGCTGCCATCGGAACAGGCGTTCGGTTTCGACGCCATCGCCAGTGACGGCAACACCCTGCTGCTGCGCTTCAGCCCGGCGCCGGGCTACTACCTGTATCGCGACCGCACCTCGCTGAAGCTGGAGGGCAGCACCGGCGTGCTGGCCGGCACGCCGCGCTGGCCGGCCGCACAGTCACATCGCGACGAGCACTTCGGCGATGTCTCGGTCTACTTCAACCAGGTGGAAGTGCCGCTGCCGCTGCGCCGCTCCGTCGCCGATGCGGTCGACAGCACCCTGGTGGTGACCTTCCAGGGCTGCCAGACCGATGGCATCTGCTACCCACCGATGACCCGCCGGGTGAAACTGTCCATTCCGGCCGGCAAGGTCAACGCCAGCGCCGACCAGGCGCCACCGCGCAATGAGGTGATCAGCCCACTGCCTGCGACCACCGCAGCCCCCCGCGAGTCGGCCAACGGCGCTCCGCTGCGTCTGCTGCCGACCGTGCCCAACGATGGTGCAGCGGCCCCGGCAACCGTCGGCAGTGAAGGCGCAGGCAATGAATTCGCCCCCGACGCACGCGGTGACAACGCGCTGCGTACGCGCCCGCCGGCGAGTACGCCGAACCCGGACCGTTCGTTCGTCTGGGTGCTGCTGCTGGCGCTGGCCGGTGGCCTGGTGTTGAACCTGATGCCCTGCGTGCTGCCGATCCTGTCGCTGAAGGTTCTGAGCCTGGCGCAGAGTGGCGAAAGCCCGCAGCGCGCACGCAGCCACGCGCTCTGGTACACGCTGGGCGTGCTGGTCGCATTCGCGGTGATCGGTGCGTTGATGGTGGGCCTGCGCGCGATCGGCAACGCCGTCGGCATCGGCTTCCAGCTGCAGCACCCGGGTGTGGTGGCGGCGCTGGCCTACATCATGTTCGCGGTGGGCCTGAGCCTGTCCGGCGTGTTCACCCTGGGCGGCGGCATCGGCAGCCTGGGCCAGTCGCTGGCCAGCCGCAGCGGCCCGGCCGGTGACTTCTTCACCGGTGCGCTGGCCTGCGTGGTCGGCAGTGCCTGCGTCGGCCCGTTCATGGGCGGCGCGATCGCCTACGCGTTCATTGCCCCGCCGCTGAAGGCGATGACCGTGTTCCTGTTCCTCGGCCTGGGCCTGGCGCTGCCGTTCCTGCTGATCGGCTTCGTGCCGGCGCTGGCACGCCGCCTGCCCAAGCCGGGCCCGTGGATGGAAACGCTCAAGCACGTGCTGGCCTTCCCGATGTATGCCACCGCGCTGTGGCTGCTGTGGGTGCTGGGCAAGCAGCGCGGGGTGGACGGTATGGCGCTGGTGCTGGGCGGCCTGCTGCTGCTCGCCTTCGGCCTGTGGCTGTTTGAACGCAACCGCTGGACCGGCTCGCGCGCCGTGACCCTGCTGGGTGTGCTGCTGGCGATCGGCGCACTGGTTCCGGCCTGGGGCGTGACCCAGCTGGCTCCGCCAGCGCGCGCCGCGCAGGCGGCCACTGACAACGTGGTCGAATACTCGCCGCAACTGCTGGACCGCCTGCGTGCCGACAAGCGTGTGGTGTTCGTGAACATGACCGCGGACTGGTGCGTGAGCTGCAAGGCCAACGAGCGCGCCGTGCTGTCGCGGCCGGAGTTCAAGGAACTGCTCAAGCGCACCAACGCGGTGTACATGCGCGGTGACTACACCAATGTCGATCCGCAGATCACCACGTTCCTGGAAGAGCACAAGGCCGTGGGCGTGCCGCTGTACGTGGTGTATGGCCCCGGCGCGCCGCCGACGGTGCTGCCGACCCTGCTGACCCAGGCGGTGGTCGAGGAAGCGCTGCTGCGCACCGCGCGATGAAGTGGCAACGGCCAGCGCTGCTGTGGACAGCGGTGCTGGCCGCCGGCCTTGGCCTGTGGGCCGGTCATCGATTGGCACCGGCGCCAGCTGCGCCTGAGGCCGTGCCAGCGGCGCCTGCCGTGGTGGCTGTCGCCGCCCTGCAGGTCGGCGACAGCCTGCCCGCGTTGTCGCTACCCGATCTTGAAGGCCAGCCGCTGGACCTGCGCCAGCACGCAGCCGGTCGCCCGCTGTTGATCAACGTCTGGGCCAGCTGGTGCGCGCCCTGCGTTGAAGAAATGCCCGAGCTGGCGCGCTTTGCCGCTGCGCAGGGCGACCCAGGCGTACAGGTGCTGGGCCTGGCGCTGGATACGCCGGAAGACGTGCGCGGTTTCCTGCAACGGGTACCGGTGGATTATCCGATCGTGATCGAGACCCCGGGACCGCGCGATGCCAGCGTGCAGCTGGGCAATACACAGGGCCTGCTGCCCTACAGCGTACTGTTCGATGCACAGGGGCGGCTGGTGAAGGCAAAGCTGGGTCCGTTCGCCCACGGCGAGATCGACAGCTGGGTGAAGTGAGGGTGTTTTTTGCAGGGCTTGCAGCCCTGCACCCTGCTCAATGCAACGCCAACAGCCAAAGCCAAAGCGGGCATTCCGTGGGATGGCGGGGCACTGTGGGTGGTCAGAACACGCCGTAAACCCCCTCCGGGGTCCGGCCCAGCCGCTGGCGGCTGTGCGTTCGGGCGCTTGCGAAGCAGTGCTTCGCAAGCAAAGCGCCCTCACCCATGGGGGCTCGATGGCGCCATCCATGGCGCCAACGGTCCTGACCACCCACACCGCCCCACCCCCGACAGATCCCCGCGGCGGCTGTTGGTGGGTGCCGACCGTTGGTCGGCACATCTGTCAGATATCGATATTCAGAACGGAATCAGACCCCGTGCCGACCAACGGTCGGCACCCACCAAAGCAGAACGCCGTTCCGACAGATCGCGGAAAACTGTCGAAGGCGGGGTGGGTCCGGTTGAGGGGGCGTGAGCCGCATGGATGCGGCGACCGAGCTTACATGGACGTACTTGCAGCGTCCTCCTCAACCGGACCCACCCCGCCAACCCACGGAAAGCCAGCTTTTGACGTTGACGTTGCTCCGGCTTGTAGCGGGTGCAGGGCTGCAAAGCCCTGCAACAAAACCCTCCTTGACCGTAGCCCGTCCGCCACGGAGAATTCCGCGACTAATTCTCATTTGCTGTTGCGCAGGATGCGGGCGGCAGCCTTCCAGGCCCTCCTCCTTCGATGTTCAAGAACGTCCTGTTCCAACTGCACTGGCTGCTGGGCATCACCGCCGGTGCCGTACTGGCCGTAATGGGCCTCAGCGGCGCCGTACTGTCCTTCGAGGACGAGCTGTTGCGCGCCGCCAATCCCGGCTTCGCCGAGATCGCCGAGCACCATGCCGATGGCCAGCTTCCACTTGCACTGAGCGAACTGGTGCCGCTGCTGCAGGCCGGCAGTGAACGCCCGCTGCAGCGCCTGCGTGTGGATGCCACCGGGCAACGGCCCTCGGTGGCGCGCTTTGCCGGCGGCAAGGAACACTGGGTGTACTTCGACCCGTACAGCGGCGAGCGCTTCAGTGCCCTGCGCGGGCAGGCGTTCTTCGACTTCGTCGAGGACCTGCATCGCCACCTCGCCGCCGGTGAGCGTGGCAAGTGGATCACCGGCAGCTGCGCCATCGCGCTGCTGTTCTTCACCCTGTCCGGTCTTTACCTGCGCTGGCCGCGCCGCTGGTGGCACTGGCGCAGCTGGCTGGCGGTGGAATGGAAACGCAGCGGCCGTGGCTTCCTGTGGAGCCTGCATTCGGTGGTCGGCACCTGGGTGCTGCTGATCTACCTGATGAGTGCGCTGACCGGCCTGTGGTGGTCGTTCGACTGGTATCGCAGTGCCGCCAACACCCTGCTTGGCGTCGCACCGGCCGCCAAGCACAAGGTCGCCACCGACGCCGCCCTGAACCTGGAGCGCATCGAAGCCACGCTGTATGCACTGCCCGGCGTGCGCACCGGCTACATCGACCTGCGCCTGCCGGAAAAACCCGGGCAGGCACTGAATGTACGCGTGATGGCCGGTGATCCGTCGCAGCGCGGCGGCCAGCATGACCGCGCGCATGATCTGCTGCAGCTCGACCCGGGCACGGGTGCCACGCTCGATTGCCGCCCCTACGCGCGCCAGCGCGCGGGCGCGCAGCTGGCCACCAGCGTGTTCGCGCTGCACTCGGGCAGCTACTTCGGCGTGCCCGGGCGTATTGTGGTGATGCTCAGCAGTCTGGGCATGAGCCTGTTCTTCATCACCGGCTGGATGCTGTACCTGGACCGCCGCCGCAGCCAGCGCGCAGCGCGTGGCCTGCGCCAGTCACTGCCTGCAACGCCTGCCGATGGCGGTGGCAAGCCGTGGCTGGTGGTGCATGCCAGCCAGAGCGGGCTGGGCGAACAACTCGCATGGCGCGCAGCCGCGCAGCTGCAGGCGTCCGGTCATGCGGTGCAGGTGCTGCCGCTGGCCCGCGTCGATGCCGCGCAGCTGGCGCGCGCCACGCAGGCGCTGTTGGTACTCAGCACCTTCGGCGATGGCGAACCACCGGATGCGGCGCGAGGTGCTGCACGACGGCTGATGGCACAGACACTCGATCTGTCAGGCCTGCAGTTTGGACTGCTGGCGCTGGGTGACCGACAGTACCCGCACTACTGCGGCTTCGGTCGCCAGGTTGATGGTTGGCTGCTCGGCAACGGCGCACGCCCGTTGTTCGACCGCATCGAAGTCGATGCCGCCTCGGTAGCGGCCCTGCGCCAATGGCAGCTGGAGCTGGGCGCGCTGACCGGCATCGTCACCGATGACAGCGTGCTGCCGGCCGCCACGCAGATGCATGAGTGGCGGCTGCTCGGCCGCGACCGGCTCAATCCGGGCAGCATGGGTGGTGCCATTTGGCGCATCCGTCTTGCGCCACCGGCCGACGTGCAATGGCAGGCGGGCGACATCCTGCATATCGCGCCCCGGCACAACGCGCGGCACGCCAGCGCGGTGCTGAAGGCACAGGGGCTGGATCCGCTGCAGCCGCTGCTGGTGGACGGCACACCACGTACGCTGCTGGCGCTGGCCAGTGAGCGTGAGCTGCCCGACGCGGATACCGCGCTGGCGGTGCAGGATGCCTGCCTGTGGCTGGCCGGGCTGCCGCTGCTGCCGGGCCGCGAGTATTCGATCGCTTCCACTGCCGACGATGGCGTGGTGGAGCTGGTGGTGAGACTGGTGCACGACGCCTCCGGTCGTGCCGGGCTGGGCTCGGGATGGCTGTCACTGCATGCGCCGATCGGTGCGAGCATCGTTGCCCGCGTGCACCGCAACCCCGGGTTCCACCGCGTCGCCGGTGCACCGATGGTGCTGATCGGCAACGGCACCGGCATCGCCGGCCTGCGCAGCCTGCTGCGCGAAGCCGCGTACGCCGGCGAGCACGGACATTGGCTGCTGTTCGGTGAACGCCAGCGTGCGCAGGATTTCCTGTTCGCCGACGAGATCGAGGCCTGGCAGACCAATGGTCATCTTGCGCGGGTGGACCTGGCGTTCTCGCGCGATGGCGAAGGTGGTTACGTGCAGGATCGCCTGCATGCAGCCGCAGATGCGCTGCGCGAATGGATGCAGCGTGGCGCGGTGATTCATGTCTGCGGCTCGCTGCAGGGCATGGCCGAAGGCGTGGACCAGGTGCTGCGCGCTGCGCTGGGCGATGAGGTTGTGGAAACGCTGCTGGAAAACGGTCGCTACCGCCGCGACGTGTATTGATACCTGCCGCCGAACGCTGGCGTGAGCCGAGCATGGGCTCGGCTCTACAGTGTTCCTGCAGCCGATGTAGAGCCGAGCCTACACTCGGCTGATTCCCCGCCTGCCGACAAGGAACCGCAAGCTAGGCCGCCGCAGCGCGCGCCTGCGGCATCGACTGCAGGCGGAACGCGCCCACCGCTTCCGCCAGCGCATGCACCTGCGCCTGCATCTGCGCTGTCGAAGCACCAGCCTCTTCCACCAGACTGGCGTTGCGCTGGGTACTGGCTTCCATCTGCACGATGGTCTGGTTCACCTGGGCGATGCCGGCATGCTGGTCCTGCGACGCGCTGCGGATACCGGCCAGCAGATCCGCCAGTTGCTGCACGCTGCCGACAATCTCGCCCATCGTGGTGCCGGCCTGTTCGGCCTGCTGGTTGCCCTGGCCCACACGCGCCACCGAATCCTCGATCAGACCCTTGATCTGCTTGGCCGCCTCCGCGCTGCGCTGCGCCAGCAGGCGCACTTCGGCGGCCACCACGGCAAAGCTGCGGCCCTGCTCACCCGCGCGTGCGGCTTCCACCGCAGCATTCAGCGCGAGGATGTTGGTCTGGAAGGCGATGCCATCGATCAGCTGGGTGATGTCACCGATCCGTCGTGAGGCTTCGCTGATGCCGTGCATGGTTGCCACCACCTGGCCAACCGCCGCGCCTCCGCGCTGGGCCACTGCTGCCGCGCCCTTGACCAGCACGTCGGCACGGCCCGCAGCATCGGCATTGCGGCCCACGGTGTCGGTCAGCTCGTGCATCGACGCTGCCGTCTCTTCCAGGTTGGCCGCCTGCTGCTCGGTGCGCTGTGACAAGTCATGATGACCGGCGACGATCTCGCCAACGCCGGTATCGAGGCTGGACGCCGCCTGCTGGATGCGGGTGACGATGCGGCCCAGTTGCGCGACGGTGGCGTTGGCATCATCGCGCATGCGTGCGAACACGCCCTGCAGCTCACCTTCCATGCGCACGCTGAGGTCGCCGCGGGCCAGCGCAGCCAGAAGCGCCTGCAGATCGCCGAGGTTGGTCTCGAAGGTGGCCAGCAAGCGGTTGATGCTGGTCGACAGTGTGCGCACGAAGCCCTGCTTGCCTTCCAGCACGATGCGCCCGTGCAGATCGCCCTGCGCGGCGGCGTCGACCAGGGCCGCCACTTCGGTTTCCAGCAGGGTTTCCAGCGCGCGGCTGCGCCATTCCACCGCCACGCCGAGAAAATGCCCTTCGTCGACGATGGGATTGGCGATCAGCTGATAGCGCACGCCGCCATGGCCGATCTCGCGTTCTTCGCGATGTCGCACGCCGGCCAGGCTGGCAAGCGCCGGATGCAGACGCACCGCATCGCTGCCCACCAGTTCATCGCCCTGGCATTCCAGTTGCAGCAGCAGCGCCGGGTTGGCATAGGCCACCTGGCCTTCGGCGTCGACCACCATCAGGCCGGTCTGCGCACTGTCCAATGCCTGGCGCACGCGGGTGTTGCCGCGCGCCACCGCACGCTCGGTCTCGATGCGCGCTCGCAGGCGCTGCTGCATGTCGACCAGGCGCTGGGCAAGCTGACCGATCTCATCGTTGGCGTTGTACACACGCAATGTGGTGTGCAAGCGGTCGTCGGCGATATCGCTGGCGAAACGCAGGGTGTCCTGGATCGGCTGGCGTACCGCACGCAACACCAGCACCAGGCTGGTGATCAGCACGCCGGCGACCAGCAGCAGAGTCAGCGCGAACAGTACGCTCATGGTGCGCGCACCGGCCTGCTGGCGCGCCTGCGCCTTGGCCAGCGCCGCCACCTGCGCCTGCTGGAAGGCGGCCAGTGCCGGCGCTACGCCAGCAGCGGTATCCAGCAGCGACTGCGCCTCCACGTCCAGGCCGACGCGGGCGGCGGTGTAACCCAGCAGGGCGCCCTGATAGCCCTCCATCCCGCCGCGCAGGGCATCCTGCACATCGGCAGGCAGGCCGGCCAGCGCGAGATCGAACGGCAGCTTCTCCTCGCTGGCACGGTCGGCGTGGGTGGAATCACCGTCGAGCAGCAGCAGTGCCTCCCGCCTTCGCATCTTCTGCAGGGACAGCGCCAGCGCGGGCCGCTGCTGCGCATCCACCTGCGCCTGCAGGGTATCGGCGGCCTGCTGCAGCTGCGCGGCGAGGCCGGCATCACCACGGCCCATCTCGTCGACCCGTTCGAACAGGGCGGCCACACCCTGCGAGAACGCGTCGGCAGCTTCGGTCAGCGCCTGCAGGGCCTTGCGCCGGCCAGCATCCATCGGCGTCGCGCGCAGCGCCTGTAGATCGGTCTGCAACGCCTTCTGCGTGGCCAGCAGCTGGCTGCGGTCAGCATCGTCGAAACTGCGCGCATACTGGGTCTGCAGGCGGCGCGCTTCGGCCACCCGCGTGGACAGGCTGGCAGCCAGATCGCTGCCGCGCTGGTAGCTGGCCTGGCTGCGCGCAGCCAGTGCGTTGGCATGGCCAGTCCAGGCGTAGACAGCGGCGATCGCCACCAGGCCCAGGCCACAGACCCACAGGGTCGCCTTGAGCTTGTTGGCCACGCTGAGCCGATGTGGCTGCAGCCAGCGCAGCAGCCCGGGGGACGCCAAGTGCAACGCAGCAAGGCGCGTGCGCAGGGACCGGAGGTAGGGGACAACGGCCGACATGACAGACTCCAGGCGGAAGGACGCACCTGTATCGGCCGGATTCAGGACAACTTTAGCGCTTTCTTCGTCCGCGCGCCCCCCGTCACCGGTGGACGCGGCCTTTGTACCGGGTGCAGGCGACGGGGGCATGACACGGCCGCCGCGCTTGACCTCAACCCCGGTTGGGGGAGCACAGTGGACGCCCCTTCCCCGCCAGGTGCCTCCATGACGACGCTCGATGTCCCCCGCTACCTGCAGCGCCTGCAGCTGGATGCGCCGCCACCGCGGACGCTGGCCGGCCTGACCCTGCTGCAGCAGCGCCACAACGCACTGCTGCCCTTCGAGACCCTCAGCTGCCTGCTGCGCGATGCGGTGCCGATCGACCTGGACAGCGTGCAGCGCAAGCTGCTTGACGACCGCCGCGGTGGTTACTGCTTCGAGCTCAATGGCGGATTGCTGGCGCTGCTGCAGGCATTGGGCTTCGATGCGCAGCCATTGAGCGCGCGCGTGCTGCTGGCCGCCCAGGACGGCGAACTGACCGCACGTACCCACCTGCTGCTGCGCGTGCAGGTGGATGGCGATGACTGGCTGGTGGATGCCGGTTTCGGCAGCCTGACCCCGACCGTGCCGCTGCGCCTGCACGATACGCAGCCGCAGGCCACGCCGCACGAACGCTATCTGCTGCAGCGCCTGCCTGACGAGGGTGATTTCGTGCTGTCGGCCGAGTCCAATGATGGCTGGCGGGCGATGTATCGGTTCGACCTGCAGGCGCCGGCACCTATCGACAACGTGGTGGGCAACTGGTACGTGTGCACCCATCCCGACTCCAGTTTTCCCGGGCAGCTGCGCGCATCGCTGACCGGGCCGGACTGGCGCCGTACCATCGGCAGCGGCAACTACACCGAGTACCGGCCCGGGCAGGCGCCGGACAAACGCCCGCTGCATGATGTGGGTGATGTGCGCGACGTGCTGCAGCAACGCTTCGGCATGCAGCTGCCGGACGACCCACGGCTGGATCCGGCCATCAATGACTGGCTGCAGCGCTCGCGCGCCGCGCTCTTGTAGAGCCGAGCCCATGCTCGGCTGAGCTGGAGCGGCTGGGCCAACAACAGCCGAGCATGGGCTCGGCTCTACAGAATCGCGCGCGCCTGCACCGCGATCCGGTTGCCTTCACTGTCGCGGATCTCGGCCACACGCCAGTCACCCGCGTCGGCCGGGCCGAAGCGCAGCTCGGCCCCGGCCTGCAGCGCACGGCCGAGGCTGGCATCGAGGTCATCGACACCGATGTAGATGCGCGCGCCCTGCTCGGAGGGCCGGTAGTCCGCGCCGTGCACCAGCGCAATGCTGGCACCGGCGGCCTCATCGGAAAACGGCAGGTAGGCCATCCGGCAGTCGTGCAGCACGATAGGTTCGTCCACCGCGACCTGCAGCCACCGCTGGTAGAACGTGATGGCGCGGTCCAGGTCAATGGCCGGGATTTCCACATGCAGGATCGGGTTCACTGGCACTCCTTGCTCGGTCCACTCAGATGATGCGCAGGGTAATCGCCTTCAGCACTGCACGGGTGCGATCGCGGGTGCCGAGCTTATCCAGGATGGCGGACACGTAGTTCTTCACCGTTCCCTCGGCCAGGAACAGGCTGCGCGCGATCTCCTTGTTGCTGTAGCCCCCGGCCAGCAGGCGCAGGATCGCCACTTCGCGTTCCCCGAAGGTATCGGTGGGCGGTGCTTCGTCGTGGAAGCGGTAACGGGCGCGCACCGGCTCGGTGCTGACCGGCAGCAACAGGGTTTCACCAGCGGCGACGCGCTCGATCGCTTCGCGCAGGTCTGCGGGTGCGGCGTCCTTGAGCAGGAAGCCCTGTGCACCGGCCTCGCTGGCGCGCAGCAGCAGATCACTTTCATCGAAGGTCGTCAGCAGCAGCCACGGTGTGGCATCGCCGCGCGCGCGCAGCTGGCGCAATGCCTCGATGCCATCCATCCCGGGCATGCGGATGTCACTGAGCACTACCTCCACACGCTGCGTATCCAGTGCATCCAGCAGCGCCTGGCCATCCTCGGCCTCCAGCACCACCTCTACCCCCAGGCCCTGCAGCAGCGCACGCAGGCCTGCACGCACCAGCGCCTGGTCATCCGCCAGGGCAACGCGGATCGCGGCGCCACTCATGCCGGCAACCATGCGGTCAGGTGCATGCCGCCCTGTGCGGTGCGCGCGAGTTCCAGCCGGCCACGCACCGCAGCCAGGCGCTCCCGCATGCCGGCGATGCCATTGCCTTCGCGGATGCGCTCGGCGCGCTGGCCGTCATCGCGGATATCGATACGCAACCGTGAATCCTCTTCGTTGATCGTCAGCCATACGGTGTCTGCATTGCCGTGCCGTGCCGCATTGGTCAGCGCTTCCTGCACCAGCCGCAGCACAGTCTCGGCCATCAGCGGATCCCCCACGCGCACGCCCTCTCCCATCTGCAGCTGCAGTCTCGGTCGCGGGAACGGCGCCGCCAGCGCATGCAATGCCGTGGCCAGATCGAGGCCGCGATCATCGCGCATCGACTGCACCACCTGGCGGATATCGGCCAGCAGTTCGCCAGACAGCTGTTCCACCAGCACCAGCCCCTCGTTACCGGCCAGCGAAGGGTCAGCGGCCAGGGCGCGCAGGTTGAGCCGCATCGCGGTGAGCTTGTGCCCTGCCACGTCGTGCAGTTCGCGGGCCAGGCGCAGGCGCTCAGCATCGCGTGCACTGTCAGCCAGCAGCGCGCGGGTAGCCAGCAGGTCGGCATTGACCCGTGCAAGATCATCGCGGGCCAGCGCCGTGCTGCGGGCATAGTGCGCGGTCAGCGCGGCGAACGCCTGGAAGCCGCCATACAACAGCACCACCAGCAGCGGCTGGCTGAAACCGCTGTGGCGCAGCACGGCATACACCGCCAGGTTGGCCAGCAGCGCAACACCCAGCACGAAGCGCGGCGGCCAGTGCTCGGCCAGTTGTGCGACCAACACCACCAGCAGCACCGGAGCGGCTCCAGTACGCGGCTGCAGCGCAACCAGCGCAACCGCCAGCAGCGCCTGCAACACCGCAGCGACGGCGCGCACGCGGGAAGGCATCGATGCCCAGCCGTGCACCACGAACAGCAGCAGGAACACAGCAAGCAGCAGCAGGCTCAGCCCGGCGCCACTGCGCTGCACCGCGAACGACAGGCCGACCACCAGCACGGTGACCAGGCCGGCGAGGCTGAGCGGACGCAAAAGATGGCGGAACAGGCTGGGCATGGCCAGATGCTGACGGGCGCGCGCGCCGGCGGCAATGGGTCCAGCGCAGAAAGTGACTTCTGGCACGTCGAATCGATGACCACTGGCCCTGAACCCGGTGCACCGCCCCACGCAGACTGGCTCCACACCGCCATACACACACTTCCGGAGCCACTGCCATGATCCGCACCGCCCTGCTCAGCACCGCCCTGACTGCCCTGACCCTGACCGGCAGTGCCCACGCCGCCGACCTGGCTGTGACCGTGCACGACGTCCGCGCGCAGACCGGCACCCTGCGCGTTGCGCTGGTCGACAGCGCCGCCGCCTGGGACGGCAAGGCCAAGCCCGTGCAGGCCCAGCAGGCGGCGCCCAGCGGCGACAGCGCCCACTTCACGTTCAAGGGCGTACCGGCCGGCAGCTACGCCGTGCTGCTCACCCACGACGAGAACGACAACGGCAAGCTCGACACCAACCTGGTCGGCATGCCGGTGGAAGGCTACGGCTTCAGCAACAACCCGCAGGTGATGCGCAAGCCGACCTTCGACGAAGCACGCGTCAACGTGCCAGTCGCTGGCGCCGCCATCGACATCACCCTGCGCTGATTCCCACATCCAGACCCGAGGCCACCATGGACCGTCGCCGCTTCCTTCGTACCCTGCTCAGCAGCAGTGCCTGCCTGGCCCTGGGTGCCACCGCGCTGCGCAGCGCTCCCGCCTTCGCCGGTGACCCGGCGCGGTTTGCGCAGGGTATGCAGGACCACCCATGGCTGCTCGGCTGGCGCAGCGTCGGCAGCGAAAGCCTCGGCCCGGCCACCGTGCAGCTGCAGGGAACGCTGCCGCCGGGCCTGGCCGGCACGCTGTACCGCAACGGCCCGGCGTGGACCGAGCGCGATGGCTTCCGCTACGACCACTGGTTCGACGGCGACGGCATGGTGCATGGCTGGCGTTTCAATGGTGATGGCAGCCTGACCCATCACGGGCGCATGGTCGCCACGCCGAAATTCACCCGTGAACAGAAGGCCGGCCGCTTCCAGTATCCGGCTGCCGGCACCAGCGTTCCCGGTGCGCTGGCAGTACGCAACAACGATGATGCCAACGTGGCCAACACCTCGGTGACGATGATCAATGGCCGCCTGTTCGCGCTGTGCGAATCCGGTTCGGCGTTCGAAGTGGACCCCGATTCGCTGCAGACGATTGGCCCTGTCACCTGGCGGCCGGACCTCGCCGCACTACCGTTCTCGGCGCACCCGCTGCGCGACCGCGACGGCAGCCTCTGGAACTTCGGCTCGATCAGCCTGATGGGAGGACATGGCCTGCTGGTCTGGCACATCGGTGCGGACGGCCAGCTGCGCAGCGCCAATGTGATCGAAACACCCGAGCATGGCTACCTGCATGCCTTCGCGATCACCGACCAGCACCTGGTGTTCGTGATGATGCCGTTCGATTTCACCGGCGCAGGTGGCAGCTTCTTCGAGCGCATGCAGTTCGCACCGCAGCGTCCTGTGCGCATCGCGGTGGTCGCCAAGGATGCGCCGGACAAGGCGCAATGGTTCGAGGCTCCCTTTGCGGCGATCTACCACTTCGGCGACGCGTTCACCCGCGATGGCGGCATCGTGCTGCGTGCGGTGCGCCATGACGACATCAACGAGGCGCGCTCGCCGATGAAGGAAGCGATGGCCGGTGATGGTGCACACGCGGCCAACAGTGGCGCCAGCCTGGTCGAGCTGCATCTGGACCTGCGCCGTGGCCAGGCCCGCTGGCAGCCGCTGGACATCAGCGCGGTGGAGTTTCCGCTGTTCGACCCCCGTTCCGCCGGTACCCGTGGTGCACGGCTGTATGCGCCGACCATCGACGGCCCAGCCACCGCACCGTACTTCAACGCCGTGGCCGCGTTCGACATCGAGCGCGGCCGCCGCCAGCTCTGGCACTACGGGCCGGACATCATGGCCGAGGAGCATGTGTTCGTGCCGCGCCCGGGCAGCCGCAATGCCGATGATGGCTGGCTGATCGGCACCCTGCTCGATCCGGTGAACAAGCGCAGCGGCCTGGCGGTGCTGGATGCGCGCCATGTGGATGACGGCCCGCTGGCACAGGCCTGGCTGCCGTATGCGGTGCCCCTGGGCTTCCACGGCACCTTCGCCGCGCGCGGCTGATTGCACGCCACACGGACACCGTTGTTGGCATGCTGGGTCTCCCCTGCCCCGTGGAGTCCTGCATGTCCTTGGCCGACCATCGAAGTTCGCTGGCACCGCACGGTTTCCTGCGCGTGGCGATCAACCTGGGCAACCCGGTGCTGGCACAGGGCGATGCCCGCTCACCGCGCGGCCCCTCGCTGGAACTGGCTACCGCGTTGGCGCAACGGATGGGGGTGCAGGCACGCTTCACCTGCCACGATGCCGCAGCCTCGGTGGTCGCCGCAGCGGGCGAAGACGGCTGGGATCTGGCCTTCCTGGCCATCGATCCGGCACGTACCGACCGCATTGCCTTCAGTGCCCCGTACGTGGAGATCGAAGGCACCTATCTGGTTCGCGAGGACAGCCCTGCGCAGCAGGTGGCCGACCTCGACCGCGAGGGGCTGCGCATCGCGGTGGGGCGTGGCGCGGCCTATGACCTGTTCCTGGGCCGTGAACTGCGCCACGCCATGATCGAGCGGGCAGAGACCTCGGCGGCGGCCATCACCCTGTTCGATCAGCAGCGTCTGGATGCCGCGGCCGGCGTGCGCCAGCCGCTGGTGGCCTGGGCGCAGACGCATCCCGGCCACCGCGTGCTGACCGACCGCTTCACCGCGATCCGACAGGCGGTGGCGGCGCCGGCCTCACGCCCGGCCGACGCGCTGCAGGCGTTGTTCCAGGCAGTGGAGGCGATCAAGGCAGGCCCGTTGCTGGAGGAAGCGTTCGCGCGTGCCGGGCAGGCGGTCACCCTGGTCCGATGAGTGTAGAGTCGAGCAGAAGCAGTCGAGCGTGGCTCGACTCTACAGAACGCGGGTACGGCTTACTGGAACAGGTACTTCAGACCGATCTGCGCGCGGCGACCGTAGTACTCCACCTGCAGCGGACGCTGCGGGCTGCCCTGGTAGTACTTCAACGGCTCGTTGGTGAGGTTGCTCAGCTCTGCGAATACCGTCCAGCGATCGAAGGTATAGGAAGCGCTGAAGTCGACCGAGGTGTTGGCGCCGTACCAGGCGTCGGTGATGCTGCTGTCTCCGTGCGACTCAATGTAGGCCCCCTTGTGGTTGGTAGCCAGACGGGCTGCGAACGCGCCATCGTCGTAGTACACCGTGACGTTGTACAGGCGGTCGGCCTGCCCGGTGATCGGTACATTGCCGCTACGGCCCGGGATACGCATGCGTGAGCCCATCAGGGTCAGGTTGGCGTTGATGCCGAAGTTGCTCCACAGGCCGGGCAGGAAATCGAAGCGGCGCACGAAGGCGAACTCGGCACCCCACAACTTGGCGTCTTCGCCATTCTCAGGCCGGTAGAAGGTGACGTTGGGGTTGCCGTTGAAGCTGCCGGTGCTGCTGCTCTGGAACACCGGATTGCTGATGTTCTTGTAGAACACGCCGCCGGACAGCAAGCCCAGCGGACCGGCATACCACTCGGCCATCAGATCCAGGTTGTCCGAATAGGTCGGATCCAGGTTGGCGTTGCCGGAGGTGAAGGTGCCATCGGCTTCCATGAACGAGCCGCCCGGGTTGATGTCGCCGAAGTTCGGCCGGGCAAAGCTGCGGGTCAGGCCCAGCCGCAGGTTGAGATCGCTGCGCGGCGAGAAGCGCACGTTAAGCTGCGGCAGTACCGAGGTATAGCGCTTGCGGCCCAGGTTGGGCACCAGCGCGCTGCTGCCATCGGCATCACGCTCCAGCACCAGCCCACGCACGTCGGTGGCGGTGCGTTCCAGGCGCACGCCGCCGACCACGTCCCAGCGCTCGTCCGGCTTCCAGGTGCCCATCGCATAGGTCGCGTACTGCTTCTCGGCCACGTCGAAGTTGCGACCCAGCGCTGCACCGTTGGCTACCAGCGCCGAATCGCCCGGTACCAGCACCAGATGCTGCTTGTTCTGCCGGTACCACTCGGCCAGGGCCTGCATCGGCACCACCTGCGAGAAATCGCGGGCGTAGTCACGGCCATTGCCGACGTCGTAGCCACTGCGGTCCGGCTGGTCCATCAACGGGAAGTCGGCCAGGGTCGGCACCGGGCCGCCGGTGGCGGTGTTCCATGCATAGAACTCGTCGGAGAACCGCGCGAGGCGCTGCTTGTCACGGTACTTGGCGCCCATTTTCCAGGTCAGCGTATCGCTCGCGTCGAAGGTGAAGTCCAACTGCGCGACCGCCTTGTCCTTCTCATTGATCGCCACCCGGTACAGCTCGACCGCGCTCAGCGACATCTTCCGCGGGTCCATCGCGAAGCCCGGCGGCAGATGGGTATCGGGGGTGTCGGCGGGAACGTTGCCGCCATCGACGGTGTTGTACGAATTGCGGCCCACACCGCGGTCCTGCAGGCCCTGGTAGCCGACCTTGCCCTGGTTGAACTGGACCACGAAGTAGGCGTTGTCGGCACAGGTGGGAATGCAGCCGTAGCGGAAGTCGTTCTCGGCGCTGGCCAGCTTCCAGTCCACCTGGCCGCGACCGAAGGTGTGCTGGCCGCCGAATTCGAAGGTCTTGAATTCGGTGATCAACTCGTTGTGGATGTTCTGCAGCTCGACGCGGTCTTTGTCGAAGCGGTAGCGGTGCTTGTAGTGCGTTTCATCGTCGCTCAGCTCGCCATACTGGCCACGCACGTACAGACGGTGGCCATCGGCCGGCAGGAACTCCATGCCGCCGTTGACACCGCGGGTGGTGCGCTCGCCGGTGTAGTCACGCAGCTCAAGCCGGTAGATGCCCAGGCCGTCGGCACTGCGGCGCGGCTCGAAGTTGTCGGTCGCCCACGGGCGCTTCCAGTAGGTACCGTTGACCAGGAAGCCGAAGCGTCCATCGGCACTGCGGTCACCGTACAGCACGTTGGCGCTGGTGCCGGTGTCGACCGCCTTGTCGTTGTAGTTGCCGGCCACGCTGGCGGCAAACGTGCGCCGTGTCGGCGCGGTACGCGTGACGAAATTGACCTGCCCACCAATGGCGTCGCCTTCGCGATCGGGCGTGAGCGTCTTGCTCACTTCGATGCGCTCGATCAGCTCGGTCGGGAAGAAATCGAATGCCGTGGCACGGCTGGTGGTTTCCTCTTCGGCGGTCGGCAGACGGTCGCCGTTGAGGGTGGTCGAGTTCCACTGTGCCGGCAGGCCACGCACCGCGACGAAGCGGCCCTCGCCCTGGTCTCGCTCGATCGACACACCCGGCACCCGCTGCACCGCCTCGGCCGCGTTGTGGTCGGGCAGCTTGCCGATGCCGTCGGCGCTGACCACGTTCATCAGGTGGCTGGCTTCGCGCTGTGCATCCAGCGCCTGTTTCTCGCCGCTGACGATGCTGCCGACCACGGTGACGGTGTCCAGATCGACGGCGGAGGTAGCGGGTACGCTCTCGGTCGCAACCGGAGTGGCGGCCTGGGCGGCCAGCGGGGCATGCAGCAGGGCGAGCAGGCCCAGGGTAAGCGGGTGGCGCGAAGGCAGTGTGGACATGGCGATGGCGGCGGCAAGGGAAAGTGGACCGCTCCAGCGGGAGCGGCGATGGCGGCCACTTTCGATCAGCGCGGTGAAGCGCAGGCGGCATCCACTAGGCAGCTCGGGGCAGCTGTCTAGGTGTTCGCGCCGTGGCGGCTACTGGGCCAGCAAGCGACGGCCGGCCACCCAGACCTCGGCCACGTGGTCCGGCGTGGATCCACGCACCCGCAGCAGGTCGGCGCGCAGGCCTTCGCCGATGTGACCGCGATCCTGCAGGCCAAGCGCCCGCGCCGGTGCATGACTGACCGTGGCCACCGCACGTGGCAGGCTCCAGCCCAACTGCGCGCACAGCACGCCCAGCGCCGGCAGCAGGCTGGCAGGCGCATAGTCGGAGGACAGCACATCGAGGCAGCCGGCGCGGGCCAGTTCCAGCGCCGCCACATTGCCGGAATGCGAGCCGCCCAGCACCAGGTTGGGTGCGCCGGCGACGACTATCAGGCCGGTCGCACGTGCTGCCGCAGCGGCCTCCAGCGTGGTCGGGAACTCGCAGATGCGCGCTCCATAGGCCACGGCTTCATCCACATCCGCAGCCACCGTGTCGTCGTGGCTGGCCAGGCACAGGCCGCGCCTGCGCACCCACTGCAGTACCTGTTGCAGGTGTGCGGGGCGATAGCGCGCCTGCTGCACTCGGCGTGCCTGCAGCAGGTCGTCCAGGTAGCCGGTCTTCGTGTCGGTCGGCAAACCGTAGTAGGCGGCATAGCGCTGCAGATTGCGGAACTGGCGCTGCCCCGGTGTGTGATCGGTCAGCGATAGAAGGCGCACCGCCGGATCATCCAGCAGTGGCTCCAGCAATGGCAGCAACCCGGGATACGGCAGCTCGGCACGCAGGTGCAGGTAGTGGTCGCTGCGCAGGCCGCCGGCGCGGCGCGCCTCGACCAACGCTGCATGCGCTGCCTGCAAGGTACGCACACGTACGCTGTCGGCTTCCACGTCACCCACCGCCAGTGCATCGCAGGCCGTAGTGATGCCTGCCGCGAGCAGCTGTGCATCGTGCGCCTGCACCGCCGCCCCAGCCGGAAACGCCACGCCAGGACGCGGCACCAGGTGCTTCTCCAGATTGTCGGTGTGCAGCTCGACAAAACCCGGCATCAGCCAGTCGCCGCCACAGTCTTCGGCACCCGGCAGGCCCACCCGCCCCTGCCCCACTGCGCGGATGCCAGGCCCATCCAGCACTACATGGCCGTGCACGACCTCGTCGGCCAGCACCAGCTTCAGGTTGTCGAGAATGCGTTCGCTCATGTATTCCGCCGTCTGTGTCATGCCGTTGCAACCGCAACGCGTTGATATGCCTGCACGTGCAGTGCACCTGTCTAGTCCAGCAGCCGCAGATGGAGGTTTGATGACCATGACCGACCCGGCCCCGACGCCGCGCGATTCGGCGCTGCCGCTGTGGCAGCAGATAGAGCAGGCGCTGTTGCGGCAGATCCGCGAACGGCAGCTGGTGGAGGGCGACCAGCTGCCCTCGGCGCAGGAGCTGGCCAAGCGCTTCGCAGTCAACCGCCACACCGTAAGGCGTGCGATCGAGGCGCTGGAGGAGCGCGGCCATGTGCGCACGGAAACCGGCCGCGGCAGCTTCGTGCAGGAGCATCCGTATCACTACCCGATCAGCCGCCGCACGCGCTTTGGCCGAGCCATGCATGACCTGAACGTAGAAAGCCACTACACCCTGATCGATACCCGGGTGCAGATGCCGAGCCGGCAGGTCGCGCGCGCACTTGGCCTGATCGCCGGCGAGCGTGTGCATCGGGTGGTGTATTCCAGCCAGGTGGAAGGCCGCACGGTGGACCACAGCGAAGCCTATTTCCCGGCCGCCCGCTTTCCGGGGCTGGGCGAGGTGTTCGCGCGCACGCCGTCGGTGACCCGCACGCTGGCCGCCTTCGGGGTGACCGACTACCTCCGCCGGCACACCACAGTCATGGCACGCCTGCCCGATGCCGACATCGCTCGTGTGCTCGGGCAATCGACGCGGCGGCCCGTGCTGTGCGTGCACTCGCTGAATGTCGATCCGCAGGGGCAACCGGTGCAGTTCGGCATCACCTGCTTCGCTGGAGACTGGGTGCAGCTGATGGTCAGCAGCGACCTCTAGGGAAAGCGCGGCGGGCATTGCACCCGCCGCGTGCAGCGCCTCACGCTGCGCGGCGCAGCGCCGTGTAGCGGCCGTCCACCAGTTCTTCGGCCAGGCCGAAGCTGAGTGTCATGCCCAGGCCCCCTCCGCCGATGGCGTTGACGATGGTCACGCCCGGTGCCGGCTCGGCGACGAACTCGCTGCTGCCATCCAGCAGCTTGGGATAGATGCCGTGCCAGGTCTGCGCGATGCGTGCGTCGGGTACCTGCATGAAACGGGACAGGTAATCGAGCACCTTCTGGTTGATGGTGTGCTCGTCGAACGGATCATGCGTATGTGCGTAGGCATGCGAATCACCAATGGTGATTTCACCCAGGCCGTTCTGCGCGGCCATCACGTGGATGCCGAGCTCGATCAGATCGGCATGCTCGGCCTGGTAGCGTGCCTGCAATGGCGCGACATCGGCGGCCTCGCGGAATCCAGCGTAGTGCACCAGCGACAGGCCGCCACAGAGGGCAGCGCCCAGGCGGAAGCCGGGGTGCTGTGCAGCCAGCCGCAGCATCTGCAGCTTGCAGCGGGTCAGTGGCGCCGCTGCGTACAGCTCCGGATACAGCTGTTCGAACTCCGGACCACTGCATACGAAGACCTGGTCGGCCTCGAACAGGCGGCTGCCGGACCACACCCGACCGCTCTCCACCGCCGTCACCGGTGTACGCCAATGGAACTGCACACCGTGCTGTTCATGCAGCACATCCGGCAGCGCGCGGATCGCCTGGCGCGGATCGACCACCAATTCATCGGCATTGAAAAGCGCGCCGCGCAGCTCGCGCGCGACCAGTGCCGGCGACTTCGCCAGTGCCGCATCCCGATCCAGCAGGCGGCATGGGCGCAGCTGCGCATTGGCCGCCGCATACTGCTGCAGCACGGCCCATTCGTCGTCGGCATGGGCGACATGCAACGAGCCGCTGGGATCGTGCCAGAGGCCGGCAACGTCGATCAGCTCCTGCCAGATCTGGCGTGAGCGCAGCGCGCGCTCGTACAGCGGGCCATTGGGCACGCCGATCGGCCAGACCATGCCGAAGTTGCGGATGGAGGCGCCGACAGCGCGTTCATGGCGCTCCAGCACGGTGACCTTGCAGCCACGTACGGCCAGCGCACGGGCCACGGCCAGGCCGACGATGCCGGCACCGACCACGAGGGCGGTTGTGTTCTTCATGGGGGATGGACTCAGACGGAGGCGAGTGCCGGCATGCGGGCCAGGCGCAGCGCTTTGTGGTGGAAGTACAGCAGGGACAACAGCAGGCAGGCACCGCCCAGCAGCGACAGATGGATGACCGCACTGGAGAAGAAACGCACCCACGACAGCTGCAGGCCGGAGAATTCGTGGCCGAGCAGGACCAGCACACTGCCCAGGTAGCCGAACGCATCGGCCAGATACATCACGAAGCCGACATTGCCGGCGACCTTGAAGGTTGCGATCAGGCGTTCGAAGAACACGCAGTTGAACGGCACGTAGGCCAGGTACAGGCCGAATCCCACCAGGCCCAGCCACGCCAGCGGATGCAGCATGCCTTCACGGAACGCCAGCGTGCTCAGCCCTGCAGTGGCCAGGCCGATGAACATCAGCGCGTGCAAGGCCATCAGGCCGTTGAGGTTGTTGCGGAACCAGGTCAGGCCGGCGGTCAGTGCCAGCACCGCGAACGCGACCGGCGTCTCGATGGCGGCGAACACGCCGGCGCTGCCACCGTAGCCCAGCTCGCGGAACAGCTCGGCCTCGAAGCTGTCGCGGAAATCACGGACCACGGTCAGGCATACGTAGCACAGGATCATCAGCGTCAGCCCCGGCAGGAAGCGGCGCACAAAGGCACGACGCTGCGCACGGTCCATCGGCAGGCGTGGTGAGCGCTCGCGCAGGTCGGCGGCGTCCGGGGCGGGAATACGTTCGAGCATGCGCACCGACACCAGCAGCAGCGGCAGGAACAGCAGTCCGCACAGGAATGGCATCCAGAACTCGCTCACGCCCTGCAGCAGCAGCCACTTGCCGACCGACTTCACCACGCCGGAGGCCATGATGAAGCTGGAGGCAAGGATCGCGCCCATCGCTTCGGTGGTCCGTCGCCCTTCCAGATAGCTGAACACCAGGCCCCAGACCATGCCCAGCGGCAGGCCGTTGAGGAACAGGAACGGGATGTTCCAGGGTGCCGGCACCAGCGCGAAGCCAAGCAGGGCCAGCCAGGAGATACCAATCAGGCCCAGCAGCAGGCTGGCACGGCGCTCCGCCCGCAGCTCACCGATCACCCGTACGCCGATGAACTTGCTGCACATGTAGCCGAGCACCTGCGCCACCACCAGCCACACTTTGTAGTCGGCACCGAACAGATGCTGGTTGTCGAACGAGGCGGCTGCAAACGGTTTGCGGAAGGCATACATGCACGCATAGGTGGACAGCGCGGCACTGCCGGCGAACACGGTCAGTGCCAGCGGATGCCCCTGCAGGCGCGCCCACAGCGATGCCCGGTTCATGCAGTGGCGACCGTGCCGGAATGTGCCAGCCCGAGCAGCGCCGGCAGGCGGTCGAGATCATCGATGATGTGGTCCGGCCCGTACGGCAGCAGTTCGGCACGGGTGAATGCGCCAGTGGTGACCGCCACGTTCATGCCGACACCGGCATTGCGCCCTTCGTTGATGTCGACTTCGGTGTCACCCACTTTCACCACCGTCGCAGCATCGTCGACGCCAGTGCGCTGCATCAGTGCCTGGATCATGTACGGCGCCGGGCGGCCCACCGGCACCTCATCGCTGGCCACCATCGCGTCGATGCGATCGTGCCAGCCGAGTCGTTCGATGATCACCTCGGCGATGTCGCGTGAGAAACCAGTATCCAGACCAATACGGATCCCGTGCGCGCGCAGCGTGTCGAACAACGCCTCGGCACCCGGCAGCGGTGCAATGCCAGGTGCATGGCGATAGCACTCGAGCATGCGCGCCACGAAGTCGGTATGGATCGGTGCCACGCGCGGATCATCCACCGCGGTCCCCAACAGCCGCGCGATCGCCTGCGGCTTGGGGTAGCCCATCAACGGGCGCACGTCCTCCACCTCGATGGCGTGGCCGGCGGCGGCCATCGCTTCGGCGAAGGCGCGGGCGACCAGCCCCGGGTCGGCAACAGTGGTTCCGGCAATATCAAGGACGGCAAGTCGGTAGCGCATGGCGGCAGGCAGCGTTGAGCGGAGGTGCCCAGCTTCGCTGCGGCCGGCCACGCCCTGATGACAGCACCCGGACAGGCCGCTGCACCTGTCTAGGCGGGCGATCCCTGCGCTGCCATATGCCGCACGTGCTCGGCGGCCTGTGCATGCAGCCAGTCGCGGAAGGCGAGGAAGCCACGATGGCTGGCCGAGCGCTGCGGGTACACCAGCCAATGCGGCCAGTCGGTCTTCAGGCGCTGGCTGGACAGTGCGACCAGCTGGCCCGAATCCAGCAGCAGCCGCGCCCGCGTCACCCGCCCGAGGGCCACACCCACGCCATCCAGAGCGGCGCGATGGTGCGCCTCCGAATCATCCAGCACCGCCACGAAGCGCGACGGCGGGCTCTGCCCGCTCAACGCGAACCAGGCGCCCCACGCCCCGTCCGGATCACCCAGCAGCGGCCACCGGGTCAACGGCACACGGTCGACGCCTCCCATGCGTTCGATCAGCGCCGGACTCGCCATCGGTACCAGCCACTCGTCGAACAGCGGTTCCACCACCAGGCCCGGCCATTGCCCGCTGCCCAGCCGCAGCGCGGCGTCGAACTGGCGCTGCCGCTCGAAATCAATCAGGCGTTCACTCGACTGCAGGTTGATCTCGATCTGTGGGTGCTCTGCCACGAAGTGACCCAGGCGCGGCACCAGCCAGGCCGAAGCCATCGACGGCACCGCGCTGATCGTCAGCACGTGCTCGGCACGTGCGGCATAGGGCTGGAAGGCTTCGTTGATCGCATCCAGATGCGGACCCACCTGGTCGAGCAGGCGCTGGCCCTCCAGGGTGAGGGTGACGCCACGCGGTTGGCGGATCAGCAACGGCTGCCCGAGTCGCTCTTCCAGCTGCCGCATCTGGTGGCTGAGCGCGCTGACGGTCAGGTTCATCGACGCCGCCGCGCGCGACAGGTTGCCGAGCCGGGCGGCGGCCACGAAGCCTTGCAGGGCATGGAGCGGTGGGCGGGACATCAGGCTTGAATTCCTCTCAAGGCACGCTTGCGGAAATGTCGCTTTTTGCCCATCCATGCTGCCCGTATCGTGCAATCCACTCAAGTGGAGGCACGCTCATGAACATCTTCGGCGGCTTGTTGTTCCTGCAGGGCCACGTGGCCAGCACCGAGCTGGCACGTCAGCTGGCCAGCCCGTCCCCGACACCGCCGCCCAGCGGCACCCCCGGTAGTGGCGGCCGCTGGCCGGCAACCTCGCCGACCGGGCAGCCTGCAGCTGCCGCCCAGCGGCCCGCACGCCCCTAACGCTGCAGCGCCTCCTGCACCGCCGCAGCCACGTCGGTGTTGTCGATGTAACGGCCGTCGTTCCAGCGCACGTGCTGACGGTAGCCGGCATCAACACCCCGCACGCGCTGGCCCAGCAGCTCCGACCCCGCACCCTTGGCCCACAACGGCACCAGTGCATTGGAATGGTTGCCGGTGGGACGGAAGCTCATCCCCGGCATGCGTCCACGGCCGTTGTTGCGCACCGGCGCGAAGGCAACGTTCTGTGCATCCGGGCCCATCGGCATGCTGTTGTCGTGGTCGGTGGTGACGATCAACAGGTTGCGCTCCCAGCCACCGTTGCGCTCGATCCATTCAACCACCGCCGCCACCGCGTCGTTGAACTCCACGGTCTCTTCGATCAACCGGCCATACTGCGGCTGATCGCTGCACTGGCCGTAATGCCATTCGGTGCCGCAGGCACTGGTATGTGCGGCCCAGTCGGTGGCGCCGCCTTCCACCATCAGGAACAGCCCCTTGGACGAGCGCTGCTGCAGGAACTGCAGTGCGCCACGCGTCATGGTCGCCAGATCGGGCACGCTGTCGATCTTCCTCACTCCCGAAGGCGTGGCCGCATCCTTGCCCAGCACCTGCAGCTGGCGCGCCTGCTGCAGTGTGTTGGCCACGCGCGGCACGCCGATCAGCGGCCGGTCGGCCGGAAGCCGTCCCTGCGCCAGCGCGGTGAACGCTTCCTTGCTGCGGATCAGGCGCCACGGTCCCGCCGGATTGCCGCCGATGGTGCTGCCCGCTTCCAGCCGCTGCCAATCCTGCTGCGCCACCCACTCCCATGGATTCGCGCAGCCCTCTGCCTTCGCGGCGTCCGTACCTTCGTTGCAGGCGCGGCCGTCGACGCTGTAGCCAGGACCGCCAGTGCCCATCACCAGGTCCAGGTGGCCCTGCGCCAGCATCTGGTGTGCAATGGCGTGATAGTTGTTGCGCGATTCGTTCTGCGCAGCGAACGCGGCGGGCGTGGCGTGCGCGAACGGTACCGAAGTCACCACACCGGTCGCCATGCCCAGGCGCTTGGCGCGCAGCGTATTGAACTCGACCGGCTGGCCATCGTTGTTGTAGTTGATGGCGTTGTTGTAGGTCTTGATGCCCGAGGACAACGCCGTACCGGCCGCAGCACTGTCGGTCGCGACCGCCGCCAGGTACTGGTAGCCGACGAACGGCAGATCCTGCGCCGGCACCGGCTCGCTGTTCCAGGCCTTGCCCGCGTCGTAGCCCAGGGTCTGTGCATTGTCACGGGTCGGCTGGCTGCTGGCGTTCAACGGGAAGGTGGTTACCGCCAGGCGCTGCGGGAAATCCGCATAGGGGGCACCTTCACGGCTGCCGTACTGCCAGTAGGCGGCGGCATCCCAGGTGCCCCAACCGGCGCCGTCGTTGATCATCACGATCACGTTGTGCGGGCGCGCTTGGCCGGAAGCAACAGCCTCGGCGCGCAGAGTGGGCTGGCAGCCACCCAGCGTGGCCAGCGCAAGCAGCAGCGAGGAATGGAGCCAGCGGCGTGGCGTGCGTGCAGTCATCGGAGATCCAATCGGGCCAGCGGCGGCCCACAATGACGGTACGTTATATCGTTTCAATATTGCAGCTTCATGCAGCTGTCGCGGGCTATCCTGCAGGCCCTCCCACATCGCCGCATCCATGCCGTCTCCTGCTCCTGCGCGCGCGCCACTGTCCTCGATCACCCTCGATGCGGCAACCTTCGCGGTGGTCCACCAGCACAACGCGGACATCGCGCGGCAACCTGCCTCGCTCACCAAGTTGATGACCGCCTACGCAGCTTACGAATGCGTCGAAGAGAACGGAGGCACGTGGGACGAAACGGTCACCATCGCCGCCGAGGATATACACGCGGTGGCCGATGATGAAACGCGCATGGGCCTGGTGCCGGGTGAAACGGTCAGCCTGGCACGCTTGCTGGAAGGGTTGATGATCGTCTCCGGCAATGATGCAGCGCTGGCCATCGCGCGCCATCTGGACGGATCACAGGCGGCATTCCTGGAGCGCATGAACCAGCACGCACGCCAGCTTGGCCTGCGCAGCAGCTGGTTCGCCAGCGTCTCCGGCATCACCACCCCGCACCATGCCTCCAGCGCGCGCGACATGGCGGTACTCGCCGCCTGCCTGCTGAATGACCATCCGCAGATACTGGCAATCACCGCGCAGCGTGCGTTCGCGCACGGCAGCTTCAGCCGCAACAACCAGAACGCCCTGCTCGGCGATGACGGAGTGGATGGCTTGAAGACCGGCTACACCCAGGCCGCAGGCTTCTGCCTGGCCGCTACCGCCTGCCAGCCGGTGCAGGGGCGTGCGCATCCTGCTCGGCTGATCACGGTGGTGCTGGGCTCCGACAGCCGCGACGCACGCGATGCCCTTGTGCGCGAGCGGCTGGCCGCCGGGTTCGCGGCGCTGGCCGACAGCACCGCCGACGCCTGAGCGGCTCAGCGCCGCTTGACCGTCGCCACGATCAGCCGCTGCAGCTCGGCCTCGGCGTCGGCCTTGTCCAGCGCGCCCGCGGCCACACCCTCGGACAGGGTTTCAGCCGCACCGAGAATCGCCCAGCGTCCCGCCAGCGATACCGTACCGTCGGCGGCGAACGGGCCCAGCCAGACCTGGCAGTTGTCGATGAAGTCCTGCTGGTAACGCCGCCGCACCTCGTGCAGTTCCGGCGCGCCCACCAGTGCGGCGAGGATGCCCTGTACTTCACTGCCCTGGCTGAGGATGCAGTCGATGTAGCCGGAGGCGATGGCCGCCGCACGATCAGCCAGCTGCGCCCGGGCGCGGCCGATACGCTCGTGGAAAACCACCGTCTGCCGCCCGTCATAGTCATCGTAGAGCGCGGCCAGCAGGCCGTTGCGGGTTACGAAGTGATCGTAGGCCACCGGCTTGGTCACGCCCGCCGCCTCGGCCAGCCGTCCCAGCGTCAACGCGTCGGTGCCTTCTTCGCCGACCAGCGCCCAGGCCACGTCCAGCAACTGGCGGGCGCGTTGCTCGCGGGTCAATCGGCGGCGCGTGGGAACAGCGTTGGCGGGCATCGGCGGTACACGGCGATCAGCGCATTGGAGTGCCTATTTTACGGCCGATCGCCAGCGCGGTCTGCAGATGCGTTTCGGCCGCACCGGTATCGGCATCCAGCAGCAGGTCTGACGTCAGCACGCGTGCGCCGCAGTAGTCGAAGATGCCCATGTCGATCTGCGTCTTCATCGCCGCATCGTAGCCGCGTCGTTCGACCATCGCTGCATCAGCGCCGCCCAGCCCCACCAGATGCACGTTCAGGCGCTGCAGCTTCTTCACCAGCGTGCCCTGCGCATCCTGTGCGTAGGCCCATTCGTTGGTGAAAACGCGGTCGATCCAGCCCTTCAGCAGTGCCGGAAACGACCACCAGTACAACGGGAACACCAGCACCAGCGTATCGGCGGCCTCCAGCCGGGCGTGCTCGGCGGCGATGTCGGCCGGTACCGCGCCAGTGCTGCGGAACAAGGCCTGGTCCTGGGCGTTGAAGCGCGGATCGAAGCCGTCGGCCATCAGATCGGCGTAGGCCACGGTGTTGCGGGCGTCGGCCGCAATGATGGCATCGCCGATGCGATGCGCCATCGCATGGGTCAGCGAACCGGGTTCAGGGTGGGCGATGACAATGAGGCTGTGCATGGAGGTCTCCAGAAATCAATACCTACCAATAGTAAGTAGGGATGTGCCGGATACCAGCACCATCGATGGGACGCTGTTTTCGCATCCACCGTATAGTGCGGCGGTGCCCTGTGAGACACCCGAACATGGATCGACGCCTGCCCCTGACGATACTGATGCTGCTGTCGCTGTTGCTGCCATCCGCCTTCGCAGGTGAACTCAGTCCCAGTGATGCGAAGGCACTGCGCGAAGATGTGCGCGCCATGATGGCTGCATACGCCCGCGGCGATGCGGACTTCCTCATCGAACGCACTCATCCCAGCCTCAAGCGACTGGCCGGCGGCGATGACGCCTTCCAGGCGATCACCCGTGATGCGTTGAAGAAGCAGCACAACGCCGGTGTAGTGGTCATCAGCGAAGATGTAGGTGTGCCGACCCGGACCTATGCTGCCGGAGAGGAAGAAGTCTGCTTCGTGCCACGCCAATCCCTGATACGGGTGCGTGAGACCCCGATGCGCAGCACCACGTTCATGGTGGCCGTGCGCCGCGTTGGCGGTTCCGGCTGGACGTATCTGGATGGCACCGGGCTGCAGGGCAATCCACACCTGCTTCGCCAACTGCTGCCAGCGCTGGAAGACGGCGTGACCTTGCCCAAGCGGGAGATCGAGGCGCTGTAGTCGCCGGCCGCTCCCGCCTTGCAGGGTGTGGATCTAGCGGAACAGCGCGTTCAAGGCAGCCCCGGAAGCCGCCTGCTGCAGGCCATCGAAGCGTCCGTTCTGCACGATCGGCTGGGTAGCCTGCATCAGCCCACCCCACGCGGCACGGGCCAGTGCGCCGCCCAGGCTGACCCGGCGAACGCCGAGTGCAGCAATGTCCTGCAGGCTCAGCGGTGTCGGTCCACGGACCAGCAGGTTCACCGGCTTCGACCCCGCAGCGGCAACCACCGCGCTGATCTGCTCTCGCGTGCTGATGCCCGGTGCATACAGCACATCGGCACCGGCCTCTGCGTACGCACGCAGACGCTGCAGGGTATCCTGCAGATCCGGCACGCCGACGAAGAAGTTCTCCGCACGCCCGACCAGCAGCACGTCGCCGCCTGCGCGGTCGATGGCCACACGCGCCGCGCGCAGTCGCTCGACCGCCTGGTCGATGGGTCTCAGTGGTGCATCGGCCACGCCGCTGGCGTCCTCGATCGACAACGCCGCGATGCCGGTATCGAGTGCCGCAGCCACCGCCTCCTCCACCGCCTGTGGCGTAGTGCCGAAGCCATCACCGAAGTCGGCATTCAACGGCAACGGGGTCGCCGCCGCCATCAGGCGCAGATGCTCCAGCGTGGCCGGCAACGAAACCGCGCCATCCGGCCGCCCTTCGCTCCAGGCACAGCCGGCACTGGTCGTGGCCAGGGCCTGGAAGCCCTGCCGCTGCAGGAAGCGGGCACTGCCCACATCCCACGGATTGGGCAGCACGAAGCAACCTTGCGCATGCAGCTGGCGGAAGGCCGCGCGCTTGCGCGGGGTGTCGGCATCGAGCGAGGTCATGGCGGGCTCCGGGGGCGGCAGACCTGCACCCTAGCCCGCCGCTCCGTCGCACTCAATGGCGACGAATGCAGCCGTGCATGAGGTGATGGCGGCTTCTTATTGGACGCCACTGGCATCCCTGCCCGAGCGTGCTTGCCTGGCCACACGATGCCGCCACGGAGCCCTTCATGCACCCGGACCCACAGCCCCTCACCGACACCGGCGACGATGACGCCCACTGGGCCAACCTGCTCTCGCCCGCACGGCGCCGCCTGATCGCTTCGGCAGGTCTGGCCGCTGGCGGCCTGGCCAGTGCGTCGACCGCCATCGCAGCACCGCGCGGCAACGACGCGGTAAACACCACCGAGCCTGGACGCCCCGGCTTCCGCGCCATTGTTCCGCCGGCGCCCGAGGGCAGCAGCCCCTGGGGCCACGCCACGGCCAGCGAACCGACCCCGCGCCCGACCAGCGTGCGCCCCGGCGAGGCCACGCTGCCCGCGAGCCCACGTGCCTACACCGACATCAAGAGCTATCACGCGCATATCTACTTCGACGAGGACAGCTTCGGGAAGGCGGCGCTGTTGCGGCGCTGGGCGGCCGAGCGTTTCCCGGTGGAGCTGGGCAACTGGAACCTGGAGCCACGCGGCCCGCACGTCACCCCGTCGTTCTATTTCGGCTTCACCAACGACCTGCTGCCGGTGCTGGTGCCTTGGCTGCAGCTCAACAGTCTGGGCCTGACCATCCTGATCCACCCCAATACCGGTGATGGCCGCGCCGACCATCTGTATTACGCCTTATGGGTGAACCGCGCGCAGCCGGTGAACGCCTACAACTGGCCGGCACCGAAGCCGGGGGAACGGGAGCCACTGGAGGAGGTGTTCCCGAACGTGGTGCCGACGGTGCCGCTGGAGACCTGAGCGGGTGCGTGGCGGGGGCGGTGGGTGGCGTGCAGCGCACCTTGAGCTGCCCCTCGGTGGGTGCGTAGCTTGCTGCGCACCTAACTTCCACATCCACGCATAGCGTGGATCCACCGCATCACGGCCCCCTGGCGGCATCAGCCTTCTCCCTGCCTGCCGCCATCGTCGGCCTACGTGCACGCATCCCCCGCCTGCACAGCGTTCAGCGCGCCTTGATCCAGCGCCCGCCATACAGCCACAAGCGCTCCGGCAGATTTCAAACAATCGATTGAAACGCGGCAAACTTCGCCGAACTGGACAGCATCCGCCGGTTCCGCCAGACTGCCGCCCTTTCCCGTCTTCCGGATCCCATGGCGAAGCTGCTGGTCCTGCACGGCCCCAACCTCAACCTGCTCGGCACCCGCGAGCCGGAGGTCTACGGCCACACCACGCTGGCCGACATCGACCAGGCCCTGGCCGCCCAGGCATCGGCCGCCGGGCACGCGGTGGAGAGCCTGCAGTCCAACGCCGAGCATGTGCTGGTGGACCGCGTGCAGGCCGCGCGCAACGACGGAACCGCTTTCATCCTGATCAACCCGGCCGCGTTCACCCACACCTCGGTCGCCCTGCGCGATGCGCTGGCGGCGGTGGCGGTGCCGTTCATCGAGATCCACCTGTCCAACCCGCATACCCGCGAGCCGTTCCGCCAGCACAGCTACTTCAGTGACAAGGCCGTGGGCGTGGTGTGCGGCTTCGGCGCCGACAGCTACCGCTACGCGATGGACGCGGCGCTGCTGCGCGTGCAGGCGGCCCGCGCGTGAAGATGCTGCCGCGCGTGATTGCCGGCGTTCTGGCGTGGGCCGGCCTCTGCGGCGCGGCCACGGCATTCGACCGCAAGGACGATGGCATTGACTGCGCACATCCGACCACCACGATGGAGAGCGACCTGTGCGCCTCGGACGTGGCCGCCGCCGCTGATGCCGAACTCAATACGGTGTATGCACAAGCCCGGCGCCAGCTGCGCACGCCTGCCAACGGCGGCGGCTGCAGCTACTGCGGCGATGCCGAGCAGCAGCTGGTCCTGGCCCAGCGTGCCTGGATGCAGCTGCGCGACCATGACTGCAACGCCGTCTATGCCCTCAATTCCGATGGCACCGCGCGCAACGGCGCACAGATGCGCTGCCTGATCACCCTCGCGCGCGACCGTACGCGGCAGCTGCGCGAGTTCTACGAACTGCTTTGACCCGAGTGCAGCCGCACTCCCCACCACACTGACATCAAGAGCAAAGAGGCCACCATGGATCTCCGCAAAATCAAGAAGCTGATCGACCTGCTGGAAGAGTCGAACCTGGCTGAAATCGAAATCAAGGAAGGCGAAGAGTCGGTGCGCCTGTCGCGCGCCCCGGTGGCCGGCTACGCCGCGCCGATGCCGGCCCCGGTGTACGCCGCCCCGGCCGCCCCGGCTGCGCAGGCGATGCCGATGCAGTCGCCGACCGAAGCCTCCACCGGCGGCACCGCCAAGCCGGGCCCGGCCCTGCCGGAAGGCCACGTGCTGCGTTCGCCGATGGTCGGCACCTTCTATGCGTCGGCCGCTCCGGACAAGCCGGCCTTCGTCACCGTTGGCCAGCAGGTCAAGGAAGGCGAGACCCTGGCCATCATCGAAGCGATGAAGATGTTCAACCCGATCGAAGCCGACACGTCCGGCACCATCGTCGCCATCCTCGGCGAGAACGGCCAGCCGGTCGAATTCGACCAGCCGCTGTTCGTGATCGGCTGAGGGGCACGCCATGCTCGACAAAGTCGTCATCGCCAACCGAGGGGAGATCGCGCTGCGCATCCTGCGCGCGTGCCACACCCTCGGCATCCGCACGGTGGCCGTGCACTCCACGGTCGACCGCAACCTCAAGCACGTGGCCATGGCCGACGAGTCGGTCTGCATCGGCCCGGCGCCGTCGCCGCAGAGTTACCTCAACATCCCGGCGCTGATCGCCGCCGCTGAAGTCACCGACGCCCAGGCCATCCACCCGGGCTACGGCTTCCTGTCGGAGAACGCCGACTTCGCCGAGCGCGTGGAAGAGTCCGGCTTCATCTTCATCGGCCCCAAGGCCGACACCATCCGCATGATGGGCGACAAGGTCGAAGCCATCCGCGCGATGAAGTCCGCCGGCGTGCCGTGCGTGCCCGGTTCGGGCGGCCCGCTGGGCGAGGACATCGTCGCCAACACCAAGATCGCCCGTGAGATCGGCTACCCGGTCATCATCAAGGCAGCCGGTGGCGGCGGTGGCCGTGGCATGCGCGTGGTGCACGCCGAAGCTTCGCTGAAGACCTCGATCGAAACCACCAAGAGCGAGGCCAAGGCCGCGTTCGGCAATGGCGAGGTCTACATGGAGAAGTTCCTGGAGAATCCGCGCCACGTGGAGATCCAGGTGCTGGCCGACGGCCAGGGCAACGCCATCCACCTGGGTGAGCGCGACTGCTCGATGCAGCGCCGCCACCAGAAGGTGGTGGAAGAAGCGCCGGCACCGGGCATCACCGCCGAACAGCGCGAGCAGATCGGCAAGGTGTGCGTGGAAGCCTGCATCCGCATCGGCTATCGCGGCGCTGGCACGTTCGAGTTCCTCTACGAGGACGGCCGCTTCTACTTCATCGAAATGAACACCCGCATCCAGGTGGAGCATCCGGTCACCGAGATGGTCACCGGCATCGACCTGGTGGCCGAGCAGCTGAAGATCGCCGCTGGCCAGAAGCTGTCGATCAAGCAGAGCGACGTGGTGCTGAACGGTCATGCGATCGAGTGCCGCATCAACGCCGAAGACGCCGAGACCTTCGTGCCGAGCCCGGGCACCATCACCGGCTTCCATCCGCCGGGCGGCCCCGGCGTGCGCGTGGATACCCACATCTACAGTGGCTACCGCGTGCCGTCGAACTACGACTCGATGATCGGCAAGCTGATCGTGCACGGCCCGGACCGCGAAACCGCCATCGCCCGCATGCAGGTGGCGCTGAGCGAAATGGTGGTCGATGGCATCAAGACCAATGTCGCCCTGCAGCAGCGGATCATGCGCGACAAGGGCTTCCAAGCCGGTGGCCAGAATATCCACTACCTGGAAAAGCGTCTTGCCGAGCGCAAGAACAAGCCGATCGCGTTGACCTGATCGGCGGCAGGTGCTGGACATGAAAAGGGCGGGGAAATCCCCGCCCTTTTCTGTATCTCTTCTGTAGAGCCGAGCCTACGCTCGGCATGCCGGCAAGAGCAGCCGGGCATGGCCCGGCTCTACACATGCAGGTTCAGCGCGCGTCGGCCGCCGTCGCAGGAATCTGCGAGTTCGCCAGCGGACGGATACCGTTGGGTGAACTCGGATCGATGATCACCATGGTCTCGGTCGAGCCGTCGGGCCACACCACCTGGAAGGTGCTGCCGGCCGGCAACGAGGCGAACGGCATGCCACTCTGCGCGCGATAGACCGCGGCGACCTGGCTGGCACCCGCGCGGCGCACGTCTTCGTGCGCCTTCACCGTGGTCAGTTCCACTTTCGACAGATGCCGGTAACGATCTTCATACGTGTCGATCATCAACAGCCCGACCGCGCCGGCCGAGTAAGCCACGAACAGCGCCACCCAGAACCAGAACTTGGCCCCATGCAGGAATCGACGGTAATTCATTGCCCGTCCCTCTTTCCAACCAATCGCTTGATCCACTGCTTCATTTTCCCCGCACCTTGCCGCGAAACCGCAGCGTCATACACAAAATCCCGGAAATCCTGCGTCCCATCCTGCGAACAGATCCCTCCATTCGCACAAAAACTGTTGACCAGCACACTGTCGGCCCCACACGGTAGACCGAGTTCGCAGGCCGCAAGCCGCCATGCCAGTTCACTGAGCTGCTCGCCGGCCACCAGGCCATTGAGTGCGCGGTCCCCCGCCGCACGCACGCCCATGCCCGGGGCGATCGCCATGAACGCTTCCGGGTCGCGTGAGGTGCGCACCCGCTCAACCAGGTCTCGGCGATACTCGGGGCTGTCCTGCAATGGCTCGCCTTCGGCAAACAGCGATGCTTCCGCTGCCAGGTTGCCCTGCGCGGCCGCCTTGCGACGCTCCGCCAGCACCAGGGCGGACCCCAGCTTGTCGCCCGGCACGAAACCACCGCAGCGCTGCGCCACGCGCTCACGCGCCTGCACCATCGCCGGTGCGGCGGTCAGACCCAACCCCGCCAGCACGTTGTTGTCCAAACGGTAGCCGCCGGGGTCGATGGCGTACTGAGCGCAGTAGTCGTAGACCCGGCTGAGCATCCAGCGCGCCTCGTGATTGCCGTCGTCGGCCTGCACGCGCAGGCGCTGCGCATAGGCGTAGAGATCGGTGGCATCCTCGATGTCGGCGCGCAGATCCAGCGGCAGGCCCGAGGGCAGTGCATTGCCGCGCTCGAACGCCGCCAGCCGACGCGCCAGCGCTTCCGGCACCACCGGCAGCGGCACCGCCGCATCCCCCGCTGCCAGCGACGACGCCGGCAGCTCGCCCACCGTCGCCTGCACCGACCCGGCATGGCCGCTGGCCCGATACCCGGCCACGCCCAGCACGGCCACCGCCGGCAGCACGAGCAACCAGGTTTTCAGGGTCGGAGCAAAGGCCATTGGCGGCAGTGAGCGTTCACGGCACACAGGAAAGTGCCCAGTTTAGCAAGGCCCGACAGACCTGTCTGAACCACCTCCGTTCATCCAGGGGCAGCATCTCAGGCAATACGGAGACGCCCTGATGGTCTAGCATGGCCCCCTTTCCCGTGATTGCCCCCACCGCCATGCCGTTCCTGGAACTGACCCTGCGCTGCACCGAAGCCACCCAGCCCCGCTATGAAAACGCGCTGGAGGACGTCGGCGCACTGGCCGTCACCCTGCTCGATGCCGAGGCCGATACCAGCAACGAACAGGCCATCCTCGAGCCGGGCGTGGGCGAGACCCCGCTGTGGGACACCCTGGTGCTGAGCGCGCTGTTCCCCGCCGACAGCAACGCCCTGCTGCTGCTGGCCGCGCTGGAATCCTTCGACCCGGAGCTGGACTGGAGTGGTGGCAGCTTCCGTGCCGTCGAGGACGAAGACTGGGAACGCGCCTGGCTGGACCAGTTCCAGCCGATGGCTTTCGGCAGCCGTACCTGGATCGTGCCGTGGAACCATGAACTGCCGGAAGCCGCACAGGCCGCCGATGCGGCCGTGGTGCGACTGGACCCGGGCCTGGCCTTCGGTTCGGGCACCCACCCGACCACGGCCCTGTGCCTGCGCTGGCTGGACCAGCTGGCCGTGGATGGCCTGCTGCAGGGCCAGCGGGTGCTCGATTTCGGCTGCGGCTCGGGCATCCTCGCCCTGGCCGCGCTGAAGCTGGGCGCCGCTGAAGCCATCGGCGTGGACAACGATCCGCAGGCCCTGGTCGCCACCTCCGACAATGCCGAGCGCAACGGCGAGCAGGCGCGCATGCACGTGTACCTGCCGCAGGACGAACCGGTGGCAACCTACCCGATCGTGGTCGCCAACATCCTCGCTTCGGCGCTGGATGCACTGGCCGAACTGCTGGCCGCGCGCGTCGCCGCCGGCGGCCGCATCGCCCTGTCCGGCATCCTGCATGGCCAGGAAGGCGAACTGCTGCAACGCTATGCCGCATGGTTCGACGACCTGCAGGCCACCCAGGACGGCGACTGGATGCGCATCACCGGCGTACGCCGCGCCTGATCGTGGTTGAATGACCGCTGGATCCGAGCCCGCGCCCTGAGCATGTCCGAGCCGAACCCACCGCGCCGCCCCCTGGCTACCTTCCTGCGCACGACGCCGGAAGGTGAGGTTGCGCCTGCGGCCGATACGCGCACGCAGGACGAAACTGGCCCTGCTGCGCCTGCAACGCAGGCGCCGGCCGCGCCCGTCGACCTGGCCCCTGCGCCGGCGGCGGAGATGCAGCACGACGATGACACCGCGGCCATCGAACCGGCGCCGGTCGCACTGCCGGCAACGGCGGTTACCGCCGATGCACCCAGTTTCCTCGGCAATGCGCGCCCACGCGCCCTGCCGACGCCGCGCTGGCACTGGGCGCTGGTCGCCGCATTGGCGCTGCTGCTGGTGCTGCAGAGCGTGCTGGCCGATCGAGCGCGACTGGCCGCCGACGCCGGCAACCGCGCCTGGCTGAGCGCACTGTGCGGCGTGCTGCGCTGCAGCCTGCCGGCCTGGCACGAACCCACTGCGTTCACCATGACCAGCCGCGAGATCCGCCCCCTGCCAGGCCAGGCCGGCGTGCTGCAGGTGCAGGCCAGCATCCGCAACGATGCGCGCTGGGCACAGGCGTGGCCGGACCTGCGTCTGTCCTTGTCCGATGCCGATGGCCGGGTGATCGGCAGCGGCGTGTTCACGCCCGCGCAGTACCTGGGTGAGAACCCCGGTGCGGCCCTGCTGGAACCGGGACAGAGCGCACGCGTCGCATTCCGCGTACAGGAGCCCGCGGCGTCTACCGTCGCATTCACCTTCGACTTCCTTTGATCGTAAGCAGCCGCCCGGTCATGGCAGGCCGGGCACGCTCGCGCTAGACTGACCGCCACCACCTCGTCCGGCCGCGCGCTTCGCGCGCACGGGCCAACCGAATCGGGAACCCCCTTGAACGCTGTCCTTTCTCGTCCTGACAACAGTCGTGGCGCTCCCCGGCCACCGCTGCGTGAACATGTCGCCCAGTCCGTGCGCCGTTACCTGCGTGACCTCGATGGCTGCGACGCGGACGATGTCTACGAGATCGTGCTGCGCGAGATGGAGATTCCGCTGTTCGTGGAAGTGCTCAACCACTGCGAAGGCAACCAGAGCCGCGCCGCCGCGATGCTGGGCATCCACCGCGCCACCCTGCGCAAGAAGCTGAAGGAATACGGCATCAGCGCCTGAGCGCACCGATGTGTAGAGTCGAGCCATGCTCGACTGCTCCTGCGCCGGGCAACACGTGAAAGGCAGTCGAGCATGGCTCGACTCTACAGAAGCGGGTCAATGCCGTTCCAGTAGATCCACGCCATGCGTGGATGGAAGCCCGGCAGAATCACCCGCCCCCGCCTGCCTTCCAGTAATACCGCACCACGTGGAAGAACACCGGCGCGGCGAAGCACACCGAATCCAGCCGGTCGAGCATGCCGCCATGGCCCTCGATCATGTGGCCCCAGTCCTTGATGCCACGATCGCGCTTGATCGCCGACATCACCAGGCCACCCCAGAACCCCATCAGATTGATCAGCAGCGACAGGCCAAACGCCTGCAGCGGCGTGAACGGGGTGATCCACCACAGCGCCGCGCCCAGCGCGCTGGCACTCAGCACGCCGCCGACGAAGCCCTCCACCGTCTTCGACGGCGACAGCTTCGGTGCGATCAGGTGCTTGCCCAGCAGCTTGCCCCAGATGTACTGCAGCACGTCCGAGGACTGCACCACGATCACCAGGAAAGCGAACAGCAACACGTTGCGCGACGGATCATGTCCGGGAACGTGCAGGTTCAGCAACAGCGGTACATGCGAAATGCAGAACACGCAGATCATCAGCCCCCACTGCACTTTCGCGGTCCGCTCCAGGTAGTGCGTGGTGTCACCGCCGATGGTCGACAGGATCGGCAGGAACAGGAACGCATAGACCGGAATCAACAGCGTGTACATGCCGTACCAGTCGATCCACACCAGGTAGTACTGCCAGGGCAGCACGATGTAGAACGCGGCCAGCAGCGCGTAGTAGTCGCCTGAACGGGTCGGCGCCAGGGTGATGAACTCGCGCAGCGCGAACAGGGAGATGATCGCGAACAGCACGATCACGCCGGCACGGCCGAAGAACAGCGCCAACCCGACCACGATCGCCATCACCCACCACGCGCGGATGCGCGAGACCAGGTTGGCGATCACCGCGCTGGGCTGCCCGCGCTGGCGCCAGCGCAGGGTCTCGGCCACCAGCGTGGCCAGTACCAGCACCGCACCCACGCCAGCGAACAGCAGGCCGGTCTGCTGGCCGACGCTCTGCGCTGCCAGATCGCCAGATACATCCAACACGAAACTCATGCACGACCTCCATTCGGCGCCAGGTCCAGCAGCGCCTGCCGGCTGCGGGCCAGGAACGCAGCCTTGTCCTCGTCGGCCTGCAGCCGCAGCGGCGTGCCGAAGGTGGCCGTACACAGCAAGGGCAGCGGCAGGAAGCGGCCCTTGGGCATCACCCGCTTCAGGTTGTCGATCCACACCGGTACGAATTCCAGCTCCGGCCGTTGCCGCGCCAGGTGATAGATGCCGCTCTTGAACGGCAGCAATGGCTCATCGCCCACGTTGCGGGTGCCTTCCGGGAACAGGATCAGCGAACAGTCTTCGTCCACCGCATCACGCAGGGCCTGCAGCGGGTCCTGCTGGCGATGGCCGGCCTCGCGCTCGACCAGTACGCCGTTGAACACCGCATCGATCAGGTAGCGACGCAGGCCGTCGCGCTGCCAGTACTCGGCGGCGGCAACTGGCCGCACCTGGCGCCGCAATGCGGGTGGCATCGATGACCAGATCAGGACGAAGTCACCATGGCTGGCGTGGTTGCCGTAGTACACGCGGCGCTCGCTGGACGGCGCGCAACCGATCCACAGCGCGCGTGCGCCTGTCACCACATGGATCGCGCCACTGCAGGCGCGGGCAATCAGTTCGGCGAACATCCATCCCTCCCGTTCACGTCTGCGGCCACAACACGGCCAGCACCAGCAGTGCGAACTGCGCCGCGGTCAGCAGGTACTGGCGCAGCAGCAGGCGACGCATGCCGGCCCAGCGCGCGTCCCAGGCCCGCAGGGGCGCATCGGGAGACGCGCGGCGCAGGCCGCTGTCCTGCAGCAGCTGATCGGTGCGGCCCGCGGCGGCGTCGCCGTCCAGGCCTTCATCGCGCAGCAGCTGCAGCAGGCCGGCGTCCAGCGCCACCCGCCACGCGTGGTACGTCTGCACCGCCCCTGCAAACATGCTGGCCAGCAACAACCCTGCAGCGATCATCGCCAGGCCCGGCTCGGTGCCGAGCAGCAGCAATGCCACCAGCAGCAGCCCCAGCGACAGGCATGCCGGCCAACGCCCCTGCCGCATCAGCAGCTGCATGGTCGCCAGATCGGGAACCGTACTCATGTTCGCGCTCCTGCCGCATCGGTGATGGCACGCATATGGGCCGTACCCAGCACGATGCCAGGGCGCGCAGAACGCACGATCGCCACCGCCGCATCGGCATCAGCCGCGCGACCACTGCGCAGCAGCCAGGTCGCCACGCTGGCAGCACTGCGCGAGTAGCCCAGCGCACAGCACACCAGCAACGGCCCCTGCGCACGCAGGCGCTCGATGACCTCGGCCGCCTCGCGCAGCTGTTCCGGAGCAGGTACCACCAGGTCCAGCATTGGCACGCTGGCATACGCTGCGCTCGGTGCGTGACAGGACAACTCGGCGCAGGCATCCACCACGCCCACCAGTGGCGGCGGCAACGCGCCGTTGGGAATGCGGCCCAGCCACACGCCGTCCAGCACCGGCACCGGCTGCGGCACCCGCCGCGTCCACAGCCGCGAGTTGATCCAGGCAGCGCCCAGGTACGGTGCCAGCAGCCAGCGTGCCGCCATGGTCAGACGTCCATCGGCGCGCTTCTGGAACACCGCCGCACCCAGCCCGGCATACGCCAGCGCCACCAGCAGCAACGACACCACCGGCCACAGCAGCCACAACGCCGCGCCACGCAGAAATACCACCGGCACTAGCAATACCGCGGCCCCCAGCAGGTACAGCGCAGCCAGGCGCCAACGCTTGGCATCACGTGCCGTGTGCCATGCACCCAGCGGTGGCGTGCCCTGCTCCGGCCACAGCCAGACGCACAGCCAACCGGCCAGCAGGCCGGTCGGGATATCGATGAAATGGTGCTGGAACGTGGTCAGCACCGAGACGCCGATCAGCAGCGCCCACACGTGCAGCACCCAGCGCCACACACCGTGCAGGTACTGCGCGAACTTCACCCACAGCACGATCAACAGCACGATGTGCAGCGACGGCGCCTGGTTGAATGGCTTGTCGAAGCCCAGCAGCACATCGAACAGCCAGCCGAACACACCGCCGATCTCAGGACGCTCGAAGCTGAAGCGCAGCGGCCACAGCAGGAAGCAGCTCACGGCGATCAGCTGTGCACTGAACAGTCGCAGCGCATGCCGGTCCAGTTCGAGGCGCCGACGGCACAGGAAGAATGAGATCGCGTAGAACAGATCGATCGACCAGTACGGCACGATCGTCCACGGCACGAACGGAATGTGCGTCTCCCACGCGAATGCCATCACCGGCAACGCGGCGTGGCGACCGGCCATCCAGTTGGCGAAGCCATAACTGGCGAAGAAGAACGGGCCCAGCAGGGCAAGCCACAGCAGGGCGCGCCGCCAAGGGCGCCCCTCTGCAGCCAGTGGGGTTGCAGCGAGCGTCGCCATCACGCGGTCCGGCGCGCCAGCGACACGGTGAAGATACCGAAGTCGTCGATCCGCTGCGCCACCTTCTCGAAGCCGGCCAGGCGCACCAGCTCATCCATCTCCTGCTGGGTACGGCGGCGCATCACCCACGCGGCGCCACCACGATGGCTGGTCAGCGCGCGCGCGATGAATTCCAGCTGCGGGTGCCAGGGTTGGCCGGTGTAGGCCAGATAGCCGCCCACCGGTACCGCTGCGGCAATGCCCTGCAGCGAGCGCAGCACCGCATCGTTGTCGGGGAACAGTTCATATAGGCCCGATACCACCGCCAGCGTCGGCGCCGGGTCCACCGCCGCCAGCTGCGCCGGATCGAACGCATCGCCCTGCTCGAAGCGCGCGATGTCGGCCGCACCGAGGCGCTCGATCAAGGCCTGGCCCTGGGTCACGTTCAGATCGCTGAAATCACGCAGCACGATCCGCTCGGCGCGCTGCTCGCCTTGGCCCAGTGCTTCCAGCACATAACGGCCATGGCCGGCGGCCACGTCCAGCACGCGCACCGGCGTGCCCTGCCCGCGCAGGCGCTGGGCAGCGTCGCGCAGCAGTTCCTGCAGGTGCTGGCCACGGATGCGGATGCCGCGCCAGCCGATCGCGTCCAGATAATTGCGATCGACCATGCGCCCCAGCGGGCCCTTGCCGCGCGCTTGGTCGCGATAGATGTAGTCCAGCGTGCTGCCGGAATCGAAACCGGTCTGCAGGCCCAGTGCGATGCCTTCGGACAACGTGCCGCCGAAACGCAGGCCGCCACGCACCACGCGCCAGCGCAGGTCGGCCAGGCTGTTGCGTTCCGGTGGCCATGCCAGGATCTCCGATTCCTCGAAGGTCGGCCCGTGCCGGTGTGCGTCACGACGCGACAACTCGCGCAGGGGTTCGGCGAAGCGCGCCTGGACGAAGCTGCGGATGCGCGCCAGTGCCGGCGCGCGATCACGTTCGCCCAGCGTGTCGTGGAAGAAGCCCGGCAGGTGCACGCGCTCCTTGATCGGGCTGGACAGGCGCTCGTAGAAGCGGTCCTGCGGGCCACGATGCACGACGAAGTCCGAGCCGGACACCAGCAGCTGCACCGGCACGCTGATCGCCTGCGCGTCGGCGACGATGCGGTCTGCCGCTTCGTACAGGCCCAGCAGCACGCGCACCGAGATCGGTCGGGTGATCAGCGGATCGGTACGGTAGCTTTCCACCCGCGCCGGATCATGGGTCAGCCACTGCGGCTTGACGTAGCTGTTGACGAAGAAGTTGCCGCGCAGCTTCTGCATCAACGCCAGGCCCGGCCGTGCGAACGGCACGTACAGCTTCACCTTGAACGCCGGCGAGGCCATCACCAGCGCGCGCAGGCGCGGCGCGTAATCGTGCACCCAGGTCGCGGCGACCACCGCCCCCACGCTCTGCGCGATCACCACGATGTCTTCCACCGCGATGCCGTGCTCGGCGCCGATGTGGGCGATGAAGCTGTCGAGGTCACGCACCAGCGCAGGGAAGCCCGGTGCATCGCCACGTGCACCCGGCGAACGGCCATTGCCGCGCGCATCCCAGGCGAAGAAGGCAGTGTCGGGCAGGTCCAGCTCATCGACCAGATGGGTGACCCGCCCGGAATGTTCATGGCCGCGATGCAGCAGCACGATGGCCTTGGTGGCCGGGGTTGCGGTGGTCCCCGCCCAGTACCGGTAGAACAGCGGTACCTGGTCGAAGCTGTGGAATTCCCGTTCCTGCGCCTGACGCATGCAATCTCCTGATTGTCTTTTTGTATCTGCTTGATTAGTTCGGCGAAACCGCCGCTTCCCGCAGTCCGCGACGGACGCGATTGATCATCGTCAGCACGCACAGCACCGCCATCGCCGCGGCCACGCCAGTGACCGTCATCGCGCCAACCCATTCAAACGCCAGCAGCAGGCCCAGCACGCCGATGACGAAGGCGCGGTCGCTCTTGCCCATCGGGCCGTCATAGCGACGGCTGGCCCCGACCATCAGCCCCAGCACGCCGGCGTACTCGCTCAGTGCCGCCGTCCAGGCCAGCAGCCACAGCGCTTCCGGGCGCACGCCCGGCACGCTGAGCAGGCTCAAGTACAGCGCCGCGTCGGCGATCACATCGCACAACTCGTTCAGATAGGCGCCCAGCCGCGATTGCTGGCCGAACTCGCGGGCCAGCATGCCGTCCACCGCGTTGAGCGCCATGCGCAGCAGCATCCACAGTGGCAGCAGCAGGTACAGCAGGGGCTGGGCCGGTGCGCAGCACCAGACGGCGGCAGCCACCAGCAGCGAGACCACGGCAGCGGCCACGGTCACCGTATTGGCAGTGATCCCCATGCGGAACAGACCGCGTACGGCTGGACGCAACAGGTCCTGGAAACGTCCTTTCAATGCGTAGATCGACATGATCCGTACCCGCTGATCCTTGGCAGTGCGGGCACAGCCTACCCCATCGTTGGCAGATTCCGGCAACCCGGCTCTGGTCCGCAGCCCAGCCCCCGGATCGGGCCGGATCGGTGTTCCCGACCCGGCCTTACGCCGATTGCCAGGGCAAATTACCCCTTCCAGCGCCCGCCACCGGCCCCCACCGCCTACAATATCGGCCCCGCTCCGCTGCCGATTCTGTCCCATGACTGCTGATCTGTTGCCCGTCCGCCGGGCCCTCCTCTCCGTTTCCGACAAGACCGGTCTGGTCGAGCTGGCCACTGCGCTGGCGGCACGCGGCGTGGAGCTGCTGTCCACCGGCGGCACCGCCAAGGCGATCCGCGATGCGGGCCTGGCCGTGAAGGACGTGGCCGACGTCACCGGTTTCCCGGAAATGATGGATGGCCGGGTCAAGACCCTGCACCCGATGGTGCACGGCGGCCTGCTGGGCCGTTCGGGCCTGGATGATGCGGTGATGGCCGAGCACGGCATCGGTGCCATCGACCTGCTGGTGCTGAACCTGTACCCGTTCGAGTCGGTCACCGCCAAGGCCGACTGCACCCTGGCCGACGCGGTCGAGAACATCGACATCGGCGGTCCGGCCATGCTGCGCTCGGCGGCCAAGAACTTCGCCCGCGTGGCAGTGGCCACCGACCCGTCGCAGTACGCCGAACTGCTGGCCTCGCTGGACACCAACGACGGCCAGCTGTCGGCCGCCACCCGCTTCGCGTTCTCGGTGGCCGCGTTCAACCGCGTCGCCCAGTACGATGCCGCGATCAGCAACTACCTGTCGGCGGTCACCGCCACCGACGCCGCCGTACCGGCCCGTGCCGAGTACCCGGCGCAGATGAACTCCACCTTCGTGAAGGTGATGGACCTGCGCTACGGCGAGAACCCGCACCAGAGCGGCGCGTTCTACCGCGACCTGTACCCGGTGCCGGGCACGCTGGCGACCTTCCAGCAGCTGCAGGGCAAGGAGCTGAGCTACAACAACCTGGCCGATGCCGATGCGGCGTGGGAATGCGTGCGCCAGTTCGATGCGCCGGCCTGCGTCATCGTCAAGCACGCCAACCCGTGCGGCGTGGCCGTCGGTGCCGGCAACGGCGACGCCTACGAGCTGGCCTACGCCACCGACCCGACCAGCGCCTTTGGCGGCATCATCGCCTTCAACAAGCCGCTGGACGCCGCCACCGCCAAAGTGATCCTGGATCGCCAGTTCGTGGAAGTACTGATCGCCCCGGACTACGAGCCGGCCGCGCTGGAATACGCGCAGAAGAAGGCCAACGTGCGCGTGCTGCGCATCCCGCACGGTGATGGCCTGAACAACTTCGACAGCAAGCGCGTCGGCTCGGGCCTGCTGCTGCAGTCCTCGGACAACCGCGGCATGACCCGCGACGAACTGAAGGTGGTCAGCAAGCTGGCGCCGACCGACAAGCAGTTCACCGACCTGCTGTTCGCCTGGAAGGTGGCCAAGTTCGTGAAGTCCAACGCGATCGTCTACGCCAAGGACAACCGCACGATTGGCGTGGGCGCCGGCCAGATGAGCCGCGTCTACTCCGCGCGCATCGCCGGCATCAAGGCGGCCGACGCGAACCTGGTGGTGGAAGGTTCGGTGATGGCCTCCGATGCGTTCTTCCCGTTCCGCGACGGCATCGATGCCGCTGCCGCCGCCGGTATCAAGGCGGTCATCCAGCCGGGCGGTTCGATGCGCGATGCCGAAGTGATCGCCGCCGCCGACGAACATGGCCTGGCCATGGTGTTCACCGGCGTGCGCCACTTCCGCCACTGATCCTGGAGCGACACGGATGTCCACAGTTTCAATGAAATCGCTGGCCGCCCTCGCCCTCGCGGGTGCGGCCGTACTGGCGGGCTGCAAGCCTGCTGCCGACCCTGTGCCTGCGTCGTCGCCGCAGGCCGCCACGTCGGCCCCTGCCGAGCCGACGGCGCACGTGAGCCGCACCGCACGACTGCAGGCCTTCCTGGTCCAGCGCTACGGCAAGAACGCCAGGCTCTCCGGTGAATGGCACGGCAGCTGGAACGACGACGGCGAAACCCGCCCGATGGACTGGCACGTCTGCGCCGAGCAACCGGTGGTGAGCGGTGACAGCTGGCAGCAGTTGCTGGCGGTCTGCGGTGCTTTGTCCGAAGGCGCGCACATCGACGCAGGCACGATCGACTTCTTCGTGCTGCGTCCGAAGGGCGAGGGCTTCGACGTGACCAGTGAACTGACCGGCGAACGCTTTGGCAGCGGCGGCCAACCCGGCACCGCCAGCATCATCCGCGCAGGCAGCGACTTCTATGGTTTCCGCGTCGAGGACGGCTGGTTCGGGCAGGGCTTCTCGCTGCTCTCGCAGTCGCTGATCCTGCCGGGCCCGAACGGCCTGGTGGCCAGCGGCAGCGTGCGCAGTCATATCGACAATGATGCCCAGTACGAGTGCGACAACCTGGGGGCCAGCAGCGACCCGGAGACCGTCGAGGACTGCCGTACCCGCCGCTTCAGCATCGATTTCGCACTGCGCTTCGACGACAGCGATCGCAGCGCGCGCATCTGGCCGCTGCTGATCGAGGAAACCGGAACCACCTGTGGTGGCAAGCAGGTCCGGCAGGAACACCGCTTTACCCTGGACCCGAAGACCTGGGCCTATTCCTTCCCCGAATCGCTGCGACGCGAAGGCTGCGAGTGAGCCACGCGCGCCGCCGGGGATATCGATCTTCCCTTCCCACGCAATCTGGAATCTCGTGATGAACGTACTTGTCATCGGCTCGGGCGGCCGCGAACACGCCCTGGCATGGAAGCTGGCCCAGTCCTCCCGTGTCACCGAAGTGATCGTGGCGCCCGGCAACGCCGGCACCGCCAGCGAAGACAAGTGCCGCAACGTGGCGGTGAAGGTGACCGATATCGACGGCCTGCTGGCGCTGGCCCAGGCCGAAGGCGTAGCGCTGACCGTGGTCGGCCCGGAAGTACCGCTGGTGGCCGGCGTGGTCGACCGCTTCCGCGCCGCCGGCCTGCGCATCTTCGGGCCGACCGCCGCCGCCGCGCAGCTGGAAGGCAGCAAGGCCTACGCCAAGGATTTCTTGGCCCGCCACAACATCCCCACCGCGTTCTACGCCGTGCACACCGAGGTGGATGCCGCGCTGGCGTATGTGCGCGAGAAGGGCGCGCCGATCGTGGTCAAGGCCGATGGTCTGGCGGCCGGCAAGGGCGTGATCGTGGCGATGACCCTGGCCGAAGCCGAAGATGCCGTGCGTGACATGCTGTCGGGCAACGCGTTCGGCGATGCCGGCGCACGCGTGGTCATCGAGGAATTCCTCGACGGCGAGGAAGCCAGCTTCATTTCGATGGTGGACGGTGTGCATGCACTGCCGATGGCCACCTCGCAGGACCACAAGCGCGTCGGCGACGGCGACACCGGCCCGAATACCGGCGGCATGGGCGCGTATTCGCCGGCACCGGTGGTGACGCCGGAGGTGCACGCTCGCGTGATGCGCGAGGTGGTGAATCCCACCGTGCAGGGCATGATCGCCGATGGGATTCCCTTCACCGGTTTCCTCTACGCCGGCCTGATGATCGACGCCAGCGGTGCACCGAAGGTGATCGAGTTCAACGTGCGCTTCGGCGACCCGGAAACCCAGCCGGTGATGCTGCGCCTGCAGTCGGACCTGGTGGAGCTGGTGGAAGCGGCCATCGACGGCCGCCTGGACCAGGTGCAGGCACAGTGGGACGCGCGCCCGTCGCTGGGCGTGGTGCTGGCCGCGAAGCCCTACCCGGAAGCGCCGATCACCGGCGAGGTGATTTCCGGCCTGGACGACGTGCCTGCCAATGCCAAGGTGTTCCATGCCGGTACGGCACTGGATGCACAGGGCCAGGTGGTCAGCGCCGGCGGCCGCGTGCTGTGCGTGGCTGCGCTGGGTGACAGCGTGCGCGACGCGCAGGCCAATGCCTATGCCGGCGTCGCCAAGGTGACCTGGGCCAACGAGTTCCACCGCAACGACATTGGCTGGCGCGCGATCGCACGCGAAGAGTGAGGCACACCCCGCTTCCATGCATGGCGCGGATTGAATACCACGGTAAAGCAAAGGCCCAGCATTGCCGGGCCTTTGCTTTACAGGACTGCTTCGAGACCCTTCCGATCAATCAGGTTAAGCAACTTCAGTGAAGGTCCGCTGGGTTTCTTTTCGCCCTGCTCCCAGCTGCGTACGGTGGAAACGCTGGTATTGAGAACCCCCGCAAAGACCGGCTGACTGAGCTGCAATGACGTACGCAGGGCACGGATCTGGGCACTGCTGTACTCAGGGATCGGCTCAAGGCAAAGCGCTTCGTAGCTGCTCAACCGACGTTTATCGATGAAGCCATGCGCGTGCAGACTCACAGCAGCATCATGCACCGCTTCAAGAAGCGCACTTTTCGCGCGCCGTCGCTCAGGGGTCTTCGTCATGGCCGATCTCCTGTAGATCCCCGTACTGCACGGCACGATTCAGCTGCGCCGTACTCATTCTCAGGAACTCCGACGCGTACAACTGCAGCGCATCCCGTTCCGCATTCGTGATCGCAGCACGTTCATTCTTCTCGTAGCCGAAAAGGAAGAACCAATGCCCGCCTCGCTGTGTGGCGACGATGATTCGAACGCTCCCACGCTTTCCTCGCCCCGGCAACGCAACGCGCTTCTTGAAGATTCCGCCGCCAAGATCAGCATCCACCAGACCCGCTTCCATTTCACGTACCGACCGGTACAGCGCAGCGTCGGACAGGGTGGTCCTACGCATACTGCGATTGAAACTTCGTGTGCGGAAGACGCGTGGCATGATCATACCGTGCCACTGCGTGGTACGGCGTGAACATCAGCATCCAGCACATGACCCGGTCGGCACAAACACCGCTCTGGCGTCAGAGTAGAGCCAAGCCATGCGTGGGTAAGCCCCACAAACGAAAAAGGCCCAGCACTGCTGCCGGGCCTTTCACAATTGCGACGCCATCCCGCCTTACGCGGTGAACAGCGCCTTCATCTTCTTCAGCGCGTTCGCCTCGACCTGGCGGATACGCTCGGCCGATACGCCGTATTCGTCAGCCAGCTCCTGCAGCGTCACCTTGCTGTCGGCATCCAGCCAGCGACGGCGGATGATGTCACGCGAACGTGCATCCAGTTCCGCCAGGCCTTCGCGCAGCAGCTGCATCTGGTTGTCTTCGCTGTCCGCACGTTCATAGGCCATCGACGGATCTTCGTCGTTGGCGACCAGGTACGCAGCCGGCGACGGCGGCGCATGCTCGTTGTCCTCGTCGGTCGGCGCATCGAAACCGATATCGCGACCGGACAGGCGCGACTCCATTTCCATGACCTCGCGCTCGGACACGTTCAGGTCCTTGGCCACCGCGCTGACTTCCGCCGCGTTCATCCAGCCCAGGCGCGTCTTCGATTTGCGCAGGTTGAAGAACAGCTTGCGCTGCGCCTTGGTGGTGGCGACCTTCACGATGCGCCAGTTCTTCAGGATGAACTCGTGCATCTCGGCGCGGATCCAGTGCACGGCGAAGGAGACCAGGCGCACACCCATATCCGGGTCGAAGCGCTTGACCGCCTTCATCAGGCCGATGTTGCCTTCCTGGACCAGGTCGCCCAGCGGCAGGCCGTAGCCGTTGTAGCCGCGGGCCACGTGCACCACGAAGCGCAGGTGCGAATGCACCAGCTCGCGGGCAGCGTCCAGATCGTTGCCGTCGCGGAAGCGACGGGCCAGGTCCTGTTCGTCATCGACCGACAGCACCGGGATCTGGTGCACGGCACCGATGTAGGCGTCCAGCGAACCGAGCGCACTGGGAATCGGGAGATTGTTTGCCACAAGGGCAGTAGAGGTGTTCTGGCTCATAGGCACCCATCTTAGCAGTCCGGGATTTGGACTGCTAAAGGAGGAAAAAGTTCCAGCATCCTATTGATGCAACACTGGTCCCAAACAGAGCCCTACCGTAGCGCGATTTGATGACAGTGGCGAGCATGCTTTTCGGGATTCACAATCCCTTGGAATTCAAGCAATTACCCACCGGAAACCGGCCGAATCGGGTCAAGCGGAGCTGAACAGGCCATCCCGAAGGCCCATTCAGGGCCGGAAACGTTGCCCGACGTTCAGCCCGGGCCGGGCGCCCGTGCTCAGAGCGCCGAACGTGGCGGAAGCGACCAGTCGATCGGGGCCTGGCCGCGGCGCTGCAGGTACTCGTTGGCCATCGAGAAATGCTGGCAGCCGAGGAAGCCGCGATGGGCCGACAGCGGCGACGGGTGCGGCGACTTCAGCACACGGTGGCGGCGGGTGTCGATGACCTTGCCCTTCTTCTGCGCGTACGCGCCCCAGAGCATGAACACCAGACCGTCGCGTTCGCGGTTGAGCACATCCACCACGTGGTCGGTGAAGCCTTCCCAGCCACGCCCCTGGTGGGCGCCGGCCTGGCCCTCTTCCACCGTCAGCACGGCATTGAGCAGCAGCACGCCACGCTGCGCCCACGGGATCAGGCAGCCATGGTCCGGGCGCGGGATACCGAGATCGCTCTCGATCTCCTTGTAGATGTTCAGCAGCGACGGCGGCACCGGCACGCCCGGCGGCACCGAGAAACTCAGGCCGTGCGCCTGGCCACGACCGTGGTACGGGTCCTGGCCGAGGATGACCACCTTCACCTGTTCGAACGGGGTAGCGTCGAACGCGGCGAAGATCTGCGGGCCCGGCGGGAACACCGCCGCACCGCTGGCCTTGCGTTGGCGCAGGAAGCTGGACAGCTCGCGCATCTGCGGCTGCATCAGGTAATCGCCGACATGCTGCTTCCAGCTCGGTTCCAGCTGGATCGTCGGGGTATCGGCTACTTCATCCATCATCGAATCAGGGGTCCATCGTTCAGTCGGGCCAGGCGCAGCTGGAACAGCACCTTGGTGACCAGCAGCCGTTCTTCGATCGGCTTGAGCACCAGGTCGTTGGCACCTGACTGCAGCAGCCCGGTCTGGTTGTGCGGGTTGCCATCGCCGGTCATCACCAGCACCGGCAGGCGGCGCTTGCCGTAACCGAAGTCCACGCGCACGCGCTGCACAACATCACGGCCGCTCAGTTCACCCTTCAGGGTGACGTCGGTCAGCACCAGGTCGATGCGGTGGCGGCTGCGGCCCAGCGACTCGGCAGTGAGCAGGGTGAACGCCTCTTCGGCGCTGACCACGTGCAGCACGTTCAACTGCTGGCGCTCGAGCATGCGCTTGGTGGCTTCGGCCACCACGCGGCTGTCCTCGATATAGAGGATGGTGGCGCCGGGGATGGTCTGCGGCTGCACGTAGCCACGGATGAAGGTCGCCAGTGCCTCATGGCCGAGCGATTTGTCGAAATAGTCGGTGACGTACTCGGTGAAGCGGCGCTGCTCCAGATGCTGCTGGGCATCGCCGGAGACCACGATCACCGGCACATAGGCCTGGCCAGCGGCTTCGCGCACCATCCGCGCCAGCGCCAGGCCGTCACCATCACGCAGGGTCAGCGAGGTGGTCACCAGATCCACCGGGCCCTGCGCCAGCGCCAGCTGCGCCTCCTCGATGCTGTCGCAGCCGATCACCTCCACGCCTGGCAGGTCACGCTGCAGGACGTCGGCGATCAGCTTGCGCACCAGCTTCGAGCCATCGACCACCATCACCCGCGTCGCGGGCCCTTCAAGGTGCTTCAACACTTGCGGTTGCATGCCGGTCTCAGGTGTCGGTCGGGCGGGTCTGGCGGAGGAAGTGGCCGGTCACCAGCCATGCCCCCAGCCAGCCCAGCAGCAGCGTGCCGAGCAGGACCAGGCCGCCATGCAGCAGATCCAGGCCATGCAGCACGAACGGGCTGCCGTAGCTGCGCGAGAGTTCTGCCAGCGGCAGGCGCAGGGCGGCACCGGCCGCAGCAATCAGGGCCAGCGCCACCGCGCCGGCACCCAGGCCATACCACGCGCCCAGGTACAGGAACGGGCGGCGGATGAAGCCATCGCTGGCGCCAAGCAGCTGCAGCACGCCGATCTCTTCGCGACGGGCCTGGATGTCCAGGCGCACCGTGTTGCCGACCACCAGCGCGGCGCCGACGCCGAGCAGTACCGACAGCACCTGCACCAGCCGCGCGCCGAACGCCAGCCAGGCATCCAGACGCTGGCGCCACAGCGCGTCGTGCTGCACCAGGTCGGCCTCGGGCAGGCTTTCCAGCGCGCGCGCCAGCCGCGCGTCGTCCTTGCCCTGGCCCGGGGTGATCACCAGCAGCGACGGCAGCGGGTTGTCGTTGAGTGCATCGATCGCCTCACCGAGGCCGGCATCGCGCAGCTCCTGCAGGCCCTGCTCGGGCGTGCGCACGGTCACTTCGGCCACGTCGTCGCGGTCACGCAGCTGGCCCGCCAGGCGCAGCGCGCCGGGGCCATCGACGTTGCCCTTCAGGAACACGTTGATATCGCGCGACTGCTGCACGCTGCCGGCGAACTGCTTGAGGTTGTCCAGCGCGATCGACAGGCCCAGCGGCAGGGCCAGCGCCAGCGCCATGACCATCACCGTCAGCAGGGTCGCCCACGGCTTGCGGCAGGCGCGACCGAGGCTGAACACCACGCTGTGCACATGGTGCTGGAACCAGACGCCCACGCGCGAGGGGGCGGCGGCTTCACTGTTTTCGTTCTTCGCCATCGATTACTCCGCCAGGTCCTGCGGCGAGATGTCATCCACCAGCCGGCCGTGGTCAAGGATCAGCACGCGCTTGCGCATGCGGCGCAGCAGCGGCAGGTCGTGGCTGACCACCAGCACGCTGGTGCCACGCGCGGGCAGCTCGGCAAACAGGGCCATGATCTCCGCCGCCAGGGTCGGGTCGAGGTTGCCGGTCGGCTCATCGGCCACCAGCAACTTGGGCTCACCGACGATGGCGCGGGCGATGCCGACGCGCTGCTGCTCACCGGCCGACAGCTGCGAGGGCAGCGCCTTCTCGCGATGGCCCAGGCCCATCCGCTCCAGCACCGAGCGCACCCGCTTGTTGATGTCGCCGCGGCGGGTGCCGCGCAGGATCAGCGGCAGCGCCACGTTCTCGGCGATCGAGCGGTCCATCAGCAGGCGATGGTCCTGGTAGACCGCACCCACCGCGCGACGGTGGCGGGGCACGTCGCCGCCACGCACCTTCAGCAGGTTGCGCTCGTCGAACACCACCGCGCCGCGGCTGGGCCGCTCGTCCAGGTGGATCAACTTGAGCAGGGTGCTTTTGCCCGCACCGGAATGGCCGGTGACGAACAGCATCTCGCCCGGCGCGACCTCGAAGCTGACATCGGTCAGTGCCTCGTGGCCACCGGCGTACTGTTTGCTGACATTGTCGAAGCGCAGGACACTCATGCCCCGATTATGCAGGACCGGCGCGACGTCGTGGAGATGGTGGGGCGATTGGTGGCAGCCGCGAGAGCAGCCGAGCGTAGGCTCGGCTCTACAGGGCGGCATGGGGACTGTAGAGCCGAGCCCATGCTCGGCTCAGTGCGGACCAAGGTCCGCACCCACCATCGGCGGCTTAGTTGCCCGACAGCATCCGGCGGATCTTGCGGCCGATGCGGGTCAGGAACGAATCGCCGGTATCAGCGGCCGTGCGCACCGGCTTGGCCACCACCTGCACCGGGGTGACCGGGCTGGCGCCATTGCCGGCGGCGCTCTGCACACCCTCTGCACCTTCGACCGGACGGCCGTGGCGACGACGACGGCGCTTGCGCGGCTTGTGCTCGCCGTCCACCCCAGCTTCCGGTGCGCCTTCGGCGCGCGGCGGACGCGGCGGACGCGGGGCCTGGGCAGCGGCGCCTTCGGCGCCGGCGACCGGGGCGGCAGCGCCCTGCTCGCCTTCCACGCGCGGCTTGCGCGGGCCACGCGGACGGCGCTCGCCGCTGCGCTCACCGTCGCGACCACCACGACCACCACCGCCTGAACGGCCGCCGCTACGGCCGCCGCCCCGACGCTCTTCCTCGGCGGCGCGGGCTTCGCGCGCTTCGCGGAAAATCTGGCCGACGCTTTCGTTGTCCTCGCCTTCCTCGCCTGCAGCCGGCGCCGGGCGTTCCGGGCGCGGCAGCGGGGTCAACAGTTCCTTGGTGACCGGCTCGGACGGAATTTTCTGCTCGATGTAGGCCTCGATGTCCGGCAGGCCCATGGCGTAGCGTTCGCAGGCGAAGCTGATCGCATCACCTTCTTCGCCCAGGCGCGCGGTACGGCCGATGCGGTGCACGTAGTCTTCGGCGTCGAACGGCAGGTCGTAGTTGTAGACGTACTTGATGCCGTCGATGTGCAGGCCGCGCGCGGCCACGTCGGTGGCCACCAGGATTTCCAGCTGGCCCTTCTGGAAGCGGTTGAGCAGGCTCTCGCGCTTCTTCTGCGGCACGTCGCCGGACAGCACGCCGACGCGGTAGCCGGCCTTTTCCAGCGAACGGGCAACGCGTTCGACGAACACCTTGGTGTTGACGAAGACCATGGTGCGCGCGCCTTCGCTGCGCGACAGCAGGCCCAGCAGCAACGGGATCTTCTCGTCATCGGCCGGGAAATAGATGCGCTGGCGCACGCGCGCGGCAGTGATGGTCTCGGCTTCAACCACCAGCTTCTGCGGTTCGTTCATGTGCTCATAGGCCAGCTCCAGCACGCGGTGGCTGAGGGTGGCACTGAACAGCAGGGTCTGCCGGGTGGTGCGCTCGGGCATGCGGCGCAGCAGGAAGCGGATGTCCTTGATGAAGCCCAGGTCGAACATGCGGTCGGCTTCGTCCAGCACGCAGATCTCGCAGGCGTGCAGCGATACCACCTTGTGCTGCTTCACGTAGTCGATCAGGCGGCCCGGGGTGGCGATGATCACGTCCACGCCCTGCTGCAGCAGTTCGCGCTGCTTGTCGTAATCCACGCCGCCGTAGACCAGCGCGAAACGCAGGCCCAGGTCGGAACCGAACTTCACTGCATCCTTGTGGATCTGGATGGCCAGTTCGCGGGTCGGGGCGAGGATCAGCGCGCGCGGATCTTCCGGCTTGCGGTCGGCCAGGGCCGGACGCGTCAGCAGGCGATTCACGACAGCGACCAGGAAGGCCAGGGTCTTGCCCGTGCCGGTCTGGGCCTGGCCGGCAACATCACCACCGGGCAGCGCGACGGGCAGGGTCAGCGCCTGGATCGGGGTGCAACGGGTGAATCCGGCTCCTTCAAGGCCGGCCTGCAGGGCCGGGTGCAACTCAAAGGAGGAGAAGGTCAAATCGGTCAGCGGTTTGTCGCTCATGAGTCCGTCTTGGTATGGCCGCCGGCCCGTGGGGCGGCTGGCACTTCATCGTCTAGGGGCACCGTCGCAAACTGCGGCCCCTGCGGCGGGTTGGCAGGCTGGGACCACCCGGTCCGCGCGCCGCACAATGCCCCAGTTTAACGCACTCGGGCCGGCAAACCGGAATGACCTGTCTCACAATGTCAAGAGACGGCGCCCTTCACCCAGCCACACCGGTCTTGAACGGCCCTGCCGGGGCCGCTGGTGTCCCCCACTGCCAGCCCCATGTACAGGAAGACAGTGAAATCCGACACATACCAGGCATCGAAGCGATCACGATACGCTGGGTTCCAGCCGGCGCCTGTCCCTGCCCTGCGATAGGGGTACACTGCCGGCCGTGAGCGTCCAGGCATCCCGCCGAACGCACCGCGGCAGTGCGCCGCGAGGCAACGACGAGGGTCGCGCCACCGGGCATGGCCCAGTTCACCCACCTCCGGCATGGCCGGGTGCAATCCAAGACGAGAAACCAAGATGAGCGACAAGGTTGTACATGTCGGCGACGCCGACTTTGATAGCGCAGTGCTGAATTCCAAGGAACCGGTGCTGGTCGATTTCTGGGCCGAGTGGTGTGGCCCGTGCAAGATGATCGCCCCGGCGCTGGACGAACTGGCCGATGCCTACCAGGGCCGCGCCAAGATCGCCAAGGTCAACGTCGACCACAACCGCGCGCTGGCCGCCAAGTACCACGTGCGTTCGATTCCGTACCTGGTCGTGTTCAAGGATGGCGAGAAGGTCGCCGAGCAGATCGGTGCAGTGGGCAAGGCCCAGCTGGCCGGCCTGCTGGACAAGGCCCTGGCCTGATCCTGCTGTTCTCCGGCAGCCGCCGACCACGGCTGCCGGCGGGCGCCCCGCGCCCATGATGAATGCTGTTCCCGGCAGCCCTTGCACGGCGCCGCTGGCCGATGATAGTGTCGGCATATCCGGCCGCGTTCGCGTGCCGCACCCTCTGGACGCAGTTTCTTCCAGACCCATTCCCAACGTTCGCCGCCCCAGCCGGGCGCTCGCACCTTCAAGCGAGGAATAACGCTCTTGTCCGATAACACTTCCGAAACCGGCAGCGCCGATGCGCCCGCCGAAAAGCGCGTGCGCAAGCCCCGCGTGAGCAAGGCCGCCGCTCCGGCAGCCGCCGAAACCAGCGCCGCTCCGGCGCAGCCGACCCTGCCGCTGGCCGCCGCGCCCGAAGCGCCGGCACCGGTCGCAACCGCCCCCGCACCGAGCGCGCCCGCCGCCGAGGCCCCTGCCAGCAGTGGCGGTGGCGAAAGCGGTGAGGGTCGCGAATCCGGCCAGCCGCGGCAGCAGAACCACCAGGGGGGCGGCCAGAACCAGGGCCAGAACCCGTACAACCAGAACGGCCAGCAGGGCCAGGGGCAAGGCCAGGGCAACCGCCGCGACCGCTTCCGCAACCGCCGCGACCGTGACCGCAACAACCGCTTCCGCGACGATGGCCTGCCCAACGACGGCGGCGAGCAGCAGCCGTTCGTGCCGCGCCCGCACGCCAACGTGCCCGAGGGCTTCCCGGTCTACTCGCTGAGCGACCTCAAGCGCATGCCGGCACAGAAGCTGCTGGAAATCGCCGAGCAGCTGCAGATCTCCGAAGGCGTGGCCCGCGCCCGCAAGCAGGATGTGATCTTCGCCCTGCTGAAGGTGCTGACCCGCCACGGTGACGGCGTCGCCGCCGACGGCGTGCTGGAAATCCTGCCGGACGGCTTCGGCTTCCTGCGCGCGGCCGAAGCCAGCTACCTGGCCGGCCCGGACGACACCTACATCTCGCCCAGCCAGATCCGCCGCTTCAACCTGCGCACCGGCGACCACATCTCCGGCCGCATCCGCTTCCCGAAGGACGGCGAGCGCTACTTCGCGCTGAACATCGTCGACACCATCAACGGCGAGCCGATCGAAGCGTCGAAGAACAAGGTGCTGTTCGAGAACCTGACCGCCCTGTTCCCGCGCCGCCGCTTCACCCTGGAACGTGGCAACGGTTCGTCGGAAGACATCACCGGCCGCATCCTCGACCTGATGGCCCCGCAGGGCAAAGGCCAGCGCTCGCTCATCGTGTCGCAGCCGAAGGCTGGCAAGACCATGATGATGCAGCAGGTCGCTACTGCCATCACCACCAACCACCCGGACGTGCACCTGATCGTGCTGCTGATCGACGAGCGCCCGGAAGAAGTGACCGAAATGCAGCGCACCGTGCGCGGCGAGGTCATCAGCTCGACCTTCGACGAGCCGGCCGCGCGCCACGTGCAGGTGGCCGAAATGGTCATCGAGCGCGCCAAGCGCCTGGTCGAGCACAAGAAGGACGTGGTGATCCTGCTCGACTCGATCACCCGCCTGGCCCGTGCCTACAACAACGTGGTGCCGAGCTCGGGCAAGGTGCTGACCGGTGGCGTGGACGCCAACGCCCTGCACCGCCCGAAGCGCTTCTTCGGTGCCGCGCGTAACGTGGAAGAAGGCGGCAGCCTGACCATCATCGCCACCGCGCTGGTCGACACCGGCTCGAAGATGGACGAGGTGATCTACGAAGAGTTCAAGGGCACCGGCAACAGCGAAGTGCACCTGAGCCGCCGCATCGCTGAGAAGCGCGTGTTCCCGGCCATCGACATCAACCGTTCCGGCACCCGCCGCGAAGACCTGCTGATCGAACCGGAACTGCTGCAGAAGATCTGGATCCTGCGCAAGCTGCTGCATCCGATGGATGAAATGGCCGCGATGGAGTTCCTGCTGGACAAGATGAAGAACACCAAGTCCAACGACGAGTTCTTCGGTTCGATGAAGCGCTGATCCACGGCATTGCATCGAAAAGAACCTGCCGCTCGCTGCGGCAGGTTTTTTTTTGCCTGCAGGGCGACGCACTTCACTTCGCCGGCGCCCGCTTTTGGCGATAATCCGCGCGATACCCTGCCCGCCCCCTGTGGGCCCTGCCACCGATTCCCGCTGTCGCCCCTTCCGGAGAACCGGTCGGGTCCAGCCTCCTGCCGGATCCGTCGACGCATGCGAACGCTGTCTCCCCGCCTCAACCTGGGCAAGCTGATCCTCGCCCTGGCCCTGCTCAGTGCCATCATCGCCCTGGCCAACACCCTGCTGGCCAGCTATCGGGTGCAGCGCGACCAGCTGGTCGGCAACACCTTGGAAGCCAACCGCGTCTATGCCACCAAGCTGGCCGAGACCACCCAGAACTTCCTGCTGGCCGCGCAGCAGCAGCTGGCCTATGCCGCGACTCGCCTGGGCGAGGACGACCTCGATCCGAAGCAGGCCCAGGATGAAGCCAGCCGCCTGCAGCTGCAGTCCAGCAGCTTCAACTCCTCGCTGGTGGTGGACGCCGACGGCCTGGTGATCGCCACCTCGCCGCAGACCCTGCAGCTGCAGGGTGAGGTGCTGCACAGTGTCGGCAACAACGCGGCACTGGCGGCGCGCCAGCCGATGATCAGCGATCCCTACCAGTCGGCCACGGGCAAGCTGCTGGTGTCGCTGTCGCACCCGATCTTCGACCGCCAGGGCCGCTATCGCGGCTATGTAAGCGGCACCCTGTACCTGCGCCAGCGCAGCGCACTGCACACGCTGCTGGGCAAGCACTACTACCGCGACGGCTCCTACCTGTACGTGGTGGACCGCAATGGCCGCCTGCTGTACCACGCCGATGGCAAGCGGGTGGGTGACTACGTGGTCGGCAACCCGGCGGTGAAGGCCGTGGTGCGCGGGGAGCGTGGCGCACAGCAGGTACGCAACAACCGTGGTGTGTCGATGCTGGCCGGCTATGCGCCGGTGGCGGCCACTGGCTGGGGCATCATTGCCCAGCGCCCGACCGAGGCCACCCTGCAGCCGCTCTCACGGTTGATGACCGCGGTGATCTGGAATGCGATTCCGCTCGGCCTGCTGTCGCTGCTGGTCACCTGGTGGTTCGCGCGCCGCATTTCGATGCCGCTGTGGCAGCTGGCGCGCAATGTGCAGGGCGGCGAGGACACCGGCAATGCGATCAACCATGTCAGCGGCATCCGCGCCTGGTACTTCGAGGTCGCCCAGCTCAAGCAGGCCGTGCTGCACAGCTTCAATGCCCTGCAGGATCGTATCGGCACGCTCAACCGTGCCAGCCGCACCGACCCGCTGACCGGCCTGCTCAACCGCCGCGGGCTGCAGCAGGCGCTGGACGCGCTGCAGGTGCAGGGCATTCCGTTTGCGATCCTGGCGCTGGACATCGATCGCTTCAAGTCGATCAACGACAGTTACGGGCATGACGTCGGCGACAACGCCATCGTCCACATCGCCGACCAGATGCGCCGCTACTCGCGCGACAGCGACATCCTCTGCCGCGCCGGTGGCGAAGAATTCCTGCTTCTGCTGCCGGGCATCAGTACTGAATCGGCCCGTCAGGCCGGTGAACGCCTGCGCCAGCACATCGCCGACCATCCGTTCGAACCGGTCGGCACCATCACCGTATCGCTGGGCGTGGCCCACTTCCCCAGCTTCCACGTCGACGCCGAGCAGGCATTGCGGCTGGCCGACAAGGCGCTGTACATGGCCAAGGAACAGGGCCGCAACCGGGTGGTGATCTACCCGTACGCCGACTGACGCGGAGCCGGATTGCCCGGCTCCGCTCCAGCACTCAGCTCTCTTCCAGCGGGGTCAGCAGACGCACACCGCGCTTGGCGCCATCGACCATGTACACGCCGCCTTCCGGCAGCAGGTCGCTGCCGCCCCGCTCGACCGGGGCCGACTTGCGCCACGGTATGGTCTGCCGAGGTCCCGGAATGAAGGCGCGCCAGCGACCATAGCGTTCCTGCGCGGTGTTGCGGTCGTTGCCCAGGGCGAAGCCTACCGGGACGCGTACCTCCCAGCTGTCGCGGGTGCTGTCCTCGCCGGTGGTCGGTGGGTTGAAGGTCCAGCTGCGGGCGCTGCTGATACTGGCTCTGGCCAGGATGTCGCGCATCTTGGCCATGGCCCGTTCCGGGCCGACCACGGTCATGTTCACCTGTTCGGCGATGACATCGGCCACGGTGCCATCACGCGCCACCTTGATCATCAGCAGCACTTCACCCTGCGCGCCATTCCGATAGGCTTCGTCCGGATAACGCGGCGGGGTTATGCGCATCTTGGTCACCGAATCGGTAGCCTTCGGATCATATTCACTGAAATCGACACTGGTCATGCTGACCTGGTAGCCACCATCGGCCATCTGCGTCCCCCTCAGCCGCACCCGCATCGGAGCACGTGCAGCCACTGCCTTGCCATCGTACAGCGTGGGTTCGAAGCGCCAGCCGCCGATTGTTCCTTCCACGAAGGAGGCGATGCTCGGAGTCAGGGCCGATTTCTGATCCAGTACCAGCGAGCTGACCTCGCCCTCAGGCGTGATCTCGATATGGCCGGACAGCACCATGCTCATTTCCGCGGTGGCACGCACCGCACGCGTGGTCTGCGCACTGGCCTCGCCAGCAAGCAACGGGGTACCGGCACCTACGGCCAGCGCGAGAGCGAGAAACAGGGGGGAACGCATCATTGCCGGATCCTTGGTGATGAACGGCGAGAGTACCTCAGTCCCAGCCACCATGACAGCCGGTTCAGGCCAGCCGGTGCGCGCCTGCATAGGGCGGCGTATCCGGATAGTCACCGCGGGCGAAGCGTTCCTGCAGGCCCTGCCACCAGCCCGGATCGAACAGATGCCGGTAGTGCTCGCGCACCGCGGCCAACTCACTCGCCGGCAGGCCCATGAACGGGCCGAAGCGCTCCGGGAACACATCGCGCGGACCGACATGGAACCAAGGCTCGTCCCCCATCGCTTCCTCAGGCGTGCGTGGCTGCGGCCAGGCGCGGAACACGCAGTCGCTGACCAGGCACAGCTCGTCATAATCGTAGAACACGGCCCTGCCGTGCCGCGATACGCCAAAGTTCTTCGGCAGCATGTCGCCGGGGAAAATGTTGTTGCGCGCCATGTCAGTGATCGCCTGCGCGTAGTCGAGCACCGCCGCGCGCACGGCTTCGCCCCCCTGCTCGCGCAGGTACAGGTTCAACGGACGGAAACGACGCTGCACGTAGCAAAGTGAAACTTCCACCTGGTCGCCATCGACGCGCACGCTCTGCGCGCACTGCTCCAGCAGCTCTTCCAGCAAGGCCGGCGCGAAGCGGTCGCGCGGGAAGCGCAGGTGGCGATAAGGCTGTGCATCGAGCAGCCTGCCGACACGATCGAGATTGAACACCAGCGCGTACTTCTCCTCCACCTGCTGCCGCGACATTGCCTTGGGCCAGGCGAAACGGTCACGGATCAGCTTGAACACCAGCGGATAACTGGGCAGGGTAAACACCGCCATGACCATGCCCGGCGTGCCTTCGGCGTGCACCAGCCGCTCCTGCGGGTGCTCGTTGAAGTGGCGGAAGAAGGTGCGGTAGCGCTCGGTCTTGCCCTGCTTGGCACGTCCCAGCACCGTGTAGATCTCATCGATGGGCTTGCCCGGCAGCAGGCTGCGCAGGAACACCACCGCATCACCCACCGTGCCCAGGTCGGCCTGGAAGTAGCTGCGCGACACGCCGAACAGATGGGCGACATCACGGCGCCGGGTCAGCACCGCGTCGGCGCGCAGGCCGTGCTTGTCGTTCACCAGCGCGATCACGCAGGGCGAGAAGCGATGCTCGCCGAACACGCGTCCAACCAGATAGGCGCGGCGTTCGCGGTAGAACACGGTGTCGAGCAGCTCGATGCTGCGCACCGGCGTGTCACCCCAATGGGCCAGATCATCCTGCAGGCGCACGGCGATGGCCGCCGCGCAGCGCAGCTGGTGCGCGTACGGAATGTCAAAGCGGTAATCGGCCAACACGCGCTGCAGGGCCTCCACCGGCCGCGTCGGCGAAACCGCATAGGTATGCCGCGCGACGGGATGGGTGATCGCATCGGAGGGCTCGACGTCGAAAGCAATGAATTCCAGCGCCGGGTCCACGCCGCGGGTAGCAAACAGGCGTCGCGACAGCGTGTTGTAGAAGGTCTTGTACAGTTCGGCGTCGATCAACCCCTGCAGCAGCGCGCTGTAGCGGGCGTGCACCTGCAACCACAGCGCGCGCTCGCCGATCGCGTCACCGGCGAGGCGGCGCAATGTATCCATCTGCTCGGCGATGCACAGGTCGTACAGGGCGATGCGCTCAACCGCATCCTGGCGCGCAGCCGCCCAGTCGCGCTGCTCGAAACGCTGCCGCGCACGGGCAGTGATCGCCGCAAAGCGGACGTGGTACTGCTCGAAACCATCGCGGATGGCGCCGGCGATTCGCGGCGCCAGCTCGGCAGCGATGTCAGGCTGGGACATGCATGGCTCACCCGGGAGGACCGGCCTTACCATACGCTGGCGTGGGGTTGCTTGTGTAGAGCCGAGCCCATGCTCGGCTGATCCAGGCAGAAGCAGCCGAGCATGGCTCGGCTCTACAGTTGCAAAGAGCAGTCGGGCGGGCCCGACCCTACAGAAGCCGGTGGCTCAGATCGCCAGTTCGGCCTCCACGTCCTGCACCTTGCGCCGGGCCAATGCCAGGTTGGACTTGGTACGGTCCAGCACGATGTAGAAGAACAGGCCCTTCTTCTTCGCCACCGGGCGCATGATGTGGTACGCCTTGCCCAGCGAGATCAGGATATCCTCGATGCTGTCGTTGAGGTTCAGCGACGCGGCGGTCTTCATCTTGGCGCGGATCACTTCGGTGTTGCCTGCGGCAGCCACTTCCATGTCCATGCCGGCACCGGCTTCGCCCAGCAGCATGCCGCTTTCGTAGTCGACCAGCGCCACTGCCTGCGCGCCGTCGATGCCCATCAGTGCGTTCAACGATTCATTCAATCCAGCCACGTCACACCCCTTGTCGATGTTGGTTCGAGCCCCTCGTTCCCCTGCGGCCGGGCTCACGATCCGCCGAGTTCGGCCAGGATCGCCTGGCCACATTCCCTGCTCTGCCACAGCACCTGGCCGATCACGCTGCGCTGGTCGCAGGCCGCCATCAGCAGCAGCGGTGCGCGCCGCTCGGCCTGGATCGCCAGCATCAGCACCTTGCCGCCTGCGGCCTCCAGCATCAGCGTCTGCAGATCCCCAAGCACCAGTTCGCGCCCGACCGCTGCGGCCAGCGCCAGCATCGCGCTGGTCATCGCGGCCAGCCGTTCGCCGCGCCCTTCGGCACCGGCGCTGACCAGGGCAAAGCCATCGACGCTGGCCAGCACCACCGTGCGCACGCCTTCCACCCGCTGCTGCAGGTCCTGCAGCAGGGGCTGCAGGCGCTCACGCTGGCCGGCATCGGGCAGTACCGCCATCTGCCCGTCAGCCATGCGCCGCCACCAGTGCGTGCGCTTCCATTTCGCTCATCAATACATCCATCAGCAGTAGTCCCTGTGCGCGCTCACGGGCATCCACGGCCAGTAGCGGCAATGGCTGGTCATCGAGGCAGGCACGGGCGGCCCAGTCATCCAGCACAGCGTGCGGCGCCTGGTCGAGATGGGTGACCGCCACCACCAGCGCCAATGACGACGCGAACGGCCGCAGCACCTGCAGGTAGTCCTCCAGTTCGGTAGCCAACCCGGCACGGCGCGCATCCAGCAGCAGCACCGCGCCACGTGCTCCCTGCAGCAGGATCGGCCACAGGAAATCAAAGCGCTGCTGGCCGGGCGTTCCATAGAGACGCAGGCGCTCGCCGTTGGGCAGGTCGATGTCTGCGTAGTCCAGCGCGACGGTGGTGGAGGCCTTGTCGGCGCCGAGGCGATCACTGTTGGCCACATCGGTGTCGATCACCGCACCGGCCGCGATGCTGCGCACCAGGGTCGACTTGCCGCTGCCCATGCCACCCAGCACGACCACCTTGTGCTCACGCATTGCGTTCGCTCCCGCGCAGGTGCCGCCACAGTCGGGCAAGCAGACCGTTGTCGGTGCCATTGCTGCGTACTGCCGTCATCGGTGTCACAGGGGCGCTCTGCAATTGCGCGTAGCCACACAGGTAGGCGGCATGGATGAAATCGCGCACCGCCGCAGCCGGCAACTCAAGCAGCATCGCGCACTCGTCAACCGTGCACGCGCGCTTGAGCAGCAGCGAACACAGGCGGAAGCCATCATGGTCGTGGCCCAGTACGCGGAAGTCGGGCCAGCGCAGCAGCTTCACCGAGGCGCCACGCAGGCGTTCGTCCAATGCCTGCCAATGGCGGCTGCGTTGTGCCCACTGCCACAGCAGCGGCCGCAGTGGTTGGCGTGGCCGCTCGCCGGCCAGCGCCTGCAGGCGTGCCGGCGTCAGCGCATCCAGTTGCAGGCGTTCGAAGGCATCGGCCAGACGCTCCACCAGCGCGCTCGCGGGTTCCTGCAGCAGCACGGCCTGGTCATGCTCCAGGTCCATCAGCAGCAGAGGCTCGCCCGCATCACTCAATAATGCCTGCCCTTGCCTCGAAGGCAGCCGCTCGCGCAGCAGGCGGGTGATGGCGTGTGCACCATCGGCCAGGCGGATCGGTGCGGGTGCGTGCATGGCAATCGGCTCCGGTGCCAACTGCATGCGGCGCAGCGCGCGGCCGATGGCACCATCGTCGAGCACATCCTGGTGTCCGTCGCCATCACGCAGCTGGCCGCCGATGTCCTCGATCCAGCACTGCAGTCGCGGACGCTGCTGGCGCATGCGCTGGGCCGCGTTGCGCAGCGCCGGCGTATCGCGGATGACCAGCAGATCGCAATCGTCCAGGTCCTGGCTGCGGCGGATCTGGCCGTCCGGCAGGGCCGATGCCACGCGCAGCCGCTGCAGCAGGGCCTGCTCGCCCTGGATGTCGGTTCCCACTACCAGCACGCGTGCCATCCGTGTTCCCCGTGCGGCCACCTCCCCGGTGGCCTCGCGTCGCCAAGGCTAGGGCATCGCCAGCGGCGGCCGTCGTGATCGACTGCTCAGATCGAAGGCAGTTGCAGACGGTGTCCGATCGTTTCTGCGACGGCCATCGCGGGCAAGTTTCATGCCCCTTTGACGGCATTCCGACAGCCGACGGATGTCGCGGTTTCATCGCCTGGGGTCAGATCCCTTTTGCATGGCAAAAGGGATCTGACCCCAGAGCCCAAAAAGAAACCCGCGCCGAAGCGCGGGTTCCGGTGTCACGACCGAACGGCGATGAATCAGCCGCGCAGCTGCTCCAGCGCGGCGTTGAAGGTCGCGCTCGGGCGCATCGCATTGCTGGCCTTGGCCACGTCCGGGCGGTAGTAACCGCCGATGTCCACGGCCTTGCCCTGCACGGCGATCAGCTCTTCAACGATCTTCTGTTCGTTGTCGGTCAGTGCCTTGGCCAGCGGGGCGAAGCGTGCCTTCAGTGCGGCGTCCTCGTCCTGCGCGGCCAGCGCCTGGGCCCAGTACAGCGCGATGTAGAAGTGGCTGCCACGGTTGTCGATGCCACCCAGCTTGCGCGACGGCGACTTGTCGTTGTCCAGGAACTGGCCGTTGGCTTCGTCCAGCGCCTTGGCCAGCACGCGGGCGGCAGCGTTGTCGTAGCGGTTGCCCAGGTGTTCCAGCGACGCGGCCAGGGCCAGGAACTCACCCAGCGAATCCCAGCGCAGGTAGTCCTCTTCAACGAACTGCTGCACGTGCTTCGGGGCCGAACCACCGGCACCGGTCTCGAACAGGCCACCACCGGCCATCAGCGGCACGATCGACAGCATCTTGGCGCTGGTGCCCAGCTCCATGATCGGGAACAGGTCGGTCAGGTAGTCGCGCAGCACGTTGCCGGTCACCGAGATGGTGTCCTCGCCCTTGCGGATGCGGTCCAGCGAGAAGGCGGTCGCTTCCACCGGCGGCAGGATGCGGATGTCCAGGCCGGCGGTGTCGTGGTTCTTCAGGTACTGCTCGACCTTGGCGATGACCTGCGCGTCGTGGGCGCGGGCGGCGTCCAGCCAGAACACGGCCGGGGTGCTGCTCAAGCGGGCGCGCTCGACGGCCAGCTTGACCCAGTCCTGGATCGGCGCGTCCTTGGTCTGGCACATGCGCCAGATGTCACCGGCTTCCACGGCGTGTTCGAACACCACGGTGCCGGCATCGTCGGTGACCTTGACCACGCCATCGGCAGCGATCTGGAAGGTCTTGTCGTGCGAGCCGTACTCTTCGGCCTTCTGGGCCATCAGGCCGACGTTCGGCACCGAGCCCATGGTGGCCGGATTGAACGCACCGTGCGCCTTGCAGTCGTCGATGACGGCCTGGTACACGCCGGCGTAGCAGCGGTCCGGAATGACGGCCTTGGTGTCCTGCAGCTTGCCTTCGGCATTCCACATCTTGCCGGAGTCGCGGATCATCGCCGGCATCGAGGCGTCGACGATCACGTCGCTCGGCACGTGCAGGTTGGTGATGCCCTTGTCCGAGTTGACCATGGCCACGCCCGGGCGCTGTGCGTACTCGGCCGCCAGGTCGGCTTCGATCGCGGCGCGGGTGGCTTCGGGCAGCGACGGCAGGCGCGCAGCCAGGTCACCGATGCCATTGTTGGCATCGAAACCGGCCTGCTTCAGCACGTCGGCATGCTTGGCCAGCACGTCCTTGTAGAACTCGTTGACCGCCACGCCGAACATGATCGGGTCGGAGACCTTCATCATGGTCGCCTTCAGGTGCAGCGAGAACAGCACGCCCTGGGCCTTGGCATCGGCAATCTGCTCGGCGATGAACGCAGCCAGTGCCTTGCGGCTCATGACGGCGGCATCGACGATCTCGCCCGCCTTCACTGCGGTCTTTTCCTTCAGCACGACGGTGCTGCCGTCGTTGCCGTGGAAGGTGATCTTCAGCGCACCGGCGTTGGCCAGGGTGGCCGACTTCTCGCTGCCGTAGAAATCACCGGCGGCCATATGCGCGACGTGCGATTTCGAATCCGACGCCCAGGCGCCCATGCGGTGCGGGTGCTTGCGCGCGTAGTTCTTCACCGACAGCGGCGCACGGCGGTCGGAGTTGCCTTCGCGCAGCACCGGGTTCACCGCACTGCCCTTGACCTTGTCGTAGCGCGCCTTGTAGTCGCGCTGCTGGTCGTCGGCCGGGGTTTCCGGGTAATCCGGCAGCGGGTAACCCTGGTCCTGCAGTTCCTTGATGGCCGCCTTCAGCTGCGGCACCGAGGCGGAGATGTTCGGCAGCTTGATGATGTTGGCGTCCGGCGTGGTCGCCAGCTGGCCCAGCTCGGCCAGGTCGTCGCTGACCTTCTGCGTGTCACTGAGCAGTTCCGGGAACAGCGACAGGATGCGGCCGGACAGCGAGATGTCACGGGTTTCCACCACGATGCCTGCGGTGGCGGTGTAGGCGCCGACGATCGGCAGCAGCGACTGGGTGGCCAGGAACGGGGCTTCGTCGGTCAGCGTGTAGAGGATCTTGGACATGGGGGACTTGGACTCTGTAGCAATGCTCAGGGGAAGGCCGGCGCCAGCGCCGGGCCACGTGCAACCGTGTCGCGCGCGGGGCCGGGCCCCGCGCTTTCCCCCGTCGCCGTCAGGGTGGGCGCGCGGCGGGGAAACCCCTGCATTGTCGCGTTTTCAGCCGCGCGGGGCAAAGCCGTGCCATACGCGGCGGTACTGCACGGCGGCAACGCTGTGATCCATCCATGCATGGCGTGGATGAAGCGCGGCCCGGCTGTCAGTAGATCCACACCATGCGTGGATGGGGCCAACCGCCGTCCAATAAAAAAGGACGCAGCCTCGCGGCTGCGTCCATCGTGAGCCCTGCCGGGAGAGAGTCGGCAGGACTTACTTGACCTCGAACTCCTGCGGCGTTCCAGCCGCCTTGCCATCGACGGTGACCTCGGCGCGGTACTTGCCGGCCGGCCAGCCCTTTGCATTCTTGAAGGTGACGTTGGTGGTTTCCGCACCGCTGGTGTTCAGGGTGGCGTTCTGTTCGCCGGCCACCTGGCCGTCCTGGTAGGTCAGCTTCGCGCCAACGGTGACGTTGTTGGCGGCACCGTCGGTCTTGACCGAGACGATGACGTCATCCTTCGGTGCGAACAATGCCGTCGTCGCAACCGACTTGTCGGCGGCTGCGGTCTTGCCGACGGTGACCGCCGAGACGCTGACTGCAGCGGCTTCGGCCATCGGCGGCGGTGCGCCGGTCATCGGTGCAGGTGCTGCCGGTTCGGCCGGAGCGGTCGCTGCCGGAGCGGCGTTGCTGTCGGTCGACTCTTCTTTCTTCTTGCAACCGACCAGGGCAACGCTGCCCAGCAGGGCGGCGATCAGGGCGGTCTGGAGCGGGGTGGTCTTGATCATTCGGGGTTCCTCCCAGGGATTTGTCGGACGGCGTTCGGCCGGCTTACTTCGGCGGCAGTTTCAGGGTCTGGCCCGGGAAAATCTTGTCCGGGTCATCAAGCACATCGCGGTTGGCTTCGAAGATCTTCTTCCAGGCATTGGCGTCGCCCAGATGCTGCTTGGCGATCTTCGACAGCGAGTCACCCTTCTGCACGGTATAGGTGCCGCCGCTGACAACGTCTGCGGTGCTGTCCACCGAAGCGCTGACGCCGGAGAAGTCCGCCTTCGGCACCTGCTCGGCGGTACTGTCGACACTGCCACTGACGCCGGAGAAATCGGCTTTCTTCTCGGTACTCATCCACAACTCCCGTCTGCATGACTACGTGGTTCGCACGGTGCCATGGAGGTTGTTAAATGGGGATGGTGCAGATGTGAAGCCGCCCCCGGGGGCGGCTGAACAATCGGGAGGGTCGGTGTCCGGTCGTGCCAGCCGCTGGCCGGCTGTGCCAGGGGGATCCGGCCTTGGCCGGCGCCCACCGGGCATGGCCCGGCACAACGGGCAACCGCCTGCGGCGGTTATTGCCGCAGTTCGCGGTAGGTCGCAGCCGGGGCGGCGATGCCGGGGCTGGCACGCCATGGGTTGATGTCCAGGCCGCCACGGCGGGTATAGCGGGCCTCCACTTCCAGCCATTGCGGCTGGCAGCGCGAAGACACCTCGCTGAAGATCCGCTCAACGCACTGCTCGTGGAACTCGGCGTGTTCGCGGTAGCTGACCAGATAACGCAACAGGCCGGCGCGGTCGATCTTCGGCCCGCGGTAACGCAGGCTGACCGTGGCCCAGTCCGGCTGGCCGGTGACCGGGCAGTTGGACTTCAGCAGCGACGAGACCAGGGTCTCCTCCACCACCTCGCCCGCCTCGGCGGCCAGGAAGTCCGCCTGCGGCGGACCGTAGCAGTCGATCTCCACGTCCAGCCCGTCGATGGATTCACCGAGCGGCGTCTCACGCAGGCCCGGCAGGCCGAACTCGACCTGGACCGGCGCACCGGCGCAGGCCGATAGATCCGCCACCAGACGCGCGCGCAGTGCCTCGGCGCTGTCGATGCGGGTGCTGTTGAGGGAGTTCAGGTACAGCTTGAACGACTTCGATTCGATCAACCGCGGCGAGGTGCACGGCACCTGCACGGTGGCGACGGCGACCTGCGGCTTGCCACGCGGGTCGAGCCAGCTCAGCTCGAAGGCGTGCCAGCGGTCGTGGCCGACGAACGGCAGCGCGGCGTCGTCGAGGCCGATCTCGGCGCGGGCGCCGCTGCGGGGGATGGGAAACAGCAGGCCGGGATCGTACTGCGACGGGTAACTGACCTCGCGACCGAGGCTGGAATCCTGTGGGGTGTTCATGGGGGTCATTGTATCGCGCGGAGGGCGGGCCTTCGGCCGGGTCGGCCAACGGCGGAGCCCCTCCGTGGTGGTTGTGTTGGTTGGTCGTGGAAGGCGGTCTATCGGCTTGGCCGGGTGGGTAGGCGGGCCGGGGGACGCCGTAAACCCGTCCTTGGGGGCTTGGCCGCGGCATCCATGCCGCGGACACCCCCGCCCCGCCTACCCACCCGGCCCCTGACAGTTCCCTGCACGCAGCCACCACCACGGGAAAGATCAGAAAAATCAAAATCAAAATCAAAAGCCAATCCTTCAGACATTCCGGATGTCTGCCCGTGTCGACCAAGGTCGACACCTACCAACAGCCGCGTGAACCTGTCGGGGGCTGGGCGGTGTGGTCCTGCAGGACCGTTGGCGCCATGGATGGCGCCATCGAGCCCCCATGGACGGGTTTACGGCGTGTCCTGCAGGCCCACACCGCCCCGCCCAACCAGCAGAAATCCAGCACCGCTTTTGCCGTTGACGTTGACGTTGCTCCGGCTTCTACGGGTGCAGGGCTGCAAGCCCTGCCGGTAACCTTCACCCCGCAGGAGTGCCGGCACCGTGCAGGTAATCCAGGCTCACCTGCAGCAGCGCGCGCAACCCCACGTCCAGCGCCTTCTCATCCAGCAGGAACTTCGGCGAATGGTTCGCCGGCGCCGTCGCCGGGTCGATGCCCACGCTGGTGGAGCCGACGAAGAAGAACATGCCCGGCACTTCCTTCGCGTACAGCGAGAAATCCTCCGCACCCATCTGCAGCGGCGGCTCGTAGACGTTGTCCTTGCCCACCACCGCCTGCAGGCTCGGCAGCATCTTCGCGGTCAGTGCCGGGTTGTTCACCGTGGCCGGATTGCCGTCAGCCTCGTAGATCTCGGTCACCGCCTTGGCGCCATGCGCGGCGGCGGTGTGCTCGGCCACGTTGCGCAGGTCGGCGAAGATCTGCTGGCGCATGCCTTCGTCGAAGGTGCGGATGGTGCCGACCATCTCCACTTCATCGGGAATGATGTTGTAGCGGATGCCGCCATTGATCGCGCCGAAGGTCAGCACCGCCGGCTGCTTGGACAGGTTGGCACGGCGGCTGACGATGGTTTGCGCGGTGCCGACCAGATCGGCGGTGGCGACGATCGGGTCAATGCCGTTCCACGGTGCGGAACCGTGCGTCTGGCGACCGATCACCTTGATCCCGAAGCGGTCCGACGCAGCCATCAGCGGACCACCGCGCACTGCGATCTGGCCTGCCTGCACGCTGGAGAACACATGCAGGCCGAACACGGCTTCCGGCTTGAAGTCGGCGAACAGCCCTTCCTTCAGCATCAGCGCGGCACCACCTTCTTCCGGCGGCGGCGCGCCTTCCTCGGCCGGCTGGAAGATCAGCATCACCTGGCCCGGCAGGTCCTTCTTCATCGACACCAGCGCTTCGGCCACCCCGAGCAGGGTGGCGGTATGCGCGTCGTGACCGCAGGCGTGCATCACGCCCACGGTCTGCCCGCGGTACTGGTCGGTGGCTTTCGAGGCGAACGGCAGGCCGGTCTGCTCGGTCACCGGCAGCGCGTCCATGTCCGCACGCAGGGCGATCTTCGGCCCCGGCCTGCCGCCTTCGATGATCGCCACCACGCCATGGTGGGCGATGCCGGTCTTCGGCTTCAGGCCCATCGCACGCAGGCGCTTGGCGACCTCGGCCGAGGTTCGCACCTCGCGGTTGGACAGCTCCGGGTGCTGATGGAAGTCACGGCGCCATTCGACCACCTTGGCCTGCAGGCGCTGGGCGGCGGCGGTCACTTCGGGGCGTTGCCCGTCCTGGGCATGGGCAAGGGCCGGCAGGGCCAGCAGCAGGGCGGACAGCAACAGCGAACGGCGCATCGCGATCTCCACGGCAGGGGGTTCCAGCTGAATGTAGGGCAACGCCGCCGCCACGGGAACCTCCGCGGCCGGATCCGGTCTTAGCGCCCGTCCCATCCGTCATGCAGGAAACGTGATGTGGCACAGGTATGCTTTGCGCATTGCCAACCCGGGCACCGCCCGGTCCAGCCCACTTGGAGTCCTCGTAATGTCACGTGTTTGGAAGATCGTGCTGCTGGTCGTGGCGGTACTGGTGCTGGCCGTGGTTGGCCTGCGCGTCGTCGGCGGAGGCAAGGACAAGGCTGGAAAACCCGCTGCGGGCGCGCGCCAGGGCGGCGAAGATCCGGATGCCGGCCCGGTACCGGTCACCGTGGTCGACGCTACGCGCCAAGATGTGCCGGTATATGCCAGCGCGCTGGGCACGGTGACCGCGATGAACACCGTTACGGTCAGTCCGCAGGTCGGCGGCCAGCTGATGAGCCTCAATTTCCGCGAAGGCCAGGAAGTGAAGCAGGGGGATGTGCTGGCGGTGATCGACCCGCGCACCGCCCAGGCGAGTTACGACCAGGCCGCCGCGGCCAAGCGCCAGAACGAAGCCCTGCTGGCCACCGCGCGCTCCAACTTCCAGCGCTCGAACGCGCCGGAGTATCGCCAGTACGTCGCCAAGACCGACCTGGATACACAGCGAAACCAAGTGGCACAGTACGAAAGCGCAGTCGCGGCGAACGAGGCCAGCATGCGCTCGGCACAGGTGCAGCTGCAGTACACCAAGGTCACCGCACCGATCTCCGGCATCGCCGGCATCCGCGCAGTCGACGCCGGCAACGTGGTCAACGCCGGTACCGCGCTGGTCACCCTGACCCAGATCCATCCGATCCACGTGCTGTTCAACCTGCCCGAGCGCCAGCTCGGCGATGTACGCCAGGCGCAGGCCGCCGGTGCGGTACCGGTGGCGGCGCTGGACCGCGCCGACTCGCACGTGTTGTCAGGTGATGGCAAGCTCGATGTGGTCGACAACCTGATCAGTGCCGACAGCGGCACGTTCAAGGCCCGCGCCCTGTTCGACAACACCGACAACGGCCTGTGGCCGGGCCAGTTCGTCAACGTGCGCATGCAGCTGCGCACGATCGCCGGTGGCGTGGTCATCCCGACCCAGGCCGTGCTGCGTGGCCCGGATGGCGAGTACGTCTACGTCGTGCAGGGCGACAACACGGTGAAGATGCAGACCGTGCGCAGCGGCGTGGAAGTGGGCGACAGCCAGGTGCAGATCGCCGAAGGCCTGAAGGGCGGCGAGCGGGTGGTCAGTGAAGGCCAGTTCCGCCTGAAGCCGGGCAGCAAGGTCAACGCGCTGAAGCCGGGCGAGACCCCGGCCGCGCCGACCGAGGCCGAACTGAAGGCGGCCGAGCAGAAGAACGGTGCCGGCAGTGGCCGTCGCGGTGGTGGCCCGCGCTGAGCGCAGGCCACAGTTCTCCCTCGCGCCGGCACACCTGCCGGCGCCGACATTGAAGTGCCAGCAAGGATCAGTCCGTGGGCTTTTCGACGATCTTCATCCGCCGCCCGATCGCCACCTCGCTGTTGATGGCGGGCCTGTTGCTGCTCGGCATCCTGGGCTACCGCAAGCTGCCGGTGTCGGCGCTGCCGGAAATCGATGCACCCAGCCTGGTGGTCACCACCCAGTACCCCGGTGCCAATGCCACCACCATGGCTTCGCTGGTCACCACCCCGCTGGAGCGCCAGTTCGGGCAGATTTCCGGGCTGGAGTTGATGACCTCGGATTCGTCGGCGGGCCTGTCGACGATCATCCTGCAGTTCTCGATGGACCGCGACATCGACATCGCCGCGCAGGACGTGCAGGCGGCGATCCGCCAGGCCACCCTGCCCTCGTCGCTGCCTTACCAGCCGGTCTACAACCGGGTGAATCCAGCCGACGCAGCCATCGTCACCCTGAAGCTGACGTCTGATACGCGCCCGCTGCGCGACGTCAACAACTACGCCGACTCGATCCTGGCCCAGCGCCTGTCGCAGGTGCAGGGCGTCGGCCTGGTTTCGATTGCCGGCAACGTGCGCCCGGCCGTGCGCATCCAGGTCAATCCGGCGCAGCTGTCGAACATGGGCCTGACCCTGGAGCAGCTGCGCAGCGCGCTGACCCAGGCCAACGTCAATGCGCCGAAGGGTTCGTTGAACGGCAAGACCCAGTCCTACAGCATCGGCACCAACGACCAGCTGGCCAGCGCCGCCGAGTACCGCGACACCATCATCAGCTACAAGAACGGCCGCCCGGTGCGGCTGTCGGACGTGGCCGAGGTGATCGATGGCGTGGAGAACGACCAGCTGGCCGCCTGGGCCGATGGCAAGCCGGCGGTACTGCTGGAAGTGCGCCGCCAACCCGGCGCCAACATCGTGCAGACCGTCGAGCGCATCCGCGCGATCCTGCCGCAGCTGCAGGGCGTGCTGCCGGCCGACGTGCACCTGGAAATCTTCAACGACCGTACCGAGACCATCCGCGCCTCGGTGCATGAAGTGCAGTTCACGCTGATCCTCACCATCGGCCTGGTGGTGGCAGTGATCTTCGTGTTCCTGCGCCGGTTGTGGGCCACGATCATCCCGTCGGTGGCGGTGCCGTTGTCACTGGCCGGCACCTTCGCGGTGATGGCCTTCGCCGGCATGTCGCTGGACAACCTGTCGCTGATGGCGCTGGTGGTGGCCACCGGCTTTGTGGTCGACGATGCGATCGTGATGATCGAGAACATCGTGCGCTACATCGAGCAGGGCAAGAGTGGCAAGGAAGCGGCCGAGATCGGTGCACGCCAGATCGGCTTCACCGTGCTGTCGCTGACCGTCTCGCTGGTGGCGGTGTTCCTGCCGTTGCTGCTGATGCCCGGCGTCACCGGCCGCCTGTTCCACGAGTTCGCCTGGGTGCTGAGCATCGCCGTGGTGCTGTCGATGCTGATCTCGCTGACGCTCACCCCGATGATGTGCGCCTACCTGCTCAAGCCCGACGCCCTGCCCGAAGGCGAGGACGCGCATGAGCGCGCAGCGGCCGCCGGCAAGCAGAACCTGTGGACGCGCACCGTCGGCCTGTACGAGCACAGCCTGGACTGGGTGCTGGGCCACCAGCGCCTGACCCTGGCCGTGGCCGGCGCCGCACTGGTGCTGACCGTACTGCTGTACGTGCTGATTCCCAAGGGCCTGCTGCCCGAGCAGGACACCGGCCTGATCACCGGCGTGGTGCAGGCCGACCAGAACATCGCCTTCCCGCAGATGGAGCAGCGCACCAAGCAGGTGGCCGAGGCACTGCGCCACGATCCGGATGTGACCGGCGTATCGGCGTTCATCGGTGCCGGCAGCATGAACCCCACGCTCAACCAGGGCCAGCTGTCGATCGTGCTGAAGGAACGCAGCCAGCGCGATGGCCTGGACCAGATCCTGCCGCGCCTGCAGAAGGCGGTGGCCGGTATTCCGGGCGTGGCGCTGTACCTGAAGCCGGTGCAGGACGTAACCCTGGATACCCGCGTGGCCGCTACCGAGTACCAGTACTCGCTGTCGGACGTGGATTCGGCAACGGTCGCGACCCAGGCCACGCGCCTGACCGAAGCGCTGCGCAAGCGCCCGGAACTGGCTGACGTGGACAACAACCTGTCCAACCAGGGCCGCGCACTTGAACTGAACATCGACCGCGACAAGGCCAGCGTGCTGGGCGTGCCGATGCAGACCATCGACGACACGCTCTACGATGCGTTCGGCCAGCGCCAGATCTCGACCATATTCACCGAGCTCAACCAGTACCGCGTGGTGCTGGAAGTGGCACCGGAGTTCCGCACCAGCACGGCGCTGATGGAGCAGCTGGCGGTGGCGTCCAACGGTGCCGGCGCACTGACCGGCACCAATGCCACCAGCTTCGGCCAGGTCACCTCGTCGAACTCGTCGACCGCCACCGGCATCGGCGCGCAGAACACCGGCATCACCGTCGGCGCCGGCAACATCATCCCGCTGTCGGCGCTGGCCGAAGGCAAGGTCAGCAGTGCGCCGCTGCTGGTCAGCCACCAGCAGCAGCTGCCGGCGGTGACGGTCTCGTTCAACGTGGCGCCGGGCTATTCGCTGTCCGAAGCCGTGCGTGCGATCCAGGAGACCAAGGACAGCCTGGACATGCCCACCCACCTGCATGCCGAGTTCATCGGCAAGGCCGCCGAGTTCACCGGCAGCCAGACCGATGTGGTGTGGCTGCTGCTGGCCTCGCTGGTGGTGATCTACATCGTGCTGGGCGTGCTGTACGAGAGCTACATCCACCCGATCACGATCATCTCCACGCTGCCGCCGGCCGGTGTCGGTGCGCTGCTGGCGCTGATGCTGTGCGGCCTGAGCCTGTCGGTGGATGGCATCGTCGGCATCGTGCTGCTGATCGGCATCGTGAAGAAGAACGGCATCATGATGGTCGACTTCGCGATCGAGGCGCGCCGCGCCGGTGCCAACGCGCACGAAGCGATCCGCCGCGCCTGCCTGCTGCGCTTCCGCCCGATCATGATGACGACGGCTGCGGCAATGCTTGGCGCGCTGCCGCTGGCACTGGGTACCGGCATCGGCTCGGAACTGCGCCGCCCGCTGGGCATCGCCATCGTTGGCGGCCTGCTGCTGTCGCAGCTGGTGACCCTGTACACCACGCCGGTGATCTACCTGTACATGGAACGCTTCTCCGAATGGCTTGCCCGCCGCCGCGAACAGCGCGCACTGCGCGACGGTTCGCTGCAGGAGCCGCAGGCATGATCCACACCCCGCTGCTGCGGGGGGCCGCACGATGAACCTGTCCGGCCCCTTCATCCGCCGCCCGATCGGCACCGCGCTGCTGGCCATCGGCCTGTTCATGGTCGGTCTGATCTGCTACCTGCGCCTGGGCGTATCGGCACTGCCGAACATCGAGATCCCGGTGATCTTCGTGCACGCCAGCCAGTCCGGCGCGGACGCAGCGACCATGGCATCCACGGTCACCGCGCCGCTGGAACGCCATCTTGGCCAGCTGCCGGGCATCGACCGCATGCGCTCGTCGAGCTCGGAAGGCAGCTCGCTGGTGTTCATGATCTTCCAGAGCGGCCACAACATCGATTCGGCAGCACTGGACGTACAGACGGCGATCAATTCGGCACAGGCCGACCTGCCCTCGGGCATGGGCTCGCCGATGTACCAGAAGGCGAACCCGAACGACGACCCGGTGATCGCCATCGCGCTGACCTCGCAGACGCAGTCGGCCGATGAGCTGTACAACGTCGCCGACTCGCTGCTCGCACAGCGCATCCGGCAGATCAGCGGCGTCGCCTCGGTCGATATCGCCGGTGCGTCGACGCCGGCGGTACGCGTGGACGTCAACCTGCGCCTGATGAACGCACTGGGCCTGACCGCCGATGACCTGCGCAACGCGGTGCGCGCGGCCAACGTGACCTCGCCCACCGGCTTCCTCAGCGATGGCAACACCACCACCGCGATCATCGCCAACGATTCGGTGGCACGCGCTGCCGACTTCGCCGACCTGGTGGTGAAGACCCAGGGCGATGGCCGGGTGATCCGCCTGAAGGACATCGCCAACGTCTACGACGGCCAGCAGGACGCCTACCAGGCCGCCTGGTTCGACCACAAGCCGGCGGTGGTGATGTACGTGTTCACCCGCGCCGGCGCCAACATCGTGGAAACCGTGGACCGGGTGAAGGCGCAGATCCCGACCCTGCGCGACTACCTGCAGCCGGGCACCACGATGACGCCGTACTTCGACCGTACGCCGACCATCCGCTCGTCACTGCATGAAGTGCAGATCACCCTGCTGATCAGCCTGGCGATGGTGGTGCTGACCATGGCGCTGTTCCTGCGCCGGCTGGCACCGACGCTGATCGCTGCGGTGACCGTGCCGCTGTCGCTGGCCGGTGCCGCACTGGTGATGTATGTGATGGGCTTCACCCTGAACAACCTGAGCCTGCTGGCGCTGGTGATCGCGATCGGCTTCGTGGTCGACGATGCGATCGTGGTGATCGAGAACATCATGCGCCACCTCGACGAGGGCATGCCGCGCATGCAGGCGGCGCTGACCGGTGCGCGCGAGATCGGCTTCACCATTGTCTCGATCACCGCCTCGCTGGTGGCGGTGTTCATCCCGCTGCTGTTCGCCAGCGGCATGATGGGCGCGTTCTTCCGCGAGTTCACCGTCACCCTGGTGGCGGCCATCGTGGTCTCGATGATCGTCTCGCTGACGCTGACCCCGGCACTGTGCAGCCGCTTCCTCAGCGCGCATGACCACAGCGCGCCGCCGTCGCGCTTCGGCCGCTGGCTGGACGCCGGCCACGAGCGCATGCTGCGCATCTACACCGTGTTCCTGGATTTCTCGCTGCGCCACGCGCTGCTGCTGTCGCTGACGCCGCTGATCCTGATCGGCGTCACCATATTCCTGTTCGGGGCGGTGAAGAAGGGCGCGTTCCCGCCGCAGGACACCGGCCTGATCTGGGGCCGCGCCAACTCCAGTGCCACGGTGTCCTTCGAGGACATGGTCGTCCGCCAGCGCCGCATCACCGACATGCTGATGGCCGACCCGGCGGTGAAGACCGTGGGTGTGCGCCTGGGCAGCGGCCGCCAGGGCTCCAGCGCGCAGTTCAACATCGAGCTGAAGTCGCGCAGCGACGGCCGCCGCGAAACCACCGCGCACGCGCTGGCACGGTTGAGCGCCAAGGCCGACCGCTACCCGGACCTGCAGCTGCGTCTGCGCGCGATCCAGGATCTGCCCAGCAACGATGGCGGTGGTTCCAGCCAGGGCGCGCAGTACCGCATTTCGCTGCAGGGCAATGATCTGGCCGCACTGCAGGAATGGCTGCCCAAGCTGCAGGCGGAGCTGAAGAAGAACCCGAAGCTGCGCGACGTCGGTACCGACGTGGACAATGCCGGCCTGCGCCAGAACATCGAGATCGACCGTGCCAAGGCAGCCCGCCTGGGTGTTTCGGTCGGCGCCATCGACGGCGCCCTGTACGGTGCGTTCGGCCAGCGCCAGATCTCCACCATCTACTCGGACATCAACCAGTACAGCGTGGTGGTGAATGCCCTGCCCTCGCAGACCGCCACACCGGCGGCGCTGGATGAGGTGTACGTGCGTGCGCGCAACGGCGACATGGTGCCGATCACTGCGGTGGCCACCCAGGTCCCGGGGCTGGCGCCGTCTCAGATCACCCACGAAAACCAGTACACGACGATGGACCTCAGCTACAACCTTGCGCCGAACGTGAGCATGGGTGAGGCCAAGGCAATCATCGACGCGACGGTGGCCGGCATGCGCATGCCGGGCGACATCCGCCTGGCCGATGATGCGGGGTTCGGGTTCAACTCCGATCCCAGCGACATGCTGATCCTGGTGCTGGCAGCGATCCTGACCGTGTACCTGGTGCTGGGCATGCTCTACGAGAGCCTGATCCATCCGGTCACCATCCTGTCCACGCTGCCGGCGGCGGGCGTGGGCGCGCTGCTGGCGCTGTTCGGCACCAATACCGAGCTGTCGGTGATCTCGATGATCGCGCTGGTGCTGCTGATCGGCATCGTCAAGAAGAACGCGATCATGATGATCGACTTCGCGCTGGTGGCGCAGCGCGAACACGGGCTGGCACCGCGCGAAGCGGCACGCGAGGCCAGCATCGTGCGCTTCCGCCCGATCATGATGACCACCATGGTGGCGATCCTGGCGGCCGTACCGCTGGCGATCGGCCTGGGTGAAGGGTCCGAACTGCGTCGTCCGCTGGGTATCGCGATGATCGGCGGCCTGCTGTTCTCGCAGAGCCTGACCCTGCTCAGCACGCCGGCGCTGTACGTGATCTTCTCCTGCCTGGCCGAGCGCTGGCGGGCACGTCGCGCACGCAGGCGCGAAGCGAAGCTGCTCAAGCGCGCACAGCGGGCCTGATCGGATCCGCCGGCCAGCGGCCGGCGCTACCGTGGGTGCGGATGGTGGGTGCGGACCGTGGGTCCGCACGCCTCCAGGTTTGACGTGCCGTAACGAAAAGAGAACAATTCTCATCCAGCCATGGTCCTGCGCCCCTTCGCGGCGCCCCGCTGCCATCTCCGGCCAGCCTGCGTGATCCCAGCCACTGCCCCTTCCCCCACCCGTGGGCGGATGGCCCGTGGCCGTCCGTCGAGGACCACCATCGATGCTGCCTTCCCGTCTCCCCCGCCTGGCCCTGCTGGCCGCCGCCCTGTCCGCTGCCTGCGCTGCCCATGCCGAAGCGCCGGCCGTCAGCCGTAACGCCACCGATCTGGATGCGGTGAAGGTCATCGCCGAACGCACCCACACCGACGCCGGCGCACTGGGCGACCGCGCCCTGCGCGACACTCCGTTTGCGATCACCGCTGTTGGCCGCGAGCAGATCGAGCAGCGCCAGGTGGTCTCGCTGGGCGAAGCCTTCCTGCTCGACCCCTCGGTCACCACCCAGGTCAGCGCCTACGCCAGTGGCTGGAGCTCGCCCATCCGCAATCGCGGTATCGAACTGAATTTCGACAGCTATCGCGTCAATGGCCTGCAGGTCTCTTCCTGGGGTACCGAATGGCCGCTGGAAGTGATGGAACAGGTCGATCTGCTGAAAGGCCCGGGCGGCTTCCTGTACGGGTTCGGTGCACCCGGCGGCATCGTCAACTACATCACCAAGAAGCCGACGGACACGCCCACCTTCTCCGCCCAGCTGGGTTGGCGTGAACAGGGCATCGTCAGCGGCGGCATCGACGTTGGCGGACGTTTCGGCAACGAGCAGATGTTCGGCTACCGTTTCAACGCCTTCCAGGAACAGGGCGAGACCTTCAATGGTGGGCACGTCGATCGCAAGGTTGGCGCACTGTCGCTGGATGCGCGCCTGAGCGATGTACTGACCTGGACCTTCGACGGCGTGTTCCAGTCACGCGACCTGCGCGAAGAGTCGCCGCAGTACTACTTCCGTGGCCTGACATCGCTGCCGCGACCGATTGCCGGGGATACCGACAACAGCGTACCCGGCACCTACTACGACACCCGATCCAGCCTGCTGTCGTCCGGCTTGAACTGGCAGATCAACAGCGACTGGAAAGCCAGCCTGAGTTACGGCGTCACCACCTCGTGGAATGACGTCAACAAGATCTTCGCCTACATCGACAATCCCAACGGCGACTACGACGTCAACGTCTACGAACTGGGTGGCAAAAGCGAGTGGAAGCTGGCCCAGGCGATGCTGCAGGGCAGCTTCCGCACCGGCCCCCTGCAGCATCAGGTGGTGGCGGGCATCAGCCACCAGACCGGGCTGGGCTGGGACCGCCCCTACGAATGGAGCCTGATCGGCCGCGCCAACCTGTACCAGCGCCACGCGATCCGCCATGACGCCGTGGGTTTACGGGTGATGACCCGCGGCGACGAGACCGTGCAGCAGGCGGTGTTCGCGAGCGATACCGTCGATCTCGGCAGCGGCTGGTCGGTCCTGGCGGGCTGGCGCTACAACGACTACGAGACCAAGGGCCGCTACCACACCTACCCGGTCACACCGACCTACGCGGTGATGTTCAAGCCCAGCGAGGCGGTCACACTCTACGCCAGCTACATCGAATCGCTGGAAGCGGGCAGCCGCGTGGGCAACAGCTACGTCAACGCGGGCGACGTGCTCGACCCGACCATCAGCAAGCAGTACGAGATCGGCGCGAAGGCCGAGGCGGCACGCTGGAATGCGAATCTGGCGGCGTTCCGGCTGGAACGTGGCGCCAACATCGACCAGCTGATCGCCGGCAGCCTGCCTCGCCTGGTGCAGGATGGCATCACGCTGTACGAAGGCATCGAAGCCAATGGCGACCTGCACGTGACAGACGCGCTGACGGTGGGGGGCGGTGTGACCTGGCTGGACCCGACCTACGACAAGTTGTCGCCGGGCAGCGCCTCGCAGGAAGGCAAGCGCACCGCAGGAGCTGCGCGCTGGAGCGGAGTACTGCATGCCACCTACCAGCTGCCATGGGTGGATGGGCTGGAGACCTACGCCGCCGTGCGCTATTACGGCGATGTCTGGTACGACGCCGACAACACCCTGAAGCTGCCCGACTACACGCTGGTCAATGCAGGCATCGGCTATCGCCTGCTCGCCTCCGGCCACCCGGTGACCGTGCGCGCCAGCGTCGAGAACCTGGCCAACCGGAAATACTGGTCCAACGCCGGCGCCGGCCTGCCGCGCACGTTCGCTGTGAGCGTGCGGTTCGACATGTAAGGCCTGTCACCACCGTGGGTGCGGACCGTTGGTCCGCACTCCATATTTCACGCGCAGCCCGCAATAATGGTGGAAGACCCTTCCACCGAGCCTGCATGTCCGCCCGCGAATCCCGCCTCAGCCGCCTGTGGGCCCACGAAAAGGCCAGTTACGGCCTGCGTGTGTTCATCGCCCTGACCGCAGCGCTTGCCGTGTGCTGGCAGCTGGATGCGCTCACCGCCCTGCCCGGCGTGTTCCTCGGCATCATCGCCAGCGCCATCGCCGAGACCGATGACAACTGGTGGGGGCGTACCAAGGCGGTACTGCTGTCGCTGCTGTGCTTCTGCCTCGCCGCCGCCTCGGTGATCTGGCTGTTCCCCTGGCCATGGATCTTCATCGGTGCGCTGGCGCTGTCCACGTTCGGGCTGACCCTGCTGGGTGCGCTCGGCGAGCGCTATGCCTCCATCGCCCAGGCCACGGTGACGCTGGCGATCTACACCATGATCGGCCTGGAGCAGCATGGTGCAAGTGACCTGCGCACTGCGCTGGACGCGGTCAGCCACCTGCTGGCCGGTGCGGTCTGGTACGGCCTGCTGTCGATCCTGTGGACCGCGCTGTTCGCCAACCGTCCGGTCCGCGAACGCGTGGCGCGCCTGTACGTTGAACTGGGCCGCTACCTGCAGTTGAAAGCAACACTGTTCGAGCCGGTGCGCGAGGCCGACCTGCAACGTCGCCAGCTCGACCTGGCCGAGCAGAACCGGCGCGTGGTCGGTGCGTTGAACGAGGCCAAGACCGCGATCCTCGCCCGCTTCGGCCGTTCCGGGCGGCCAGGCGTGAACTCCGGCCTGTACCTGCGCCTCTATTACATGGCACAGGATTTCCACGAGCGCGCCAGCTCCTCGCACTACCCGTACGGTGCGCTGGTCGATGCCTTCTTCCATAGCGATGTGCTGTACCGCTGCCAGCGCCTGCTCGACCTGCAGGGACAGGCCTGCGCGCGGCTGGGCGAGGCGATCCGCCTGCGCCGTCCATTCGTGTATGGCGAAAGCAACCAGCAGGCCGGACGCGATCTGGCTGATGCGCTGGCCTACCTGCGCGACCAGCAGCGGCCGCAGTGGCAGCGACTGCTCGGCTCGCTCGACCTGCTGGTGCACAACCTGCGCAGCATCGAGCGCCGCCTGCTGGATGCGGAGCGTTCCGAGGCCAGCCTGGACAACGTCGATACCCGCCTGCGCGACAGCAACCCGCACACCCTGCGCGAGATGGGCGTACGCGTGCGCCAGCAGCTCACGCCCGGCTCGGTCCTGTTCCGCCACGGCCTGCGCATGGCATTGGCGCTGATCGTCGGTTTCGCGGCAATCCGCCTGTTCAATGCCCAGAACGGCTCATGGGTGCTGCTGACCATCGTGTTCGTTTGCCGCCCCAACTTCGGTGCCACCCGCCAGCGCCTGGCGCAACGCATCGTCGGCACCGTGGCCGGCCTGGTACTGACCTGGGCGCTGCTGCAGCTGTTCCCGCAGCTGCACGTGCAGCTGCTGATCGCGCTGCTGTCGGCGCTGTTGTTCTTCTTCACCCGCACCGACCGCTACCTGGTGGCATCGGCGGCGATCACGGTGATGGCCCTGACCTGCTTCAACTTGATCGGCGATGGCTTCGTGCTGATCGTGCCGCGCATGGTCGATACGCTGCTGGGCTGCGCAATCGCCGCCGCGGCTGCGTTCCTGATCCTGCCCGACTGGCAGGGCCGCCAGCTGCACCTCGTGCTGGCGCGCGTGCTGGACACCGCCGCACGCTACCTGGATTCGGTACTGGGCCAGTACCGCAGCGGCATGCGCGATGACCTGGCCTACCGCATCGCCCGCCGCGACATGCACAACGCCGATGCCGCGCTGTCCACCGCGCTGTCGAACATGCTGCGCGAGCCGGGCCACGTGCGCCGCAACCTCGATGCCGGTTTCCATTTCCTGGCGTTGTCCAACATGCTGCTCGGCCATCTCTCGGCGCTGGGTGCGCACCGCGACCAGGTGGACAGCTACGCCGGTGATCCGCTGGCGCTGGCCGCCGGTGAGCGCGTGCGAAAGGCGCTGCAGCAGCTGTCCTCGGCCCTGGCCGCACGGCAGCCGGTCAGCGAGGACGACAATGACGCCGACCGCGCGGTGGCCGCCGAGCTGGAGCAGATCGATGAGGCGATGCCGCCGAAGCTGCAGCTGATCCGCACGCAGATGGCGCTGGTGCTGCGGATGCTGCCGAAGGTGCGGGCGGCAGCGAATGAGGCGGTGACCAGCCTGACCTGATCCCTCACTGCTGAATCAGGCATTTCATCCACGCACGGCGTGGATCTACTGCGCCGTGTGCAACGGCGCGTTGCGCCTGGCGCTGCAGTTCAATCACGCCGCCACGCGGATACTGGGCAATCCCCCGCTCCGGATCATCGTCATGAAAATCGAACTCAGTGGCCGCACCGCGCTGGTCACCGCCTCCACCGCCGGCATCGGCCTGGCGATCGCCCAGGGTCTTGCCGCAGCGGGTGCGCGGGTCATTCTCAACGGCCGCAGCGCCGACAGCGTCGAACGCACCCGCCAGCGTCTGCTCGCCGCCGTTCCGGGGGCCGAGGTGATCGGCGTGGCCGCCGACCTCTCCGATGCAGCCGGCGTCGATACCCTGCTGGCGGGCCTGCCCAAGGTCGACATCCTGGTCAACAACGCCGGCATTTTCGGCCCCGAGGACTTCTTCGAGACCGAAGACGCCACCTGGGAGCGTTACTGGCAGACCAATGTGATGTCCGGCGTGCGCCTGTCGCGTGCGTTGCTGCCGGCGATGGTGGCAGCCGGTTGGGGCCGCGTGTTGTTCATTTCCTCCGAATCGGCACGCAACATTCCGGCCGACATGATCCATTACGGAGTCAGCAAGACCGCGCAGCTGTCGCTGTCGCGCGGCCTGGCCAAGCGCGTGGCCGGCAGCGGCGTCACCGTCAACGCGGTGCTGCCCGGCCCGACCCTGTCCGACGGCTTTGCGGCGATGTTCGAAGATGAACGCCAGCGCAGTGGCAAGCCGCTGGAGCAGATCGGTCGCGAGTTCGTGATGGCACACCGGCCGTCTTCGGTGATCCAGCGCACCGCCACGGTCGAGGAAGTGGCCAACATGGTGGTGTACCTGGCCTCGCCGCAGGCCTCCGCCACCTCCGGTGCGGCACTACGCGTGGATGGCGGCGTGGTCGACGATATCGTCTGAGATCTTTCAAAGTGTGCGGACCGACGGTCCGCACCTACAGGTCCGCACCCACAGCGGATGGACAGGAATGCTAGGCTGCGCCGGTCAAGGAGGCTCCATGTCCGGTCACAACCAGTTCGCCCTGCTGCGCCAGCGCCGTTTCCTGCCGTTCTTCGTCGTCCAGGCGCTCGGAGCGTTCAACGACAACGTGTACCGGCAGGCGATCATCAGCATGTTGCTGTTCATGGCCGTGCCGGAGGAAGAACTGGGGCTGTATGCCACGCTGGCACCTGCCATCTTCATCCTGCCGTACTTCCTGTTCTCGGCACTGGCCGGGCAGATCGCCGACAAACTGGAAAAATCGCGACTGATCGTGATCACCACCACCATGGAGATCGTGATCATGTCGCTGGCGGCCACCGGCTTCCTCACCCAGAGCCTGCCGGTGCTGCTGGTCGCCCTGTTCTGCACCGGCATGCAGTCAACCCTGTTCGGCCCGGTGAAGTACTCGGTACTGCCCTCGGTGCTCAAGCCCGAAGAGCTGACCGGTGGCAACGGTCTGGTTGAAATGGGCACCTCGATGTCGATCCTGTCCGGCATGATCGTCGGCGGCCTGGTGTTCACCGTGGCCGGCAGCCACGGCACGGTGGTGGCGGCCTGCGCGATCATCGGCCTGGCGATCTGCGGCAACATCGCCGCGCGCCTGATTCCCAAGGTCGACGCCGGCGACCCGAACCTGAAGATCAACTGGAATCCGCTGCCGGAATCACTGGCGGTGCTGCGCATGGCGCGCCAGCAGAAGGCGGTGCGCAATTCAATCCTGGGCGTGTCCTGGTTCTGGTTCGTCGGCACCGTGCTGACCTCGCAGCTACCGGCCTATGCCGTGACCAACCTCGGCGGTGAGCCGACCCTGTACATCTTTGCGCTGGCTCTGTTCTCGGTCGGTACCGGCGTCGGCTCGCTGCTGTGCGAGAAGCTGTCGGCCCGCACCGTGGAAATCGGCCTGGTGCCACTGGGCGCGTTCGGCATGACCGCGTTCCTGCTCGACCTGTACTTCGCCCGCAGTGGCGAAGCAACGGTGCACGGACTGACCGTCGGCACCTTCCTGCAGCAGCCGGGCAGCATCCGCATCGTCATCGACCTGATCGGCATCGGCCTGTTCACCGGCATCTTCGTGGTGCCGCTGTTCGCGCTGATCCAGAGCCGCACGCCGAAGGCGCAGATGTCGCGCGTGTTCGCCGCGCTGAACATCCAGAATTCCGGTTTCATCGTCGGCGCAGCCCTGCTGTCGCTGGCCGCGCACAAGCTGCTGCACTGGACCATTCCGCAGCAGTTCCTGGCGCTGGCCATCGCCAATGCCCTGGTGGCGATCTACATCTTCACCATCGTCCCCGAATTCCTGATGCGCTTCCTCAGCTGGCTGATGGTGCGCACCCTGTACCGCCTGCGCCCGCACGGCATCGAAGCGAACGTGCCCGACGAGGGCGCCGCGCTGCTGGTCTGCAACCATGTCAGCTACATGGACGCACTGATCCTGTCGGCGACGATTCCGCGCCCGGTGCGCTTCGTCATGTACTACAAGATCTTCAACATACCGGTGATGCGCTGGATCTTCCGGACCGCCAAGGCGATCCCGATCGCCGGTGCACGCGAAGACCCGGCGTTGATGCAGCGCGCGTTCGACGAGATCGACGCCGCGCTGGCCGAAGGCGAGCTGGTCTGCATCTTCCCGGAAGGTGCGCTGACCAAGGATGGTGCGATGGCACCGTTCAAGTCCGGTGTCGAGAAGATCCTCGAACGGCGGCCGGTGCCGGTGGTGCCGATGGCGCTGCGCGGCATGTGGTCCAGCATGTGGAGCCGTCGCGACAGCCGCCTTGGCCGCATGCGCGTGCCGCGCCGTTTCCGCGCTACCGTCGAGGTGGTGGCGGCACCGGCCGTGGATGGGCACAGCACCAGCGCCCCGGTGCTGGAGGCCCAGGTGCGGGCCCTGCGCGGCGATCACGCCTGACGGAATCGGCCCGCCAGGCGGGCCCGGCAGCCTCCCCCGCATAGGTCACCGTCCGGTGACGTACGCGACATGTCGTGACTGTAAACGCATACATGCAACGTCGGTTGCGGTAGATTACGCACCCACAGGGGGGAGGTCCGGCCGATACATCACGGCTGGCCACCAAGGAATGGAGTCTTGCTTTGAATCAACCACCACCGCTCAGCCGTCCGGTTTACATCCCCAACCATCTGGTCTGGGCGATCCTGACGACGCTGTTCTGCTGCCTGCCGTTGGGCGTGGTGTCGATCGTGTACGCCTCCCAGGTCGATGGCCGCCGCGCGGCCGGCGACCTGCCGGGGGCCTACAGCGCGTCGCGCAAGGCGGGCTGGTGGGCGGTGGCTTCGGCCGTGGCCCTGCCGGTCCTGTTGCTGTTGTGGTTCGGGCTGTTCGGCGGCTTGGCCGTACTGGGCGCTCTTTCCGACCAATGATTCACCACCACCACCCATCAAGGAGCTTGAACCCATGAATACTGCGACTCCGCAGGTCCCGAACAACCTGGTCTGGGCGATCCTGACCACCCTGTTCTGCTGCCTGCCGGCCGGCATCGTGTCGATCGTCTACGCCGCCCAGGTCAACGGCAAGCTGGCCGCTGGCGACATCGCCGGCGCGCAGGATTCGGCCGCCAAGGCCAAGAAGTGGGCCATCTGGTCGGCCATCGCCTGGGCCGTGCTGGTCGTGCTGTACGTGCTGTTCTTCGTTGTGCTCGGCGGCATGGGCGCGATGAGCAACAGCGGCTACTGATACGCCTGGACGGATCCGGCGCCTGCGCCGGATCCGTTGTTGCATGTCCGCGCTTCCCGCTCGTTCCCGACTCGCCCGCTGGGCGCCGCTGCTGGTTTCCGCCGGCCTGGCCGTGGGTGCCACGGTGGTGCTGCGCAACGTCAATCCGTATGTCGCCGGCAATCCACTGCCGAGCTGCCCGCTGTACGCCCTGACCGGCCTGTACTGCCCGGGCTGTGGCAGCACGCGCTGCCTGTATTCCCTGGTCCACTTCGACCTGCCCGGCGCGATGGCGATGAACCCGCTGCTGGTCATCAGCCTGCCGTTCCTGTTGCTGATGCTGCTGAACATCGCCGGCATCCGCCCGCGCGTGCTCGACCCGCTGATGCGGGTACTGGCCAATCCCGTGTTCTGGCTCTGGGTGCTGCCCGGGTATGCGCTGCTGCGCAACCTGCCGTGGGCACCGTTTACCGCGCTGGCACCGGTCTAGGTTTCCAGCCAACGGCGCAGCCCCTCGTGGTGGGCGGCGTTTGAAGGCAAAAGCCTTGGGGTTGGCCGGGCGAGATGGGTTTGCGGGGGCGCCGTGAATCCGTCCGCGGAGGCTTGGCCGCGGCATCCATGCGGCTCACGCCCCTGCGCAGCCCACCCGCCCGGCCACGGACAGTTTCCGTGTGCGTCCACCACGGAAAAGAAAAAGAAGATCAAAAGCGGATCGCTTCGCTGCGCTCGCTCGGAGCCGAGCATGGCTCGGCTCTACAGAACGTCAGTGCACGGAAAACTGTCGAAGGCGGGGTGGGTCGGATGGCGGGGGTGTGAGCCGCATGGGCCCGAGGCATGCCTCGGGCGGGTTGGGCAGGACGCCCAACCCTGGCCTTGCCGTGCGTGCAGGACTGCGCGCACGAGCAAGCGGCGACCAAGCCCCCATGGACGGATTCACGGCGTCCCCCGCCATCCGACCCACCCCGCCAACCCGCAGCAATCCAGCCGTTGCTGTTGCCTCTGCAGGTGCAGGGCTGCAAGCCCTGCAAAAGCCACTACGTCACCCAGCCTGCAATCACCAGCAGGGCGAGGATCGCCAGCCACAGCAGCAGCATCCGCCACACCAGGCTCATCGCATCACGCAGGTCCGGCAACCGCTGCCACACTGGCAACAGCCCCGCCTCGGTGTAATCGTGCGCGTCCTCGCGCAGCTCGGCATTGACGCTGGCCCGCGCCACTGCGCCGAGAAAACCAATGCCACCGGCCAGGCGCTCGCCATGGGCCTGGCGCCAGGCCTTCCACGCCGTATCGAAGTTGCCCACCAGCGCCATCGAAAACGCCATCAGCTGCGCCACCGGCCACTCGATCCAGCCCAGCAGGCGCTGCGCCAGCGCAAGCGGCTCCACCGGCACGCGTGCGCGCATCGGGCTTTCAGCCATCAATGCCAACAGGCGATAGCCCAGCGCACCGGCCGGGCCCAGCAGCAGGAACCAGAACAGCACCGCGAACCAGCGCCGCAGCGCATTGAACACCGTTGCTTCCACCAGTGACGGCACATCCTCGCGCAGGCTGCCGCCGGCGGCCTGCAGGTTGCGCAGCGCCGCCTGCCGCGTCGCTGCATCATCGGCGTCGATGATCGCTTCGATATCGCGGTCCAGGTCGCGCGGTCCCCAGCACCAGGCCAGCACCGCCACGCCCAGCAGCAGCGACGGCAGACCGTACAGCACCCCACGCAGCAACCAGGCCAGCAGCGCCATCAGCAGCAGCGGCGGCAGCAGCGCCAGCGCCACGCCTGCCGGTCCCTGCCAAGCCTTGCCACCGCGCGCATCCAGCCAGCCCAGCCAGCGCCGGAAGCCGTCGAAACGGCGCAGCGAGGCGGCAGCGGCCGGGGCTACATGGCCCAGGGCCAGTGCCACCAGCACGGCGGCCAGAGTGGTGAACATGGCAGGTCTCCCTACGAAACAGAACGCTCGGCGTCGCTACCTTACCTGCCGCAGCGACGCCCTCCGCGGTGACCGGCACTGTAACCCGGGCCGTGTTCAGGTGGCGGCAATACAGGCGCCGCAGCCGGCCGGGCTCAGCCCTTCTGCTGCCGGTACCAGTGTTCGATCAGGCCGCGCGAAATCGAGATCGGCGGTGACAGGCGGATGCCCTGGCCATCGTCCTCGACATCGCGGGCCAGCGCCGCGCCCACCTCGTCGGCACTGAACCAGCGCGCGTCTTCCAGCTCACCGTCCACGGTCGGCAGGTCGTCCTGCGCCTGGGCACGGAAACCGACCATCAGCGCGCCCGGGAACGGCCACGGCTGCGAGCCGAGGTACTGGCACGCGATCACCCGCACCTTGCTCTCCTCGTGCACTTCGCGCACCACGGTCTGCTCGAAGGTCTCTCCGGGCTCGACGAAGCCGGCCAGCACCGAGTAACGCCGCGGTGCCCAGTTCGACTGCCGGCCCAGCAGCAGGCGTCCCTGGTTCTCCACGGCGACGATCACGGCGGGATCGACACGCGGGTAGTGCTCGGTGGAACACTGCGCGCAACGACCGACGAAGCCGCCGCGGGCAAACGCCACAGCACCACCGCACACGCCGCAGAAACGGGTGCGCGAATGCCAGTAGGACATGCCGCGGGCATAGCTGAAGGCGGTCGCATCGGCCATCGACCACAGCAGTGCGGCCTGGCGCAGGTCGAGGCGGCTCGGAGCGGCGACGGTGACGTTGCTGGCTTCAACCGAGAACCACGCCTGATCCCCGCGCAGGCCGAGGAAGATCGCGGCACCCGGGCCACCGCCGATGTCGGCGCCGGTCAGCGCCAGGGGCTGATCGTCATCGCCGGTAAAGGCGCTGCCGTCCTGATCGAGCACGAGAATGCGCGCACCCGGCCACAGGCGCGCCAGTGCATCGGCATCTTCGCGCAGGGCATCGGCGCGCTCCAGCGGTTCGCCAACGAAGGCGAAACCGGAAAGCGGCGAAGGAGTATTGGGCATCCGGCAAGCGTGCCGCCAATCGATGCGGGTGGCAAGGTCGGCGCTGTGCGCAATCTGCTGTTGTGGGCATGCAGGCACAGAGCATCCACGCATGGCGTGGATCTACTGATCCGCTCTGGTAGGTGCCAACCTTGGTTGGCACATCCTGGCCACAGGGCTCTTACATGCTGAAACTGCTGCCGCAGCCGCAGGTGGTCTTCGCGTTCGGGTTGCGGATCACGAACTGGGCACCGGTCAGGCTCTCGGTGTAGTCCACCTCGGCGCCCATCAGGTACTGCAGGCTCAGCGGGTCGACCAGCAGGGTCACCCCGCTGGTCTGTACCGCCAGGTCATCCTCTGCACGGTTCTCATCGAACTCGAACCCGTACTGGAAGCCCGAACAGCCACCGCCTTCGATGTACACGCGCAGAGCCAGGTCGGGGTTGCCCTCTTCCTGGATCAGGGATTTGACCTTGGCGGCCGCCGACTCGGTGAAGTTCAGCGGGCGCTCCAGCGATTGGTAATCGGGCGCGGCAACCGGGGTGGCGCCGGGCAGGGAGACTAGCGTGCTCATGGTGTCAGCATGGGGGTGCCGACGATGGCTTTCAAGCCATCGCCTCGGCCAGCTTGCGGCGTGCGGCGGTGTCACCCTTGCCGCCATTGGCCTCATCGCCTTCCGGAGCCGGCAGGGCCGCTATCGGGGCGCTGGCATGGATCAGGCGGCCGTTCAGCTGGGCGCCCGCATTCATCTCCACCACCTGGTAATGGACGTTGCCATTGACCCGTGCGCTCGGGGTCAGCTCGACCTTCTCGGTGGCGTGCACGTCGCCGTCCAGGCGGCCGCTGATGACCACCACCTGGGCGCGGATCTCGCCCTCGATCACGCCATGCTCGGCGACCGTCAGGGTCGCGCCACTGGCGCCTTCGGCGGCAATCACCTTGCCATGGATGCGACCTTCCACATACAGGCCCCCACTGAATTCCACATCACCACGGATCACCACCTGGTTGCCGATCAGGGCATCCACCACCAGCTGGCCTTCACGGTTGGATTTGCTGCTTCCGAACATCTGCCTACTCCCCTTTGGCGGCCGGCGCACCGGCCTGTTTCCAGTCGAATACCTGGGTGGTACCCCCCGTACCACTCCCCAATGTCACCCGCACGCGTTGCGGGGTGAAGTCAGCCGGCAGCATCACGCTGCCGGTGAGCTGCTGGAAGTACCGGAACGAGTAATCCTGTCCCGCTACCTTGCTGCGCTGATGCAGATCATCCCAGCTGATCGTGGCCAGCTTGCCGTTCTTGACACCTTCCACGGTGAAACGCATCTGCCCCTGGCTGATGGCGCCACGGTTGAGGTTCTGGGTCAGCACCGCGGTGTACTGCCAGGTGCCGGCCGCTTCCGGGCTGAACTCGATCGAATGGGTGTTCAGGCCCTTGCGCTGGCTGGTGGAACCCACCAGTCGCTCATAGAAGGCGACGTCGGCGCGCAGGCCGGCGATCTCTTCATCGCGCTCGGCCAGCGAGGATTGCACCTCGGTGTTGGCGGCGCGGCTGATGCGGTCGGAGGCTTCCAGCGTGGCCTGCTTCTGGCGCAGTTCGGTCAGCTGCGCCTGCAGCGTCTCGGCGCGCTTCTCAGCAGCCTGCAGGCGCTGGCCCTGGGCATCGCGCGGCGTGGCCATCCAGCAGCCACCCAGCACCGCCAGCACCAGGCTGAGCAGCCAGATGCCGCCGATCACCAGCAGGCGGCGACGGTCGGCCGGCGGTTGCGGCGCGCCGGGCAGGCGGACCTGCACGCGCATGGGAGGACGGTTGGTCATGGGTGGTTTCCGGGGCATCGCGAGGGCGACACCGGTACGGCCCCTGTGGCAAACGACGGGCTAGTGTATGACAGGACGGGTGGGTTTCCTGCGCAGTGACCGACCGCGGTCTGTGGCGTTCAGGCACGCCATCGTCGATAGTGTGGCCCCCTGCACAGTTCCGTCGCCGGAGCATCGCCATGACCGAAGCCCACCTGTTCGTGATCGGCATCCTGCTGGCCTGGCTGGCCGGCATCCGCGTCTACCTCACTGTGTTCGGCGTCGGCCTGGCCGGCCTGCTCGGCTGGGTCGACCTGCCGCCGGCCCTGCAGGCCACTGAATCGTGGTGGGTGCTGGGCACCTCGGCGGCGCTGGCGGTGACCGAGTTCTTCGCCGACAAGATCCCCGGTGTGGACTCGGTCTGGGACCTGGTGCAGACACTCGCGCGCGTGCCTGCCGGCGCCTTCCTTGCCGCTGCCACGCTGTCGCCGGATGGTCAGCTGGGCACCGGTGCGCTTGCTGCTGGTGCCGGCGTCGCCCTGGCCAGCCATGGTCTGAAGGCCGGTACCCGCGCCCTGCTCAACACCTCGCCGGAACCGGCCAGCAACTGGGTTGCCTCTGCGGCCGAAGACACCGTGGTGATCGGTGGACTGGCACTGGCGCTGGCGCATCCCTGGATCGCCCTGATCGTGGTGCTGGCCTGCAGCCTGGCTGGTGCATTGCTGGTGTGGCTGGTCTGGCGCGCACTGTGGAAGGGTGTGCGCTGGCTGGCGCGCGGTGCATCGGCAACACCGCCGGGGCACACCGGTACCGGTTGAGCACCGGGCTTGTCGCATAATGGACGCGAACACCAGGAGCACCGATGGCCGCAAACGAATCCCCCGCGGGCGCCCGCCCGGGACGCGCTGAAACCCCTCCGGCCGATCATTGGCAACGCTGGAGCGCCGAGACGGCCATCAGCGCTCCGGCCGCACCCGAAGCGGTCACGCCACAGAACACCGCTGCCGATGCCCCGGCAATCCACAGCGCACCACCGCCGCTTCCCGGCCCGGTGGTGCTGGCCGAAGCTGGCAACAACGACCAGGCGCCGCCGCCCTCCGATTCGCCCTACCGCGTGCTGATCGTCGAGGACGACCGCGCGCAGGCCCTGTTCGCACAGAGCGTGCTGCACGGCGCCGGCATGCAGGCGATCGTGCACAGCGATGCCGACGGTGCGCTGCAGGCGATCAAGGAACATCGCCCCGACCTGATCCTGATGGACCTGCACCTGCCCGGCCTGGACGGCATGCGCCTGACCGCGCTGATCCGCCAGCAGCCCGGCCTGCAGCTGCTGCCGATCGTGTTCCTCAGCGGGGACCCGGACCCGGAACGCCAGTTCGAGGTGCTCGACAGTGGCGCCGATGACTACCTGAGCAAGCCGATCCGCCCGCGCCACCTGATCGCCGCCGTGGCCAACCGCATCCGCCGCGCACGTGCGCAGGCTGCGACCCTGCCCGGTGCCGCCGGTGCACCGGCCACCAGCAATCCGGAAACGGGGTTGCCGACGCGTCATCACGTACTGCAGCAGCTCAACGCCGCACTCGCCCACCGCGACCCGGGCGGCGTGCTGTTCGTCGAAGTGTCCAGTGCGCTGGGGCTGCGCGAGCGCTATGGCTATGCGGCCTTCGAGCGCCTGATGGTGCAGGCCGGGCAGCGCCTGGCGGAAGCCGGCCACCCGCACCTGTTGGCACGCCTGAATGACAACAGCTTCCTGCTGCTGGTACGCAATGCCGATGAGGACAGCCTGGAAGGTATTGCTGCGACGCTGCGCGAGCAGTTGTCGGCGCGCGCCTTCGTGATCCGCGACGATGAATCCGTGCACCTGCGCGGCGTGGTCGGCTACGCGCCGCTGTCATCCGGCTTCGAGGATGCCAACAGTGCGCTGGAGGCCGTCGAACGCACCACCCTGCAGGCGCGCCTGCTCAGCGCCGGCGTGGCTGGCCACGTGCATCGCGACGTGATCAGCGAACAGGAGCACCTGGCGTTGCTGGAAGGCCAACTTGAGCTGGCCTATCAGCCGATCGTCGCTGTCGCCGGTGGCAACACCGCGCAGTACCAGCTGCTGCTGCGCCTGCGCCAGGCCGATGGCACGGTGCTGGCAGCCGGCCAGGTGATCCCGGCCGCGGAAGCCGCCGGGCGCATCGCCGACCTTGACCAGCAGGTGATGGATCATGCGCTGGGCCTGCTGGACCTGTACCGGCACGCAACGCAGCCGCTGAACCTGTTCGTTTCACAGTCGCTGCGCACCCTGCAACGCGATGCGTTCGCGGACTGGCTGCTGGAATCGCTGCAGCAGCGCGACCTGCCCGGCAGCGCGCTGGTGATCGACGTGCGCCTGCCCGACGCGCTGATCCATACCGTGCCGCTGCAGCAGTTCTGCCAGCGCATGGCCGGCGCCGGCGTGCGCTTCTGCCTGAGCCAGTTCGAGCCCGGTGGCGAGGCTGACGCGTTGCTGGGCCAGCTGCCGTTGTCGTTCGTGCGCATGGCCGCACGCTTCTCCAGCAGCCATGCCAACCCGGCCACACGCGAAGAACTGCGCAAGGCGATCGAACGGGCACATGCGGCAGGGTTGCAGATCATCGGCCAGCAGATCGAGGACCCGCAGGCTGCAGCCGCGATGTGGGTCGGCGGGGTCGATTACATCCAGGGCAACATGGTGCAGTCGGCCGGCAGCGACCTGAACTTCGACTTCCACAACGCGGTGCTCTGACATGCCGTTGTGGGTCGTGCTGCTGGTTGCCCTTGCCGCCGCCGCATTGCTGCTGTTGGGCCTGCGCCTGCGCGCGCGCAACCGGGCACTGGCCCAGCTGCAACACGAGCGCAGCCTGCTGGCCGCCGAGCGCGACCATCTGCGCCACACCACCGAACGCCAGGGCCAGCTGGAGCAGCAGCTGCTGCAGGCCAAGCAGGCCGCCGAAGCGGCGGTGCTGGCCAAGGGCGAATTCCTGGCCACGATGAGCCACGAGATCCGCACGCCGCTCAACGGCATCCTGCCAATGCTGGAGCTGATCGCGCGTGGGCCGCTGGGCGAGGACCAGCGGCAGATGCTGGCTACCGCCTCGGCCAGCTCGCAGCAGTTGCTGCGTATCGTCGACGACATCCTCGACTACTCACGGCTGGAAGCGCAGGCACTGGAACTGGAGATCACCAGTTTCAATCTGCGTGACCTGCTTGATGGCGTCGTGCAGCTGATGCAGCGCGCGGCCGATTCCAAGGGCCTGTCGCTCGGCCTGCAGCTGGATCCCTCCGTGCGCCTGCCGGTGCGCGGCGACCCGGTGCGCCTGCGCCAGGTGCTGAGCAACCTGCTGGCCAACGCAATCAAGTTCACCGCGCGCGGCCAGGTGCAGTTGCGCGTGCAACGGCTGGGCGAAGGTCCTGCACAGCATCAGCTGCGCTTCGAGATCATCGACACCGGCATCGGTATCGATGAGGCCCTGCAGGCTCGCCTGTTCCAGTCCTTCAGCCAGGCCGATGCCTCCACCACCCGGATCTACGGCGGCACCGGCCTGGGCCTGGCCATCTGCAAGCGCATCATCGACCTGATGCACGGGCGCATCGGCGTGCAGTCCACGCCCGGCCACGGTGCGACGTTCTGGTTCGAGATCCCGCTGTTGAAGGTGCCCGGCGACCTGCCGGCGATGGCGCGCCCGCCGGCCCCGCTGCTGCTGTTAAGTACCGATGCGGTCCTGCAGGCGCGCATCGAGCGCATCGCGGCCCATCATGGCCTGCAGGTGCACGCACTGGCGCAGACCGACGCCGTGGTCGAGCGCCTGCGCGCAGCACAACGGCCGGCGCAGCCGGTACCAGCCTGGCTGCTGGTCGATGCGCGCGCGCGCCGCATCGGCGAAGTGACCCTGCAGCAGGCGCTGGCCGAGCGTGGCGAGGACGACGCGCTGCAGGTACTGTGGCTGCAGGACGATGCGCTTCCGGCACGCCCGCGCCAGCGTCAGCTACCCGCGCACTTCGATGACGCCGCACTGCATGCGCTGCTGGCTGCACCGGCCGCGCCTGCGCGCCCTGCCGCGCTGCTGGCCAATGCCGAAGAGGTGCAGCCCGCGCCCACGCTGCCGCCCTTGCATCTGCGGGTGCTGCTGGTAGAGGACAACACGGTCAACCGGATGGTGGCCGAGCAGCTGCTGCGTGTGTTCCAGTGCGAGGTGCGCAACGCCGCCGATGGCGAACAGGCCCTGCTTGCCCTGCGCGAGGGCGCCGTGGATGTGGTGCTGATGGATTGTCAGATGCCGGTGCTGGACGGCTATGCCGCTACCCGTCACTGGCGCGCCGAGGAGCGGGAGGCCGGGCACACGCGGCTGCCGATCATCGCAATGACCGCCAATGCCATGGCCGGTGACCGCGAGCGCTGCCTGCAGGCCGGCATGGACGACTACCTGTCCAAGCCGATCGCACGTGCCACGCTGCATGCGCTGTTGCAGCGCTGGGGTGGCGGGAAAGCTGCATCACCTGGACAGCCTTCTGTAGAGCCGAGCCATGCTCGGCTGACGGCCAATTGCAGTCGCACGCCATCAGCCGAGCATGGCTCGGCGCTACAGAATCCGGAAAAGCAGGTGGCGCCAGCACCGCAACCGGTGCTCGACCGGGATGTGCTGGACGAGCTGCACGCGGTGATCGGCAACTCCGCCCTCCAGATCATCTCGGTGTTCCTGGACGATGCACCGGCCATGGTGCAGCAGCTGCAGCAGGCCGCGCAGGGCAGCGACGAGCCGCGCCTGCAGGCAATCGCCCACAGCCTGAAATCATCGAGTGCGAACGTGGGGGCATTGTCGCTGTCGGCAGTGGCGCAGCGGATCGAACACGAGGCCCGCAGCGGCAGCCTGCAGCGCCCCGCCGTAGCGGTAGCGCTGCTGGTTGCCGAATTCGCCCGGGCACGCGTGGCGCTGACGGGCTACCTGGCACAGCATCGCGCCGGCCAGGCCGGCTGACTTACTCTTCCAGCTTGCTCAGCAGGTACTTCGGCTCGCCGATACGCTCGATCAGGTCGAGCTGGGTTTCCAGCCAGTCGATGTGCTCTTCTTCCGAGTCGAGGATCTTCACGAACAGCTGGCGGCTGACGTAGTCGCCGACCGAATCGGAATAGGCCACGGCCTCGCGCAGGGTGACCACGCCGTCGCGTTCCAGCGACAGGTCGCACTGCAGGATCTCGGTCGGGTTCTCGCCGATGCGCAGCTTGCCCAGCGCCTGGAAGTTCGGCAGGCCTTCGAGGAACAGGATGCGGTCGGCGAGCATGTCGGCATGCTTCATCTCGTCGATCGATTCCTTGTACTCGTGTTCGGCCAGTTCCTTGATGCCCCAGTTCTTCAGCATCTTGGCGTGCAGGAAGTACTGGTTGATCGCGGTCAGCTCGTTGTAGAGGACCTTGTTGAGGAATTCGATGACCTTGGTGTCGCCCTTCATGGGGGTGCTCCTGCACGCTGAAAACGCAGGCACTTTAACGCCTTGCGTGCGGTCGTGAAGGAACGCGAATCGTGCGCATTGGCCTGTGCGGGCGCACGTGAAGGATGCGGAAGCGCGGCGTCAACGCGCCGCGAAGGAGACGATCAGGCGACCTGGGCCAGACCGAGGACCGGCAGCGGCAGCGGCAGATCGTGGGTGGCACGCGCCCTGGCCAGCAGATCGCCGGCCATGTCCAGGCAGGAACCGCAGGTAGCGCCACAACCGGTACGCATGGTCAGCTCGGCCACCGTGCTGACACCATGGCTGGCGGCTTCGCGGATCTGGTGGTCGGTGACTCCGTTGCAGATGCAGACGTACACAGGCGTGAACCGGGCTGACAGGCCAAGAGTGGCCTGTTGGCTATTCCAATGGAAACGAGAATGGTTGTCAATCAGAGACCTGAACCATTCTCGATACCGTTCAGCCGTTCACGTCGCCGGACCATCGCCGGTGGCCTTCTTCGGCCAGTAACCACGGGTCCGTGGGCGCTTGCGTGGGCGGTCATGCCCGGCGGTATGGCCTGGCATCCAGGCCTCGGCGGCACTCTTGGGCATGGCGGTCACCCCCTGCCCGGCTACCCCGCGCGCCAGCGGCGCCAGATGTCGCAGGGCACGCGCATAGACGCCCCGCTTGAACATCACCACGTGCTCTACCGGGTACCAGAAGTCCACCCAGCGCCAGTGGTCGAACTCGGGCGAGTCGGTGTGGTCCAGCTTCACGTGGGATTCGTCGCCGGTCAGGCGCAGCAGGAACCAGACCTGCTTCTGGCCGATGCAGACCTGCCGCTCGTTGCGGCGGATGGCGCGCGCCGGCAGCTTGTAGCGCAGCCAGCCGGGCGTCGCCCCGAGCACTTCCACATGCTCAGGCAGCAGGCCGGTCTCTTCCTGCAGTTCACGATACATGGCCTCGACAGGCGTCTCGTCGGTGTTCATGCCACCCTGCGGGAACTGCCAACCGTCCCGGCGCACGCGTCGTGCCCAGAACACCTGGCCGTCCTGCCGCATCAGCACGATGCCGACGTTCGGTCGATAGCCGTCCGGATCGATCACGATGCGGACTCCTAAGAAAATCTACTGGTTGGGACTATCCCATGCCCTCTGTCGGCCCACAAGCACGACACAAAAGTGTTGACAGGGACGATACACATCCGCAGAATAGCGGGCTCACCAAGGCTATGTAGCTCAGCCGGTTAGAGCACAGCACTCATAATGCTGGGGTCGGTGGTTCGAGTCCACCCATAGCCACCACACTGAAAATCAAGTTGTTTTTCGGTGTGAAAAGTGAGAAAATAGTTACACGTTTTGCCCCGTCGCCAAGCGGTAAGGCACCTGACTCTGACTCAGGCATTCGGTGGTTCGAATCCATCCGGGGCAGCCAAACAAAAAAGAAAAAAGCCTGATCGAAAGATCGGGCTTTTTTCTTTTTTGTTTGGTCACGCATCCCACCTTATCCCCGCGCCTGTCGGCGCACCCCCTTGAACAACAAGGGGGTTGCTCTCCAGAGAGAGGTCCGGGGTCGGATCCTTTTTCACAGAAAAAGGCTCTGACCCACCTCCTCCCCAGATGCAAAACCGCAGGTAGTGCCGGCCGCTGGCCGGCAACCTCGAAACGCGTAGCCCCAGAACGACAAAAGCCCGGCCGAAGCCGGGCTTTTGCTTTTCCATCCAGCGGGCTCCCGAAGGAGCCCAACCAGGCGCGGCAAATCAGCGCTTGGAGAACTGGGTGGCGCGGCGGGCCTTGTGCAGACCGACCTTCTTACGCTCGACTTCACGGGCGTCACGGGTCATGAAGCCGGCCTTGCGCAGCTCGGACTTCAGGGTTTCGTCGTACTCGACCAGAGCACGGGCGATGCCCAGACGGATCGCACCGGCCTGGCCGGTGGTGCCGCCGCCAGCGGCGGTGACCAGGATGTCGAAGCTTTCGGTGTTCTTGGTCAGCTCGAGCGGCTGGCGCACGATCATGCGCGCAGTCTCACGACCGAAGAATTCGTCCAGCGGACGGCCGTTGACGGTGATGTTGCCCGAACCCTTGCGCAGGAACACGCGAGCGGTGGAGGACTTGCGGCGGCCAGTGCCGTAGTTTTGAGTGATAGCCATGATTAGATATCCAGAACCTGCGGCTGCTGTGCGGCGTGCGGATGCTCAGTGCCGGCGTAGACCTTGAGCTTGCGGTACATCTGGCGACCCAGCGGGCCCTTCGGCAGCATGCCCTTCACGGCGATCTCGATCACGCGCTCCGGGTGGCGCTCCAGCGCCTGTGCCAGGGATTCGGTCTTCAGGTTGCCGATGTAACCGGTGAAACGGTGATACATCTTGTCCTGCAGCTTCTTGCCGGTGACGGCAATCTTTTCTGCATTGATGACGACCAGGTAGTCGCCGGTATCAACGTGCGGGGTGTAGACCGGCTTGTGCTTGCCGCGCAGACGGCGGGCCAGCTCGGTGGCGAGACGGCCCAGGGTCTTGCCCTCGGCGTCGACGAGGTACCAGTCGCGCTGGACGGTCTCGTTCTTGGCAGTGAAAGTGCTCATGAAGAACTCTAGGTTAGGTCGGGCTCATTGCGGCGAAAGGCTCGCCGGAACTCTGCCACGCGTTGTGAAAAGGTGAAGCGTAAGAGGCGGGATTGTACGCAGGTCAGCCCCCCGTTGCAAGCCGGTCCTTGACCGGGTTGGCAGGGGGACGGGGCCGGGCGAGAATCGCGGGGTCTTCCGCCCCACCCGTGTACCGCCATGACCGTGCTCCGCCAGATCACCCCGCTGGACCACCTGCTGACCGAGGCGCAGCGCGCCCTGGACACGGTGTTCGGCAACCCGCCGGCGGCCCGTCCCTACCCGGCGGCGGACACCGACGAGCCGGGCATGGACCGCGCCGAGCGCCGCCACGCCGCGGGCCTGATGCGGATCAACCATGTCGGCGAGGTATGCGCGCAGGGCCTGTACTTCGGCCAGGCCGCCGTGGCCCGCGACCCCACCACGCGTGAACACCTGCTGGAAGCGGCCCAGGAAGAAACCGACCACCTGGCCTGGTGCGCCACTCGCCTGGGCGAACTGGACAGCCGTCCGAGCCTGTTCAACCCGCTCTGGTATGCCGGCAGCTACACCATCGGCACCCTGGCCGGGCTGCGTGGCGACGGCTGGAACCTGGGCTTCGTGGTCGAGACCGAGCGCCAGGTGGAAGCCCATCTGGACGAGCACCTGGTCGACCTGCCGGCCGGCGACCTGCGCAGCCGCGCGGTCATCCAGGTGATGAAGGAAGACGAGGCCCGCCATGCGGAGCACGCCGAGCAGGCCGGCGCACGCCGCCTGCCATTCCCGATCCCGGGCGCGATGGCGCTGGCTTCCAAGGTGATGAAGACCATCGCCTACCGCATTTGAGAGGTGCGGTGGAGCCCGACGGTGGGGCCCGACCGTTGGTCGGGCCATCAATCAGTTCGGCGAGACCAGCTTCAGGCCGATCACACCGGCCACGATCAGGCCCACGCAGGCCAGGCGGGCCGGCGATGCGCTGTCGTTGAACAGGTAGATGCCCAGCACCGCCACACCCATGGCGCCGATACCGGTCCAGATCGCGTAGGCCGTGCCGACCGGGATGCTCTTCATCGCCTGGCTCATCAGATACAGGCTGATCAGCGCGGACACGACCGTGGCAGCGGTGGGAAGGGGCTTGCTGAAGCCTTCGGAGTACTTCATTCCGAGGGCGAAACCGATCTCGAACAGGCCGGCCAGCAGCAGGTAGATCCAGGGCATGGGTGGGGGTTCCTTACCTTTTTTTGGAAAAACGAAACGGCCCGGTGTTTTCACACCGGGCCGTGAGTCGGTACATCACCGTGGAACCATGTCGCCTGCGCGACGCCAGTTCCACGGGGCGGGTCGTCCCGCCTGGGTGGCGATGCCTGCGGGCATCGCACATCCGGCTTACTCGGACAGGTTCCGGCCGTGGAACAGCTCTTCGATCTCGCGCTTGAGCAGCGCTTCGATCTTCATGCGTTCCTTGAACGACAGGTTCTTGGCCTTTTCCTCGAACAGGTACTGATCCAGGTCGAAGTCCTTCAGGTGCATCTTCGTGTGGAAGATGTTTTCCTGGTAGACGTTGACGTCGAACATCTCGTAACGCGACTTGATGTTCTTGGCCAGGAAGTTCTGGATCGAGTTGATCTTGTGATCGATGTAGTGCTTCTTGCCCTTCACATCGCGGGTGAAGCCACGGACGCGGTAGTCCATGATCACGATGTCCGACTCGAGGCTTTCGATCAGGTAGTTCAACGCCTTCAACGGCGAAATGACGCCGCAGGTGGCCACGTCGATGTCGGCGCGGAAGGTCGCGATACCTTCCTGCGGGTGCGTTTCCGGATAGGTGTGCACGGTGATGTGCGACTTGTCCATGTGCGCGACCACGGCGTCGGAGATCAGCTCCTTGCCGGCCTGCTTCTTGTCGATCACCGGTTCTTCGGAGATCAGGATGGTCACCGAGGCACCCTGCGGGTCGTAGTCCTGGCGGGCCACGTTCAGGATGTTGGCGCCGATGATCTCGGCGACATCGGTCAAGATTTGAGTCAGCCTGTCGGCGTTGTACTCTTCATCGATGTATTCAATGTAACGCTGACGCTCCTCTTCGGTGCGCGCGTAACACACGTCATAGATGTTGAAGCTCAGCGCCTTGGTGAGGTTGTTGAAACCCTGCAGCCTCAGGCGAGGCAACGGCTTGACCACGGCGGTCGATTCCTGTGTAAGAAGGGAAAGGGGGAATTATGGGGCAAACTGTCCCCGGGGGGAACGTGAAGAGCGCTCACATCTGGCACACTGTTTGCCCTTAACAATTGCGCTGGTTAAGCTCCGCTATCGACCCCGTGAATCCGTTCATGCGCAGAGGGAGCGCTCCTATCGTGTCAACCGTGCGCCTAGCTAGCAGTCCACTGGCCCTGGATATCGCCACAATCGATCGTTTCCTGGCGCACAGCCACAGGCGGCGATACCCCACCCGTACCGACGTCTTCCGACCCGGTGACCCGGCGGGAACCCTGTATTACGTCATCAGCGGCTCGGTTTCGATCATGGCCGAGGAAGATGACGATCGCGAGCTGGTGCTGGGCTACTTCGGCGCCGGCGAGTTCGTGGGTGAGATGGGTCTGTTCGTCGAATCGGACCGCCGCGAGGTGATCCTGCGGACCCGTACCGCCTGCGAGCTGGCCGAAATCAGCTACGAGCGCCTGCACCAGCTGTTCCTCGGCCCGCTGTCGGCCGACGCCCCGCGCCTGCTGTACGCGCTGGGCCAGCAGATCTCCAAGCGCCTGCTCGACACCAGCCGCAAGGCCAGCCGCCTGGCATTCCTGGACGTTACCGACCGGATCGTGCGCACCCTGCACGACCTGGCGCAGGAGCCGGAGGCCATGAGCCATCCGCAGGGCAGCCAGCTGCGCGTCTCGCGCCAGGAACTGGCGCGCCTGGTCGGCTGCTCGCGCGAAATGGCCGGCCGCGTGCTGAAGAAGCTGCAGACCGACGGCCTGCTGCACGCCCGCGGCAAGACCGTGGTGCTGTACGGCACCCGTTGACCGTTGAGCACCCGGTGGGTGCGGACCTTGGTCCGCACCCCTTCGCGCGCTAGGCTCGGTGCATGGAACTGAGCAGCGAATTCTGGTGGTTCATCCTCATCGGCCTGGGCGCACAGCTGGTTGACGGCGCTTTGGGCATGGCCTTCGGCCTGGTCTCCTCGTCGGTGATGCTGAGCATGGGCCTCCCCCCGGCGCAGGTCAGCGCCAGCATCCACACCGCTGAAGTGTTCACCACCGGCGCCTCGGGCGTGTCGCACCTAGCAGCCGGAAATGTCGATAAACGCCTGTTCCTGCGTCTGGCCCTGCCCGGTGCGGTGGGCGGCGCAGTGGGCGCCTATGTGCTCACGCAGATCCCGGGCGACATCATCCGTCCCCTCATCTACATGTACCTGCTGGTGCTGGCGATCATCATCCTGGCCCGCGCCGCGGGGCGCTGGATGCCCAAGGGCGAAATCCGCCGGGTGCCGCTGCTGGGCTTCTTTGCCGGCCTGCTGGATGCCAGCGGCGGCGGCGGCTGGGGCCCGGTGGCCACCTCCACCCTGCTCGCCCGTGGCGGCCAGGCCCGCACCACCATCGGAACGGTCAACGCGGCCGAGTTCATCGTCACCCTGACCATCTCGGCCACGTTCCTGCTGTCGATGGGCGTGCAGCACCTGCAGATCGTCGCCGGCCTGCTGATCGGCGGCATGATGGCCGCGCCGGTGGCGGCGATCCTGGTCAAGCGGGTGAAGGAGCGCTGGGTGCTGGTGGCCGTCGGCGTGCTGGTGCTGGGCATCAGCCTGTTCCAGATCGGCCACGCGGTGTACGGGCACCTGTACCGCTGAGCGCAGGACCTGTAGAGCCGAGCCATGCTCGGCTGATGGCGCACGGATACCGCAACGAAGAGCAGCCGAGCAGGGCTCGGCTCTACAACAGGCTCGGATCAGACCTTGTCGCCACCGCGGTCCACGCAGCCCCAGTTGAGGATGCGGGTGCCGGCCGGCAGCACGCGGCGGAAGAAGTCCACCCGGCCCGGCTTCGGGTTCACCACCACCGGCGCCTTGGCGGCCAGCAGCAGCGGCAGGTCGGCGGTACTGTCGGAGTAGGCGATATCGATATCGCCGTAACCGCGCTCGCGCAGCATGCGCATCTTCTCTTCGTTGTGGCAGTGACGGGTCGGGCCGACGCCACCCAGCCGTGGGCCGACCTCGGTGCCGATCACCGGCACGTCCTGGTGGGCGACGAAGGCCAGGATCGCCCGTGCCAGCTCCGGTGGCGCGCCGGTGGCGACCACCACGCGGTCACCCTTGGCCCGGTGCGCGGCGAACACCTCCAACGCCTGCGGCAGCAGCTTGGCGCGCATCTGCGCCTCGTTGCGCAGCACATAGGCGTCGATCACCTTGTTGAAATCGCGCGCGCGGTGCAGGCCGAAGCTGCCGATCCATACATAGACCGAAATACCGGCACGACGGGTCGGCAGCATCGCCACCAGCGGCCCGGCGATCGGCGTGACCAGCAGCGCCGCCAGCATCCGCAACGGATTGCGCTTGATCAGCGAGGCGAACAGGTGGGTGCCCGAATCGCCGTCGTAGAGGGTGTGGTCGAAGTCGAAGACCACCAGCGGCGCATCGTCGCGCGGCGTCGGATAGTGCGTTTTCATGCCCCGAAGAATAGCTGACGCAGGCCCTCGCCCGGCTCTTCCACACGCATGAACGCCTCGCCGACCAGAAACGCATGGATGCCGGCATCGCGCATCAGCGCCACGTCCTGCGGGCCGAGGATGCCGCTCTCGGTCACCAGCAGGCGGTCACGCGGCACCGCCTTCTGCATGTCCAGCGTGGTCTGCAGCGACACCTCGAAGGTGCGCAGGTTGCGGTTGTTGATGCCGATCATCGGCGCCGGCACCTGCAGCGCGCGCTCCAGCTCGTCGATGTCGTGCACTTCCACCAGCACGTCCATGCCCAGCGACAGCGCCAGTTCGGACAGGGTGGCCAGCTGGGTGTCGTCCAGCGCGGCGACGATCAGCAGGATGCAGTCGGCGCCCAGCACGCGCGCCTCGTACACCTGGTAGGCGTCGATCACGAAGTCCTTGCGCAGCACCGGCAGCGTGCAGGCCTCGCGGGCCTGCTGCAGGTAGGCGTCGGCGCCCTGGAAGAAGTCCACGTCGGTCAGCACCGACAGGCAGCTGGCGCCACCGAACTCGTAGCTGACGGCGATGTCGGCCGGGCGGAAGTCCGGGCGGATCACACCCTTCGAGGGACTGGCCTTCTTCACCTCGGCAATCACCGCCGGGTCGCCGTTGGCCACCGCCGCCTGCAACGCGCGCACGAAGCCACGTACCGGCGGGGCGCTGGCCAGGGCGGCCTGCAGCGCCTCGAGCGGGCGCTGGGCGCGGCGCTGGGCCACTTCTTCGGCCTTGCGGGCCAGGATCGTCTGCAGGATGTCGCTCATCGTCTTCGGTTCGGTGCGGGGGCGGTGAGGACGGCCATTATCGGCCATCAAGAGGGTCAGGCTGAACCGCGCGCTCAGGCAACCAGCGCGCGGGTGGTCTCCACATACTGCTGCAGGCGCTGGCGGGCGCTGCCGTTGGCAATGGCGGCACGGGCGCGGGCCAGGCCATCGCCGATGTCGCTGGCCACGCCGGCCACGTACAGCGCGGCACCAGCATTCAGCGCCACGATGTCCAGTGCCGGGCCCGGCTGGTTGTCCAGCACGGCGCGCAGCATGGCGATGGACTGCTCCGGACCATCCACGCGCAGGTTGCGGCTGGCCGACATGGCGATGCCGAAGTCCTCCGGGTGGATCTCGTACTCGCGCACCTTGCCGTCGCGCAGCTCGCCCACCAGGGTGCCGGCACCCAGCGAGATCTCGTCCATGTTGTCGCGGCCCCAGACCACCATGGCGCGCTCGGTGCCCAGCTCGCGCAGCACGCGTGCCTGGATACCCACTAAATCGGGATGGAACACGCCCATCAGTACCGAAGGCGCACTGGCCGGGTTGGTCAGCGGGCCGAGGATGTTGAAGATGGTGCGCACGCCCATCTCGCGGCGGACCGGCGCGACCACCTTCATCGACGGATGATGGATCGGCGCGAACATGAAGCCGATACCGGTCTGTTCGATGGCCGCGGCCACCTGCGCCGGCTGCAGCTCGATGGCCGCGCCCAGCGCCTCAACCGCATCGGCACTGCCTGACTTGGACGACACGCTGCGGTTGCCATGCTTGGCCACGCGCGCACCGGCCGCGGCTGCGACGAACATCGCGCAGGTGGAGATGTTGAAGGTATGCGAGCCGTCGCCACCGGTACCGACGATGTCGACCAGGTGGGTGCTGTCCGCGACCGGCACCGCCAGCGCGAATTCACGCATCACCGTGGCCGCCGCAGCGATTTCGTCGATGGTTTCCTTCTTCACGCGCAGGCCGGTGAGGATGGCGGCGGTCATCATCGGCGACACGTCGCCGCGCATGATCTGCCGCATCAGATCGACCATTTCGTCGAAGAAGATTTCGCGGTGTTCGATGGTGCGTTGCAGGGCTTCCTGGGGGGAGAAGCTCATGGGAATGCTCCTTGGATCAGGCCGCCGGGCGCTGCAGGAAATTGCGCAGCAGGGCGTGGCCGTGTTCGGTGAGGATGGATTCGGGGTGGAACTGCACGCCTTCCACCGGGAACTGGCGGTGGCGCAGGCCCATGATCTCTTCGATCGAGCCGTCGTCGTTCTCGGTCCAGGCGGTCACTTCCAGCACATCGGGCAGGCTGTTCTTGTCCACCACCAGCGAGTGGTAGCGGGTGGCCTGGTAACGGTCCGGCAGGCCGGCGAACACGCCCTTGCCTTCATGGCGGATGGGCGAGGTCTTGCCGTGCATGATGTTGCCGGCACGGATCACGGTGCCGCCGTAGACCTGGCCGATGCCCTGGTGGCCCAGGCACACGCCGAGGATCGGCGTGGTCGGGCCGAGGCGCTGGATCAGCTCCAGCGACACGCCCGCCTCGTTGGGTGTGCAAGGACCGGGCGAGATGACGATGCGCTCGGGCTTCTGCGCGGCGATCTCGTCCACGCTCATCGCATCGTTGCGCACCACCTTCACCTCGGCGCCCAGCGTCTGCAGGTACTGCACGAGGTTGTAGGTGAAGCTGTCGTAGTTGTCGATCATCCACAACATGGTCAGGTTCCGTCGCTTATCAGGAAAATGGCGTATACGTTTTCGGTGTAGGTGATGGGGCCGGCTTCGATCGACTCCGGCGCCATGGGTGCGGGCGCTGCAGCGCTGCTGGTCAGGGCGATATCGGTGAGGCGTGGCTCAGGCACGCCGCTCACCTCACCCTCGACCGGCTGCGGCCATCGGCCGGCCTGGATGCCATAGGCGAAGTCCGGGGCCACGTCGGAGATGCTGTACAGGCCTCGCAGCTGGGTGCCGTAGGCCTTGGCCAGGCCCTGCGCGGACTCGCGGGTCTTGGCCGCGGCCTCGCCCTTGAGTTCACGGCGCAGCGCCACTTCGCCCGAGTAGGTCGGCGCGACACTGCTGACCTGCAGGTTCTCGTTGGCCTTCAGTGCACCCAGCGTTGCCTGCATGGCCTGCACGCTGGCGAAGCTCGCACGCAGCTGGCGCGCCACGCGGGTACCGATGAAAACCTGCTTGCCATTGTCATAGCGATGAGCTGGACCGATCCGCAGGTTGTCCGCACGCATGCTGCCTTCCACCGCCTTGTTCTGCTTGAACAGCGCCAGCACGCGCGCGACGTTGTCCTGCACGCGGCGGCGCGCGGCGTCGGCATCCATGTCGGTCTCTTCGATGTTCAACTGCAGGCCGAACCGGTCCGGCATCACCACGCGGCGCGCCTCGCCTTTCACCAGCAGGTGCGGCTGCGAGGGAATGGTATTGGCCTGCGCCCACGCAGACGGGGCCATCGTGGCCAGCAGTGACGACCACAGCAATGCGCCCAGCAGCTTCATGCAGTACTCCTTGTCTTGAACGGGAACAGCGGAACGACCACGGCACAGCGGCCGTGGCGAGGCAGGCTTACAGGCCCTTGGCAGCCTGGGCGACGGCGCGGAACAGCGCGCGGCCCTTGTTCATCGTCTCGTCCCATTCCTTGTCCGGGTCCGAGTCGTAGACGATGCCGGCACCGGCCTGCACGTACAGGCGGCCGTCCTTGATCACCGCGGTGCGGATCGCGATCGCGGTATCGGCATCGCCATGCCAGCCGATGTAGCCGATGCTGCCGGCGTAGACATTGCGCTTGATCGGTTCCAGCTCGCGGATCACTTCCAGCGCGCGGATCTTCGGCGCACCACTGACCGTGCCGGCCGGGAAGGTGGCACGCAGCACGTCGGCATAGCTCAGGCCCGGCTGCAGCTGCCCGGTCACTTCGCTGACGATGTGCATGACGTGGCTGTAGCGCTCGATCACGAACTGCTCGCCCACTTCCACGGTGCCGGCCTTGGACACGCGACCGGCATCGTTGCGGCCGAGGTCGATCAGCATCAGGTGCTCGGCGCGCTCCTTCGGATCGGCCAGCAGTTCGGCTTCCAGCGCCAGGTCCAGCTCGGGCGTGGCACCGCGCGGACGGGTGCCGGCGATCGGGCGCACAGTCACTTCACCATCCTGCAGACGCACCAGGATTTCCGGCGAGGAACCGACCACCTGCAGGTCGCCGACATCGAGGAAATACATGTAGGGCGACGGGTTCAGTGCACGCAGCGCACGGTACACATCCACCGGGCGCGCCTTGAACGGCACGCTCAGGCGCTGGCTCAGCACCACCTGGAAGATGTCACCGGCGCGGATGTATTCCTTGCTGCGCTGGACCGCATCGACGAAGCCTTCGCGGGTGAAACCGGAGACGAAATCGGACTCGTCCAGCACATCGCTGTTGAGCGGTGCGGGATAGCCGGCGCCCGGTGCGCGCAGCTTGGCAGTCAGTGCATCCAGGCGGGCCTGGGCCTGCTCGAAGGCGCCCTCGACCCGGGGGTCGGCATGCACGATCAGGTACAGGCGGCCCTTGAGGTTGTCGAACACCGCCAGCTCGTTGGAGTCCAGCAGCAGGATGTCTGGCGTGCCCAGCTCATCGCGGCCGGCCGGCGGGGCCAGGCGCGGTTCGATGTAGCCGATGCACTCGAAGCCGAACCAGCCGACCAGGCCACCGGTGAAGCCCGGCAGGCCGTCCAGCTTCGGCACCGAGTGGGCGCTGCGCAGCGCCTCGACCTCAGCGAACGGGTCGGCCACCTCGCGGGTTTCCACCACCTGGCCGTCTTCGCGCACGGTCAGCGTATGGCCGTGGAAGGCGTACACGCGGCGCGCCGGCAGGCCGATGATCGAGTAACGACCAAAGCGCTCGCCGCCTTCGACGGATTCAAACAGATAGGTATTGGGGCCGTCGGCGAGCTTCAGATAGACCGAAAGCGGCGTGTCCAGGTCGGACAGCACTTCACGGACGACGGGAATATGGGTGTGGCCTTCAGCGGCCTGCTGCTGAAACTGAGCGTGCGAGTTCAAGACGACTTTCCTTCCGGGACACAGCGTTATGGGGGCGGACGACGGCAACGGGCCACCATCGCCACCAACGGCGTGCGGAAGAAAGGGTATGCGGGGTCGTCAGGCTGGACACCCCTTGACTGTATCGCAGCCGGGGCGGGAGGGGAACCCCGCCGCGGCGTCGCGGTTCATTCGGCCATTAGCCCATCCGCCGGGCGTTCTCCTGGGCCTCCAGCCCCTGTTGCTGGGCCAGTCCAGCCGCCGTCGCCTGTTCGCGACCGGTGTTCAGGGCGTCAACCTGCGCCGTGCTCACGGCCAGCGGCTGGGCCATGCCGGCCGCCACGTCCACGTGCGCATGTCGGCGGTGGGCCGCCTGCAGATCGGGGGTGTCGACCGCGAATGCCCGCGTGCGGTCGTCACTGAGCAGCACATGGGAAATGGCCTGCAGCCCATCGCGCTTGGCCTGCGCAGCCAACGCCCCGGCCAGCTGGTCGCTCTGCAGGTTCGGGATGCGGCCATGTGCCACATCGAGGCCGTGCACGCCGGTCTGCGCGCCCTTGAACAGATGGAAATCGATGTGCCCCGGATCGTTCAGCGCGGGTATCTTCGCGGCCCCCTCCTGCAGCTGCGCATGCGGCCGTCCGAGCAGCTTGCGCGCGGCCGCCTCCTGGCTGGCGATTGCCGCGTCGAGACTGGGGTTCATCGTCTCGCTCATGCCATGCCGGTCCACCGACTCCCCCATGGTCGCACTGCCGCGCCCGATCACCCACGACGTCTTGGCCAGGTTGACCAGGTTCTGCGGCAATGCCGGCGTGGGCAGGTGCGTGGCAATGCCCTTGTTGGCCATCGCGCCCAGCCCCACGGTACCGGCCAGCACGGCCGGCGCCTGCGAGGTCAGCCCGGTGACCTGATGGCTGCTCCAGTTCATGCCCATGTGGAAAGTCGCGCCATACACGGCATAGCCGTTGCGCAGGCCATTGGCCACGCCATGCACGCCCTGCTGCAGCTGGCCGCCCAGATGATGGCCGCCGGCGCGGATGCGTCCGGCATCCGCCGCCGCTTCACGGGTGGCTTCACGGGCCTTGGTCTCGTGTTGATTGCGCGCCGCGTCACCGTGCTCACGCATCTGTCTGGCCATGTCGTCGGCACCGAGCGCCCCCAGCACGCTGGCCCCGATGTTCCAGCCATAACTGCCCTTGGCCTGCACGCGGTGGCTGACCGATTCGACCAGACCCTGCAGCTCGCGCCCCCTGGCAATGACCGTCGCACCGCTTTCGATGCCCACCCGCATGCTCTTTCCACCGTAGTCGACCACGGTGCCGATCGCATTTCCCTGCAGGGTCGACGCACGCTCGACGGCAACGCCGGACAGGCTCATGCCCCGGCCCGCCAGCGCGCCGACCTGCTCGACATGTTCACCGGCAACCCGTCCGGCACGCATGCCGCGCGCACCTGCGATCAGCACCTCGGCCAACGGGCCACCGTATTCGGCAAGCTGGCTTGGCGCTTCTCGATGACGGCGGCCCACCACCTTTCCGTTCACTTCGGTCTTGGCGTCCAGCAACAGTTCCATCCTGCCCGCGGCCACCGGAACATTGCGCAATGCCTCTGCCCCGGATTTCGACGCCAGCTGGTCAACCAGCTGGGCCGTGGCCGTCTGCGCACCGGCCGGCATCATCTCCTGCAGCTTGCGGGTAACCATCTGCTGCACGCCGGGCTGGCGCAGCAGCTGGCTGGTCTCGCTGGCCAACAGGCCAAAGCCCTGCCGGTGATGCTCGTTGAGCCGCTTCAATCCGTTCTGCACATCGTTGAGCACTTCACCCGAGGTCTGGTAGGTGTGCACCGTGTCGCGCGTGTTGAACACCGGCAATCCGTGGGATTTCGCGTAGCGATCGGCGGTGGCCGGATGCAGGCCCGCCGAATTGAAGGTGGTCGCACGTACACCGGTCACCGCCGAAGCAGCAGAGGCCATGCCGCCGCCAAGCGAATGACCGGCCAGTTCAAAGTGGGTACCGGAGGTCTTCAGGCGACTCGCCAGTGCCATGGCCCGATCGTAGTAGTCGCTCTGCATGCCCACGCCCTGGCGTCCGTTGTTGAGGAAATCCTCGCCTCCGGACTCACGCCGCCCGCCTTTCGCCCGGGGATCGATGATTTCGCCCGTTGATCCCTTGAACACCAGCACCGGCTTGGCGTCATCACCGAACACTCTTTTGTCCGGAATGTAGATCTCTGCGCGGAAACCCGAGTCGTTCGGCCGCATCAACTTCTTCAGGTCGGCCGCACCCAGGCTGATGCCCGCCGCTTTGAGCGTGTCCGGGTCGGTCACGGCACTGGCTCGCGTCCACCCGACCGGCGGTTCTCCTTTGCCCTTTGCCGAGGCATACACATCATCAGCAAGCGAACCCAGCTCGCGGGCGTGATAGGTCTCGCGCAAGCGCGCCGCTTCGGTGGCGTGTCCACCGCCCTGCAGTTGCTCGACCAAGTGCTGCTGCGCCTGGACGCTCCTGGCGCGGGCCTGCAGCAGGCGTTCCTGCTGCTCGGGATCGTGACCGCTCATGGCAGACTCCATTGCTCATCAGTGAAGACGCGGTCATCCAGGACCTGCTGGAATGACCACGGCCAACGCTATCATCCCCCGAACGCGTCCATGTCAAGGAATCACATGCACCGTCACCCTCACAGTTCCTTTACGCCATTTTCCTGCCTGGCGCTGATGCTGCTGATGCTGCTGAGCGCCTGCGCGCGCACGTCTTCACATGGCGCGGAGCGCTATTTCGAGGGCAAGGCACTTGAGCTGGCCATCGCCGCCGAACAGGGTGATGCGGCGACGATCACGCGCCTGATCAAGACCGAGGGCGTGAACCCCGACAAGGAGTTCTCGAAGCAGGATGGCATCCCGCTCATCGCGTGGCCGTTGCGCGCACAGAACCTGGAAGGCCTGCGCGCGATGCTCGACAACGGCGCCGACCCGAATGCACGGCGTATTGAAACGCTGGACGGCGAGACGTTCCGCCACAACAACGCCATGGTCTATGCCGCGAAGATGGACGATCCGCGCTACCTGGCCCTGCTGCTGGATCATGGCGGCGACCCGGACACGCGCACCTCCAATACCGAAACGCTGCTGTTCCAGGCCTTCATTTCCGGCAACCTGTGGAAGAACATCCAGCTGCTGGTGGAGCGAGGCGCACACGTCAACGAATCCAACATCGGCCAGGCCGATACGGTCCTGAGCTGGTACACCGGCCGTGGCGGCTTCGAGCAGGCCTACTGGCTGCTTGAACATGGTGCGGACCCCACGATTGCATCGCCGTCATCGGCGCAACCGGGCGCGCCCGATCGGATGGCCATGGTCGAAGCGATCTACTGGGAAATCACCACACCGGACCTGCTGCCCTGGCAGAAGAAGTGCCAGCAGTGGCTGATCGATCACGGTATTGCCCGGCCGCCGCTGCCGCAGTACATCCGCGAGAAGCGTGAAGCATTCGGGTTCCCGGCGAAGGAGCAGGACATACCGCCGTTGTAGGAGTTCCGGTCCGGCTCAGCGCGGCTCGGACAACAGTGCACAGCCCACGGGCAGGTGCATCCGCACCCGGCCCGGCACGCACGCGATGCGGAACAGGCGCGCCTGTACCGGTTCACCGTCCAGGTTGAGCGTCAGCGGGCGCTCGGACTCCACCTGCAGCCATGGCAGCCGCGCGCGCGTTGCCAGCTGTTCCAGTGCGGCCTGGGTGCCGGACTTCAGCATCTGGCCGAGCGTGGCGGTGACTTCCCCCTCCAGCTCCGGAAGCACCGTCACGTCCAGCTGCCCATCATCGATCAGTGCCTGCGGGCACAATTGCTGGCCTCCGCCGGCTTGGCGGCCATTGCCGATGCCGAGCGCGATGAAGTCGCCTTCCCACGCGAAATCCGGGCCGGACAGCCGCGCGGTGATCGGCTCGATGCGGCCAAGCTTGGCGATGCCGGTGATCACGTAGGCCAGCCCGCCCAGCATCTTCTTCAAGCCGGCATCGGTCTCCACCGTCACCTGCGTGCCAAAACCACCGCTGGCAAGGTTGGCGCACCACCAGTGGGTGCCATCGGCGTCCACGCGCAGAAGATCGATCGCATGCGGCGTCGCCTGCCCGATCAAGCCGAAGGCCTGCTTCGGCTCGGTGGGAATGCCGGCAGCCGTGGCGAAGTCGTTGGCGGTCCCCATCGGAATCAGCGCCAGTGATGGCAGCGCATCCGCCGGTTCCTCACGGTGGGCCAGGGTCTCGGCCACCGCACTGAGCGTGCCATCGCCACCAGCAGCCACGATCACGTCCACGCCATGATCAATCGCCTCGGCCACGTAGCGTTCGGCGTCGCCGTCCTCCCAGGTCACCCGCACTTCCAGCTGCACGCCCTGCCCGCGCCAATGGTCGACGGCGTCGCGCAACTCATCGTTGCCAGCGGATTTGCCATTGAGGATCAGGCGCCAGCGCGGTGCGGCCATGTGGTGCTTCCAGGACGGGGGCGCACAGGCTAGCAATGCACTGTTTGTCCGCGGTGAATGTCACGCAGATGTCATTCAGCAACCGGAGAATGGAAGGCCATAGCAGGGACGACGGATGGAGGCAGGATCAGCCTCCCACGCATGCAGCGAGGCCACGCCAGTGATTGGCGTGGTCTTTTTTTGGGTTCTTCTCCCAGCTGGTTGGTAGATCCACGCCATGCGTGGATGCACTCCACTTCAACCGTTGGCGAAGTCGTGCAATGCCTGGCCCTGCAGCCGGTACACGGTCCACTCGTCCTGCGGCTTGGCACCCGCGGCGGTGTAGAACTCGATGGCCGGAGTATTCCAGTCCAGCACCGACCATTCGAAACGTCCGCAGCCCTCGGCCACGGCCTGGCGTGCGATGTACTTCAGCAGCGCTTTGCCGGCGCCTGCCCCACGCTTTTCCTGGCTGACATACAGGTCTTCCAGGTAGATGCCCTTGCGGCCCAGCCAGGTGGAGTAGTTGTAGAAATACACGGCGTAGCCAATGGCCTCGCCGTCGGCTTCGCAGATCAGCGCGCGCGCCGTGGCGTCGGCACCGAACAGGCTCTCGGCGATGCCGATCTCATCGGTCTGCACCGAATGCTCGGCCTTCTCGTAGATGGCCAGTTCACGGATGAAATGCAGGATCAGGCCCGCGTCGGCCACGGTGGCCGGACGGATGTTCAACAGTGCCATGGGCGGAAAAGGGGACGGAGGGGATTAAGCGAGCTTAATCCCCTCCGTCCCCTTTTTGTCAGCGTGCCGCGGCGACGTTGGCGCGCATCTGCGCGATCACGTCCTGGTAGCTGGTCTTGGCATTGAAGATGGCCGAGCCGGCGACGAAGGTGTCGGCACCGGCGGCAGCAATCTCGCCGATGTTGTCGGCCTTCACGCCACCGTCGATCTCCAGGCGGATGTCCTTGCCGCTGGCATCGATCATCTTGCGCACCACGCGCAGCTTGTCCAGCGCCGAGGGGATGAAGGCCTGGCCGCCGAAGCCCGGGTTGACCGACATCAGCAGCACCAGGTCCAGGTCATCCAGCACCCAGTCGAGGATGTCCACCGGAGTGGCCGGATTGAGCACGATGCCCGGCTTGCAGCCCAGCGAGCGGATCAGCTGGATGGTGCGGTGCACGTGGCGGCTGGCCTCCGGGTGGAAGCTGATGTAGGTGGCACCGGCCTCGGCGAAGTCCGGGATGATGCGGTCCACCGGCTCGACCATCAGGTGCACGTCGATCGGTGCGGTCACGCCGTGCTTGCGCAGCGCCTGGCAGACCATCGGGCCGATGGTCAGGTTCGGCACGTAGTGGTTGTCCATCACGTCGAAGTGGACCCAGTCCGCGCCGGCGGCGAGGACGTTGTCGACTTCCTCGCCGAGGCGGGCGAAGTTGGCGGACAGGATGGAGGGGGCGATGAGGCAGTGGGACATGGCCGGGCCTTGCAACGAGGGGAAAGAGGGTCAGCGCTTGCGCAGGGTCTTGATGCGGTCGTAGGCGGCATTGATCCGCCGCGACTTCTGCTCAGCCTGCTGCTGCAGCTCGGGGGCGGCGCCGCCAAGCTTGTCGGGGTGGTACTGCGAGATCAGCTTGCGGTAGGCGCGCTCGACCTCGGCATCGGTGGCCTCGGAGGTCAGCCCCAGCTCCCGGTACGGGTTCTCCTTGTTCAGGCGGAACCAGTCCGAATCGAAGGCATGGCCGATCAGCAGGCCAACCACCGCGCCAAACAGCGGATTGGGCCGGAACAGCAGGGCGCCGGCGATGAATCCGAGCAGTTTTCCGTACCAGCGCATGGCGCTCCGGGGTCGACCGACGAAATGGACGCTCATTTTACGTCACAGCGGGCCCGGACGGCTTTACACTAGGCCGCCCGCTGGTCAGCGGGCCCGCCGGGTCCGTTGGGCAGCCGTATCGACAACGCCCCAGGAGTGCCCGTGCCAACCACGCTGTTGCAATCCGATCTCCCCGGCCTGCCCTTGCGCCACCGCGGCAAGGTGCGTGATGTGTTCGATATCCCGCGCGAGCGGCTGCCCGCAGGGACCCCGCCGGGCGACTACCTGCTGATGGTGGCCACCGATCGCCTGTCGGCGTTCGACGTGGTCCTGCCCGACCCGATTCCGGGCAAGGGCGAGATGCTCTGCCAGGTGTCCAACTTCTGGTTCGCCAAGACCGCGCACCTGATGCCCAACCACCTGACCGGCATCGACGTGGCCAGCGTACTGCCCGAAGGCGTGGACCCGGCCCTGTACGCCAAGCGCGCGGTGGTCACCCGCAAGCTGAAGCCGGTGCCGGTGGAAGCGATCGCCCGCGGCTACCTGATCGGCAGCGGCTGGAAGGATTACCAGCGCACCGGCAAGGTCAGCGGTATCGACCTGCCCGACGGCCTGCGCCAGGCCGAGCAGCTGCCCGAGCCGATCTTCACCCCCTCGACCAAGGCCGCTGTTGGCGACCATGACGAGAACATCGATTTCGATGCGATGGTGAAGCAGGTCGGTGCGGACCTGGCCGAGCGCGTGCGCGACGCCACCCTGCGCATCTACAAGTTCGCCGCTGATTACGCGCGCGATCGCGGCATCATCCTGGCCGATACCAAGTTCGAGTTCGGTACCGACGCCGATGGCCGCCTGTACATCATGGACGAGATGCTGACGCCGGATTCCTCGCGTTACTGGCCGGCCGACGAGTACGAAGTGGGCACCAGCCCGCCAAGCTACGACAAGCAGTTCGTGCGCGATTACCTGGAGACGCTGGACTGGGGCAAGACCGCCCCGGGCCCGACCATTCCGGCCGAGATCATCGAGCGCACCCGCGCCAAGTACGCCGAGGCGCTGCAGCGCCTGGCCGGGATCAGCGTCGACTGATCCCCCTGCGCCCCCGGCCTGCCGGGGGCGTTTCATTTTGGTGGTAGTGCCGGCCGCTGGCCGGCAACCTTGGCGAATCCGCAGCCAGACATGGCCTGGCTCTACTGTCGGCCCTGGCGGGAGTATGCTGGCCGCATGCAGACATCCACCGAGCTTGCGCGGCCGATCGACCGCTATTTCGCCAGCTACTCCGACGACCACCGCAATGTGATCAACCAGCGCATCCACGTGGTGGCGGTTCCGGCGATCCTGTGGTCGGTGGTGGCCCTGCTGTGGTGCCTGCCGCCGCTGATCACCTGGTTCCAGTACGGCATCTGGTCGGCGTTCGCGATGTTCAGCGCCTGGTGTTTCTACAACAAGCTGTCGCGCCCGCTGGGCATCGGCATGCTCATCCAGTTCTTCGTGTTCGGCTGCCTGTGCCGCCTGCTGGAGGCCGAAATCGGCCTGCAGGCCCTGCGCTGGCTGGCGGTGGGCGTGTTCGTGGTGGCCTGGATCGCGCAGTTCATCGGCCACACGTTCGAGGGCCGCAAGCCCAGCTTCCTGACCGACCTGACCTACCTGCTGATCGGCCCGGCCTGGGTGATGGCCAAGTTCTACCGCAAGCTCGGCTGGCGCTATTGATCTGCCGGCGGCCGACAGCGGCCGTCGTTTCCTGAACGGGCCGATTCCATCACCCACACTCCACGGTGGCCCTGCCAGCCTGCGCCGGTGACTCGCTCCCCACTTCCCGCCCGTCGACGGCAGCCCCTGTGCGACAGGGCCTGCGGTCTCCCTGCGTGGGCGTAGGGTGTCCCCTCAGGGCAACCGGGGACGGATACAGGAACGTGATGCTGCGCCGCAGAAAAAATGAATCAGCGAACGTTACATGCAATTGATCGCTGTTCGATGGGTTTCGGCGACATTTCGCAGCCTGTTATCCTCCCTGACCTGCTCGTGAATCATGGATTCCCTGCATGCTCCCCAGCCTGCCCCTGCTGCTGGCCCTGCCGTTCCTGATGACAGTGGCTGTTGCGGCCTTCCCCCGTAGTTCGCGCTCGACTGCTGCCTGGCTGGCGGCGCTGGCGCCGTTGGGCGGGCTGGCCATCCTCGGCTGGCTGACTCCGTCCGTACTCGACGGCCAGGTGGTGCGGACGATGGTCCCTTGGCTGCCGCAGATCGGCCTGGACTTCACCCTGCGCCTGGACGGGCTGGCGTGGATGTTCGCCGGGCTGGTGCTGGGCATCGGCGCGCTGGTGGTGCTGTACGCGCGCTACTACCTGAGCCAGCAGGACAACGCGCACCGCTTCTACTGCTACCTGCTGCTGTTCATGGGCGCCATGCTGGGCATGGTGCTGTCGGGCAACCTGCTGTTGCTGATGATCTTCTGGGAAATGACCAGCATCAGCTCGTTCCTGCTGATCGGCTTCTGGTCGCACCGCCAGGACGCCCGCGAAGGCGCGCGCATGGCGCTGGTGATCACCGGCGGCGGCGGCCTGGCCCTGCTCGGTGGCGTGCTGCTGATCGGCCGCATCGTCGGCAGCTTCGACCTGGACGTGGTGCTGGCCGCCGGCGAGCAGATCCGCGCCAGCGCGCTGTACCCGTACGCACTGTTCCTGGTGCTGGCCGGCATCTTCACCAAGAGCGCGCAGTTCCCGTTCCATTTCTGGCTGCCGCACGCGATGGCGGCGCCGACGCCGGTCTCGGCCTACCTGCACTCGGCCACCATGGTGAAGGCCGGTGTGTTCCTGTTGGCGCGCCTGCACCCGGCGCTGGCCGGCAGCGACCTGTTCTTCTACACGGTCAGCGGCATCGGCGCGCTGACGCTGTTGATCGGCGCCTGGAACGCGATCTTCCAGCACGACCTGAAAGGCCTGCTGGCCTACTCGACCATTTCCCACCTGGGCCTCATCACCCTGCTGTTCGGCCTGTCCACGCCGATGGCGGTGGTGGCCGGCGTGTTCCACATCCTCAACCACGCCACCTTCAAGGCCTCGCTGTTCATGGCCGCCGGCATCATCGACCACGAGACCGGCACCCGCGACATGCGCAAGCTGGGTGGACTGCGCAGGCTGATGCCGTTCACCAGCGCGCTGGCGATCATCGCCTCGCTGGCGATGGCCGGCATCCCGCTGCTCAACGGCTTCCTGTCCAAGGAAATGCTGTTCGCCGAGGCCCTGACCGCCGGTGGCGGCCCAGGTGCGATGCGCACGGCGGTGTCGGTCGCTGCGCTGCTGGCCGGCGTACTGGGCGTGGCCTACAGCCTGCGCTTCGTGCACGACACCTTCTTCGGCCCTGGCCCGCACGACCTGGACCGCGTGCCGCATGAGCCGCCGCGCTGGATGAAGGTGCCGGTGGAACTGCTGGTGGTGATCTGCGTGGCCGTGGGCATCGCCCCGGCACTGACCGTGGCGCCGGTACTGCATGCCGCTGCGGCCTCGATCCTCGGCCCGGCCATGCCCGAGTACAGCTTGGCGGTGTGGCACGGCTTCAACCTGCCGCTGGCGATGAGTGCGATCGGCGTGGTCGGCGGCGTGGCGCTGTACTTCGGCCTGCGCAAGCTGATCAACCTGCACGCCGTGGAAACCCGCACCACCGGGCGCAACGTGTTCCATGCGCAGCTGGATGCCCTTTCCGCGCTGGCCATGCGCCTGACCAACGGCATCGCCAATGGCAGCCTGCAGCGCATGCTGCTGGGCCTGGTGCTGGTGGCCATCACCGTGGCCGCCGCGCCCTACATCGCCAACCCGGCCTCGCCGAACTGGACCAGGCCGCAGCCGATCCCGCTGCTGGGCTGCGCGCTGTGGCTGGTGATGATGGCCTGTGCGGTGGCCACCCTGCGCGTCTACAAGCAGCGCCTGCTGGCGGTGCTGCTGGTCGGCGGCGTCGGCCTGATGGTGGCGCTGACCTTCGTGTTCCTGTCCGCACCCGACCTGGCCCTGACCCAGCTGCTGGTGGAGATGGTCACGCTGGTGCTGATGCTGCTGGGCATGAACTACCTGCCCGCGCAGTCCGGGCCGGAGCGGCCGCGCTGGCGCAAGCGCCGTGACGCGGTGATCGCGATCATCGCCGGTGCCGGTCTCGGTGCGCTGGCCTATTCGGCGATGACCCTGCCGCCGAACACCATGGCCGGCGAGCTGCTCGCCCGTGCCCTGCCCGAGGCGTACGGCCAGAACGTGGTCAACGTGATCCTGGTCGACTTCCGCGGCTTCGATACCTTTGGAGAGATCACCGTGTTCGGCATCGCCGCACTGGTGGTGCATGCCCTGCTGCGGCGTACGCGGATGGCACCGGAGCAGATCATGCCTGGCCCGCCGATCAAGCTGCCGGTACCGGCCGACCTGGCGCAGATCATGTTCCCACTGACGCTTACCGTGTCGATCTTCCTGTTCCTGCGCGGCCACAACGCGCCGGGCGGCGGCTTCATCGCCGGCCTGGTGCTGGCAGTGCCGCTGCTAATCCAGTACGTGATCCAGGGCACCGCGTCGGTGGAATCGCGCTTCGGCTTCGACTACATCCGCTGCATCGGCATGGGCCTGCTGATCGCCCTGCTCAGCGGCAGCGCCTCGATGCTGTTCGGCGTGCCGTTCCTCACCAGTGGCCACCTCGATCTGCACCTGCCGCTGATCGGCGACGTGCCGCTGGCCAGCGCGATTGGTTTCGACATCGGCGTCTATCTGGTGGTGTTCGGCGGCGCCATGCTGATGCTGTCGATGATGGGCACGATCAAGCCCTCGCGTACCCGCACCGCCCGCAAGGGTGAGATCGACCTGCAACGCCGTTCGGCCCGCACCGGGGAGATGCACTGATGGAACTGGCCCTGGCTACCGCGATCGGCGTGCTGACCGCCATCGGCATCTACCTGCTGCTGCGTGCGCGCAGCTTCGATGTGATCCTCGGCATGACCTTCCTGTCCTACGCCACCAACCTGCTGATCTTCGCCGGTGGCCGCGTGGTGCTGGGCAAGGCGCCGGTGCTGCAGGAGGGCGTGGACAGCCACCTCGGCAACTACACCGACCCGTTGCCGCAGGCCCTGGTGCTGACCGCGATCGTGATCGCCTTTGCGATGACCGCGGTCAGCATCGTGCTGGCCATGCGCAGCCGCAGCGACAACCACAGCGACCATGTGGACGCCCACGAGCCGGATGACGACCTGCAGGATGCCGGCGCGGCACCGCGCCAGGGCGAGGACCGCGCATGAACCACCTGGTGATCCTGCCGATCCTGATTCCCCTGCTGGGCGCTGCGCTGTCGCTGTTCGTCGAACACCGCCGCTATGGCCCAAAGGTGCAGCGCGCGGTGGCCTGGACCGCGCTGTCGGCGCTGGCGCTGGCGGTGGGCCTGCTGTTTGCCAGCACGGCCAGCGGTGAGATCAACGTCTACCTGCTCGGCGACTGGCCATCGCGGCTGGGCATCGCGCTGGTGGCCGACCGGCTGTCGGCGTGGATGCTGCTGACCACCCTGCTGCTGGCCATTCCCTGCCTGCTGCATGCCTGCTCGGGCTGGGACCGCCGCGCACCGCATTTCCATGCGCTGTTCCAGTTCCAGCTGGTCGGCCTCAACGGTGCGTTCCTGACCGGCGACATCTTCAACCTGTTCGTGTTCTTCGAGGTGATGCTGATCGCCTCCTACGGCCTGCTGCTCAGTGGCGGCCGTGGCCTGCGCATGCGCATCGGCCTGCATTACGTGGTGTTCAACGTCACCGCTTCGACCCTGTTCCTGATCGCGCTGGGCCTGCTGTACGCCTCGCTGGGCTCGCTGAACATGGCCGAGCTGTCGCAGCGCATCGCCGAGGTGCCGCCGGCGCAGCTGACCCTGGTGAAGGCGACGATGGGCCTGTTGCTGCTGGTGTTCTGCGCCAAGGCCGCGCTGATGCCGCTGTACCTGTGGCTGCCGGAAGCCTATTCGCGCGCGCCGGCCGCCGTGGCCGCGCTGTTCGCGATCATGACCAAGGTCGGCCTGTATTCGGTGCTGCGCATCCAGATGCTGTGGTTCGGCGACGATGCCGGTGCGATGGCCGGCTATGGCCGCGACTGGCTGCTGTGGGCCGGCGTGGCAACGCTGGTGCTCGGCGGCCTCGGTGCCTTGGCTGCGACCCGCCTGCGCGTGCTGATCTCCTACCTGGTGATCGTCTCGGCAGCCACGTTGTTCATCGCCTTCTCGGTGGGCACGCCGCAGGTGCTGTCGGCCGGCCTGTACTACCTGCCACACAGCAGCTTCGTCGCCGCCGCGCTGTTCCTGATTGCCGACCTGATCCGCCGCCGACGTGGTGGCGCCAGCGACCGCAAGGAAGTGGTGGCGCCGATGCCGGGCAAGGAAACGCCGGCGGTGCTGTTCCTGATCGGCGCGGTGTCGGTGGCGGGCCTGCCACCGCTGTCCGGCTTCCTGGCCAAGGCCGCGCTGCTGGCCGGCATGCCGGCGCAGTACACCGCCCCGGTATGGACTGCGGTGCTGGTCAGCAGCCTGCTGGTGATCATGGGCCTGACCCGCGGCGGTATCCGCCTGTTCTGGCGCGTTCCGCCTGTCGAGGCCGATGCACCGAAGCCGCGCAAGGCACGCTTGCGCCGGGTCGAGCTGTACGCGGCCTGCATCCTGCTGGCCTACGGCATCGGCATGACCCTGGCCGCTGCACCGCTGATGCGCTACACCGACGCCACCGCCGCACAGCTGCTGCAACCCAGCGAGTACGTGCAGCAGTTGCGCGCGACCACGCCGGAGATCCGCCAGCCATGACCGTCCAGCGCTCCCTGTTCCGTCGCGTCATTCCCTCGCCGATGCTCAGCATCATGGTGGTGGCGTTCTGGCTGCTGATGTCCGACAGCTTCACCCTCGGCCAGATCGTGCTGGGGTTGGTACTGGGCGTGGTGGTGCCGCTGTTCGCCGCGCGCCTGGACCGCGAGTTCGCCCGCATCGGCACCCTGCGCCCGCTGCCGAAACTGCTGTGCGTGACCCTGTGGGACATCCTGATGTCCAACATCCGCGTCGCCATCCAGGTGCTGGGCCCGGAGAAGAACATCCACCCCGGTTTCATCTGGTTGCCGCTGGACATCGCCAACATCCACGGCATCGCCGCGCTGACCAGCATGATCACCCTGACCCCGGGCACGGTCTCGGCCGCGCTCAGTGACGACCGCAAGTTCCTGCTGGTGCACGTGCTGCACCTGGAGGACCCACAGGACCTGATCGATACGATCAAGCGCCGTTACGAGGCGCCGTTGATGGAGATCTTCCCATGACCGGTTTTGAAGTCATCCAGACCACCCTGGTGGTGTGCATGCACGTGGTCGGCCTGGCCATGCTGCTGGCCACCTGGCGCCTGCTGCGCGGGCCCACCGTGCCCGACCGCATCCTCGCGCTGGACACGCTGTCGGTGACCGCGATCGCCGAGCTGATGCTGTTCGGCATGTACCTCAACTCGCCGATCTACTTCGAGGCGGCGCTGATCATCGCCATGCTCGGCTTCGGCAGCACCGTGGTGCTGAGCAAGTTCGTGCTGCGCCGGGACATCGTCGAATGATCACCGCGATCCAGATCGGCCTGTCGATCCTGCTGCTGTTCGGCTGCTTCTTCATTCTGGTCGGCGCGTTGGGCCTGGTGAAGCTGTCCACCTTCTTCAAGCGCCTGCACGCGCCGACCAAGGCCAGCACGCTGGGCGTGGGCTGCGTACTGGTGTGCTCGGTGTGCTATCACATCTTCCTGGGCCAGGACCCGCAGCCGCGCGAGCTGCTGATCACCGTGTTCCTGTTCATCACCGCGCCGATCAGCGCGCACATGATGGCCAAGGCCGCGCTGTCGCTGCTGATGGAAACCCGCCCCAGCCTGCCCGGCAACGAGCCGGCCGCTGAAGAGCAGCTGCCGCCGCCGGAACCGGTGCGGGAAGAAGAGACCACGCAGAGCCGGTAAATCCGGTAGCTGCCGACCTTGGTCGGCGCATTGTTTCCGCGAGTGCCAACCAAGGTTGGCACCCACCGGGTGATCGGTGGTGGGTGCCGACCGTTGGTCGGCACGGAACCCACCGCATCCACGCATGGCGTGGATCTACCTTTACAACGCCGGGGCGCCCACCAGCAGCAGCTCCAGCACGAACCAGCCGACGAACGCGACCAGCAGGATCACGCCTTCGCCACGGCTGATCTTCAGATCGCCACGCAGCATCGGGTACAGCACCAGCGCGAAGGCCAGCAGCGCCGGCAGCTCCAGGCGCACGAACGAGGCCGGCAGCGCCAGCGGCTGCAGCACCGCCATCGCACCGATCACCAGCAGCAGATTGACCACGCTGGAACCCAGCACGTGGCCCAGCACCATGTCGCCATGCCCGCGACGGGCGGCGGCGATGGCGGTGGCCACCTCCGGCAGCGCGGTGCCGATCGCTACCGGCAGCAGGCCGACCAGCAACGGCGTCCAACCCAGCGCTACGCCGAAGTCCGCTGCGGCGCCCACTACCAGGCGCGCACCCCAGTACAGGGTAAACGCCGCGATCAGCACCCGCAGCACGTTCAACGGCAGGCTGGTGCGGCTCAGCGCGGATTCGGCAATGGCCGCCTGCACCTCTACACTCTCGCTGCGACCACTGCGCAGCAGCAGCACCTGCACCACGATGAAGCCGGCCAGCAGTACGCCGCCCTCCCAGCGTGCCAGGCCGCCATCAAGACCGAACAGGATCAACAGCACGCCGGCCGCCAGCAGCGACCACCACAGCACCGTCTGCAGCCGCGCACGCAGCAGCAGCGGTGCAGCCATCGCGGCAACGGCCAGGGTCAGGCCGAGGTTGACGATGCTGCTGCCTACCGCATTGCCCAGCGCCAGCTCCGGTTGGCCCACCGCCAGCGCGCGCGCGTTGACCGCCAGTTCCGGCAACGAGGTGGTCACCCCGAGCAACAGCAGGCCCGCAGTGAACGGGCTGGCGCCGAAGCGCTGGGCCAGGCCGGACACGGCCTTGACGATGGAGTCCCCGCCCAGCGCCAGCAACAGCAGGCCGAGCAGGAACCAGGCAATGGCAATGGCGATCATCGAGCACTCCCCCAGCAGTGGTGGCGCGATTCTACGCTTGGCCCCAGCGCATGGCTGGGCGGTGGATCAAGGATCAGCCACAGCCTTCCACATAATCGACCTGCGGGGTCTGCCCGACCCGCCACGCGCCGACCCGGCCATCGGCACCGAGTGCGAAGTCGATCACCGCCCCGCCCTCCTGCGCCGGGCGTACACGCAGGTGCTGGGCCTTCTCATCGTACTTGTCGGGACCGACATCACCGCGCTCGGGATACAGCACCTGCAGCTCGCCCAGGGTCATGCCGACCTTGCCACCGCCTGGTGCGGTGATGGCGGCGCTGCGCACGTCGTAGCGCACCAGCTTGCGGCCTTCGATCATCAGGCGCGGGTCTTCGGCATCCTGCGGGCGCAGGAAGTAACAGCCATCGTTGCCATCGTCAGCCGGCAGCGGCTTGCCGGCGGCATCGGTGCCCAGCCCCTGCAGGGGCTTCCCGAAACCGCTGCGGACTTCGGCAATGCCAGCGCCCAGCTTTGCGCTGGCGAAGCCATCCAGCTGCGCCGGGCTGTCGGCGCGGGGATCGGCCGGCGACCGGGTCGCCAGATCGGCATCAGCTGCGGCGGCAGCCGGCGTGGCGCCCTTGGCCGGGGCATCAGCAGGTGTCCCAGCCGTGCGGTTGCAGGCAGTGAGCGACAACAACAGCAGACCAGCAATCGGGAGGTGCTTCATCGGTGCGGTTCCCTGGCACGAAGGTGGCTGCACGCTAGCGCAAGGTGCGTGCAGGCGCTGCATTGTCATCGCCGTTTCATCGCCTTCGTTCAGGCTCGGCGAGCACCGACCTGGCTGTCCCTTCCATGCAACCGCGCAAGACCGATCTCGCCCGAACCGCGCTGCAGGCCCACCGCGCGCCGCTGGACATGCGCCAGCGCCGGCTGCTGATCCTGTGCGACGGCCAGCGCACCGTTGCCGACCTGACCGGCCTGCTCGGCCAGGAAGCACCGGCCATGGTCATCCAGCTGGTGCAGGCGGGGTACCTGAGCACCGGCACTGGCGCCACAGCCCCGGCACCGTCGCCCGCAGCTGCGGTAGCGTCGGTGCCCACAGCACCGGCAGCGGCGCCTGCTGCACCCGCGATCGAACGTCGCCGCTCGCTGGTGGCCGCGCGCATCTACGTGCTGGGCATATTGGAGATGCAGCGCCACCCGAAGGCGGCAGCACTGTTCCGCGACCTGCAGCAGGCGCGTGCGGAAGAAGAGGTGCTGCAGCGGCTGCAGTCGGCGATGCAGATGCTGCCCGCGCTGACCTCGGATGGCTATTGCCAGCGCGTGCGGCAGCGCCTGCTGGAGGCGTTGCCGCTGGCGCATTGCGACGCGTTCGCGGCCACGGCCTGAAAAAAGGGGACGGAGGGGATTAAGTCGTTTGTGCCACAAACGACTTAATCCCCTCCGTCCCCTTTTTTGATCAACGGAAGTTGTTGCGCAGGCCGTTCCAGCACTGCTGGTAATCGCCCTGGCGGTGGCCGGCGGCCAGCGCCAAGGCGGTCGGGCGGATCACCGCGCGGGTCTCGAACATGAAGGCCATCGTGTCCTTGATCACATCGGCCTTGGACAGATCGGCATTGGACGCCTTGTCGAAGGTCGGCGCGTCCGGGCCGTGACCGCTCATGCAGTTGTGCAGCGACGCGCCACCCGGCACGAAGCCTTCGGCCTTGGCGTCGTAGGCGCCATGCACCAGGCCCATGAATTCGCTGGCGATGTTGCGGTGGAACCACGGCGGGCGGAACGTGTCCTGCGCCACCAGCCAACGCGGCGGGAAGATCGCGAAGTCCATGTTGCTGGTTCCCGGCGTGTCGCTGGGCGAATGCAGCACCAGGAAGATCGACGGATCCGGGTGGTCGTAGCTGATCGAACCGATGGTGTTGAAGCGACGCAGGTCGTAGCGGTACGGCGCGTAGTTGCCGTGCCAGGCCACCACGTCCAGCGGCGAATGGTCGATCGGTGCACGCCACAGGCGGCCCTCGAACTTGGCGATCAGCTCGAAATCACCGTCGATGTCTTCGAACGCCGCATGCGGCGTCTCGAAGTCGCGCGGGTTGGCCAGGCCGTTGGAACCGATCGGGCCGAGGTCGGGCAGCTTCAGCAACGCACCGTAGTTCTCGCAGATGTAGCCGCGGCTCGGGCCATCGGGCAGTTCGACGCGGAAGCGCACGCCACGTGGGATCACCGCGATCTGCTGCGGCTCGATCTCGATCACGCCCAGCTCGGTCAGCAGGCGCAGCGCGCCCAGCTGCGGCACGATCAGCAGTTCACCGTCGGCGTCGTAGAAGTAGCGGCCGACCATGTCACGGTTGGCCGCATAGAGGTGGATGCCCACGCCGGCATGCGCGTCGGGCGAGCCGTTGCCGCCCATCGTGTACAGGCCTTCGACGAAGTCGGTCGGCAGTTCCGGCAGCGGCAGCGGGCTCCAGCGCAGCTGGTTCGGCGAGGCCGGCTGTGCGCCGAAATCACACTGCAGCTGCGACTGCGCAAATGGAGTGAACTCGCCATGAGTCACCGCCGGGCGGATCCGGTACAGCCAGCTGCGGCGATTGCTGCCACGCGGTGCGGTGAAGGCGGTGCCGGTCAGCTGTTCGGCGTACAGGCCGTGGGCCACCTTCTGCGGCGAGTTCTGCCCGACCGGCAGCGCGCCGGCGACGGCCTCGGTGGCGAATTCGTTGCCGAAGCCGGACTGGTAGCCGCGGGCGGTGATGGCGGGGGACATGGGGGCTCCTGGGTACGGCGAGACCGGAACGGTAAGCAGCCGAGCATGGCTCGGCTCTACAGATGAGCAGGCGCCGGGACCTGGCCCGGCGCTACCGTTGAACGTTACAGCACGCCGCGGCGGATCTGGTCGCGCTCGATGCTCTCGAACAGCGCGGTGAAGTTGCCTTCGCCGAAGCCTTCGTTACCCTTGCGCTGGATGATCTCGAAGAAGATCGGGCCGATGCAGTTCTGGGTGAAGATCTGCAGCAGCTTGCGCTGGTGGGTTTCCGGATCGGCGTCGATCAGGATCTTGTTCTTCGCCAGGCGCGGCACGTCTTCACCGTGGTTCGGCACGCGCTGGTCGATCACGTCAAAGTAGGTCTCCGGCGTATCGAGGAAATCCACGCCCTGCGCGCGCATCGCTTCGACGGTCTCGTAGATGTTCTCGGTGAAGCAGGCGATGTGCTGGATGCCCTCGCCCTTGTACGCGTCCAGGTACTCGTTGATCTGGCTCTTCGGGTCGGACGATTCGTTCAGCGGAATGCGCACGATGCCGTCCGGCGCGGTCATCGCCTTGGACACCAGGCCGGTCTTCAGGCCCTTGATGTCGAAGTAGCGGATCTCGCGGAAGTTGAACAGACGCTCGTAGTAGTCCGACCACTGCTGCATGTTGCCGAAGTACAGGTTGTGGGTCAGGTGGTCGATGAAGGTCAGGCCGAAGCCCACCGGGTGCAGGTCGGCACCGGCGATCGGCTCGTAGTCGCCGTCGAAGATGCTGCCGGCGCTGCCGTAGCGGTCGACCAGGTACAGCATGCAGTCGCCGATGCCCTTGATGACCGGCGCGCTGACCGCCTTGCTGTCCGGCTTGAAGGCGATGGCTTCAGCGCCGTTGCCCAGTGCGGTCTGGTAGACCTCCGCGCCCGGCTTCTTGAAGCGGATGGCGAAACCGCAGGCGCACGGGCCATGCTTCTCGGCGAAGTCGGCCGCGAACGAATCGGGGTCTTCATTGACCAGGAAGTTGACGTCGCCCTGGCGATAGACGGTAATCGGACGCTGCTTGTGCTTGAGCACCGCGCTGAAGCCCATTTTCCGGAAGTACTCGTGCAGCTCCTGGCCACGGCCGGCCGGGGCGGCGAATTCGACGAACTCGAAGCCGTCGATGCCCATCGGGTTCTCGAAGGTGGTGACCTGCATGCCGGGGTTGGGATGCGAGGCGGTCGGGACTGCGGTATTCATGGCGTGGCTCCGAATCGGTACCGCATCGGTACAAACCAGGTGCGGGCAGGTAGGGACCCGGCGAGAATGCAGGGTCTGGACCCACCCCTTATAGTTACACTTGAAACCACCAGCAAGGTGCACTGCAACATGAGCCCCGCCGATCCCGTTTCGACCCGCCTGCGTTCCTCGCACGTCCTGCTCGACCTGGAACAGTTCCTGCCGTATCGGCTGAGCGTGCTGTCCAACCGGGTCAGCGGCAACATCGCCAAGCTATATGGCGATCGTTACGGTCTGGCGATTCCCGAGTGGCGGGTGATCACCATCCTGGCGCTGTACCCGGGTTCCTCGGCCAGCGAGGTCTCCGACCGCACGGCCATGGACAAGGTGGCGGTCAGCCGCGCCGTGGCCCGCCTGCTGGAGCGCGGCTTCATCAAGCGCGAGACCCACGGCGACGACCGCCGCCGTTCGGTGCTGGCGCTGTCGGCAGCCGGCTTCGAGGTCTACGAGACCATCGCGCCGATGGTGATCGAGATCACCCGCAAGCTGATGTCGGTGCTGAGCGACGAGGAAGAGCAGGTGCTGGAAAAGCTGATCCTGCGCCTGGCCGGCGAAGGCCTGGAGCGGATGGGCGAAGGGGTCTGAAAGAAAAAGGGGACGGAGGGGATTAAGTCGTTTTGGGCCCCAAATCGCCGGTGCCCACCCTGTCCGGTAGCGGAACAGTGGTGGGGCGATTGTCGTCCTCCCCCTTTGATTTGACGGGACCCGCTCTCTAGCTGGCTGTGGGCCGACTGCAAACGAGGCCATCGAACGCATTCACCTCCCGCAGATCCCGCCCTGAAGTGTCGCCCTCGCCCAGCGCCATTTCCGCATTGGCCCGATACGGCCCGTTTCCGCCAGGCTGGTGTATCGAAACGGGCTGATCCAGTGAATTCTCCTATTGGACTGCTCACGTGTGCGGCCTGACGGTAAGCGTTCAACGGGTATCAGCCCGGCCATGGATCCACATCGGACGGGCTCCCTCATGGATGACTCGCGTTCAACGCTGCCGCATGGCCAGGAATTGCTGGCCGATCTCAGAGAGCTGATCTGCGCGGCGCGCAACAGGATGCACAGGACCATCAACGCCGAGCTCACTCTGTTGTACTGGCGAATCGGGCGTCGCATCCATGTGGACCAGATGGCTGGGCGACGTGCGCGCTACGGAGAGGTCCTCTTCACCCGGATAGCCAAGGCGCTGACGACCGAATTTGGTACCTCCTTCGGTGAGAAGAGTCTGCGCCGGATGGTGCAGTTCTCCACTGCATTTGCAGATGAGCAGATTGTCGTATCGCTGATACGACAATTGAGCTGGACCCACTTCATCGCGCTGATCCCACTGGCGGATCCGCTCAAGCGCGAGTTCTATGCGCAGATGGCCGCCACCGAGGGCTGGAGTGTGCGCACATTGCGCCAACGCATCGATTCGATGCTGTACGAGCGCACGGCGCTTTCCAGTCAACCAGAGCAGACCATCGCAGATGAGTTGGCGGCACTGCGCGGCAACCAGCAGCTGTCTCCGGGGCGGGTACTGCGTGATCCCTACGTACTGGATTTCCTTGGCCTGAAGGACAGCTGGGACGAGCAGGACCTTGAAAGCGCGATCCTTCGCGAGATGCAGGGCTTCCTGCTCGAACGTGGCACGGGCTTCAGTTTCGTCGCCCGCCAGAAGCGCATCCAGATCGACGGTGATGACTTCCACCTGGACCTGCTGTTCTACAACCGGCGTCTGCGCAGGCTGATCGCCATCGAGCTGAAGATCGGCGAGTTCAAGCCCGCCTACAAAGGGCAGATGGAACTCTATCTTCGATGGCTGGACCGCTACGAACGTGAGGACGGCGAGCAGGCGCCGTTGGGCATCATCCTCTGCACAGGGAAGAAGGCCGGCCAGATCGAATTGCTGGAGCTGGACCGCTCAGGCATCCATGTTGCGGAATACCTGACCACCCTGCCCTCTCGTGAGGTCCTCAAGCAAAGATTGCAGACCGCCATGGAGCGAGCCCGGCAACAGTTGCAGACCACGGCACCCAGCCCCCCGTAGATTCACGCCCTGCGTGGATGGCGCCCACGCCTCAGCTCAGATGCTTGCGGCGCGCATGGATCCACGGCACGGCCAATGCGGCAATGGCACCGCCGGCAAAGCCGAGCGAGGCGGCAACCGTGGCCGCTTCGACTGCCCCCGGCAACGCCAATGCGGCAGCTACGAGCAACAGTGACGGCAGGCCGACGAAGGTGCCCAGGAAGAAGTGCCAACGCGGCGACCAGGTGTTGAGCTGCAGCAGGCTGACCGGCTGCCAGGCTTCGGATGCGGCATCTTCGGCGATCTTCGCCACCGCCTTGGCCAGGTCCACTTCAGGCAGCGCGCGCCCCTGCCGTGCGGTCGCCAGCAGCTCGGCCACCGCCTCCACCGGGGGGAAACTGGACGGCCACGCGACGGGGGCCGGCACGCCGTAGGCGGTCAGCACCGGCACGCTCAGCCACGGCGCTACCAACGGACGCATGCGGCGGCGGCCGTGCACGCACCAGATCTGCGGCTGGCCATGCGCCGTGACGCTGTACAGCGCCAGTTCGTTGGCCGGCGGATAGCCGAGCATGGTCACTCGCGCCGCCAGACTATCCTGGCCCATCGCACGCAGGAAACCAGGGCGGCTGCGCCCTTCCTGCATCCACGCCAGGCCGAGTGCACCCACCAGATAGGCCTCGGCGACGTCCTTGCTGCCGGCGGTGGCGCGCTCGTCACTGGCCAGATACCACGCCAGTGATTTCGGTTCGGCCACATCGTCCAGGCCCCAGCGGCTGTCGTCACCGAGCACGTGGCGCACTGGCAGCCGCGCCGGTGCGGTCTCACCGCGCTCGCCAGGCTGCAGGAACGGCAGCACACCCTGGATGAAGGTGGACAGTTCAATCGCGCGCACGCCATGGCCCTGCCATTCCGGCGGCAGCAACCCGGCCAGCTGGCCGTCGGCGGCCAGTGCATCGAGCCGCGATTTCTGCTCGACCAGTTTCTGCACCGCACCCTTCAGCACCACGTTGTCGGGCAGCGCGATCTGCGGCAGGCGGTGGCGCGGCGGCGCCAGTTCAACGCTGTCCTCGCCGGTACCGGCGTCATCCAGCAGCGCCTCCTGCGGCGGCAGGGTCACGCCCTCGCCTGCCCCAGCCTCGGCCAGGTCGCTGGCAGGTTCGGGCAGTCGTTCGGCGTGGTCGCTGTGCATGGGCATTCCGGTAGGTTGCATCGACGGGGCGTCGACTGAGGTCCTTGCCGGTAACGGCGTACGTGCGGTGAAGTTGAGACGCCGATTCGAAGAGTGTGACGGCGCGCGCAGTAGATCCGCGCGGGGCGTGGATGCACTTCTGTGCCGACCAACGGTCGGCACCCACCGGGGTTGGCGACCAGCGACCGGCACTACCCTATTCCGGTTTGTCAGGTGCCCACTGCTTGAGGAAGGCGGTCACGCGCGCGGGCTGGAAGGCTTCGCCCTTGCGCAGCTCGCCGGTGGCCTGCGATACCAGCAGTCCGCCATCGGCATCGAGCACCAGCAGGTATGGGTAGTCGCGTTCCATCATCGGGAACTGGGCGAAGAAAGCGGTGTTGGGTTGTTCGTCGCTGGCGTTGACCTTCACCCACACGTAGTGGGCATCGCGGAAGCGGCGCAGATCACCGTTGCCTTCCACCAGCTCGTCCAGCGCCTGGCAGCGATCGCAGGCGGCATTGCCGACCTCGAGCAGGATGCGCTTCTTGCCGCGCTGGGCTTCCACCTTGGCGGTGGCCAGATCGTCGGCGGGGTTGCGGGCCGGGTCGAACTGCGCGCCGAGCCCGGCGATGGCGGCGATGTCCGCCGCCACCGGGGTGTTGCCCGAGGCCACCGGTTCGCTGGGGTCAGCGACCGGTGGCTCGGTGGGTCGGGTATCCAGGGGCTGCGTGGGCTCGGCGGCGGCAGGCGGTTGCGGTTGGGAACAAGCGCCGATCAGCGCCGCACAGACCACCACTACCGCAGTACCGAGCTTGCTACGCATGCCTTCTACCCTCTCATCATTACTTGACGCCGTGCATCAGCTTGTTGATCAGCGGGGCGACCAGGAACAGCACCACGCCGGAGCCGATCAGGGCCCAGAACCCGAAGGTATACCCCTTCAGGGCCGACTCGACCGTCATGCCGCCTTCACCACTGACCACGCCAGCGAAGATGCCCGACAGGTTGTTGCCGATGCCGGTGGACAGGAACCAGCCACCCATGCCGAAGCCGACCAGGCGCACCGGGGCCAGCTTGGTCACCATCGACAGGCCGATCGGCGACAGGCACAGCTCACCCACCGACTGGATGACGTAGACCATGAACAGGGTCCAGAACGGGATCTTGCCGTCCACGACCATCTGCGACAGCGCATACATCAGCAGGGCGAAGGCGGCGCCGTTGAACAGCAGGCCCAGGCCGAACTTGCGCGGGATGGACGGATTGGCGCGGCCCAGGGCCACCCAGATCCAGGCGATGATCGGCGCCAGGGTGATGATGGCCACCGAATTGACCGACTGGAACCACGCGGTCGGGAAGGTCCAGTCACCCATCTGGCGGTTGACGATGTTCTCGGCCAGGAAGGTGAACGAGCTGCCGGCCTGTTCGAAGAACATCCAGAACATCACGTTGAAGGCGAAGATGATCAGCATGGCGATCACGCGGTCACGCTGCACCTTGCCCTCGCGGATGCCTTCAACCAGCAGCAGGACGGCCAGGGCGGTGAACATCGCGCCCAGGATCCAGGCCAGCGCGGTGGCGCCGGTGGCCAGCAGGAAGTACGCGACCGGGATGGCGACCACGGCACCGACCAGTACCATGATGATGCGGCCGAAGCCTTCAGCACCGGCCGGCGGTGCACCGATGCCCTTCAGGCCGGCGCGACCGATGTAGAACCACACCAGCGAGATCAGCATGCCCACGCCCGAGGCGATGAACACGACCTTGTAGGATGGCATCGCGTCGGTACCGAAGACCTTGCGGGCCAGGTACTCGGTCAGCACCGGGGCGATCATCGCGCCGATGTTGATGCCCATGTAGAAGATGGTGAAGCCCGAATCGCGGCGCTCGTCCTTCAGGCCGTACAGCTTGCCGACCATGGTCGAGATGTTCGGCTTGAACAGGCCGTTGCCGACGATGATCGTGGCCAGGCCGAGCTTGAAGATGTGCTCCTGCGGCAGCGAGATCATGAACAGGCCGGCGGCCATGATGATCGCGCCGGTCAGGATCGATCGCTGATAGCCCAGTACCCGGTCGGCCACGTAGCCACCGAAGATGGCTGCGGCATACACCAGGGCCAAATAGGCGCCGTAGATGCGGCTGGCGTCGCCTTCACCGGCAGCGCTGCCGTTGTAGAACTGGGCAACGATGTACAGCACCAAGGCCCAGCGGATGCCATAGAACGCAAAGCGCTCCCAGAACTCGGTCATGAACAGCATCCACAACGGGCGCGGGTGGCCCATCGTGGTCTTGAAGTCCGGCAGCGCCGGCTCTGGGGTGTTCGCAGTGGCGTTTAGGCTCATGCGGATTTCCTGGTTCGGTGGATGACGAGCACGTCCGGTGTGCAGTTGGAGCAACGCGCGAGGATCACCGACTTCTGGCGTTCACGTCAAATACACGCCGTTTGAGGCAGGTGCCAGCCTGCTCCCTGAACTTGCATCTGAAACGATCCAGCCGCCGGCCGGGATCCCAGCTGAATGCGGATCAGCCCTGTTCTGCCAGGGGCGCGGCCTGCAGGCTGGTGCGCACCTGGAACAGTTCGGGGAAGAAGGTCAGTTCCAGCGCCTTGGCCAGGAAGCCCACGCCGGACGAGCCGCCGGTGCCGCGCTTGAAGCCGATCACCCGCATCACGGTGCGCATGTGTCGGAATCGCCACAGCTGGAAGGCGGTCTCCAGGTCCACCAGGTCCTCGCACAGCGAATACTCGCGCCAGTAGCGGTCGGTGTCCTGGTAGATGCGTTCGAAGACTGGCTGCAATGCGTCGTCGGCCACATGCGGCTGGGTCCAGTCATGAGCCTCGTAGACCGCAGGCACCGCATGGCCGAAGCGGGCCAGGTACTTCAGGAATTCCTCGTACAGGCTGGGCGCCTCCAGCACGGTGCGCAGCTGCGCCTGTCCGGCCGCATCGTGCTCGAACACCTGCAGCATCTGCGCGTTCTTGTTGCCCAGCAGGAACTCGATGTAGCGGTACTGCAGCGACTGGAAGCCCGACGACGGGCCCAGCACGTCGCGGAAGCCCATGTACTCGGACGGCGTCAGCGTTTCCAGCACCGACCACTGCTCGGTCAGCTGGCGCAGCACCTGCTTGCTGCGCGCCAGCACCTTGCGGCACTGCCAGACTTCATCGCGCTGCAGGAAGCCGATTGCGGCACGCAGCTCATGGCCCAGCAGCTTCAGCCACAGCTCCGTGGTCTGGTGCTGGATGATGAAGAGCATCTCGTCATGGTGCGGCGGGGTGGACAGCGGCTGCTGCGCGCTGAGCAGCTGGTCCAGCCGCAGGTAGCCGCCGTAGGTCAGGCGCCCCTGCAGGTCGGTGTGGATGCCGGCTTCGAGATCGCGTTGGTTGTTGTCGACGGACATGGGTGCGGCCAGATCGGGGGCGGCAAGGGTAGCGCGTTGCCGCCGCGCTGGCAGCCGCCGGGTCCATACCCGGGCGTGCGGTTGGCCGTGGAGCATCGGCCGATCCCGGCCCTGCGCGTGGAACCGCCCATGCCGTTGTACTGGCGGTCAGCCAGAGGCGTATTCTGATGCTTTGCAGCAACGACTGAATACGTTGTTGTTATTGGCCCCCCACCCGCCGGCAGGGGTAAAACGGGGAATCGCCGTGTTGCGGCGCAGGAAGGCTATTCCGTACGCGTTCCTTAACATGGCGATTCATATCATTTGTAACTTCTCTGTCGAAGGTGCAGTACGCAATGACGGTTGCCGCTGAATTCAAGATCGAATACCTGCAGTACCTGGATACGGACGGCACGCTCGTCCGCGATGACCTGCCCGCGTCGCTGCGCGACCCCAAGGTCCTGGTACCGCTGTTCAAGCAGATGCTGTTCGTACGTACGTTCGACAGCAAATCCATCGCGCTGCAGCGCACCGGCAAGCTCGGCACCTATGCCGCCTGCCTGGGCCACGAAGCCGCGCACGTGGGTATCGGCGCTGCGATGCAGAAGGACGATGTGTTCGCGCCTTCGTACCGCGAGTATGGCGCGATATTCATGCGTGGCGTGCGTCCGCACGACGTGCTGATGTACTGGGGCGGCGACGAACGCGGCAACGATTACGGCGGCAACGCAGCCAAGGACTTCCCGTTCTGCGTGCCGATTTCCACCCAGTGCCTGCACGCCGCAGGCGCGGCGCTGAAGTTCAAGCTCAACAAGGAACCGCAGATCGCGGTGGCCGTGTGCGGCGACGGCGGCAGTTCCAAGACCGACTTCTACGCGGCACTGAATTCGGCCGGCGCCTACAAGCTGCCGCTGATCCTGTGCATCGTCAACAACGGCTGGGCCATCTCGGTTCCGCGTTCGGCCCAGACCGGTGCCGAAACGCTGGCGCAGAAGGGCCTGGCCGGCGGCCTGCACTGCCTGCAGGTGGACGGCAACGACCTGATCGCCGTGCTGGCGGCAATGGAGCAGGCGCGCGAACGTGCGCTGGCCGGCGACGGCGGCACCGTGCTGGAACTGATGACCTACCGCCTGTCCGACCACACCACCGCCGATGACGCGCGCCGCTACCGCGACGACGCCGAAGTGAAGGATGCCTGGCAGCGCGAGCCGATGCTGCGCCTGCGCAAGTACCTGATCAACGCCGGTGTGTGGAGCGAAGACGAGGAAACCGCCTGGGTCGCCGAGTGCGGCACGCGCGTGGACGAGGAAGTGAACCTGTACCTCAACACGCCGGTGCAGCCGGTCGAGGCGATGTTCGACTTCCTGTACGCCGATCCGCCGCCGGACCTGCTGGCCCAGCGTGCCCAGGCGATTGCCCTGGAGAAGCGCCATGGATGAGATCAAGAACGGCGCGCCCGGCGCGCACACCAACGCCGCCGACAGCGCTGCTGTCGCGCGCGGAGATGACAGCATGACCACCACCCCGATCACCCTCATCGAAGCCATCACCCAGGCGCTGGCCTGGGAGCTGGAACACGACCCGTCGGTGCTGGTGCTGGGCGAAGACGTGGGCGTCAACGGCGGCGTGTTCCGCGCCACCGCCGGTCTGCAGCAGCGCTTCGGCTCGGACCGCATCCTCGACACCCCGCTGGACGAAACCACCATCGCCGGCCTGACGATTGGTCTTGCCGCACAGGGCATGAAGCCGGTGGCCGAAGCCCAGTTCGATGGCTTCATGTACCCGATGGTCGACCATATCGTCTGCCACGCCGCACGCCTGCGTTACCGCACGCGTGGCCGCCTGCACTGCCCGATGGTGCTGCGCGTGCCGTGGGGTGGTGGCATCCGCGCGCCGGAACACCACAGCGAAGCCAACGAAGCGATCTTCACCAACGTGCCGGGCCTGCGCGTGGTGCTGCCGTCCAGCCCGCAGCGTGCCTACGGCCTGCTGCTGGCCGCGATCCGCGAGCCGGATCCGGTGATCTACATGGAGCCCAAGCGTATCTACCGCCAGTACAAGGAAGTGGTCGTCAACGACGGCGAAGCCTTGCCGCTGGACGTCTGCTTCGTGCTGCGCGATGGCACCGACGTGACCCTGGTGACCTGGGGCGCGCAGGTGAAGGAAGCGCTGGAAGCGGCCGACAAGCTGGCCGGCGAAGGCATCAGTGCCGAAGTCATCGACGTGGCCACGCTGCGTCCGCTGGACTTCGCCACCATCGCCGAGTCGGTGGCCAAGACCGGCCGCTGCGTGATCGTGCAGGAGGCCCCGAAGACCGCGGGCTTCGGCGCCGAGATCGCCGCCCGCCTGGCCGAGGAATCGATCTACGACCTGCTGGCCCCGGTCGAGCGCGTTACTGGCTACGACACCCACATTCCGCTGTTCCGCCTGGAAATGAAGTACCTGCCGAGCGTTGAGCGGATCGTGGCTGCGGCCAAGCGCGCGGTGGCGGCCGGCTGACATGCGGGCCCGCCTTCTGGGGGCTTACCGCAGCCAGTATCCCAACCCGCTCCGGTTCCGCACCGGCCAGATCGTCGAAGTAGGTGTCCGTGACGAGGAATGGCCGGCGTTTGCCTGGGTACGCACCAACGATGGGCGCGCTGGATGGGCGCCCATCGCCTGGTTGCAGCTGCTGGACGAGGGTCGCGCCGAAGCCCTGTGCGACTACGACGCCCGCGAGCTGGATGTGGAAAGTGGCGAGATGGTGAAGCTTCATCACGAACACGGTGGGTGGTGGTGGTCCGAGCGCGCCAATGGCGCGACGGGCTGGCTGCCGGCCCGCGAACTGGAACTGCTGGAAGAGAACTGCAAATGAGCCAGACCAAGAACTTCAACCTGCCCGACCTGGGCGAAGGCCTGCCGGACGCGACCATCGTCGAGTGGTTCGTCAAGGAAGGCGATGTGATCAAGCTGGACGAGCCGCTGGTGTCGATGGAGACCGCCAAGGCCGTGGTGGAAGTGCCCTCGCCGTTCTCCGGCAAGGTGCTGAAGCTGTCCGGCGGCGCCGGCGACATCATCCCGACCGGCTCGGTGCTGGCCAGCTTCGAACTGGACCCGAACCTGCCGCAGCGTGCCGATGGCCAGGACACCGGCCACAGCCATGGTCACGCCGCGCCTGCCGCTGCACCGACGCCGACGCCGCCGCCGCTTCCCGCTGCTGCCGCACCGGTGGCCGCAGAAGAAGCCAAGCCCGCCGCTGCCGAGCGTGATGACGCCGGTACCGTGGTCGGTGCGATGCAGAGCTCCAATGCCGTGCACGCCGAACAGGCGCTGGCCGTCGGTGGCGTCAAGGCCGTGCCGGCCGTGCGTGCGATGGCCCGCAAGCTGGGCGTGGACCTGAGCCGCGTGCCGGCCACCGGCACCGATGGCGCGGTCACCATGGCCGACGTCAAGCAGGCCGCCGCCAACGGCACCGCCAAGCTCGGCGCTGCTCCGGCGCCGGTCGCTGCCGCCGCGTATGCCGCGCCGGCCCCGGCGCAGGTGTCTGCCCCGGTGCAGAGCGAAGCCCGCACCCCGCTGTCCGCCGCCGGCAAGCCGATGCGCACCCAGCCGCCGGGCGTGGTCGCCAAGGGCCAGCCGGAACCGCTGAAGGGCGTGCGCCGCAACATGGCCCGCGTGATGGCCGATGCGCACAGCAAGGTCGTGCCGACCACGCTGAACGACGACGCCGATATCCATGCCTGGCTGCCGGGCAACGACGTCACCGCCCGCCTGGTGCGTTCGATCGTGGTCGCCGCACAGAAGGTACCGGCAATGAACGCCTGGTTCGACGGTGAAGCGCTGACCCGTACCCTGCACGCGCAGGTGGACATCGGCATCGCCGTGGACACCGACGACGGCCTGTTCGTGCCGGCCCTGCGCAATGCCGACATGCTCGATGCACGTGGCATCCGCGAAGGCGTCAACCGCCTGCGCGAGCAGGTGGAATCGCGTTCCATCGCCGCCTCGGAACTGAGCGGCTACACCATCTCGCTGTCCAACTTCGGCATGTTCGCCGGCCGCTACGCGACCCCTGTCGTGGTGCCGCCGTGCGTGGCCATCGTCGGTGCCGGCCGTGCCCGCCACCAGATGACCCCGGTGATGGGCGGCGTGGAAGCGCACAAGGTGATCCCGCTGTCAGTCACCTTCGACCACCGCGCAGCTACGGGTGGTGAGGCCGCCCGCTTCCTGCGCGCGATGATGGACGACCTGGCGCTGGCCAGCTGATCGGCGACCATCTCTGAAACACAGGAAACGCCGGGCAATGCCCGGCGTTTTTATGTGCGCGCTCTACTGTAGAGCCGAGCCATGCTCGGCTCTACAGAACGCATGCGATCAATCGCGCGCGACCATGCCTTCGGCGCGGCTGTACACGCGCAGGCGGTGCCCATCAGGATCGGCACCGACGAAGGTGTAGCCAAACTCCAGCGTCACCGGCGCCTGCAGGATCTGCACGCCGAGTGCGTGCCACGCATCGTGCATCTGCTGCACGGCGTCGGGGTTGGCGACGACCATCGCCAGTTCGGCGGCACCGGCCTGCGTGGACACCGGCGGTTGCACGTCGTCGCGCTGCCACAGGCCCAGGGCAGCGCCATCGCCGAGCAGGAACAGGGCAAAGCCGGGCGACTGCTCGACCGGCGGTTTGCCGAGAATGCCGCTGTAGAAAGTGGCGCTGGCGGCGACGTCGCGCACGTACTGCAGCAGGGTGCTGGGCTTGAACATGGGGAAGCTCCGTTGTTGGGAGCGATCATGGTGGAACACGCCTGCTGACAGATTCTGTCAGTAGCATCGAGCGCGCTCGACTGCTGTTCGCGAAGATCAAAGGCAGTCGAGCAAGCTCGACATCTACCAGGAGCAGACAGCAAACAGCAAAGGCCGCCAACCCATCGCGCCAGCAGCAGGGAGCAAAGCACGGAAGCGGTCGGGCAGACTCGACGCTACGAACGGTCCAACCAGTCCGGCGCGATGCCCTGCGCCTTCTGCCAGCGCCGCAGCAGCGTGGCGCGCGGCACGAGGTAGCGATCCTCCAGCACGCGCACCTGGCGGATGCGATCCAGCCGGAAATGGCGGAAATCCTCGCGGCTCTCGCACCACGCAGCCAGCATCGGCACCTCATCGAAGTAGCCCAGTGCGAACGGCCAGACAATGCGCTCGCTGCGCCGGCCGTGCGCATCCTCGTAGCCGAACTTCAGGCGCTGCTGTGAACCCACAGCCTCACGCACAGCCTGCAGACGCGCGGGGGGAACCTTGCTCCCAGCGCGCGAAGGGCCAACGCGCAGGCCGCTGTCACGCAAGGCTTCCCGGCGCGCTGCCGGCAGCACATGCGCGATACGCGCCAGGGCATCACGTGCGGCCTCGGCCAGCGCCGGCTCGGTGCGCGCCGCAACCCAGCGCAGACCCAGCACCAGGGCATCGATCTCGGCGGGCGGCAGGGTCATCGGTGGCAGGGTATCGCTCGGCGCCAGCTGATAGCCGACGCCAGCCTCACCGCGCAGGTCGGCCCCCTGCTCGCGCAGGGTCTCGATATCGCGGTACAGCGTGCGCAGGCTGATGCCCAGCGCTTCGGCCAGCACCTGCCCGGCCACCGGCCGTCGATGGCGGCGCAGCAGCTGTTGAAGCTGTGTCAGGCGCAGCGCACGCGACATCAGCCGACCAGCGCGCTCGACGCCACTACACGCTGCCCCGGTTGCGGGGCCAGCGCGGCCTCGGCCAGCGCCTTGGCGATTTCGCTGGCCGGGTTGATCCGCCACGCCCGTGGCAACACCGGCCCCAATGCACCCAACACCGTCAGTGCCAAGCGCTCGCCGCGACGCACCTCGTTGCGCTCGCCACCGATCAACCCTGGGCGAACCAGGGTCAACGAGTTGAAGCCCAGCGCGCGCAGATCGCGCTCCAACTCACCCTTCACCCGGCTGTAGAAGATCGACGACTGCGGGTTGGCGCCGGCTGCGGAATTCAGCACATACGTCTGTGCACCCTGCGCCTGTGCCAGCCGGGCGAACGCCAGCGGGTAATCATGGTCGATGCGATGGAAAGCCTCGCGGCTGCCAGCCTGGGCAATGGTGCTGCCGAGCGCACAGATGACCGCGTCCACGCGCGCCCACCCGGCTGCGGCGGGCAGCGTATCGAAGGCCAGCACCGGATTCTCCAGCTTCCCGTCGGTTACGCCCAACGGGCGGCGAGTGGGCGCCACCACGGCGCTGCAGCGCGGGTCACCCAACAACCTGGGCAGGGTCAGCCCACCGACCAGGCCGGTCGCCCCCAGCAACATCACGCGCATCACCACCTCCACTGCGGCATTCTGTCGCCCATCCTAGCCGTTCAAGCCGTCGGCGGCCGCGCCGATATGCTGGAACCAGTCCCTGCCAGCCCCCAGGATTCGCTCCATGACGGACCAGCCCGACCACCGCCCTGCCCCCGGTACCGCCCTTGGGCCGCCGGCACGCGTGCGCGTGGTGGTGGACGATGGGCTGGGCGACCGCGTGGTGCTGCAGGGCGGCGGTGGCGTGGCGCTGCAGGGCGGCGGTGGCGTGGCGCTGCAGCAGCTGTTCGCCGGCGCCGACGCGCCCGAGCCGCTGCTGGCCGCGTTCGCCAACGGCATGGCCACGCTGCCTGGCGAACTGGGCGACATGGGCGACCGCCTGCAGTCGGCACAGGCCAGCGCCGATTGGCCGCGCTATGGGCGGGCGATGCGGCAGCTGATCGACAAATACATCCGCACCATCGAGCAGCATTCGCCGGACGGGCAGCCGGAAAGCCTGCGCCTGTCCGAGCAGCTGCGGCTGCTGCTGGGTGGCGCCGTGGTGGCCCTGCTGCAGCACGACCCGGATCTGCGCGAACAAGCGCAGGCCCTGGCCACGCGCCTGCGCCAGTGGCAGCCAGGCACGGCGCTGGAACCGATCGAACAGGGTGTGCGCGAGCTCGGCCACCAGGTTGGCGTCCGCGCCGAAAGCTGGCAGGAGCAGCAGGCGCTGCTGCTGGAGCTGTTCGCGCTGCTGTTGGAAAACGTGAGCGAGCTGCTGGACGACCGCAGCTGGCTGCAGGGCCAGATCGCGGCGGTGCGCCAGCTGCTGGATGGCCCGCTGGAAGCTGAAGCGGTCGAGCGCACCCGCGCCGAGCTGCGTGAAGTGATCTACAAGCAGGGCCTGCTGCGCCAGGGCATCGACGATTCAAAAGCGGCGATGCGCGGGTTGATGGGCGAGTTCATCGAGCGCATGGATGGCATGGCCACCAGCACCGGTGAGTACCACGACCGCATCGGCAGCTACGCATTGCAACTGCGAGAGGCGCGCAGCATCGCCGACCTCAACCAGCTGCTGCAGGACGTGATGCGCGACACCGGCAAGGTGCAGCAGCAGGCCGCACAGGCCCGCGACCACCTGGCCAACGCACGGCAGGAAGTGGAACGTGCCGAGCAGCGCATTGCCGAGCTGGAGCAGGAACTGCGTGCCGCCGGCGACCTGGCGCGCATCGATCCGTTGACCCAGGCACTGAACCGTCGCGGCCTGGACGAACTGCTGCAGCGCGAGCTGGCCCGGGCAGCGCGCAACAACTCACCACTGGGCGTGGCGGTGATCGACCTGGATGATTTCCACCAGACCAACGACGCGCACGGGCATGCGGGTGGCGATGCGCTGCTGCAGCACCTGGTGAGCGTCTGCAAGCTGCTGCTGCGCGCCACCGATGGCATCGCGCGGCTGGGCGGCGACGAGTTCGTGCTGGTGCTGCCGGAAACCCAGGGGGCCGACAGCATGGCTACCGTGCAGCGCCTGCAGCGCTCGCTGGCGCACCGCGTGCTGACCGTGCAGGACCGGCGCGTTCCGGTGCATTTCAGCGCCGGGTTGGCGCAATGGCAGCCCGGTGACGATACAGAAACCCTGCTGCGGCGCGCCGATGACGCGCTGTATGCCGCCAAGCGGCAGGGCAAGAACCGGGTGCAGGCGGGGTGATGATCCAACGTGCGGGCTCTGTAGCGCCCGAGCCCATGCTCGGGCGGCGGCGCGGAGCGCCGTAGAGCAGCCGAGCGTGGGCTCGGCTCTACAGATTACTTCCCGCGCAACTTCTGGAACCCGGTCACCACCGCCAACACGATGGCACCGGCGATGATGCCGACCACCATGTTGGCCGCAGCACTGATCAGCCAGCCCCACTGCCCTTCGCCGCCCAGCGCCTGCACTGCGTGGTGCAGCGCGGGTACGTTGTGCACCAGGATGCCGCCGCCCACCAGGAACATGGCGATGGTGCCGGCCACCGACAGGAACTTCATCAGCCACGGCGCCGAGGCCACCAGGCCGCGACCGAAGGCGGCCACAGCCCCACCCTTGCGCGACAGGTACAGGCCGACGTCATCAAGCTTCACGATGCCCGCGACCAGCCCATAGACGAACACCGTCATCGCCAGCGCCACCACTGCCAGGGTGATCACCTGGTTGGTGAAAGGTGCGGTGGCGACCACGCCCAGGGTCAGCACGATGATCTCGGCCGAGAGGATGAAGTCGGTGCGGATAGCGCCCTTCACCTTGTCCTTCTCCCACGCAACCATGTCCACCTGCGCGTCGGCCAGCGCCTTGCGACGCTCGGCCTGGCGCTCGGCATCGTCGTCGGAAGAATGCAGGTAGCGGTGCGCCAGCTTCTCCACACCTTCGAAGCACAGGAAGGCACCGCCGATCATCATCAGCGGCACGATCAGCGGCACGTTCCAGCCGCGGCTGTGCAGCCAGGCCTCCAGCGCGCTGATCGCCAGGGCCGCCGGCACCAGGATCACCTTGTTCACCAGCGAGCCCTTGGCTACCGCCCACACCACCGGCAGCTCGCGGTTGGCGTTGACCCCGGTGACCTGCTGCGCGTTCAGCGCCAGATCGTCGCCCAGCACGCCCGCGGTCTTCTTCGCCGCGACCTTGGTCAGCACCGAGACATCGTCCAGCAGGGAGGCGATATCGTCGAGCAGGGCAAACAGGCTGGCACCGGCCATGGAAAGTCCAGAGAGGGAATGAGCGGATTCTGACCGATACCGGGGCAGCTGCGGAAGCGGTCGGATTCACCGCGTGCCTACCGCCCCCCGGCGACACTGCGAAATCTGGACATTGCCGGCCAGCGGCCGGCACGACCGTCTTTGCCGCATGGGAGGTCCGCTTGAGCAATACGCCCACCGCCAATGGCAACCCTCCGCTGGTCAAAGGCATGAACCGGCGCAGCCAGATCCTGCGCCTGCTGATGCGCTACCGCCATTCGGGCGTGTTCTCGGGCATGAACCTGGACGCCGCCAGCAACCAGGCCGACGTGCCCGCCGACGGCAACCCGGAGCAGTTCGTCAGCGACCTGGAGGCCTTGGGGCCCACCTTCGTCAAGTTGGGCCAGATGCTCTCTACCCGCCCGGACATGGTGCCGGTGGAGTTCGCCACGGCGCTGGAGCGCATGCAGGAAAAGGTGGCCGAGATTCCGGTCGAGCGCATCCATGCCATCGTCGAGCAGGAACTGGGCGCCCCGGTGAACAAGCTGTTCGCTGCGTTCGATCCCGAGCCACTGGGCTGCGCGTCGATCGCGCAGGTGCACCGCGCGGTACTGCATGATGGCCGCCAGGTGGCGGTGAAGGTGCAGAAGCCTGAAGTCGCCGCGCAGCTGCGCTCGGACCTGGAGGCGCTGCGCAGCTTCGCGCTGGCCGCCGACCACCTGACCCAGGTCGGCCGCCGCGTGCGCCTGCGCGACTGGCTCAACGAGTTCGCCAAGACCCTGATGCAGGAGCTGGACTATCACGCCGAGGCCGAGAACCTGGCCCGTTTCGGCCGACACCTCAAGCCATTCCGCCGCCTGTGGATTCCGCAGCCGCTGTGGGACTACAGCAGCCAGCGCGTGCTGACCATGGAACTGGCCACCGGCGTGCGCGTGGATGCAATTCCCGATGTGCGCCGCACCGAACAATCGATGGATCCGCTGGCGGCGGCGCTGATCCGCGGCTACCTGGACCAGATCTTCGTGCATGGCGAGATCCACGCCGATCCGCATCCCGGCAACCTGCGGGTGATGCCCGATGGACGGCTGGCGATCTTCGACCTGGGCATGGTCGCGCACATGCCGCCGCGCCTGCGCGAGCGCTTGCTGAAGATCCTGTTCGCCGCGGTCGATGGCCGTGGCGAGGAAGTGGCCGATGACCTGATCAGCATCAGCACGCGGCTGGAGGCGTTCGACGAAGAACGCTACCTGCGCGAGACCGGCCAGCTGATCGCACGCTATGCGGCCAGTGGCAGTTTCTCCGAAGGCCGCGTGGTGCTGGACATGGTGCGCATCGCCACCGCCTGCGGCCTGCGTACACCGCCGGAACTGAGCCTGCTCGGCAAGGCCCTGCTCAACCTGGAAACCGTGTGCCGGTTGCTGGCACCAGAGCTGGAAACCCGCCGCATCGTCGAGCGCCAGCTGCAGCACGTGATGCGCGCACGCCTGAAGAAATCGCTGTCTGCCGCCAACCTCGCCAGCGAGGCGATGGAGCTGCAGCAGCTGCTGCGCGATGGGCCGCGCAAGCTGTCGGACATCATGGCGCTGCTGGCCGAGAACCGCCTGCAGATGAAGGTCACAGGGCTGGAAGAATCGCGGTTGATGGAGAACCTGCAGAAGATCGCCAACCGCGTGGCGGCCGGCATCATCAGCGCGGCATTGATCATGGCTGCGGCAATGATGATGAAGATCGACACCGGCTGGCATCTGTTCGGCTACCCGCTCATTGCCCTGATTCTGTTGTTCATCGGCGTGGTGCTCGGCCTTGGCATCGTGACCAGTGCATTGCTGTTTGACCGTCGCGCACGAGCACGCGAAGAGCGCGGGCATCGCTAGCGCATCAACGAAAACGCCGTATTCATGCGGTTTTTAATGCAATCCAACGCAGCCTTTCACGCTCGTTTTACCTTCTGAGCGCGATTTCGCGCTCGTCATTTCAACAAACATTTCAGTCAGGTTCGTGCATGCACTATCGGGTCATCGGCCTGTCATGTGCGTGTGCTTGCGACAGCGCCGGTCGGATGGACACGCGTCGGTACGACGTCCATCAACATCCCGTCACTGCCGAAGCTGCCTATGCTCTGGATATTGTTGTTGTCGTTGTTGCTGCTGTGCTGGCTGTTCCTCGCGTCCGAAAAGTGGGTGTGGTGGAAGGCCGGTGCGTTCTCGCTGCTGCTGCTCACGCTCAGCGCATGGTGGCTGATCGACAAGCTGTCCGGTGATGGGCTCAATGCCGCCACCCTGTACCACCTGGGCGCCGACATGGAAGGCGCCGGTGTCTCCGACTTCAAGGGCTATATCGCCGGCTTCATCGTGCTGGCGCTGGTTTCGCTGCTGCCGCTGTTCGCCACGCGGGTCAAGCGCTGGCGCCGGCCCGGCCACGGTGGCGCGTTGTTCGCCGGTTTCGCGGCCGTGTGGGTGGCCACGATCATGATCAGCCCGCTGGCCCGCGACGGCCAGCGCCTCTACCAGCAGCTGCGCCCGGTCGACTTCGCCCGTATCGCCCCCGAGTACCAGGTGCCGACGCAGCCGCTGCAACGTCCGCGCAACATCGTGTGGATCTACGGCGAAAGCCTGGAGCGCACCTACCTGGACGAGAACGTGTTCCCGGGCCTGATGCCCAATCTCAACCGCCTTGCCACGAAGTCGCTGGACGTGCGCGGGCTGGCCTCGGCCGAAGGCAGCGGCTGGACCATCGCCGGCCTGGTGTCGTCGATGTGCGGCGTACCGCTGACCACCTCCCAGGGCGATGAGAACAGCATGGACCGCATGGGCAGCTTCCTGCCCAAGGCGGTGTGCCTGGGCGACTACCTCAAGCAGCAGGGCTACACCAACCACTACCTGGGCGGCGCCAACGGCCAGTTCGCCGGCAAGGGCCAGTTCCTGGCCAGCCACGGTTTCGATGAAGTGCACGACCTGGCGTGGTTCAAGCAGCAGAAGAAAATCGGCCGCATCCACTACTCGGCCTGGGGCGTGCACGACGACGTGCTGCTGGATACCGCCTACCAGCGCTTCGAGCAGCTCTCGCGCGCCGGCTCGCCGTTCATGCTGACCACGCTGACCATGGATACCCATCACCCAGCCGGCCATCTGCCGGTGTCGTGCAAGGGCGAGCGCTACCAGAGCCAGTACGGCAACATCAACATGCTCAACGCGCTCAAGTGCAGCGACCGGCTGATCTCGCAGCTGGTGCAGCGCATCCAGGCCAGCCCGTACGGCAAGGACACGTTGATCGTGATTGCCTCCGATCACTTGGCGATGCCCAACGATCTGACCCACATCCTGACCCGGCAGAAGCGCGAGAACCTGCTGCTGTTCCTGGGCGATGGCATTGCCCCGCAGCAGCTCAGCACCGACGCCGGCACCACCCTGGATTCGGGTGCGACCCTGCTCAGCCTGCTGGACCCGAACCTGAAGACGATGGGCTTTGGCCGTTCGCTGATCGATACCCAGCGCGCGCCCAGCGCCAGCGTGGCCACCCAGCGTGATGGCGGCCGCGATTACCCGCAGTATCTGGCCTTCGCCCGTTCACTGTGGCTGGGCGAACCGACCCGCGAACTGAAGATCGATGGCGATGACCAGGTGGTGGTCGGCCTGCAGCACGTGCAACCACCGGTGCTGCTGGAGTACGACAAGGACTGGGGCTTGAAGTCGGTGTACCTGGAAAACACCTCGCGCCAGTTCGATGATGCCAACCCGGACAACACCCTGGCCTACGTCGACCGTTGCACCGCGTTCGAGGACGGCTCGGCCGACGGCGACTGGTGCGCCCTGCTGGTCAACCGCGACAACGGCATCAAGCTGTACCGCGACAACGACCTGCGTGGCGGCATCGCGGTGGATGCACCGCTGGACGCATTCCAGGGCCCGCGCCCGAGCGTGCGCCAGGCACACATGATCACCCAGAAGGGGCGCCGTACCCGCGCCGGCCAGTACATGCTGCAGCTGGTGGCAAGCACGCGCCCGGATCGTGGCTTCTGGATCGAAGCGGTGTCCTCGCAGCGCAAGGTGGTGCTGGCCCAGCAGTGGGTGCAGCCCGATGCCAATGGCAAGATCAACGTGTCGTTCGGGCTGGACCACGAAGTGGATGATCTGGAGATCCGCGCGTGGTTGAATCATGCCGAGAAGCTGGCGGTGGATACGTTCGCACTGGTGCCCTCGCGCAGCCGACCGCGAGGGTAGGGGTTTCTTTGCAGGGCTGCGCCCTGCCACCCGCTACAAGTCCGAGCAACAGCAAAAGCAACAGCAACGGCGGGCAATCCGTGAATTGGCGGGGCGGTGTCGGAGTGCGGGGACGCCGTAAATCCGTCCATGGAGGCTTGGCAGCCGCTTGCTCGTGTGCGCTGTCCTGCGCACACGGCAAGACCCGGCCAAGCCTCCATGGACGGATTTACGGCGTCTCCCGCAACCGGACCCACCCCGCCAATTCACGGAATGCCAGCTTTTGCTGTTGCTCTTGCGGTTGACGTTGCTTCGGCGGGTGCAGGGCGCAGCCCTGCAGAACACCCCCTACTCCTGCGGATCGCGGGTGATGTGGATGTCGGTCGGGGTCGACAGCGGGATGTTCCGCTCCGCCAGGATCTGCAGCAGGCTGAAGTACAGATCGCTGCGGGTGGCGTAGACCTGCCGCGGGCTGGCTACGTACGCAAAGCTGTTGATGGTGATCTGGCCACCGGCAATGCTGTCGATGTAGACCGTCGGTGCGGGCTGCTTCAGCACGTTGGTATGCGCGGTGTACGCATCCAGCAGCGCCTGGCGCAGGTTGCCGACATCGGTGCTGGGCGGCACCGCGAACTGGATCTGGATGCGGCCCTGGTTGTTGCCCATCGTCATGTTGCGCACGGTCTTGGTGACCAGCTCGGAGTTGGGCACGATCAGCGTCGACTTGTCGCCTACCTGGATCTCGGTCGAGCGCAGGCTGATGCGGCGGATGTCGCCCTCCTGGTCGCCCAGCTTCACCCAGTCACCGATCTTCACCGGGCGCTCGGCCAGCAGGATCAGGCCGGAGACGAAGTTCTGGGTGATCACCTGCAGGCCGAAACCAATACCCACCGACAACGCGCTGACCAGCAATGCCAGCTTGCTCAGCTGCAGGCCCATCGCCGACAGCGCCCAGATCACCGCGATGATGATGCCGACGTAGCGGGCAACCGTACTGACCGAGTTGCGTGCGCCCAGGTCCAGCTCGGTCTTGGGCAGATAGGTGTCGGTCAGCCAGCGCTGCACCAGTTGGGTGATCGCCAGACCGGCCAGCAGCACCAGCACCGCCAGCACGATCCGCACCGGTTCCAGCTTCGTTCCACCGATATCGAATCCCGAGGTGAACAGCGAAGAGAAGCGCTCGACCACCGCGCCGATGTTGCCGAACGGCGCCACCAGCGCCAGCAGGGCAAGCAGCACGACAATCGTGCGCAGCGCCGCCGACAGCAGCACGCCGGCCTGCTCCAGCCGCGACACACTCAGGCCGGTACTGAGCAGGATGGTCTGGCCGACCTTGCTGTCGGCATTGAGCATCCACGTGCTGAAGTCATCGACGAACTTGAACAGCAGGGTCGCCGCCAGCACCACGATGCTGCCGCCGATCAGCTGCTGGTTCACGAACTTGGCGAAATTCAGGTAGCCCAGCAACGTGGCAATGATGGCCGCCACCACCGCGATGTTGCCCGCTACCCGGGCCAGTACCAGCCAGCTGCTGCGGCGCACTGGCGTACTCACGCCAAGGCCATCGGCCTGCGCTTCCAGCTTGGCCTCGGCCTCGGCGGTCTGCCGCCGATGCAGGCGCGCCAGCGTCACCAGCATGGCCATGATCAGGCCCAGGTAGGTCAGGGCAATCAGGCCATCCAGCGCCACCGTGGTGACATCGCTGGTACGCGTAGCCTGGTCGAGGGCGACCAGCACCGTGCTCAGCCAGGCCAGCGCCGCCGCGCCCCACGCGTACTTGCGCAGCTTGAGCGCGGCGGTGTCGTCCAGGTTCAACAACCGCCACGACGGGCGCTTGGGCACCAGCAGGCAGGCGCTGAGTGCGGCGATGAACGCAGCGCGGAACGTTGCGGTCTCCAGGCCATCGGCCACCACCTGCAGGCGCGGCGCGATCGCATCGATGGCATCCAGCGCCGCCATCAGCACCACCACCGCATAGCCGGGCAGCAGCGTGCCCACGAGCAGCAGCCACATGGCCAGGCCGGATCGGCGCAGGCGTCCATCGGGCGCGCGTTCGGACGCGGCAAAGCGCCGCCCCAGCCTGCGCAGCCACAGCCGCAGCGGGAACATCATCACCAGAGCGGCCAGCAGGCCCAGCAACGGCGTGCCCCAGCCATTGGCACGGATGCCGGCGATCAGCGTGTCACGCCCCTGCTCAGCCAACGGCGCAACGCGTGCGATATCGATCGGCAAACGCTCGGCGACCTTGCTCCACAGCGCAGGCGACAACGGCGAGGCCACCTTCTGCCCCAGCTCTTCGGTGCGTTGCGCGGCACGCTGCTGGTCGATGTCGGTCGCCAGCTGCTGCCCGCGCACGGCACTGGTCTTGGCCTGCACCACCGACGCGGCCAGGCCGTCGCGTTGCTTGGTGATGGTGCGTCGTTGCGCTGCCAGTTCCGGCGGCTCGGTCGTGCCTTCCGCAGGCGTGCCCAACTGCGCCAGCTGCTCGTCGAGGCGGTCAAGCTGCGGCTGCAGCGCCTTCTCCAGCGCCTCGGCGTCACGCCGCGCCTTCGAGGCGTCCTCGGACAGCATGGCCAGTGTTTCGATGGCCGAGGCATCACCACGCTTGCGGTCGACCTCCTTCAGCCTCGCATCGATATCCGCCAGCTGCTGCTTCGGCGTGGGGTCCTCATCCTGTGCCAGCACCGGCGCGGACAGCAGGAGGGCGGTGCACAGCATCAGGACCCACCAGGGGCCCCGTGCACGGATCGATCGCAGGAAAGAAGACAAGCCAGCCACACCGGTTCGCGCGGACCACCGCGCCTGCGCGCGACTATACGGCAGAGGCGGTCAAGGGCGGATGGGGGACGCGCAGCACTATCAGTACTTCAGGCGCAGCTCTTCCACGGCCGGCTGTTGCAGCGCGTACCAGTCCTGGAACTCTTCCTCGGTGATCTCATCGGGCGCATACACCGCCACCGGGTGCCAGTCGTGGTCGGTCGGCAGCGGCTGGCGCGGGCCGGCACGCAGGCTGTAGGCCACGCCTTCATAGTCGACCAGATCATCGACCTGCGGCCACTGTTCGCGTGCGAACGCGGATTCACTCTTCAACAGGATCACCTGGTACATCGGCACCTCCACCTCGGTTGGATCAGGAAAACACGGCGCTGGCGGCAGGATACCGCCACGCCGGTGACAACGGGCGCTCCGCCGGGGCGACGGAACGTTCTGGACACGGCCATCGCCCCGGCTTCACCCGCCCATGGCAAGGCCATCGGCATCGTGGAGGCCCCCCCCTGCCACGACCGCCGATGACCGAGCATCCTCCGCTGAAGACCGTTGCCGACCTCAAGCTGCCCCGCTACCTGGGCACCTGGTACGAGATCGCACGCCTGCCGATGCGCCATGAACCGGAAGGCTGCACCGACGTGTCGGCGCACTACACCCTGCTCGACAATGGCAACGTCGGCGTCACCAACCGCTGCCGCATGGACGGCGAGATCGAGGAAGCCACCGGCGAGGCCTGCGCCGTCGACAACGACAGCGCGCGCCTGGAGGTGAGTTTCCTGCCCAAGGGCCTGCGCTGGTTGCCGTTCGCCAAGGGCGACTACTGGGTGATCCAGGTCGCCCCGGACTACAGTGTCTCGCTGGTCGGCAGCCCGGATCGCAAGTACCTGTGGCTGCTGGCGCGCGAGCCACGCCTGGACGCGACCGTGCAGGACCATTATCTGGCGGCCGCCCGCCTGCAGGGCTTCGATCTGTCCGAACTGATCCAGACCCCGCACACCGGCCGCCCCACCGCTTGAGCAGCACACGGCCATGGACCTGAAGAGTGGTTACCCGTGGTGGGCGGTACGCAACGGTCTGATCCACGCGTTCCCGCCGTTGGACAAGGACCTGCGCTGCGACGTGCTGGTGGTCGGTGGCGGCATCACCGGTGCGCTGATCGCCGACGAACTGTCCCGGCACGGCCACGACGTGGCGGTGATCGAGCAGCGCGACATTGGTTGGGGCAGCACCGCCGCCAGCACTGCGCTGCTGCAGTACGAGATCGATACCCATCTGCTGGAACTGGCCCAGCGCTATGGCCAGGACGCCGCCGCGCTTGCCTATCGGGCGTGTGCGGAGGCAATCCCGGCCTTGGGCGACGTGGCACGCGGGTTGAAGGACGTGGATTTCCAGCGCATGGACAGTCTGTACCTGGCCAGCCGCCATCGCGACGTGCCGCGCCTGATGGCCGAAGAGGAGGCGCGGCGCAGCATCGGCCTGGATGCCCGCTGGCTGGGCCCGGAGGCACTGCAGGAACGCTTCGACGTGGACGCCGGTGGCGCGCTGTTGACCCGCCAGGCGGCGCGGGTTGATCCCTACCGCCTGACCTATGGGCTGCTGCAGCGCGTGCGCCGGCGTGGCGGCCACGTGCATGACCGCACGGTGCTGCACACGCTCACACCCACCGCACGCGGCGTGAGCGCCCTCACCGAGGGCGGCGCCACGATCCACGCCCGCCATGCGGTGCTGGCAATGGGCTATGCCAACCAGCGCTGGCTAAAGCAACGGGTCGCACGCAACCGCAGCAGCTACGCCTTCATCACCGACCCCATCGATGCGGACGTGCTTGGCCGGCTGCGCAGCACGATGGTGTGGGAAAGCGCACGCCCGTATCTGTACCTGCGCGCCACCGGCGAGCGCCGCCTGCTGGTGGGCGGGCTGGACGACGCCATCGACATCCCCGCCCGCCGCGACCAGCGCGTTCAGCGCAAGGCCGACAAACTGATGAAACAGCTGCAGCACTGGTTCCCGCGCCTTGATCCGATACCCGCCTTCTCCTGGGCCGGGACTTTCGCCGAGACAGCGGACGGCTTGCCGTTCTTCGGCCCGCACGATCAGTGGGGCCCAAGGGTGCACTTCGCCATGGCCTACGGCGGCAACGGCATCACCTATTCGATGATCGGCGCGCAGCTGCTGCGGGCCCGGATCGAGCGGCGCAAGCATCCGCTGGCGGGGCTGTTCGGGTTCGGGCGGTTGCCGTAGCGCCCGCCTCTTGCAGAGTCGAGCCATGCTCGACTGCTGTTGGCAGATGCAGTCGAGCATGGCTCTACCCCAATCCGGCGCCGACAGGCATCATTCAAGCAGCCCCTGCTAGCGTCGGCCTGTACCGCCGCGTGTTGCGTGGCCACCTGTCCGCTGGAGCGCTGTCATGATCCGCCCCCTGACCCTGCTGCTGTGCCTGGCCCTGCCGGGAACCGTGCTGGCCCAGTCCGCTGCCGGCGCGACCGCGCCGCAGGCGACCGGCCTGGATCTGTCGCTGCCGCAGGCACCGATGCGCTATCTGAATGACCCGGCCCTGCAGCAGGACCCCCCGGGCACCTATTACGGTGACAAGAGCGGCCCGCGCGTGCACGACGACGCGAAGATCGCCGACGTGACCGACGACAAGGTCAAGGTGTCCGGCAGCTTCACTACCGGCATCGGTTATTCCAAGAATGGCGGCAACAGCCACTACAACGCGGCCACGCTGAACCTGAGCAAGAACTACACCACTGATGAGGGCAAGACCCACGGGGTCAACGTCAACATCCACGTCAGCGAAGGCAAGGGCCCGGGCTTCTTCGGCCCGTATGGCGGCTATTACGGCCGCGGCCCGGGCTATTGGGATTACCCGCCGCCGTTTGGCTGGTAAGCCAGCTCCTGTAGAGCCGAGCCCATGCTCGGCTACGGTTGGCCGCAAAGCCGAGCATGGGCTCGGCTCTACATGGGCAAACGTCAATCCAGCCAGCCATCGCGCTCACTGTGCAGGATGCGGCCGTCATAACCGCTCAGGCGCACGTCCACCTTCTGGTTGCGGGCATTGCGGGCTTCCAGCGACCAGGTCGCACCATCGCGTTCCAGCGAATGGATCTCGCGCAGACCGTGCGACTGCGCCCGTGCCAGCACCTGCTCGGTGGTCAACTGCGCGCGGCCGCTGTGCTCGTCGAAGATCTCGCCGGTCTTCGGGTCCACGTAGACCTCGCTGAAGCGGCCATCGGCGCGGCTCACGTCAGCTTCCCACAGGCCGTCATCGCGTTCGATCTCGTGGATCTGGGTGTAGCCGGCCTTGCGCAGGGTCTGTTCGACCTGGGCCATGCCCAGCGGCGCGGCCTGTACGGCCGGCGCGATGGCCAGCAGAGCAACAGTGGCGAGGGTGAGCGACTTCAACATGGGGATTCTCCTGTTCGTGTTCGTGGCCGGACCATCCCGGCAACGCCACAATGCCCCCCATGGTTAACAGCTCCTTAGCCGGCACTGTTAGCCAGCTGTTAGGCCCCCCCTCCACACTCGCGCCTGTTCCTACAGCCCTCCCTGCGCCCCGATGCTCTCCACCCTGCCCCTGCTGCTGGCCCTGGCCAGCGCCCCGACCGCCGCCGCGCCCGCACAGGACCCGGCGCAGCAGGTCGCGCGCCGCGCCGTGCAGCAGGGCCGCTACGTGCCATTGGAAAGCGTGGTGCGCGATGCACTCAAGCGCTACCCCGGCCAGCTGCTGGAGGTAGAGCTGGACGACGGCGTCTACGAAGTGGAGATCCTGCGCGGAGACGGCGTAGTGGTGGAGCTGGACTATGATGCGCGCAGCGGAAAGCTGCTGAAGACGGAGCTCGACGACTGATGCGCATCCTGTTGGCCGAAGACGATGCCGCACTGGCACAGCGCCTGGTGCCCCTGCTGGAACAGGCCGGCTACGTGGTGCACGTGGTCGCCGATGGCCGCCAGGCCGAGGAGATCGGCCAGATCGAAGACCTGCAGGCCGCCATCGTCGACCTCGGCCTGCCCGGACTGGATGGCCTGAGCGTGATCGAGCGCTGGCGTGGCAACGGCCGGGGGTTTCCGGTGCTGGTACTGACTGCACGTGGACGCTGGCACGACAAGCTGGCCGGCTTCGATGCCGGCGCCGATGATTACCTGACCAAACCGTTCCAGGCCGACGAACTGGTGCTGCGGCTGCGCGCTCTGATCCGCCGCAGTCATGGCCATGCCAGCCCGCGCCTGCACTGCGGGCCGCTGCAGCTGGACGTCAACGCCGGCCGCTTCGAGCTGGACGGGCAAGCGCTGTCGCTCAGTCCGCAGGAGTTCCGCCTGCTGAGTTACTTCATCCACCACAGCGGCCAGGTGATCGGCCGCGACCGCCTGGGTGAGCAGGTGTTCGACGGCGGCCATGACCCGGACTCCAACGCGCTGGACGTGCTGCTCGGGCGGGTGCGTCGCAAGCTCGGTATCGATCTGATCCAGACCGTGCGCGGCCAGGGCTGGCGGCTGGCCGCGCCGTGAGCCGGCAACCCTCGCTGCGACGGCGCCTGCTGCTGGCTGGCGGCGCCGGCCTGCTGCTGGTTTCGCTGCTGGCCAGCGCGCTGCTGGGCGAGCTGTTCAAGCGCAGCGCGCGCGACCGCCTCGACCACGAACTGCAGCAGGACATGCTGACCCTGCTGGCGCAGGCCGAAGTGGACCCGGAAGGACAGCTGCGCCTTCGCCAGGAACCGAATGACGCGCGCTTCCAGCGGGTGTTCTCCGGTGCCTACTGGCAGATCGCCGGTGCCGATGGCCGCGTGCTGTTGCAGTCGCGCTCGCTGTGGGATGAAACCCTGCCAACCGCGGCCACAGGTGCGGCCACGCGCAATCTGGCCGGACCACTGCAGCAATCCCTGCGTGCACGCGTGCAGGAGGTGCGCCTGCCGCGTGCCAGTGCACCGTTCGTGGCCGTGGTCGCCACCGATCGCAGCGCGCTGGATGCGGATGTCGCTGCATTCCGCAAGCGCACCGCCATCGCCCTCGGCGTGCTGGTCGCGGCCTGGCTGGCGGTGCTGGCCAGCCAGGTGCACTTCGGCCTGCGTCCGCTGCATCGCCTCGGTACACAGCTGGAACGGGTGCGGCGCGGCGACGCACAACGCATCGACACGCAGGGACTGGGGGCAGAGGTCGCGCCGCTGGGCGAAGAACTCAACGCGCTGCTGGAGCACCAACAACGCATGGTCGCGCGCGCGCGCACCAGCGCACAGGATCTGGCGCATGCGCTGAAGACCCCACTGAGCGTATTGGCCACCGAAGCTGACGGCGACGGCACGCACTGGCGTGCCACCGTGCGCGAACAGAGCGCGCGCATGCAGGCCAGTGTCGACCGTTACCTGGCCGCAGGGTTGGCCGCCGACCATCGCCAGCGCACCGACGTGGCGACTGTCGCGCAGGCGCTGTGCCGGTTGATGGCACGTGTGCATGGCGAACGCGGCATTGCGTTCACAGCGGAAGGCATTGATCCGGTGCTGCAGTTCGCCGGTGCCAGTGCGGATCTGGAAGAGATGCTGGGCAACCTGCTGGACAACGCCGGGCGGTGGGCGCAACAGCAGGTGACTGTCGAAGCGGAAGCCCGCGACGGACAGCTACGCATCGATGTGCGTGACGACGGCCCTGGCCTGGCGGCGGATGCGCTGTCACAGGTCACACAGCGTGGCGTGCGGCTGGATGAGCGCGAGGGCAGCAGCGGGCTGGGGTTGGCCATCGTGGGCGACATCGCCGCAAGTTATGGCGGGCGCGTGGCGCTGGAAAATGCGCAGTCCGGCCTGCGTGCGACGTTGTGGTTGCCGGTGGGGTGACGCACCGCTACGGGTTCACGCGCCCCCGGTAGGTGTCGACCTTGGTCGACACGCATCAAACATCAACGGTGATGCATCCACCAACAATCAATCGCGTCCAGCACGATGTGGATGATCAAACCGATGCCGAACAACCGCGTTTTCTTCGGCACGCACAGCCCCGCATAGACCGCGATGGCCGGTGCAGTGTGCAGCGGGTGGAAACCGATACTGCAGCGGTTGGGCGCGTAGATCGGGTCGGCCAGCAGATGGTCCAGATCGATGATCCAGCCAAGCAGCATCAGCAACCACGCCGAGGCGAAGCGCTTGCGCCAGAACAGCCATGCCAGCAGGGCTGGCACGGCGGCATGCAGGAACAGGTGGAAGATCGCGCGCGCGCTCATCGGGGCCGGTAGCGCCGGGCCATGCCCGGCGTTCCCGTTGACCTCACACCAGCGGTTCGTCGGACAGGTAGGTGTAACCGGTCAGGCCGGCTTCCAGCGCCTCCGACAGCTCCTGCGCGCGTTCCGGCGACAGCTGGGCCTCGGCCACGCGCTGCGCATAGGTCGCACGCAGTTCGTCCAGGCGGTAACCCACGTAATCCAGCATCACATCGGTGGTGTCGCCACGGCGCTGCTGGGTAATGGCATAGCCATCGGCATCGGCCAGCACTTCCACCGCGTCGGTATCGCCGAACAGATTGTGGATGTCGCCCAGGATTTCCTGGTAGGCGCCGACCATGAAGAAGCCGATGCGGTAGCTCTCGCCCGGCTTCATCTTGTGCAGCGGCAGCGAGCTGTCCAGGCTCTCGTTCTCGACATAGGTTTCCACCATGCCGTCCGAGTCGCAGGTCATGTCGGCGATGATGCCGCGACGGTCCGGGGTTTCGTCCAGGCGCTCGATCGGCACGATCGGGAACACCTGGTCGATCGCCCACACGTCGGGGATCGATTCGAACACGCTGAAGTTGACGAAATACTTGTCGACCAGGCGCTCGTTCAGTTCGTCCAGCACCGGGCGATGGCTCTTCTCGTCATAGCTCAGGCGCGCGCGCACGCCATGGGCGATGGCGTAGAACAGATCGTCGATGCGCGCACGCTGCGGCAGGTCGATCTGGCCCAGCGCGTAGCTGGCCAGGCCTTCGGCATGGAAATGCTGCGCTTCCTGGAACAGCTCCACCGCCGGGCGCACGTCCAGTTCGTCGTGGATCTCGCGCAGGTGGCGGATCGCCGCCGGCTCGTCGTCGTGCTGGTCCGGCACGCGGCCTTCCTGCGCTTCTTCCACTTCCGACACATTGGCGATCAGCACCGCGTGGTGCGCGGTCATCGCGCGGCCGCACTCGGTCACGATGCGCGGCGGGGTCAGGCCGAACTCTTCGCAGGCATTGGCCAGCGGCTGCACGATGTTGCTGGCGTAGGAATGCAGGCCGTAGTTGATCGAGCAGAAGCTGCGCGAACGCGTGCCTTCATAATCCACGCCCAGGCCACCACCCACGTCGACGTGGGTGATCTTCGCGCCCAGGCGCGACAGCTCCACGAAGTAGCGGGTGGCTTCGCGCATGCCGTTGGCGATGTCGCGCACGTTGGAGATCTGCGAACCCATGTGGAAGTGCAGCAGGTTCAGGCAGTCTGCGTACTCGGTGTCACGCAGCGACTTCCACAGGTCCAGCAGCTGGCGCGGCGACAGGCCGAACTTGGCCTTGTCGCCACCGCTGTTCTGCCACTTGCCGGCGCCCAGCGAGGCCAGGCGCATGCGCACGCCCAGGCCCGGCTTCACGTCCAGCGCCTTGGACTCTTCCAGCACCAGCTTCAGTTCGGACGGCTTCTCGATGACGATGAAGGTCTGCAGGCCCAGCTTGCGGCCGATCAGGGCCAGGCGGATGTACTCGCGGTCCTTGTAGCCGTTGCAGACGATCAGGCCACCCGGGCGCGACAGCGCCAGCACCGCCATCAGCTCGGGCTTGCTGCCTGCTTCCAGGCCGAAGCCCTCACCGTGGTGGCTGGCCAGGGTGCCGGCCACGCCGCGGGTCTGGTTGACCTTGATCGGGTACACGGCGGTGTAGCCGCCGCTGTACTCCCAGTCCTGCTGGGCCTGGCCGAAGGCCGCCTGCAGCTTGCCCAGGCGCTGGCCGAGGATGTCCGGGAAGCGGACCAGCAGCGGCAGCTTGGCGCCGGCCGCACGGGCCGCGTCGACCACCTTGGGCAGCGACACCACCGGGCCGTCCGCCCCGGTCGGTCTCACCACCATGTGCCCGGCCTGATCCACGTCGAAGTAACCGTCCGCCCAATGCGGGATCGAGTAGGTCTTGCGGGCTTGGTCGAGGGACCAATCGGTCATTTCAGTCGGCCTTGTTGGCAATAAAAGGGGGGGCATGATAACGCCTATATGCCCACAGGTTCGTTATCATGCGCGCCCGCGCCCGTGACAGGTTTCAACCTGAACGGGCCGATCCGTCCGGATGTGGCATCTGTGCCACGCGGCCCCGCCCGCCAGCCCGGCTTCACCCCTCCGAACAGGACTGTTTTCAATGACTGACAGCAACAACTGGTACATCGAACACTTCGAGCGCACCGGCTCGGCCATCGGCTACCGCATCACCGGCAAGCTGGATGAGGTGCAGTCGCCGTTCCAGAAGATCGAGATCTTCCAGACCACCGACTGGGGCAACCTGATGACCATCGACGGGGCCATCATGCTGACCAGCAAGGACAACTTCTTCTACCACGAGATGATCAGCCACCCGGTGCTGTTCACCCACGCCGCACCCAAGCGCGTGGTGATCATCGGTGGCGGCGACTGCGGCACCCTGCGCGAAGTGCTCAAGCACAAGGGCGTGGAGAGCGTGACCCAGTGCGATATCGACGAGCAGGTCACCGTGATGGCGCGCAAGCACTTCCCGGAACTGTGCGACTCCAATGACGACGCCCGCGCCGAGCTGCTGTTCGACGACGGCGTGGCCTACATGGCCAACTGCCCGGCGGGCAGCGTGGACGTGGTGATCGTCGATTCGACCGACCCGGTCGGCCCCGGCGAAGGCCTGTTCAACAAGGCCTTCTACGAGAGCTGCTTCAAGGCCCTGAAGGACGATGGCATCCTGGTGCAGCAGTCCGAGTCGCCGCTGATGCAGCTGGACCTGATCAACGAAATGCGCACCGAGATGGGCAAGGCCGGCTTCGGTTCGTTCAAGACCCTGCCGTTCCCGCAGCCGTGCTACCCCACCGGCTGGTGGAGCGTGACCATGGCGCGCAAGGGCGACAGCAGCTTCGACTTCCGCCAGGCCGACTCGGCCGCCAAGACCTTCAACACCCTGTACTACACCGCCGCGCTGCACACCGGCGTGCTGGTGACCCCGCCATTCGTGCAGGCGGCGCTGAAGTAAGGCGTGCCGACCAACGGTCGGCACCCACCCAATGAAAAACCCGCGCTGGCGACAGCGCGGGTTTTTGCTTTCTGTAGAGCCGAGCCCATGCTCGGCTGCATTTCGCGCAGAAGCCGCCGAGCATGGGCTCGGCTCTACAACATCCCCCGCGCGCGACCCGGCGGCGGTTCGCTCAAAGTGCCCAGATACCGGCAATCACCGCCACCACCAAGCCCCACTTGATGACCTGGTAGGCCACCACGCTGCGCTCGCGCAGCGCCTTGGCCTTCAGGCGCACCTTGTAGACACTGCCGAACGCCTTGTTGACGCCACCGGTCGGGTCACCCGGCAGGTTCGGCGAGGCACCGCCGGCCAGCAGCGTGGCTGCCACCGCACGATTGAACAGGCTCGGCAGGCCGAAGCGCAGCGGGCGGGCGATGTCGCAGAACAGGATCACGCGGTCATCGGGCGTCTCGTTGTGCGCGTGGTGGATGTAGGTCTCATCGAACATCATCCACTCGCCGTCGCGCCAGCTCTTCTTGATGCCGTCCACTTCGATGTAGCAACCGTCGTTGTTCGGCGTGGCCAGGCCCAGGTGCAGACGCAGCGAACCGGCGAACGGGTCGCGGTGCGGACGCAGTTCGCTGCCCGACGGCAGCTGCGCGAACATCGCCGCACGCACGTCCGGCAGCGACTCCAGCAGCGCCGTGGTCTTCGGGCACATCGCCTTCGCCGACGGGTGCGACGGGCCGTACCACTTCAGGTAGAAGCGCTTCCAGCCACGGCGGAAGAACGAATTGAAGCCGGCATCGTTGAACGTGCTGGAGGCCGCGATCTTCTGTGCATCGCGCAGCGCCAGCGCCTCGTCGCGGATCATCTGCCAGTTCTGGCGCAGCGGCTCCAGCTGCGGGAACTCCTTGGCCGGGTCCAGGAACGGCGTGGTCGGCACCTTCGAGAACATGTACATGACCACGTTGATCGGGGCCATGAAACTGGAGTGGTCCAGCAGCTGGCGCGACCAGCGCGCGCGGACCTTGCCACGGAAGTGGATGTACAGCACGCAGGCCACGAACAGCGCTGCAATGACGATTTTGATGATCAAAACACTTTCCTCCAGCCGCAGCCGGAACGGGAATCAGGGCGATGCACGGCCTGGCGGCCAGCACCGGTTGGGAACGCGGCAGGGGACGGGGACGTGCCGGAGAGGGGCGGCCGCCGATGTCGCGGATTAACAGCTTATGGTCGGCAGGCCGTGCGCCGGGGTCAAGCCGGACGTGCGTGGCGTTCAGCGCGGCGTTGATGAATGGGCCGGAAGCAAGCCCAACCCCTTGATCCAACAGGGCGATTCACATAAGTGAGACAGAATTGTCCGATTCTGCGCGACGAACTGTTCCAGCCACGGCCCCGACATTTCTCCGACAATTCGTGGAATAGCGAACTGGCGAGTACTAAAATTAACGAAAACTTAGTAACTCCCTGTAACACCGGTTCGCTTGACGCTTTGCGCCACCCACCGGGTCGTCCGAGACCCCGACATGTATCTTCCTGCTCTGCCCCCCTCCTCCTGCGGCGATGACGCCGCCACCCCGCTGCTGCTCAAGCGCGGCGAACGCTTCCTGGCCCCCGATGTCTACCGCACCTGCCTGGACGGGCGCGAGGCGGTCATCAAGGACTATTCCCGCTACCGCGGCACTCCCGTTTCGCTGATCGCGCGGCTGATGGTGCGCCGTGAAGCCCGCATGCTGCAGCGCCTCGGCGGTTGGAAGCATGCCCCCGCGCTGCTTGGCACGCTCGGTGGGCTGGCGCTGGGCATGGAATTCATTCCTGGCCAGACCCTGAGCACCGCGCAGGCCGTCGGCAACGACGTCTTCGAGCAGCTGCAGCACGCGCTCAGCCGTTTGCACGCCGCCGGCATCACCCACAACGACCTGCATGGCACCAACGTGGTGGTCAGTAGCGGCGTGCCGGTGCTGCTGGACTTCACCTCCGCCTGGCGCGTACCCCGCTGGCTGCGCCGCGGCCTGCTGAGCCGGCAGATGCGCCGCAGCGACATGAAGAACCTGCTGAAGATCCGCCAGCGCGTGACCGGCCAGGCGCCGAGTGCCGCGCAGGCCGCACTGGTGGCCGACCCGGGCTGGGTCGCCGCCGTGCGCCAGGGCTGGAAGCGGTTCTACAAGTGGGCCAAGCGCCGGTAGGCGCTGTTCGCCTCTGCATTGCTTGCGCGACTGCCGTTTGCCCCTGCATTTGCCCGGGGTCACACGCCCGATTTGCTCTGCGATACTCGTCGGCACGCCACTCGCAAGGACGCTGGGGATGCCGACACCTGAACACACCCGCCTGCTGACTGCAGCCGCAAGATCCATACTGCGCCCCTTGGGCTGCGTGCAAAAGGGCCGTTCGCGCACCTGGCTTGACGACCAGGGCTGGTGGGTCGGGGTGGTCGAGTTCCAGCCTTCGGCATGGGACAGGGGCAGCTACCTCAATGTCGGCGCCTGCTGGCTCTGGGAAGAAAAGGACTACCTGTCCTTCGACGTGGGCGGCCGCGTTGCCGGATTCGAACGCTTCACCGAAACCGCCGAGTTTGCCTCGGCCGCACAGGTACTGGCCAAGCAGGCCGCAGCCGAGGTACTGGCCCTGCGTGACCGCTTTCCCACCCCGGGGCGCGTGCGTACATTGATGAGTCATCACCCCAAACCGGGCATCCGCGAACACATCCATGCGGGCATCACTGCCGGGCTGGCGGGCGCTTACGACGAGGGTCGCAGGCACTTGGCACTGGCCGCTACGGAGACCCACCCAGCGCCATGGGTCGATGTGCTGAAGCAACGCTGTGCCGAACTCATGCCGCTGCTACAACGTGATGGCGGCTTCGAGGCAGAGATCGCCGCCACCGTGACGCGCACCCGCCGCGCGCTCGGTCTACCGGAGTGGCGGTCGTCCCCCCTCATTCCGCCGGGTTGATCACACTGGGAGGGCACTTCGTCGCACACGGGTGTTCGCGCCGCCCGATCCCGGTCGTAGAGTCGAGCTTGCTCGACCGCTTTACCGCTCATTGTAGAGCCGAGCCCACGCTCGGCTGCTGTTCCTGCATCGCGCGAAATGCAGCCGAGCATCGGCTCGGCTCTACAACATCCCGCCAAACGGATTACAACGCGTCCGCGTCCAACTCGCCGGTACGGATACGCACCACGCTGCCCAGGTCGTACACGAACACCTTGCCGTCACCAATCTTGCCAGTGCCGGCGGCCTTCACGATGGCCTCAACCACCGCCTCCACCTGGTCATCGGTCACCGCCACTTCCAGCTTTACCTTCGGCAGGAAATCGACCACATACTCCGCGCCACGGTACAGCTCGGTGTGGCCCTTCTGGCGCCCAAAGCCCTTCACTTCCGTCACCGTGATCCCGGTAACCCCACGCTCGGCCAGCGCTTCGCGCACGTCGTCGAGCTTGAACGGCTTGATCACCGCCATGACCATCTTCATCGTCTATCTCCTGTCTTCCGGCGTGGAGGATAGCGCCTGAACGCGGCCCGTGCGAAGCCGCTGCCGCCTGTCCGGGCAGTGGGTGCCGGCAGTATCCTTGTGCCCGAATGGCCTGCCCGCGCCGGATGCACGGGCCCACCTCCACGGAGCACCCCATGATCGACCTGAACCAAATCGATGACCTCGCCCGTCGCCTCAGCGACCTGGTGCCGCCGGGCCTGCGCGAATCGCGCGAAGAACTGCAGGCCACCTTCAAGAGCGCGCTGCAGGCCGGCCTGGCCAAGCTGGACCTGGTCACCCGCGAGGAGTTCGAAGTGCAGCGCGCCGTGCTGCTGAAGACCCGCGAAAAGCTGGATGCGCTGGAAACGGCCGTGCGCGAGCTGGAAGGGCGCGGCGCCGCAGAATGAAAAAAGGAGGCGCACCGCGCCTCCCGTTTACAGATTATTTCCCGGATGGGGCCTTGCAGCAAGGCCCACCGGGCGCCCTAGACTCGCCGGCCTGTCGATCCGGCAGCACAGAGAGGGGCAGCAGCGATGGCACAGGACACTGAATGGACACCCGTTTCGCATGACACCTGCGACCAGGTCGCCGGGCCCTTCTATCACGGCACCCGCGCCGACCTTGCAGTGGGCGAACTGCTGAGCGCGGGCTTCCGCTCCAACTATCGCGACAGTGTGGTGATGAACCACATCTACTTCACCACCATTGCCAAGGGCGCCGGGCTGGCTGCGGAGATGGCCCGCGGTGAAGGGCGGCCGCGCGTGTATGTGGTGGAGCCGACCGGGCAGTTTGAAGACGACCCGAATGTGACCAACAAGAAATTTCCCGGGAACCCGACGCGGTCGTATCGGAGTGCGCAGCCATTGCGGGTTGTGGGGGAGATTGTGGAGTGGGAGCTGTATGACGCGGAGTTCGTCCGGCAGTTGAAGGCGTTTGTTGCTTCGGGGAGTGGGGAGATCATCAATTGAGGGAAGGAGAGACACGTGCTTTGGCCGACGGAGGACCAACGCAGCAGGTCGTCGAACGATGTCCGCTCCCGGCCAAGAGCGGACTCTCGCAGTGCCTCGAACAGACCCAACCACGAATTTGCTTGGCCTGGAACGAAGTATCGGGCCGGCACTACTTGAACATCTCCAACAGATCGCTGTCTTCATGCCGCTGCTCCCACGTGGAGAGAAAACAGAAGCTCACACCACTTCGCATGGCAGCCTTCTGGAACCCGGCCAGTTCTTCCTTCGTGACCGGGTACTCAACCGGATCAAAGTGCAGAATCCCCCACGGCTTGACGAGAGAGAACCCAGGCAGGAGTTCCGAGAAGATCGCCTTGAGCTGGGGCTGGAGAGTAGAGAAGTCCTTGATCGGGCCCGCGCGATTGCCAAGGGCATGACACTGACGACGGATGGTCCTGTCTCCACCCACCACGCGCGCAATGAAGTGGTCCTGGTGCACTCGAACGTAGATCAGCTGACGGCGAAAGATCTTCATCCCCATCTCAAAGCCACGCGCTCAACAGCCATCCATGCAACTGCATGCCTATCCATCAATGCGCAGGCTCCGCCTTCAGCGCGCTTGAACCCCTTCGCAGCAGGTACAGCGCAACCAGGAACGGCCACAGCGAGTTGATAGACGAGAACACGCGCTGGGTCAGCCCCCTGAACCCTTCCGGGTCCGCTCCCACCACGTTCAACCAGAGATAGACAATCCCCGCGACGCTCACCGCAGCAGTCACGGCATACGCCCTTCGGTTGGCAGACCACGCACTCAGTTCGATGTGCGACATCGCCGGTGCAATGATGTTTGCGATACCGATGGTGTAGAAGCCGTGCATCGGCTGGCCCATGGGCCAGAGCCCGTTGGTCAGCATGGAAATGCCAAAGACCAACCAGCAGATTGCACCTACGGCAATCCGCCGACCGGACTCCCGCCATACCCCGATGGAGAACGCCGCGAAGCCCACACCGGAGCCGATAGCCGCGATCCTGCCGCAGATGCTTGCAAGCGTTGGCGCCTGCAGCAGCTCACTGGCGTGCTGCGCAAGCGGGTTGTAGCCCGGCGCGAACGCGGCGGCAAGGCTGGTCCAGAACAGGAACCACGGAAGCGGGATCAGGCCCGCGCAGAGAAGCAGTCGGCTGCGGCGTTGCACGTGCAGTGATCCTTGTTTTGGCCTTCGCCAGTGGGTGGAGTCCATTCGAACGCTGCAGAACCTTCCTGCTGCGGGCAGGACGGCCTTCAGTGACTACAGCAGTAGTCAGATTGCGCGCGGCGCTCGATGGGTTCAATAGGCAGGAAGTCATTTAAACCATCCAGCGGGTGTCGCAGCGGTTCGGTTGCATGAGCGATCACGCGTGCCCGATGGGCGAGTGCTGTCGCATTTGCCGCCCCTTACATCTCTGACGGAAGTTTCTGACGACTCCGTTCCAGAAGTGCCGCTGCGCCTAGCACACCAAGGCTCTCGCCCCTTTCCACGCTATGCGACAATGCCAAAAGCGTCTCGGGTTTTGGCGGCATTGACCCCTACCCGTTGGCATTCCGCACAACAGCAGGTAATCGTTACTGCGCCACCGTGCATCGGTGGTCGGGACTCGAAAACCCGGATTGCTAGACGTAAGTTTGCGCTTGCCAGCCGGCACCACCGCGCGTGGTGCCGGCTGGCAATCCGTCTGCCGGCTATGGCGGGCGGGGCGTGGGGGCCTCGTGCCCGCCGGCTTTGTCTAGCAACCGGTTTTCGAGCCACGCCCTGTCCGCCACCTTTATCGGTGGCGGCTTCTGCCTGCATGCACGGAGCCTGCCATGACCACGCCGCACTCCCCTCCCCCGCGCCCGATCCAGCAAGCGCCCTCTGCCGCTCCGACCCTGGATCCCAACAGCCTCATCGCCATCCTGCACGCCATTGGCGCGGGCGCTGCGGCCGACGGCCAGCCCTGGCCCGAGCGGCACCATCTACGCAGCCGGCAGATGGCGTTGTCCGACGCCGACTGCGCCCTCACCGGCCAGCGCATCGTGCAGGAGATCCTGCTGGCAGCCGAGCGCACGCGCCAGAACGGCGAGCCGGAGCAGTACGTGGGCGACCGGGTGATGGAAGGGCTGGTGATGGCCGATCTGGCGCTGACCGCCTTCATCCACGAGCGGGTTCGGCCAAGAGACTGAGCGCCCCGCCAGCAACGCATGCCCTTCTACCTATGTGCGGGGTGACGAATGAAGCAGTACGGTCTTGCCGCGGCGGCGGCGTGCACCGCGGTGATCGGCGCAGTATGGGCGGCATGGCCCGAGCCCGCGGGCGATCAGGTGTGGGCCTACCAGAAGCTGCAACCGGCCGATTACCGGTTGCTGCACAGCGATGCGCTGGGCTTCGTTACTGCGAAGGCGCAGGAAGGCTTTGAACTGCGCACGCGCTATGCCGGGGTGACGTCCTTCGAGATCCGCTGCAAGGGCGTTCTGGTGCTGGACGTGGAGAACGCGCCCTCCCGCGTACTGATCCGGATGCCTGCCGATGCCCGCTGGCGGGCGCCGGACATCGAGCGCCTGCGCATCAGCTTCGAGCGTTGGCTGGATCTACACCAGAGCCGGGGAAGGTTGCTGGTGGAAAGTGCGGGGCCTTCGTGGGTTGAGGCGCGGTTTGGGCGCCTTGACAGGTCGGTGCCTGATGACCAGCGCTGCTTGAACGACGTCGTGCGCATGACAGGGACACAGTTTCTCAGGGACACCATCTGATCGAACGGATTCTGTTCGAACAAAGCCAGCTGCGGAAGTCGCGTGCCAGTCAATTTTCCCGGGCGTTGCCCCGCGCTCCCGCGATGCTCATTGCCTGGACTGCCACGGTACTACCGATCTGTTCTGCGAGGTCATACACCACCAATGCCTCGTCTCCAGTTCCGGCGCTGCATCTGAGCGCACCACTGTTGTCCCAGGCTGCAGACCCTCCCGTCATCTCGAATCCATCGGCATGGCCCACGCCATTGCATGCCAACACGATCATCCCAAGCTCCCGCGCGGCTGTTGCGTAGTGGCGGTGAGCGCGTTCCATACCGATCATGTTCTTTGCAACACTGGCAACGTAAATCGTTGCACCCGCGTCCTTGGCCCGCAATGCGCTATCCATCTGTAGCGACTCGAAGCAGATGGCGGGGACCAAAATTTCCTCTCCAAGGGCTACTGACAGGGGCGTCGTTCCTGCCTTGAAGTAAGGCAGTTCGTCGGCGTGGAGCATCTGTTTGGTGTAGACAGCCGGTGCCTGACCGCTGCGGAACACGAACATGCCGATCTCGGGCCCGTTGTTGCCACGATAGGGCCCACCGACTGCGACCAGAATCTGGTGCCGATCGCTCAGAGACTGGAATACCTCCAGACGTGCATCCTCTGCCGTCATTGCCAGCTGTTCGGCCAACCGTGGCTCATACCCGGTCAGCGACATTTCCGGAAAGAAGACCGCTGCACCGCCACATGAGGCGGCCAACTCAATGAAGTGCACGTGCCGTTCGATATTGCCATCGATGTCGCCAGGAGCTGATCGCATCTGTGCTGCAACAATCTTCATTCCCGTCCTCTCCACTCAGACGTAAGTCGAAATGAGAACCGCTTCATGCACTGATTATGCAACCGCCGGTTGGGTGCATCCATCGTGGATCGAGGCGCGATCGGGTTGCTTCAGCGAGGCGACTCCTGATGCGCAGCGACGTCTGTTCAGGGAAAGGGATCGCCCTTGACCAGAATCCCCCTAGCCGTTTCACCCGCAATGCCCGATGGCGCCGTGCCGAATGCCTGCCGCACCATCAAGCGCCCCTCTGCAGGAAACCACACATGAGTCTGGCGCTGGTTCACAGCCGCGCCCGCGCCGGGGTTGATGCCCCGCTGGTGCGGGTGGAAGTGCATCTCTCTGGCGGCCTGCCTGTCACTCAGATCGTGGGCTTGGCCGAGACCAGTGTGCGCGAATCGCGCGAGCGCGTGCGTGCCGCCCTGCTCTGCGCGCGCTTCGACTTCCCGCAGCGGCGAATCACGTTGAACCTCGCGCCCGCCGACCTGCCCAAGGAAGGCGGCCGCTACGACCTGGCGATTGCCCTGGGCATTCTTGCGGCCAGCGGCCAGGTCGATCCGCAGTCGCTTCTGCAGTACGAATTCCTTGGCGAGCTGGGGCTGACCGGCGAGCTGCGGCCGGTGGCCGGTGCACTACCGGCTGCGATCGCGGCCGCTGAAGCCGGGCGCATCCTGGTGGTGCCGCCAGGGAATGCCGCAGAGGCTGCGTTGGCCGAGCACGCGGATGTGCGTGTGGCGCGCACGCTGCTGGAATGCTGCGCCGGGTTGGGCAACCCGCGCCTGTTGCCGCCCGTGGAGCGCGTGGACACGACGCCGTTGCCGCTGCCGGATCTGGCCGACGTGCGCGGGCAGGCGCACGCACGGCGCGCGTTGGAAGTGGCCGCTGCCGGTGGGCACCATCTGTTGTTGATCGGTAGTCCTGGCTGCGGCAAGACTCTGTTGGCCTCGCGCCTGCCCAGCCTGTTGCCGGATACCGAAGAGACTGAGGCGCTGCAGCTTGCCGCGATTGCGTCGGTGAGTGGCGAAGGGCTGGACCCAAGACGATGGCGGCAGCGGCCCTTTCGGGCGCCACATCACAGCGCCAGTGCGGCGGCGCTGGTGGGTGGGGGCAACCCGCCCTGCCCCGGTGAAATATCACTGGCCCACCATGGAGTCCTCTTCCTTGATGAGCTCCCAGAATGGAACCGCAGCGCGCTGGAAACCCTGCGCGAGCCACTGGAATCCGGCCACATCCGCATCGCCCGCGCGGCACGCAGCGTGCAGTATCCCGCGCGGTTCCAACTGGTGGCTGCGATGAATCCCTGCCCCTGCGGCTGGGCCGGTGACCGCAGCAACCGTTGCCTGTGCAGCGATGAACGGATCAACCGCTACCGCGCGCGGGTGTCCGGTCCGTTGCTGGACCGCATCGATCTGCATATCAGCGTGGCGCGTATGGACGCGGTGGAGTTGCGGGAGAGCACGCCACTGGGTGAGCCCAGTGCATCGGTGCGTGCGCGGGTGGAATCCGCTCATGCCCGGCAGCAGACACGCGGCGGTCTCAATGCGCATCTGCCACCTGCTGCGCTGCGCGCGTGTACGAAACTGAGTGAAGCCGATCAGGATCTGTTAGAACAGGCCATTGAACGGTTGCAGCTGTCGGCACGTGCGATGCACCGGATCCTGCGGGTGGCGCGCACGATTGCGGATCTGGCTGATTGTGAAACCATCCAGACCGCGCATCTGACTGAGGCGATTGGATATCGGCAGATGGACCGGGGAAATCCTTAGAAACACCGGTCGGAGTGGCCATTGATAGCGTCGACTGTCAGTTGACTCGCGCGCGCAGCGCGGTCTTCTGCAGGGTAGATGCGAAGAGCAGTCGACTAACAGTCGACTCCACTAAGAGGAGGCCCGCGCGTGGCTCAGTCGCCGCTGCCATCGTCGTCGCGCACCGGTGTCGGCCGCTGCGGCGGGGCGCCAAGATAGCCATGGCTGCGTGCCCAGGTAGCGAACAGGCCGGGCCACTGCCCGACCAGCGAACCCTGTGTGCCCAGCCCCCAGCTGTGCCCTCCCTTCTCGAACAGGTGCAGCTCTACCGGAACGCCGAGCGCGTGCAGCGCCTGGTACATCGCCACGCTGTGGCCAACGTCCACGGTGTGATCGTCAACGGCTTGCGCGAGGAACACAGGCGGCATGTCCTTGCGTACATGCATTTCCACCGAATAGGCCTGCTCGGCATCCGCCTGGCTGCCCAGTTCCCGCCGTGAGCGGGTTTTGTCCAACGGCGGGCGCATGGAAACGACCGGGTAGATCATGCCTACGAAGTCCGGCCGCGCTGACAACCGGTCGGCGGCGTCGACAGACGTGTACAACGGCGCGTCGAACCGGGTCGCGACGATCCCCGCCAGATTGCCGCCTGCGGAGAACCCGATCACCCCAATCTGCTGCGGGTCCACCCCCAGCTCCACAGCGTGTGCCCGCAGCAGGCGCATTGCGCGCTGGCCATCCTGGAACGGCGATACCGGTGCCCAACCGTCGGCGGGCAGGCGGTAATACACGACCGCCGCCGTGACGCCCTGGGATTGCAGCCATTGGGCGGCGGGCTGGGCCGCGCTGCCGATCTGGATGCGGACGTAGCCACCGCCACCAAAGATCACCACCGCCGATCCATTGGGGTGCGCAGGGCGATAGATCTCCATGCGTGCATCGCTGATACCGGACACTGCGCCCTTGGCGCTGCCCTTCGACCCAACCTTTTCGGGACCCAGCACGCGGTGCTGCCAATGGTCATGTGGCCACAACGGTACGACCTCGATCGCGCCCGCCATCGGCCGTGCAGTGGCCTCGGCAGCCACGAGCAATCCCAGCGACAGAAATGCCCATGCCCAGCGCGCGCTCTTCAATCGCTGCTTCATCGTCCCTTCCCAATGATCTGACAGGTAGATGTCAGGCATGGATGCCCATGCTCCGGATACGATTGTCTGCAATTGACTGGGGGGCCGCGATAGCCCATTGGGACTATCGACCGGTCAACGCACGGCTCGCGCGGCAGCAGTGCGCAGCGCGAGCGCTGCCAGCCGGCGGCTGACCAGGGTATACAGTTCGGCCAGCTCGGCCGCGCGATCGCCGGTCATGTTGGGCCCGAACAGGACCCGCGACAACGCCACCTCGTGGCTGTCGTCGGGGAAGCGTTCCCGTGTCCGGTAGACCATCTGCAGTACCAGCCAGGCCAGCCGCAGCCCGCCACCGGGCAGCGGCTGCACCACGCGCTCGTACACCTGCCAGAACTGGTACTCGGCCTGCAGGTCGATCACAGGCGTCACGGACGGCGCCTGCCGGGGCCGTCCCGGGCTCCGGATGTCGAACAACGGTGATCGCGGGTTGTACTGAGCCATGCCGACAGGATGACCCGGCAACATTGTGGGAACCTTGCGTCGCTGCCAGAAAATCCCTGTTGATTGCGCAAGGGGGGGCTGGGCGGTTTTTGGGGGTCAGAGCCCTTTGCTGCGCAAAGGGATCTGACCCAGATCACGACCCCGCCCCTCGCTGCCTCAGAACGCCATCGAGGTACTGAACATCAGCTGCCGTGGCGCGCTGCGCTGCAGGGTCTGGTAGTCCCCCGAGAACGACGAGCCGGCGATGGTGGCAGTGCCGATGTTGTGGCGGTTGAACAGGTTGCTCACGTCCAGCCGCAGCTCCAGGCCGGGCACGGCGCTGTCGGCACCGAAGCGGTAGGCGGCATAGGTGTTGACCTGCCAGAAGGTCGGCACGCGGATGTCGTTCTCGTAGGTGAAGGGCTGGCGCAGGTACGAGGTACTGGTGGCACCAAAACGCCAGTCACCGAAGTGGGCGGACAGGTCGCTGACCAGCGAGATCTGCGGGTAGCCCGGCTGGGCATTGCCCTTGATCGGGTACACGGTGTCGCCCACCACGAAATCACTGTCGTAGTACGAACGGGCCACGGCCACGCCCTGGTAGAACTGCAGGTGGTCGGTCAGGTCGGCGGTGATGCCGAGGTCGGCGCCGATCACATGCATCTTCGGCATCAGCCGAACCGTGTTGATCTGCGCGAACTGGGTACCGATGGCGGCTGACAGCAGGCGGTTGCGGATGTCGTTGTAGAACACGTCGCCGGTGATCGTCAGCCGGTCGAAGCGATGCGATGCACCCACGGTGAGGTTCCAGTTCTTCTCCGGGCGCAGCGTGCCTGCCACGCGGTCGAACTCTTCCTGGTCGGTGATGGTCCACGCCGAGGCTGTGTAGCCGATATTGCCGCGCTGGGCCACGCGGTAGCCGTTCATGGTGTTGGCCAGGTCGATGAAGGCATCGGTGGATTCAGTCGGGCTCCAGAACAGCGAGACATGCGGCAGGAAGTTGCTCTTGGCGCGCAACGTGCCGTTCACCGGCCGATCCTTGGCATCGCCCAGGCCACCGCCGCTGGTACGGAAATCGACGGCCTTGAAGCCAACGCCCAGCTTCAGGGTGTCGTTCAACACGATGTCGTCCTGCAGGTAGAACTGGCGCGAGCGGGTTACCCAGCTCGATGCGTTGTCGGTCTTGAACGCGGGGCCATACACATCGAACGGACCGGTGGCCTTCAGCGGCGGGCCCTCGCCCAGCAACGGCTGCTGGTACCACTCGGTCTTGGCCGCGGCCTTGCTCTTCTCCTGCCAGAAGCCGGCGGTGAAGGTGTGCGCGCCGGTCTCGAACTGCAGGTTGAGCATGCCGCCCAGCCGGTTGAGGCGCGGGGTCTGCACCTGCTCGGAGAACGGCGCGCCGTTGGGCGACGGTACGGTCGGGTCGGTCAGCGTGGCCTGGGTGTGGCTGTTGGCGTTGTACAGCTGCACGTTGCCACTCAGTGCCGGGGTGATCTGGAAGCGATGGTTGATCGAGGACACGCGATCGCGGGTGATCTGGCCGGTGTCGTACGGAATCAGTTCGGACAGCTCACCGCAGATGTAGGCGCCACAGGACTTGTCTGCGTTCTCTGGCGAGGCCACGTACCAGGCCCACGCATAATCCGGGTAGAAAATGTCGGCCTTCCAGCCCAGCTTGCGGATCATGTCGAAGGAGATGTTGTTGTAACCCCAGACCTTGGCCTTGCTGTCGGACAGGAACACGGTGAAGTCACCCCAGGCGACGTCCTGCTGCAGCTTCAGGTCGCCGCGCAGGAAGTCCTGGGTGCCCTCGCCCTGGTACTTGTCGGCGGACACGCGCTGCAGGTCGACCAGCACTTTCGGGCCGTGCTCACCGAGCTGGCCGCTCTGCCCGGATACGGTGGTGACCAGCGTGCTGTTGCTGCCCACACCCTGCTTCACGCGCAGGCTGGGCGTGTCCTGCAGGTCGCGCAGGCGGTATTCCAGGCTGCCGCCGTTGACGCTGCTGGAGAACACGCTGACCGGTGCGCCACCGGGACTGACCGTGATCGCGCCGATGCCATCGGGCACGCCCACGTTCACCACGCTGGTGCCGGTAAGCGAGAGGAAGCCGTTGTCATTCAGCGGCACGCCTTCGAAGGTGATGCCCATTTCGTTCATGCGGAAGCCGCGCACGAACAGGCTGGTGGCCGAGATATCCAGGCCCAGCCCGTCGGTGGCGGTGTAGCTGGCGCCCGGTACCTGCTTCAGCATGGCCAGGCCGTTGTTGCCGGTGACCATCGCGTCGAGGTCTTCGGCCTTGATGATGTAGCGGTTGGGGCCGACCACCTGCGTCGGTGCCACGGCCGCACCGCGCGGTGTGGCGATGACCTGCAGGGCGTTCAATGTGGTGGGCGTTTCTTGGGCAGCGTCGGCCGACTCGGCGGCGTGCAGCGGTGCAACAAGAGCGATGCTGATCGCCAGGGCAAGAAGCGTAGGTGGAGTGTTCATGGCCAGTATCCAGGATGCATGGGGGAAGGTGACGCAGGCGCACGCCCAGCGCGACGCAGCACCGGTCGGTGGCGCTCTGGCGAGGATGCGTATGCGTTGAGCAGGCGGCGGCACGATGTGCGCCTTTCAGCAGAGTGAAGCGCTCATCTGTCGGGTGATGCGGCGGGGTGATTTCGACGTTCGGAATTCTTGCACCGGACCGCCACATCCGCCATTGCACCGTGGTAAGGCGTGGCTATACGTAGGTATCGCTTTCGATGCCGCCGTATCACTTGCGCGTTGCAATGTGATGTATGTGCGCTCCGTCAGCCTTTCGACTATTCGTGCCTGGCTCGACTTGTGCCGCCCCGGATGCTGAATGATGATGTCCGCGGCGGCTGGACGGACATTTGCGATGCCTTCCGCACGCGCTGCCATGCAAGGCTCCGACGCGTTAACTCGACACTTCAAAGGACGAACGTCATGTTGATTGGATTGAAACCGCTCGCCGCAGCTGCACTGTGCCTGCTCGGACTGTCCGCCTTCGCCGAAAATGCTGCCGCCGCGCAGTGGGTCGACAGCGGCCGCACTGCGTACTTCAAGCAAGGCCCCTTCTCGAGCGCATGGGAACACACCTGCACGACCGGCGGCACGCCGATCCAGGACTTCCCAGGCACCTGCGCCAACGATCCGTTCAGCGGCTGGACGACCAACTACAACGCCGCCAGCGCATCGGCCAACAACCAGCTCAATGCTTGCCACTTCGACTCGCAGAAGCTCGGCTCAGCCTGCTACGGCCTGGCGTATGCGATCAATGGGCAGGTCTACGCCGGCGGCCTGCCTGCTGCGTGCAACGTCGGTTCGCGTGCGGTGGTTGTTTCGACCCGCATGGAAACGATTGAGATCCAGAACCATGAGCTCGATGTGGAAAGCGTTCAGTCGGGCTACGAGTACGTCTGCCAGTAAGACCGCTTGTGGGACGCCGCCGCCGTGCGTGGCGGCGTCCTTCTTCGCGTTACCGGCTTACTGCAGAACGAAGCGCTCAATGGCGCGCGCCACGCCTTCATCGGCATTGCTGGTGGTTTCAAACCGCGCCACCGCCTTCACCGCGTCGATGGCGTTGCCCATCGCCACGCTGGTACCGGCGTACTGCAGCATGGTCAGGTCGTTTTCCTGGTCGCCGATGGCCATCACGTTGGCGCGGTCGATGCCCAGGTGTTCGGCCAGCGTCTGCAGGCTCGGGCCCTTGCCGGCACGGCGGTCGAACACTTCCAGGAAGAACGGCGCGCTCTTCAGTACCGCGAAGCGCTCGGTCAGTTCGCTGGGCAGGCGCGCGATGGCGGCATCCAGCACGTCGGGTTCGTCGATCATCATCAGCTTGATGAAGGACATCGACGGGTCCATGTCTTCCACGCGGCGGTAGGACAGCGGCATCCGCGAAAGATGCGAGTCGGCCACGGTGTAATAGCTGATGTCCTGGTTGGGCGTGTACATGCGCTGGCTGTCCAGCGCCTGGAAATGCACGCCCACTTCGCGGGCCACCTGCTCGCAGAACAGGAAATCGTCGAAACTGAGCGGATACTCGACCACGGTTTCGCGCGTGCCGATGCGTTGCACCAGGCCGCCATTGCAGGCGATGCAGTAGTCGTCGTCGCCGGTGATGCTCAGCTCGTGCAGGAACGGCACCAGGCCCGGAACCGGGCGACCGCTGGTCAGCACGATATGCACGCCCAGCGCGCGCGCCTGTGCGATCGCCTGCTTGGCCCGCGCGGTGAGCGTGTGGGTGGGGTCCAGCAGGGTGCCATCCATATCGATGGCGACCAGTTCGATGGTCGATTGCCTGCGGCCCATGTCCATTGCGTTCAACTCGTGCGGGGCACGCCAGTTTAACCCCTCATGCCCGGTTCACCTCTTTGCCCACGTTGGCCGGGATACTGCGGGAGCCTGTGCGTCCCCCACCGCAGGACGGCCCACCGACCGCCCTTCCCTGGAGAACCTTGCGACGCATGACCTACCGTGCCCCCGAAACCAACGACAGCGCGCCCCTGGCCCAGCAGATCGAGCAGATGATCGACGAACTGCCCGGCGACCAGGTCAGCGTCGGCACCCTGCTCAGCGCGCTGGGCGATGAAGGCCTGCTGCTGATCGTGATCCTGCTCTCGGCCATCTTCATCATTCCCGTATCGATTCCCGGCCTGAGTACCGTGTTCGGCGCCTCGATCCTGCTGATCGGCCTGAGCCGGGTGCGCAACCGCCCGCTGTGGGTGCCGCAGAAGCTGGCACGCCGCGAGATCGCCACCGACAAGCTGAAGGCCAACCTGGGCCGTGCGCTGAAGTGGGTGTACCGCATGGAGCGGCTGTCGCGGCCGATGCGGCTGGCGGTGATGGTGCGCTCGAAGAAGATGATGCGCCTGAACAACCTGATGCTGGTGTTCGCGACCCTGCTGCTGATGGCGCCGGCTGGGCCGATCCCCTTCAGCAACACGCTGCCGGCGTTGGCGCTGATGTCCTTTGCGATCGGCTTCATCCAGCGCGATGGCGCGGCGGTAGCGGCCGGTTACGGCTTCGTTGTGGCCACGGTGGTGTATTTCGGCGTGCTGCTGGGCGGCGTCGGGTTTGCTGCCGAGTCGGTGTTCAGCGGGTTCCGCAGCAGTACCGCGGAACTGTAGAGCCGAGCCCATGCTCGGCTGCTCTTCGACCTGTACGCGGAAACCCCGCGCTGCGCGCGTAAGCCGAGCATGGCTCGGCTCTACAAAAGCCAGATCCAAAGCAGCCGAGCATGGGCTCGGCTCTACAGAACTACTTGGCCGACACCCGCCACACCACGTCGCCCACGTCATCGGCCACCAGCAATGCACCTTCGGCGTCCATGGCCATGCCCACCGGTGCGCCCATCAGGGTCTTCTCGTCCTTCGAGGCGAAGCCGCTGACCACGGTCTGCGGCCGTCCGGTCGGCTTGCCGTCCTTGAACGGTACGTAGACCACTTCGTAGCCACTCAGCGGTGAACGGTCCCAGCTGCCGTGCTCGCCGATGAAGGCGCCGCCGTGGTACTGCGCCGGCAGTGCCTGGCCGGTGTAGAACAGCAGGCCCAGCGGTGCCACGTGCGAGCCGATGGCGTAGTCCGGCACGATCGCCTTGGCCACCAGGTCCGGCCGCTGCGGCTGCACGCGCTCGTCCACGTGCTGGCCGTAGTAACTGTAGGGCCAACCGTAGAAACCATCTTCTTTCACCGAGGTCAGGTAATCAGGCACCAGGTCGGCACCGATCTCGTCGCGTTCGTTTGCCACCGCCCACAGCTTCCCGGTACTCGGCTCCCAGTCCAGCCCGGTCGGATTGCGGATGCCAGACGCAAAGATGCGGCTGCCACGGGTGGCCACGTCCACTTCCAGCACCACCGCGCGGCGGTACTCGACGGCCAGGCCGTTTTCGGTGATGTTGCTGTTGGAACCCACGCCCACGTACAGCTTGCGGCCATCGCGGCTGGCCAGCAGTTCCTTGGTCCAGTGGTGGTTGATGGTGCTGGGCAGGTCGGTGAACTCACGGCCCTTGTCGGACATGCGGGTTTCACCAGGCACGTAGTGGTACTGCACGATGTTGCCGGTGTTGGCGACGTACAGCGTGTCGCCGATCAGCTGGATGCCGAACGGCGAATGCAGGCCTTCGATGTAGACGTGCTGGGACCAGGTGTTCGTGCCCGGCGTGCGGCGCAGCAGGGTGACCCGGTTGCCGCCCTTGCCGGCCTTGCCCGAGCGCGCCTTCACCTTGCCGGCGATCCACTGCTTGGGCGTGGTGACGGGTTCTTCGCCGGGGCCATTGCCCTCCACCACCAGCACATCGCCGTTGGGCAGGGTCAACAGCCGCCGCGGATGCAGCAGGTTGGCGGCGATGCGTTCGATCTTCAGGCCCTCGGCCACCGTGGGTGACTGGCCCTCGGCCCAGCCCACGCCGCGCGGCACCTGCATCGGCGGCATCAGGAAGTTCTTCGGTGCCGGCAGCGGTGGCTTCGCACCGGACTGGTCGGTGGGGTGGTATTCGGCCTTGCCCGCGCAGGCCGATAGGGTGAAGGCCAGAGCCAGCGCGGCGACGGTGGGCAGGATGTGCTTAGCCATGACGACCTCCCTGCAGCACCGGCGGCTGCAGTGACAGCAGAATCAGGCCCAGTGCGATCAGGGCCACGGTCAGCGCCGACAGGATGGTGCCCGGCACCGCCACGGCATACGCATCGCGGCTGTGCACGAAGGCGTTCCAGATGGCCAGCACCACTGCGATCAGGTTGAGGAAGAAGTCGATGCGGTCTATACGAGTGGCCGTGCCGTTGTGGCGCCAGACCGCGAACAGGTTGATCAGGCGCGGAATGATGGCGATCAGCAGGCCGAAGGTGATCAGCCAGGCGGCCGCCTTGCCCCACATCACCTCGGCGCTGTTGAGATAGATCGCGTCGAAGATCAGCGCGCCGACGAAGAAGCCGAAGGGTATCGGGTTCAACAGGCTGAACAGCGTGGTGCCAAGGCCGCGATGGGCCTGGGCCAGGGGGTTGACCATCATCGTGCTCCGATGCGGAAGGGTGCACGGGCTGTAGTAGCACAGCGGCGTGTGAGGGCGCGCGATGACACCGCTTGTGTAGAGCCGAGCCCATGCTCGACTGCTTTACACACGGGACCGTCCGATCAGCCGAGCATGGGCTCGGCTCTACAGGAATGCGCAGTCGTCATTACCCCACGGCATAAGCGTTTGTGACGCAATCGGCACATCTGCAGATTGGGTATGTGAAGAGGTAGGGGGTTATTCGTTGTGTCGCGTTTGGCTCGTTGCGATGGGGCAGATCCGCCCCGCCGTCCTGCCATGCCGATTCACAACAGAAGGATTCGTGTATGAAGCGACACACGCAACGCTCCGCGCGCCTGGCCCTTGCCACTGCCCTGGTGCTGGGCAGCCTGGCCGTCACCGCCCAGGCCCAGCAGGCCGATCCGCTGGCCGGGCGTCAGTGGCATCTGCTCAACACCGGGCAGGCCGTACTGGGCGATACCCTGCCGGTGGCCGGCAACGATCTCAACGTGGATGGCCTGTTCCGCAATGGCATCCGTGGCCAGGGCGTCACCATCGCCATCGTCGATGACGGCCTGCAGATCGCGCACCCGGACCTGGCTGCCAACGTCGCGGCAGTCGCGGGCAAGAATTTCGCCAACCAGAGCAACAACCCCTCACCGTCCAATCCGGACCGCGACAATCACGGCACCATGGTCGGCGGCATCGCCGGTGCGGTGGGCGCCAACAACCTGGGCGTGCGCGGCGTTGCCTCGGCGGCCACCCTGAAGGGCTTCAATTTCCTGGCATCCAATGCCCAGGGCAATTCGAATTCCAACATCGAGTACTCGTGGTGGGACGGCGCCGAAGTGGCCGACGTGGGGGTCTTCAACAACAGCTGGGGCTCAAGCCCGGGCAACCCCAACCTGCCGTTGGCCTACAGCCAGAACGACATCACCGCCTATGAGCAGGCCATGTCCGGCACCCGTGGCGGGCGCGGTGGCATCTACGTGAAAGCCGCCGGCAACAACCACAACAACGGCGCACGCTCGGATGGCACCGACATCTGCTCGGCAGACACCAAGAACCGCAACACGGGTTGCATTCCGGCCGGCCGCGATCCGCGCAACAACCTGTTCAACGTAATCACCGTTGCCGCCGTGCGCGCCGATGGCGTGCGCTCGTCCTACTCGTCCACCGGCTCGGCGCTGTGGGTGTCCGGCTTCGGCGGCGAGAACGGCTGGCAGCGGCAGGTCGTGCCGGGGCAGCTGGCGATCCGCTACGATCCGGCCATTCTCACCACCGACGTCACCGGCTGCGCGCAGGGCAGCAACAAGAACACGAGCCTGCGCAACACACTGGACGGCGATCAGTCCGCCATCGACAGCACCTGCAACTACACCGGCAAGATGAACGGTACCTCGGCGGCCACGCCGATGGTCTCGGGCGTGGCGGCACTGCTGCTGGAGACTAATCCGAACCTGTCCTACCGCGATGTGAAGTACATCTTGGCCACCACCGCCACCCGCAATGACCCGAACCGGGCGGCGGTCACGCACTCCGATGGCCGCGTGCTGGTGCCGGGTTGGACGGTGAATGCCGCCGGCCGCGCCTACAGCAACTGGTACGGCTTCGGCGTGGTCAACGCCGCTCGTGCAGTAGAGGTCGCCGAGAACTTCCAGTCGCTGGGTGCATTGGTGGACAGCGGCTGGCGCAACACGACGCGCACCGTAGCCATCGGCAATACCTCGGCCGCTGCTGCTCGCCTGACCTTCCAGCTGGCCAATGGCGCGCGCAACATCGAAAGCGTGCAGCTGGGCTTCCGGGTCAACCACAGCAACACCCGCCAGCTGCAGTTCGTGCTGGTCTCGCCCAGTGGCACGCGCAGCGTGGTGCAGCCGGCATTCACCGCGATCGGCTCTGGCCTCAATGGTGTCCAGCGCAACTTCACCAACTGGGACCTGCTGTCCAGCAATGCCTTCCTGGATGAGAACGCCACGGGCACCTGGACACTGGAAGTTACCGACCTGGGGCAGGCCGCGAACGCTGCATCGCGTGGCAACCTCGAATTCTTCAAGATCCGCGTTCTGGGGCACTGATGATGAAGACGACCATTCTGTTGAGCACCCTCGCCCTCGCGGCGATGACCACCACCGCCTGGGCACAGAGTTC
>CAJYNG010000017.1 GCA_913775725.1 uncultured Stenotrophomonas sp. | reverse complement strand
TTATAGCCGGCTTTTCCGCTTCGTCAACACCTTTTTTCAAGGCCGTCTCACCGGGGTGGACGTTGTTGCCGATGCTGCTTCGTCGTTGGACCCGAAGGTCTTTCGTCGTTGCGAGCCGCCTATTATGCCGGACTTTTCGAGTCCGTCAACACCTTCGTTCGATCATCTCGTTCGTCGGTGGTGGCGTTGCTGTTTGCGTGCCGTTTCCGAAGAAGCGGTGCGCTGCAGCAAGGGAGCGAATTCTAGAGATCCTGCAGATTTCGTCAAGCATTTTTTTGCAGGGTGATGACAGAACCAACGCAACATCACGCATGACGTACGCTCGAAGATCACTGTGGCGTTGACCGCGCGTTGCGCGGTCAACGCCACAAGGGCTATCAATGCACGGATGCACAGTGGAGAGACGGCAATGAACATGCAGGTGCGGCAAGCGTGGTGGCGCGACCTTTCAGTACCGGCCCTCGTTGCCGGCTTCATTACTGTGCTGGTCGGCTTCGCCAGTTCAGCCGTCATCGTGTTCCAGGCTGCACAAGCCGTCGGTGCCAACCAGGCACAGATCGCCTCATGGATGTGGGCACTGGGACTGGGCATGGGTGTCACCTGCATCGGGCTGTCGCTGCGCTATCGCGTGCCAGTGGTGACCGCGTGGTCGACACCGGGCGCGGCGATGCTGGTGGTCGGTGCCGGTGGCGCCTCGCTCGCTGAAGCCACCGGTGCATTCCTGCTCGCCGCGGTGCTGGGCATGCTGGCAGGCTTCTCCGGCATCTTCGCCCGGTTGATGAAGCGGGTGCCGATGGCGCTGGCCGCCGGCATGCTGGCTGGGGTGCTGCTGCGCTTCGGTCTGGACGTGTTCGTGGCCATGAACACCCAACTGGTACTGGCGCTGGCAATGTTCGCCACCTGGCTGGCCGGACGCCGCCTGTTCCCGCGCTATGCGGTCATCGCCACCCTGCTGGTCGGCATCGCGGTCGCGGCCAGCCGTGGCCTGCTGCACGCACAACAGGTACAGCTGCAGCTGGCGGTGCCGCAGTGGGTGACACCCTCGCTGTCCTGGACCGCCGTCGCGGGCATCGCCCTGCCCTTGTTCGTGGTCACGATGGCCTCGCAGAACATTCCCGGCGTCGCCGTGATGCGGGCCTCCGGCTACGACGCCCCGGTGTCGCCCCTGATCGGCTGGATCGGCGTGGTCAACACATTGCTGGCCCCCTTCGGTGCCTATGCGCTCAACCTCGCCGCGATCACCGCCGCGATCTGCATGGGCCGTGATGCGCATGAGGACCCGGCACGACGCTATACCGCGGCCATGGCTGCCGGCGCCTTCTATATAGTCGTCGGGCTGTTCGGCGCCACGGTGGCCGCACTGTTCGCGGCCTTCCCGAAGGAGCTGGTGGCCTGCGTGGCCGGTATCGCGCTGTTCGGCACCATCGCCAACAGCCTGGCCAGTGCGCTGGCGGTGGAGCGGGACCGCGAGGCGGCACTGGTCACCTTCCTGGTCACCGCCTCGGGCGTCTCACTGGCCGGCATCGGCTCGGCGTTCTGGGGCCTGGTGGCCGGTACGCTGTGCCTGCTGGTGCTGCGGCCCCGTCAGGGCCGCTGACCCACCCTACCCCGCCAATGCGGCGCCGACGGCGCTCAGTACCACCGCGATGACGATGGCGATCAGTGTGGCGACCACGCTGGTGCCGCCGCGCGCGGTCAGCTCGCTGCGCAGCCGTGCGTCATCGCCGCCGGTGACGGCTCGGGCCTGGGCGATCAGGCGCTGGCAGTGTGCCAGGTACCAGCTGTTGCCAAAGATGCCGGTGGTGATGCTGAGTGCGAAGGTGATGACCAGCGACAGGCCATCCGGCACGTCCAGCAAGGTCTCCACCACGCTGATCAGCAGCAGCAGGCCAGCCCACATCGCCGCCAGGCGGTACATCTTGCGGTACATCATCCAGATCAGGCCGAGCAGGAAGGCCGGCCAGTGCCAGGTGCCACTGCCCGTCGCAATGCCCTGATCCAGCCGCCAGCGCTGGCGATAGATCGGGAAGTTGCCGCCGACCACGCTGGCGTACAAGGCCATCTCGCCCTCCAGCCCGGCAGCCACGGCCCTATCCGGTACAGCGACCGGCGCACGATAGGGATCGGACGGATCGCCGACACTCGGCGCGATGCCCTCAACCGCAGGGGCTGCGTCGATATCCGGGGCCGGAGCCACCTCGATGGGCGTGGAAGCCTGCTCCAGTTCCGACAACGGCCGCCATGAGGGCATGCCTTCGCACCAGAGCAGCGTGCGCGCCGTAACCGTCCCTTCCTGCTGCAGCTGGCGAAGACCGGCCAGATCCACCGGCCCACTGCTCTGCCTGCCATTGGCGTACCACCATTGTGCTTCCTGCATGTTTTCCGTCCTTGCTACCTGCATCGACAAACTGAAACCGCTGCCAGCGCCTACAGCGCGGTACTGGCCAGGGTCTGCGCCAGCTGATGGCGCGCACCTGGCGCAAGCGTAATCTGCTCCGGGCCGGCGTTGGCGACTTCCAGGCAGACGTAATCGTGCCAGCCATCGCCGACATCGGCCATCCTGGCTGCGGCCTCGGCACCGGGATTCCAGGCCACCAGCGTCTGGCTGCCTTCGCTGCGGATCTCGATCCGTCGCTGCAGTACGGGATCACGCAGCACGTAATGGCCGCCGGCACCGGTATAGATGCGATCGCTGCGACCGGGATCACGCGGATCACGCAATGACCACGGTCCCTGTTGCAGGCGCAGCTGCGCATAGTCCTCGTACTTGTCCAGGTACTGCAGGCCATCAAGGCCCTCGACCTCGACCCGGTTGGCATCGCCCACCCGGAAATAGCTGTGCAGGGCCTGGGTGAAGGTCACCGGCGAGGTTCCGGTGTTCTCGGTGACCAGCTGCTGGCGCAGCTGGCGGCCGATGCGCAGCTGCATCTGCAGACGCAGGCCGGGATCGACGCAGGGCGCAGGCGCCAACTGCAGCTCGACCTCACCGTCATCGCTCTGGCTGGCCTGCAGAAGCTCCCAGCGCGCGGTACGTACCACGCCATGCGCCGGTACATCGGCACTCTGGCCCTGGCGACCGAACCACGGCCAGCACACCGGAACGCCACCGCGGATGGGCGTGGGCAGCTCGGCGCGCGTGGGCGAAAGCCACAGCAGGTCGGGCTGCCCATCGGGAATGAAGGACAGCAGCTGGCCACCAAACACACTGACGACCACCGTGGCATTGGCGGTTCGCACCTGCCAGGCCTCCAGGCCGTGATACAGGCCAGTGCTGATGTCCGGATTCGACTGCATGCGATGACGCTCCTTGAAGACCGCGGCGATGATGTCGCGGTCAACGTGCCGCCGGCAAGGCCTTCTGCCCAGCGGGTGCGATGGCGGCCGCCTCTTCCTGCAGCGTGCGCAGGATGCGCTGGCCCGCGCGGCCATCCACCTCGCTCCAGCCCAGGCGCTGCTGCTCGGTCTGGATCGCGCGACGGGTGGCGGTACCGATCATGCCGTCGGCGGCACCGATGTCGTGGCCACGGGCCAGCAGCAGGGTCTGCAGCTGGCGGCGCTCATCGCGGCCCAGGCCCGGGTCGTCGGTCGGCCAGGCGGTGGCCAACCCGTTGCCGCCACGCAATTGGTCAGCCAGCGTCGCGATCGCCAGCGCATAGCTTTCGGCGGCGTTGTAGCTGTAGATCGCGTCGTAGTTGCGGAACACCAGCAATGCCGGGCCCTTGTTGCCGGCCGGCAGCAGCAGGGCGGCGCGCGCATCCGCCGGCAGGTTGGCCGGAGCCAACGCGCCGCCATCCAGCGCGGTCACGCCCTGCGCACGCCAGTCGGCCAGGGCGCGACGCTGGGTGCGCCCGGCCTGGCTGGCGTTGAAGCCAGCAGGAACGCGAACTTCCATGCCCCACGGCTCTCCGCTGCGCCAGCCGGCGCGCTTGAGGTAGTTGGCGGTGGACGCCAGCGCATCGGGAATGCTGCCGACCAGATCGCGGCGGCCATCGCCATCACCGTCCACGGCGATGCGTGCATACGTGCTGGGCATGAACTGCGTATGCCCGAAGGCACCGGCCCAGGAACCGGTGAGCCCCTGTGCCTGCAGGTCCCCGCGGTCGATCAGCGTGAGCAGCGCCAGCAGTTCACCGCGGAAGAAGGGTTGGCGACGGCCGGCACAGGACAGCGTGGCCAGTGACTGCAGCAGTGGGCGCTTGCCGAACACGCGGCCGTAGTCGCTCTCCACGCCCCAGACCGCGACGATGGTGGCCGGGTCGACGCCGTACTGCGCCGACACCCGATCGAGCAGGTCGCGGTGCTGCTGCAGCATGCCGCGACCATCGGCCACGCGCTGGCGATCGACCAGCGCGGCCAGGTAGTCCCAGATCGGCGTGGTGAATTCCGGCTGCGCATCAAGCAGGCCAACCACGCTGGGATCCGGGGTGAGCCCGGCGGTGATCTCATTGAAGCGGTCGGCGCTGATGCCCTGGCTGGTGGCCGTGGCCTGCAGACCCGCCAGGCAGCGGCCGAAGGCCGGATCGACGCTGGCATGGGATGCTGCAGGCAGCGCGGGGGGCGAGGCGAGAGCGGCCGCCAGGCCGAGCGTGGTCAGAATGGGCATGGCGTCCTCCGTGTTGCCGTTGCACGGCCATCTTAGGGGTAGCGGTACTGCTGAACCTGAAGGGGCACCGGCTGGCCGCCTGCCCTAGATGGCACGCAGCAGGCGCAGGCCGTAGGCGGGACTGTCGGCATTCCAGCGCTGCGTGACCTGCAGTCCCGCCTCCTGCAGCAGCGCCTCGAAGCTGTCGTCGGTGTACTTGTGGCTGTACTCGACGCGGATAGGTTCACCGGCGGCGAAGTGGAAGGTGCGGCCATCCAGATGCACATCCTGGGGCCCACCGCTGACCAGGTCGGTTTCGATGCGCAGCCGCGCGGTGCTGTAGCGGGCGCGGTGGCGGAAGCCGTCGAGGTCGAAGTCGCTGCCGATCTCACGGTTGAGCCGGGCCAGCAGATTGAGGGTGAATGCGGCGGTGACGCCCTGCGCATCGTTGTAGGCGGCCTCGATCATTGCCGGGTCCTTGTGCAGATCGATGCCGATCAGGGCCAGACCGTCGCGGCCCATCGTCTGGCGCATCGCGCGCAGCAGTGCGACCGCGTCTTCGCCTTCAAAGTTGCCCAGCGTGGAGCCGGGGAAGAACAGCAGCCGTCGCGCGGGCTCGCGTTCGGGCATGGGCACGGCCACGGGACGGGTGAAGTCGGCACAGACCGGCAGCATCTCCACCTCGGGCAGCGCCGGTGCCAGATGGTCGATGCTGGACAGCAGCGCGGCACGCGAGATTTCAATCGGCGTGTAGGCCACCGGGTCGTGCAGGGCGGCCAGCAGCAGCGCGGTCTTGCGTCCGCTGCCGCTGCCCAGCTCCACCACGTGCAGGCGCGGGCCAACGGTGCGGGCGATGTCCGGCAGCACACGCGCCAGCAGGGCCAGCTCGGTGCGCGTGGGGTAGTACTCGGGGGTCTGCGTGATCTGCTCGAACAGACGCGAGCCGCGTGCATCGTAGAAGTACTTGGACGGTAGCTGGCGGGGCGTGCGCGACAACCCGGCCACCACGTCAGCCAGGATCTGCTGGCGCCCGGGGGTGAGATCGGTCAATGCGTGCAGCGCGTCCTGCACCGTACTCATGCGACGTCCCTGGCCAGGCGCAGCCCGGAGAACTGCCAGCGCGCCGGTGGCATGAAGAAGTTGCGGTAGCTGGCGCGCACATGGCCGCGGGGCGTCACGCAGCTGCCACCGCGCAACACCCACTGCCCGCACATGAACTTGCCGTTGTACTCACCAAGGTTGCCGGCGAAGGGGCGAAAGCCCGGGTAGGCACCGTAGGCACTGTGGGTCCATTCCCAGACATCGCCGAACAGCTGCCGCATTCCACGGCCCTGCGCTGCCTGCGGGTGCAGCCGATCGTCATCGGCGAAATGGCCCCGCAGCGGCTGCGACGCGGCAGCGGCTTCCCACTCGAACTCGCTGGGCAGGCGCGCGCCGGCCCAGCGGGCGCAGGCATCGGCCTCGTAGTAGCTGAGGTGGCAGACCGGCGCGTGCGGATCCAGTTCGCGCCAACCGCCCAGGGTGTACTCGCGCTGCAGGGCGTCATCCCAGTACAGCGGATGCCGCCAGTCCTCGGCTTCACGCACTACCCAGCCTTCACTGAGCCACCAGCGCGGCTCGCGGTAGCCGCCGGCGTCGATGAAGGCGCGGTACTCGTCATTGCTGACGGGACGCTCGGCCAGTGCGTGCGCGGGGAGCAACACGCGATGCACTGGCGATTCGTTGTCGTAGGCGAAGGCGGTATGCAGCGGCCAGGCTGCGGCACCGACGGTGACAATGCGCTCGGGTGATTCGATCCAGCCCTGCGCACTGGCAGCGCTGGCGGCAGGTTGCAGGTCCTGGCGGTAGGCGGGCTGCAACGGGCTGCACCAGAACGCATGCTTGATGTCGGTGAGCAGCAGTTCCTGGTGCTGCTGTTCGTGCTGCAGGCCCAACTGCAGGTGCTGCAGCGCCTGCTCATCAAGATCGCCTGCCGCCAGCCGCGACTGCACCTGTGCATCCACCTGCTGGCGATAGTCGCGCACCTGCTGCAGCGATGGCCGCGACAGCAGCCCACGCTGCGGCCGGGCATGCGCCGGCCCGATGCTCTTGTAGTAGCTGTTGAACAGGTAATCCCAGGCCGGGTCATGCGCCGGTGCAGCAGTGAAACCCGCCAGCACGAAGCGTTCGAAGAACCAGGTGGTGTGGGCCAGGTGCCATTTGCTCGGGCTGGCATCGGCCATGCTCTGCAGCATGGCGTCCTCGGCGTTGAGCGGCGCGGCCAGTTGCATGCTGCGCGCACGCACCCGTGCGAACTGGTGGGCGAGATCGTGCTGCGGGGCAGCGACGGCGGTGGGTACGCTGTCCATGTGGGCAGCATCGGCGCAGGACGGTGAGTGCGATGTCATGGTTCGGCGTCACTTTGTTCACATGGGTAAGCCCCCCGCATTCAAGATGCAGGCACGCGCGCCGCTAACGGCAATGCTGCGGCCGCGTCGTCACCGCGCTGGAATTCCTGCTTGCCCCTGCATCCGCTCCGCCAGCCTGCGCACTACCTGTTCGTGCTGCCCGCCCTGCTGGTTGCCGTGGTGGTATGGACCGCATTGGATACCGCAGACGTGGCCAGCCCGGCGCAGCGCATCCTGCCCTGGCTGCTGGCCTGCCTCGGTGCCGGCCTGGCCCTGCTCTACCATCAGGTACGGTCGCTGTGCCTGCTGCTGGTGGTGGCGGTCATGTTCGCGCTGCTGCACCAGGATGTCGGCGGCTACCTGCGCAACGGTCATGTCGGCGCGCTGACACCCCTGCGCTTCCATGCCATCTCGGCGTGGCTGCCATTGCTGTTCGCCGGCCTGTCGTTGTGGCCGGAGCGCGGGCGGCGCCGCCACGACCTGCTGTTGCGCTCCGTCGCCAGCGGTACGGCGCTGCTGATCTTCCTGCTGCTGGCCACGCAGCAGCCGCGCGGCATGCACGATCTGCTGTCGAACCGTCACTGGGCGTGGATCCCGGCCGGCTGGAACGCGCTGGCGCAGCTGCCGGCGCTGCTGTTCCTGCTGGCCACGGCGGCGCTGGGCTGGCAGGCATGGCGGCATCCGAGGCCGCTGCATACAGCAATGCTGCTGGCCCTGCTGTGCCTGTGGTGGATGCTGCCGAGGGTGTTCCTGCAGCCGGTGCTGCTGCCGGCGCTGAGCAGCGCCGCCCTGCTGCTGATGCTGGGCGCGATGCTGCAGGAGTCGTTCCACATGGCCTTCCGCGATGAGCTGACCGGCCTGCCCGAGCGCCGCGCGTTCAACGAGACCCTGCAGCGGGCACGCGGCACCTACAGCATCGCGATGGTGGACGTGGACCATTTCAAATCGTTCAACGATACCCATGGCCACGATACCGGCGACGACGTGCTGCGCCTGGTGGCCTCGCGGCTGGCGCGCGTGGGTGATGGTGGTCGTGCGTTCCGCTATGGCGGCGAGGAGTTCGCGGTGGTGTTCCTGGACCGCCCGGCGGCAGCCTGCATGGATGCCGTGGAGGCGCTGCGGCAGAGCATCGAGGAGACCCGCATGCAGCTGCGTGACCGCAGCACCCGCAGCCGCGACGATGACGCCGGGCGCCAGCAGCGCGGGCGCGGCGGCAGCGGACAGGTAGTGCAGGTAACCGTAAGCATCGGTCTGGCCGACACCCGCGTCGGTCCGCGGCCGGCGGCCGTGGTCAAGGCCGCCGACCAGGCGCTGTATGTCGCCAAGGACGGCGGTCGCAACCAGGTGCGCGCGTATGCCGACCAGGATGTGCTGGCAGTACGCGGTGGCTGAAGCTCAGATCGCGTCGAGGTAGTACCAGCGGCCTTCGATGCGCAGGAAGCGGCTGTGCTCGGTCATCTTCACCGCGCTGCCGCCGCCCACCCGGTAGCGCGCGGTGAACCGGACCTCGGCGCTGTCGGCGCCGGTGACGGTGTGCTCGTGCACGGTCAGGCCCAGCCAATGCGTACGCTGGCCGGGCGCATCATCCAGCGACAACTCGGCCGGACGTGTATCCGGGTGCCAACTCTGGCGCAGGTAGTCGACCAGGCCCCGCACATAGGCGCTGTAGCGCGACCGCATCAGGTGCTCGGCATCCGGCGCGGCTTCACCGGCATGGAAACGGCCACAGCAGGCGGCATAGTCGGCGGGAAGGCCACAGGGGCAGGGATCGGCGGGTTTTCGGCTCATGCCGGCATTGTCGCCGGGTTGCACGGATTGATCCACGCACGGCACGGGTCGCCGGGTACAGGACAGGCGTATGCTGTCGCGCCCCCACCTTGATTGATCGCCGTGCTGGAACTGGTTCCCCCCGAGTTGTGGTGGCTGGTGGTGATCGCCTTCATCGCCGGTCTTGTGGATGCCGCCGTGGGTGGCGGTGGCCTGGTGCAGCTGCCTGGCCTGTTCACGGTGCTGCCGCAGCAGACGCCGGCGATGCTGTTCGGTACCAACAAGTTCAGTTCGATGTTCGGTACCGGTGCGGCTGCCTGGCGCTATGCGCGCAACGTGCGCTTCCCGTGGAAGCCGGTACTGTTCGCAGCCGGCACAGCCTTCGTGTTCTCCTTCGCCGGGGCCACCGCGGTCAGCCTGCTGCCCAAGGACGCGGTGCGCCCGCTGGTGCTGGTGCTGCTGATCGCGATGCTGGGCTACACACTGTGGAAGAAGGACTTCGGCGCGCTGCACCGACCGCAGGAGATCGGCCGCCGCGAGCTGGTGATCGCGCTGGCGATCGGTGCGGCGATCGGTTTCTACGATGGTTTCTTCGGGCCGGGCACCGGCAGCTTCCTGATCTTCCTGTTCGTACGCTTCTTCGGCCTGGATTTCCTGCGCGCGTCAGCGGCGTCGAAGGTGGTGAACCTGGCCACCAATGTGGCCGCGATCTCGTTCTTCGTGCCGACCGGCAACATCCTGTGGCTGTTCGCGCTGCCGATGGCGGCGGCCAACATCATCGGTTCGGTGGTGGGCACGCGCCTGGCACTGAAGGGCGGTACGCCGTTCATCCGCAAGCTGTTCGTGGGGCTGGTGGTGGTGCTGATCGCGCGGATGGCGTGGGATACGTTGCGCGGGGCGTGAATGCGCCTCATGACCCGGTAGGTGCCAACCTTGGTTGGCACACGGTTTCCAATCGCGAAGAGCAGCCGAGCATGGCTCGGCTCTACAGGTAGATGGACCGAGGCGCTCAGGCCTCGGCTTCTTCCGGTTCGTTGGCCTGCTGGCGGCTGCGTTCGGGCAGCTTCAGACGCTTGCCTTCTTCGTCGTACTCGATCAACAGCACGCCGGAGTCGTGGCGGCCGCTGATCTCGACGAAGCAGGCGCCGCCGATGAACGGTTCCAGCGTCATCACCGACTTCAGCGGGGTGGCGACCACCATCTGGAAGCCGAAGTTGTCGAAGATGTTCATCGCCAGCGCGGTGAACTCGTTGTCGGCCTTGTCGAAGGCTTCGTCGAGCACGACGGCGGCGTAGCTGGGCAGCTGGCTGTCGGCACCGCCGAGCTGGTAGCGCAGCGCGGCCGCCAGGCAGGTGGTGGCCAGCTTCTGGCGCTGGCCGCCGGACTTGCCGGCGCCGCTGCGGTAGATCTCGACCTGCTGGCGCGTTTCCGCATCCAGCTCGACGCCGATGAACTCCACGTGCATGCGCACGTCCAGCACCAGCTCGCGCCAGCGCTTGTCCTCGCCTTCCTGCGAGCCCAGGCGGTTGACCAGCTGGCGCAGCACGGTGAACTGCGATTCGGCCAGCTCGCGCTGTTCGGTCTGCTGCTGCGACAGCACTTCGCGCAGCTGCAGGTGGAACTCGCCGACTTCCGGCAGGCGGCGGTCGTTCAGTTCGATGGTCAGCAGCGTGCCACGGTTGAACGGCACCTGCTCCAGGCTGGCGTTCACTTCGTCCAGGCGCTGGCCGATCGACTTGCGTGCCTCTGCACTGTGGCGCTGAAGGGCCAGCAGGTTGTTCTTGCTCTGGTTCTGCAGCAGATCGAAGAAGCGCTCTTCGTGCTGCGGCAGGCCATCGCGCTCCAGGCGTTCGAGGCGTGCGAGGAAGTCCTCGGCCGAGGCCACCGAGACGGTGAAGTCGCCCGATTCCTCCGGCCACTGCTGGATGAAGCGACGGAAGCAGCCGATCAGCTGATTTTCGATGCGGTTGAGGTCCTGCTGCGAGGACGACAGCTGCTCGTTCAGCGCGTTGCTGACCTGGCGCATGTGCGCTTCCAGCGTTTCCAGGCTGAGCGGGCCCTGCTCCTGCAGGCGCTCGGAAAGGCCGGCTTCCTGCTCCTGGGCCAGGCTCGGCAGCACCAGCGCACGGCTCTGCTGGCGTGCGCGGTCGAGGCGATCGCGCTCCTTGACCAGCTGTCCACGCTCGACGCGGACGTCTTCATAGGTACGGCGGGACTGCTCGATGTCGGCGCGCACGGCGTCGATCTGTTTGGCCAGCTTGGCGAGGTCGGCATTGCCTTCGCGCAGGTCACGCAGGGTGGCCTCGATATCGGTCAGGCGCTGCTGCGGGGCGGCGATGTCGATCTCGTTCCAGCTGATGCTGACCAGCTCGTGGCAGGCCAGGCGACGTTCGTTGTCACGGTCACGCTGGCCGCGCAGGCGCGCGATGTCGGTCTCACAGCTCGCGATGCGCTTGGCCAGTTCCTGTGCCTCGCGCTCGAAGGCGCCCACCTTGTCGTGGTTGTTGAAGCCGAGGATCCAGCGGCGGCGGTCTCCCACCGCACTGCGGTCGTCCTTCTCGAAACGGTCGCCCGGATGCTTGACCTGGCCTTCGCGGGTGATGCCGCGGTCGACGTTGCGCAGCTGCTTGGCATCCACGCACTCGTAATCGAAGCGCTTGCCAAGCTCACGGCGCAGCCAGCTTTCGAACACGTGCTCGCGCAGTTCCAGCTTGTGCAGCAGCGACTTCGCCGATGGCTCGCGGGCGAACGCATCGTCGTTGCGGCGCACGCGGTAGTAGGTGAAGCGCATGCCCAGGTGGGTACGGTTCACCCACTCGGCGACGTCGTTGTAATGCTTGTCATCGACCAGCAGCGACAACGCGAAACCGCCCAGCACGCGCTCGATGGCACCCTGCCAGCCCTGCTCTTCCGAGCGGACCTGGATCAGCTCGCCGACGAACGGCAGCGCCGCCTCGGCGATGCCGGTTTCCTCGGCCAGGCGCGCGCGCAGCTTCTGCATCGGCGCCGGGATGTTGGAGGGGGTGCGCTGCATCGCTTCGAGTTCGCTGCGCACGTCACCGAAGCGGCGCTCGTCATCGCGCTTGCCGCCGAGGCGGTCGCTGATCGCATCGTCCAGTGCTGCCGAGGCGCGCTGGCGGTCCTGCAGTTCGTTCTGCGCACGCTCGACCAGCTCGGCGAAGCCATGGGCATCGTCGGGCAGTTCGGCCTGCAGCTGCTGTGCGGCTTCCTGGGCCTGGTCACGCTTGGCCTTGCGGCGGTCGCGCTCGGCTTCGGCGCGGCCCTGCTCGCGTTCCAGTTCCTCGATGCGCTCACCGCCCTGCTGGCGGCGCTGCAGTTCCAGTTCGGCCAGACGCTCGGTGTGGTTGTCGAGTGCGGCGCGACGCTGGGCTTCTTCACCGAGCAGGCCACGGTCACGCACATCCATCTCGCGCAGGCGCGCTTCGATCAGCGCCTGGCGGCGGCTTTCGCGGAAGCTGTCGACGCCGAGCTTCAGCGCTTCGTCGTCGCCGCGCTGGCGGTGCATTTCCTTCAGATCGTTGTAGTAGGCGCGTGCCGGCAACAGGGTTTCCACCTGGCGGCGCGCGGTGACCACGGCCTGGTGCGCGCCATCAAGCTCGGCGAAGTCGCTGACCAGGCGCTCGGCGGCGTCGAAGGTCTTCGGCGTGTCGAGCATGAAGTCGCGCAGGAAGACGTTCAGGTCGCCCAGGTTCTTCGCCGACTGCGTCTTGTGCAGCAGGCGCAGCGCCATCTCGTTGTCGATGCCGAGCAGGTCGCGGAAGCGCTCGGCGTAGCCGGAGAAAGCGTCGAAGTGGTGCAGATCGGACAGCTTCTGCTTGAGCTTGCGCAGGTCCAGGTCGAAGCCGCCGAGATCCTTGGCGATGTCGAACGGACGCTCGGCGATCATGTAGTGCTTGCGCACGTCGCCGGCCGAGGTGCCGTTGCCGGAGATCCACAGCAGGCGCACCAGGCTGACCACGCGGCCATCGCCGGCGCGGTATTCCAGCACCAGTGCGGTCCAGGTCGCGCCCTTGCGCAGGTACTGGGTGGCGATTTCGCCGGTGCCGCTGTCCTGCTGGTCGGCCCAGGCGCCACGCACATAGGACACCAGGTTGCGGTCGCGGCCACTGCGCTCGGCTTCACGCGCGGCGGCGTTAAAGTCGACGATGGCCGGCGGCGTCAGCAGCGCGGACATGGCATCGAGCAGGGTCGACTTGCCCGAGCCGGAACGGCCGACGAACAGGAAGCCGCGCTCGGCGATCGGCACTTCGGTCAGGCCGTTGAAGGTGCCCCAGTTGTGCACCTGCAGGCGGCGCATGCGGAACTGCTGCAGGCGCGGGTCCGGCAGGCCTTCGTTGAACAAAGCGGGAGTGTGCTTGGAGATAGCCATGCGATGGTCGGGTCTCTCAGGCCTCGGCGGCCGGGGTTTCGCGCAGCTGGCGGTAGACCGCCGAAAGCTGGGACACGTCTTCGGCGGAGAACAGCAGCTTCAGCGCCGGCGAGACTTCGTGGCGGTCTTCCTGGCCGCTGAGGCGGGTCAGGATGTGGTTGTCCTTCATCTTCTGCACCGCCGAAGCGACGCGGCGGTTGAAGCCGGCGCGGTCGGTGGACAGGTTCTTTTCGTAGATGGCCAGCGCTTCGGCCATCTCGGCGTCGGCCACCACTGCGCGGTTGCCGCGCGCATCGGCCTCGGCCAGCTGCTGGCGCAGGTACAGCAGCAGCACCGAATCGATGAAGGTCAGCGGCGAGGTGCGCAGCAGCACCGGCGCATCCACGTCTTCGGTATCGGCCTGTCGGGTGAAGGCCACGCCGCTGTCACGGTCGAGCACCAGTTCCAGGAACAGGTCCGCCAGCGACGAACGGATGGCCGCCTCGCTGCGGATCAGCGCCGGCCACAGCTTGGCGTGGCGCAGCTGGTCGATGCTGGGGCCGATCAGCAGCTGGCACAGCGCGCGACGCGCATCCAGCGGCAGGCGACCGGTATCGCCGAGGTAGTACACGTCGTTGCCACGACGGGGCTGCGCCACGGTCGCCACCGGTTCGGCTTCGTAGGCGTCTTCCGCCACGTCGGCCTGCGCTGCGTCGATGGGATCTTCATGCCAGCTCATGGCGTCTCTCCTGGGTGAACCAAACCAGCGGGATGCGGGCGCGACGGATCTGGCCGTCGCCACCACGCCATTCGGCAAGCTCCTGCTCGCCGGCGATCACGTTGCCGAAGCGCGTGCCCAGCGACAGGTAACCGATGACGCTGCCAAGACCCTGCGGCGCCTCGCGCTGCGACAGGGCCTGGGCGATGCTGAGCCGCGGCTGTGCATCGAGCAGGTCGTGCAGGTCGCGGCGCAGGGTGCGGAAGTCGATTTCGGATGAAGCGACCAGATCGCCGACGCTTTCCAGGCTGATCGCGGCGGCATCGTTGTACTCGACGTTGCCATCGACCTGGGCGCTGCGTGGATCGTGCAGCCTCCACTGCGACCAAGAACGCAGGCGGCTGGTGGTCAACTGCAGGTCACGGCCGATGCCACGCTGCGCGGGGAACTCGTCGCGCAGGGCCAGCGCTTCGGACTGCGCCTGCTTCAGCAGCTGGTTGAGGCGGCGCTGTTCCAGGTAGCCACGGCTCTGCACGAAGCCGCGCAGGCTGCGCGCGAAGTTCTGCAGCACGTCGTGCACCTGGCCACCGCGCTCGAGCATGGTGCTGGTGAAGCCACGCAGGAAGTTGCGTTCGTTGCGGTCCAGCCGGCGCGCAAAGCCACGCGCCAGCACTGCTTCCAGCGCGGCATCGAGCTGGGCGCTCTGCTCGGCGTCGTTGAGCAGGCGCCAGAACGCCTGGAAGCTGCGCCCGGCATCGCTCTCGCCGATCACATCGACACCTTCGAACAGCTGCGACAGCACGTCGCCGCGCTCGCCCTCGTCGTCGATGATGCGTTCGCGGAAATCGCGGTTGAGCTGCTCGAAGTCATCACGCACGCGGCGGAAGTCCTCGGTCAGCTCGTCGGCCAGGCCGATGATCTGGCGCGCACGTTCCAGCGCGCGCTTGCCATCCAGCGCGATCACGCGGCCGGCACCGACACGGGCGATCTCGGCGTCGATGCGGTCACGCTCGTCGCGCAGTGCCGACAGGCGTGCATCCGGATCGGACTCGGTCTGCGCGGCCAGCTGCGAGAGCTGTTCGATGACCAGTGCCAGGCGGCTTTCGGTGGCGGCCACGCGGGCCTGCTCGAGGCCATCGGCGAAGCGGATCGCCTGCAGCGCCGCGGTCGACAGTTCGTACTGCTCCTGGTCGGCGCCTTCGGGCAGACGGCGCTCCAGCCAGCCCTGGGCCAGCCAGTGCGCGATGTAGGCCTGCGCGGTGCGCGGCAGGTCGCGCGACAGTTCGTCGCCGTTGAGCTGGTCCAGCGCGCGTTGCAGGCGCTCGTTGAGCACCGACGACGACAGCGTGCGCTCGCCGTCCATCAGCAGCCCCTGCAGCAGGCCGATGATTTCCGGAGCGTGGTCGGCGGCGAGCAGCTTCCACTGGGGCTGTTCGCGCAGATGGCGGTAACGGGAGATGCGTTCGCGGTGCTTCATGCAGCGAAAGGAGTCATGAGGGCTGGCGGGGACGAGCAGCCACGCACGGCGGCCGCGCGGGCAGCCGTGGGCATGCCGGCCCGCAGGGGCCGGCGGAGTGCGGGCAAGCGGCTCAGCGCTTGCCGCCCACTTCGATGAAGCGCAGGAACTCGGCGCGGGTACGCGCGTCGTCGCGGAAGCTGCCCAGCATCTTGGAGGTGACCATGCTGACGCCGCGCTTGTGGATGCCGCGGGTGGTCATGCATTCGTGGGCGCCTTCGACGACCACGCCGACGCCGATCGGCTGCAGCACATCCTGGATGCACTGGGCGATCTGCGCGGTCATCTTCTCCTGCACCTGGAAACGGCGGGCGTAGGCTTCGACGACACGGGCCAGCTTGCTGATGCCCACCACCTTGCCGGCCGGCAGGTAGCCGACGTGCACGCGGCCGATGATCGGCGCCATGTGATGTTCGCAGTGGCTTTCGTACTCGATGTCGCGCAGGACGATCAGTTCGTCGTAGCCGGCCACTTCCTCGAAGGTCCGCTCCATGTAGGCGCGCGGGTCGTCGCGGTAACCGCTGAACCAGTCGCCATAGGCTTCGGCGACACGGCGGGGGGTATCCAGCAGGCCTTCACGGGACGGGTCCTCACCGGCCCAGCGCAGCAGGGTGCGCACGGCATCCTCGGCCTGGTCCTGGGTCACGTCGCCCTGCGGGGCGGCCTTTTCGTTGTTCTTGCTCATTGCGTACAGCGTCCCGAACGGGGGGCGAGCATCGTACCCGACCGGGGGGTGGGTCGTCCTCTGGGGACGGTTCATCGGGGGTCTCCTGCAGCGCGTGGTTGCTATCGGTTGGGAGGTTAAGAGGGGACTGCGCAGGACACGCCGTAAACCCGTCCTTGGGGGCTCGATGGCGCCATCCATGGCGCCAACGGTCCTGCGCAGCCCCCTCCCAACCTCCCTGACAGTTCCCTGCGGGCGCGGCCGGACCGCCCGAAAGCGGGGGTAAAAGGCTGGGGTTCATGGCTTCGGAGGCGGCCCGTCACCGCCCTGGTGGGTGCGGACCGTTGGTCCGCACTGCTTCTGCCTTTGGAGCCAACCCTCCGCGCTCGCGGGGGTGATGGGTGGGCGGCGGAGGGCCGGGCGGGGCAGGGCCGTGAGGCGCATGGATGCGCCGATCGAGCTTACATGGGTGAGGGCGCTTTGCTTGCGAAGCACCGCTTCGCAAGCGACCGAACGCCCAGCCGCCAGCGGCTGGGCCGGGCCCCGGAGGGGTACTTGCAGCGTGCCCTGCCCCGTCCGGCCCTCCGCCGCCCCAACCGATAACCAGCAGGCGCAACGCTTTCCTCAGTACCCCAACACCTATTCAGCAAAAACCATTGATAGGAATGAAATTAGTAGTATCCTATCTATCTCTTATGGACCGACCCCTCGACGAGCGCACCGTGCTGCAGATGCAGCTCAGCTCCGGCCTGCTGTACGCAGGGCGGCAGTGGCAGCGCCTGGCCGACAGCCGGCTCGGCAGCTACGGCATCTCCACCGCCTGCACCATGCCGCTGCTGATGATCGGCCGCTCCGGCGGTGGCATCCGCCAGGTGGCGCTGGCCCAGCAGCTGGGCATGGAAGGGCCTTCCCTGGTGCGCCTGCTGGACAAGCTGTGCGCCGGCGACCTGGTCCGCCGCGAAAGCGATGCCAGTGACCGCCGCGCCAACCTGCTGTGGCTGACCGACGCCGGGCAGGCGCTGGTCAGCGAGCTGGAAGACCAGCTGATCGGCCTGCGCCAGGACGTGTTCGGCGAACTCTCCATGGATGAACTGCACGCCGTGCTGAAGGCATGGCGCCTGCTGGCCGAGGCCGCCGACCGCATCACGTAAGACCGCTGCCCCCGAACACCGCCGCTGCCGTGCATACGCCAGCGGCTTTTGCCCGTTGCCGTTGTTTTGTTGTCCCTCCCCTCCCCACCTCGCCCCCGCCCCTTCCGATGCCCGGTGAATTCAGTCTCCATGGAGTGTTCGTCCCGACCCTGCTCGGGTTGATGGTGTTGGCCTATCTGGTCAACAGCGGTCTGCACGCGCTGCTGCAGCGTGCCGGTGCCTATCGCCATATATGGCACCCGCCACTGTTCAACCTGGCGCTGTACGGGATCGTGCTTGGCCTGCTGTTCCACCTCCTGCGTTGGATGCAATCGTGAACAAGATCGTGAAGAAGACCCTTCCCATACTGCTGACCAGCGCAGCCGTGATCGTCGCCCTGCTGGTGCTGCGCCAGCTGTGGGTCTATTACATGGATGAGCCGTGGACCCGCGACGCGCATGTCGGTGCCGACGTGGTGCAGGTGGCGCCGGACGTGTCCGGGCTGGTGGAAACGGTGGACGTGGCCGACAACCAGGCAGTGAAGAAGGGCGACCTGTTGTTCGTGGTCGATCGCGCCCGTTATCGCATTGCGCTGGAACAGGCCAAGGCCAGCCTGGCCGAGCGCCAGGCCTCGGTGGCGCAGCTGCGCCGCGAAATCGGCCGTGACCGCAGCCTGCAGGATCTGGTCGCCGCCGAGGACGCCGAAGTGCGCCGCGCCAAGCTGCAGGCCGCACAGGCTGCGCTGGCCACCGCACAGGCGGCGGTCGACCTGGCCGAGCTCAACCTGGGCCGCACCGAGGTGCGCGCACCGGCCGACGGCCGGGTCAACGACCGCACCATGCGCGTAGGCGACTACGTGGTGGCCGGCAAGCCGGTGCTGGCGCTGCTGGATACCGGCTCGTTCCGCATCGATGGCTATTTCGAGGAAACCCGACTGCGCGGCGTGGCGCCGGGGCAGACGGTGGACATCCGCCTGATGGGTGAATCGACGCCGCTGCGTGGCCACGTGGAAAGCATCGCCGCCGGCATCGAGGACCGCTACCGCAGCAACGGCAGCACCCTGCTGCCGAACGTGACCCCGGCCTTCGACTGGGTGCGGCTGGCGCAGCGCATTCCGGTGCGGATCGCCATCGACGAAGTGCCCAAGGGCATTGAGCTGATTGCCGGCCGTACCGCCACCGTCACCGTTGAAACCAAGACCACCAAGCACGCAGACAAGGCCGGCACTGCGCCGACACAGGCGGGCCTGTGAACGCCGCCCTGCCCCGTCTCGGCCTGATCGTCGCGCTGGCCAGCCTGGCCGCGTGCAGGACCGTCGGCCCGGACTATGCCTTGCCGGAAGGCTCGGCGTTCAAGCGTCCGGAGGCCAATGCGGCCTTCATCGATACGCAGAACCCGCAGGTGGCCGCCAACCAGGCACTGCCCGACCGCTGGTGGTCGCTGTACAACGACCCGGTGTTGGATGGCCTGATCACCCAGGCGCTGCGTGACAACGTCGAGCTGAAGGCCGCCGATGCACATCTGCGTCGTGCCGCGGCGGTGTACGAACAGGCGCTGGACGCCGGTGGCTTCGAGTACGAGGCCGAGGCCGGCGTCAGCCGCGCGCAGCTGTCGGCCGAATCGTTCCTGCAGGAGCACGAGCTGCCGGTGATCAACCTGGCCGATGGCAAGTTCGCGGTCAGCTACCAGTTCGACCTGTTCGGCAAGCTCAAGCGCGGCGCCGAGGCGGCGCGTGCCGACGAGCAGTCGGTCGCTGCGGCGCGCGACCTGGCCCAGGTCAGCGTGGTGGCGCAGGTGGCCGACAGCTACCTGGAAATCTGCCACGCCAACCACGAACTGCACGTGGCCGAGCATTCGCTGCAGCTGCAGCAGCGCAGCCGCACGGTCACCGAACGCCTGATCGCGGCCGGCCGCGGCACGCCGCCGGAACTGGCCCGCGCCAATGCCCAGGTGGCGCTGCTGGAGGCTGCACTGCCGCCGCTGCATGCGCAGCGCTCGGCGGCCGCGTATTCGCTGGCCGCCCTGCTCGGGCAGACACCGGGCCAGCTGCCGGCCGGCGTGATCGACTGTGCACACGCCCCCGGCCTGGCGCAGCCGCTGCCGGTCGGTGATGGCCGCGCGCTGCTGCAGCGCCGCCCGGACGTGCGCCAGGCCGAGCGCAAGCTGGCCTCGGCCACGGCGCGGATTGGTGTCGCCACCGCCGAGCTGTATCCGGACATCCGCCTGGGCGCCTCGCTCGGTGCCGCCGGCCTGCTGGAGGATTTCGGCACGCCGATGACCCAGCAGTGGTCGATCGGCCCGCTGATCTCGTGGACGCTGCCGTCGTCCGGCACGCACGCACGCATCCACGCTGCCGAAGCGGGTGCCGATGCGGCCCTGGCCGAGTTCGACCACACGGTGCTGCAGGCACTGCGCGAGACCCAGACCGCGCTGGACCGCTATGCGCAGGACCTGCGCCGGCTGCAGTCGCTGCGCATCGCGCAGGAGCAGGCCGCACTGGCCGCCGAGCAGAACCGCCGGCTGTACCAGGGTGGCCGCACGCCGTACCTGTCCAGCCTGGATGCCGACCGCAGCCTGGCCACCAGCGATGCCACCCTGGCCGCTGCCGAAGCCCAGGTCTCACGCGACCAGATCCATCTGTTCCTGGTGCTGGGCGGCGGCTGGCAGGCAACGGTTGCCCCGGCTGCGCCGTCCACCGCACAGGCCTCGGCGAAGTAAGCCATGAACGCGCTGACCGACCGCCAGGCCTGGCTGTTCTCGATCAAGACCTACCTGGCCGCGGTGGCCGCGCTGTACATCGCCATGGCCGGCAACCTGTCGCGCCCGTACTGGGCGATGGGCACGGTGTACATCGTCAGCCAGCCGCTGCTGGGCCCGACCCGCGCCAAGGGCGTATACCGCATCGTCGGCACGCTGGTGGCCGGGCTGGCCACCCTGCTGGTGCTGCCGGCACTGGTGGAAACGCCGCTGATCCTGAGCGCAGCGATGTCGATCTGGCTGGCCGGTTGCCTGTTCATGGCGCTGCTCAACCGGGGCCCGCGCGGCTACGCGTTCCTGCTGGCCGGCTACACCACCGCCTTCATCGGCTTCCCGGCGGTGACCTCGCCGGAAACCATCTTCGACACGGTGGTGGCGCGCAGCGAGGAGATCATCCTCGGCACGGTGGTGGCGGTGCTGTTCGCCTCGCTGCTGTTCCCGGCCTCGGTACGCCCGATGCTGCGCGCCCGCATCGGCAACTGGATGGAGGACGCCGCGCAGTGGTGCCGGCAGATTCTTGAACGTGGCCGTGCGCATGCACCGCGCAACCGGCTGGCCGCCGATCTGGTGCAGTTCGAGGCGCTGATCGAATTCCTGCGCCGCGATGATCCACGCCATGCAGGGTCGGCGGTGTCGATGGAGCGCCTGCGCGAGCGCATGCTGCTGCTGTTGCCGGTGCTGTCCTCGATCGCCGACCGCCTGAGTGCGTTGCGCAGCGATGGCCAGGCGTTGCCGGAAGGCCTGCCGGAGCTGATCGACGACATCCACGACTGGCTCGACGGGCCGACCAATGCCAGCGAGTACGCCCGCCTGCGCGCGCGCATCAGTGCGCTGAAGCCGCAGGTGGACCGCGACCTGCAGCACCTGCAGCTGGCCAGCCTGCTGCTGCGCCTGGAGGAACTGGTGGACCTGTGGCAGGACTGCCGCACCCTGCAGCACGCCATCGACCACGGCACCGCGCCGCTGGACCGCGCGCACTACCGCATCCGCACCGAACGCGTGGCCGCCGACAAGCACGTCGACTACGGCATGGCGCTGTTCTCCGCGCTCAGTGCCGGCGTGGCGCTGATGAGCTACTGCGTGCTGTGGATCGCGCTGGGATGGGAAGGCGGCGGCAACGGCGCGATGATGGCCGCGGTGACCGCCGCGTTCTTCGCCGCACAGGACGATCCGGCACCGAGCATGGTGTCGTTCCTGGTGTGGGCGATGGTCGCCTCGGTGGTGGCCGGCGTGTACCTGTTCGGCGTGTTCCCGGCCGTGCACGACTTCGGCCTGCTGGCACTGGTGCTGGCGGTGGCGTTCCTGCCCCTGGGGCTGATGCTGCACCACCCCAAGAGCGCGTTGTTCGCGCTGCCGCTGACAGTGAACCTGGCCGCGCTGCTGAGCCTGCAGAACACCTACAGCGCCAACATCCAGACCTTCCTCAACTCGTCCATCGCAATGTTCATCGGCATTGGCTTTGCGGTGGTGATGACCCGCCTGTTCCGTTCGGTGGGTGCCGAATGGACCGCGCGCCGGCTGGTGCGGCAGGGCTGGACCACACTGGCCGAAGCCGCCGAAGGACGTGGCCAGCAGGACCGCCAGCGCTTCGCCGCTCGCATGCTGGATCTGCTGGGCCTGCTCGCACCGCGCCTGGCGGCGACGCCCGAGGGCAGTGACATCGCTTCGGTGGACATGCTCAATGAGGCGCGCATCGGCCTGAACATCCTGCAGCTGCGCCGCGCCCGTCTGGAACTGCCCGAGCGCAGCCGCGAGGCGGTCGAGCACATCCTGGAAGAGATCGCCGTGCACTACCGCCGGCAGATCGCCGCGCGCAAACCCATTGTGGCGGCCGAGGCGCTGCGTGAGCGGCTGGATACCTCGCTGGGCCGGGTCGGCAGCGTGGCCGCCTGCAAGGCCCGCGACGAGGCGCTGATGGGCCTGATCGGGCTGCGCTTCGCGTTGTTCCCGGAGGCGAAAGCGTTGGCGCCGGGGCTGGCAATGGACACGGCCGCGCAGCCGTAGCGCGATACCCTGTGCGTCCACAGACCCCGTTGCCGGGGTCGGATCCTTCGCCCCGGGCGAAGGCTCTGACCCCTGCTCTGCACAGGAAGCTCCAATGAGTTACGACATGATGGTGTTCGAGGCCAGCGCCGCCCCACGCGAGGCAACGGCCTTCATCGCCTGGTTCGAGAAGCAGACGCAGTGGAACGAGCGCCACGAGTACGACGACCCGGCGGTCAGCACCCCGGCGCTGCAGGCGTGGTTCGCGGAGATGGCACAGGACTTCCCGCCGTTGAACGGCCCATTGAGCAACGACGATGACGATCGTGCCGAAGTGACCGAGTACAGCATCGGCCGCGAGGTGATCTACGGCGCGTTCGCCTATTCGGTGGCCGAGCGCGCGCATGGGCTAGTGCAGGACCTGGCGGAGAAGCACGGCGTGGGGTTCTTCGACGTCAGTGCTGACGAAGCGGCGATCGTGTATCCGGATGGGCTGGTGTTGATGCCGGAGTAGGTCTGGCGGCAGGGCTGCGCCCTGCACCTGCCGAATCAACGGCAACGGCAACGTCAAAAGCGGGCATTCCTTGGGATGGCGGGGTGGGTCCGGTTGAGGGGGACGCCGTAAACCCATCCATGGGGGCTTGGTCGCGGCATCCATGCCGCTCACACCCCCTCAATCGGACCCACCCCGCCTTCGACAGTTTCCCGCGATCTGTCGGAATGGCATGGCTTGCTTCTGGTAGGTGTCGACCTTGGTCGACACGTAGATCCACGCCAAGCGTGGATGAGGGTGCGCGTTGTGATTGGAGGAATTGGAAGGACTGAAGTCAGAACAGCTGGCCCTGCACCGTGGGTTGCTCGATGGGTGCCGGTGCTTCGGCCGCCTCTTCCGCACCCAACCGCCAGGCCAGACCACCCAATCGGCTGGCATGCCGCTTCAACGCGGCCTGCAGCACCTCTGCGCTGCCGGCCACGTGGAGCACCTGGCGGGCACGGGTCAGGCCGGTGTAGACCAGTTCGCGTGACAGCACGCGGCTATCCTGGCGTGGCAGCTGCAGCCACACTTCGTCGAACTCCGAGCCCTGTGCCTTGTGCACGGTCATCGCGAAGGCGCTTTCGTGCGCAGGCAATGCGGCCGGGTGGAAGGCGCGTGGCTGCTCGACGGTATCGCCCGGGAACCAGGCCACCATCGCGCCGCTGCTGTCACGCAGGCAGATGCCGATATCGCCGTTGAACAGGCGGTGCCGGTAGCTGTTCTCGGTGACCAGCAGCAGGCGGCCCTGGAAGTAGCCCGGGGTGTTGCCGGCCAGCAATTGCTCGATGCGGCTGTTGAGCCCGCGTGCACCCTGCGGGCCTTCGCGCAGTGCGGTCAGCACGCGCAGGCGGCCGGCCTGCTGCAGGGCAAGCACCGGATCGGCCGCCTCGGCCAGCGCGCGCCAATGGCCGAGCAGATGCTCGCGCTGGCCGCGCAATGGATCGGCCTCACCTTCGTGGAAGTGCACGCCCGCCAGCGACCCACCGCGTAGCAGCTGCAATGCAGTGCTGCTGTCGCCTTCGCGCACGGCATGCGCCAGCGGCGCCAGGTCCAGCGCATCACTTTGCCGGTAACCACGTTGCAACTGCACGCGGCGGCCGGCGAAGGCGCGTGGTGCGGCCTCGGGTTGCAGCGTGGCCGGCGCCAGCAGGCCATGCAGTGCCTGCGTATCATCGGCGCGGGTGCCGATGCCATCGCCGCTGGCACGCAGGATCGCGCTGAGCACGTCGCCTGCCTCGACCGACGGCAGCTGATCGGGGTCGCCGAGCAGGATCAACCGGGTGCCGCTGGCGATCGCATCGACCAGCTTGGCCATCATCGGCAGATCGATCATCGAGGCTTCGTCCACCACCACCACATCCACCGGCAACGGATTGTCGGCGTGGTGACGGAAGCGCGGTGAATCGGGAATCACGCCGAGCAGGCGATGCAGGGTGGTGCCGGTACTGGGCAGCGCCGTGCACAACGCCGGGTCCAGGCCTTGTTCCTGCAGCCGTTGCACGGCCACGCGCAGGCTCTCGGCCATGCGCTCGGCGGCGCGCCCGGTAGGCGCGGCCAGCGCCACTTCGGGCAGCGGCTGGCCGGCGTGCCGGGCCTGCGCGGCCAGCAGCAACAACAGGCGTGCGATGGTGGTGGTCTTGCCGGTGCCGGGGCCGCCGGTGACCAGCGCCAGCGGATGGCGCAGGGTCACGCCGGCGGCGCGTGCCTGGTGATCCTCGCTGCCCAATGCCTGCGGGAACAGCTGCGCGAACAACGGCGCCAACGCCGTCATGTCCGGCGCCGGCAGCGGATGCCGGCCGATGCGCTGCAGCCCGGCCGCCAACTGGCGCTCGTACTCGCGATAACGGCGCAGGTAGAGCAGGCCGTTCTCCAGCACCAGCGGCGCATCCTCGGCGACGGCCTCGGCCTGGTCCGGCGTGGCCACCCACGGCGATGCACGCAACTGTGCCAACCAGTCCTGCGCGGCAGGCCACTCGGGCACGCCTTCCAGCAACCGCTGTGGTTGCGCAGGGTCGAACGCGGCGTGGCCCTGCGACACCGCCAGCGAGGCCAGCGCCGCCGCCAGCGCCACGCTTTCCGGCGTGTTGTCGCGCAGCCGCATCAGACTGGTCGCCAACGCATGGTCGAGCGTGCGCAGCTGGCCCTTCTGGTGCAGTTCCTTCAACAGGCTCATGCGCTGGCTCCACGCGCACGCGCCACCAGTTCGGCCTGGGCCTGTTCGCCACCGGCGAACAGCGCGTCCAGTGCATCCACCAGCGCCAGCGGGAAGCGGTCCACATGCACGCCGTTGTCGGCGCCATCCAGCCCGCGGCAGAACAGGTAGCGGATGCCGCCCATGTCGCGCTCGTAATCGTAGGCCGCGCCCAGGCGGAAGCGCAGCCAGCGGTGCAGGGCCACGGTGTAGATCAGCGCCTGCAGATCGTACTCGCTGTGCCGCATGGCAATGGCCAGCAGTTCCGGGCTGTAGCCGGGCAAGCGGTTGGACTTGTAGTCGAGCACGTACCAGCGCCCGTCGCGCACGTAGGTCAGGTCGATCATGCCGGTCATCAGCCCTTCCAGCCGGCGGCGCTGACCGAAGCCTCGACGACCACTGGAAACGCCGTGCGCATGCAGCACCTGCAGCAGGGCCGGCACCGTGGTCGGTTCGATGGCGAAATGGAAATCGATTTCCGCGCGGCGCTCGCCTTCGCCCAGGCTGTGCAGCGCGCCACCTTCGGGTAGCGGCGCGGTGAGCGTATGGCCGACCAACGGCGCCAGCACCGCCACGCCATCGTCCAGGTCGACGTCGGCATAGCCTTCATCGTGCAGCGCCTTGCGCAGTACCTCGGCCTGCCCCTCGGGAGCTTCCAGGCCTGGCTGCCAGTCACCCCATGCGGCGAAGTCGACGTTCTCCATCGCCTCGTGCAGCACGTTGCCAAAACGGCTGCCCATGAAGCGCGGGTCGAGCGGTGCGCTGTCTTCGGCCGCCGCGGCGGGTTCCGGCAGCGCCGGTTCCAGCGGCAGTTCCGGGCCAGCCGGTTCGTCGGCCGCCGGTGCTGGCAGTTCGGTGGCGGCCGCTTCGATATCGTCGCCGGCGCCAGCATCGGCATGCGCCAGCTGGGTGAAGCTGTACACCCACCAGTCATGCGGCACGCGCCGGGTCAGAGCACGCACCGCCGGAAGCTCACCTTCCACTTCAGCCGCCAGCTGCGGCAGCGCGGCCGCTGCCTCACTGTCATCGACGTGCACATCGGCGAGCGCGCGCAGCGCCTGCAGGTCACCCAGCAGCGGCGCCAGACGTGTCTTGCCGAGCCCGGCCAGATCACCCACGGCGATCCACAGCGCATGCTCGGCGCGGGTCAGTCCCACATACAGCAGGCGCGCATCCTCGGCGCGCTGCTCGCGCTCACGCTGCGTGCTGGCCGCTTCCCAGGCCTCGTCCTTGTCCAGCTTCCAGTGCAGCTGGCGCTCGCCGCCGACGTGCATGGTGCAGTGCGAGGCGGTGTTCGGTGCGCCGCCGTCGATGCCGACGAAGGGCAGGAACACCAGCGGATACTCCAGGCCCTTGCTCTTGTGCAGGGTGATGATCTGCACGCGGCGCGCATCCGATTCCAGGCGCAGCAGCTGCTGCTCGTCATCCTGGTCGGCGCTAGCCATCTGCCCCTGCAGCCAGTCCAGCAGGCCATGCATGCCCAGCGCCTGCGCCGAGGCTTCCTGCAGCAGTTCACCCAACTGCAGGTAGTTGGTCAGGCGGCGCTCGCCGTCGATCAGCGCCAGCAGGCGTTCGCCCTGCGCGGCACAGACATCGGCGATCACCGCGAACGGTCCACCGCGCTGCCAGCGCTCACGCCAGTGCAGCAGCTGTGCCTGGAACCCGCGTTGCAGGTCGCCCTCGCGTTCCATCGCCGCAATCGCACTTGCGCGCTGGCCGAGCAGCACGGTGGCCAGCACCGCGCGCAGGCGGCCTTCGTCGGCGGGTTGCAGCAGTGCCAACAGCAGCGCACGGAGATCACGCGCTTCGGGGGTGGAAAACAGGCTCTGCTTGCCGGCCGCCACCGCGGGAATGCCGACCGCGGCCAGCGCGCGCTGTACCAGGGTGGCCTCGCGATGCGAGCGCACCAGCACCGCGATATCACCGGGCTGCACCGGACGCCCACGCAACACGGCATTGCCCGCACGCGCCTCGACCAGGATCTGGTGAATCGCGGCCACGCAGGCCTGGGTCGCTGCATCGCGCGAGGCATCGGCGCTCATCGCCTTGTCGCCGCCACTGCGCAGCACGCGCAGGGTGAGCGCCGCGGCGGCATGGCCGTCGCGCTGGTAGTCCGCATCGCTGCGCACGCCACCGGGCCGCACCGGCTCGAACCGGATGTCGCGTTCGAGGAAGGCGTCTTCGCCACCGTTGCCGTACAGCGCCTGCAACGCACGCAGCACAGACGGTCGCGAGCGGAAGTTCTGGTCCAGCACCGGCGCCTGCTGCGCCACCTGTTTGGCCTTCAGGTAGGTGTGGATATCACCGCCGCGGAAACCGTAGATCGCCTGCTTGGGATCGCCGATCAGGAACAGCGCCGGCGCCAGGCCCAGCTCGCGCACCTCCGGCGAATCACCGAACACGGTGTGGAAGATGCCCCACTGGCGGTCGTCGGTATCCTGGAACTCATCGACCAGTGCGATGCGGTACTGCGCACGCAGTTGCCCGACCAGCGTCAGCCGCTGCGGGCCTTCCAGGGCGAGCGCTACGCCATCGATCAGATCGTCGTAGGTCTGTACCCGGCGCGTGCGCTTCAGCGCCTGCAGGCGCAGGATGGCTTCGGCGCGAAGCGTGTGCAGGAGATTCAGCGCGGTACCACGCAACCAGGCATCGCGTTCGGCCAGCAGCGCGACATAGCGCGCCAGCGGCGCCTGCAATGGCGACGACGGCGTGCGATCCGGGAATTTCTTGTTGGTCTTGTCGGCCAGCACCTCCGGCAGCAGTGCCGGCAGGCGCTCGCTGAACAGCAGCTCGCGCGGGTCGCCGCGCTCGGCCCAGGCCAGCAGCTGCCGGCCCAGCAGGTGCAGCCAGCCCAGCTTGTAGGACACGCCGTTGATCCACTTGTTGTCGACGGCATCGCAGAGGTCGATGAAGAACTGCTCGCCATGCTCGCGCACGCTTGCCGACAGTGCTTCCGCCGCGCTCTGCAATGCGGGGTGTGGATCGGCCAGTGTCACCGGCTGTGGCAGCGGATGCAGCGGCGGCGTGCCGAGCAGCGCGCGCAGATCGGCGGCCAGCGCGTCCGGGTTGGACCACAGCCAGGTCAGCGGCTCCAGCGTGGCCGGGTCATTGGCATGCACGCGCCACAGATCGGCCGCGAGCTCCTCCAGCAACTCACGATCGCTGGCCAGCAGTTCCGGCGGATCGAAGGTATGGCCGCTCTCCAGCGCATGCTCGCGCAGCACACGGGTGCAGAAGCCGTGGATGGTGAAGATGGACGCCAGGTCGATCTCGTCGGCGGCCACCTGCAGACGGCGTTTCAATGCGGCGGCGCTTTCGCTGCCCTCGTGCAGATGACGCTGCAGCACCTCGCGGGTGAGGCGCACGTCCGGCGCTTCGCCCTCGGCCGGTTCCAGATCGACCAGGCGTGCGGCCAGCGCCAGGCGCTCACGGATGCGCTTGCGCAGTTCCTGGGTGGCGGCGTCGGTGAAGGTCACCGCCAGGATCTGGCCGATGCGCAGGCCCTGCTCCACCACCAGGCGGGTGAACAGCGTGGCCAGGGTGAAGGTCTTGCCGGTACCGGCGCTGGCTTCGATCAGGCGGATGCCGTCCAGCGGCAGGGCCAGGTAAGGGTCACCGGCCATGGGCACGATCGGCTCATCTGCGATGGCACTGTTCATGCGCCATCCTCCCGGCTTGATTCGGCGCCAAGCGTGCGGCCTTCGCGCACCGCGCTGAAGACCACCTGGCTGTTGCGCAGCAGGTCGGCATAGCTGGCATCGGTGGCGAACGGATCGGCACCGCGCAGCAGCAGCTGCCAGGCGTCGCTGCTGGATTCACCCCAGGTGCGGTCGCTTCCGTGCCACTGCTTCCACCCTTCGCTGCGCTGTTTTTCTGTCGGCGCGTTGTACAGCACCCAACCGGTATACGGGGCAAAGCGCAGCGGCTCACGCAGGCCACGTTGGCGCAACTGCAGCAGCGCACGCAGCGCCGCGCGCGCAGCCGGAACGCTCAGTGCCGGAAGCACATGTGGGCCGGGACCGGCGTCGCCGCCATCGTGGAACTGCACAAGTGGCAGCGCGTCGCCAGCGGCGTTGGCCAGCAGCCAGTCCAGGCCCTGACGAATCACTGCGTTGCCATTGAGCGTGCCCGCACGCAGGCGCACCAGCCCTTCGGGATGCCGATCGGCCACGCGGCCATGCAGGCGCACGCCATCGATGTCCACTTCGTAGCGACGGCTTTCCAATGGTTCGCCCTGCATCCAGCCCAGCAGCGCGCTGGCATACGGGCGCGTCTTCAACTGCTCCACCTCGAACTGGCGCTCGCCCAATGGCCCCGAGGGCAGCAGGCCACGTGCGCGCAGCCGCGGGTACAACGGCTCGGTATCGCCGCTGAGCGTGGCGCGCACCACCGCCGCCTGCACGCTGCGCTTTTCCGGCCCGCGCGAGGACAGCACCAGCGGTTCCAGGTCATCAACCTCGTCGACATCGTCGGCCAGACGCAGGCCCAGCGACTGTGCGAGGAACTGCCCGGCCGGGTCGCACAGGAAGCGGCGCAGGGTATCGAGCGCGACCTCCTCTTCCACTGCATCGTCGAGCGGCGGCGGCAACGGTGCATCGAACCACGGCTGCAGGCCACCGCGCTGGCCGGTGAGGCGACCGGCGGCCGGATGCCACTGGCGGCGATAACTGAAACGGCGTGGATCACCATCGCCGAACGCGGCTGGCGAGAACGGCTGCAAGGCATGACGCACGGTGAAGTCGCGGGCCGCCGCAGGCGGATCGAGGTGATACGCGGCGGCGGCATCGATCAGTTCGCTGACCAGTACCGACGGCTCGCGCACGCTGCCATCGCGCGGATCGGCGCCGAGATAGCTGAGATAGAACACCTCCTGCGCGGCGGCGAACAGCTGCAGGAACAGGAAGCGGTCATCCTCGCGGGTGGAGCGGTCGCCCGGACGGCGGCGCGGCGTATCCAGCTCGGCGGTGAGCTGATTGAGGCCGGCAGCCGGGTCACGGCGCGGGAAATCACCGTCGTTGAGGCCCAGCACGCAGATCACCCGGAATGGCAGCAGGCGCATCGGCACCATGCGGCCGAAACTGATGCCACCGGTCAGCAGCGGCGCGCGCGTATCGGCCTCGCCCAGTGCGCCGGCGAAGTGCGAACGCACCACGTCCGGCGGCACGCCGTCTTCGAAACCGGCCTTGGCGGCATCGTCGGCAAACTGGTTGAGCAGCTTGCGCAGGCGCTCCAGCGCGCGCTGGCTGTTGGGCGAGCTGGGCGCGTTCGGCAGCAGTGCATCCAGCAGCGACAGCAGGCGTTGCCGCCACTGCGCCGGGGTCAGCAGTTCGCCCAGGCGGCGCTGGTAGATGGCCAGCACGCGCAGCAGACGCAGCAGCCGGTCCAGCGCGTCCAACGCGCCGCCTTCCAGTTCGATCCACGGCGCCACGCCGGCCAGGTCCGCCTCGCTGCCGGTGGCATGGCCGAGTACAAGGCGATCCAGCGCGAACTGCCAGGTGTAGGCGTCGTCGGCCGGTGCCTGGTGCTGGTTGCGGTGTTTCGCGTCCAGGCCCCAGCGTGCGCCGGCCTGTTGCAGCCAGCCATGCAGACGGTCGAAGTCCACCGCTTCCAGCCCGGCCGCCTCGGCCAGCGGCGCGCTGGCCAGCAGATCCAGCACTTCGTTCAAGCCAAAGCGCGAGACCGGCAGGCCCAGCAGATGCACGAACACGTCGGCCAACGGCTCGCCCGCCAGTGGACTGCTGTCGGCCAGCGCATAGGGAATGTGCTCCTCCTCGCCGCCGCGACCGCCGAACACCGCTTCCAGATAGGGCACATAGGGATCGATGTCCGGCGCCAGCACCGCGATCTCGCGCGCCTGCAGCGGCGGGTCGAAGCGCGGGTCCTGCAGCAGGCTGCGCAGCTGGTCGTGCAGCACCTGCAGCTCGCGCAGGCGGGTGTGGCAGGCGTGTACCTGCAGGCTGGGGTCGTCGCTGCGCAGGCCGTCGCGCAGCTCACCCGAGGGCAGTGCGCGGCGGTGGAACAGATCGCGCTGCAGGCGATGCAGCAGGCTGTCGGACAGGCCACCTTCGTCCAGGGTCGGGCGCGTGTCCTCTTCCGGATCAGAATAGGCGGCGATCTCGCCGGCCGGATGCACCACCTCGTAGCTGCCCAGCACCGCCATGAAGTCGCGCCCGGCCGCACCCCAGGCTTCCAGCAGGCGGTTCTCGCCGGCCGCTTCACCGAAGGGATCGGGCGCGCCACTGCGCAGGCGCTCGGCCAGTGTCTGCAGGTCGCCCCAGTACGACTGCACCGGGGTGGGCATATAGAAGTGCAGCTCGCCCACCCGTGCCTGGGTGGCCATCACCCGCAGCACGTCGGGTGAGATGTTGAGCGTCGCGAACGCAGACATGCGCGGCGGCAAGCCCTGCGGCAGCGGCTGGCCGGCGCCTTCGAAGCGGTCCAGGTACTCCTGGATGCGGCGGGCGCGGTAGTCGTGGCCATGGGTGATGGTGCGCCAGAGGATCGCCTGCGGATCGGCCGGATCGGCGCCGGCGGCCCAGCGCAGCAGCCAGTCACGGCGCCAGGCCTGGTACTTCTCGAACACCGAGGCCAGCTCGCCGGCCAGCGCCCACGGTTTCAATGCGTCATCGCCGGCAAGATAGGATTGCAGCGCGCGCATCGGTGGCTGCGCCAGCAACGCCGGGTCGCGCAGTGCCTGATACAGCTTCCAGTGCAGGCCGGCCGCGTCCAGATCGTCCTGCTCGCCGCTGACGTTGGCCTTCAGCGCGCGCGCCACGAACTCACCCGGGGTCAGGAACTCGAGGTTGGCAGCCACACCGAACTCGGCCGCCAGTGTCGCCTGCAGCCAACGCCGCATCGCCACCTGCGGGATCAGCACCACTTCCGGCGCCAGCAGCGGCTGGCCCGGTACCGGCGCACGCACATTGCGTGCCAGCAGCGCGGCCAGCACGTCCAGGGAGTTGGAATGGTAGAGGCGGAAATCGCTGCCTGGGTCACTCATCATGCACAGTGTGCAGGACGGCAGGCAGTATTCAATGCTTGGCTCGCCAACGGTACGGATTGTTCCGGGACGCCGGCCGATTGTCCCGGCCTCCGCCAGGGCTTGTCGTGCAACAATACTGCACCGTCCAGTCTGCTTATGTTCAGCCGACGGGCCCGATCCTTCGATGTCTAAAAAACGTTAATGGTGCCCATGTCGGCTTCCACCTCCAGTCTGGTGCAGTTATCCAACGTCCGCATCGACCGGAGCGGGCGCACGATCCTGCGCGACGTGTCGCTGCAGGTGCCCAAGGGCAGCATCACCGCTGTGCTCGGTCCGTCCGGCAGCGGCAAGTCGACCCTGCTGGCGGCGCTGACCGGCGAACTGCGCCCGGTCGCTGGCGAGGTCACCCTGTTCGGCAAGCCGATTCCGCATGACAGCGCCGCGCTGCTGGAAATGCGCAAGAGCGTGGGCGTGCTGCTGCAGGGCAACGGCCTGCTGACCGACCTCACCGTGGCCGAGAACGTCGCCCTGCCGCTGCGTACGCACACCCGCCTGCCGACCGCCGTGCTGCGCCGGCTGGTACAGATGAAGCTGCATGCGGTGGGCCTGCTGGCCGCCGCCGATGCCTGGCCGCGCGAGCTGTCCGGTGGCATGGCGCGCCGCGTTGCGCTGGCCCGTGCACTGGCGCTGGACCCGCCGCTGATGATCTACGACGAGCCGCTGACCGGGCTGGACCCGATCGCCTCGGGGGTGATCATGAGCCTGATCCAGCGCCTCAACCACAGCCTGGGCCTGACCAGCATCATCGTCAGCCACCACGTGCACGAGACCCTGCCGATCTGCGACCAGGTGATCGCGATCGCCAATGGCGGCATCGTGTTCCAGGGCACGCCCGAGGCGCTGCAGTCCAGCCAGGACCCGCTGCTGCGGCAGTTCCTGCACGGCCAGCCCGATGGCCCGATTCCGTTCGATGCCGCACCACGCGCGAGGGTTGCCTGATGCCGTTCGTCCAAGCCACCCGTTCGCTTGGCCGCGCCGGCTTGTTCTCGCTGACCGTGCTGCGCGGTTCGCTGCCCACGCGTGATTTCCTGGCCGAGCTGACCCGCGAGATCTACAAGATCGGCGCGCGCTCGCTGCCGATCATCGCCGTCGGTGGTGCCTTCGTCGGCCTGGTGCTGACCCTGCAGGGCTACCGCACGCTGACCACCTTCGGTGCGGCTGACGCGCTGTCGACCCTGCTCGGCCTGTCGCTGTACCGCGAGCTGGCACCGGTGCTGACCGCGCTGCTGTTCATCGGCCGCGCCGGCAGCTCGATCGCCGCCGAACTGGGGTTGATGCGTGCCACCGACCAGATCAAGGCGCTGGAGCTGATGGCGATCGACCCGGTGGCCAAGGCGGTGGCGCCGCGCTTCTGGGCGGCGGTGCTGACCGTGCCGTTGCTGACCGGCATCTTCTGTTCGCTGGCGATCAGCGCCAGCTACTTCGAAGCCGTGCACGTGCTGGGCCTGGACAACGGCGTGTTCTGGTCGGCGCTGCGCAACAGCGTGGACTTCTGGGACGACTTCGGCGTGGCGATGCTGAAGTCGGCGATCTTCGGCGGCACTGCCGCGCTGGTCGCCGCCTACGTTGGTTTCCATGCCGAGCCGACCATTGAAGGCACGTCGGTGGCGACCACCCGTGCGGTGGTCAACGCCTCGCTGCTGGTACTGATGTTCAACTTCGTGCTGTCGGCAATGTTGTTCACCTAACCCCTCCACCGGCGGTGCGCAGGCGCGCGCGGCCACAACGACTCGATCAGGTAATCCACATGGCCATCCGCGGTCCCAGACTCGAATTCTCCGTCGGCGCTTTCCTGCTGCTGGCCCTGGCCTCGCTGATGGTGCTGGCCGTGGCCTCGACCAACCAGCGCTGGAGCTGGGGCAGTGAAGGCTATGACCTGAAAGCGCGCTTCTCCCAGGTCGGCCAGCTGCGCAAGCAGGCGCCGGTGAAGATCGGCGGCGTCACCGTCGGCCAGGTCGCCTCGATCGACCTGGACCCGGTGAAGTTCGAATCGATCGTGACCCTGCGCATGGACAGCAAGGTCAAGGACCTGCCGGCGGACACCTCGGCCGGCATCTTCACCAGTGGTTTGCTCGGCGAGAGCTATATCGGTCTGCAGCCGGGCGGCGATCCGGACGTGCTGAAGGCCGGCGACGAGATCGTCTTCACCCAGCCGGCAGTGGACCTGATCCAGCTGGTCGGCAAGTACATGTTCAGTGGCGGCGCCGGTGGCGGCGCTGCTCAGAAGCCCAACGATGGCGCGCAGGCGCCTGCAACGGAACCGCAACCATGAAGATGAAACTGATCCCGGCCCTGCTCGCCTCGGCGCTGCTGGTGGCCACTCCGTTCCTCGCCCAGGCGCAGGCCGCCGCTCCCGCCGCTGCCGCGACGCAGGGCCAGGCCGGCAAGGTGGTGATCGATGCCAGCAGCCGCATCCTGTCCACGCTGCAGCAGCGCAAGAGCGAGTTCACCAGCAACCCGGCCAGCCTGCGCAGCTACATCGACAGCGAGCTGACCCGCACCTTCGACCGCGACTACGCCGCGCGCCTGGTGCTGGGCCCGCACGCCCGCGGCGCCTCCGACGCCGACATCAAGCTGTTTGCCGATGCCATGGCCGACAGCCTGATGCAGCGCTACGGCTCGACCCTGCTCAACATCCAGGGCAAGCCGAGCTTCCGCCTGAAGGGTGAAAGCCCGCTGCCGGGCAATCGTGGCGTGCGCGTGAGCACCGAACTGGTGCGCGCCGGCAACGAGCCGACCCCGGTCGAGTACTGGATGCGCAACGTGAATGGCCAGTGGAAGATCTTCGACGTCAACATCGAAGGCATTTCCTACGTGCAGACCTTCCGCAACCAGTTCGATACCCCGCTGCGCCAGAAGGGCATCAAGCAGGTGGCCAACGAACTGCACAGCGGCAGCATGCAGGCCGGGCCCGCGGGCAATGGCAAGTAACGCACTGGCGCTGCTGGAAGGCGACACCCTGCGCCTGCGCGGGGTGCTCGACCGTGCCGCGGTGATCGCGCTGTGGCCGCAGCTGCAGGCCCTGCCGGCGAAGCTGTCACGGCTGGAGCTGGGCGAGGTCGAACGCGTGGACAGCGCCGGCCTGGCGCTGCTGGCCGAACTGGCGGCACGTGCGCGCAACGCCGGCCACCCACTGGCGATCTCCGGCGCACCGGCCGGCTACAACGAGCTGAGCGCAGCCTACCGGCTGTCGCCCGACCTGGATTTCAACGCTACTTCTGCTGCGAGCTGACATGAACGTCGTACGCACTTTCCCCCTGATCGTCCTGGCCACCGCCCTGACCGCCTGCGCCGGCAAGCCCGCACGCAACGATGCGCCGGCGGCCAGCACCGTGGTCCCGGCCAGTACCATCGCCGAGGCCTCCGCCCCCACCGCCGATCCCGCTACGGTCGATGCCGCACCGGCCGCAGCCGTGGTTGCGGCACCTGCGCCGGCCACGCCGCCATCGGCACCGGCCCGCAGCGCCGACACCGATGCGGCCAGGGCCGCAGCGGCAACCGCCCCCGGTGGTGATGACGACTTCGATGCCCTCTATGGTGGTGCCGGCAACACCGGCAGCGCGGCGGCCTACGATCCGTGGGAACCGTTCAACCGCAAGGTGCACACCTTCAACAACGCGGTTGACCGCGGCATCGCGCGCCCGCTGGCCACGGCCTACACCCACGTGGTGCCGCGCTTCGCCCGCACCGGCGTCAGCAACTTCTTCAGCAACCTGCGCGCACCGGTGACCATCACCAACCAGCTGCTGCAGGGCCGCGGTGCCGATGCGTGGGACAGCCTCGGCCGCTTCCTGATGAACAGCACGCTGGGTATCGGCGGCCTGTTCGATCCGGCCAGCAAGGCGATGGTGCCGCGTCGCAATGAGGACTTCGGCCAGACCCTGGGTGCCTGGGGCTGGCGGCGTTCGCGCTACGTGGAACTGCCGTTCTTCGGCCCGCGTACCGTGCGCGATGTGTTCGGCCTGGCCGGTGACATTCCGCTGTCGCCGATCCGCCGCATCGAAGAGGACAAGGTCCGCATCGGCCTGCAGGGCCTGCAGCTGGTCGATACCCGCGCGCAGCTGCTGGCGATCGACGACCTGCGCGATACCGCCGTGGACGAGTACTCGCTGGTCCGCGATGCGTGGATGCAGCGCCGCAACTACCAGATCGAGAACGATCTGCGCAGCAAGCGTGACCGTGGCCACGACGATGCCAATTCGCCGATCCCGGTCGATGCGATGCCGATGCCGCAGTGGACGCACTGAGGTCGCTCAGCGATGCATGAAAAAACCCCGCCTCGGCGGGGTTTTTCTTTGGCACTGCCGGTGGGGTCGGAGCCCTTTCCCGTGGAAGGGGATCCGACCCCGGCCGATCAGGCCGCCAGCGCGGCCTCGATGGCCTCGCGCAGGCGCGCGTCATCGGCAGCCACGTCCGGGGCAAAGCGCGCGATGACCTTGCCGTCGCGGCCAACCAGGAACTTCTCGAAGTTCCACAGCACCGCCGGTGCTGCGTGGATCGGGATCTCCTTGCTGGCCAGACGCTCACGCAGCGGGCCTTCGCCGATCGACTGCGGCTGGGCAGCGGTCAGCTGCTGGTACAGCGGGTGGGTGTCGTCACCGGCCACGCTGATCTTGGAGAACATCGGGAAGCTGACGTCGTAGGTGAGCTGGCAGAACTGCTGGATTTCCGCCTCGCTGCCCGGCTCCTGGCCGAGGAAGTTGTTGGCGGGGAAGCCCAGCACTTCAAGGCCCTGCGCGTGCTTTTCCGCATACAGCGCCTGCAGGCCTTCGTACTGCGGGGTCAGGCCACACTTGGAGGCGACGTTGACCAGCAGCAGCACCTTGCCCTGGTAGTCGGCAAGCGAGGACGGCTGGCCGTCGATGGTGGTGAGGGAAATGTCCTGGATCGAGGTGCTCACGCGGGGGCTCCGGCAACAGCGGGGAATGGCCCACCAGCATAGCGCCGCGCGCGCTGTTGGAGAGCCGAGCCTACGCTCGGCTCATTGCAGGGCAGCCGAGCATGGGCTCGGCTCTACAGGACATGTTCAGTCCACGCAGATCGTGCCCTGCGCCTTGCCGTCATCGATGCGCTGGCGGCAGCCGAAATTCTGGCGCACGTCGCGCTGGCAGGTACCGGTGGCGGCAGTGCCGGCAGCCACTTCGCCCGTGGCCAGACACTGGCCGGTGCAGTCACTCCTGCGGGTGCAGGCCTTGCCGGCGTCGGCATAGGGAATCACGCACTGCTCGCGCTGCAGCCGGCCGAGCCGTTGCAGGGTGCCACCGGCGGCCTGGCAGTCGACGTCACGTGCTTCGCGGTAGGCCTCGGCTGCTTCAGGGCTGGTGGCTGCAGCAGGTGCTGCCGCCGTATCGGCGGCCGGTGGTGCGCTGCTGCAGGCGGCAAGCAGCGCGGTCAGGACAAGGCTGGTGAAGCGGCGCAGGCGCATGACGATACCTGATCGAAGCGGACAGGCCGCCAGCATACGCATCGGCGATGCAGGCGGCGTGTCAGCGTGGCTCAGGTCTCGTCGCCGTCGCCTTCACTGCCTTCGTCCTCGCCCGCCGCATCACCCTCGGCCAGATCGCCGAGCAGCGACTGCGCCTGTTCGGACGCCAGCGACTCCACGCCACGCAGGCGCCGTTCGATGGTGCGGGTCTTGCGGCTGGCCTCGCCGATGCTGCGACCCACCGTGGTGATCTGCTTCTCGGCCTTTTCCAGGATGCCGGCGAACTTGCCGAACTCGCTCTTCACCGCACCCAGCAGGCTCCACACCTCGCTGGAACGCTGCTCGATGGCCAGCGTGCGGAAGCCCATCTGCAGGCTGTTGAGCAGCGCGGTGACTGTGGTCGGGCCGGCCACCACCACGCGGTGCTCCCGCTGCAGCAGATCGACCAGGCCCGGGCGCCGGATCACTTCGGCATACAGGCCTTCGGTGGGCAGGAACATCACCGCGAAGTCGGTGGTGTGCGGCGGCGCGATGTACTTGTCGCAGATCGACTTGGCCTGCACGCGCACCGCGCGTTCAAGCTGGATGCCCTGCAGGCGCACACCCTCGGCGTCACCCTGTTCCTGCGCGTCCAGCAGGCGCTCGTAATCCTCGCGCGGGAACTTGGAGTCGATCGGCAGCCACACCGGCGTGTCGTCGCTGCTGCGGCCCGGCAGGCGCACGGCGATATCGACCATCTCGCCACTATCCGGGCGCACCTTCACCGCACGCGCGTACTGCTCCTGGGTGAGCGTCTGCTCGAGGATGTTCTCCAGCTGTACTTCACCCCAGCTTCCACGGTTCTTGACGTTGGTCAGCACGCGCTTGAGGTCGCCGACGCCGGTGGCCAGCTGCTGCATTTCGCCGAGACCACGCTGCACCTGTTCCAGGCGCTCGGAGACCAGCTTGAAGGAATTGCCCAGCCGCGTTTCCAGCGTCGACTGCAGCTTCTCGTCCACGGTGTGGCGCATCTGCTCCAGCTTCTGCGCGTTGTCGTTCTGCAGCGCGCGCAGCTGTTCTTCCAGCGTGGCACGCATCTCGGCGATGCGCTGTTCGTTGCGCTGGGTCAGTTCCTGCAGGCGCAGGCCCAGGTTGTCGGTCAGGCGCTGCTGCGATTGCGCGCCTTCCTCGCGACCCTTGCGTGCATCGTCCACCAGGGTCTGGCGCAGCGCGCCGAGCTGTGTATCGATACGCCCGGTGAGTTCCTGCAGCTGCTGGCCAAAGGCATGGATGCGGGCTTCCTGCTGCTGGCCGAATGTCTCCAGCTGGCCGCGCAGTTCCTGCAGCCGCTGCCCCATCAGCGCGGCGCCCCGCTGCTGGCTCTCGGCCGCCTCGGCGCGTGCCTTGCGGGCGTCTTCGCCCAGCGCTTCGCGCAACAGGTCCAGGCGCTGGTCGGTGCGGGTGGACAGATCGGTCAGCGCGCGGGCAAAGCCATCGAGCTGTTCGCGCAGTTCACTGCGGCCAGAGCGCGCCTCCTCGCGTACCGCCTGTTCCAGACGGTCATGCGGCGGGCGGCGCAGCAGGGTGACCAGCTGCAGGATGAGCACGGCCAATAGAAGGCCGCCAATGAGCAGATATTCGGTATGCATGGGGCAAGTGTAGGCTGGCCGAGTCTCAGCTGCTGCGTCAGGACCATGCTCGCTCTGTACGGAAAGCCCACCTCCATCAACGTGCGCAAGGTGCTGTGGCTGTGCGCCGGCCTGGACCTGCCCCTGCACCACGAACCGGCACCCCCGCCGGACGTGCTGGCCACGCTGAACCCCAACCGTCAGGTGCCGGTGCTGCGCGATGGCGACTTCGTGCTGTGGGAATCCAACAGCATCTGCCGCTACCTGGCCGCACGCGCCGGCCGCGAGGATCTGCTGCCACGTGCAGCGAAGGACCGGGCCCGGGTGGAGCAGTGGATGGACTGGCAGGCCAGCGACCTCAACAGCGCCTGGCGGCACGTGTTCATGGCGCGCGTGCGCCAGCATCCGGACTATCCGGATGACGCCCGTGCGGACGCCAGCCTGGCGCAGTGGAACCGGCTGATGGGCGTGCTTGATGCACAGCTTTCCGCTACCGACGGCCATGTGGCGGGCAGCACCTTCACCCTTGCAGATATCGTGCTGGGGCTGTCGACCCAACGCTGGCGCAGCACACCGGGGCGCAGGCCCGCACTGGCACACGTAGAGGCCTGGTTCGAGCGCCTGCGCCAGCAGCCCGGTTTCGCCGACCACGTCGACAACGGCGTGGCCTGAGGCAGGGGTCAGATCCCTTTCCCTTTGGGAAAGGGATCTGACCCCAAGGGCGCGGGAACAACCTGCCTTACCAGACGCCCACGCGCGAACGGCAGCCGAGCGTGGGCTCGGCTCTACAGACAGCGTCTGCTCCTACCAGCCTTCCAGCACGATCTTGCCCTTGGCGCGATGGCTCTCCAGCAGCGCATGGGCGCGCCGCAGGTTGGCCGCGTCGATGCGCCCGAAGTGCTCGCCCAGGGTGGTCTGCAGCACGCCGGTGTCGATCAGCTCGGCCACCCGGTTCAACAGGTCGTGCTGGCGCTGCATGTCGGCGGTGCGGTACAGCGGCCGGGTGAACATCGATTCCCAGTGCAGTGACAGCGCCTTGCGCTTGAGCGCCATCACATCCACCTGGCCCGGGTCATCGATCAGGCCGAACTGGCCCTGCGGCGCCAGCAGCTCCACGATCTGCGCGTAGTGCTGGTCGGAGTGGGTCAGGCTGGCCACGTGCTGCACCTCGCTGATGCCCAGGCGTGCCAGTCCCTCGGCCAGCGGCAGGCTGTGGTCGATCACGTGGTGTGCGCCCATTGCGTACGCCCAGTCCTGGGTATCCGGACGCGAGGCGGTGCCGATCACGGTCAGCTTGGTCAGCTTCCGCGCCAGCTGCACCAGGATCGAACCGACACCGCCGGCAGCGCCGATCACCAGCAGGGTCTGGCCTTCACCGCCGCCCTCGGGAATGCGCAGGCGGTCGAACAGCAGCTCCCAGGCAGTGATCGCGGTCAGCGGCAGTGCGGCGGCGGCGGCATCGTCGAGACTGGCCGGCTTGCGGCCGACGCTGCGCTCGTCCACCAGCTGGTACTCGGCATTGCTGCCCGGGCGGTCGATGACCCCGGCGTAGTAGACCGCGTCGCCGGGCTGGAACAGGGTCACCTCGCTGCCCACCGCGTCGACGATGCCGACCGCATCCCAGCCCAGCACACGCGGGCCATCGGTGGCCACGCCGCGGCGGACCTTGGTGTCGACCGGATTCACCGCCACCGCGCGTACCGCCACGCGCAGATCACGCGGGCCGGGCTGCGGCAGTTCCAGTTCGATGTCGATCAGGGCCTGGGCATCATCGATCGGCAGGCCGGCTTGGGTGTAGGCAATGGCGCGCATGGCAGCGGTCCAGTGGGGAAGGAGGCGACAGGTTGCGCCGCGCGCGCTCCCGCAGAAAGGCGCAGAATCGGGCAGCACTTTCACTCTGGCAATGAAGATGATCCGCTTCGACGATCTGCAGCTGTTCGTCCGCACGGCCGCGCTGGGCAGCTTCTCGCAGGCGGCCCGCGAGGCCGATCTGCTGCCGGGGCAGGTTGCCGCGGCAGTGGCGCGGCTGGAACGCGAGCTGGACCTGCGCCTGTTCGTGCGCACCACCCGCAGCCTGCGCCTGACCGGCGAGGGCGCGCTGTACCTGCCGTATGCGCAGGAGGTGCTGGCCACCCTGCGCGAGGGCCAGGCGCGCGTGCAGGGCGAGGACACCGAGCTGCACGGCACCCTGCAGCTGTCGGCGCCCTCGGACCTCGGCCGCAACCTGCTGCTGCCCTGGCTGAGCGCCTTCCGCGCCGCGCACCCGCGGCTGCGCCTGCACCTGCGCCTGTCCGACGAAGTGGCTGATGTGTTCCGCGACCCGGTCGACGTGGCCATCCGCATCGGCCACTTCGACGACGCCAACTACGTCGCCCTGCCCCTGCTGGAAGGCAATCGGCGCGTACTCGCGGCCTCGCCCGACTACCTGCAGCGGCGCGGTACGCCCACGCGCCTGGACGAGCTGCGTGAGCACGATTGCCTGGTCTACCAGCTCAGTGGCCGCGCCTACGATCGCTGGTCATTCGACGTCGAAGGGCGCCGTAGCGTGATTCCCGTGCGCGGTCCGCTGGTCTGCGACGACGCCGATGTAGTGCGACGCTGGGCGGTGGCCGGCGAAGGCATCACCTACAAGTCCTGGCTGGACCTGCGCGAGGACGTGCTGGCCGGGCGCCTGCAGCTGCTGCTGGACGGTGTTGGCAGCAGCATCCCGCTGCAGCTGGTATGTCCGCACCGCAAGCAGTTCTCGCCAGCGGTACGGCAACTGCACGCGCAGCTGCGCCAGCACCTGCAACCGCTGCTGTCTGGCATGCCGGGTGGGTCCACCGGCCCCCTGTCGCCAATCCCGGCGCTGACCGACAATGGCGGCCCCCCGTAACAAGAGAACGCCGCCATGCCGTGGATGGGCATCCAGGACCTGTGGACGTTTCTGGTCGCTGTGCTGGTGTTTCTCGCCCTGCCCGGCCCCGGCACCTTCACCCTGCTGACCGCCACCGGCCGTGGCGGCGTGCGTGGCGGCTACACCGCGCTGGCCGGCCTGCTGGTCGGCGACCAGATCCTGATGTGGCTGGCATTGGCCGGCGTGGCGGCGCTGCTCAAGGCCAACCCGCTGGTGTTCCACGCCGTGCAGTACCTGGGTGCGGCCTACCTGGTGTGGGTGGGCATCAGCCTGCTGCGCACGCCGAAGCACGAGGGCGATGACGCCGGCCCGATCCGCATGCAGCCAGGCCGATACTTCCAGCAGGCGATCCTGGTCAGCCTGCTCAACCCGAAGGCGATCCTGTTCTACATGGCCTTCCTGCCGTTGTTCATCGATCCGAAGGCACACCAGGGCATCGCCACCTTCGCGGCGCTGGCCGGCATCATCCTGGTGGTCAGCATCGCCTACTGCTCTATGCTGATCGGCGTGGGCAACCTGGCCCGTCGCCGCCTGATCCAGCACCCGCGCATCAGCGATGCGCTGCGCCGCGTGGCCGGCCTGTTCCTGGTGGGCTTCGGCATCCGGTTGGGGCTGAATGGATGATCCGGCGGCGGCTGGTGCTGGTGTTCATCGGGCTTCTGGCCGACACCGCAGCGGCCAGCGTGCAGGACCATCGCTGCCTCACCGGGGGCCGCAACGACGGCATCCACCTGCTGTGGCGCTGGCTGGACGATGGCAGCGCCGACGTGCAGTACGCCGGGCAGCGCGGCCGTCTGCAGGTGCAACAGGTGTCGCAGGAAACGACGGTGCTGGACGAAGACCGCCCATACCAGTTCGACAGCGTCTGGGAAGAACGCATCGGTGGCCGCCTCAATGGGCGCTACTACCTGAGCACCCAGGGCGCGCACGTCTACGGTTTCAGCTACGAGCGCGCCCGCGACGGGCAACGTACCGAGTTCAACGAGGACGTCGAGGCGTGGCACGAGGATGGCTGCCATTGGCCGGGAGGCGTAGCGGCGCGCGTGGTCGATTGAAGCATGCCAACCAAGGTTGGCATCTACCGGTCGTGCATCTCCGCGCGCAGGTGGTCGATGAACACCCGCAGCTTGGGTGCCATCTGCTCGCGCGCGGGGTAGTACAGGTGGAAACCAGGGAATGGCGGCTGCCAGTCCTGCAGCACGCTCTGCAGTCGCCCAGCGGCGATGTCGTCGGCCATCAGCGAGGCGAAGCCCTGGGCCATGCCCAGCCCCGCCAACACGGCGCGATGGGCGACGCCGGCATCGTTGAACACCAGCCGCCCGCTCACTTCCACGTCCAGGTCGTGGCCTTCGCGGCTGAACTCCCAGGGCATCAGCCGGCCGTTGGCCAGGCGGTGCACGATGCAGGCGTGGCTCTGCAGGTCATGCGGGGTCTGCGGCACGCCATGGCGTTCGAAATAGGCCCGCGTGGCCACCACCACCTGGCGCTCGGGTGGCCCGACCGGCACCGCGATCATGCCCTGTGCGAGTGATTCGCCGAGGCGGATGCCAGCGTCGAAGCCCTCGGCCACCAGATCGGTCAGCGCCGGGTCGACGCACAGTTCCACCTGCACCTGCGGGTAACGCGCAAGGAAATCGGGCAGCCGCGGCAGGACCATGCGATCGGCGACGATGCGCGGCAGGGTCACACGCAGCCGCCCGGCAGGCACCGAGCGCGCGCTGTCCAGTTCGGCAAAGGCCTGGTCGATCTGGTCCAGGCCGCCACGCACGCGCTGCAGGAAACGCGCGCCGTGTTCGGTCAGGCTGACCCGCCGCGTGGTCCGCTGCAGCAGCCGCACGCCCATCCGCGCTTCCAGCGCGCGCACGCTCTGCGACAGCGCCGAGGTCGACACGCCCAGGGCATCGGCGGCGCGGGTAAAGCTGGCATGCTCGGCCACGTGGACGAAGGCGACCACAGCGGTGAGGGGGGCGGAGGCATCCATTGTGAAGCCAGTCTTCAAGGTAAGTCCGGTGGCACGCAGTTTATCCACATGATGGCGTGGAGGATGCTGTGCCCCTCGCCGCTGCCCCTCCAGGCGTGGCGCCTTCCCCAAGGAGATCCGCATGAAGACCCGTACTCTCGGCCCCGCCGGCCCCACCGTGTCCGCCCTCGGCCTGGGCTGCATGGGCATGAGCGCCTACTACGGCGGCCGCGGCAGTGACGATGACGGCATTGCCGTCATCCGGCACGCGCTGGACCGCGGCGTAACCCTGCTCGACACCGCCGATGTGTATGGCCCGCACACCAACGAGGTGCTGGTCGGCCGGGCGATTGCCGGGCGCCGCAACCAGGTGTTCCTGGCCAGCAAGTTCGGCATCGGCCTGGACCCTACCGACCCGAAAGGGCGGCAGGTCAACGGCCACCCGGACTATGTGCAGGCCGCCTGCGAGGCCAGCCTGCGCCGCCTGGGCGTGGACCACATCGACCTGTATTACCAGCACCGCGTCGACCCGACCGTGCCGATCGAGGACACCGTGGGTGCGATGGCACGCCTGGTGGAACAGGGCAAGGTGCGCTGGCTGGGCCTGTCCGAGGCCTCGGCGGCCACCCTCCGCCGCGCCCATGCGGTGCACCCGATCACTGCGGTGCAGAGCGAGTACTCGCTGTGGTCGCGCGAGCCGGAGCAGAACGGGGTGCTGGCCACCACGGCGGAACTGGGCATCGGCTTCGTGCCGTATTCGCCGCTGGGCCGTGGCTTCCTGACCGGCGCCATCCGCAGCCCGGATGACTTCGACGCCGATGATTATCGACGTACCTCGCCCCGCTTCGAAGGCGAAAACTTCCAGCGCAACCTGGCACTGGTGGACACCGTGCAGGCGCTGGCCGTCGAGCGTGGCATCGCTGCCTCGCAGCTGGCGCTGGCCTGGGTGCTGTCGCGCGGCGAGCACATCGTGCCGATCCCGGGCACGACGCGGCGGGCACGGCTGGACGAGAACCTCGGTGCGCTGCTGGTGGAACTGGATGCGGCCACGCTGGAGGCACTGGATGCGGCCTTCCCGCTGCATGCCGCGACCGGTGACCGCTATTCGGTCAGCGGCATGGCCAACATCGAGTCGTAGCAGCGGCGGGAACGAACGCACACCGGTGGCTGCCGCCGGATTGTGCCGATTCCGGCAGCCTGGCCGGGGCGCAGCGCGCGCCCCGCCATGCATGACCCCCGTCAGTGGTAATGCTGCGCTGCGTTCGGTCACACTCGGGAACTTGTCGTTCTTAGTCACCCCTTCCGAGGCCTGCATGTCCCTGTTCCGGCGCAAGTCCCTAGATTCCGTCACCGTCCACGAAGCCGGCAGGCGTCTGATCCCGACGCTCAGCTGGCCGCACCTGATCGCGCTGGGTATTGGCGCCATCGTCGGTACCGGCATCTACACGCTGATCGGCGTCGGTGCCAACCTGGCCGGCCCGGCCGTGCTGATCTCCTTCGCCATCGCCGGTGCGGTCTGTGCCTGCGCGGCGCTGTCCTACGCCGAGCTGTCGACGATGATGCCGGCCGCCGGCAGTGCCTACACCTACAGCTACAGTGCGCTGGGCGAAGTGTTTGCCTGGGTGGTGGGCTGGAGCCTGATCCTGGAGTACTCGCTGGTGGTGAGTACGGTGGCGGTGGGCTGGTCCGGCTACTTCGTCGGCTTCCTCGAATGGGTCCACACCCAGTTCGGCTGGAACGTGCACCTGCCGGCCTGGCTGGCGGCCGGCCCGCACGTGGAAGGCGGCATGATCAACCTGCCGGCGATCGTCATCACCTGGCTGGTGGCCGGCATGCTGATGGCCGGCACCAAGGAAAGCGCCACCCTCAACGCCATCCTGGTGGTGTTCAAGCTGATCGCGCTGGCCATCTTCGTGGCCGTGGCCCTGCCCGCGTTCGACAGCGCCAACCTGCAGCCGTTCATGCCATACGGCTTCGCCAAGTCGATCGGCCCCGATGGCGTCGAACACGGCGTGATGGCGGCGGCGGCGATCATCTTCTTTGCCTTCTACGGCTTCGATGCGATCTCCACCGCCGCCGAGGAAACCAAGAACCCGGGCCGCGACCTGTCGATCGGCATCATCGGTTCGATGATCGGCTGCACCATCGTCTATGTGCTGGTGGCGCTGGCCGCGGTGGGTGCGATGAGCTACGCCGTGTTTGGCCACAGCGCCGAGCCGCTTGCCCTGATCATGCGCCAGCTCGGTCATCCGACGGCGGCGATGGTGATCGGCGTGATCGCGATCATCGCGCTACCGACCGTGCTGCTGGCCTTCCTGTACGGCCAGAGCCGCATCTTCTTCGTGATGAGCCGCGATGGCCTGCTGCCGCGCAGCCTGTCCAAGGTCAATGCACGTACCGGCACGCCGGTGGCGACCACGCTGTTCACCGCGGTGGTGGTGTCGGCGCTGGCCGGCGTTGCGCGCCTGGACGAGATCGCTGCACTGGCCAATGCCGGTACCCTGGCCGCGTTCACCGCCGTGGGCATCTGTCTGGTGGTGCTGCGCCTGCGTGAGCCCAACCGCGAACGCACCTTCCGCACCCCGCTGGCCTTCGTGGTCGGCCCGCTGGCCGCGCTGGGCTGCATCTACCTGTTCCTCAGCCTGCCGCACAGCACCCAGCTGTATTTCCTGCTGTGGAACCTGGCGGGCCTGGTGCTGTACTTCCTGTACAGCCGTCGCCACGCGCTGATCGCGAAATAAGGACGTCGCCGGGCATGGCCCGGCGCCCCTCTGTAGAGTCGAGCGCCGCTCGACTCTACAGAGGGGCGGCGTGCTCCTGCGCCTGGCGCATCACCCGCAGCAGGTTGCCGCCCCAGATGCCGGCAATCTGCTGCTCGGTATAGCCCTTGCGCAGCAGCCACGCGGTGATCTTCGGCAGCTGGCTGACATCAGGCAGATCACTCAGGCCACCACCACCATCCCAGTCCAGGCCAATGCCAACGTGCTCGGGGCCGACCACCTTGAGGATGTGCTCGAAGTGGGCGAAGAAGTCGTCCAGGCTGGCGTGCCGCACCGGGTGTTCATGGTCCAGCGCCTGCTCGGCCTTCAGCAGGGCAACACCCTGCTCGATGCCCATGCCTTCCCAGCCGCCCAGCTGCTTGCTCAGCGCTTCTTCGGCCTGCTTGCGCTCGGGCGTCTTCGCCGTGTCGATCAGGTAGCCGCCATAGGCGTTCACCTGGATCACGCCACCGGCCTTGGCCAGCTTGCGCAGGCGCGCGTCATCCAGATTGCGCGGGTGGTCGTACACGGCCTTGGCCGAGCTGTGCGACAGCACGAACGGCACCGGCATCATCGCCAGCAGGTCGTCGAACACCGCGTCCGACGCATGTGACTGGTCGATCACGATGCCCAGCTTCACCGCCTGCCGCACCAGCTCCTTGCCGGCCGGGCTCAGGCCTTTCCACTCCGCGCCCTTGGGGTCGGTGGCCGAATCGGCGAACTCGTTGTTGGCGAAGTGCACGGTACTGAGCAGGCGCAGGCCGGCACGGTGGTAGAACGAGAGCAGGCTGGGGTCTTCCACCAGCGGGCTGGCGTTTTCCATGCTGATGTAGACCACGCGCTTGCCGGCGGCCTTGATCCGCGCCGCGTCATCGGCGGTCAATGCCAGCGCGAAACGCTCGGGATTGGCGGCCAGCATTTCGCGGATCTCCAGCAGCCGCTGCAGGCCATGGTCACGCTCGGCCAGATGGGCGGCGGTGGTGCGGTCGCCCTGGTCGGTGTAGATCGCCCAGAAACCGCCGTCCAGCGCACCCTCGACCATGCGCGGGTAGTCCACCTGCGAAAGCGCGTTGCGGTCGTGGCGCTGCTCGATATCGAAACCGGTGCGGCCGAAATTGGCCGGTGTATCCAGATGGCTGTCCAGAGTGACCAGGCGCTGCTGCAGGGCCTTGGCGCGGGCCAGTTCCTGCGCACTGAACTCGATGGCGTGGGCGGACAGGGGCGCACACAGCGCCAGGGCGAGCACGACGGACAGCTGACGCAACGATGGCATGGGCTCTCACCGGCATTGGGAAGAGCCCGACCATAGCGCTGCGGCCGGCCTTTTTGTAGAGCCGCGCCGCGACCCCTCATCAATGGGGCGCCATTCTCACGAACGCATCGCAATGCGCGGAACGCTGGCCGCCGGGCCGTGGACATGATTCATGCCCGGCGAACGCAGAAGCCGACCGTCAATCCACCACGCGGCAGAACACGGCCTTCAGGTAACGCGATTCCTGCACGTGGGCCATGAACGGATGGTCCGGACCCGCACCAGCAACCTTCAGGATCTGGATCGTACGACCGGAGAAATAGGCCGCGCGGCGCAGCATGTCGAGGAACTGGTCCTCGGCCACCAGGCCGGTGCAGGAGAACGTGGCGAACAGGCCGCCCGGCTTCACCACGCCCAGCGCCAGCTTGTTCATGTCCAGGTACTTCTTCAGCGCGGTGATGACCTGGTCGCGGTCGCGGGTCATCTTCGCCGGGTCGAGGATCACCACGTCGTACTGCTCGCCGCGGTTGGCGGCATCGCGCAGCCACGGGAAGATGTCGGACTGGACGAACTTCGGACGCACGTTGTTCAGGCGCGAATTGCCCTTGGCAATCTGGATGACGTCTTCATCGATGTCGATGCCGACCACTTCGGTGGCGCCACGCGCTGCGGCGTACACGGCGAAACCGCCGGTGTTGCAGCACAGGTCCAGCACGCTCTTGCCTTCCACCTGCTGGCTCAGCCACTCGCGGTTCTCGCGCTGGTCGGCGAAGAATCCGGTCTTGTGCGCACCGGCCGGGTCGGCGCGGAACTTGATGCCGTACTCGGTGATCACCGACGCTTCGGTGGTGGTGTTGCCGTGGAAGTCGAAGCTTTCCTGCTTCTGCACGTGCTCATCGGCGAAGCTGTGGAAACGGCAGCCCGGGAACTGTTCGCGCAGGGCGTCGTAGATCCACTCGCGGTGGCGGAACATGCCAGCGGCGAAGAACTCGACCACCACCAGATCGCCGTAGCGGTCGACCACCAGGCCGGACAGCCCATCGCCTTCGCTGTGCACCACGCGCCAGGCGTCGGACACCGCATCGAGCTTCAGCACCTCACGGCGCAGCGACACCGCCTGGGCGATCTTGCGCGAGAACCAGCCGGCATCCACCGGCACGTTCTGATCGGTTTCGAGGATGCGCACGGCAATGCGCGAGTGTCCGTTGTAGAACCCGCGGCCGATGAACTCCCCGTCCACGCCGACCACGTCGACGATGGAACCGGGCTTGGGCCGGACGGTCGGCTTCTCGACCAGTTTCTGGAAGATCCACGGGTGGCTGGAACGCCACGCATTCTTGAGGCGGACAATCGGAAGGGGGGTATTCATCCACCTATTGTAAACCGGGCGCCGGGGTCAGATCCCCGCAGGGGGTTCTGACCCCAGTGTGGCGACGACGAGGGGTCGGAGCCCCTTTGGGGATCCGACCCTGGCCTCCCCCCATTTGACGGCAGCCCGGCAAGGCCGCAGAATCGGCGCCAGAAGGGGAGTAGCTCCCAGACGTTGTCGCCGTCATTTCGAGCCCGCAGGCTCCGGTGCAACGGCAGTTCCAGCCGACTGGAACTGCGAGCGAGACCTTCGCCGTACTGGCGAAGCTCTGTCCCTGGATCCCCCTCCCGATCCTCCGTTGCAGATCCTCGCCGTCCGGCCTGGCATTCATCTTTCCAACGGACATTCCCAATGCAGACGATCGGTAACGTGTGGTTGTGGGGCGGCTTCGCAGCGGTGGTGGTCATCGCTCTGCTGGTCGACCTCGTGTTGATGCGCCATGGTGGACCGCACAAGGTCACCTTCAAGGAGGCCCTGTGGTGGTCCATCGGCTGGGTCGCGCTGGCCCTGCTGTTCAATGCGGGCCTCTGGTACTACCTGAATGAGACCGCCGGCCAGGTGGTGGCCAACAAGGTCGGCCTCGAGTTCCTGACCGGCTACCTGGTCGAAAAGGCGCTGGCGGTCGACAACATCTTTGTCTTCCTGATGATCATGAGCTACTTCGCGGTGCCGGAGGAGCAGCGCCAGAAGGTGCTGATCATCGGTATCCTGGGTGCGATCGTGCTGCGTACGATCATGATCTTCGCCGGTAGTGTGCTGATCAGCCAGTTCCATTGGCTGCTCTACGTGTTCGGTGCCTTCCTGCTGTTCACCGGCTGGAAGATGTGGTTCGCTGCCGGCCAGGAGCCGGACCTGGAGACCAACCCGGCCCTGCGCTGGATGCGCAAGCACCTGCGCCTGCTGCCGGACTACGCGGGCAATGCGCTGAGCATGAAGCGTGATGGCGTGCGCTGGTTCACCCCGCTGTTCGCGGTGCTGATCCTGATCGCGGTCACCGACGTGATCTTCGCGGTGGACAGCATCCCGGCGATCTTCGCGATCACCACCGACCCGTTCATCGTGCTCACCTCCAACGTGTTCGCGGTGCTGGGCCTGCGTGCGATGTTCTTCCTGCTGGCCGGCATGGCCGACCGCTTCCACCTGCTGCCGTATGGTCTGGCGCTGGTGCTGGGCTTCATCGGCATCAAGATGATGATCATCGACCTGTTCAAGATCCCGACCCCGGTGTCGCTGGGCGTGGTCGCGGTGATCATCGCCGCCACTGTGGTACTGAGCCTGAAGTACCCGCCGAAGGAAGGCGAAGGCCAGGCCTGAGCCGCTGGATGACGCGGCCGGTGGGATTGTCCCGCCGGCCGTTTCCACTCTCCCGCAGCGGTGGCCTTGGTTTCGCGCCAACCACCGCCATTGCTGAGGTATGAACAACAACGCGCCCCTGCCCGCCGGCGACGCGCCGGCCCCCCGCAATGACCGCTCGCGCATCCTGCGGGCGTTCAATGTCAGCCTGGCCGCCGTGCTGGTGCTGGTGGCCGTGTTCGCCCTGCAGGGCACGTTCGACTGGCGACCGTGGGCGGTCGCGCCACTGGAAGCCAAGGGCCTGCTTGGCCTGATCGGCGGCCCGATGCTGCACGCCTCGGTCGAGCATATCGTCGCCAACAGCATCGCCATCCTGATCCTCGGCACGCTGGCCGGCAGCGTCTACCCGAAAGCCACCGTACGTGCCCTGCCCCTGCTGTGGCTGGGCTCAGGCATCGGCGCGTGGATGCTGGGCAATCCGGGCAGCGTGCACCTGGGCGCAAGTGGCGTAACCCACGGCCTGATGTTCCTGCTGGCCAGCCTCGGCCTGCTGCGCCGTGATCGTGCGGCGATCGCCACTGGCCTGATCGGCATGCTGTTCTACGGCGGCATGCTGATGACCATCCTGCCGCACGCCGACGGCGTGTCCTGGCAGTCGCACATGGGCGGCGCCTTCGCCGGCATCATCGCCGCGCTGCTGTTCCGCAACGCCGACCCACTGCCGCCGCGCCCGCGCTACAGCTGGGAAGACGAAGAAGAAGACATCGAACCGCTGCCCGACGATGAGCTGGAGCCGCCGTCACCGCAGCGCGTGCCGGTGCTGTGGCAGCCGCGCGAAGGCCAGGACTATGTGGTGATCCCGTTCCGCCGGCCGGACGAGCCGCGCGGTTGATCGGTGACGGGGTCGGGTCCCCGAAGGGGCTCTGACCCCACCCGGCGTCTTCATTGCCTGGTAGTGGTCGACCTGGGTCGGCGCGGTTGTTGTGTGCCAACCAAGGTTGGCACCTACCAGAGCACACAGGCACCCCGGGTAGCGCCGGCCCAAGCCCGGCGGCGTTGATCGCTCAGTTCCCCGCCGCGCCCATGCCATCCACCGCCTGCCGGCCCAGTGCCGGGTCATCGGTGAAGAAGGCGTCGATGCCGGTGGCCAGATAGGCACGCATCTCGGCAATCGAACCCTCGGCATTGCGCGCGTTGTCGGCGCCCTTGCGCAGGTTGCTGGCCTGGAAGTGGTTCTCCGGGCGGAAGGTGTACGGAATCACCATCAGGCCCACCGCATGCGCATCACGCACCAGCGTGGTCGGCGTGCCCAGTGCACCCTTGTCATCCAGCGGAATGATCGAGCGCAGCTCCGGGCCGATGCTGTCGGCGTAGCTGGCGATATCCTTCAATCCGGCCGGCGTCATCATCTGTGCGTAGGTCAGCTTTCCACCGGCCTTGGCGATGTCGGCCGGCTGGGTATCGCCCTTCCACAACAGCTGCAGCAGGCGGATGTTGCTGCCACGCGGGATCTTGCCGCGCAGGTAGCGCAGGTTGGCGGTCTCGAACGACTGGATGGTGACCGGGCCGACGTTGGTGTAGGCGTTGCCGCGCAGCGCGGCCAGCAGCTTGTCTTCCATCGGCAGGCCGATCGACTGGAAGTAGGTCGGGTGCTTGATCTCCGGTACCAGGCCGATGCCGCGGTTGGCGCGCCCGGCCTGCTGCACCAGGAAGGCCAGGATCTCGTCCAGGCTGGCGATGCGGAACTGGCCGTCGTAGGCGGTGCTGCGCAGCTCCGGCAGGCGCTCGCGCGCGTACAGGGTCTTCAGCTCGGCCAGGGTGAAGTCTTCGGTGAACCAGCCGTCGACCTTCTGCCCGTCGATGACCTTGCTGGTGCGGCGGCTGGCAAACTCCGGATGCGAGGCGACGTCGGTGGTGCCACCGATCTCGTTCTCGTGGCGGGCCACCATCACCCCGTCCTGGGTCATCACCAGGTCCGGTTCGATGTAGTCGGCGCCATCGGCGATCGCTTGGGCGTAGGCCGCCAGGGTGTGCTCGGGCAGCAGCGCGCTTGCCCCGCGGTGGCCATAGACCGACACCTTGTGCGCGGCCGGGGTGGAGGATTCAGCACTCATGGCCACCGATGGTGCCACGGCCAGCGACAACAGCAACGCACAACCCCACGACTTCACTGCGACTTCCCCAAGCGGTATGTGATGGGCGTCAGTATGCGGCGGCAATGTGACAGGTGGGGGAAGCCGGTCCCTGTAGAGCCGAGCCCATGCTCGGCTGGCGGGTAGAACAGCCGAGCATGGGCTCGGCTCTACAGTTACTTCCCGATGCAGAAACTGGAGAAGATCCTTCCCAGCAGATCATCGGCACTCATCTGCCCGGTGATCTCGCCCAGTGCATCGTGGGCCAGCCGTAGTTCCTCGGCGGCCAGTTCCAGGTGCTCGTGCGCCAGTTCGCCATCGGCGCGCTGCGCGTGCTCCTGCGCACGCTCGATTGCATCCACATGCCGCGTGCGCGCGGAGAACTCGCCATCCACCTGCTCCCCTGCCCCGGCGCTGGCAATGCTGCGCAGGCGCGCGTGCAGTTCTTCCAACCCGGCGCCAGTCGCAGCCGAAACGAACACGCGGTCCGGATCGTCCAGCGCCGGCAACGCATCCAGCAGGTCCGACTTGTTGTGGATGTAGACCTTGTGCGGCACCGCCGCCACGGCATCGCCCAGCGCCGCCTCGCCGGCCGCGGGATCGCGCGCGTCCAAGACGATCAGCGCCAGATCGGTGCGCTCGATCTCCACGTGGGCGCGGCGCATGCCTTCGCGTTCGATGGCGTCGCCGCCGTCGCGCAGGCCGGCGGTGTCGACCAGGGTCAGCTCCAGGCCGTCCAGGCGGATGGTTTCGCGCAGCGTGTCGCGGGTGGTGCCGGCGATGTCGGTGACAATGGCGCGCTCGCTGCCGGCCAATGCATTGAGCAGTGAGCTCTTGCCGGCATTCGGCGGGCCGATCAGCACCGCATGCAGGCCATCGCGCAGGCGACGGCCGCGCTCGGCATCGCGGCGCAGCAGGCCCAGGTCGCTGCGCGCCTGTTCCAGGCCACGCCGCACCTGCGCGCCACCGAGGGTATCCAGCGGTTCGTCGGCGAAGTCGATGGCCGCTTCCACATGGATGCGCAGCAGCACCAGCTGTTCGACCACGGTGTCGATGCGGCGTGAGAACACGCCATCCAGCGAACGGCGTGCAGCGCGCGCGGCGCGGTTGTCACCCGCGGCGATCAGGTCGGCGATGGCCTCGGCCTGGGCCAGGTCCAGCTTGCCGTTGAGGAACGCCCGTTCGCTGAACTCACCCGGCCGCGCCTGGCGCGCGCCGAGCGCGATGCAGCGCGCGACCAGTTGCTGCAGCAGCACCGGACTGCCGTGGCCCTGCAGTTCCACCACCTCTTCGCCGGTGAAGCTGTTCGGCGCCGGGAACCACAGCACGATGCCATCGTCGATGACCTCGCCATCGGCGTCGCGCAGGCGCGCATAGTGCGCATGGCGCGGGCGCAGTGCAGGCGCACCCAACGCGTTGGCGATGGCCGCTGCGCGCGGGCCGGACAGGCGCAGCAGACCAACACCGCCAGCGCCCGATGCGCTGGCGATGGCCACGATGGTGTCGGTGCGGATCGCGTCGTTCATGGTTCAGAGTTTCTCCAGCTGCGCGCGTGCCTGCGCGGCACCACTGCCCTGCGGCTGCAGCGCCAGGTAGGTCGTGTAGGCCTGCTTGGCCTTGGCCTTGTCGCCGGCGTTGAAGTAGGCATCGCCCAGGTTGAGATAGGCCACCGCACGCGACGGATCGATCTTCAGCGTGTTCTCCAGCCAGCGTGCAGCTTCGGCGTAGCGCTGCTGACGGTAATAGACGAAACCGAGGTTGTTGGCGGCCTGGGCGAAGTCCGGGCGCAGCTTCAGCGCCTCGGTGAACTGCGCGGCCGCCTGGTCGTACTGCTTCTCGCGGTACAGCTGCAGGCCGCGGTCATTGGCCTGCTGTGCGCGCTGCCGGTCGGACGCCGGGCCAGCGGTGGGCACCACCAGCTTGGCCTTGCCGCCCTGCAGATCGGCCACGGTTACCGGCGCCTGGGCACCCTTGGCTTCGCTGGCGGCATCCACCTTGTTGTTCAGCGCGATCGCATCGGCGGTCAGCTGGCGCGTATCGGCGTTGAGGTATTCCTGGCTGTCGGGTACCTGGAATACGAACTCGCCGCCCTGCGAACCTGGCAGGCTGCCGAAGGCCGGGGTCTGGTGCGATACCGCCGACACCGCCGGCGCCACGTAGGCGGCCAGTTCGGTACCGGTGATCAGGCCATCGCCGTTGAGATCGCCCTTGCCGGCCAGTGCCTGCAACAGCACCCAGGTGAACACCGAGTGGCCGTTCGGGCCGGCATCGGCCACCTGCTGGTCGGCACCGCCGGCGGTCAACATCTGCCGCGCGCTGCGACGCGCGTTCTCGCGCAGGAACGACGACGACGAGGGACCGCCACGGGTCAGGCCCAGGCCGCTGTAGCAGGCATCCATCACGAACATCACGTGCTTGGCCTGCATGCTCTCGGCGATGTTCTGGATGTCGGTCATCGCGATCGCGTCGGTGGCGAATTCCTTCGGATCCGAATCCACCGGAATGATGTAGCCGAGGTCGCGCCCGGAGGCGAGCTGGCGGGTGGCGCCATGGCCAGCGAAGAACACGAACACGCGGTCGTTCTTTCCGGTGCTGTCGTCGGCCAGGCGGTCGTGGAAGGCGGCCAGAATGTTGTTGCGGGTCGCCTGCTCGTTCTTCAGCACGATCACCTGCGAGGACGGGAAGCCGAACTGCCCGGTCAGGGTATCGGCCACCGCCTGCGCGTCGTGGCTGGCGTACTCCAGCTTCGGCCACTTGGCGTAGTTGTCGATGCCGACCACGATCGCCCAGGACTTCTCGTAGCCGGTGGTCACGGTGGCGGCACCGGCATCACCCTTGCGCGCGCGGGCGACGGTGAACTCGCGTCCGTTCCAGCCGGCGAACTGGTAACCATCGGCGATCAGCCGGTCGAGGATCTGCGGCAGCGCCTTCACCGCACGGTCGTGGATGTCGTGGAACAGGATGATGCCGCGCTGCTCCTTGTTCACCTGGTCGAGCACGCGCTGCACGATCGACTCCGGCACCGGGTCGGCCCAGTCCATCGAGTCGATGTTCCACATGATCGACTTCAGGCCGGCTTCGTTGAGCAGCTGCAGGCCTTCGGCATTGCGCGCGCCGTACGGGAAGCGGAACAGCGGCGCGCGCTTGCTGTCGACGTCCTTGAGCAGCGTGTCGGTGTCCAGCACCTGCTGGCGCAGCGCATCGCCGGTGGTGCGCGACAACTGGGCATGGGTCAGGCTGTGATTGCCCACCGCATAGCCCTCTTCCATCAGGTTGCGGCTGATCTTCGCCATCGGGCCAAGGCTGACCTTGCCATCGGCCTCGACCTTGCCCAGGTTGCGGCCGACTTCGAAGAACACGCCCGGCACGTCGTAACGCTTGAGGATGGCCACCACTTCATCGGTATAAGCCTTGTGCGGGCCATCGTCGAAGGTCAGCACCACCGTCTTCGGCGGCAGGTCGCGGCCGAAGATCTCGCGGTCGCTGTCCTTCATCGACATCGGGTACGGCTCGATCACGCCATAGTCGCGCAGGATCGCTTCGCGGCTGTAGTCCTTGTGCAGGTGGGCGATGTAGTCGTCCCACTTCTCACGCTTCAGTTCGATGGCGCGGGTGCGCTCGAAACGGCTGAAGATGCGGGTCAGTTCCTGGTTGTAGTTGCGCTCGATCTCATCAAGCGCTTCCAGGTCCTCACCGATGCGCTGGTGCAGCTTCACCGCCGGCAGCGACGAATCGGTGCCGACCCGCTCATGCAGGTCACGCAGCACTTCGCGGAAGGCCAGGCGGTCGGCGTCGAACAGTTCCGGTGCCGATTCGATGTAGTCCAGCACGGTGCCGAGGGTGGCGAAGCGCTGCGGACTGGAGCCGCGCAGCAGCGAGTCGAACTGTGCGGCGATGGCCGTGCGCTGTTCCAGCCCATCGTGGAACAGCTGCTGGCCCACACGCGTGGAGGTGCCGCGGTCGGCAGCCGACTGTTGGTCCTCGTCGGCCAGCAGCACGATGATCCGGCGGTAGCCGTCGAGCTGCTTCTGCAGCGCGGCCAGCAACGGGGCCGCGGCGGGATCGGCGGCGGCCGCGGCCTGCGCGCTGGGCTGGGTGACCGTGGTCGCCGGCGCCTTCGCGTCCTTGTCGCCACAGCCGGCAACGACCAGGGTCAACAGCAGCGAGGGCAGGAACAGGCGGAACGACGACGCACGCGGCATGGCGGACTCGATGGATGGAGGAACGGTGTGCCGGCGATTCTAACGCCGCATGCGAAAAGCCCGCCTTGCGGCGGGCTTTTCATCGGTCGGTCGACCGTGAAGAGCGGTCGACCAAGGTCGACCTCTACCTCTTACTTCTTTTTGACCGGGGCCGGCGCGGTGGTGGCCGGAACCGGCTCGCCGCCATGGCGCTTGGTCATCCACCACTGCTGCAGCAGGCCCAGGCCGCCGTTGACCACCCAGTACAGGACCAGGCCGGACGGCATGAAGGCCATCATGACGCCGAACACCAGCGGCATGAACTGCATCATCTTCTGCTGCATCGGGTCCATGCCCGGTGCCGGCGTCAGCTTCTGGGTGAACCACATCACCGCCACGTTGATCACCGGCAGGATGAAGTACGGGTCGCGTGCGGTCAGGTCCTGGATCCAGCCGAACCAGGGCGCCTGGCGCAGTTCGACCGATTCCACCAGCACCCAGTACAGGGCGAAGAAGATCGGCATCTGGATGAGGATCGGCAGGCAGCCGCCCATCGGATTGATCTTTTCCTTCTTGTACAGCTCCATCATCGCGGTCTGGAACTTCTGGCGGTCATCGCCATAGCGTTCCTTCAGCTGCGCGATGCGCGGCTGGAAGCGACGCATCTTGGCACCGCTCTTGTACTGGGTCGCCGACAGCGGGTACAGCACCAGCTTCAGCAGCACCACCAGGCCGACGATCGCCCAGCCCCAGTTGCCGACCAGCTTGTGCACCTGGTTCAGCACCCAGAACAGGCCCTGGCCGATCACCGCCATCATCGAGAAGCGGCTGTAGTCGACCACGCGGTCCAGGCCCGGCACGTCTTCCTTGGCAATCAGGTTGACCAGCTTCGGGCCGACCCACAGGCGGGCCTCGGTGCTGGTGGACTGGCCCGGGGCCACGGTGAAGGCCGGGCCACGCGCTTCGATCAGGTCACGACCGGCCACCTGCGACAGCACGTAGTGTGCGGTCTGGTCCTTCTGCGGGATCCAGGCGGTGAAGAAGTGGTGCTGCAGCATCGCCAGCCAGCCGCCGGTGATGTTCTGGTTCAGCGCGCCGTCGTCCAGGTAATCCTTGAACGCACGACGCTGGTATTTCTTGTCGTTGTCGTACCAGGTGGCACCGTTGAAGCTGAACGAATCCGGGTTGGTCATGCTCCGCGACAGGATGGTCGGGGTGCGGTCCAGGGTGCGGTAGACGTAGCCGTTCCACGGCGCGGCGCCCGCATTGCTGACTTCGTCCTTGAAGCGCACGGCGTACTCGTTGCGCGAGACGGTCAGGGTGCGCTTGATGGTCACGCCGTTGTCGGCAGTCCACACGAACGGGATCTGCAGCTCGTTCTGGCCCTTGGCCAGCACGAAGTCCGTGGTGTCACCGACCAGCTTGAAGCCGTCAGCGCCGGGGACCGGGGTGTTCTTGTCTTCGCTGGCCCAGCCACTGATCGCGCTGTACGGATGCGCGGGGTCTTCGGTCAGCAGGCGGACCGGCGGGCTGCCTTCGTCCTTGGTCTGCGGGAACTGCAGCAGCTCGGCGTCGAGCACGCGGCCGCCATCGAGCACCAGGCGCAGGACGTCGGTGGTGACGGTCACGCGCTGGCTGGCCGGGGTGGCACTGGCCTGGGCCTGCACAGCGGTCTGGCCCGGGGCACCCGGAACCTGTGCGCTGGGGATACTGCCCGGGGCGGCGCCCGGAACACTCTGTGCGGCAGCCGGGGCCGACGTGGTCGTCGGTGCCGGGGTCGGAGCAGCCTTTTCACGGCTCCACTCCATCCACAGCAGCACGGCCACCATCAGCCAGGCAAAAATGAGGAATACGCGGGTCTGGTTCATCAGCGGACAGGCTCGGCGGGGCCGGGACGCGATGCCGGCTCGGTCAAAGAAGGAGTTGCGATGCCATCAGGCGGCGGCATTGTGCCGTCCACGCCCGGCGTGGGCAATGCACGCAGGCGACGCAGCAGGCGCAGGAAGGCCTGGCGGATCTCGTCGTTGCTGGCGGAACGCGCAGCACTTCGAGCCACGACGACAAAGTCGCCTGGCTGGATGTCGGTACGTGTCTGACGCAGGATGTCGCGCAGGACGCGCTTGATCCGGTTACGCCCAACGGCGTTCGGATCAACCTTGCGGGAAACCGCCAGACCCAGCCTGGCCGGCCGGTCAGCCGGCAGCCAGTGCAGGGTCATCAGCGGATCGGACACACGGCGGGCGCCGTTGAAGACCGTTGAGTATTCGGCACGCGTGCGAACCCGCGCAGAGCGAGGGAATCGCTTGCGCGGGTCTGCAGTATTCACTGTCGAAGGGATTGCGTCTGCCGCGATGTGCGGCATGGCAATCAGGCGCTCAGGACTTTGCGGCCCTTGGCGCGGCGACGCGACAGGATCTTGCGGCCGTCAGCGGTCTTCATACGGGCACGGAAGCCGTGGTCGCGCTTACGCTTGAGGTTGCTGGGCTGGTAGGTGCGCTTCGTGGCCATTGGGGGCCTCTCGTATGAATGGGACGGAAAGAACCGGAAATTCTAGAGAGGTACCCCGCCCCAAGTCAAGCCCTGTCAGCTACGCGAATTCACTGGGCTGTGCAATAGCTGTGGATGTTTTTGTGAATAAGTAGGGGACAAGCATTCCGAAGGCGGGCGCTCGGTGGTAGTCTGAGCCATCCATTTCCCCCCTTTCCGGCCTGTGTTTGGGCGCCTTGTCGCGTCCATGCCCCGGCCACCGGACGATTATTGCTGATGGATGCTTGGTCCCGTAGTCTCGAGCGCCTCGAAGCGGAGTTCCCGCCGGAAGACGTTCATACCTGGTTGAAGCCGCTGCAGGCCGATCTGCGCGTGGACAGCCTGGTGCTGTATGCACCGAATGCCTTCATCGTCGACCAGGTCCGCGAGCTGTACCTGGCCCGGATCCGCGAACTGCTGGCTCATTTCGCCGGTTTCAGCGACGTTTTTCTTGAAATCGGCTCGCGCCCGCGTCCTGTGGAGGCGCAGAACGCGCCGGTTTCCACGCCGTCGGCGCATGTGTCCAGCGAACCGCAGGTGCCGTTCGCCGGCAACCTGGACAATCACTACACGTTCGCCAACTTCGTCGAAGGCCGCAGCAACCAGCTGGGCCTGGCCGCCGCCTTCCAGGCAGCGCAGAAGCCGGGCGACCGCGCGCACAACCCGCTGCTGCTGTACGGAGGCACCGGCCTGGGCAAGACCCACCTGATGTTCGCCGCCGGCAACGCGATGCGCCAGGCCAATCCAGGCGCGAAGGTGCTGTACCTGCGTTCGGAACAGTTCTTCAGCGCGATGATCCGGGCCCTGCAGGAAAAGACCATGGATCAGTTCAAGCGCCAGTTCCAGCAGGTGGACGCGCTGCTGATCGATGACATCCAGTTCTTCGCCGGCAAGGACCGCACCCAGGAAGAGTTCTTCCATACCTTCAACGCATTGTTCGATGGCAAGCAGCAGATCATCCTGACCTGCGACCGCTATCCGCGCGAAGTCGAAGGCCTGGAAGCGCGCCTGAAGTCGCGGCTTGCCTGGGGCCTGTCGGTCGCGATCGAACCGCCGGACTTCGAGACCCGCGCCGCGATCGTGCTGGCCAAGGCGCGCGAGCGCGGTGCCGAGATTCCCGATGATGTTGCGTTCCTGATCGCCAAGAAGATGCGCTCCAACGTGCGCGACCTCGAAGGTGCGCTCAATACCCTGACCGCCCGCGCCAACTTCACCGGCCGCGCGATCACCACCGAATTCGCCCAGGAAACCCTGCGCGATCTGCTGCGCGCCCAGCAGCAGGCGATCAGCATTCCCAACATCCAGAAAACCGTTGCCGACTACTACGGCCTGCAGATCAAGGATCTGCTGTCGAAGCGTCGGACCCGCTCGCTGGCCCGCCCCCGCCAGGTCGCCATGGCCCTGACCAAGGAACTGACCGAGCACAGCCTGCCCGAGATCGGCGACGCCTTTGCCGGTCGCGATCACACCACGGTGCTGCATGCCTGCCGCCAGATCCGGACCCTGATGGAAACCGACGGCAAGCTCCGCGAGGACTGGGACAAGCTGATCCGGAAGCTGAGCGAATGATGCACGGATGCCGATGAGGCGTCATCGCACAAAACGGTGCAGAATCCGGTAGCAAGCGCGGGACACGTTGTGGATAAAAAAGGCGTCTGAAATCGCGTCGGATTTATCCACAGCTTTCCCCACCCCCTGGGGGTCGGTAATACAGAGGGTTTCGAGGTCTGAAATACCTTTATTTACAAAAACTTAGCGTTGTTTTCCAGCGATTCTGTCTCTACCAGCACCACCAAGCTTTTGATTTATTCCACATTTTTTAAAGCATAGGGGCACGGAACCACATGCGTTTCACACTGCAGCGCGAAGCCTTTCTCAAGCCGTTGGCACAGGTCGTCAACGTGGTCGAACGCCGCCAGACCCTTCCGGTTCTGGCCAATTTCCTGGTCCAGGTACAGAACGGCCAGCTGTCGCTGACCGGTACCGACCTGGAAGTGGAGATGGTGTCGCGGATCGCGGTTGAAGATGCCCAGGACGGCGAAACCACCATTCCCGCCCGCAAGCTGTTCGAGATCATCCGCGCCCTGCCCGACGGCAGCCGGATCACCGTCTCGCAGACCGGTGACAAGATCACCGTGCAGGCCGGCCGCAGCCGTTTCACCCTGGCTACCCTGCCCTCCAATGACTTCCCGTCGGTTGACGAAGTGGAAGCCACCGAGCGCGTGGCCATCGGCGAAGCGACCCTGAAGGAGCTGATCGAGCGCACCGCGTTCGCGATGGCCCAGCAGGACGTGCGCTATTACCTCAACGGTCTGCTGTTCGACCTGCGCGGTGATGCCCTGCGTACCGTTGCCACCGACGGCCACCGCCTGGCCCTTTGTGAAACCGACCTGGCCAAGCCCAGCGGTTCGAAGCGCCAGATCATCGTGCCGCGCAAGGGCGTAACCGAACTGCAGCGCCTGCTGGAGAGCGGCGATCGCGAGATCGAGCTGGAAGTCGGCCGCAGCCACGTGCGCGTCAAGCGCGACGATGTCACCTTCACCTCGAAGCTGATCGACGGCCGGTTCCCGGATTACGAAGCCGTGATCCCGATCGGTGCCGACCGCGAAGTGAAGGTTGATCGTGAAGCACTGCGTGCCTCGCTGCAGCGCGCCGCGATCCTGTCCAACGAGAAGTACCGCGGTATCCGCGTGGAAGTCTCGCCGGGCAACCTGAAGATCAGCGCGCACAACCCGGAACAGGAAGAAGCCCAGGAAGAGATCGAGGCCGACACCACGGTCAGCGATCTGGCCATCGGCTTCAACGTGAACTACCTGTTGGATGCCCTCTCCGCCCTGCGCGACGAGGAAGTGATCATCCAGCTGCGCGACTCCAACTCCTCGGCGCTGGTGCGTGAATCCAGCAGCGAGAAGTCGCGCCACGTGGTGATGCCGCTGCGTCTCTGACAGCTGTGCTGTTCCACGTGGAACCGAAGGACGCCCGGGATTTTTCCGGGCGTTTTTTTTTGCACGTTCCACGTGGAGCATCGGGATCACTGGATCTCCACGTCCGGGGAATGGCCTCCTCGAGAGTGATGGCTGCCGATTGATCCTGGCTGCCCTTCCGATGCAATCGGTCCTGAGCGGTTGGAATCCTGGTTGCCGGCTTGGGCGCTGTCCAGCGACCTTCGATCGAGCATGCGTTCTGGGGCTTCAGCCTGATCTCATGTGCCCCGAACTCGCCGAAGGGGTGAAGCAGATCATGGGTCGCAACGCTGCGGTTGCTTCATCTGCAGACACCACTGTCCACAGCCCTGGTTGGGGTCGGATCGGGGCCTGCCTAGCTTCTAAATCTGGGTATAAATCTAAAGCATGGTGGTGATGGTAGGCCTAGATTTCGTGGAAAAATGCATTATCTAATTGATTTTTAATAGATTTATGCACCTGAAACCCCCTGTATAGAGGCCCCTCAGGCTGGGGGGGAACCTGTGGATAGTTTCCGAGCCGTGGCAGAAGGGCTTTTTTATCCACAGCTTGCCCATACCTTGTGTATAAGTCATACAGACCGGCTGTGGACAGCGTGAAACGACGGGCTCGAATTCTTTGAAATCTGTGGAACCCTCCAGGGCATCGCGTCGGAGATTTCAAGAAATCTGCGCGGAGTTCGCGCAATCCACCGCGGGGGCGCCTCGCGATGCCCGCGGAATGAGGCTGAAATCGCTGAAATCTGAGGGCCTGTACCCTGCGCCGCCGCTCAGAATTCAAGGATTCCGGGCGTATCCAGACCCAGGCGAGCCCTGGTGAGGGAGCGCCACCACGTGAAACACGCGCAGGGGTGCCGGCCGGAGGCTTCAGCACAGCGGCGATGTCTGGCGCGGCACGGTTCGCTTGACCAATGCAGTAAGCTGATGGATTCCCTGCCTCTCTACCGCCTCGTGCGGATGGTCTTTCGCGCCCCATGCAGATCCGCCGCCTCGCCTTGCACCAACTGCGTCGCTTCAGTGCGGTGGACCTGTCTCCCCAGCCGGGCTTGAACCTGCTGACCGGCGACAACGGTGCCGGCAAGACCAGCGTGCTCGAAGCCCTGCATCTGATGGCGTATGGCCGCAGTTTCCGTGGCCGGGTGCGCGATGGATTGGTGCGTCAGGGCCAGGAGGCGCTGGAAGTCTTCGTGGAATGGGACGAACAACGTGCCCTTCACCCGCCGCACCGGCGCAAGGCCGGCCTGCGCCACAGTGGCCAGGACTGGAAGGGACGGCTGGACGGCGAAGACGTGGCCCAGCTCGGCAATCTCTGCGCTGCGCTGGCAGTCGTGACCTTTGAACCTGGCAGCCACGCCCTGGTGAGTGGTGGTGGCGAACCCCGCCGTCGCTTCCTCGATTGGGGTTTGTTCCACGTGGAACCGGATTTTCTGTCCCTGTGGCGCCGCTACTCCCGGGCGCTGAAACAGCGCAATGCCCTGCTCAAGCAGGGCGGGCCGTCGCGGATGCTCGATACCTGGGATCACGAACTGGCCGAGGCCGGAGAACCGCTGACCAGCCGCCGCCAGCACTATCTGGAGCGTCTGCAGCAGCGCACGGTGGACTTGGCCGCCAGCCTGGCTCCGCAACTCGGCATCCAGGGACTGGAACTGAGTCCTGGTTGGCGACGGCATGAGCTTCCCCTGGCCGATGCGCTGCTTCTGGCCCGGGAACGTGACCGGCAGGCCGGGTACACCTCGGTGGGCCCCCACCGGGCGGACTGGAGTGTGGATTTCCACAGCATTCCGGGGCGTGATGCGCTCTCCCGTGGCCAGGCCAAGCTGACGGCATTGGCCTGCCTGCTGGCACAGGCCGAAGACTATGCGGAACAGCGCGGCGAATGGCCCGTGATCGCGCTGGACGATCTGGCCTCGGAACTGGATCGCACGCACCAGGCGCGGGTACTGGAGCGCCTGCTCAATGGGCCGGCGCAGATCTTCATCACCGCCACCGAAACTCCGGCGGCGCTGCAGGAACTGACCCATATCGCCCGGTTCCACGTGGAACATGCACAGATCGTGGCTGTGCCATAGTGGACACACCAGGGCCGTTCGACCCCGGCTGGTATAATTCGGGTTGGAACCCTTTCATTCTCGGCACATCGCTCCGCGCGATGGCCGACCTGCGGAGCCTACGGCAAGCGCAATGAGCGACGAACAGAACACCCCGGCAAACAACGGCAATTACGACGCCAACAGCATTACCGCCCTGGAAGGCCTGGAGGCTGTCCGCAAGCGTCCCGGCATGTACATCGGCGACGTGCATGACGGTACCGGTCTGCACCACATGGTGTTCGAGGTCGTCGACAACTCGATCGACGAAGCGCTGGCCGGCCACGCCGATCACGTAGCGGTGACGATCCACGCCGACGGCTCGGTCTCGGTGTCCGACAACGGCCGCGGCATTCCGACCGGCAAGCACGAGCAGATGAGCGCCAAGCTCGGCCGCGAAGTGTCTGCGGCCGAAGTGGTCATGACCGTCCTGCACGCGGGCGGCAAGTTCGACGACAACAGCTACAAGGTTTCGGGCGGCCTGCACGGCGTCGGCGTCAGCGTGGTCAACGCGTTGTCGCAGAAGCTGCTGGTGGACGTGTTCCAGAACGGGTCCCACTACCAGCAGGAATTCAGCAACGGCGCAGCCGTGACCGCGCTGGCCAAGCTGGAAGCCACCACCAAGCGTGGCACCACCGTGCGTTTCTGGCCGTCCACCGTCGCTTTCCACGACAACGTGGAATTCCACTACGACATCCTGGCCCGCCGCCTGCGCGAGCTGTCGTTCCTGAACTCCGGCGTCAAGATCGTCCTTGCCGACGAGCGTGGTGATGGCCGTCGCGATGATTTCCACTACGAAGGCGGCATCCGCAGCTTCGTGGAGCATCTGGCCCAGCTGAAGACCCCGCTGCACCCGAACGTCATCTCGGTCACCGGCGAGCACAACGGCATCGTCGTGGACGTGGCGCTGCAGTGGACCGACTCCTACCAGGAGACGATGTACTGCTTCACCAACAACATTCCGCAGAAGGACGGCGGTACCCACCTGGCCGGCTTCCGCGGTGCGCTGACCCGCGTGCTCAACAACTACATCGAGCAGAACGGCATCGCCAAGCAGGCCAAGATCAACCTGACCGGCGACGACATGCGCGAAGGCATGATCGCGGTGCTGTCGGTGAAGGTGCCGGACCCGAGCTTCTCCAGCCAGACCAAGGAAAAGCTGGTCAGCTCCGACGTGCGTCCGGCGGTGGAGAACGCCTTCGGTGCGCGTCTGGAAGAGTTCCTGCAGGAAAACCCGAACGAAGCCAAGGCGATTGCCGGCAAGATCGTCGATGCCGCACGTGCACGTGAAGCCGCGCGCAAGGCACGCGACCTGACCCGCCGCAAGGGCGCACTGGATATCGCCGGCCTGCCGGGCAAGCTGGCCGACTGCCAGGAGAAGGATCCGGCGCTGTCCGAACTGTTCATCGTCGAGGGTGACTCGGCAGGTGGCTCGGCCAAGCAGGGCCGCAACCGCAAGAACCAGGCAGTGCTGCCGCTGCGCGGCAAGATCCTCAACGTGGAACGCGCGCGTTTCGACCGCATGCTGTCTTCCGACCAGGTCGGTACGCTGATCACCGCGCTGGGCACCGGCATCGGCCGCGACGAGTACAACCCGGACAAGCTGCGTTACCACAAGATCATCATCATGACCGACGCCGACGTCGACGGCGCCCACATCCGCACCCTGCTGCTGACGTTCTTCTACCGTCAGATGCCGGAGCTGATCGAGCGCGGTTACGTCTACATCGGCCTGCCGCCGCTGTACAAGATCAAGCAGGGCAAGCAGGAGCTGTACCTGAAGGACGACCCGGCGCTGGACAGCTACCTGGCCAGCAGCGCAGTGGAAAACGCTGCACTGGTGCCGGCCACCGGCGAGCCCGGCATCGAAGGCCTTGCGCTGGAGAAGCTGCTGCTGACCTACGCAGCCGCGCTGGATTCGATCGAGCGCAACGCACATCGCTACGATCGCAACCTGCTTGAAGCGCTGGTCGATTTTGTACCGATGGACCTGGAAAGCCTGCGCGCTGCCGGCGAAGGCGAGGGCCTGGATGCACTGGCCAAGCGCCTCAACCAGGGCAGCCTGGGCAGCCCGCGCTTCACGCTGGAACTGCAGGACGCCAACGACGAGCGCCCGGCCGCTGTGCTGGTGACCCGTCGCCACATGGGCGAACAGCACATCCAGGTGCTGCCGATGTCGGCCTTCGAAAGCGGCGAACTGCGCGCGATCCACCAGGCATCGAAGCTGCTGCACGGTCTGGTGCGCGAGGGCGCGACGATCTCCCGCGGCGCCAAGTCGATCGAAGTCGACAGCTTTGCCAAGGCACAGAACTGGCTGCTCGAGGAGGCCAAGCGCGGCCGCCAGATCCAGCGATTCAAGGGCCTGGGTGAAATGAATCCGGAGCAGCTGTGGGACACCACGGTGAATCCGGAAACCCGTCGACTGCTGCAGGTGCGCATCGAAGACGCTGTCGCTGCCGACCAGATCTTCAGCACGCTGATGGGCGATGTCGTCGAACCGCGTCGCGACTTCATCGAAGACAACGCGCTGAAGGTCGCAAACCTGGATATCTGACACAATCGGGACACGGCCGGTGCGCGGGGAGGCGCGCCGGCCTTCGACTCTTGAACGCAGGTACCTGATGTCCGCATCCGCCCCGGTTTCCGCCCCGCCCCCGGTTCCGCCGGCCTCTGCCGCGCCGCGTGCCGTTTCGCCGTTGGCGGGGTTCTTCATCGACCTGGGCATCGCCGCTGTCACCCTCTTCGGCCTGAGCCTGATCAGCGGCCTGCTGTGGGGCCTGTACCGTGGCGTGGTGGTCGGTTACGCGAACGCGCAGGCCGGCGCTGGCGCACCCGAGGCCAGTTCGGTATCGGTAGCGGCGTCACTGGGCCAGCCCGGCGCGCTTGCGCAGATTCTCATGGCGCTGTTTGCCACCGGCGGCGCCGCGCTGCTGCTGTACTTCTGGCGACGGCCGGCCAACGCCGGCGAGCGCCACGCGTCCCGGCAGGCGCTGCGCCGTCCCTCCACCTGGGGCTGGACCCTGCTGGTGGCGACCCTGATCGTGCTCGGCAGCAATGGCATCGCCTTCCTGGCCAAGCAGTTCGGCGTCGAGCCGGTCCCCACCAACCTGGCGCTGATGCAGAGCGCGATCGCGCGCTTTCCCTTGTTCCTGGTGCTGTTCGCGGTGGTACTGGCACCGGCCTACGAGGAGCTGCTGTTCCGCCGCGTGCTGTTTGGCCGCCTGTGGAAGGCCGGGCGCCCGTGGCTGGGCGTGGTACTGAGCAGCCTTGCGTTCGCTCTCATCCATGAAATCCCTGGCACCAGTGCCAATGGCCCGGCCGAAATCGCGCAGCTGTGGCTGGTCTATGGCGGCATGGGTGCTGCGTTCTGCTGGTTGTACCAGCGCACCGGTACGCTCTGGGCCGCGATCACCGCGCATGCGTTGAACAACGCTGTCGCGCTTGCCGCGATGGTGTTCCTGGGGTCAACGTAACGCCGTGTCCGCTTGACGAAAGATTAAGCCGCTACGCTACACACTGCGCACATGAACACGGGGGAGCTTCCATGAAACAACTGCTGCTGGCCCTTGTCATCACTACCCTGGTCAGCGCCTGCGCGACCACGACCTCCCCGACCGGGCGCCGGCAGATGGTGGGCGGCGTATCACAGGCGCAGCTGGACCAGCTGGGAGCACAGGCGTTCGCCGAAACCAAGCAGAAGGAAAAGATCAGCACCGACGGCCGCCAGAACGGCTACGTGCAATGTGTGGTCAACGCGCTGGTCGCGCAGTTGCCTGCTCAGTACCGTGGCGTACGGTGGGAGACTGCGGTGTTCGTCGACAAGGAGCCCAACGCCTTCGCCCTGCCCGGCGGCAAGGTCGGCGTGAACACCGGCATCTTCACTGTCGCCAAGAATCAGGACCAGCTGGCTGCCGTAATCGGCCATGAAATCGGTCACGTCATTGCCCGCCACCACGAAGAGCGCATCACCCGCCAGATGGGGGCGCAGACCGGCCTGGCCGTGCTCGGCGCGCTCGCCGGTGCAGCCTACGGCGAGGGTGCCGCCAGCACCGTGAACCAGCTTGGCGGGATGGGCGCACAAACCGCCTTCCTGCTGCCCGGCTCGCGGACCCAGGAGAGCGAGGCCGACGTGATCGGCCAGCGACTGATGGCCCAGGCCGGTTTCAACCCGGCCCAGGCGGTCGATCTGTGGCAGAACATGATGGCCGCCAGTGGCGGTCGCAGCCCACAATGGCTGTCCACACACCCTGACCCAGCCAACCGGATCCAGGAACTGCGACGCGATGCACCGGCTCTGACGCCGGTCTATCAGCAGGCGCAGGCGGCCGGACTGCGGCCAAAGTGCGGATGAGTGCGCAGTTTCATGCTGTATTGCAGCACATAAAACGATTTCTCACGCCATCTGTTTCTGATACGTTTGGCGGCTCAGATTTTTCTGACAGTCCGACTTTGCCGCTAACCGGCGGTTCGATCGAGGTGAACGATGATTTTCCGTAACCACAAAGCTGTGCTTTCCGTCCTCGTCGCGACCGCCCTGACCGGCGCCGTGGTCACCGATGCCTTCGCGCAGTCCTCGCGCTCCTCCGAGCGCGGCAACCGCGGCGGCAAGCAGGCCAAGGCCGAGGTGCTGTACCCGAACGCGACCCGCCAGGAGCCGACGGTCAAGGCTTCGGCCAAGCTGGGCAGCAAGCTGCAGAAAATGATCGACAGCTACAACAAGGAAAAGTTCCCGGAGACCCGCACCCAGGCCGACGCCATCCTGGCTGACAGCGCCGCGAACGAGTACGACAAGTCGCTGGCTGCGCAGCTGGCCTCGCAGGCCGCCTACCAGACCGACGACACCGCAGCAGCGATCGCCTACCTGAAGCAGGTCCTGCAGTTCAACGGCCTGGACAACAACGGCCACTTCCAGTCGATGCTGATGCTGGGCCAGCTGGAGCTGCAGGAAGACAAGACCGCCGAAGGCCTGGCCACCCTCGACAAGTACTTTGCCGAGAGCAAGTCGACCAAGCCGGAAGAGCTGATCGCCAAGGGCCAGGCGCTGTACCAGCTGGAGCGCTACCAGGAAGCGATCCCGGTGCTGAAGCAGGCCATCGCCGGCTCGACCGAACCGAAGGACAACTGGAACCAGCTGCTGATGGCGGCCCTGTCCGAAGCCGGCCAGTCCGGTGAAGCGGTCAAGGAAGCCGAGGCCCTGGCTGCCAAGAACCCGAACGACAAGAAGGCCCAGCTGAACCTGGCCAGCATGTACATGCAGGCCGACCAGATGGACAAGGCGGCTGCGGTGATGGACAAGCTGCGCAGCAGCGGCCAGCTCACCGAAGAGCGCGAGTACAAGCAGCTGTACTCGATCTATGCCAACACCGAACACAAGGAAAAGGACGTCATCGCGGTCATCAACGAAGGGTTGCAGAAGGGCATCCTGAAGCCGGACTACCAGGTCTACCTGGCGCTGGCCCAGTCCTACTACTACTCCGACCAGGTGCCGCAGGCGATCGATGCGTGGCAGAAGGCTGCCCCGCTGTCCAAGGACGGTGAGACCTACCTGAACCTGGCACGCGTCCTGCATGCCGAAGGTCGCATCCCGGAGGCCAAGCAGGCCGCCCAGCAGGCGCTGGCGAAGGGTGTGAAGAACCAGGCTGATGCCAAAAAAATCATCAACCTGAAGTAAGTAGGAATAACGCCTGAATGCCTGCTCAGTTGATGCGCAGGCGCTCAGGATTGGTATAAGCTTGGAGGTTCCTGCGGTGTCATGCACCGCTGATCAGGGATTCCGCCCCCGGCATCCCGGCCCCACTATTGAGCTCTTGGCGCATGACGGAACAACTAGTCGTTCACCGGTACGAACAACCCGATGACAAGGGGCTGAGCTGGCCTCGCATCGTCGGCATCGCGTTTGTAATTGCCCTGCATCTGGCCGCCTTCATGATGCTCCTCATTCCCGCCGTGGCTCCCAAGGCCGTTGCGGAGAAGGAGCGCAACGTCATGGTGACCATCGTCGATGCACCGCCGCCGCCGCCGCCCCCGCCGCCGCCGCCGCCGCCGACCGATACTCCGCCGCCGCCGGTGAAGAATCTGTCGCCGCCGAAGCCGTCGCCGGTCCCGCCGCCGCCGCAGGCGCCGGTCGTGGACGTGCCGGAACCGCGTCCGAACGATATCGTCACCCCGCCGTCGCCCCCTGCGCCGCCGGCACCTGCGACCTCGATCGAGGCCAGCGTGGACATCTCGTCGAAGGCCATGAATCCGCCGCGCTACCCGCCGGCAGCCTTCCGCGCTGGTATCCAGGGCGAAGTGATCCTGATCATTGATGTCGATGCCAGCGGCAACGTCACCAATGTCACGGTGGAAAAGTCCAGCCGTAACCGCGACCTGGACCGTGCTGCGATGGAAGCAGCTCGCAAGTGGCGCTTCAACGCCGCTGAATCTGGCGGTAAGAAGGCGGCAGGTCGCGTTCGCGTCCCGGTCAACTTTGCGCTGAACTGATGCGTCCGGGTGGCCGCCTGGCCACCCCCGCTCCCGGTTCGATTGTTTAGCTTAGCTACACCCTTTATCACCACACACAACAAAGGTAAGCGTCATGCTGCAGGAAATTTTCATCGCCGCTGCTGCCGGGGGCAATCCGTCCAACGCCCTGTCGCAGATGGGCTTCGAGCACCTGATCCACGAAATGACCACCAAGCCGGGTGATTTCGCGGTTTCCTGGGTCGTGCTGCTGACCCTGATCGCCATGTCGGCCATGTCCTGGTACTGGACCGTCATCAACATCTTCCGCGCTACCCGCCTGAAGAGCGCCGCTGATCGCGTCGTCAGCCTGTTCTGGGACACCCCGAACGCGCAGGACGCCATCCGTGCGATGGAAGAACAGCCGGCTTCCGAGCCGTTCTCGAAGATCGCCCTGGACGCTGCCCAGGCAGCTGCCCACCACCAGCGCGCTGAAGGCGGTGCTTCCGGCGGCGTCGGTGAGAACCTGAGCCGTTCGGAGTTCGTCGACCGCGCTCTGCGTCAGGCCGTCACCCGCGAAAGCAACAAGCTGCAGTCGGGCATGACCCTGCTGGCCACCGTCGGCGCGACCGCTCCGTTCGTCGGTCTGCTGGGTACCGTGTGGGGCATCTACGGCGCGCTGATCAAGATCGGTGCCACCGGCTCCGCTTCGATCGACGCCGTTGCCGGCCCGGTGGGTGAAGCGCTGATCATGACCGCGATCGGTCTGTTCGTCGCGATCCCGGCCGTGTTCGCCTTCAACTTCTTCAGCAAGATCAACAGCGCGACCATCAGCAAGTTCGATACCTTCGCGCACGACCTGCACGACTTCTTCGCCACCGGCTCGCGCGTCCGCTAATTGCGGCGCGCGTTACCCAGCGACGAACGTAAGTAGTCACCAAGATCTAGACGGAGCCCGTTATGGCTTTCAGTAGTGGTAACAGCGGCGGCCCCATGGCCGACATCAACGTTACGCCCCTCGTGGACGTGATGCTGGTGCTGCTGATCATCTTCATCATCACGGCGCCCCTGATGTCCCACAAGGTCAAGGTGGATCTGCCGGAAGCCAACCTGATCCAGAAGCCGGAAGACGCTGAAAAGCGTTCCGGACCGATCACCCTGGCAGTCAAGGAAGACGGCTCGATCTACTGGAACGACGAAGAAATCAACAAGCAGACTCTCGAGTCGCGCTTGGCGACCGCCGCCCAGCAGACCCCGCAGCCGCCGCTGAACCTGCGTGGTGACCGCACCACCAAGATGCGCGTCATCAACGACCTGACCAAGGTCGCGCAGGAGCAGGGCATGCTGGACGTCGGCTTCGTCGCGACCAAAGAAAAGGGGCAATAAGCCATGGCATTCAGTAGTGGTGGTGGCAAGGGCCCCATGGCAGACATCAACGTCACACCCCTCGTGGACGTGATGCTGGTTCTGCTGATCATCTTCATCGTGACCGCGCCGATCATGACGTACCCGATCGCCGTGGACCTGCCGCAGCGCGTGCTCAACCCACCGCCGCAGCTGGTCGAGCCGCCGCCGCCGATCGAACTGAAGATCGACGCCAGCAACCAGGTCTCGTGGAACAACAGCCCGATCAATACCAGCGAGCTGCAGCAGCGGATGGAGCAGGAGGTCCAGCGTGACCCGACCAACCAGCCGGAACTGCGCATCGACGCCAGCCCGGATTCCGAGTACGACGTGATGGCCAAGGTTCTGGCCGCCGCGAAGAATGCTCAGATGAAGAAGATCGGTTTTGTGCAGCAGTAATCGCTACACCGCAACACAACAGTCATGACGCGACTGCAGACGCCCCTGGAAACAGGGGCGTCTTTTTTTGTTTGTGGGATGAGGTCGGGGTCAGATCCCTTCTCCGCAGGAAAAGGGATCTGACCCCATCAGGGAGCACGCGCCCGCTATGATCGGCGGATGCTTGCCCTCTTCGACTCCCTGCGCCATTGGCTCGACGGCATCGCCCACCTCGGCACGATCCTGGCGGTGGCCTACCTGCTGTACCTGTTCGCGCTGGCGGGCTGGATCATGCTGCAGAAGCGCGAGCCGGTCGCCACGCTGAGCTGGATCCTGTCACTGGCGCTGCTGCCCTACCTGGGTCTCTTCATCTACTACCTCCTGGGCCCGCAGAAGGTGAAGCGGCAGCGCCTGCGCCGTGGCCGCGCGCGTTCGGGCATGGAGCATTACAGTGATGTCTGCCCGCCCGATGCCGACTGCACCGAGCTTGCCAAGATCGCCCAGGCCACGACAGGACTGGCGCCGAGCAGCGCCACCGAAGTGACCTGGCTGGTGGACGGCGCCGCGACCTACGCGGCCTTGCTGGAAGCCGTCGCGCAGGCGCGCGACCACGTGCATCTGGAGTACTACATCTTCAATCCCGACCACGCCGGAACCGCCCTGCGCGACGCCCTGGTCGAGCGCGCGCGGGCTGGCGTGCAGGTGCGCCTGCTGCTCGATGCAGTGGGTTCTTCCGCCCTGCCCCGCCGCTTCCTGCAGCCCCTGATTGATGCCGGCGGCGAGGCGGTCTGGTTCCATCCGCGGCAGCTGCTGAAGCCCTTCAAGCGCCCCTGGTTGAACCTGCGCACCCACCGCAAGCTGGTGATTGTCGATGGCCGCCTGGCGTTCACCGGTGGCATCAACATCACCGACGACGAAGACGAGAGCCGCAAGTCGGACGCCTACCGTGATCTGCATATGCGGATCAGCGGCCATGTGGTGCGCAGCCTGCAACTGGTGTTCGCCGAGGACTGGCTCTATGCCAGCGGCCAGGATCATTCGCGCTTCGACATCGCCCGCCTCTGGCCGGCCGACATGCCACTGCGCGCGGATGGCCCGATCAACGCCCAGGTGCTGGTATCCGGCCCGGATTCGGGCTGGGAAACCATCCACCGCCTGCACGTGGCAGCCATCCAGGAAGCACACGAGCGGGTGTGGCTGGTGACGCCCTACTTCGTGCCGGGCGAAGCGGCGCGGATGGCACTGACCTCGGCCGCGCTGGGCGGGCTGGACGTACGCCTGCTGGTGCCCAAGATGAGCGACTCCTGGTTTGTCACCCAGGCCGCGCGCTCTTATTTCGACGAACTGCTGCACGCCGGGGTGAAGATCTACGAGTACGGCCCGCGCATGCTGCATACCAAGGCCTTCATCGCCGATGACGATGTCTGCATCGTCGGCAGCGCCAACTTCGATCACCGCAGCTTCCGGCTTAACTTCGAGCTGTCGATGATGATCAGCGACCGTGACCGCGTCGCCGCGCTGGCCGAACTGCTGCAGGGCGAATTCGACCGTTCCACGCGGGTACACGACCAGGCCGGCCGCTCGTTGTGGCTGCACCGCCTGCCCGAGGCCTTCGCCCGGCTGGCCTCGCCGCTGCTCTGACGCAGCGCTACACTGCGGCGATCATCCGGGGAGCCCGACTATGTACTGGTTGTACCTGCTGCTGGCGCTGGGCTGCTTTGCCTTCGCCCTGAAGACGCCCAGCGCCGGGCTGATGAGCCTGTGCCTGCTGGCCGCCCTCGCCTTCCTGCTGGCCTGGGTGCGCGGCCGCTACGTGGCCCGCTTCGGTGACCTGCAGCGCGACCCTGCCACCCTGGTCGATGCCGAAGAACTGCGCCGCCTGCGCGAGCAGGCCCAGGCCCGCCGCAACGAAGACGCCAACGATCACGATCCGTCCCCTCTTTCCAAGTAGTTCCGTTCCATGACCCAGCTCAGCGTCAACGTCAACAAGATCGCCGTCCTGCGCAATTCGCGCGGCGGTGCCGAACCGGACGTGGTGCGTGCCGCCCAGGCCTGCCTGGATGCCGGTGCGCATGGCATCACCGTGCACCCGCGGCCGGACCGTCGCCACATCACCGCCGAGGACGTGCTGGCCCTGTCCTCGCTGACCCGCGCGCGTGGCGTCGAATTCAACATCGAAGGCAACCCGTTTGCGCCACCGCGCGAGGGTTACCCGGGGCTGCTGCCGCTGTGCGAACAGACCCGCCCGGCGCAGGCCACCCTGGTGCCTGACAGCGACGGCCAGATCACCTCAGATCATGGTTTCGACTTCGAGCGCGATGCCGTGCGACTGCGCCCGCTGATTGCCGAACTGAAAGCGATGGGCTGCCGGGTCAGCCTGTTTGTCGACGCCGGTAACCCGCTGCTGGAGCAGGCGGCCGACGTCGGCGCCGATCGCATCGAGCTGTACACCGGCCCTTATGCCGAAGCGCACGCCGCCGGCGATGCCGAGGCGATGCTGGCGCTGTTTGCCACCGCCGCACGCCGCGCGCAGGCGGTGGGCCTGGGCGTCAACGCCGGCCACGACCTGTCGCAGGACAACCTGCGCGACTTCCTGGCCCACGTGCCGGACGTGCTGGAGGTGTCGATCGGTCACGCGCTGATCGGAGAGGCGCTGTATGACGGACTGAATGCCACGGTGCGCGGGTACCTGGCGTTGCTCTGATGCATTGCAGCCGAGCGTAGGCTCGGCTCTACAAGGTCTCTGCATCAACTGTAGAGCCCAGCCCATGCTCGGCTCAGCACCGCCCTGAACCCTTCAGGCGGCCGTCGCAGCCATTGAGACAGCCACGGCGTACCTTGCCGCAATGGGTATTGCGATCAAGGGCCGAGGTTCCACGTCCCACCTCGCCGGGCGCTTTGAAAGCACCGTCAGCGAGGCGGTGGACGACGGCTGGGCGGTCGACGAGAGCGATGAGTTCCTTGCCCCGCGCCTGCGCACCGAAGTGCGCGCCGAAACCGCGCGCAGCATCATCACCCGCAACAACTCGCCCGACGTCGGCTTCAGTCAATCGGTGAATCCCTACCGCGGTTGCGAGCACGGCTGCTCCTACTGCTTCGCGCGCCCCTCGCACGCCTATCTGAATCTGTCGCCAGGCCTGGACTTCGAGACCAAGCTGTTCGCCAAGACCAATGCACCCCAGCTGCTGCGCAAGGAGCTGTCGAAGCCGGGCTACGTGCCGCAACCGATCGCACTGGGCATCAACACCGATGCGTACCAGCCGATCGAGCGCAAGTTCAAGCTGACCCGCCAGCTGATCGAAGTGATGCTGGAAACCAAGCATCCGTTCTCGTTGATCACCAAGAACGCCCTGGTCGAGCGCGATATCGATCTGCTCGCGCCGCTGGCTGCGGAAAACCTAGTCAGCGTGCATTTCTCGGTGACCTCGCTGGATCCGCATCTTTCCGCAAAGCTGGAACCGCGCGCGTCGGCACCGCATGCTCGGCTGCGTGCGATGAAGCGCCTGCATGAAGCGGGCATTCCGGTGGGTGTGATGGTGGCGCCGGTGATCCCGTGGATCAACGACAGCGAACTGGAAGCCGTGCTGGAGGCCGCGCACGATGCTGGCGCCAGCACCGCAGGCTACGTGCTGCTGCGCCTGCCGTTGGAAGTGGCACCGCTGTTCCGCAACTGGCTGGATACGCACCATCCTGATCGCGCCGCGCATGTGATGAGCACCATCCAGCAGCTGCGTGGCGGCAAGGACTACGACAGCCAGTTCGGCACCCGTATGCGTGGCCAAGGCGTGTATGCCGATCTGTTGAACAACCGCTTCAAGCTGGCGCGAAAGCGTCTCGGCTTCAATGCGCAGAACAGCCATTGGCCGAAGCTGGATTGCAGCCGGTTCCTGAAGCCGCTGACGCCGAAGAAGGATTCGCCGCAGGGAAGTCTGTTCTAGAACGCTGGACCGCTGCCCGGCTTACCGGCAACAATCTGCGCTTGGCCGGATGGCCGGCAAGCCAGGGAGGGATGCAGATGGATGACCCAGGATCCGTGATAGTGCGATGCCGTTCGCTTGACGACGAATCGGTTCGCACATGAAGCGCTCACATGCCTTCAGCTGTGGTGCGTTTCTGCTTTTCTGTGGTACCGATGCAGAGGCTGCCCGTGCGTTTGTGGTTGAAGACGCTGCCATGCGCGACCCCGCCTGCCTTACGGTCGAGCCGCGCCAGCGGCTCTTCGCTTGTCACCAGATCGTTGCCGGGGACAGCCGAGTGATCGGGCTGAGACGATTCCGCTCGTCGTGGAGGACCGACCGTTCCACCTTCAGCAAGCTCACGATCCAGCTCCCCGCTGATGCGAAAGCAGGCGACCGGTTCTCTGTCCCAAATGATCGAGTACGGATGTTCCATAGCAGAGGGTCCAGCGCGTTTGCCGGAAAGACGGGCTGCTACGCAGTGCCGGTCGCAGGGCAGATTACCGTGGTTTCCGCAGGAGACTCCGGCATCGAGGTCCAGGTCGATGCAACGTTTCGCTCTGCAAGCCCACTGCAATGGCCGGGAGAGTGCGAGGCACCGACCACGGTGTCAGAGCATCTGAGAGCCCAGCCATTGTCTCTGGAGCAGCTTGATGCATGGACGGGAGTGCATGATCCGGAGGCATCCCCCTTCGAACAGGCACACCCCTCCAGACGTTCGCGCAACTGAATCCGCACGAACGTGCTGTACATGATGGAACGCACTCACTGCTTCCACGCCAGTGGTCTCCTTCTCTACCTTGCGAGCGTGCGGGTGGAAGCTCGCTCCATTCAGGAATGCATCATCGTTCCGCAGGCCGCGATCGTCACTGACATGCCGGCTGGCCTGGACGAGTTCGAACAGCGTCTGTGGGTGGCAGATACAGGTCAGAGGGTGCGCAAGGGCACCGATACCCTCCTTCTGCTGCGCCTCTTCTCGGAGTCGCCAGGCGTGATCGACTCCCAGCAGTACATCAAGATCACAGGCAGCTTGAAGCGATACGCGCCCTCGTCGGAAGGGACGCCGGAGGTAGTGGATGCACGCCTCACCAGTGGCGGCGCGGGCTTTGTGCACAAGGGAGACAACTGGCTGTCCGATTCAGTCGACGTAGAACTACATCAGCCGCATGAGCGCGATAGTCGGATGGAAGTCAAAGTGACGGCTGTCGGGTGGAACAGTTATCGAAAAGAAGACCGTTCCTTCTATCTCCAGTTCACCTGTCAACTGAAGGAAATCCCTGTCGAGAAGCTCAGTGCCTGGCAAGGAGGAAACGACGATCTCTGGGGATCCTTTGGTCCCACCCGATAGCCGGGTGGAACTGCCTGCATGCAATCACTACTGCGACGACTGGCAATGCTGAAAATAGAAATTTATTCCCTGAGGTTCTACTCACGACTGGACGAGGATGCGTTCTTCTCCAGGTTGAACCAGATTCCGGGCGTGGTGTCTGTCGAAGGGTTCCTCAGGACGATCAACGTCTCTGTTGATCCGTCGGCTGTGGATGACGAAGGTATGAGAGAGTTGATTTCGCTGTTCCAGCGCTATGGAATAGACATGCGCCAGCTGCGGAAACTGGAGACGGGAGAATTCAGCTCATGGATGCGGAACAGATCCGCCTACTGGTTCAAGTCGATGTATCCGGACCCGTGAGCACATGACATGAAGATCATCTACTGGCTGGGCATCGCGTTCCTGTGGATGCTTCCATTGAACGTTCTGCTGCTGACGGCCGGCAAGCTGATGTCGGGCGACGCGCTTGGAGAAGAAGAGCTCGTTGGCTTCGGTGTGGCGGTGTTCGGCGCTGTGGCCGGCGGGATTCTCTATCGCCGTCGCCCGCGGTAGCGTCGAGTTGCTCCACCTCGCTCCAGATTCAGTCGAGCAAGCTCGACTCTACCAGGCAAGCGATATCGGCCTGCCGATCCGACGTCACCCGCCCCCAAACAACTTCTGCGCACTCTGGAACAGGATCCAACTCGTCGCGATGAACTTGTCCCCACCCTGCGGCCGATTGCCACGATGGGTGTGGGTGAACGCAGTCGGCGCAATCAACAGACTGCCGGTACGCGGTGCGATCTTCCGCCCCTGGAACAGGAACTCGGTCTCGCCTTCGTCGAAGTCGTCGTTGAGATACAGCGTCCACAGCACGTGCCGATGCAGGGTCTCGGCCTGCGCATCCTTGGGGTACAGCTCGCAGTGCCAGTACGGATAACCGCCCTCGCCCGCCGCATACCACTGCAGGTTGATCGCACCCGGGCGCAGGCAGGTGCGGGCCAGATCGGCCAGCTGCTGCGGCGGCATGTCGGGGAAGTCCTCGGCAGACAGGCGTCGCGGTTGGCCGTTGCTGTCCTGGATCTGCAACATCAGCGGGGCGATCAACGCCTGTGGATAACGGCGTAGATAAGTCAGCAGACCGTTGAACACCGCAAGCTGCAGCTGTTGATCGACATCCTGCCAGCCGTCCAGGCCACTGATGCGCAGATCCTTGCTGTGCTTGAGTTCCGGGAACACACCACTGCCCACTGCACCGGGCTGCAGGCCACGCGTAGCGCGCAGGCGTTCAACGATCGCCGCGCAGACCTCGCTGGGGACGGCGTTGTGGATGACTTCAATGAAATCGACCGGGCCCTGCTCGTGCATGCGTGCATTCCTTAGGCGGCAACGGCTTGATGGTGCCGTTTGCCGCCCTCGGTGTCACCCCATGGTCATGTCATCGAACTGCCATGACCGTTGTCGGAGGACCTGCCTCAGCCCTGTGCGTCGTCGTGCGCGTGGTGGTAGCGCACGGCTTCGGCCACTTCCTCGCGCGAGCCCAGGAACACCGGCACGCGCTGGTGCAGCTGGTCGGGCTGGATGTCGAGGATGCGCTCACGACCGGTCCAGGCAGCGCCGCCGGCCTGTTCCACCAGCAGGCCCATCGGGTTGGCTTCGTACATCAGGCGCAGCTTGCCGGCCTTGGACGGGTCCTTCTTGTCCCACGGATAGATGAAGATGCCGCCGCGGGTCAGGATGCGATGCACGTCGGCCACCATGCTGGCGATCCAACGCATGTTGAAGTTCTTGCCGCGCGCGCCCTCCTTGCCCGCCAGCAGATCGCCCACGTAGGCCTGCATCGGGGCTTCCCAGTGACGCTGGTTGGACATGTTGATGGCAAATTCCTGGGTGGCCGCCGGAATCTGCATGTTCTCGGTGGTCAGCACGAACTCGCCCTTCTCGCGGTCCAGGGTGAAGGCGTGCGTACCGTGGCCGACGGTCAGCACCAGCTGGGTGCTGGGCCCGTAGATGCAGTAACCGGCGGCAATCTGCTTGCTGCCCGGCTGCAGGAACGCGTCATCGCCCGGCAGTTCCACGTTGGTCGGGCAGCGCAGCACCGAGAAGATGGTGCCGACGGAGACGTTGACGTCGATGTTGGAGCTGCCATCAAGGGGATCGAACAACAGCAGGAAATCACCGCGCGGGTAGATGTCCGGCACCGGCTGGCTGTGGTCCATTTCTTCCGAGGCGCAGGCGGCAAGGTGGCCACCCCAGGCGTTGGCTTCGAGCAGGATCTCGTTGCTGATGACGTCCAGCTTCTTCTGCGCTTCACCCTGCACATTGCCGGTACCGGCGTCGCCGAGCACGCCACCGAGGGCGCCCTTGCTGACGGCGATGGAGATGCTGGTGCAGGCGCGGGCGACGACCGCGATCAGCTGGCGCAGGTCGGCATTGATGCGGCCGGCGTGCTGTTCCTGGATCAGGAAGCGGGTCAACGAAGTACGGGACATGAGCGGGCAGGTCTCGGCAGCGGGAAAACGCCTATTGTCGCCCGTCTGGCGGGGGCGTGCGTGAGCGCGGGAAGGCGTAATCGTTTCCAGATGCGTTGTGCTCGTGGCGCCTTCCTTCATGGAGGCGCAGGGCGAGGCACACCGTGGCCAGGACACGCCGTAAACCCATCCATGGGGGCTCGGTCGGCGCATCCATGCGCCTCACGGTCCTGGCCACGGTGTGCCTCGCCCTGCGCTTCAGGGTTCGCCGCGAGCGCGGTGGGATGGCAAGAACAAAAGCAAAAAACAAAGGCGCCTTTCGGCGCCTTTGTCTTCAAGCTACTGGAGCGTTGTTTCAGCCCTTGGCGACGGTGGCCACGGCCTTGGCGACGTATTCCAGGTTGTTCTGGTTCAGCGCGGCCACGCAGATGCGGCCGGTGCCGACGGCGTAGATGCCGAACTCGTCGCGCAGGCGCTCGACCTGCTCACGGCTCAGGCCGGAGTAGGAGAACATGCCGGCCTGTTCGTTGATGAAGCCGAACTGCGGTGCACCGGCAGCGGCCAGCTTCTCGACCAGGCCCTGGCGCAGGGCGTGGATGCGCTCGCGCATCTCGGTCAGCTCCTGCTCCCACATCGCACGCAGTTCCGGGTTGGTCAGCACGCCGGCCACCAGCGCAGCACCGTGGGTGGACGGGCTGGAGTAGATGGTGCGGATCACGCGCTTGACCTGCGACTGCACGGCCTTGGCGTCAGCGGCGGTCGGCGCCACCATCGACAGCGCACCCACGCGCTCGCCGTACAGCGAGAACGACTTGGAGTACGAGTTGGCGACGATGAAGCTGTCGATGCCGGCTTCGGCGATGATGCGCACCGCTGCGCCATCCTGCTCGATGCCCTTGTCGAAGCCCTGGTAGGCCATGTCGATGAAGGGGAACAGCTGGCGGTCCTTCAGCAGCTGCGCGACCTGCTTCCACTGGGTGACCGTAAGGTCGGCACCGGTGGGGTTGTGGCAGCAGGCGTGCAGCAGCACCACGGTGCCGGCGTCCAGCTTGCCCAGGTCGGCCAGCAGGCCGTCGAAGTTGACGCCGTGGGTGGTCGGGTCGAAGTAGGTGTAATCCACCACCTCGAAGCCGGCCGCGCTGAACACCGCGCGGTGGTTTTCCCAGCTCGGGTTGCTCAGCGCAACGGTGGCGTGCGGCAGCAGCTTCTTCAGCACGTCGGCGCCGACGCGCAGTGCACCGCTGCCACCGACGGTCTGTGCGGTGGTCACGCGGCCGGCGGCCAGCAGCGGCGAGTCCTTGCCGAACACCAGTTCACGCGTGGCCTGCGTGTACGCCGGCAGGCCATCGATCGGCAGGTAGCCGCGCGGTTTGGCTTCAGCGGCGAGCTGCTGCTCGATCTGCTTGACGGCGCGCAGCAGCGGAATGCGGCCGCTCTCGTCGTAGTAGATGCCCACACCCAGGTTGACCTTGGTCGGGCGGCTGTCGGCGTTGTACGCCTCGGTCAGGCCCAGGATCGGGTCGCCTGGGACCAGTTCCACGTTTGCAAAGAAGGACACGGCGGTACTCGTTCGGTAGACGGAAAGGGGGAGGAATTGCGCCACGCGGTCTGCGGCTTTTCGGCCGGAAACAGCCCATCGTAACAAAGCCTGCCGGGGCTGGCCGCCGTCATCGTCATCCGCGGCCCCGTACCATGGCGTGCGTTGCCGCCCGATCCATCAACCTGAATCATGAATCCCGCCGCACGACGCCGTTGCCTGCCCCTGTCCGCCCTGCTGCTGTCGCCCTGGGCGGCGGTGGCCGAGCCTGCGCCCACCGCCCTGCCCGCGGTGCAGGTACAGGCCGCACGGGTGCCGGGCATCGACCCGTTCGCGCTGCCGGCCAGCCAGGACACGGTCTGGATCGATGCCAGCCGCGCGGGCACCGGCGCGCAGCTGTCCGAGGCGCTGGCCGGGGTACCGGGTCTGTTGGCACGTGACCGGCAGAACTTCGCCCAGGACACGCAGCTGTCGATCCGTGGCTTCGGCGCGCGCTCCACCTTCGGGGTGCGCGGGGTGCGGGTGTTGATCGACGGGGTGCCCGCGACCATGCCCGATGGCCAGGGCCAGCTGTCGCATGCCAGCCTGTTGGGCGCCGAACGCATCGAGGTGCTGCGCGGACCGTTCTCGGCGCTGTACGGCAATTCCTCCGGCGGCGTGCTGCAGGTATGGAGCGCGCAGGGCCAGGCCGGAGACCCATGGCGGTTGCGCGTGAACGCCGGCGCCGACAACACGCTCAGTGTCGGCGCACAGCTGAAGGGTGCCGGCCAAGTGCTGGACTACAACATCGCCGCCAATCACTTCCGCACAGATGGCTGGCGGGACCATAGCCGCGCGCGCCGTGAATCGCTCAACGCACGCATCGGTGGAGAGCTGGGCGGTGGGCGGCTGGAGCTGTTGCTCAATGCGCTCGATGCCCCCGATGCGCAGGATCCGCTGGGCCTGACCCGTGCCCAGGTGGCGGCTGATCCGCGCCAGGCCACGGCAGTGGCGCACCAGTACAACACCCGCAAATCGGTGCGCCAGCAGCAGGCTGGCCTGCGCTGGACCCGTGAAACGGGAGCGCAGCGCTGGCAGTTGATGGGCTATGCCGGCCAACGCGCGGTGCGCCAGTACCTGCCGATTCCGCCGACTGCACAGGCCAACCCGCTGCATGCTGGCGGGGTAATCGATCTGGAGGGCGGCTACGGCGGGCTGGACGCGCGCTGGGGCTGGCACGGCGATCTGGCTGCTCGACCGCTGGATCTGGTGGCCGGGCTCAGCGCCGACCGCCAGCGCCAGCACCGCACCGGCTACGAGAACTTCATCGGCAGCGCCCTGGGTGTGCGGGGGCGCTTGCGTCGTGACCAGATCGACGTCGTGCAGAACGTGGACCAGTTCGCCCAAGCCTGGTGGCAATGGAGCCCGCGCTGGTCGCTGCTGGCCGGCCTGCGCCACAGCACCGTGCGCTTCGACTCGGACGATCGCTACATCGTCGGCGCCAACCCAGATGACAGTGGCCGCCGCCGCTACCAGGCGACCACGCCGGTGGCAGGCGTCAGCTTCGAGGCCAGCCCGCAGTGGCGGCTGCACGCGGCCGTGGGGCGTGGTTTCGAGACCCCCACCTTCAACGAACTGGGTTATCGCGCCGACGGCCAGGCGGGATTGGCACTGGATCTGGCGGCCGCCCGCAGCCGCAATCTGGAGATTGGCAGCAAGTGGCACGCGCAGGACGGAAGCCAGCTCGATATCAGCCTGTTCCGCGCAGATACCGACGACGAGCTTGCAGTTGCCAGCAATATCGGTGGGCGCAGCACCTATCGCAACATTGGCCGCACCCGCCGCCAGGGCGTGGAACTGCAGTACCGACAACCGCTGGCCGAACAGCTGGAACTGCAGCTGGCGTGGACCTGGCTGCAGGCGCAGGTGCGCTCGCCGTACCTGACCGCGAACACCTTGGTGGCTGCAGGCAGCCGCCTGCCCGGTGTGCCGCGCCAGCAGGCCTTCGCCCGCCTGCAGTGGAGCCCCGCCGACTGGCAGTGGGCGCTGGAGGCCTCGGCCAGCACCGATACCGTGGTCAATGACGTGGCTACCGCGCGTGCGCCCGGTTTCGCCCTGCTGCACCTGGAAGGCGGGCGTCGCTGGACCCTGCCGGGTGGCGAGCTGCGCGCCTTCGCCCGGCTGGAGAACGTGCTGGACCTGGCCTACATCGGCTCGGTGATCGTCAATGATGGCAATGGTCGCTTCTACGAGCCGGGACCGGGGCGGCGGGCCAACCTCGGCCTGCAGTGGTCGTGGCGTTGAAGTGGTAGTGCCTGCCGCTGGCCGGCATCGCGCCGTGCAGGACGTCAGGAGGTTGCCGGCCAGCGGCCGGCACTACCGGTCAGTCGGGGGCCTTGGCCGGCACGAACGGCGAGGTCGGGTCGCTGGCCGGGAAGGTCTCCTCCAGCGCCTCGTCCTGGTTGTCGCTGGCGCGCTGCTTGCGTTCACGGCGCTTGAGCGGGCTTTCCTGGCCACCGCGATGGCGGTCACCGCCATCCTTGCGGTCCTGGGCAGCCTGTTCAGCCACATGTTTCACTGGCAGGTGGTCATCACCGTGCTCGGCGTCGAAGAACGGTGCACCGGTGCCGCGGTAGTCGGCGTTGTCGGCATCGCGCTTGCCGCGCTGCTCACCGGGAATGGGCGGGTGGTTTTCCCGCAGCGGGTCTCGTGAGGTCTCTCGGCTCATGGTCTGGTACCTGCGCTCGGGGGCTTCCACTACAGCGCCCTGCAGGTAAAGCCGCCGCGAACCTGGCGTCATGAACATCTCGCTCACCCCCCGGTAACGGCACCGCGCGTATTCCTGCCCACCCGCCCCCGTTGCAGGAGCCGGCCATGCCCCGTCTTGAACGACCCGCACCGTCCGTGTTCAACGCCCTGCTCGATCCACTCGGCCAGCGCACCGCGCAGCGCCGCACGCGCCGCCATGAAGATCGACAGGCGGTGGCGCAGGACTACCTGCAGTACATGCTCAGCGATTATGAAGAGCGTCGCGGGCAAAGCCACCGCAACTGGCGTGATCTCTGCCCGGTGTATGCCTTCGCGCTGACCACCCACGCCGCCGACTGGCCGCGCGGTGATGCCGCCGATACCTGCGAGGAACTGGCCGAGCACTGGGAACAGATGCGCGGGCAGTCGCGGCTGGGCTGGTCGCAGGCGCGACCGGTGGTGGAGGATGCCTGGCGCGCGCTGGACCATATTCCGGCCGCAGCGGTGAGGCCGTTGTTGCAGTAGTGCCGGGCACTTGAAGCAGCCGAGCGTGGGCTCGGCTCTACAGCCAAGTGGCCGCGCCACCTGACGTGCACGGTACCGACACGGGTGATTTACACCCACGGGCCCACGCTGGGCACCCTGCCCCGCCAAAGGTGCGCCCATGGCCCGCCCGATCTGGACCGGCACGCTGTCGTTTGGCCTGCTCAATGTGCCGGTGTCGCTGATGTCCGGCGAACGCAAGGTCGATCTGCAGTTCCGCATGCTCGACTCCCGCGACCGCAAGCCGATCCGTTTCGAACGGGTCAACGCCGACACCGGCGAAGAAGTGCCCTGGAAGGACATCGTCAAAGCCTATGAGTACGACAAGGGCAGTTACGTCGTGCTGGAGGAAGGTGATATCCGTTCGGCCGCACCGGAAAGCCACGAAGCGGTGGAAGTGGAATCGTTCGTGGATGTGGCGCAGATCGACCCGCGTTATTACGAGAAACCGTATCTGCTGGTACCCGGCAAGAAGGCCGAGAAGGGCTACGTGCTGCTGCGCGAGACATTGCGCAGTACCGGCAAGGTGGGCATCGCGCGGGTGGTGGTGCGCACGCGCGAATACCTGTGCGCGGTGATGCCGCATGAGGACGCGCTGGTGCTGATGATCCTGCGCTATCCGCAGGAACTGGTGGACCCTGAGGACTACAAACTGCCCACCGGCAAACTGTCCGACTACCGCATCACCAGCAAGGAAACGGCGATGGCCGAACAGTTGATCGAATCGATGGCCGGCGACTGGGATCCGTCGCAGTATCACGATGAATTCCGCGAGCGCCTGCAGCAGGTGTTGAACAAGCGCATCAAGTCCAAGGGCGGCACCACGCGGGTGGACGATGAGCCGGCACCGCGCGAGGACGCCAGTACCAACGTGGTCGATTTCATGGCGTTGCTGCAGAAGAGCCTGGACGCGAACACGCGCACGCCGGCGAAGAAGGTGGCAGCACGCAAGGCACCGGCGAAGAAGGCTGCTAAGAAGACCGCCAAAAAAGCCGTGAAAAAGACCACCCGGCGCAAGGCAGGTTGAACCATGTCGCTGCACCAGTACCGGCGCAAACGCCGACTTGGGGGTGGCACTGGGCATACGCCGGAGCCTGATGACACGCGCGTCTGCGGTGATCCGAAGCGGCGGCCGACCTTCGTCCTCCAGCTGCACCATGCCAGCTCGCGCCACTATGACTTCCGCCTTGAGATGGATGGCGTGCTGAAGAGCTGGGCGGTGCCGAAAGGTCCTTCGCTTCGCGTCGGCGAGAAGCGGCTGGCCGTGGAGGTGGAAGACCATCCACTGTCCTACGCCGCATTCGAGGGAGACATTCCCGAAGGCCACTACGGTGCCGGCCACGTCGAGGTATTCGATCAGGGCACCTGGGCCTGCGAAGGCGATCCGCTGCAGGCATTGGCGGCGGGCAAGATCGACTTCGTGCTGCAGGGACGACGCCTGGCCGGTGGCTGGAAGCTGGTGCGCACCGCGATGAAAGGACGCCAGGTGCAGTGGCTGCTGATCAAGCGTGACGACGGCGAGGCGTGCGATGCCGAGGCAGATGATCTGCTGACGGCACCGATGCCGACACGGGCACCTGCGGCGAAGAAGCGTTCCGCGGCGAAGGCGGCGCGCGCTGCACCCGCCGCACGCACGGCCGCTCGCAAGGCCGATGCGCGCTGGCATGCGCGTGCACTGCAACTGCACGGCGCAGGTGATACGCCCTATCCCCGCGGGTTCAAACCGCAGTTGACCGATCATCGCGACAGTGCCCCGGACGGCGAGCGCTGGCTGCATGAGATCAAGTGGGATGGCTATCGTCTGCTGGCCGATCTGCACGATGGCGAGGTGAAACTCCGCTCCCGCAACGGCCTGGACTGGACCGATGATTTTCCCGAGGTGGTACAGGCCGTGCAGGCGCTGCCGGTGCGCGATGCGCGCCTGGATGGCGAGTTGGTGGTGCTGGATCCGGAAGGACGCAGCGATTTTGCAGCGCTGCAGCGCGTGATCGATGGAAGCTCGAAGCAACCACTGCGCTACATCGTGTTCGATCTTCCGGGTGTGGCCGGCGTGGACATCAGTCGTGCACCGCTGGTGGAGCGCAAGGCGCTGCTGAAGGACCTCATCGGGCCAGCGCCCGGCACCCTGGCCTTCAGCGAACATGTGATCGACCATGGCCCGCAGGTGTTCGACGCCAGCGGCAAGGCCGGATTCGAAGGCATCGTCAGCAAGCAGGTGGATGCGCCGTACGTGAACACCCGTGCGCGCAGCTGGGTGAAGGTGAAACACGAAGATACCGACGAGTTCGTGATTGTCGGCCACACGGCGCCGAAGGGCTCCCGGGTTGGATTCGGCTCGCTGCTTCTGGCCGCCCCGGACAAGGCCGGCCTGCGCTATGTCGGCCGCGTTGGCACCGGCTTCGACGATGAAAGCCTGCGCGCGCTGCTCAAGGCACTGCAGCCGTTGGCAGTGAAGACGCCCGTGCTGCAGCTGCCGGCGCATGTGCCGTTCCGCGCTGCCAGCGTACGCTGGGTGAAGCCGGTGACGGTGGCCGAGGTCGCGTTCCGTGGCTGGGGCAAGGAAGGTCTGCTGCGCCAGGCCAGTTTCAAACGGCTGCGCAGCGACAAGCAGAAGGAGGACCTGGGAATGAGCACCGCAGATGCCGAAACCGGAGGCGAGGTCCAGATCACGCATCCGGAGCGGGTGGTGTTTCCAAAGCAGAAGATCAGCAAGGGAGACGTGGCGGACTACTACCGGCAGATGGCACGCTGGATCCTGCCCGAGATTGCTGGGCGTCCGCTGTCACTGCTGCGCTGCCCGGACGGCGTGGGCAAGGCCTGCTTCTTCCAGAAGCACCATGGTCCCGGCGTGGGCGATGCGGTACATGCGGTGCCCCTGCAGCAGAAAAGCGGCCGCGAGGATTACGTCTACATCGACGACACGCGCGGCCTGCTGCAGCTGGTGCAGATGAACACCCTGGAACTGCATCCCTGGGGCGCGACCGTGGCCGACCCCGAGTACCCCGATCGCCTGGTGTTCGATCTCGACCCCGGTGAAGGCATCAGCTGGGCACAGGTGAAAGCAGGTGCACGCGATGTGCGTGACCGCCTGCAGCAGGTGGGCCTGAAGAGCTTCGTACGCCTGTCCGGTGGCAAGGGCGTGCACGTGGTGGTACCGCTGCAGCCCAAGGCTGGCTGGGACGAGGCGAAGGCGTTCTGCGAGGCGTTCGCGCAGGCAATGGCGCTGGAGCAGCCTGATCGCTACGTGGCGACGATGAGCAAGGCCAAGCGCAGTGGCGTGATCTTCATCGACTGGCTGCGCAACACACGGGGTGCTACCAGCGTGTGTTCGTGGTCGCTGCGCGCGCGCGATGCTGCCGGCGTGGCGGTGCCGCTGCGCTGGGAAGAACTGGCGCGGGTGAGCGCGGCCGACGCGTTTCCGATGGCCAAGGCGCTGGCGCGCGCGAAGCGGCTGAAGGGTGATCCGTGGCACGGCATCGACACGCTCAAGCAGACGCTGCCGCGCATGGACCTGTAGAGCCGAGCCCATGCTCGGCTTTCATGCACCTCGACACAGGCAGCCGAGCATGGGCTCGGCTCTACAGATGCGGCGCTACGTTGCGTCCCGCGACGCACGGCGCCCGAACCACCAGCCCACCAGCAGCTGCACCGGCAGTGACGCCAGCAGCGAAATGACGAACCACAACGGGAAATCCGCGCCCGCGGTCCACATCGCGTAGCCGCAACCGAGCGCGATCAGTGACCAGATCGAGAACCCGTGCGAGCGCGGCCAGCAAGGCGCGTAGTAGGTGGCGAAAGAAATGCCGGCGATGCCACCGAGTACGCTGAAGGCCAGGTCCCATCCCAGCTGCACGCTGTTGTTGTCCGGTGCCAGGCCCAGCAACGGGGGCAGCCAGCTGGCGACGCTGCTGACCAGCGCAAGCGACAGCACGCCGCCGATCAGGGCGACGAGGGACAGGAACAGGGTCTTGAGCAGGCCGGGCATGCGCGCATTGTACGGCTGCCGCGGAGTGCCCGGGGTGCCGGCCAGTGCCGGCGCTGCCGATGGGTCGGCATGACCGCCGCGTCCGTGGGAGAGGGGGACGGAGCGACGGCGGCCATGCACAGGCAGTCAGGCGGCGAAGTCGAGCACCACGCGGCCTTCGATGGTGCCCGCGTGCATGCGCGCGAACACCTCGTTGATGTTTTCCAGGCGATCGGTGCTGACCGTGGCGGCAACCTTGCCTTCGGCAGCGAACTGCAACGACTCCTGCAGGTCCAACCGGGTGCCGACGATCGAGCCGCGCACGGTGATGCCGTTGAGCACCATGCCGAAGATGTCCAGCGGGAAGTTGCCCGGCGGCAGACCGTTGAGCGAAACGGTACCGCCACGGCGGACCATGCCCAGTGCCTGCTCGAACGCCTTCGGCGAAACCGCGGTGACCAGGGCGCCGTGCGCGCCGCCGATTTCCTTCTTCAGGAAGGCGGCGGGGTCGGTGGTGCGCGCGTTGACGGTGATCTGCGCGCCGAGCTGCCGGGCCAATGCCAGCTTGTTGTCGTCCACATCCACCGCAGCCACGTTCAGGCCCATCGCGCGGGCGTACTGCACGGCCATGTGGCCCAGGCCACCGATGCCGGAAATCACCACCCAGTCCCCTGGCTTGGTATCGGTAACTTTCAGGCCCTTGTAGACGGTCACGCCGGCGCACAGCACCGGCGCGATCTCGACGAAGCCCACTTCCTTCGGAAGCAGACCGACATAGTTGGCATCGGCCAGTGCGTACTCGGCGAAGCCGCCGTTGACCGAGTAACCGGTGTTGCGCTGTGTCTCGCACAGCGTCTCCCAGCCACCCAGGCAGTGTTCGCAATGGCCACACGCCGAGTACAACCAGGGGATGCCGACCCTGTCGCCTTCCTTGACGTGCCCTACCCCGCCTCCCACGGCCACGATGTGCCCCACGCCCTCGTGACCGGGGATGAACGGCGGGTTCGGTTTCACCGGCCAGTCGCCCTCGGCGGCGTGCAGGTCGGTGTGGCAGACGCCACAGGCCTCGATCTTGACCAGTACTTCGCCCGCCCCCGGGCGCGGTACCTGGACTTCCTCGATCACCAGTGGCTTGCCGAACTCACGCACGACAGCGGCCTTCATGGTCGAATTCATGTTCGGATCTCCGTAGTGCGCTTGCCCACAGAATGACGCCGGCTTGAGGCCGGCGCTTTGATCACGATCAAACCTTTGACGATTCGTGCAGCAGGTTCAGCCGGCCAGCACCGACGCCTCGCGGGCGAGGCGCTCGATCGCGTCCCAGTCGCGAGTCTGCAGCAGCGCCGGGGTGGTCAGCCACGAGCCGCCCACGCACAGCACGTTGGGCAGGTGCAGGAACTGCGGCGCGGTCTGCGCGCTGATGCCACCGGTCGGGCAGAAGCGCACATCGGCGAACGGGCCGTGCCAGGCCGCCAGCAGTGCGGCGCCACCGGCCTGCACCGCCGGGAAGAACTTGAAGGTGTCCTGGCCGTGCTCCAGGCCCAGGATCAGGTCCGAGGCGGTGGCGGCACCGGGCAGGTATGGCAGGTCGGCATCGCGCGCGGCCGCATACAGCGCCGGCGTGGCGCCCGGGGAAACAGCAAAGCGCGCACCGGCCTGCTTCGCCGCCTGCATCTGTGCGGCGTTGAGCACGGTGCCGGCGCCGATCACCGCATCGGGCACGGCCTCGACCATGGCCTTGATCGCATCCAGTGCCTGCGGCGTGCGCAGCGTCACTTCGATCACCGGCAGGCCGCCGCGGAACAGCGCCTGGGCCACTTCGACCGCTTCATTCACATCTTCGGGGGTGTACACCGGAATCACCGGTGCCAGCTTCAACAGCGCGCGCAGGCGCGGATCAGCGCTGGACATGGTCTTGCTCCTTGCCCGACAGGGCATCGCGGATCGCCGCCGGGTCCGGCAGCGCAGCGGCGCATGATGCCACGTGGCTCACCAAGGTGCTGGCGGCGCTCCGCCCTGCCCCCGGTTCAGGCCGGGTCGGCCTGCAATGCCTGGATGCGACGCTGGTACCAGTCACCACCGAGCGGATCGAACACTGCCGAGCGTTCCATCTGCGCCTCGTACACGTGTACCGAAATCGCCAGCGCTTCATCGCTGGCGTTGCGCAGGGTGTGGTACTCGTGCGGCGGAATCAGGCTGCCGGCACTGCCGCAGCCCCCGCGCAGGACGGCGTGGCGGCGGAAGCGCCAGCGTTCGCCGGCACACTCCAGCAGTTCATACCGGGTGATCTCCAGCTCGCCTGACCACACTCCCTCCACACACCACATGGCATCGTGGTCGTGCAGCGGCGTGCCCTGCCCTGGGCCCCAGCTCATGGCAATCACGCTGTAGCCGTGTTCGCGGCTGTGGTACAGCGGGCGTCGCGCGTAATGATCACTGACCGGACGGTGCACGCACTCGGGCAACTCGATGCGGCTGTCCGCGATGGCTTCCTGCAGCGCCAGCTGCAGGTCGGCGGTGATGCGCTCGGCATCACCGGAGGTCATCGCCGCGTCGACTGCGGCGATCAACCGGTCGCGGCCACGGAACGCCGGAAACGGAGAGGTCTGCAGGTCCATGCCCCGACTGTAGCGGAGCCTGGTTAAGGGAATGTTGGCGTTCGCGCGCGTCGCGCCCGCATTCAAGGTGAACACGCGCGGAAGAACGGTTCAGATGCACATCAAGTAGAGCGATCACAATGGAACCTCGCGCAGCAGAAGCGGTCGAACACGACGCGATTCATCTTCGCTGCGACATTCCGCAACTTCGCGCCCCACGGGCGCAAGGCTAGAATTCTCCGACTTACCTGGTTCTATACATGTCAGTGCGAATTATTAGCGATGCCGCGTTGCCGGCATCGAAGGGCAAGGCTGCCACGATCAACGACATCGCACGACTGTCGGGAGTTTCCAAGAAAACGGTTTCAAGAATCATCAACAACTCGCCGCTGGTGCGCAAAGACACCCGCGACAAGGTCGAGGCGTTGATGCGCGAGGTCGGTTACGTGCCCGACCCTCTGGCGCGCGGCCTCGCGTTCCGCCGCTCCTTCCTGATTGGCCTGGTGTATGACGACCCGGGCGCCCAATGCATTGTCGACCTGCAGCACGGCGCGCTGGAAGCGCTGCGCGGCACCGGCTATGAACTGGTCGTGCATCCCTGCGACAGCCAGTCTCCGGACTGCGCGCACGGCGTGCGCCGCTTCGTGCAGCAGCAGAAGCTGCACGGCGTGATCCTGGGCCCGCGTGCCTCCGAATCGGCTGCATTGACGGAGATGCTCGACGGTATCGAATGCCGCTACGTGCGCATCAACGCGCATGTGTCGGATGACGAGGCGCAGGCGGTGGTCACCCACGATCGCGACGGTGCAGCCGCGGCAGCGGGCTACCTGCTCTCGCTCGGCCACCGCGACATCGCGGTGATTGCCGGTCCGGGCAATCGCCGTACCGCACGCGAGCGTACCCATGGCTTCCTCGACCGGTTGGCCCAGGTGGGCCTGACCCTGCCAGGTGAGCGTGTGCTGGAAGCGGGCGATACCTTCGAGTCCGGCGTGCATGCCGCAGAGCGCCTGCTGATGGGCGGACAACGCCCCAGTGCGATCTTTGCCGGCAACGATGAAATGGCTGCCGGCGTGTACCAGGTGGCGTTGCGTGCGGGCATCGCGGTGCCGCAGCAGTTGTCGATCGTCAGCTACGACGACAGCCCGCTGGCGTCGCGGCTGTGGCCACCGCTGACCTCGGTGCGTCGCCACGTGTCCGACATTGGCCGCATGGCTGCGGCGATGCTGGTGCAGACCGACGTGCCGGATGCGCCGACCGCAACCAGCGTGCATCCGCAATTGATGGTGCGCGGTTCCTGCCGGGCCGTGGACGCCTGATCGCCCTGCCCTTGCCTGCACCGCCGTGACGGCGCAGGCACCAGGCATCAACGAAAACGGCGCATCCAGGTGCGCCGTTTTCAGTGCGAAGCGGTGTGCGCCGTGCGCTTACACGTCGCCGCCGTCGGCCCAGCCTTCACCAGTGCCCTTCTGGAACACGCGGTCATTGCCCTGCACATCGCCCGCCGGCAGATGCGCCTGATCAGACAGTGCCGCGTAGATCGGGGTGAAGTCCGGCGACGTCGCCTGCATCAGCTGTTCGAAGCTGTCGATGACGAAGTAGGTCTTCTGGAAGGTGTCGATGCGGTACTTCGTGCGCATGATCCGTTGCAGGTCGAAACCGATGCGGTTGGGCGCGGCCGATTCCAGCGAGTACAGCGACTCGCCCTTCGAAGAAACGATGCCGGCGCCGTAGATGCGCAGGCCTTCGGGCGTATCGATCAGGCCAAACTCCACCGTGTACCAGTACAGGCGGGTCAGGTTCTGCAGCGCATCCGGGCCGATCGCGTGGGCTTTGACGCCGCCACGGCCGTACGCCTCCATGTAGTCGGCAAATACCGGATTCATCAGCAGCGGCACGTGGCCGAACAGATCGTGGAACAGGTCCGGTTCGGCGATGTAATCAATCTGGTCCGGGCGACGGATCCACCAGGTCACCGGGAAACGGCGGTTGGCCAGATGGTCGAAGAAATCCAGTTCCGGCAGCAGGCCTTCGACGCCGACCAGGGTCCAGCCGGTGGCCGCGCCCAGTACCTCGTTGAGCTGGTCGAAGCGCGGAATCATGTGCGCGTTCATGCCCATCTCGTCCTGTGCATCCAGGAATTCCTGGCAGGCGCGGCCGACCAGCAGTTCGCGCTGGCGCTGGTACAGCGTGCTCCAGGTGGCGTGGTCGTCGGCGGTATAGGTGTCCCACGGCTGCTCGACGAGCGCGGTGGTATACACCGGCACGTAGCCCTTGTCGGTCTGCTGGTGTTCGACGCGGCGGGGCTGGGCGAGGTCCATGGGGCACTCCTTGACGGGATACCCACGATGCTAGGGCAGGGCGCGCGCAACAGGGTTGCAAAAGTTGCGTCGATTGGCCTTGTTGGCGCAATATCCTTGCGTACTCACCATGTTGCGGGGCAACAATGGCCGGAGAAGTCCAGTTCGATCGCACGGATATACGCCTGCTGGCTGAAATCCAGCGGGATGGGCGCGCCACCAACGCCGAGCTGGCGACACGGGTGAACCTCTCGCCCTCGGCCTGCCTGCGGCGCCTGCAGCGGCTGGAAAGCGAGGGCGTGATCGTGGGCTATGGCGCGCGGCTGGAACCGCGCCAGCTGCGGCTGGGCCTGCAGGCCTTCGTGCGCGTTCAGCTGGAGAAGCACGACCAGGCCGCCATCGGCCACTTCGTGGACAGCGTGCAGGGCTGGGATGAAGTGGTGGCCTGCCACGCGCTGACCGGCGACATGGACTACCTGCTGCACGTCTATGTGCGCGATCTGGAGCACTTCTCGCACTTCCTGCTGGACCGGCTGCTCAATGCCGGCGGCGTGGCCGATGCCAATTCCAGCTTCGTGCTGCGCACGGTGAAGGGTTTCCAGGCGTTGCCGCTGTCGCAGCTGGAATAAACGCGCCGCTGCGATTTGACGGCGCCGGGCGGGTAGCCGAGCATCTCCGCCCTGCGCGCGCCGCAGCGTTCCTTTCCGGTTCCACGCATGTCCGAATTCCAGCACCCGGTGCTCACCACCACCTTCCTGCCGCTGCAGCGCAAGTCGCTGGCGCGCTATATCGCCCATGGCACGCCACCGCAGACGGCCTTGGAGCAGGCCGGGCTGATGGCCGCGCAGCTGTGCCGGACGCGCCTGCATCCAGCGGCCGAGATCGAGCGCTTGCTGCATGATGCCTGCGCGCTGTTTGCCGACAACGAAGGCGGCGCCGCGCAGCTGGCCGGCCCCGGTGGCGGTGGCCAGCCGGAGCTGGATGCCTGGTTGACCGCATTGGCCGCGCACGGCGTGCTGCTGGTGCCGGCGGAGATCCTGCAGGACGTCATCGCGCAATCGCCACGGGAATACCCGGGCCTGGCCCTGCAGCAGGCCTGCCAGGAAACCCTGGTCGAACATGAGATCCGCTTTCCCGCCACCTTTTCCAGTGACGATGACGAGGCCATGCAGGATGACGTTGCCGCCGAGGATGCGCGGGCGGTCGAACACCATGGCCTGTACACCTCCGAGCAGGCCCGCGTGCTGCGCGCCATCGCCGCGAACCCCGATGAACTGATCGACCTCGATGGCTATGCCGGCACCGGCAAGGGCCACCTGGTGCTGGCGCTGATGGATGCGCGACCGGGCCGCTACACCTACGTGGCGCCCTCGCGTGGGCAGGTGGAAGCCTTCCGCGCCCGCGTGCCGGCCAGCACTGCGGTGCGACTGCTGACCCAGATCGAATTTGCCAACCGCGTGGCGCAGCACGCCGCGCGCAGCGGCCAGACCGGTGGCTTCGTTGCCAGCTACCGGCGCAGCACCCGTACGCCGCGCGAGATTGCCGGCCGCATCGGCCTGCAGGGCATCGGTGGGCGCAACCCGGAGCAGGTGCTGCTGACCGCGTTCGAGGCCATCAACCGTTGGTGCGCGTCGTCGGCACCGGGCATGGCGTTCCAGCATTTCGACCGTTCGGTGCCCGCCGCGATGCTCGACGTGTCGCCGTACATGGCGGCCGCCGAGCACGTCTGGCGCTGCATGTTCGACGCCGAACTGCAGCGGGGCACGCTGCTGAGCCTCAGCCCGGCGCACATCGGCAAGTGGTTGGCACTGCGGGGCGTCACCCCGCCACAGGACATGGGCATGCTGCTGGTGGACGAGGCGCATGACCTGAGCCCGTCGTGGAAGCAGTTGCTGGCCGGCCATGCGCCTGGCGTGGTCAGCCTGGGTGATCCGCACCAGTGCCTGACCGGCACGGTGCCGCGCTGGGCCGCGTCGAAGGTGCTGGAAATGCACCAGTCGGTGCGCCAGGGCAACCAGGTCGAGGGCCTGGTCAACCAGACCCTGGCGCTGGATGGGCTGGGCCAGGACAGTGGGCCGTTCGTCGGTGCCGCCGACCGCGCCACGGGTGTGCTGCATTATCGCGATTGGGCGCAGGTGCCGAGCGAGGGCCTGCGCATCCATGGCAGCGCCGCCGATCTGGCCCTGGATGCGGCACAGCTGCACGCGCTCGGGCTGCGGCCCTACCTGCATCCGGCATCGCTGCGCGCGCTGCGCAGCGTGCTGCAACGGCCGCTGGATGCGTGGCGCCGGCGCCGCGACAGCGCCTCGGACCCGGCATGGGAGCACGTCCTGGCCACGCAGGCCGACGAAGGGCAGGGCGCGCTGGTCGAACTATTTGCGTCTGCCGATCGGGTGCAGTCACTGCTGCAGGCGCTCGATGACCAGGACACGCCCGCTGAAGGGCGGGTGGCGCTGTGCCTGGCCGAACACGCGAAGAACCTGCAGTTCGACGTGGTCTCGCTGTCGCCTGGTTGCTTCAGTGCGGGGCAGGGCGGGCGCATCTGGCACAACCCGGTGCGCGCGGTCTATCTGGCACTCACCCGTGCGCGACGTCAGCTGCATGTGCCGGCCGATGGCATGGAACAGCTGCAGCACACAGCGACACTGCAGGAGCAGGCCCGTCAGATGCGCAGGCGTGAGCGGCAGCACGCCAGCGGTTACCGGCCTTCGCGCTAGAACGCGCGTCGCTGTCTGGCAGCGACACGCTGGCTCAGGTCAGCACTTGTCCTTGCGGCCCATCAGCTTGCCCAGGCGCGAGGCTTCCTCGCACTTCGGCGCAACCACCGGTGCCGGTGCCGCTGCGGCGGCGCGTGCACGCTGCAGCTGCTGGATCTTGGCGCGGATCTGCGGCATCGCCGCCATCGCAGCCTTTTCGCCTTCCAGGATCGCGGTGCCACGCTGGCTGAAATCGGCGGCGCCGATGTCCAGAACCTTCGGGCGGATGACGATGTCGGCGCGCGCCAGTTCCTGTTCTCCCAGGCGCTGGCCCATGATCGAGATGGACTGGTTGACGATGCCCAGCATGTCGGTCGGCGCTTTGCCGCTGGCCTTGCTGGAGATGTCCACGGCGATCACGAAGTCGGCGCCGAGCTGGCGCGCGGCATCCACCGGCACCGGGCTGACCACGCCACCGTCGATGTAGTTGCGGCCACCGATCTTCACCGGCTCGAACACGCCGGGAATGCTGCTCGACGCGCGCACCGCCTGGCCGACGTTGCCGCGCACGAAGATCGCACGCTCGCCGGTTTCCAGCTGGGTGGCCACGGCGGCGAATGGCTTCTTCAGGCGCTCGGCAGGACGGTTGGCGACCTGCTCGTTGACGTAGTCCTGCAGTTTCTGGCCCTGCACCAGGCCACCAGAGAACAGGCGCACGTCGCGGATGCTGGCTTCGTCCAGCGCGACCGCCTTGCTCTGCATCTGGAAGGCGTCCATGCCACTGGCGTACAGCGCACCCACCACGCTGCCGGCACTGGTGCCGGACACCACGGCTGGCTCGAAGCCGTTGGCCTCCAGCATCTTGATCACGCCGATGTGGGCGAAGCCCTTGGCTGCGCCACCACCGAGAGCGATGCCGATCTTCACCGGCTTGGCCTGCGGCACCACGGTCGGCGCAGGCGGCGGCGTGGGGCGGACCGGGTCGCCACCGCAGCCGGCCAGCAGGCCGATCAGGGCGACGGACAGCAGCATGCGGGGGCGGAACAGGCTCATCGGCAGTGCGCTCGCGGCGCCGGATTCAGGAAAGGGCGCCAGCATACCGAAGCCGTGGCGGGGCGGGCAGGGTGGGGGGAGCTCCCTATTCAGCAAAAAACGTGAATCGCTTCTGGTGGGTGCGGACCTCGGTCCGCACAAATGCCTGGTCGCGCGCTGAAGGAATGTGCCAACCAAGGTTGGCACCTACCAAATGCGTGGGTCAGAACCGGTTGTCGCCGTCCAGCATCCGGCCCAGGCCGCCCAGTACCGAGCCTTCGCCGCGGTTCTGGCCACCGCCCTGCGGCGCGGCCATCCACATGCGGCCGGCCAGGCGCGAGAACGGCAGCGACTGCAGCCAGACCTTGCCCGGACCGGTCAGCGTGGCCAGGAATACGCCTTCGCCACCGAACAGCATGCTCTTGATGCCGGCGACCCGGCGCACATCCATGTCCACGGTCGGGTGGTAGGCCACCACGCAGCCGGTATCCACATCCAGCCGCTCACCCGCGGCCAGTTCGCGCTCGACCACGCAGCCGCCGGCGTGGATGAACACCCAGCCGTCGCCCTCGAGCTTCTGCATGATGAAACCTTCGCCGCCGAACAGGCCGGTCATGATCTTGCGCTGGAACTGCACGCCGATCTGCACGCCGCGCGCGCCGGCCAGGAAGCTGTCCTTCTGGCAGATCAGGCGGCCGCCGTGCTGGTCCAGCTTCATTGCCAGTACGGTGCCGGGGTAGGGCGCGGCGAAGGCGACCTTGCCCTTGCCATGGCCGCTCTGGGTGTAGACGGTGGCGAACAGGCTCTCGCCGGTCAGCACGCGCTTGCCGGCGGCCATCACCTTGCCCATGAAGCCGCTCTGGTCACCGTTGGCAGCGCCGAATACGGTGTCCATCTGCACCGTGGCGTCCTTGAACATCAGCGCACCCGCCTCGGCGATGGCGCTTTCGCCGGGGTCGAGCTCGATCTCCACGAACTGCATTTCATGGCCGACGATGCGGAATTCGATGTCGTCGGCGCGACCGCTGGCAGCGGCCGGGACCGGCGGCGGGGTGTTCGGCATGCCCGGGGCCGCGGACTGCAGCTCGGGCACCTCGGCGATCGAGGTCCACCCGCTCATGCCCTGGCACCAGGCCAGGGCGCGCGGATTGGCCTGCGCATAACGGCGCGCGGCCTCGTCATCAAGCGGGCCGATACGCTCGGCCTGGGCGGAGGCATGGAAGTACCACTGGGTCATCGCGGCGGCTCCGCAGGGCTGGAAAACCCCGAGTCTAGCGAGCACGCGGGGGCCGGGGCGACGGGGCCATGAACGGCAGGCATTTGCGGGGCAGGTGCTGTATTGCAACAATTATCTGGTAGCGCCGTTTTACCACCCCTCCAAACACAGCCTACCGCCATGTCCCCGACCCGCACTTCCCGTGGCCGCCTTCCGGTCGCGCGCCCCCTCGTTGCCGCTCTTTCCGCCCTGTTGCCGCTGGTAGCAGCCGCCCAGGAAACTCCCGCTGCCAAGGATCCGGTTGCCCTCGATGCCCTGCAGGTGACCGCGCAGCGGCGCGTTGAGAACGCCAAGGACGTGCCGGTCGCGATCAGCGCGATCCAGGGCGAGAAGCTCGATGTGCTGGGTTCTGCGGGCGATGACATCCGCTTCCTGGCCGCGCGCGTGCCCAGCCTCAACATCGAGTCGTCCTACGGCCGTGCCTTCCCGCGCTTCTACATCCGCGGCCTGGGCAATACCGATTTCGACCTCAATGCTTCGCAGCCGGTGTCGCTGGTGTACGACGACGTGGTGCAGGAAAGCCCGCTGCTGAAGGGCTTCCCGCTGTTCGACCTGGCCAACGTGGAAGTGCTGCGCGGTCCGCAGGGCACGCTGTTCGGCCGCAATACCCCGGCCGGCGTGGTCAAGTTCGACTCGGCGCGCCCGTCGCAGGATGCCGACGGTTACGTGCGCGTGGGCTATGGCAGCTACAACAGCTGGAACGTGCAGGGTGCCTACGGCGGCCCGCTGACCGATCGCTGGTCGGCACGCGTCTCGGCCATCTACCAGCGCCGCGACGACTGGGTCGACAACACCCGCGCCGGTGCGCCGAACAGCGGTTTCGAAGGCTATGACGAAGCCGCCGGCCGCGTGCAGTTCCTGTACGAAGGCGATGACTTCGAGGCGCTGTTCAACCTGCACAAGCGCAAGCTCAACGGTACCGCCCGCCTGTTCCGCGCCAACATCATCCAGAAGGGTGGCAACGGCCTGGTCGAGAACTTCGACCGCGACAAGGTGGCCAACGACGGCGTCAACTTCTCCGATCTGGAAACCTGGGGCGGCAGCGCGCGCCTGCAGTGGAACCTCGGCTCGGTGACCCTGCACTCCATCACCGGTTATGAAACCGCTGAATCGCTCAACCGCGGTGACATCGACGGTGGCTACGGCGAGGCATCGCTGGGCGCCGGCAACTATGGGCCAGGCTTCATCCCGTTCTCGTCCGAGTCGGCCGATGGCCTGCCGCACCACCGCCAGTGGACGCAGGAGTTCCGCGTCGAATCCAACGAATGGGGCCGCTTCGACTGGCAGGCCGGCGTCTTCTATTTCGACGAAGACGTGACCATCAACAACTTCAACTACAACTCGCTGAAGCCGGGCAACCCGCAGACCGGCCATGTGGTGCAGAACCAGCGCAACAAGGCATGGGCGGTGTTTGCCTCGGGTGACTTCGATGTCACCGACCGCTTCAAGCTGCGTGCCGGTGTGCGCTACACCCAGGACAAGAAGGACTTCAACGCCAGCGTGCTGCAGGCCGTGCCGTTCGGTACCCCGGTCAGTGGCCCGTATGTGGCCAACACCGACGTCAACGACGTCAGCTGGGATGTCAGCGGCGTCTACAAGCTGACCGACAACGTGAATGCCTACGCCCGCGTGGCCAAGGGCTTCCGTGCGCCGTCGATCCAGGGCCGCCTGGCCTTCGCACCCGGCCTGTCGCAGGCCGATTCGGAGAAGGTGATCTCGTACGAAGCCGGCATCAAGGCCGACCTGTTCGAGCGTCGCGCGCGACTGGGCCTGAGCGTGTTCCGCTACAACGTTGACGGCCAGCAGCTGATCGCCGTGGGCGGCACCAACAACACCGCCACCCTGCTCAACGCCGACAAGACCATCGGCCAGGGCGTGGAACTGGACCTGGAAGCCTACCTGGCCGACAACGTCCTGCTGACCTTCGGCAGCAGCTACAACGACACCGAGATCAAGGACAAGGATCTGGCGGTGGCGGTCTGTGGTGGTGGCTGCACTGTTACCGACCCGATCACCATGATCGGCGGCAAGCCCTATGCGCTGGTGAACGGCAATCCGCTGCCGCAGGCGCCGAAGTGGATCCACAACGCGACCCTGCGCGTGGGCTTCCCGCTCAGCGATGGCAGCGAGCTGTATGCCTACACCGACTGGGCCTACCGCAGCGCGGTGAACTTCTTCATTTACGAGTCGCCGGAATTCCGCGGCCGTAGTTCGCTGGAAGGCGGCCTGCGCCTGGGTTACAACTGGGACTACGGCCAGTACGACGTGGCCGTGTTCGGCCGCAACCTGACCAACCAGACCCGCGTGGTCGGCGCGATCGACTTCAACAACCTGACCGGCTTCCTCAACGAGCCGCGTACCTGGGGCGTGGAGTTCACCGCGAAGTTCTGATGCGGTGGCTGCGGTAATGCAATGAAGAAGGGCCGGCGCAATGCCGGCCCTTCTGTTTCCTGCTTCCTGTAGAGTCGAGCCATGCTCGACTGCCGTGAGCCGAGCATGGCTCGGCTCTACAGAGGCGTGGCTTACAGCGCGCTCTTCGGGCGCACCTTCAGCACCGCGTTCTCGGTAGCGCAGTCGCGGCTGGAGTGCAGGCCGGCCTTGCGCGCGGCAGCGATTTCCCTGCGTGCGGCCAGCAGATCCTTGTTGAACGCGGCGTTGTCGTGCAGGCGGGCCACGGCGGAAGCACCCATGAAGCGGCCTTCCAGGATGTCGCTCTGCCAGTGCACGTTGCACACCAGACGGCTCTCGCCGTAGTTGCGGCCGCGGGCCTGGATGGCATCGGCGCGATCCGGTGCGATCTCCGACAGGATCAGGGCCCAGGCCCAGCCGATCGAGGTGTGGCCGGACGGGTAGGAACCATTCTTGCGCAGGCCTTCCTCGTCCTTCGGCGAGCAGGTCGGTTCACCATTCACCATGAACGGCCGGAGACGCTGGTAGTGGTTCTTGGCGGCCTTGGTGGCAGCGCTGGCATCGATCCGGCTGCGCTCCAGCAGTCGGTACAGCGCCGGGGTCTTCACTGCATCGACGTCGATGTCAGCGGCGCAGGAGAAGTGGTTGGCGCCTTCGGGGAAGCCGAGTTCCGCATCTACACCGGCCTGGGCGAAGCGCGGGCTGCCACGCAGTGCGCGGGCTTCACGGCTGACCTGTTCGTCCAGGGCGAGGGCGGCCGAACCGGCCACCGGCGGTGCCGGTACCAGGTCGAGGCTGGCCGGTACCGCGCTCTTGTCCAGATAGCCCACCGCCTTGGTGGTGATGTTGGCTTCGACGGCGGTCGGCTTGGCGGCGGTGGCGGCACAACCCGCCAGGGCCACGGCAACGGCGAGGCCGAGCAGGGGGCGGGCGGGGTGGGAAATCAGCGACATGGACGGGCTCCGGAGGAAAAACATCGCGTCATGATCGCAGCCCGTATGCGACACCGCAGTGGCCATCGGTCATACGGCCAGACCCGGCATGGTCATCGCAGCAGTATGAAAAACGTCATCGAGTGTCGTCAGTCTCGTGAATCCGGGCGCAGCGCACGGACTTTCACGCGGCCGCGCCGTGAGCATCGGCACAACGGTGATCGAGACGCCGTCCAGTTCCAGCCGGGTCGGGGGGATCCGCTGACAGAGGGAGAGAAGCGATGCGCAGCACCGCAACAGGAAGTACCGTCCTGGCCCTGCTCCTCGGGCTGGCAACCGCCCCGGCGCAGGCCGCCGACGTGGTCGGCGTGGCCTTCGTGCATGGCACCGGCGCGCAGACCAATGCCACCCAGGACTACTGGCAGCCGGCGATCATCGACACCGTGCGCCAGGGCCTGCCGAACAGCAGCAACTATGTGGTCATCAACTGCGACTTCACCCAGTACATGTGGAAGCCGGAAGCCGCCGGTTGCCTGGCCAACCAGCTGACCAGCTTCATCGACAGCCGTGGCATCACCCAGTTGGTGGTGATCACCCACTCCAACGGCGGCAACGTGATGCGCTGGATCCTGTCCAACCCGACCTACGACAGCCGCTATCCGAAGATCATCCGTACGGTGCGCAAGGTCAATGCGCTGGCACCGTCCTCGGCCGGCACGCCGCTGGCCGATGCGGTGCTCAACGGCAATACCTTCGAAACCTCGCTGGGTTGGCTGCTGGGCTACAAGAACGACGCGGTACGCCAGCAGCAGGTGGCGAGCATGGCGACCTACAACGCGCAGAACCTGTACGGCACCGCCGGTCGTCCTGCGCTGCCCAAACCGTTCCGTGCCGTGGTCGGCAGCGATGTGGAATCGGCGGTGTGGGACAGCAACAGCTACTGCGGTGGCTATGCGGCCAATGTCGGCCTGGAGTTCACCCAGAACTGGCTGTCGTCCTGCTCCGATGGCTTCCTGGAGTGCAGCAGCCAGAAGGCTGCCGGCACCACCTGGTTCACCGACAAGCAGCGCACCAAGGATGCCGAGCCGCTCAGCCACAACCAGAGCCGCCGCGAGTGCTTCGGCCTCGGCACGATCCTGCGCAACGACCTGACCCAGTGAGGGAGATGACCATGACGATCCATTCCACCCTGCTGGCCAGTGCCGTGCTGGCAGTGCTGTCCCTTTCCGCCGCGCAGGCCGCGCAGCCGCTGCAGGCCGCCCGCGCGGGCGATCAGGTGCCTGCCACCCTGGTGGCCGCGCCACTGCCCGCCGATGAAAGCGAACACGTACCGTTGTCGTTTGCCTGGGCGCTGGACCCGACGCAACCGCTGCAGGCGGCCACGCCGTATGCCTCGGTCAGCCGCAGCTACTGGCAGCAGGTCGATGGCACGCAGCTGCAACGTGGCCTGGATCTGCCACTGACCGCTGCCGATGCGGTGATCCAGTTGAGCCCGGCCGAAGGTGCCCGCGTGCTGCCGGCCAACACCCTGCAGGTGCGCGACCCGGCCGGCCGCAGCAGTGTCGCCCGCAGTGTCGATGCGCGCGCGCTGCAGGAGGCCGGCATGCCGGTGGGTGATGGCAGCAGCATGCTGCGCACCGGCGCGACCAGTGTGGCCGGTGCGTACACCCTGCAGAGCGCGCAGGCGCAGGGCCGCTACGTGGTGCAGGTGCTGGAGCCGAACAGCCCGCTGCGGCTGGAAGTGCAGGCCAACCAGGCGCAGGTGCTGGCCGGTGGCAACGTGCAGCTGCAAGCACGCTTGCTGGAAGACGGCGCCACCACCGCGCAGCTGGCATCGCGTCGTGGCGGCCTGGGCGGTGAAGCCCTGCTGGTCGCACCGGATGGCCGCAGCTGGCCGCAGCGACTGCTGCGTACCACCGACGGCGCGCTGCGCGCGCAGGTGCGGATCCCCGCAGACGTCGGCACCGTGCAGGGGCTGTGGGAACTGCAGGTGTTCGCCCAGGCCGATGGCGTGCTGCGCGATGGCAAGGTGGCCTTCGCGGTGGCACGGCCGACCGCCCGTTTCAGTGGCCAGGCGGCACCGGACCCGGCCAGCCGCCAGGTGACGTTGCCGCTGCAGGTAGCTGCAGCGGGCCGCTACGAGGCGCGTGGCACGCTGTATGCCACGGCCCGCGATGGCCAGTTGAAGCCGGTCGCACAGGCACATGCAGCCGCGTGGTTCGATGGCCCGGGTGCAGGCCAGCTGGTGCTGCCGTTCGACCAGGCCGCGTTGCCGGCCGGTTTCGGTGCGCCGTATGAGCTGCGCGACCTGCAGCTGCAGGACCAGAGCCGGATGGCGCCGATCGAGTCGCGCGCGCTGGCGTTGCGGTTCTGAGGTTGCGTACAGCGGGCCGGGTTCCGGCCCGCTGCACCGTTTTCTGTAGAGCCGAGCCTATGCTCGGCTGCCGTTTCCCGCCGCCAGGAGCAGCCGAGCATAGGCTCGGCTCTACAGTGGCATGTCGATTATCCCGCGTATGCGGTCAGCCGGCCTTCCTGCTCGCATACGGTAATCGCGCCGCCGAACACCGCCGACAACGGTTCGTTGCGCAGCAGTTCGGCGCGGGTGCCGTCGGCCAGTACGCGGCCGTCGCGCAGCAGTACCACCCGTTCGATCTCGGGAATGATCTCTTCGATGTGGTGGGTCACCAGCACCAGGGTGATGCCCTGCTGTGCCAGCACCCGCATGGTCGCCACCAGCTGTTCGCGAGCGACCAGGTCGAGCCCGGTGGAGGGTTCGTCCAGCAGCAGCGCCTGCGGCCGGTTGACCAGCGCGCGGGCGATCAGCACGCGGCGGGTCTCGCCGGCGGACAACTCGGCGTAGGCGCGATCGCGCAGGGAAACGGCACCGGTCATCGCCAGCGTCTCGCCGACGCGCGCACGCATGTCGGCGGTCACCTCGCGGAAGGCCGGCACCACGTAGCTGGCAAAGAAACCGGACAGCACCGCCTGTTCCACGGTCAGCCCGGGCATGTCGGACAGGTTGCTGCTGAGGTCGCCGGTGACGATGCCCAGCTGCGAGCGCAGCCGGTCCACCTGCCAGCGGTTCTGGCCCAGCACCTTCACCGCCACCGAGCCGTCGCCCTGGGCCAGCGGGTACAGCTCGCGGGTGATCAGTTTGATGAAGGTCGACTTGCCGCAGCCGTTGGGACCGAGCAGGGCGGTGTGCTGGCCCTGCGCAATGCGCAGGCTGAGCCCGTGCAGCACCTTCACCTGGCCGCGCACCACCGTGGCGCGGTCCAGTTCGATCAACGGGGGCAGCTCCGCCAGGGGCGGGGCGGCGGTCATGGTGCTGGCGCGTGGATCAAGGCTCGACAACGCAGGTCCCCAACTGTGAACGGTGCCACGGAAGGCGGTGGCAATCACCGCCGCAGGGATGCAGTTTGCAACGCAAGCGGCCATCATGTCTGCCATCCCCGCGTCGATCCGGAGAGCCGTCATGCCTGATGCCCTGATGTCCCTGTTGACCGGTGGTGTGCTCGGCCTGGGCTGGTGGGCCATGCTGGCGGTGCTGCTGGTCTTCACCCAGATCACCATCTTCTCGGTGACCCTGTACCTGCACCGCAGCCAGGCCCATCGCGGGGTCGATTTCCACCCGGCGCTGGCCCACGTGTTCCGCTTCTGGCTGTGGCTGACCACCTCGATGATCACCCGCGAGTGGGTGGCCATCCACCGCAAGCACCACGCCAAGGTGGAGACCGAGGACGATCCGCACAGTCCGGTCACCCGCGGCATCGGCAAGGTGTTCTGGCACGGTGTGGAGCTGTACCGCGAAGCGCGCGGCCAGCGCGCGGACATCGAGCAGTACGGGCGCGGCACCCCCGATGATGCGATCGAGCGCCGCCTGTATACCCCGCATGCCACGTTGGGGCCGGTGCTGCTGTTCGCGATCAATACCGTGTTGTTTGGCCTGCCCGGCGTAGCCCTGTGGGCGATCCAGATGGCATGGATCCCGTTCTGGGCGGCCGGCGTGGTCAATGGCCTGGGCCACTGGTGGGGCTACCGCAACTACGAGTCCGCCGATACCTCCACCAATCTCACGCCGTGGGGGTTCTGGATCGGTGGCGAAGAGCTGCACAACAATCACCATGCCTTCCCCAGCTCGGCGCGCTTCGCGATGCGGCGCTGGGAATTCGACATCGGCTGGAGTGCAATCCGCCTGCTGCAGGCGCTGCGCCTGGCCAAGGTGCTGCGGGTGGCACCGGCCATGGACGTGCGCCCGAACATCGCCGTGCCCGATGCTGAAACCCTGAAGGCGCTGCTGTCGCACCGCTTCCAGGCAATGACCGACTACCAGCGCAATGTGTTCATGCCGGCCCTGCGCGAGGAAGCGGCCCAGGCCGGGGCCAAGCTGCGCCGCCTGCTGCCGCGCCGCCTGCGCCGGGGCCTGGTCAACGATGGCCGCTGGCTGCAGCCGGACAGTCGCGCCCAGCTCAGCGCATGGGTGGCGCAACGGCCGCGTATCCGCACCCTGGTCGAGTACCGCGGGCGATTGGCCGCGTTGCTGGAAGCCCGAGGCCACGACGCCGCCGAGCGCCTGCACCAGCTGCAGGCCTGGTGCCGAGAGGCCGAGGAAAGCGGAATCGCCGCGTTGCAGGCCTACGCCGCACGGCTGAAGGGCTACAGCCTGGTGGGCGCGTGAGGGCAGGGTACGGGCTTCTGCTGGCGGTGCTGCTGCCGGGCGTGGCGCTGGCCCAGGTCACCGACACCACCAGCTACCTGCAGAGGATGGACAGCGATGGCGACGGCCGGGTGAGTGAATCCGAGTACGTGCAGTGGATGCTGTATGCCTTCGACCGCATGGACCGCAATGGGGATGGTGTGCTGAGCGCCGACGAGCTGCCCGGCGGCAAGGGCCGGGCGATCAGCCGCGAACAGCAGCGGCAGGTGATCGTGCAGCGCTTCCACAAGCAGGATGCCAACGGTGATGGCGTCCTGGATGCCCGTGAACTGGCGGCGCCGCCCCGCTGAGCGGGCGTAGAATCGGTTCATGCCTGAACTGCCCGAAGTAGAAACCACCCGCCGCGGCCTGGCGCCGCACCTGCAGGGTCGCCGCGTGCATGGCGTGATCCTGCGTCGCGCCGACCTGCGCTGGCCGATTCCGCCGGAAGTGGCCGAGCTGCTGCCGGGACAGCGTATCGAGGAGATCCGTCGGCGCGCGAAGTACCTGCTGCTGGATACCGCCATCGGCAGCGCGGTGCTGCATCTGGGCATGTCCGGCAGCCTGCGTGTGCTGCCCGGTGATACGCCGGTGCGTGCCCACGACCACGTCGACATCAGCCTGGACAACGGCCGCCTGCTGCGCTTCAACGACCCGCGTCGCTTCGGCAGCCTGCTCTGGCAGCCGGCCGGCGAGATCCACCCGCTGCTGCAGGGGTTGGGCCCGGAGCCGCTGGACGACGCGTTTGACGGCGACTACCTGTTCGCCCGCAGCCGTGGCCGCAGTGCGCCGGTGAAGACCTTCCTGATGGACCAGGCGGTGGTGGTGGGCGTGGGCAACATCTACGCCGCCGAGAGCCTGTTCAAGGCCGGCATCAGCCCGCTGCGCGAGGCGGGCAAGATCTCGCGCGGGCGCTACCAGCGGCTGGCCGACGCGGTGAAGGAGATCCTCGGCTACGCCATCACCCGTGGCGGCACCACGCTGCGCGATTTCATCAGCCCTGACGGTGCGCCGGGCTACTTCGAGCAGGAACTGCTGGTGTACGGCCGTGACGGCCTGCCCTGCCCGAACTGTGGCCGCGCGCTGAAGCACGCCACCATCGGCCAACGCGCCAGCGTCTGGTGCAGCCACTGCCAGCGCTGAGCCGGCGGCCAGCGGCAGCTGAACGGGCAGGGTGCGTCTCCGCTGCCCGTTAACGTTTGTCTGCCTATGATGGCCGACCTTCCCTCTGTGCCTGACGCGCCTGCATGCAACGACGCGACTTCATCCGCAATGCCTCCCTCGCCCTGGCTGCATTCGGCCTGCCGTCCCTGCCCGCATGCGCGGCCAGCAAGAGCGGCCAGATGGGCCTGCGCCGCCTCGGCCAGCCCCAGCCGTTCGACTTCGCCACCCTGAAGGGCCAGGCGCGCGCGCTGGCCCAGGCGCCCTACAAGAGCCACAAGCGGGTGCTGCCGGGACGGCTGGAAGGCCTGGACTGGGACCAGTACCAGTCGATCGGCTACCGCCAGGACCATGCGCTGTGGGCCGACCAGCCGGGCAAGTTCCAGGCCAAGTTCTTCCACCTGGGCCTGTACTTCCACTCTCCGGTGCGCATGTTCGACGTGGTCGACGGCAAGGCGCAGGAGCTGGCCTATGACGGCGCAGCGTTCAACTACGGCAAGAGCGGCATCAAGGACGGCGAGCTGCCGGCCGACCTCGGTTTCGCCGGTTTCCGCCTGAACACCCGCAAGGATACTGACCGCGATTTCGCCGCCTTCCTCGGCGCCAGCTACTTCCGTGCGGTCGGCAAGGAAGGCCAGTACGGCCAGTCCGCACGTGGCCTGGCGATCGATACTGGCATGGGCAAGCCGGAGGAATTCCCGGACTTCATCGCCTACTACCTGGAACAGCCGTCGGCCGATTCGGAAACGATCGTGGTCTACGGCCTGCTGGATTCACCCAGCGTGGCCGGTGCCTACCGCTTCGCGATCACCAATGGCGACGTGCTGCTGATGGACATCGACAGCGCGCTGTACCCGCGCAAGGCGATCGAGCGGTTGGGCATCGCCCCGTGCACCAGCATGTACCAGGTGGGCGAGAACGACCGCCGCATGGCATGGGACTGGCGCCCGGAGATCCACGACACCGACGGCCTGTCGCTGTGGACCGGTGCCGGCGAGTGGATCTGGCGGCCACTGCTGAACCCGCGCAACCTGCGTTTCAACATGTTCGTGGACCGCAACCCGCGTGGTTTCGGCCTGCTGCAGCGCGACCGCAATTTCGACCATTACCAGGACGACGGCGTGTTCTACGAGAAGCGCCCGTGCCTGTGGGTGGAGCCGAAGGGCGAATGGGGCGAGGGTTCGGTGCAGCTGGTGGAGATTCCCACCGTGGACGAGACCTTCGACAACATCGTGGCGTTCTGGAACCCGAAGGAAAAGCCGCAGCCGGGCCAGGAGCTGCTGGTCGGGTATCGCCTGTACTGGGGTGCCGAACCGCCGGCACGTCCGCCGCTGGCGCACTGCGTGGCCAGCCGTACCGGCCTGGGCGGCGTGGTCGGCAAGAAGCGCGAGTACTTCAGCTGGCGCTTTGCGGTGGACTTCGAAGGCGGCGAACTGGCCAGGCTGATCGACAAGGGCGAGGTTGAAGCGGTGGTGGAAGCCAGCCGTGGCCGGGTCGAGATCGTGTCGGCGCGTCCGCTGCGCGAGATCAACGGTTACCGCGCGATGTTCGACCTGGTGCCACCGGAAGGCAGCACCGAGCAGATCGACATCCGCCTGTTCCTGCGCAGTGGCGGCAAGACCCTTACCGAGACCTGGCTGTACCAGTACACCCCGCCGCCGGCGGGCGCGCCGGAGCGCACGCTGTACTAAGAGGGTTTATCGGCAGGGCTGCGCCCTGCACCCGCAGAAGCTCCAAGCAGCGGCAACAGCCGAAGCAAAAGCTGGCTTTCTGTGGGTGGGCGGGGTGGGTCCGGTGGCGGGAGACGCCGTGAACCTGTCCATGGGGGCTTGGCCGCGGCATCCATGCCGCGGACACTCCCGCCACCGGACCCACCCCGCCTTCGACAGATTTCCGTGATCTGTCGGAATTGCTCTTGGAGCCAGAACCGTTTTCCGAAGGAAAACGGTTCTGGCCACGGAATTTCATTCGATATCTGACAGATTTCATCCACGCATGGCGTGGATCTACTGGCTGCCGGCCAACTGTCGAAGGCGGGGCACTGTGGGTGTGCGGGGTGTGAGCCGCATGGATGCGGCGACCAAGCCCCCATGGATGGGTTCACGGCGGCCCCGCACATCCACAGTGCCCCGCCATCCCACGGAATGCCAGCTTTTGCTGTTGTTGTTGCTGTTGCCTCTGCGGGTGCAGGGCGCAGCCCTGCCGAACACCCTCTACAGCGGCAGGGGCGCCTGCGCCGGATCGATCCGGCCTTCGCCGCGGGTGATCTTCTTGAACTCGGCGCGGCTGACCGACACGTAGCGGTCGTTGCCGCCGATCTCCACCTGCGGGCCGTCCTGCACCGCGTGCCCATGCTCGTCCACGCGCACTGTCATCGTCGCCTTCTTGCCGCTGTGGCAGATGGTCTTGATCTCCTGCATCTCGTCGGCCCAGGCCAGCAGGTACTGGCTGCCTTCGAACAGCTCGCCGCGGAAGTCGGTGCGCAGGCCGTAGCACAGCACCGGAATGCGCAGCTGGTCGACCACCTCGCTGAGCTGCCAGACCTGGGCGCGGGTCAGGAACTGCGCCTCGTCCACCAGCACGCAGCCCATCGGCCCGTTCGTGGCCAGGTCCTGCTCGACCCAGCGTTGCAGGTCGGTGTCACGGTCGAAGGCCATGCCATCGGCACGCAGGCCGATCCGTGAAGCGACCACGCCGGCGCCGGCACGATCGTCCAGGCGCGGGGTCAGGATCGCCACCCGCATGCCGCGTTCGCGGTAGTTGTGGGCGCTCTGCAGCAGGGTGGTGGTCTTGCCGGCGTTCATCGCCGAATAGTAGAAGTAGAGCTTGGCCATCGACGGATTGTACGCCGCAGCCCCGCTCCACCGAAGTCGTTCAGCAACCCCACCGGCGGCCGGCTGTGGTCGTCACCCGGCCCCGCTACAATCCCCATCCCATGCACGGTCTCAATCCCCCCCAAGCCGCCGCCGTCCTGCACATCGAAGGTCCGTTGCTGGTACTCGCCGGCGCGGGCAGCGGCAAGACGCGCGTGATCGTGGAAAAGATCGCCCACCTGATCGGCTGCGGCCGCTATCCGGCGCGCCGCATCGCCGCGATCACCTTCACCAACAAGTCGGCCAAGGAAATGCGCGAGCGTGTGGCCAAGCGCCTGCGCGAGCAGGATGCCGACGAGGTGACGATCTGCACCTTCCATGCGCTGGGCCTGAAGTTCCTGCAGATCGAGCACGCGGCCGTGGGCCTGAAGCGTGGATTCTCGATCTTCGATGCCGACGATGCCGCCGCTCAGATCAAGGATCTGATGTACGGGGCCAAGCCCGACGACATCGAGGACATGAAGAACCTGGTGTCGCGCGCGAAGAACGCCGGCCTGTCGCCCGAGCAGGCGATGGCCGCCGCGCGCAGCAACCGCGAGAAGGAAGCGGCCAGTGTCTATGAGCGTTACCAGCTGCGCCTGACGGCGTTCAACGCGGTCGACTTCGATGACCTGATCCGCCTGCCGGTGCAGATCCTGGAAGAGAACCCGGAGATCGCGCTGGCCTGGCGCGAGCGCATCGGCTACCTGCTGGTGGACGAATGCCAGGACACCAACGACGCGCAGTACCGGCTGCTCAAGCAGCTGGCCGGTGACAAGGGCAACTTCACCTGCGTGGGTGACGATGATCAGTCGATCTACGCCTGGCGCGGTGCCAACCCGGAAAACCTGCAGCAGATGGGGCGTGACTACCCCGCGTTGGAGATCATCAAGCTGGAGCAGAACTACCGCTGCTCCAATCGCGTGCTGCGTGCGGCCAATGCGCTGATCGCCAACAATCCGCACGAGCACCTGAAGAAGCTGTGGAGTGACCAGGCCGACGGCGAACGCATCCGCGTGTGGGAATGCCGCAACAGCGAACACGAGGCGGAAAAGGTCGCGGCCGAGATCGCCTTCGTGGCACAGTCGCGCAACGTGCCGTGGAGTGATTTCTGCATCCTGTTCCGCGGCAACTTCCAGTCGCGCCCGCTGGAAAAGGCGATGCAGCTGCTGCGCATTCCCTACCACCTGACCGGCGGCACCATGTTCCTGGAGCGCCAGGAAGTGAAGGATACGCTGGCCTGGCTGCGGTTGCTGGTGAACCCGGACGACGACACCGCGTTCATGCGTGCGGTGCAGTCACCCAAGCGTGACGTCGGTGCCGGCACGCTGGCCAAGCTGGCCGAACTGGCGCAGGAAAAGGACATGCCGATGGCGCAGGCCGCCGAGGCGATCGGCGCCCTGCAGCAGTTGCCGCCGCGTGCGGCCAACAGCCTGGCGCGTTTCACTGACATCCTGCGCGACCTGCGTGCGCAGACGCGCCAGATCAGTTCAGGCGACATGATCCGTAAGGTGGCCAAGGAGTCGGGCCTGCTCAGCGAACTTCGCCAGCAGGCCAAGGAAGAAGCCAGCTACCAGCGCCGCGCCAACAACATCGAGGAACTGGCGCAGTGGTTCGAGGGCGGCCCGCGCGGTGCCACTGCCGCTGACCTGGCCGGCCAGCTGGCGCTGCTGTCGCGCAGCGACAAGGACGAAGGTGGCAACCAGGTGCGCATGATGACCATGCACGCTTCCAAGGGCCTGGAGTTTCCGTACGTGTTCATCGTGGGCTGCGAGGACGGCGTGCTGCCGCACCAGGTCAGCCTGGACGAGGGCAACCTGCAGGAAGAACGGCGACTGCTGTACGTGGGCATCACCCGCGCCAAGATCCAGCTGTGGATGAGTTACAGCAAGCTGACGCGCAAGTTCGGTGAGCATGTGCGGCTGAAGCCGAGCCGGTTCTTCGAGGAGATTCCGGCCGAGGAGATCCAGCGCGATGGTGCTGATCCGGTGGCCGATGCGGTGCGCAAGAAGGAACGGGCGAGTGCGGGGTTGGCGGCGATCGAGGCGCTGTTCGACTGATCGGGGTCGGACCCCTTCCCGATGGGAAGGGCTCTGACCCCATGGACAGCCTGATCGGGGTCAGAGCCCTTCGCTTCGCGAAGGGATCCGACCCCAGCTCACGACAGCCGGGGGTTGAGGCAGAATCGGGGTTTCGGCTGGAGGTCTGCGCGTGCATCCGATTGAAAGTGAACGCCTGCGCCTGCGTGCGATCGAGCCTGATCGCGATGCGGTGCCGATGCTGGCGCTGTTGAATGATCCGGGCTTCGTGCGCTTCATCGGTGATCGTGGTGTGCGTACGGAGCAGGAGGCGCGCGACTATGCGGCGATGCGGGTATTGCCGGCCTATGCGCTGCACGGCTACGGCATGTATGTCATCGAGCGGTTGTCCGATGGTGCCTGGCTGGGCAACGCCGGGCTGGTGCGGCGTGATGGCCTGCCGGGGCCGGACATCGGCTACGCGGTGTTGTCGGAATTCGCCGGCAAGGGCTACGCCGGTGAGGCGGCGCGGGCGGTGTTTGCCTATGCGCGCGCGGAGCTGGGCCTGCACGATCTGTATGGCATTACCGATCTGGACAACGTGGTGTCCGGGAAGATCCTGCTGGGCCTGGGCATGCAGGAGCGCGGGGTGGTCCAGTTGCCGGGCGTGGACAGCCCGAGCCGGTTGTATGCCACGCCGGGAGCGGCGCAGATCTGACCCCTGATGTAGGTAGGTGCCGGCCGCTGGCCGGCACTATTCAGATGCAGTGCCGACCAACGGTCGGCACCCACCCCTTCAACCGCGCAGTTCGGCCAGCTGCGCCTGCAGTTCGGCCACGGCCGCTTCCAGCTGGGCCACGCGCTCGGCCAGGCCCGGGTCGGCCGCATCGCTGCCACCGCCGCTGCTGGCGTATTTCGCCGCCAGCGCCGCGCCGTCCACTTCGCCGCACAGCAGGTGCATGTAGCGGTCTTCGCGCTGGCCGCTGGCGCGCGGCAGCACCACCAGCAGCGCGCGCTGCTGCAGGCGCTCGATGGCGTGGCGGGCTTCGTCGGTGTCGGCGAAGCGGTGCAGGCGTTCGCTGCGCGTGACCAGCTCGCCCAGGGTCTGCGGCCCACGCAGCAGCAGCAGCGCCAGCAGCACGGTCTGCTGCCGGGTCAGGTCCAGCGTGGCCTGCAGGCGGTGCTCGTAGCGGTCCGCGCGCGAGGAGAAGTGCTGGCGGGCCAGGCCCAGTGCCTCCAGCTGGCGCAGCGCGTGCTGCACGCTGCCGGCATCGACGTTCATCACTGGCTCGCGGGCGGTCTTCTGGTTGGCGGCCGATTGGGCGGCATTGACCGTCAGCGGATAGGTGTCCGGGGTGGTCGCCTCCTTCTCCACCAGGCAGCCCAGCAGGCGGGCCTGCACGGCGTCGAGAAGGGGGACGTCGGGGGTCTGGGTGGAATCGGTCATGGCGGCCTCCGGAAGGGCAACGGGTCAACCGCCAAGCATAGCCGTCCCGGGGCCGCCTTTGCCGGTAAAATGCGCCGGTATATCTGATTGCCGGTGAATCCATGCGTCGTCCTGTTTCCCTGTCCCTGACCCTGCTCGCCACTGCGGCGCTGGGCCTGTCCGCCTGCAAGCGCGTGGATGCGCCTGCCGCCGAAGCCGCTGCGCCGGAGGCCCCGGCCGCCGCTGCCAAGGCCGGTGGCGCGCTCGATGCCACTGCCAACGACAACCTCAATGCGGTGCTGTGGATGCAGCGCGCGCAGGAGTACAAGGCGATCACCGAGCAGACCTACCGTGCTGCCGCCGACCGCCTCGATGCCGCGCTGAAGGAAGCCCACTGGGATGCGCTGGTGCCGGAAGAACGCGGCAACGAGGCCAAGGGTCTGAAGCCGGCCGTGGTGCTGGACGTGGACGAGACCGTGCTGGACAACTCGCCCTACCAGGCGCGCCTGGTCCGCGACGGCAAGGAATACGATGAAATGACCTGGGACCAGTGGGTGGCCGAAAAGAAGGCCAAGGCCATTCCGGGCGTGGTCGATTTCGCCAAGGCCGCCAATGCCAAGGGCGTGACTCTGCTGTACATCTCCAACCGCGCCGTGCACCTGAAGGACGCGACCCTGGCCAACCTGCGCGAGCAGGGCCTGCCGGTGGCCGATGACAGCGTGTTCCTGGGCCTGGGCACCGTGGTGGAAGGCTGTGAGCAGGCCGGCAGCGAGAAGAACTGCCGCCGCCGCCTGGCCGGGCAGAAGTACCGCGTGCTGATGCAGTTCGGCGACCAGCTGGGTGACTTCGTGGAAGTGACTGCCAACACCAATGAAGGCCGTGACGCCCTGCTGCAGCAGTACCACGACTGGTTCGGCGAGCGCTGGTGGATGCTGCCGAACCCGACCTACGGCGGCTTCGAGCCGGCGCAGTTCAACAACGACTACAGCCAGTCGCGCCAGGCCCGCCACGACGCCAAGCGCGCCGCCCTGGACTACGCACCGTGAGCCGCGCGCCGCTGCCGCTGCGCGATGACGAGCGCCTGATCTTCGCGCTGGACGTGCCTGACCGCGCGCAGGCGCTGGAGTGGGTCGATCGCCTCGGCGACAGCGTGGCGTTCTACAAGATCGGCATGGAACTGCTTGCCTCCGGCGAGTACTTCCAGGTGCTCGATGAGCTGGCCCGCCGCGACAAGCGCGTGTTCGTCGACCTGAAGTTCTTCGACATCCCGGCCACCGCCGCGGCGGTGATCAAGCGCCTGTCGCAGTGGCCGGTCAGCTACGCCACCATCCACGGCTGGCACCCGGCGATGATGGAAGCCTGCGCCGCCGCCAACAGCAGTGACATGCGCCTGCTGGCGGTGACCGTGCTGACCTCGATGGGCCGTCCGGACCTGGCCCAGATGGGCATCGACCGTGAACCGGTGGACGTGGTGGTCGAGCGCGCGCTGGCCGCCCAGGCGGCTGGCATTGATGGCGTGATCGCCTCGGGCCAGGAAGCCGGCCCGATCCGTGCTGCTACCGGCGCCGGGTTCTCGATCGTCTGCCCGGGCATCCGCCCCGGCGGCCCGGTCGGTGATGACCAGAAGCGTACCGTTGGCGTGGTCCAGGCCTTTGCCGATGGCGCCGATGCCATCGTGGTCGGTCGCCCGATCCGCCTGGCCGCCGATCCGCAGGCCGCGGCCCGCGCCATCCAGCAGGAAATCGCATCGGCGCTGGCTGTGCGCTGAGTTTCCGCTGCCAGGGCTGCAGGCTCGAACGCCATCCCGACCCGCGCGGGATGGCGTTTTTGCGTCCGCACGGGGAGCGGTTGTGCCCGAATCGCCGCAAAACCTGCCGTAGATTCCCTGACTCTGGGCCAAGGTACCAGTAGGATCAATAAAATCAATAACTTATACATAATTACGTGAAGTGTTGCCTTAACTTGAGCGGCAGCGTAGGATCGCCGCCATCCGGTCTTCGGACCGGACATGTGCCACAACACTGTCCACCGGCCCTGCGCCGGCTTGAAGAGCCTGTGATCCCCGTGATCCCGGCTCTTTTTTTATGCGCGGGGTCCGGTCCGGGGTCAGATCCCTTCTGCCCTTGGCAGAAGGGATCTGACCCCAAGTTGCTCTCCCGGCTTGCCGCTGTCACGTCGCAGGCTGCAAGATGCGGACCGGTCCGGGGAGTCCGAGTGCATGAGCGTGGCAGTGCGAGGAAGGTCTGCGCGTGGATGGGGGCTGGCAGCCATGCTGCTGCTGGCCGTGGCCGCGTGCCGTGAATCGGCCAACGATCCGGCCAGGCCGGCGGCCGAACCGGTTGCGGCGGTGCAGGCGATGGCCCTGCGCCTGGCCGAAGACGATCTGGTCGGCTACGCGAAGCTGTCGGTACCGCCGAGCCAGTACCAGCGCCTGCAGCAGGCCTGGGCCGAGGGCCACAGCCAGTGGCCGCTGACCGAGCTCCCGCTGGGTGACCAGCTGCTACCGATGCTGGCTGCACTGCGCACGCCCAATGCCAGCGTCGAACTGCAACGCAGCTTCGACCGCCAGCTGGCCGGCCAGGCGGGTGCCGTGCGCCAGGCCGCGCAGTCGATGGGCAACTTCGGCGTGCAGTACCTGAGCCACCAGAAGGGCTATACGCCCGGCCAACAGGCTCACTACATCGCCCTGGTGGAAACCCTCGCCAGCTGGGCGCAGGGGGCACCGATCAGTGATCGTGCCCGCGCGCGCAGCACCATCGCCGCGCTGGTCGGCGCGGCCGGCAAGGTCGGCTTCGACGATGAAGCCGGCATGCAGGCCGCCGGCATGGAAGGCAGCCTGCAGCAGCTGGCGCCCTTCATCCATACCCTCAAGGCGGTGCTGGGCAGCTACGGGCTGGGCGTGGACGACGCGCTGCGCAGCGTGCGCGGCGAGCTGCTGTCGGTGGAGGGCGACAATGCGCTGGTACGCCTGCACTACGACCTGGCTGGCCGCGAAATGACCCTGCAGCTGCCGCTGAGCCGCCGCGAGGGCCACTGGTACCTGACCCGCACCCTGGCCGATACCGACGCGCTGCTGCGCAAGGCCGATGCGGCCCGCGCCGCTGCGTCGCCGTCACCGGCTGAAGCCCCCGCCGAGGGTGGGGAAGCGGCAACGCCGCCGCCTAAGCCATAATGGCGCCGATGTCGAAACAGAACCCGCTGCCGTTCCCCGGCGAAGAATCCCAGTCGACGCCCGCCGATACGGTGCCGGCGTCCCCCTCGACCGGTACCGGCCCGAACCCGGTACCGCCGCCCGCGCACGCGCGTCCGGCTGGCCGCCGCCCGCTGTGGGCACGGTTGCTGGGCCGCCTGGTCGAGCCGTGGCTGTCGCTGAAGATCGAGCCGGAAGACCCGGGCCAGTACAACGATGGCCGCCCGGTCATGTACGTGCTGGAAGACTACGGCCTGTCCAACGCGCTGATCCTGGACAAGGCCTGCCGCCAGGCTGGCCTGCCGTCGCCGCTGGTGCCGCTGGCCGGTGACCCGACCGGCCGCAAGCGCGCCTACCTGGCGCTGTCGCGGCGCAGCTCCAGCAATTCGCTGATTCCCGAGCAGCGCGGCGCCAAGACCCATTCGGACTCGCTGGCCAAGGTGCTGCAGGCCCATCGCGTGCGCGATGATCTGGACGTGCATCTGGTGCCGGTGTCGATCTTCGTCGGCCGCGCGCCGGACAAGCAGAGCGGCTGGTTCGCCGTGCTGTTCTCGGAAAACTGGGCGCTGGTCGGCCGCTTCCGGCGCCTGCTGGCGGTGCTGCTCAACGGCCGCAGTACCATCGTCCGCTTCGCCCCGCCGATCTCGCTGCGCAGTACCGTGGACGAAGGCCTGGAGCCGGAGCGCACGGTACGCAAGCTGCAGCGCGTGCTGCGTACGCATTTCCGCCGCATCCGTGAATCGGTCATCGGCCCCGACCTGTCCACCCGGCGCTTGCTGGTGGACCAGGTGCTGGCCGCCGAACCGGTGCGCGAAGCAATCGCCTCGCAGGCCAAGCGCGACAACTCGAAGCCGGCCGATGCCTGGAAGAAGGCGCACGCCTACGCCTGGGAAATCGCCGCGGACTATTCCAGCCCGGTGGTGCGCTCGGCCAGCTTCATGCTCAGCCACGTGTGGAACCGCATCTATGCGGGCGTGCTGGTGCACCACCTGGACAAGTTCAAGGCCGCCGCGCCGGGCCACGAAGTGGTCTACGTGCCCAGCCACCGCAGCCACATGGACTACCTGCTGCTGTCCTACCTGCTGTACGACCGTGGCATCGTGCCGCCGCACATCGTGGCCGGCATCAACCTGAACCTGCCGGTGGTCGGCACCCTGCTGCGCAAGGGCGGTGCGTTCTTCATCCGCCGCTCGATCCGCGGCAACGCGCTGTACTCGGCGGTGCTCAGCGAATACGTCGCCCAGCTGGTGGCCGGTGGCTACTCGCTGGAATACTTCGTCGAAGGTGGCCGCTCGCGCACCGGGCGCCTGCTGCAGCCCAAGGGCGGCATGATCTCGATGACGCTACGCGCGTTCCTGCGCCAGCCGCGCAAGCCGGTGCTGTTCCAGCCCATCTACATCGGCTACGAGAAGCTGATGGAAGGCGGCAGCTACCTGGACGAACTGTCCGGCCGGCCGAAGGAAAAGGAATCGATCTGGTCGTTGCTGTGGGGCATTCCCAAGGTGCTCAAGCAGAACTACGGCCAGGTGGTGGTGAACTTCGGCGAACCGATCGCACTGAACGACGTGTTGGCCGAGAAGGCGCCGGAGTGGAAGGGTGAGGCGGTGTCCGAGGACGAGAAGCCGGCCTGGCTGTCGACCACGGTGGATACGCTGGCCGAACGCATCCAGGTGCGCATCAACGGCGCCGCCGACGTCAACCCGATCAACCTGCTGGCGCTGGCGCTGCTGTCCACGCCGAAGCACGCGATGGGCGAGGCCGACCTGATCGCGCAGATCGAGCTGTGCAAGACGCTGCTGGTCGAGATGCCGTATTCGGACCGGGTGACGGTGACCCCTCACTCGCCGGAGCGGATCATCGCCCATGCCGAGGAAATCAACGTCCTCACCCGCATCAAGCACCCGTTGGGCGATGTGCTCAGCGTCAGTGGCGACACCGCGGTGCTGCTCAGCTACTTCCGCAACAACGTGGTGCACCTGTTCACCGCCTCGTCGTGGGTAGCCTGTTGCTTCCAGAACAACCGCCGCATGAGCCGTACCGGGCTGGTCCAGCTGGGGCGCACGGTGTACCCGTTCCTGCAGGCCGAACTGTTCCTGCCGTGGAGCGAGGACGAGTTCGCCCAGCGCATCGACCGGACCATCGATGTGTTCGTGCGCGAGGGCCTGCTGCAGAACGTCAACGATGACGACGGCGGCATCCTGGCGCGCAATACGGGGCAGACCGACGAGGTGTTCCGCCTGCGTGCGATCGGCCATTCGCTGCAGCAGGCGTTCGAGCGCTATTACATCGCCATCTCGGTGCTGGTGAAGAACGGCCCCGGCGTGCTTGGCGCTGCCGAGCTGGAAAGCCTGTGCCAGCAGGCGGCGCAGCGGCTGAGCCTGCTCTATGCACCGGCGGCGCCGGAGTTCTTCGACAAGTCCCTGTTCCGCGGCTTCATCCAGAAGCTGCGCGAACTGCGCCTGGTGTGGCCGGACGAAAACAGCAAGCTGTTGTTCGACGAGCGCCTGGATGCCTGGGCCAAGGATGCCAAGTTCATCCTGGGACGCGAGCTGCGCCACACCATCGAGCGGGTCAGCCCGGAAGCGGCTCGCCCGGACGAGGCCGCGCCGCAGGATTGAAGGTAGCGCCGGGTCCTGCGGTGGGTGTGGACCTTGGTCCACACCTTCCAGCCGTGCCAACCAAGGTTGGCACCTACCAGAGCAGGGGGCCAACCAGGGTTGGCACCCATCCGAACCCGGTGTCAGGCCGGTTCGTCGGGAATCTGCAGGCTTTCCAGCTTGGCGATGCAGTCCTTCAGCTGCAGCTTGCGCCGCTTCAGACGCTTGGCTTCCAGTTCATCCTCGCCGTTGGCCGCCATGCGGGTGATCTGTTCATCCAGCAGGCGGTGCTCGGCGCGCAGGGCGGCGAGGTGCTCGACGATCTCGGCGGGGCTGTAGGTGTCCACAGCCTCCGAGCATACACAGCGTTGATGACTGCCGGGAGAGGGGAATCCCGACCCCCGGCTGTGGCCGCTCCGAGCCGTTAGAATGGAACCCATGAGTGCCGTGATTTCCCTTCCCGATCCCCAGCCGCGTTCCCTGCCGCGCGCCGCCCGCGATCCGCGGCTGGCCGAGCGCGAACAGCACAAGCTGGCCAAGCGCCTGCGCCGCCAGGTCGGCGAGGCGATTGCCGACTTCGGCATGATCGAGGCCGGCGACAAGGTGATGGTCTGCCTGTCCGGCGGCAAGGACAGCTACACCCTGCTGGACGTGCTGCTGCAGCTGCAGAAGAAGGCGCCGGTGCCGTTCGAGCTGGTGGCGGTGAACCTGGACCAGAAGCAGCCGGACTTCCCCGAGCATGTGCTGCCGGAGTATCTGGCCAGGCTGGGCGTGCCGTATCACATCATCGAGCAGGACACCTATTCGGTGGTCAGCCGGGTCATTCCGGAGGGCAAGACGATGTGTTCGCTGTGCTCGCGCCTGCGTCGCGGCGCGCTGTACAACTACGCCGAAACCCACGGTTTCACCAAGATCGCGCTGGGCCACCACCGCGACGACATGGTGGCCACGTTCTTCATGAACCTGTTCCACCACGCCAAGCTGGCGGGCATGCCGCCGAAGCTGCGCAGCGACGACGGCAAGCATGTGGTGATCCGGCCGCTGGCCTACGTGCGCGAGAGTGACATCGTCGAGTACGCGCAGGCACGCCAGTTCCCGATCATTCCCTGCAACCTGTGCGGCAGCCAGGAGAACCTGCAGCGCCGCCAGGTCGGCCTGATGCTGAAGCAGTGGGAAAAGGACCACCCGGGCCGCATCGAGCAGATCGCGCGCGCCATGGGTGAAGTCCGGCCCTCGCAGCTGGCCGACACCACCCTGTTCGACTTCATGGCGCTGGGCCGTCGCGACGACGCGCCGCTGCCCGATGCCCATGCCTGGCTGGCCGGTTCCCCGGCCGATGCCGACGCAGATCCCGAGACGCCCACCGTTTAAGGTCGGTCGCCCTTCCTCTTTGCCATCCGGAATTCCATGTTCTTTCGCAACCTGACGTTCTTCCGTTTCCCGACCACCACCGATTTTTCCGAAGTCGACACCCTGCTGCCGCACGCCCTGCTCAAGCCGGTCGGCGCACTGGAAATGAATTCGCGCGGCTTCATCTCGCCGTTCGGCCGTGAGGAGAAGGAACTGCTGTCCCACCGTATCGCCGAGCACCTGTGGCTGACCGTGGGCGGCGAGGACAAGATCCTGCCGGCGGCCGTGGTCAACGACCTGCTCGAGCGCAAGCTGGAGGAGATCGAGGAGAAGGAAGGCCGCCGCCCGGGTGGCCGCGAGCGCAAGCGCATGAAGGACGACCTGCTGCATGAACTGCTGCCGCGCGCCTTCGTGAAGTCCTCGCGCAACGACGCCTTCATCGACCTGCAGCACGGCTACGTGGCGGTGGATACCTCCAGCCGCAAGACCGGCGAGTACTTCATGTCCGACATCCGCGGCCTGCTCGGCAGCTTCCCGGCGATGCCGCTGAACGCCGAAGTCGCGCCGCGCTCGATCCTGACCGGCTGGATCGCCGGCGAGCCGCTGCCGACCGGGCTGAGCCTGGGCGAAGAGTGCGAGATGAAGGATCCGGTGGAAGGCGGTGCGGTGGTCAAGTGCCAGCACCAGGAACTGCGCTGCGACGAGATCGACAAGCACCTGGACGCCGGCAAGCAGGTGACCAAGCTGGCGCTGATCTTCGAGGACAACCTGTCCTTCGTCATCGGCGACGACCTGATCGTGCGCAAGCTGAAGTTCCTCGACGGTGCGCTGGACCAGCTGGAGCATGCCGACGAAGACGGCCGCCGTGCCGAGTTCGATGCCCGCTTCGCCCTGCAGAGCGCCGAAATCCGCCGCCTGTTCCTGTTGCTGGAAGAAGCCTTCAAGCTCAGCAAGGCTGACTGAACAGGCAGCCCGTGGGCCGCCGGTCATCCGGCGGCCCGAAGCGGCGCTATGCTGGGCGCATGAGCCGTCTGCTGCGCCGCCTGATCAGCCCGACCCCGCCCGCCACCGTACAGCGCGACACAGTTCGCCTGCGCCTGGAGGATGCCGAGATCGAGGTACTGCGCGTGCGTGATCCGCGTGCGCGCCGCATCAAACTGAGCGTGGACGAACGCGGCGCACGTTTGACCCTGCCGCCGCGCGCAAGCCTGGTGATGGGCGAACGCTTTCTGGAACAGCACCGCGACTGGCTGGCACTGCAGCTGCGCCAGTATCAGGGCCAGGGCCTGCCGGCACCGCTGCAGCCGGGCGAAGCCGGCGTGCTGCCACTGCGCGGCGAACTGTTGCCGCTGCGCTGGCAGGAAGGCCGCTACGCGCGGCTGGAGATCGACGAACACGGCGCCTGCGTGCAGTGGCCGACCCGGGGCGGCGATGCCACCCTGCGCCGCCTGCTGCGCGAGTTCTACGAAGCCCAGACCCGTGCCGATGTCGGCCGCTGGTTGCCGAAGTACCTGCCCTCCCTGCCACGCGCACCCAGCCGCCTGCGGCTGAAGGTGATGTCTTCGCAATGGGGCTCTTTGGCCCCCGACGGCAGCATGGCCCTGGACCTGGCCCTGGTGCTCGGCCGATCCGACGCGTTCGAGTACGTGCTGGTGCACGAACTCTGCCACCTGATCCAGCCGAATCACTCGCCCGCGTTCTGGCACGAAGTGGAACAACGCTTCCCCGCCTGGCGCGAGCAGCGCGACTACTTCCAGCTGGAAGGTCGACGCCTCAAAGCGATGCTGCACCAGCTGCTGTGACCGCGCCCCGCACCCTGTAGAGCCGAGCCCATGCTCGGCTGACGCGCCAGCGCGGGGTTCCCGTCATCACGTCTTAGAGCAGCCGAGCATGGCTCGGCTCTACAGCGAGTGTCCGTGGTGGGCACACCCGAATCTGTCGAAGGACGGGATGGGTGGGATTGCGGGGGTGTCCGCGGCATGGATGCCGCGGCCAAGCCCCCAAGGATGGGTTTACGGCGTCCCCCGCAATCCCACCCATCCCGGCCAAGCTCATGATCGCTACAACCCACCCACCACGAGGGGCTCAGCCGTTGGCCTAAACCCTCACCCCGCCCGCAACGCCGCCGCCGTCGCCCAGCGTGCCGCCACCCGTGGCGCCGTAATGCACACCGCCTTATCGGTCACCGTCGTCACCGCGCGTTCCAGCAGCTGGATGTCCGCCTCGTGCTGGCGCGCCACATGCGGATCCTCGAAGAAGATCGCGCGCTGGCAGCGCCCCTCCAGCACCCGGTCGGCAATCTGCGCATCACCGCCCATCGGGCCGCTCTGGTAGCGCGTCACCCAGGGCGTATCGCTGGGCCAGCCACGGCTCCAGGCCAGCTCGTTCAAGCGCTGGCCGGTGGTGCCGGTCGCCACCCGCTCACCGAACCGGACCAGCACATCGAAGTGCTCATCGGCGAAGGCCAGCATCGCCGGCTTCATCGCATCGTGCGCGATCAGCGCCAGCGTCTGGCCTTCGAACGCATGCAGGTCGTCGACGCAGGCATCGGCCGCCAGCCCGGCGTGGATGCGCTCCACCTCGACCCAGTCGCGCGCGGTGGCTACGGTCGAAATGAACGGCTTGCCGTGGATCACGCACTGCCGTTTCAATGCCGTGGCTTCCGGAAACACCGAGGACGGATCGACCGGATCAATCAGATAGATCGCACCATCCAGTGTCCGATCCGGGCCCATCCCGACCACCTCGGCGACCAGCTTCATCAGGCCACCCTCGCGCCCGTAGGGATAGCGGTGCAGGCCCGCATACCCAGCCAGGAAGCCCTGTCGCTCGATTGCGTCATGGGTGCGGCCGACCGCGTGCAGCGACACGCCCAGTTCGCGCAGGCCGGCCTCGCTGCTGCGTAGCCAACGGAACAGCGCGGCGCGCGCGTCGTGGTGATGAAGACGGTTGGCAGCCAGGCCGATGCGCATCGAACGCTCCGCAGTTACGGGTGAAGGCGGCAGTGTATGTCGGCATTCCCCTCTCTGGATGCTTTTACAACTTTCTTCATTGCGGCCTGTCCGCACGTCGCTAGCGTGGCAGACAGCGGTACCGCTGCGCGGCCGTGCACTTCCGCTCGCGAAATGAGGATGCCCATCTTGAACGTCGCTGGCCTGCCTGCCGCCGCCGTGGTCCTGGCCTGCTTGCTGCTGCCTGCGGTAGCTGCCGCCGCTGGCTGCGAGTCGCCGCTGCGCATCGCCTGGCCCGCCGACCGCGCACCGTTGTCCTCCAGCGAACAGGGCCAGGCGCGCGGGCTCAGCGCGGAGTACCTGGCGCTGCTGGAAGCACAGCGCCCGCTGCAGATGCAGTCACTGCCGGGTGTTGCCGTGGCCGAGGGGGTGTTGCCCCACGACACCCAGGCCCTGCTGGGGTGGCCACGTTCGCAGGTGCCCATCGGCTGGGTGGCCAGCGCGCCCTACCTGCAGCTGCCGCAGGTGATCGTGCGGCGCCGGGATGCGCCGCCGGTCATGGGGCTTGAGGCGCTGCGCGGGCGCACCGTGGCCAGTCCCGATCCATTGCCGCTGACTGCGCTGCTGGCCAAGCAGGCGCCCGGTGCGCAGCTGCTGCCACCGGCACCGATCGACGACGCGCTGTCGCTGCTGGGTCCCGGCCTGGTCGATGCCGTGATCGCCAATCTCGGCGAGATAGAGGCCGCGTTACGCCGCTACCGGGGAGATTCGCTGGTGGTCGCAGCGCCGGCAGGAATCGACGATGCGCTGGTGCTGGCCGCCGTGCCCGCCTGTGCCGGCGTCATCAGCGAGTTCGAGCACGCCGTGTCGCAGCTGACCGACACGCAGCGCGAGGCGATCCGCGCAGCCTGGCTGCCGGCCGGGCCACGCAGCCAGTCGTCACCGTCGCCCTTGCGTTGGCTGGTAACCGCCTCGCTGATCGTGCTGGCGCTCGCATTGGTATACGCCTTCGGCTATTGGCGCGTGCATCGAGAAAGCGCGCGCCGCCGCGTAGCCGCGCAACGCCTGCAGGAGGTGACCTCGAATCTGCCTGCCGTGGTCTACCAGGCACGACGCTCCGCCGCAGGCTATTACAGTTTTCCGCAGATTGCAGGTGACGTGCAGACCTTGTTCGGGATCAGCGTGGAAACCGCACTGATCGACCAGCAGCGCCTGCTGGCAGCGGTCCACCCTGATGATCGCAATCGGCTGATGGACGCAGTCGATGCCGCCGCGCTGGCGCGTGGCCCGATCGACGTCACTTTCCGCACGCGATCGCCACAGGGCTGGCGTTGGGTACGTTCTCATGGACGGCCGCTGTCCTGCGATGACGGCGATGTCGAGTGGAGTGGCTATTGGATCGATGTCAGCGAGGCGCAGTCGCGCACCCGGGCGCTGGCCGAAGCGCGCCGGGAGGCCGAGCAGGTGGCGCAGGCCAAGACCCACTTCCTGGCAACGATGAGCCACGAGATCCGCACGCCGATGAGCACACTGCTGGGCATGCTCGAACGATTGGCTGGCAGCGAGTTGGATCCGGGCCAGCAGCAGGTGCTGGCGACGGTCGGTGATGCAGCGCGGATGCTGCGGCAGATCCTCGACGATGTGCTGCACAGCCAGCGATTCCAGGCTGCGCCGCTGCAGCTGCGACCCACGGATCTGGGCGCGCTGGTGCGCGCGGTGCAGCAGCTGTTGATGCCGGTCGCAGCCAGCCGCGGGCTGTACCTGCGCGCCGAGCTGGATCCGGCGTTGCAGACTGGATCGCTCGCCGACGGTCTGCGCGTGCGCCAGATCCTGTTCAACCTTGCCGGCAACGCGCTCAAGTTCACCGAGCAAGGGGGCGTGGAACTGCGCGTGCAGGTGCTGCAGCCATTTGATGGCGGCCAGCGCCTGTGCCTGCAGGTGAGCGACAGCGGCGTAGGCATCAGTCCGGAACGACAGCAGGCGGTGTTTGCCGCTTACACCCAGGCCGAGGCATCCACAACACGCCGCTTCGGTGGCAGCGGCCTGGGCCTGGCGATCTGCCGCGAGCTGGCCGAGTCGATGGGCGCGCAGCTGCAGCTGCGCAGCACGCCAGGCGAGGGCACCACGGTACGGATGGAGCTGGAGCTGGCTGGCTGTACGTTGCCCGCCGAGCCGCGGACTCTGCCGTTGTTGGCAATGCGGCCGCTGTCGCCGGCCCGGATACTGGCGGCCGATGACCATCCCACCAACCTGCTTCTGCTGGAGCAGCGCCTGTGCGAGCTGGGACTGCAGGTGCACGCCTGCGCGGATGGCCGGCAGGCCTTCGAGGCCTGGCAGGCGCAATCGTTCGACCTGGTCATCACCGACTGCCACATGCCGCACATGGACGGCTTCGCGCTGGCGCAGGCAATCCGTGCCGACCCTTGCCCGACGCGTGCGCAGGTGCCGATCATCGCTCTGACCGCCAGCGTGCTGGATCGCACACGCGAGGCCTGTCGCGCGGCCGGCATCGACCACTTCCTGGCCAAGCCGGTGGAAACCCACGAACTGCACACGCTGTTGGCCGTACTGCTGGCGCCGGTGTCAGCGGGTCAGTAGCCGCACGATGCTGGCGGCGGCATCGCGACCCTCGGCCACGGCGGTTACCACCAGGTCAGCGCCGCGCACCGCATCGCCACCGGCGAACAGACGCGGATGTGCGGTCTGGAACGGCAGGCGGTCCTTGCCGCCGGCCACGATGCGACCGTTGGACTGGCCTTCCACGCCGTGTTCGGCCAGCCACGCCGGCACTGTTGGTGAGAAGCCGAAGGCGATGATCACCACGTCCGCCTCCAGCAGCGATTCGCTGCCGTCGATCGGCACCGCATTCTGGCGGCCGTTGGCATCGGGCTCACCCAGCCGGGTTTCAACCACGGTCACGCCGATCACTTCGTCATCGGCGCCGGCTTCGATCGACAGCGGCTGGCGGTTGAACAGGAAGCGCACGCCTTCCTCGCGCGCGTTGGCCACTTCGCGCGCGCTGCCGGGCATGTTGGCCTCGTCGCGGCGGTAGGCACAGGTGACCTTGGCTGCGCCCAGCCGCACGGCGCTGCGCACGCAGTCCATGCCGGTATCGCCACCACCGAGCACCACCACGCGCTTGCCGTTGAGGTCGGGCAGGGCGATGGTGTCCTCCCAGCCGGCGATCGGCCGGCCCTTCGGATCGTCGCCGCCGACGATGCGGCTGTTCTGCACCAGGAACGGCAGCGCCGGCAGCACGCCCTTCAGGTCCTGGCCGTCGAGGCCGCCGTCGGTGTAGCGGTAGGCGCCGGTACCAACGAACACCGCATCGTGGGAGTCCAGCAGCTGCTGCACGCTCAGGTCGCGACCGATCTCCACGCCGAGGCGGAACTGTACGCCCATGCCTTCCAGCACTTCGCGGCGGCGATGGATCACATCCTTGTCCAGCTTGAAGCTGGGAATACCGAACTGCAGCAGGCCGCCGATCTGCTCGTAGCGGTCGTAGACCACGGCGGTGATGCCGGCGCGGGCCAGACGGTCGGCGCAGGCCAGGCCGGCCGGGCCTGCACCGATCACCGCCACGCTGTGGCCGGTCGGCTGCACCGCGCCCAGATCCGGGCGCCAGCCACTGGCCAGCGCGGTATCGACGATGTACTTCTCCACCGCACCAATGGTGACCGCACCGAATTCCTCCAGCGTGCAGCTGCCTTCGCACAGGCGGTCCTGCGGGCAGACCCGGCCGCACACTTCCGGCAGTGGGTTGGTGCCGTGGCACAGCGTGGCCGCTTCATGGATGCGGTTCTCCTGCACCAGCTGCAGCCACTGCGGAATCGCGTTGTGCACCGGGCACTTCCAGCTGCAGTAGGGGTTGCCACAATCCAGGCAGCGGCCGGCCTGGTACTGGGCATCTTCCTTGCCGAACTTTCCATACAGCTCGCCCCAGTCGCCGGACGTGCGCAGTTCCACCGGAATGCGCTGCGGCATGGTGCGGGGCAGGTCGAGGAACTGGAAGGCGTGCTTGCGGCTCATGGCGGGCTCTGGAATGCGAGGGGGAACGTTGCCGGCCAGCGGCCGGCACTACCGGAAAACATCACGCAGCGCGTCGCAGGGTTTCGGTCAGCGACTCGATGCTGGCGGCCTTCGGTTTGACCAGCCAGAACTTGCCGATGTAATCGCGGAACTCGTCCAGGATCTGCTGCGCCCAGATGCTGCCGGTCAGCTCGCGATGGCGGCCGATCAGGCGATGCAGATGCTGGCGGTAGTTCTCGAAGCCCTCGGCGGAGACGCGATGGATGTCGATCAGCTCGTGGTTGTAGCGGTCGACGAAGTCGCGGTCCACGTCCAGCACGTAGGCCAGGCCACCGGTGAAGCCGGCACCGAAGTTCAGGCCGACCTTGCCCAGTACCAGCACCACGCCGTCGGTCATGTATTCGCAGCAGTGATCGCCGGCACCTTCCACTACCGCCAGCGCGCCGGAATTGCGCACCGCGAAGCGTTCGCCCGCGCGGCCGGCGGCAAACAGCTCGCCCCCGGTGGCGCCATACAGGCAGGTGTTGCCGATGATCGCAGTGCTGCGTGCCTCGAAGCGGGCACCACGCGGTGGACGCACTACGAGGCGGCCGCCGGCCATGCCCTTGCCGACGTAGTCGTTGGCTTCACCCTCCACTTCCAGGTGCAGGCCACCCACGTTGAAGGCGCCAAAGCTCTGCCCGGCGCTGCCGCGGAAGCGCAGTTCCAGCGGCGCTTCGGCCATGCCCTGATTGCCATGCGCGCGGGCCACGGCACCGGCCAGGCGGGTGCCGATGCTGCGGTCGGTGTTGTGGATCAGGAAGCGGTGCTCGCCACCACGCTTGTGCTCGATGGCCGGCGCCAGCAGGCCATCCATCTGCGTGGCCAGGCTGTCCGGCGATTCGTACAGACGCTGCGCGGCGCAGTGGCTGCCTTCGTAACGGGCATCGGCCAGCAGGCGCGACAGGTCCACGCGCACGCCGTCACGGGGCGCCGTTTCGATTTGCCGCAGCAGGTCGGTGCGGCCCACGATCTCTTCCAGCGAACGCGCACCCAGGAACGACAGCCAACCGCGCACTTCCTCGGCCAACAGGCGGAAGAAGTTCTCCACGCGCTCGGGCTGGCCGGTGAAGTGGTTCTCGCGCAGGCGCTCGTCCTGGGTGGCCACGCCGGTGGCGCAGTTGTTGAGGTGGCAGATGCGCAGGTACTTGCAGCCCAGCACGATCATCGGAGCAGTGCCGAAGCCGAAGCTGTCCGCGCCCAGCAGCGCGGCCTTGACCACGTCCAGGCCGGTCTTCAGGCCGCCATCGGTCTGCAGCAGGGTGCGTCCGCGCAGGTCGTTGGCCAGCAGCGCCTGGTGCGCTTCGGCCACGCCCAGTTCCCACGGCACGCCGGCATAACGGATGGAGCTGACCGGCGAAGCACCGGTGCCGCCGTCATGGCCGGAGATGGTGATCAGGTCCGCACCGGCCTTGACCACGCCCGCGGCAATCGTGCCCACGCCGGCATGGCTGACCAGCTTCACCGACACCAGCGCGGTGGGGTTCACCTGCTTCAGGTCGTAGATCAGCTGGGCCAGGTCTTCGATCGAATAGATGTCGTGGTGCGGCGGCGGCGAGATCAGGCCGATGCCCGGGCGCGCGTAGCGCAGACGTGCGATCAGTTCGTTGACCTTGTGGCCGGGCAGCTGGCCGCCCTCACCGGGCTTGGCGCCCTGCGCGACCTTGATCTGCAGCACCTCGGCATTGACCAGATATTCAGCGGTGACGCCGAAACGCCCCGAAGCCACCTGCTTGATCTTGCTGCGCTTTGCGGTGCCATAGCGGGCGGGATCCTCACCACCTTCGCCGGAATTGCTGCGACCACCGAGGCGGTTCATCGCAATCGCCAGCGCCTCGTGCGCCTCCGGTGACAACGCGCCGAGGCTGATGGCGGCGGTGTCGAAGCGCGGGAACAGTGCGTTGGCCGGGGCCACCTCGTCCAGCGGCGTCGGCGTGGCGGCCGGCACCAGTTCCAGCAGGTCGCGCAGCGCCGACGGTGGGCGCGCATGCACCGCATCGCAGTACTGCTGCCACGCACGCGGGTCACCGCTGCGCGCCGCGCGCTGCAGGGTGGTCACCACGTCCGGGTTGTACATGTGGTACTCGCCGCCGTGCACGTACTTCAGCAGGCCGCCCACGTCCACGTCCTGCTGCGCGTCCCAGGCCTGCGTGCACAGTTCGCGCGCGTCGGCATCCAGGCGCGCGAAACCCGCACCGCCGATACGCGAGGCGGTATCGGGGAAGCACAGGTCGATCACTTCCGGCTCCAGGCCGATGATCTCGAACAGCTGCGCGCCGCGGTAGCTGGCCACGGTACAGATGCCCATCTTCGAGATGATCTTCGACAGGCCCTTGTAGATGCCCTTGCGGTAGCGGCGGCCAATCTGCGACTGCTCACCGCCCTTGCTGAGCTTGAGGATGCCGCGGCGGCCCAGGTCGAACAGGGTCTGGTAGGCCAGGTACGGATACACCGCCGTGGCGCCGAAGCCGAGCAGGCAGGCCATGTGGTGCGGGTCGCGCGCGGTGCCGGTCTCGACGATGAGGTTGACGTCGCAGCGCAGGCCCAGCCGCGAGAGGTGGTGGTGGATGGCACTGGTGGCCAGCAGCGCATGCACCATCGGCCGCCCGGCCACCGGGTAACGGTCGGACAGCAGCAGCATCACCATGCCATCGCGCGCGGCCTGTTCGGCTTCGCTGCAGATGCGTTCGATGCCGGCGCGCAGGCCTTCGTCTTCGCTGTAGGACAGGTCGAGCAGGCGATTGGCCTGCACGTACTGGTCCATCTTCAGCAGCTGGCGCAGCTTGCGCTGGCTCAGCACCGGCGAATTGAGGATGACGTGGTTCACCGTCTCCGGGCCGGCGTGGAAGATGTTGGTCTCCTTGCCCAGCTGGGTGGACAGGGACATCGCGCAGTCTTCGCGCAGCGGGTCGATCGGCGGGTTGGTGACCTGCGCGAACGCCTGGCGGAAATAGTCGTACAGCGGACGGCTGCGCTGGCTCAGCACCGCCATCGGCGTGTCATCGCCCATCGAGCCAGTGGCTTCCTGCTCGGTCTCGGCCAGCGGCCGCAGCACCTGCTCCACTTCCTCGCTGCTGAGCTGGTAGAGCTTGTGGTAGCTGCGCAGGGTGCCTTCGTCAAAGGGCTCCTCCACCAGCGAGGGATCGATCAGTTCGGTCTGCAGGTAGGTCACGCCCTGCTGCAGCCACTGCTTGTACGGCGCGCGGCCACGGTTGATGCGGTCGATGGCTTCCGAATCGAGCAGGTCGCCGCGCTTGAGGTCGATGGCGATCATCTCGCCCGGGCCGAGCTTGCCCTTGCGCACCACGCGCTCGGTCGGCACTTCCCACACGCCCGCTTCGGAGGCGACCAGGAAGTGGCGGTCGGCGGTCAGCATCCAGCGCGCCGGACGCAGGCCGTTGCGGTCCAGCGTACACACCGCATAGCGGTTGTCGCAGGCGACGATGCCAGCCGGGCCATCCCACGGTTCGCTGTTGAGGCCGTGGAACTCGTAGAAGGCCGCCAGGTCCGGGTCCTTGAATTCCAGCGACTGCGTGGCCGGCGGCACCAGGATGCGCAGCGCCTGGATCAGCTCCATGCCACCGGACACCATCAGCTCCAGCATGTTGTCCAGGCTCTGCGAATCCGAACCGTGCATGGAGATGACGGGATCGAATTGACCAATATCGAAGCGCGGCGTCTTCCACACCTTGCTGCGCGCCTGCGCCCAGCGACGATTGCCTTCGATGGTGTTGATCTCGCCGTTGTGGGCGAGCATGCGGAACGGGTGCGCCAGTGGCCAGCGCGGCAGCGTGTTGGTGGAGAAGCGCTGGTGGAACACGATCGCGCTGGAGGCCAGTTCGCGCCGCTGCAGGTCCGGGAAGAAGCGGCTCAGCTTGTCCGGCAGCACCATGCCCTTGTAGCTGATCGCATCCGGGGTGAGGGTGGTGACGTAGAAGTCGGCGTGTTCGCGCAACTGCTGTTCGCTGCGGCGACGGGCCAGGAACAGCGCCAGTGCGAAGCCGCCATCATCCTGACCGACGCCGGCATCGACGAATACCTGTTCGATGCGCGGCAGCGTGTCGCGCGCCAGTTGGCCGCAGACGCTGTCGTCGGTCGGTACCTCGCGCCAGCCGGCGACCTTGCAGCCCACCGCTTCCACCTGCGTCTGCAGCTGGGTGCGGCAGGCCTGCGCCGCGTCGGCGTCGTGCGGCAGGAACACCAGGCCGGCGGCGAAGCGTGCGGAGACCGCGATGTCAGCTTCGCTGGCCAGCAGTTTCAGGAACGCATCGGGGCGGCGCAGCAGCAGGCCACAGCCATCACCGGTCAGGCCATCGGCGGCGACGCCACCACGGTGGGTCATGCGCGAAAGCGCGGCGATGGCGGTATCAACCAAGAGGCGCGATGGTTGATCGTCGAGCTGGGCGACCATGCCAAATCCACAGGCATCGCGCTCGGAGCGCGGGTCGTAAAGCCCTTGGCGGTTGCGGGGGGCCATCTCTACCTCGATGCGTATAGGGTTGGCGGCGACACTCGTCCCCGCTCATTCCCTGGAGCGCATCGTGAGGCCACCGGATGCCTCGACTAGATCACAGGTTGCTGCAGCGCCGCAATACACGGTTGCAGGTGCAACAGAACGCGCCGGCAACCCAGTGCCGGCGCGGGGCCGGACTCAGCCGCAGCGCGCGCCGCTGACGGCGCCCTTGTCGTCCACTTCGATGTTCAGGCGGTCGCCGAGGAACTCCATCGTGGCCACGTCGTTGGGCTTGAGCACGCGCACCTGGCTGGCGCCGGCATCTTCCTGCGCCTGCTTGCCCAGGGCGTCGGAGTAGGTCTGGCCGACCAGGCTCTGCACCTGGCTGGCGTCGCAGGTGCCGACCGGCGGTGCCTCGGTGGCCTTGCCGGCGTCGTCGGCCGGTGCCTTGGCTGCTTCGGCGGCCTGCTGGGCGTGGGCCGTGGCCGAATCCTGTTCATCCAGCGCCGGTGCCTGGCAGGCGGTCAGGGCCAGCACGGCCGGCAACAACAGGGCGGAGAGCGAACGGGCGCGAATCGGGAACGACATCATGACTCCGGAAGGGGTTGTGAAGACCCGAGCATAGCGGCGAACCGGCCCTCACGTGTTTGTCTTGTGTTATCGACAGGATCGCGGCATGGCGACCGCGACACTACAGGCATGCCAACTCCCTCCACCCCCGAACGACAGGCCGCACGCGCGGCCGGCCTGCGCTATGTAGACGACACCCAGCAGGGCATCAGCCGGCGACGCGCCGGCAAGGGTTTCAGCTACCGCGATGCTGATGGCCACGCGATACGCGACGCCACCACCCTGCAGCGCATCCGTTCGCTGGCGATTCCGCCGGCGTATACCGCCGTGTGGATCTGCGCCCACGCCAACGGCCACCTGCAGGCTACGGGCCGCGATGCGCGCGGGCGCAAGCAGTACCGCTACCACGCCGATTGGGCCAGGGAGCGCGACGCCGGCAAGTTCGACCGCATCATCGCCTTTGGCGAGGCGTTGCCCACGCTGCGGCGGCGGTTGTCACGGGATCTCAAGCGACCTGGGTTTCCGCAGGAAAAGGTGCTGGCCATGGTGGTCGCGCTGTTGGCGGACACGCTGGTGCGGGTCGGCAATGAAACCTATGCACAACAGAACCGTTCGTTCGGACTGACCACACTGCGCAACCGCCATCTGGAACTGCTGCGCGGCGGCCGGGTGCGCATGCGCTTCCGCGGCAAGTCCGGGCAGCTGCAGGAGGTGACCGTGGGCGACCGCAGGCTGGGGCTGCTGGTGCGGCGCCTGCAGCAGCTGCCGGGGCAGGCGCTGTTCCAGTACCGCGACGACGACGGCGCGCTGCAGCCGGTGGATTCCGGCGCGGTGAACGATTACCTGCGCGAGGTGATGGGCGAGGACTTCACTGCCAAGGATTTCCGCACCTGGGGCGGCACGGTAGCGGCGGTGCAGGCGTTTGCCGCCACCGAGCTGCCGGAACCGGCCAGCCAGCGCGCGCTGGCGCAGGCGCAGCGCGCGGTGGTGTGCGAAGTGGCATCGCTGCTGGGCAATACCCCGGCGGTATGCCGCAAGGCCTACATCGACCCGTGCGTGTTCGCCGGCTGGGAGCGCGGCGAACTGGCCACGCTGGCCGGCCTGCGCGGGCCGCGCCAGTGGGAACAGGCCACCCTGCGCGTGCTGCGCAGGGCGCGCAGGCTCAGCCGCAGTAGATCGCGGTGATGTTGTTGGTGCGGCCCTTTTCGATGGTCAGGCGGTCGCCGCCTTCGTGTGCCGGTGGCACCCGCGGGCCGTCGTGGCGCAGCACTCGCACGTGCAGGCTGTCGCTGTCCACGCGTGCGCGGGCCACGGTGGCGTCCGAAGCGGCCAGGCCCAGTGCGCCGCGCACCATGTCACTGTGGCACTGCCCGGAAATGACGCCGTCGATCGGCTGCACCTGGGCCACCGGCGAGCTGCTGCAGGCGGCGAGGGCAAAGCAGACGGCGGCGGTGGCGATGGCATGTTTCATGGAGGCGTTCCTTGTGTGGTTGCGTGCAGCGTGCGACGCCGCACGTGGTGGCGGAATGAATACCGTGCACATCGTGGGCACGGTGCGCTCACTGCCGCCAACAGCATAGGTGGAGACACTGCAGGAGCGGCGTGCGCCGCCCCCGGTAGTGCCGGCCGCTGGCCGGCAACCCCATTCCCTCCCGAGGAGACCTGCATGGCCACCACCAGGAAAACCCCCGCCCGCCGCAAAGCCTCGCCCAAGGTGCGCAAAGGCAGCACCGCGACGAAGACCGTCGCCGACCCCGCTCGCCCACGGGTGTTGAAGACTGCCACCCGCAAGGCGGCCGCCGGCGATCCACGCGCAGCGCGCGTCGCGGCCCGGCAGCGGCGCCTGCAGGACCAGGAGAAGGCCAAGGGCGTGCGCGCGGCACAAAAAGCAACGAAGAAGACCGCGACCCAGGCCGGTGCGCGCCGGCAACCGGAGGCGATGCCGGCGCAGCAGCTGGCCAAGCCTGGGCATGAACACGAACTGGAGCTGGCGCCGCGTTTCCTTGCACCGGACTACGCCGGCAGCGGCAAGCTGCAGGGCATGCGCGCGATCATCACCGGTGGCGATTCTGGTATCGGCCGTGCGGTGGCAGTACTGTTCGCACGCGAAGGCGCCGATGTGGCGGTACTGCACCTGGACGAGGCCCAGGACGCGGACATCACCCGCCAGCACGTGGAGCGCGAAGGCGGCCGCTGCGTGGTGATCGCCGGTGATGTGCGCGATGCGCGCTTCTGCAACAAGGCGGTCAAGCAGGTGGCCAAGGCGTTCGGCGGCATCGACATCCTGGTCAACAACGCCGCCTTCCAGCTGCATTGCGAGCGGCTGGAAGACCTGGAAGACGCGCATCTGCAGGAAACCCTGCAGACCAACATCGGCGGTTACATCCAGATGGCGCGCGCGGTGCTACCGCACCTGGGCGAGGGTGCCAGCATCATCAATACAGGATCGGAAACGGGAATCTTCGGCAGCAAGGCGCTGATCGACTACTCGGCCACCAAGGGCGCGATCCATGCGTTCACCAAGGCGCTGGCCAGCCAGCTGCTGCCACGTGGCATCCGGGTCAACTGCGTGGCGCCGGGGCCGGTGTGGACACCGTTGAACCCGGCCGACAAGGCGGCGCAGGAAGTCGCTGAATTCGGCAAGGACAGTGACATGGGCCGGCCCGCACAGCCCGAAGAACTCTCGCCCGCCTATGTGTTCCTGGCTTCGCCGGTCTGTGCCAGTTACATCAGCGGGGTGATCCTGCCGGTGATGGGCGGCCCGCGGGGATGAGTGATGGCGTGATCTGCCTGAATGCGGCGTGGCAGCGAGGGTGTGCGGTGCGTCAAAAGCCCCAGCGGGCGGCTGGAGTAGGCTGACCCTGTACTGATCACGCCCAAGGACCGACCATGCCTGAGATGGACATCAACGCGGCGGCCAATGAAGTCGTCGCGCTTTTACGACAGAACGACGCGCGCGCTGCAGCCACCCGCCTGGAGGCCCTGCACGACGGCCAGAGCGCCGTGGTGCAGGAATCGCTGGATCGCTACATCTCGGCGCGTGCCGCCACCGAACTCGAGGCGTTGCGACGCAGCGGTGGTGTTGCCGCAGCAGATGCGGCCACGGTGAACCCGATGCTGGACCGTCTGGGCAACGCGGCGCGTCCACCACGGATGCCCGATGCGGCTGAGACCGCAGGCCTGAGCCAGGCCCAGCAGTACGACGTGTACGGCAGCATCGTGGCCCAGCGTGGCAACACCGCGGCGAATGAGGCGATGGCAACGCAGGACCGCGTGGTGCTGGGACTGCGCGACGAGAACCGCACCACCGAGGCACGTGGGCGTGGCGTCTACGACGACCGCATCGTGGTGCTGTGGAAGGATGCGCAGGGCCAAGGTCATGTGCGTGAGTTCAACCAGGCCACGACCGAACCGACCGCTCAGTACGACGGCCATGCCAAGACCACGCCGCGCAGCCCGGGCTTCGGCAACGTGGCACCGCGTACCAAGACCGAGGGTGAGGACGTCAACGGCGACCGGGTCAAGGACCTGGGGCGCCTGGGCGAGGGCACCACCGAGATGCGCGCAACGACCCATCCGCGCAATGGCCATCCCGATGAGTTTGCGCTGCGCCCCTCGCAGGACGCGATCACCTCGGGCGCCGGACGGGTGGAGCGCGACAGCAACGGCGACGGCTGGTTCGATGCGCGCGATACCCAGGGCGTGCAGGACCTCAACGACACCTTCAAGATCCATCGTGGCAGCCGCTCCAACACCGATTCGGCGGGCTGCCAGACCATCGGCGGCGGCGAGTACGACGACTTCGTGTCGACGGTGCGCGGCACGCCTGGGCAGAACCGTTGGCAGTACGTGCTGACCTCGGTTGCACCCGGCCAGGCGCGCGAGCTGGGGCAGGACGTGCCGCTCGCGGCCACTGACGATCCCCGTCAGCCGCAGCATCGCGATCATGCCCTGCAGCAGCAGATCAGCACGCGCCTGCAGGCCCTCGGCGGACGCTACGCCGAGCATGCCGATGACTACAGTCTGGTGATGCTGCGCGAAGCGAAGGCCGCGGGCATCACCCGGGTCGACCAGATCGTGGCCAGCAATCCCAGTGCTGGACGTGCGGCGGGCGAAACACTGTTCCTGGTGCAGGGCAGTCCGGGCGATCCTGCGGCGCTGCGCGCAGGGGTCAATGCAGCCGAGGTGCGCGACACTGCGGTGGAATCCAGCCTGCGCCAGCTGCAGCAGCAATCGCGCGAACAGGCGGTACCCACCCCTGCGCCTGCACAATTGCAGGAAGCGCCGGCGATGGGAGGGCGTTGAGCGATGATCCGATCACACCTGATGCCGGGCGTTTCGTTGATGCTGTTGCTGGCCTGCAGCGCCTGCGCGCCCGCTGGAGAGCGCGTCGCGCCGGTAGCAGCACCCACCGCCAGCCCGGCGGCGAAACCGGAGGCCTTGCCTGCGCAGACCCTGCCCACTGATCGTGGATTGCCCGCACTGCCGCAAGCCTCCGGCAGCGCCCACCCCGGCGGCCGCTACGAAGCACTGCCGGAACCGGCCAGGCAGGTGCTGGCGCAGTTGAAGTGCAACGTGGAGGGCGCCAGCAAGGTGCAGGTGCTTTCCATTCCCGCGCAGGATGGCCAGCAGGATTTCATGGTCACCGATCGCAGCGGGCCGCGTTTCCGCTACTGGATGCGGTCGTTCTCCGGCAGTGGCGGTACCACCGGGTATCTGGTGCAGCTGCAGGACTGCCCGGCAACCACCACGGGCATGCGCGCCTACATCGCACAGGGAGCCGCACCGCTGCAGGATGTCACCGCGTCGTTGCTGGCACAGGCCGAGCTGCCCGACGCGGCGACCATGACGGCTTACCAGGACAAGGGCGCGGGTGATCTGTTCGCCTTCATCGGGCCGCTGGACAAGGTGCCTGTGCTGCGCTGGGTGGCCGAAGCCGACCCCGAACAGCCGCTGGCCGTCGATGCACGCAGCTTCGACCATGGCAATGCCATCCACGGCGGTTTCCTGCGCTGGAACCAGGATCACTTCGAAGTGGCCAGGACCGTACCCGCCGCCCTATGGCCCTGCGATGGCAGCCCGTTGCTGCCGTGCAAGGGCGACCCGTTCGTGATCGGGCGCTGAGGCCGCAGCTCATCCCCCTACCGTTCGTCGGCCCATGACTTCCGGGGGGTTGACTACAGTTGTCGCCACGCAGAAAGTGACGACACGTGTAGTCAAGGGAGTGGTGTCATGCGTGGCAAGACGATCGGGGACCAGGAGCTGGCCCTGCTGCAGTACATCGATGAACATGCGCCGGCCACGGTCGGCGAGGTCGCCAGTGGCTATGGCGAGGCCCGTGGCCTGGCCCGTTCCACCGTGCTGACGATGATGGAGCGGCTGCGGGCGAAGGGGTATCTTCAGCGCCAGCAGCAGGACGGCGTCTACCGCTACCAGGCCACCCGTGGCCCGGAGAGCGTGCTGCAGGGTGCCGTGGCCCAGTTCGTCGACAACACCCTGCAGGGCTCGGTGTCGCCGTTCGTGGCCTACCTGTCGCAGCGCCAGCAGGTCAGCGACAACGAGCTGGCCGAACTGGAAGCGCTGGTCGCCCAACTCCAATCGCGTCGCCACGAGGGCTGAGCCATGGACACCACGATGCTGATCCCGATGTTGGAGCGGCTGGGCTGGACCAGCCTGCAGACCGTGCTGCTGGTGGCCCTAGTGTACGGCGTGTGCCGCGCGCTGCCGTCGCTGTCTGCGGCCACCCGCTGCCGCCTGTGGTGGCTGGTCTCGCTGCAGGCCGTGCTCGGTCTGTTCTGGAGCCAGCCGCTGCAGCTGGCCTGGCTGCCGGCACCGCAGGCGGTGGCGATGACCGCCACTGACGTTGCCGCTGATCTGGTCTACTCGTTGGCACCGGAAGCCTCGGCGCAGCTGCTGGCGACGATGCCGATGCCCGCGGCAGACGTGCCGGCAGTGGCGTGGTGGGCCGTTGCACTGGCTGCGCTGTGGGCATCCGGCGTGCTGCTGATGGCTCTGCGCACCTTCGGTGAGTGGCGCCGCTGCCGGGCGCTGCTGGCCGCCGCCTATCCCTGCGAGGACGAAGCGCTGGTGCAGGCCCTGCAGCTGGCCTCCGACGCCCACGGTGTGCGCCCTGCGCCGCGGCTGTGGATGAGCACGCAGGTGGACGCACCGCAGCTGGTTGGGCCGTTCCGCCCGGTGCTGCTGCTGCCAGCCGGCGACAATGCACTGCAGGGTGATGCGCTGGACCTGGCACTGACCCACGAACTGCAGCACCTGCAGCGGCGTGACCTGCAGTGGGGCCTGCTGCCCGCACTGGCCCAGCATCTGTTCTTCTTCCACCCGCTGCTGCGCCTGTCGGTGCGCGAATACGCACAGGCCCGCGAGGAAGCAGTGGATGCGGCCGTGGTCGGCCAGCACGGCGCCAGCCGCCAGGCTTATGGTCGCCTGCTGCTGCAGCTGGGCGTGGCACCGCAGCCGCATCTGGGCGTGGCCAGTGCCGCACCGAACACCACCAGCCTCAAGCGCCGCCTGCTCTCGCTGCAGCCGCGCCGGGCCTGTCCGCGCATCCTGGCGATGGCGCTGACCGCTGTGGTGGTGGTGGTGGGCGTGGCGCCGATGCGACTGGTCGCAGCGCCGGTGCCGCCGGCTCCGCCCGCACCTCCGGCCGCCCCGAAGGCCGTGGTGCCGCCGCCGCCGAAGGCTCCGCCTGCACCCCCGTCGTCCGCGCGTGTGCCGGCCGTGCCGGTGGCGCCGGCGCCGCCCGCCGAACCGGCCGATGTGGAAGAACCGTCCGGTCCTGACGATGCCGACGTGGCCTACGTCGACGATGCCGCTGGCATGGATGAGGACCATGACGGCACGACGTCCACCACCACGTCCATCACCACCTACGGTCGCCTCGATCTGGGCAAGTCGCCCCGGGAGGCCTACGTGCTGGTCGATGGTGATTCGACCTTCGCCAACGGTGGCATCGACGACGTTACGGTGGCCCGCAGGCAGCTCGGCAAGGGCCCGGCGCTGTGGTTCCGCCAGGGCGACAAGCGCTATGTGGTGCGCGACCCGATGCTGATCCAGACCTTGCAGCGTGCCTACAGCGGCGCCGCAGACCTGGGTCGTCAGCAGAGCGAACTGGGCCGCCAGCAGAGTGCGCTGGGTCGCCAGCAAGGCGAACTCGGCAAGCAGATGGGTGAGATGGGGCGTCTGCAGGGTGAGGAGTCACGCCGCATCGCACTGGCCGCCGCCGAGGCAGCGCGCAGCGCGATGGCCGCCCACGACATCAACCGTGAGGCAGCTGCGGAAGCGGCGAATGCCGCACGCGGTGCAACCCGCGATATGGCCGTTGCGCGTGAGGCTGCGCGCGAGGCCGCCGCCGAGGCACGTCGTGCGATGCAGGAAGCCCGCAGCGAGGCCGCGCAGTCCGGCCGCACCCGTGACATGCAGCGTCTGGCCAGCCAGCAGTCTGAACTGGCCAGCCGCCAGGCGGCACTGGGCAGCCAGCAGGCCGCGCTGGGTGAGCGCCAGGCACGCGTGCATGCGCAGGCATCGCAGCAGGCACAGCAGGTGATCGCGCGCGCACTGGCCAGCGGCAAGGCCGAGCAACTCTGATCGGTAGTGCCGGCCGCTGGCCGGCAATGTGGGGTGCCGGCCAGCAGCCGGCACTACCCTGGGTCGATCAACCGCAGCTGGCGCGCTCGATGCGGTTCTGCGCATCCACCTGCACGGTCACGCGGTCCTGGCGGAAGTCCATGGTCACCGCCATGCCGGGCTTGACCACCCGTGCACCGCGCGCGCCGCTGTCAGCCACCAGCTTCTTGATCGTGGCTTCGTCGGCGGTCTTGCCGGTGAAGGCGTCCAGCGCCTCCGGCCTGCATTCGTACGCGGCATCGGCCACGGGCGCTGGCGCGGGATCGTGGGAGGTGCTGCTGCCAGCGTGACTGCAGGCGGCCAAGGGCAGGATGGCGAGCAGGGCCAGGGGATTGAGGCGCATCGTCGGGCTCCAGGCATGGGTGGTGGCGGCAGTGTCACCGCTGCTGCCGTCAGGCCGCGTCAACGCCTACTGCCCGACCAATGCCAGCGTCTCGCGCTCGCGTTGCTCCTCGCGGATCAGCCGTTGCAGCAGCAGGGCCAGGGTCACCACGTCCTGGTGGTTGTGGTCGGCCACCCGGCGCAGGTTCACCGCATCGCCGCCGCGCAGGAAGCGCAGCCAGGCGCCTGGGGCTTCCGAGCCGGGCAGGTCGTCTTCGCGTACCACGCGCAGCAGCTGGCGTTCGATGGTGGACAGCTTGCAGTTCTCCCACGCGCCGCGATAGCGGCGGCGGGTCGGATAGAGCAGGTCGACGTGATCCAGCGCGGTGATCGGGCAACGCTGGCGGGCCAGTCGATAGCGTGCCTTCAGCAGCGGCGCATCGTAGCTGCGGCCGTTGTAGCTGCAGAACACGGTGGACGGCTGCAGCCAGCTGGCGAAGGTGGCCAGCATCGCGTCCTCGGCGGCCATCGTCGCCATCAGCAGCTGGCGGATGCGCAGGCCTTCACCGCGTTGCGGGCACACATGCCAGTCGGCGGCACCGATCATGAAGGCGCGGGTGCCGGTGCCACCGGCCAGGCCGGTGGTCTCGGTATCGAAGAACAGCAGGTCGCGCGCAGCTACGTGCTGGTCCTCGCGCCTGGCGAAGGCCAGTGACAGCGGGGCGGTCGGGATCGGTTGCGGCTGCAGCGATTCGATCAGGAACAGGCCCGGTGCGATCTCCTCACCGGGCAGCTGGCGATCCTGCGCACTGGCGCGTGCCGGTGCGGCTCCACCCCGCGAACGCAAGCCGAGCAGGCGATGCAGGCTGCCCACTTCCGGCCGACGCAGCGGTGCGGGTGCCGGTATGGAGGCCGCAGCGCCGGTCGGCTTGTGGCGGATCTCCTGTTCGACCCAGGCGAACACCGAACGCTCGGCCGGTGGTTGCCGCGCATCGTTGGCGGCTACGGGCACCGGTGGCGCAGGTGGCACGTCCGGCGCGGCCGGTGTGCTCGCCTTCGGGTCCCCGGCCTGCTTCCGTAGCAGGCGCAGCTTGTCCAGGCTCAGGCTCACGGCGCCAGCAGCTCCATCGGATCGCGCACGGTCACCACCGCGTCGGGCACATGCTGGCAGGCCTCGGCATCGAACAGGTCGAGCACGCGCAGTGCCAGCGCGCGCGGCGAGGTCTCATCCTCTTCCTGCGCAGCCAGCACCGGGCCGACGCAGGCCGGGCAGCCGGCCTTGCAGTCGCAGCGCTGCACCAGTTCGCGCGCACGCTGCACCAGTTCGGCCTGGCGCTGCCACAGTGGCTCGCTGAGGCCGACGCCACCGGGGAAGTTGTCATACAGGTACACGGTGGGCACGAATTCCTGCAGCAGCTCCACCACACCGGGATCACCCTCGCTGCCGCGCAGCTGGCCACGGCCGCTCTGGTCGGCGATCGCGAACCAGGAACCATCGCCGTTGCCCACCGACTTCTGCAGGTCGCGCGCATCGGCCATCACCGCCACGGTGGCGACGATGTGCAGCGCATACGCTGCGCCGAGGAAGCCATCCAGCGCATCCTGCTTGCTGGCGAACGCGCGCAGCAGCAGCGCCTGTGGCAGCTGCCACCACACCGCAGTGGTGTGCAGTTCCTGGTCGGGCAGGTTCACCGGGCCGTAGCCGATGTTCTCGTGGGTGTAGTAGCGGATCTTCTTGTAGCCGGCCACGCGACGCACCACGTGCACTTCGCCATGATGCGAATCGCCACGGCCGGCCACGCCACCGTCGAAACGGTCCAGCACCTTGAGCTTGGTGAAGTCGATGCTGTCGGTGTAGTAATCCACATGCGTGCGGGTGACATAGGCCTTGCGGCCGTCCCAGTCCAGCGTCTCCACCTGGTAGGGCGTGGACTGCACCATGTGGATGGCGCCTTCGTACAAGGTGAGCGCAGCGGCGGAATAGTCGACTTCGGCGATGATCTGCTGGCGGCCATCGCTGCGGTCGACCACCACGAAGTTGCCGTCGGCCACCGCGCGCAGGCTGACCGCGTTGGCCGGATAGCTGTCGGCGATCCATTCCCAGCGTTCGCCTTCGCGATGGATCACTTCTGTCTCTGCCAGCGCTTCCAGGAACACTTCCGGGTCGATCGGGCCGAAGCCATCGCCAACCCGGAACGGCAGCTCGAAGGCCGCGCAGCGGATGTGGTCGAACAGGATCAGTGGCTGGTCCGGCGCGATGCGCGCGTGCTCGGGCGAGGCCTCGGCGAAGAAGTCCGGATGCCGCACCACGTACTGGTCCAGCGGCTGCGAACTGGCCACCATCACGCCCAGTGCGGGTTGCTGGCGGCGGCCGGCGCGGCCGAAGCGCTGCCAGGTGGCGGCCACGCTGCCGGGGTAGCCGTTGAGGATGACCACGTCCAGGCTGCCGATATCCACGCCCAACTCCAGCGCCGACGTGCTGACGATGCCGTCGATGTTGCCGGCGCGCATCGCGCGCTCGGTCTCGCGGCGTTCGGTGGGCAGGTAGCCACCACGGTAGGCGCGGATGCGCGGCGGCTTGCGCGGGTCGTGGTCGAAAATGTCCTTCAGGTACTTGGTCAGGACCTCGACCATCAGCCGGGTCTGTGCGAACACCAGCGTCTTCAGCCCGGACTTGATCGCGATGCGGGCGATGCGGTTGCTCTGCGAACGTGCCGAGGCGCGCAGGCGCAGGTCCGGGTTGATCACCGGAGGGTTCCACAACAGCACCTGCTTGGGGCCGCTGGGCGCGCCGGATTCGGTGATGGCGGTGACCGGTGCCTCGATCAGCGCCTCGGCATGCGCCTGCGGATTGCCGATGGTGGCCGAGCACAGGATGAACTGCGGTTGCACGCCGTAGAACGCGCAGATGCGCTTGAGCCGGCGCAGCACGTTGGTGACGTGGCTGCCGAACACGCCGCGGTAGGTGTGTACCTCGTCGATGACGATGTAGCGCAGGTTCTCGAAGAACTGTGCCCACTTGGTGTGATGCGGCAGGATGGCCTGGTGCAGCATGTCCGGGTTGGACACCACGATGTCGCCATGCAGGCGGATGGCCTGCCGCGCATCGCCGGGGGTGTCGCCATCGAAGGTGAAGGCCTTTACGCCCAGATCGCCGGCGCGGTTGAGTTCCAACAGCTCGGCCACCTGGTCCTGAGCCAGTGCCTTGGTCGGGAACAGGTACAGCGCCTTGGCCTTGTCCTGCATCGCCGCGCTGACCACCGGCAGGGTGTAGCACAGCGACTTGCCGCTGGCGGTGGGGGTGACGATGGCCACGTGCTCGCCGCGCTGGCTGGCCTCCCAGGCCTCGGCCTGGTGGCTGTAGAGCTGCTCGATGCCACGTGCCTTCAGCGCGGCGGCCAGGGCCGGCGGAACCGAATCGGGAATGGGCGCATAGCGGCCTTCGCGGCCGGGAATGGCAAAGCTGCCGGTGATGCGGTCCTGGTAGCGGCGCTGCAGGCGCGCGCTGAGCAGGGCGCCGTCGCGGGCGGGCAGACCATCGCGGGTGGCGAGCTTCTGCTCGGCATCGGCGGTGCGCTTGGCGAGTTCGTAGGCCATGGAAGATGGAGCCGGGACGGATTGCGAGGGGTCACATGGCACCACACTCACGTCTCAGGATGTGAGACACCGCACACGGAGGGCGTGAACCGTTCAGTGCTCGCGTCCCGTGGCGTCGCCGCATCTCCCTTGGCTGAACAGCTGCCAGTGCAGCAACGAAATCTGAAGCCGGCATCCGTATCCTTGGGCGCTGGACGCAACCAACAGGGTGGATGGCTGTGGCACGACGTGGAACGCAGGGAGCACTCCTGGCCGGCATGCTGCTGGCCGGCATCGCGCAGGCGCAGCAGGCCGCGCCGGTGGCGGTGCCCGATCCTGCACCCGTTCCCTCTGCTGATGCCCCGGCAGTAGCCGCCGCGCCGATTTCCACCGCCCTGCCGCAGGACAATGTCACCACCCTGGGCGAAGTGCGTGCGCTCAAGCCCGACGACGAGCCGCTGGACCTGTACCGCTTCAAGAACCCGGTGAAGTTCGGTGATAACCGCTTCAGCCGCGACTGGAGCGAACCGCCATCGCCGGAGCAGGTCAGCATGGGCGGCGGCTACATCATGATGGGCGTGGTCAAGGGGGTGATGGCGGCCGCCAAGGGCGTCAACAAACTCACCGGCGGACCGGCGCAGATCCAGGCCGCCGTGGCGCGGCCACCGCCGGAGCTCAGTGCCGAACAGCGGCAGCGTGCGCTGCGGTTCTCCCAGGAGCAGGATGCCGGTGATGCACCGCCGGTGAAGTAGGCCGGTATATCCTGCCGGCTCCCCCACCGGTAGTGCTGCCATGTTCCTGCGTTCGATCTGCCTGATGGCCACATTGCTGCCGATCTCCGCCTTCGCGGATGGCATTGCCGATGATGGCGCCTGCCGCAATGGCGCGTTTCCTTCCGAACAGAGCCGGTTCGCCCTGGCCAAGGTGACGGGGGCACCACGTCTGTACCTGCTTGGCGACATGGACGGCTGCCCGGCCAAGGGCGAGCCGGCCTGCCGACAGCGCAGCTATGTGGTCAATGGCGATACCGTGGTGACCGGGCGTGATCTGGGTCGTTACCGCTGCGCGTTCTTCCCGAACAAGGTGGGTGGCAGCGCCGGCTGGGTCGACCGCAGCAAGCTGCAACCACTGCCGGTGGCTGTGCCAACGCTGCAGGATTGGGCGGGGGAGTGGAAGGATGGCGACAACAGCCTGAAGATCCGTGTGCAGGGCGGGCAACTGCACGTGGAGGGTGACGCCTACTGGCCCTCTGCCAACCCCACGCCGGAACAGCGCCCGTACGGCCCGAATCTGGGCCAGGTGGAAGCGCGTGCGACGCCGCGTGGTGCCGACGTCGAGTTCGTCGAGGACACCTGCAAGGTGCGCGTGCATTCGCTGGGTGAGGTGCTGATCGTGGCCGACAACAGCGAATGCGGTGGCATGAACGTGCGCTTCAACGGTGTGTACCGGCGCGCGGACAAGCGCTGACCCCGTGGAAAGGCGCCAACCAAGGTTGGCATCTACCAGGGCAACCGGCCAGTAGATCCACGCCATGCGTGGATGCTGTGCGCGATCCAACGGCGGGGTCGGAGCCCTTTCGCGAACGAAGGGGATCCGACCCCAGGCTCAGCGCCGTCGCTCCAGCCACCACAGCAGCGATGCGCACAACACGAAGGCCAGCCACCATGGCCAGCGCGAGCCCGGTACTGGCTGCATCATCAGCGTGTTTGCCGAAGTGCTTGAGGCCAACGCCTGCGTGGTCGCATCGATCATCGCCTGTCGATGCAGTGCGGGTGCGTTCTTCGGGTCGAACACATAGCGCCAGACAACGCTGTCGCCATGCTGCAGGCGTTGCCAGCCTGCCTCACGGGGCCACCAGCCGGCGCAGCGCAGCGCCGGCGTCGTGCCATCGACGATCAGGGGTACATCGTCGCCGCGTTTGTTGAAGACCTGCAGTGGTGCCTGCACGCCGCACAGCGCCTGTCGTTCACCTGCCCAGGCAATCGCCTGCGGTGACCACAGCGCATCAGCGTTGCCCTGTGCGCGCGCCAGCGCGGCCACCACGCTGCTCCAGAGTTCGCCGTGGCGGTCATCGCGCCCGGCCAGCACCCAGCGCCAGCTGTCGGTGATGGGCAGCAGGCCGATGCGCCCCTTGCCGGCTGCGCGCCAGCCGCCGACGGCCTTGCCGCCCCGATCGTGCAGCAGTGCGTTGCTGCCCGGCGCCTGCAGCGCCAGTGCTTCCAGCGAAGGCAGCGCAGCGCTGTGCGAGCTGCGGTCGGCCTCTTCGCCGTAGCCGGTCGGCAACGTGCCGGCGGCAAGCGGGCCACGGCGCACGGCAAGGACTGCGCTGTCACCGTCGCCGGGTAGTTCGAGGGTGTGGCTGCTGCCATCGCCCTGCACGGGCAGGCCAAGATCGTGCAGGCGCTGGCGCGCACTGGCCGAAGGTGCGCCCGCGCTGCGTACCAGCACGCCCAGTCCATCGCGCAGCGCCTGGCGCACGGCGGCCAGCTGGCCCGCACTCAATGCCGCCAGGCTGCGTTCGTCCAGCAGCAGCAGATCGCTGCGCGTCAGCGATGCTGCATCGATCGACACCGCGCCATCGCCGACGCTGAGTCCGGCTCCGGTATCCGCCTGCACCTGCACACGGATGCCGGCATCGGCCGCCCAGCGGCGCAGGTACTTCAGCTCTGGGCCCGGCGCACTGGCGCGCACCAGCAGGCGCAGCGGTGCGGCAGGCAGGGTCTGCTGCGGCACCGGTACGCTGTCCACCACATGGCCGTCGGCATCAAGCAGACGCAGCTGGAATACGCTGCGACCTTGGGCGCGGGCGATGCCACTCAGCTGCACGCGGCCGTCGTCGGCAACGTCCGTGCGATCGACCACGCTGTCGGCCGGGTCGAGCAGTTCGGCCTTCGCCTTTGCCACGCCACGCGCCTGTGCCTGCACGTCGAAGCGAGCACCGGGTGCGACATCGGCCGGCGGTTGCAGCGCGATCCAGCCGCGCGGCTCCGGTGCGGCCTGCCAACGTACATCCGGCGGCAGCACCGCGTCGCGGTCACGTGCGGCCAGGCCCGCACCGACCAGCGTCAGCGTGGAGGCCGGATGCTGGCGCAGCGCGGTGGCCAGGTCGGGTACGCGCTGTGCCCCGGGTACATCGGTGGCCTCCGGCAACAGCAACAGCGGGCCTTCGCTGGCCGGGAGCGCGCCGGCCTTGCCCGCATCGATGCCAAGCACGACCAGCCCGCCTGCGGGCTGCTGACGGGTGGGCGGCAGCAGGCAGAAATACAGCAGCGTGGCGACGATGATCTGCAGTGCGATCACGATCCACCGGCGGCCAGGGGGCGCGGTGCTTCCACGCAATTGGCGGACGCTGGCGATGACCACGATCAGGGCGAGTGCCAGCGCAATCCACAGGTTCACAGCGGAGGCGTTCATGGCTGCGCCTCCAGCGCATCAAGGTACCGCTGACCCATCGCATCGGTGGCACTGCGCCGCATCGCCTGCGGCAGTGGTCGCTGCAGTGCCCGCCACAGCTGCGCGCGCAGGCGCTGGCGACAGTCGTGGCAACCGGGCTCGATGCGCAGCTGCTCGATGGCGGCAGCCAGATCGAGTGCGTCGGGCAGGTAGGCCGCGTTGCGCTGCTGCCAGGCCGCGAGCGCATCGAGATCCGGTGCGCCGTTGTCATCACCGAGGCGCTGCCAGGCTTCAACGATGGCCGGATCGGGCGGGGTGCGCGCGGCCAACGGCAGTTCGCGACTGGCCAGTCCGGCGCGATCACCGCCGAGGCGACGGCCTTCATCGATCGGTGGCAGTTCCGGTCCGACCCGGGCCAGATAGATGCGTTCGGCCTGCTGTACCTGTTTGATGAGGCCCAATGCCTTGTAGGCGAAGGGCAACGCCTGCTCCGGTCGGCCCTGGCGCAGCTCGCCTTCGGCCGACCACATCTGGTCCAGCGCGGCCTTCAACGTGGCGCGGGTCTGTGGGTCGAGCAGGGTCGCGGCTTCGGCGTGGTCATGGGTGTGGCCGTATTCGGAGAGCACATCGGTGGCGCTGCCGAACACCGGCGGCGTATCGGCGTTGGCTGGCTTGCCGCCGTGATCGTGGCCATGCGCGTCGTGCGCCCCGGCATCGGCGCCATGGTCGTGATCGTCGTCGTGATCGTGGTGGTCTGTGGTCGGCGTATCGCTGGTGGGCAGGTCGCTGGTCGGCGGTGGCTTCGGCGCACCTTCGCTTTCCTCGCCCAGGAACTGGCCGTAGCGCAGGCGCAGGATGCGCTGGTCGACACCGATCGCATCGCTGCGCTTCACGAAGTCCTCGGCGGCCAGGCTGCGTCGCTGCCGGATCAGGGCTTCGGCATCGATGATGATCTGCCGCTGGCTGCGGAAGTACGCAGGCAGGGTCTTCTTGATGCGGCCTTCAAGCTCCGCACCGAGCGCGACTTCGGCGCTGGGCAGGCGCAGAATCACGCTGCTGCTGCGCCCGGTCTGCGGCGTGGGTGCATGGTTGTCGCGCACTTCCAGCTGGGCGATCACATCGTTGCCGGGCTGCGCGCCCAGCGCAGCCAGATCAAGGGTGTGGGCGAAACGCCGCGCGGTAGCTTCGCCGCTGCCGGCAAGCGTGACGCTGCGCTTCACGAAGGTGATGTTCTCCCCGCTGCCCTGGGTGGTGGTGATCGACAGCGTTGCCTGCGCCGCGACACCGTAATCGTCGCTGGCCTCAAAGCGCAGCGCCCACTGCCGTTGCCCCGGCGTGCCCAGCACCAGGCTGGCCGCGGGCTCCAGTACGCGCACGCTGGGTGCACGGTCGGCCACCACATCCAGCCGATGCAGGCGGGTCTCTGCCAGTGCCGGTTCGCTCACCACGCGGTACAGCACCGGCGTGCGTGCCACATCCTGCGCCTGCCACTGCCCTTCGTGCTCGCTCAGCGGCAACCGGCGACCATCGTGGAACTGCAGCCATGCCTTGTCCGGTGCCCGGTCGAAGCGCAGCGACCAGGACAGCCGGCTGTCGGCGGCAACCTTGGCGTCCAAGGCATTCTGGGTAAGCGTGGCCTGGCCGGTATAGGCCGGCGCGTCGATGCGCAGGCGGGTGGACTGCAGGTGCAGTGGGCCCGCGGCAGCCATGCTGCCAGGTGCTGCCGTACGGGCTGGCGCGGAGACGGGGCTGGAACGTGGCCAGCCGACTGCCAGTACAACGATGGCCAGGCCTGCGATCCAGCACAACGCCAATGCCCCACGCGGCCAGCGTGGACGCAGCTCCGGCATCGCGCGTTCCAGCGTGGCCAGTACATGCGCACGCTGGCGCCGCTGCAGCGGATTGAGTGTGGCGGCGTCGGCGAAAAGCAGGTCGGCGCTGTCCTCGCTGGCACCGCTGCCATCGAGCTGGCGCAGCAGCCATTGCCGGTCCAGCTGGCGGGCACGCGCTGTGGCGAAGGCCGCGCACACGAGCAGGCTGATCGTGCCGACGACGCAGGCGATATCGAAGCCTGCCAGACGCAGCGCCAGTACCGTTGCGGCCAGCGCCCACGGCAGGCATAGCAGCAGGGTGATGAGCGCACGGCGGCGGCGTGCGCGTTGCCAGGCGTGCTGCAGGGTGTTCATGCGCCCGCCCTGCGCCGGGCGCTGCTGGCCATCCAGCGTTCCAGCGCGAACAGCAGCACGATGGCCAGCAACAGCCAAGGCGTCGGCTCTCGCAGCGGCGGTATTGAAGCAGGCAATGCGGCCCGGTGCGGTGCGTGGTCACGTGCATCGCCCAGGCGCGGGGCCGTGGGGGGCTGCAGCGCCAGCAGCAGGGCACGCGGCAACTGCGGATCGCGCAGCGCGGCGTTGCTGGCGGCATTCCAGTCGCCCGGCAGCGACAGCAGAGAGCCATGACCGATGCGTTGCTGCCACAGCAGCGGTGCGCCTTCCGCGTCGCGCAGCAGGATGCGGGCGCTGGCAGCAGGCTTGCCGGCGGTGACGACACGACCGCCGTCGCGCAACCACGCCTGCCAGTTCGCTGGCAGTGCATCGCTACGGCTCCACACGCCGACCTCGCCGCGTTCGGGCAGGGTATCCACCGACAGCGGAGCGAGCGGTGCCTGCACGCCCCACGCGCGCTGCAGTGCATTCAACCAGTGCTGGGCAGCGGCAGGTGCCTCACCGTGCACGCGTAGCTGCGGCAGTGCCGCTGCAGTCTGCGGCGGTGTGACCGGCATCGACTGCGTGTGCCATTGCACGTCGCGCGACAGCTGCAGGCGGGCGCCATCCAGGCCGGGGAGGGGATCGGGAACGTGCACGGTCAACGCGGTGCCCGGGGGCAGCTGCGCATCCAGTTCGCGCAACAGGCTGGGCAGAGATGCACTGGATGCCGGTGGTGCGTGATCGATGGCGGGGAAGCCGGGTGCCAGCCAGTGCCAGTTGCCCTCTTCGGCGGTGCCGCGCAGTGCGGCGGCGTCCATCCCCGGTGCCACTACCGTCCAGGCAGTGGGGACAGGGGCAGGGCCGGTCAACGCAGGTCGTGCCAGCAGAAAGGCCAATGCAGCCAGCAACAGCAGCCGCACCAGCAGCAACGGCCAGTCATCGAAGCGGATGCGCTGGCGCGGCCGGATCTGTGCACGCAGCCAGCGCAGCGCGGCGAAATCCAGCGGCGTATACGGATGGCGCCGGGCAAGGTGGATCAGCAACGGCAGCAGCGATGCGGCGAGCGCGGCCAGGCCCAGCGGGAACAGCAGGGTCATGCGCCGCCCCCACGCCCGAACAGCGCCTGCAGCGGCTGGTCCAACGGTTGGTCGAGCCAGCCGGTGGCACTGGCGATGCCGCTGGCCTGCAGGCGCGCACGCAATGCACTGCGCGCGTCAGCGAAGCGCTGCAGGTAATCGGCGCGAATCGCCGCGCCATCGCCCAAGAGTTCCTCGCCGGTTTCCGGGTCGCGGAAGCGATGGCCGGCATCGAATGGGAAGTCGCGCTCGTCGGCGGTCAGGATCTGCAGCAGTGCCACTTCGCGGCGTGCGCTGGCCAGCTGTTCGAGCAACACGATGCCGGCGTCGTCGAAGCCGTCGCCGATCGCCAGCAGCAGATCCCCCGGGCGAACGCGCTCCCACAGCGGACGCAGGCGATCGGCAGCAGGCCAGGCGCCGCGTGCCTGCAAGGCATGCAGTTGCAGATGCACGCGGTCACGTTGGCGTGCGCCGTTCGCTGCGGGCACCAGCTGCAGGCCATCGCCATTGATTGCCAGCAGGCCGAAACGATCGCCCTGCTGCAGGGCCAGTTCAACCGCGCAGGCGGCCACCCCGCGCATGTGGTCCAGGCGCGTGCGCCGCGGTGCCGCGCGATCCACCTGGTTGGCCGAAGCGGTGGCGTCAAGCAGCAGCCAGACGGTGATCGGGCTTTCGCGCTCGGATTCGCGCACGAAGAAGCGGTCCGAGCGGGCATACAGCTTCCAGTCGATCTGGCGCAGTTCGTCACCGGGCTCGTAGGCACGGTACTGGGCGAATTCGAGACCGGCACCGCGGCTGCGGCTGGGGTGCTGGCCGATGCCACTGGCGCCGCTGGCCAGGCGCGGCCGCAACCGCAGCAGGCGCAGGCGCGCACGCAGTTCCGGTGGCAAGGTCAGCGGGGTACCGGCGTTCACGCGTGGATCAACCCGGGAACGGCACGGCCTGCAGCAGGGCGGCGACCACGTCGTCGGCACGCTTCTGCTCGGCCTCGGCGGCGAACGACAGCAGCAGGCGATGGCGCATCACCGGCGCGGCCAGTGCCTGCACATCCTCGCGGGTGGCGGCAAACCGGCCCTGCAGCAGCGCACGGGCCTTGGCGGCCAGCACCAGCGACTGCCCGGCACGCGGGCCGGCGCCCCATTTCACCCATTGGTTGATGGCGGCCGGCGCGCCGTCGCCCGGACGGCTGGCGCGTACCAGGCGGGTGATCCAGGCCAGCACATCCGGGCTGACATGCACCTGGCGTACGGCGGCCTGCAGGGCGATCACCGCTTCGGCGTCCATCACCTTCGGCACCGTATCGGTTGCGCCGCCGGTAGTCTGTTCCAGGATCTGCCGTTCTTCGTCTTCGCTGGGGTAATCCACCAGAACGTGCAGCAGAAAACGATCCAGCTGTGCTTCCGGCAGCGGGTAGGTGCCGGCCTGCTCGATCGGGTTCTGCGTGGCCAGCACGAAGAACGGCGCCGGCAGTGCGTAGGTGGTGCCGGCGTAGCTGACCGTGCGTTCCTGCATGGCTTCCAGCAGTGCGGCCTGGGTCTTTGGCGGGGTACGGTTGAGCTCGTCAGCCAGCAGCAGGTTGGTGAAGATCGGGCCCTGCTGGAAACGGAAATGGCGATGGCCGGTGCCGTGGTCTTCCTCCAGCAGCTCGGTGCCCAGGATGTCGCTGGGCATCAGGTCCGGGGTGAACTGCACGCGCCGGAACTGCAGTTCCAGTGCCTGGCCGAGCGAGCGCACCAGCAGGGTCTTGCCGAGCCCGGGCGCACCTTCCAGCAGGCAGTGGCCACCGGCCAGCAGGCTGATCAGCAGCTGCTCGACCACCGTGTTCTGGCCAACCACCGCGCGTGCGAGCGCAGCGCGCAGATCGTGCAGGCGCGGCAGCAGGGAATCGAGGTCGGGGGAGGTCATGGGCGTGCAGGTCCTATCAATTGTTCAACGCGTACATCACGATGTTGACGCCGAAGCGGGTGTTGTCTTCGGCCAGGAAACGCTTGTTGCGCCAGTCGTAGTCCCACTCGCAGCCGTAATCCTTGTTGCTGTAGAGCAGGCCCAGGCGGCCATCGACCTCAATGCCTTTCAGGTAGTCATGCACCAGGTCGTCGCCCCAACCGTTGAGTTCGAAGCTGGTGGCGGGCGGGCCATCGGGGAAGCGGAAGAAGCTGCGGTACAGCGCGTGGCTGTTGGGCAGTTTCTGCAGTGCCTTCGGACCAAACAGGCGACCCATCTGCGCCTCGAACGAGGTGGCGAACAGGCCGTCGATGTCATGGTTGCAGTCGTCGACGAAGACAAAGCCGCCATTGCGCACGTAACGCACGAAGTTCTGCCGTTCGGCGGCATTGAACTCCACCAGTGTGTGCCCGGCCATGTAGCAGAACGGCGCTTCCAGCATGCGCGGGTCGGCCAGCGCTACCACGTGTTCCTGCGGGTCCACCCGCAGCGAGGTGTAGTCGATCAGCGAGGTGATCAGGTTGGACGGCATGCGCGCATCCACGTCCCAGTCGCCGGAGTCGTACTGCAGGCGGGTGAACCAGAAGTCGTAGCGCGAACTGCGCGGACCCGCCTGCGCGAAGGCCGGCAGCGCCGCCGCCGAAGCGGCAGCGGCCAACCAGCGCAGGCAGGCCCGGCGATCCATCAGACCGCGTCGGACAGCGAGGTGAAGGTGAAATCGCGCAGCTTCATCGGCGGGATCATCATCACGTAGCTTGATTCATCACCGGCCACGCGCACCGGCTTGCCCAGCTCTTCGATGTTGTTGAGCATGATCACCGGCGATTCGTTGAAGCGGAAGTTCTTCACCGGGTGCTTGATCTGGCCGTTCTCGATGTAGAAGGTGCCATCGCGGGTGAGGCCGGTCAGCAGCACGGTCTGCGGGTCGACCATGCGGATGTACCAGGTACGGGTGACCAGGATGCCCTTCTGGGTGCCGCGCACCAGTTCGGCGGTGCTCTTGTCGCCACCGCTCATCAGCAGGTTGCCCGGTGTTGCCTTGGCGGTCTTGCCCTGCTTCTGCGCCCAGAAGCGCGAGTAGTCCAGGTTGGCGATCTTGCCGTTCTCGATGATGGCCATGCGCTCGCGCGGCATGCCTTCGCCATCCCACGGCAGCACCGGTGCGTCCGGATGCCACGGGTCGGCGATCATGGTCACGCGCGGGTCGTAGACCTGCTCGCCCAGCTTGTTGCCACCGCCCTTCTTCGACAGGAAGCTGCGGCCTTCATCGGCCGAGCGTGCGCTGAAGAAGTTCATCATGAAGCTGATCAGGCCGGCGGCCGCGGCGGGCTCCAGGATCACCGTGTACTTGCCCGGTTCCAGCGCCTTGGCTTCGGCCGATTCGGTGGCCTTGCGCATGGCGATGCGGATGTCCTGGTCGGCCTTGAAGTCGGCGGCATCCTTCAGGTTGCGGCCAACCCAGCCCGAACCACGGCCATCTTCGGTACGCACGGTGCAGGTGTAGTCGAAGTTGGTGGTGCGCTGGTAGGCGAAGTTGCCGTTGCTGTTGGCGGTGGCCTGGAAGCCCTGGCCGTCTTCAAGGAACCCGGCGGCGATCAGGCCGTGGCCACGGCACGGCGCGATCGAATCGGCGGCGACCTTGGCACGGAAGGCCGGATCGATGGCAGCGGTGGATTCGCTGAAGGTCGGGCTGGCGCGGTAGCTCTGCTTGCCGATGGCCGGCATGAACTCCGGGTTCTCCGGGGCCAGGCGTGCCAGGTCTTCAGCACGGCGCACCACGCGTTCCAGCGCGGCGTCGTCGAACTCGTTGATCGAGGCCGTGCCGACGCGCTTGCCGAAGGCGACGGTGACCGCCAGCTCGGTGTTGTCGACGATGCCGCTGGTGGAGACATTGTTCAGTGCGAAACGGATGTTGCCGCTGATCGCGCCGGCCAGCACGGCGGTGCATTCGTCGGCCTTGGACAGGGCGATGACCTTGTCGAGGATGGCTTTGGCCTGGGCTTCGGTGAAGATACTCATGGTGTAAGGGCTCCTGACCGGTCAGCCGAGGCTGCGTGCGGTGTTGATGACGTTGATGCCGTTGAAGCGCGCGGTGGACGAACCGTGCGAGACCGCCGAGACCTGGCCCGGCTGGCCCTTGCCGTCGAAGAACGAACCGCCCAGGCGGTAGTCACGCTCGTCGGCCACGGCGGTGCAGGCATTCCAGAACTCCGGCGTGCGGATCTGGTAGGCCACGTCTTCCAGCATGCGGGTGATCTGGCCGTTCTTGATCTCGTAGAACAGCTGGCCGCCGAACTGCGCGTTGTAGCGCTGCTGGTCGATCGAGAACGAACCATCACCGATGATGTAGATGCCGTTCTCCACGTCCTTGATCAGGTCCGGCACGCTCAACGGCTTCTTGCCCGGTGCCATCGACACGTTGGCCATGCGCTGGAACTGCACGCTGGACCACGAGTCGGCGTAGCAGCAACCGTCGGACTCGGTCTTGCCGAGGATGTGGGCCTGGTCGCGGATGGTCTGGTAATCCACCAGCTTGCCGCTGCTGATCAGGTCCCAGCGCTTGCACTTCACGCCTTCATCGTCGTACGCCACCGCGCCGAGGCTGCCCGGCTGGGTCTTGTCGGCGAAGATGTTGACCAGCTCGCTGCCGTACTGGAAATGCTGTTCGCGCTTGTCCAGGGTGGCGAAGCTGGTGCCGGCGTAGTTGGCTTCATAGCCGAGCACGCGGTCCAGCTCCAACGGGTGGCCGATCGACTCATGGATGGTCAGCCAGGTGTGCGACGGGTCGAGCACCAGATCGTACTTGCCCGGCTTCACCGACGGTGCCTTCAGCTTTTCCTGCGCCTGCCTGGCGGCGGCGATGGCGTCTTCCTTCATGTTGTAGGAAGAGCTGTAGTTGACCACACCATTCGGGCTGACCACCTTGCCGGCAGCCGCACCGTCCAGGTACTCGTAGCCCAGGCCCATCGGCGAGGACAGGCCTTCGCGGGTACGGAACTTGCCGCTGGACTTGTCGATGGCGGTAATCGTCATCGGTGCCCAGATGCGGTGCACGTCCTGGTCGATATAGGAGCCATCGGTGGAAGCGAAGTACTTCTGTTCGTTGACCAGGAACAGCATCGAATTGACGAAGCTGGCGCCGGCGCCCATCGCCGCGGCGTTGACGTCCAGCAGCAGGCCGACCTTGTCCTTGATCGGCACTTCCATCGCATTCTTGCGGATCGGCGTGCGCCAGCTCACCTCACCCACGCCCGGCGCCTTGGCCAGCTGCACCGGTGCGGTCTGCACGCCGGCATTGGCCTTGGCGATCGCCGCGGCCTGCTGCGCGGCCCGGGCCACATCGGCCGTACCCAGCGCATTGGTGGCGGCAAAGCCCCAGGCACCGTTGACGATCACGCGGATGCCAACACCGGTGGACTCGGTGTTCACGACGTTCTGCACCTTGTCCTCGCGGGTGATCACGAACTGCCGCAGGTAGCGGCCGATGCGCACGTCGCAGTAGGTGGCGCCGGCCTGGCGGGCGGCGGCCAGCGCCGCATCGGCCAGGCGCTTCTTCAGCCCCAGGTCCAGCGTGCTCTGCAGCTGTTCGGCGGCAATCGCCTTGCCGAAGAAGGAGGGCACGATCAGCCCGCCCGCGGTAAGCCCGGTCAGGGCCAGGAAGTCACGTCTTTGCAAGGCTGCTCTCCATGTCGAAGGATGGGTGGCTCAAGCGCCGAGACTGCGCGCGGTGTTGATGATGTTGATGCCGTTGAAGCGGGTGGTGGACGAACCGTGCGAGACCGCCGAGACCTGGCCGGGCTGGCCCTTGCCGTCGAAGAACGAACCACCCAGGCGGAAGTCACGCTCGTCGCAGATGGCGGTGCACGCGTTCCAGAACTCCGGCGTGCGGATCTGGTAGGCCGCGTCCTCGACCATGCCGGCGATCTTTCCATCCTTGATCTGGTAGTACAGCTGGCCACCGAACTGCGCGTTGTAGCGCTGCTGGTCGATCGAATACGACCCCCGGCCGTGGATGTAGATGCCGTTCTCCACGTCCTTGATCATGTCCTCGACGCTGAGAGGCTGCTTGCCCGGCGCCAGCGAGACATTGGCCATGCGCTGGAACTGCACGCTGGACCAGGAATCGGCGTAACTGCAGCCATGCGATGCATCGCGGCCGAGGATATGGGCTTCATCGCGGGTGGCCTGGTAGTCGACCAGGATGCCGTCGCGCACCAGGTCCCAGCGCTGGGTCTTCACCCCTTCGTCGTCGTAGCCGACCGCACCGAGGCTGCCCGGTTGGGTCTTGTCGGCGAAGAAGGTGACGATGTCGCTGCCCCAGCGGAAGCCGGCATCGCGCTTGTCCAGCGTGGCGAAGCTGGTGCCGGCGTAGTTGGCTTCGTAGCCGAGCACGCGGTCCAGCTCGAGCGGGTGGCCAACGTTCTCGTGGATGGTCAGGAACAGGTTGGACGGGTCCAGCACCAGGTCGTACTTGCCGGGCTTCACCGACGGCGCCTTCAGTTTCTCGCGCGCGTGGCGGGCGGCCGCAATGGCGTCCTCGACCGGGTCGTAGGAATCGCGATAGGCGGTGATGCCACCGGGCAGGTGCACCTTGCCACGCGCATCGCCATCAAGGAATTCATAGCCCATGCCCATCGGCGAGGACAGGCCGGCGCGGGTGCGGAACTTGCCGCTGGCCTTGTCGATGGCAGTGGCGGTGAATGGCAGCCAGATGCGATGGATGTCCTGGTCGATGAACGAGCCGTCGCTGGAGGCGAAGTACTTCTGTTCGTTGACCAGGAACAGGGTGGAATTGATGTAGTCGGCACCCGCATTCAGCGCGGCGGCATTGAGCGCCAGCAGCAGCTCGACCTTGTCCTGGATCGGCACCGCCATCGCGTTCCTGCGGACCGGCGTCTGCCAGCGCACCTCACCCACCGACGGCGTTGGCGCCAGCTGTACCGACCGGGTCTGGATGCCAGCGTTGGCGCGGGCGATTGCCGCCGCCTGCTCGACCGCGGCGCGCACGGCGGCCTCGGTCTGCTGATGGGTTGCAGCGAAGCCCCAGGCACCGTTGACGATCACCCGCACGCCCACACCGGACGATTCGCGGTTGGTCACATTGCCGACCTGGTGTTCGCGGGTGATGACCGACTGGTTGAGATAGCGGCCAATGCGCACATCGCAGTAGCTGGCCTTGGCCGTGCGTGCGGCGGCGAGCGCCACGTCCGCCAGGCGTCTGCGCTGGGCGGTATCGACCGGGGCGAGCAGCTGCTCGGCGGCGATGGCACGGGAATGCGGCAGCAGCAGGCCCGCCAGGCCCAGACCGGAAAAAGCCAGGAACTCACGTCGTTGCACAGCGTTTCTCTCTCTCGCTTGCGTGCGGTTGGCAACGGGCCGGACCGATCACGTCAACTCCTCGACTTTCGCCAGCGCGGCGCGTCCGGGCAAGTGACTGCAGTCATGGTTGGGGAGGGTTTCGGCAGGGCTGCGCCCTGCACCTGCTCAGAGCCGGAGCAACAGCAACAGCGGGCTTGCTGAGGGATGGCGGGGCGGTGTGGGTGGGCAGGACACGCCGTAAACCCGTCCCTGGGGGCTCGATGGCGCCATCCATGGCGCCAACGTTCCTGCCCACCCACACCGCCCCGCCTCTGACAGATCTCCGCGGCTGTTGGTAGGTGTCGACCTTGGTCGACACATCTGTCAGATATCGAAATGAATCTGGGGTCAGATCCGTTTTCCTGCGGAAAACGGATCTGACCCCAATGCCGTTCCGACAGATCGCGGAAGTCTGTCGAAGGCGGGGTGGGTCCGGTGGCAGGGGTGTGAGCGGCATGGATGCCGCGACCAAGCCCCCATGGATGGGTTTACGGCGCCCCCTGCCACCGGACCCATCCCGCCATCCCACAGGAAGTCCGCTTTTGACGTTGCTTCGGCCTTTGCCGTTGCTTCGGCAGGTGCAGGGCGCAGCCCTGCCGAGCAACACCCCCTCGTGCACAATGGGGCCGACCCCGCCTGGACACCGTCCCTGATGTCGAGCAAGCCGTATTCAGAAGCCTGCGAGCGCAACCGAGAACCGATTGCCGCCGCACTCGACCCGTGGATGGGTGATCGCCACCGGGTGCTGGAAATCGGCAGCGGCACCGGCCAGCACGCGGCCTTCTTCGCCGAACGCTGGCCCTGGCTGCGCTGGCAGCCCAGCGATCATCCGGACCATCTGCCCGGCATCGAGGCCTGGCGTGCGGAGGCCGCGCTGCTGAATCTGCTGCCGCCGGTGGCGCTGCAGGTGGAACTGCCCCCGGCGCCGGGCCTGTCGTTGCCCGAGGGCAGCGCGTTCGATGCCGCATTCAGCGCCAACACGTTGCACATCATGGGCTGGGAGTACGTGCAGGCGCTGTTCGGCGCGCTGCCGCCACTGTTGCGTCACGGTGCGCTGTTGGCGGTCTACGGGCCGTTCAACTACGGTGGCCGCTACACCAGTGACAGCAATGCGCAGTTCGATGCCTGGCTGAAGGCGCGTGATCCGCGCAGCGGTATCCGCGATGTGGAAGCCGTGCAGGCGCTGGCCGAGGACAACGGCTTCACCCGCCTGCGCGACGTGGCGATGCCGGCCAACAACCGCCTGCTGCTGTGGCGGCTGGGCTGAACCACCGGTCGTGCCGGCCAACGGCCGGCACGACGTTCAAGCCACCTGCACGATGTGCAGTGCCTTCGGATTGCGCCACTGCGCCAGCAGGGCGGCTTCGCGTGCCTTGGCCTGCTCGAAATGCGCTTCCTTGACGTGGCCGAAGCCGCGGATGTGCTCGGGCACGCTGGCGATCTCCACCGCCAGCGCCAAGCGGTCGTCATCCAGTCCATCCAGCAGCACCTGCACGGTGGCCTCGTAATCGCCGATCAGCTTGCGCTCCATGCGGCGTTCCTCGGTGCGGCCGAACACATCGAGTCGGCCGCCGCGCAGGAACTTCAGCTTGGCCAGCAGGCCGAAGGCCTTGAACATCCACGGGCCGTATTCCTTCTTCAGCAACCGGCCCTGCTCGTCCTTCTTGGCGAACAGCGGCGGCGCCAGATGGAAGCGCAGCTGGTAGTCGCCCTCGAACTGCTGCTGCAGGCGGCGCTGGAAGTCGCCGCTGGTGTACAGGCGGGCCACTTCGTACTCGTCCTTGTAGGCCATCAGCTTGAACAGGTAACGGGCCACGGTCTCGGTCAGTGCAGTGGAACCCCCGATGCGCTCGGCCTCGGTCGCGCGCACGCGTTCGACCAGGCTGCGGTAGCGGTTGGCGTAGGCAGCGTCCTGGTACTCGACCAGGAACGCAGCGCGGCGCTCGATCATTTCATCCAGCGAGCGCGACAGGCGTGCGTCGTCCAGCGGCAGGAACGCCACGTCGCCACCGTGCGAGGGCAGGCCACGCAGTTCGCGTTCGTCGGCGGTGTTGCGCGGTGCGGCGGTGGCGCCCCATTCGTTGCCTTCCCACTCGCCCGGCGGCAGCGGGTGCAGCGGGCCCGGGGTGGATTCGGTATCGGTGTGGCGGTTGCGCACCAGGCCGGCCGCCTGCTGCACGGCCTGCGGATCGACCACGGCCAGGCGGCCCCAGGCGAACGCCTGCTGGTTCATCGCCACGGCCGCGCCATTGAGTTCGATGGCGCGCATCAGCGACTCGAACGACAGCGGCACCAGGCCCTGCTGCCATGCGTAGCCGAGGATGAACAGGTTGGCGGCAATGGCATCGCCCAGCAGCGCGGTGGCCAGCTGGGTGGCATCCAGCAGCAGCGGTTCCTCGCCACCCAGCGCCACGCGCACACCGGCCACGATGTCGGCGGCGGGGAACTGCATGTCCGGGCGGGTGGTGAAGGTGCCGGGCATCGCTTCGTAGGTGTTCAGCACCACCTGCGAACGGCCGGCACGCACCTTCGACAGGGCCCAGTAGTCGTTCACCACCACCATGTCGCAGCCCACCACCAGGTCGGCTTCGCCGGCGGCGATGCGCACGGCGTGGATGTCTTCAGGGCGACGGGCAATGCGGATATGCGTGGTCACCGCGCCGCCCTTCTGTGCCAGGCCGGTCTGGTCGAGCACGGTCGCACCCTTGCCTTCCAGGTGGCCGGCCATGCCCAGCAGCGCGCCGATGGTCACCACGCCGGTACCGCCGACGCCCGTGATCAGGATGTTCCAGGGCTGTTCCAGGGTGCCGCGGATTGTCGGTGCCGGCAGGTTGTCCAGCAGGGTGGAGGCATCGCGCTTGCTGCCCTTGCGCGGCTGGCCACCGTGCACGGTGACGAAGCTCGGGCAGAAACCATTCACGCAGGAATAGTCCTTGTTGCAGTTGGACTGGTCGATCTCGCGCTTGCGGCCGAACTCGGTTTCCTTCGGCAGCACCGACACGCAGAAGCTCTTCTTGCCGCAGTCGCCGCAGCCTTCGCAGACCAGCGAATTGATCAGCACGCGCTTCTGCGGGTCTTCCAGCTTGCCGCGCTTGCGGCGGCGGCGCTTCTCGGTGGCGCAGGTCTGTTCGTAGATCAGGATCGAAACACCCTTCACTTCGCGCAGGCGCTTCTGCACTTCGTCCAGTTCGCTGCGGTCGTGGAACTCGACATCGCTGGGGAAGTGCTCGCGCTGGCCGGTCCACTTGCCGATGTTGTCCGACAGCACCACGATGGTGTGGATGCCTTCGGCGCGCATCTGCTTTGCGATGTCCGGCACGCTCAGCGGGCCGTCCACCGGCTGGCCGCCGGTCATCGCCACCGCATCGTTGTAGAGGATCTTGTAGGTGATGTTGACGCCGGCGGCGACCGCCTGGCGGATCGCCAGCGAACCGCTGTGGAAGTAGGTGCCGTCGCCCAGGTTCTGGAACACGTGCGGGGTATCGGTGAACGGCGCCTGCCCGGCCCAGGTCACACCTTCGCCGCCCATGTGGGTGAAGGTATCGGTGCTGCGGTCCATCCAGGTCACCATGTAATGGCAACCGATGCCGGCCAGCGCCCGCGAGCCTTCCGGCACCTGGGTGGAGGTGTTGTGCGGGCAGCCCGAGCAGTAATGCGGTACGCGCGGGAAGCTGGCGCGCGGCAACGCAAGCTCGGCTTCCTTTTCCTGCATCCACTGCAGGCGCTGCTCGATCGACTCGTTGTTGAAGAACTTCTGGATGCGGCGACCGATCACGCCGGCGATGGTGGCCGGAGTCAGCTCACCGGTGGACGGCAGGATCCATTCGCCGCTCTCGTCGTACTTGCCGACGATGGACGGGCGCTGGCCCCAGCTGGCCGGCCAGTTGAAGAACTGTTCCTTCATCTGGCGCTCGATGAAGGCGCGCTTCTCCTCCACCACGATGATGTCTTCCAGGCCCTGTGCGAAGCGCGCGATGCCCTGCGGTTCCAGCGGCCAGGTCATGCCGACCTTGTACACGCGGATGCCGATGTCGGCGCAGGCCGCTTCGTCCAGGCCCAGGTATTCCAGCGCCTGCAGCACGTCCAGGTAGCTCTTGCCGGTGGTGACGATGCCCAGCCGCGCGCGCGGCGCATCCATCACCACCTTGTCGATGCCGTTGGCGCGGGCAAACGCCTGAGCGGCCTTCACCGCATAGCGGTGCAGGCGCATTTCCTGATCCAGCGGCGGGTCCGGCCAGCGGATGTTGAGTCCGCCCGACGGCATCTCGAAGTCTTCCGGCAGCACGATGCGGCGTGCCATCGGATCGACCTCGACCGAGGCCGACGATTCCACCGTCTCGGCAATGGTCTTGAAGCCGACCCAGCGGCCGGTGTAACGGCTCATCGCCCAGCCCAGCAGGCCCATGTCGAGGATGTCCTGCACGCCGGCCGGGTTCAGCACCGGCATCATCGCGCTGACGAACTCGTCCTCGCTGCCATGCGGCAGGGTCGAACTGCGGCAGGCATGGTCATCGGCGGCCAGCGCCAGCACGCCGCCATGGCGCGAGGTGCCCGCAGCATTGGCATGCTTGAACACGTCGCCGCAGCGGTCCACGCCCGGGCCCTTGCCGTACCACATGCCGAACACGCCCTGCACGTTGGCGCCGGGGAACAGGTTGGTCTGCTGCGTGCCCCACACCATGGTGGCGCCCAGGTCCTCGTTCAGGCCCGGGGTGAACTTCACCTTGGCGGCTTCAAGATGCTTGCGCGCGCGCCACAACTCCAGGTCGAAGCCACCCAGCGGGCTGCCACGGTAGCCGCTGACGAAACCGGCGCTGTCGATGCCCTCGGCGGTGTCGCGCAGGCGCTGCATCAGCGGCAGCCGCACCAGCGCCTGCACGCCACTCAGGTAGATCCGCCCCTCATTGCGGGTGTACTTGTGGTCGAGCGTGTAATCACGGTCGAGCAGGTCGGCGGAAGAGGGCGAAGTGAGTTGCGCGGTACTGGTCATGGCTGGCCCGGTAGGATCGGCTGGCACCGGCCGCGTGCAGGCACGCGGCGGGAAAGGCGCGAATTGTAGCAGCGGGGCCGCGCAGGCCCTGGCACTCGCGCCCGCGGCGGTGCTGGGGTTAGGATCGGGGAGAGAGAGGGAGGCTGCAGTTGCGGCCTGGGGAGAAGGGATGTCAGTTCCAGGAAAGATCCTGGCCAGCGTGCTGCTGGCCTCGGGAGTGGCCACTGCGTGGGCCGCGCCGGCCGTGCCGGCACCACAGGAGTTCTACTTCGACAACGACCCGGCGGCCACGCCGATGGTGGTGGTGCAGGGCGAGGGCGATGATCTGGTGGCCCAGCTGGTCAAGCTGCGTGAACGCGGCCGCCGCGCGGTCGAGGCGACGGTACAGCTGGCGTCGGTGGCCGGGACGCAGGGCCGCGGTGAACTGGCCGAGCAGTTGTACGGCGAAGCCTTGAAAGAAGCCCCGGCACAGAGCAGCAGTGGCCGCAGCGTGCGCTGGAACTACGGCTGGGACCTGCTCCGGCAGGGCAAGGCAGAGGCGGCGCTGGAACAGTGGCTGGCCTCCGCCGGCAGTGCGCGGACGAAGCCCAGCTGGGTGCCGCCGACCTACGCGCTGGCGCTGTGGCGGCTGGGGCAGAAGCAGGAGGCGGTGCAGTGGTATGCGGCTGCGGTACGCACCGAGCCGACGCAGTGGAGCACCAGTGCCCACCATGCGCAGCTGTTGCCGCAGTGGCGCGAGGATGAGCGCGCATCGCTGGCCGAGGTGCAGCAGGCCTGGGCGGCCGCACCGCCTGCCTGGCCCTGAGGGAGGGGTTCGGCCGGGTTGCACCCGGCACCCGCAGAGGCAACGGCCAGAGCCGAAGCAACAGCAGCAGCGGTATTCCGGTGGGATGGCGGGGCACTGTGGGTTTGCGGGGACGCCGTAAACCCATCCATGGGGGCTTGGTCGCCGCATCCATGCGGCTCACGCCCCCGCAAACGGACCCGCCCCGCCTTCGACAGGTTCCGTGTGCTGTTGGTAGGTGTCGACCTTGGTCGACACAGTAGATCCACGCCATGCATGGATGACGCTTCCGGTGGCGGCGATGGGGTCAGATCCCTTTTCCGTCGGAAAAGGGATCTGACCTCCGGAGGAGTCAACCGACTTCGTACAACTCCAGCGGCAGGTCGTCGGGGTCGGCGAAGAAGGTGAAGCGGCGTCCGGTGTACTCGTCCACGCGGATCGGTTCGTAGGCCACGCCGTGCGCGGCCAGGCGCTGGATGAAGGGTTCCAGCGTGGCCACGCGGAACGCGAGGTGGCGCAGGCCCTGGGCTTCCGGGCGGCTGGGGCGCGGAGGCGGTGAGGGGAAGGAGAACAGTTCCAGCTGGCTGCCGTCGGGCAGGGCCAGGTCCAGCTTCCAGGAGTCGCGCGCGCTGCGGTGGTTCTCGGCCAGCACACGCAAGCCGAGGATGCGCACGTAGAAGTCCTTCGAGCGTGCGTAGTCGCTGCAGATCAGTGCGGCGTGGTGGATGCCCAGCAGGGCGTCGGAAGCGGTGTTCATTGCAGGGTGTCCAGCCAGCGCTGGGCGATCTTCTGTGCCAGCGGATACGGTTCGGGATCGTTGCGGTTGGTCAGCACGATCACGGTCAGGTGCTTCTCCGGGTGGCGCACGATCACGTTGCGGAAGCCGATGCTCTCGCCGCTGTGCCATTGCACCGGGCCATTCAGGCGCCAGCCGAAGCCGTAGTGCGGCACATCCGGTTCGGGCGTGGATGTGGCCGGGCTGAACATGGCGCGGCGCGAGGCCTTCGACAGCAGGCGGTCGTCGTACAGCGCCGCATCCCAGCGGGCCAGGTCGTCCAGCGAGGAATAGATGCCGCCATCACCGAGCACGGCGCTGGTGGCGCTCTGGTCGGTGCGCTGCCAGCGGCCATCGATCCGGCTGTAGCCATAGGCGCGTGCGGCGACCGTGTCCACGCCGTCCTGGTGGGCCACGGTATGCGCCATGCCCAGCGGGCGGAAGATGCGCTGCTGCAGGAAGGTCGCGTAATCCTGTCCGGACGCGCGGCCGACGATCAGTGCCAGCAGCGCATAGCCGCTGTTGCTGTAGCGGTACTGCGTGCCGGGTGCGAAATTCAGGCGGTCCTCGTGCGACAGCAGGGTCAGCACGTCGGCGTCATGCACCTGGCGGCCGTCGGCCGGGTCCATCAGGTCTTCGTAGTCGAGCAGGCCAGCGGTATGCGAGAGCAGCTGGCGGATCGTGATGGTTGCCGCTGCCGGTGGCAGCTCGGGCAGCCACTGCCGGGCAGCCTGATCCAGCCCGAGCCGGCCGTCCTCCACCAGCAGCAGCACCGCCGCGGCGGTGAACTGCTTGCTGACCGAGGCCAGCCGGAAGTTGCTGGCCGCGGTGACCGCGGAACCGTCCTCGACCACCGCCAGGCCGTAGCCACGGCGGAATACCGGTTGCCCGTCGTGCAGCACCAGAACTGCAGCGCCGGGGACCTGGCCATCATAGGCCTCCATCAGGCCGTCGATGCCCGCATCCGGTGGGGTCAGCACCGGTGCGGCAGAAGTCACCCGCGGCAGCAGGCCCAGCACAATGGCGAACAGGGCGACGGCAGGGCGCATGGTGGCTCCAGCGGGGTCAGGGTGAAGGTGCGGGTGTGGCGCTGGCCGGCTGCGCCATCCAGCGCTCCATCTTGCGCTCCAGCACGTCCAGCGGCATCGAGCCGTCCTTCAGCAGTTCGGCGTGGAAGCGGCGCAGGTCGAAGGCGGCACCCTGGCGGGCCTTGGTCTTGTCGCGCAGGGCGACAATGGTCGTCAGGCCGGCCACGTTGGACAGCGCCTGGCCGGGCTGGGCCATGATCCGCTCGACTTCGGCATTGGCGTCGTCGCTGCTCATGTCCACGGTCTTCTGCAGATAGGCCACGGCCTGCTGCTTGCTCCAGCCCTGCGCGTTCACGCCGGTGTCGGCCACTACGCGGGCGGCACGCAGCAGGCGCGAGTACAGGTAGCCGATGCGGTCGTAGGGATCGGTGTAGATGCCCAGGTTCTCGCCCAGTGTTTCCGCGTACAGGCCCCAGCCTTCGACGAAGGCGAGGTCGCCACCGAGGCGACGGAAGCGCGGCAGCTTGGCCAGTTCCTGCTGCAGGCCCAGCTGCACGTGGTGGCCGGGGATCGCTTCATGCAGGTACTGCACCGGCACGTTCCAGCGCTTGCGGCTGGGCAGGTCGCGGGTGTTCACGTACAGCACGCCCGGTTGCCCGGCCGCAGACGGCTGGTAGGCCGCTGCGGCGGCGGTCAGTGCACGCTCCGGTTCCACTGCGCGCACTTCCAGCGTGGACTTGGGCAGCGTGTCGAGCACCTGCGGCAGGCGCGCATTGACCTGCTGCTGTACCTGGCGGTAGCGGTTGATCAGCGCATTGGCATCGCCATACTGGAACTGGCGGTCATTGCGCATGCTGCGCAGCAGTTTGGATGGCGTGCCACGCAGCTTGGCGTCCTTCATCACCGTGGCGATCTGTGCCTGCAGCTCCTGCACGCGCTGCTCGCCCAGCGCATGCAGCTGCGCGGCAGTCTGATCGCTGGCGGTGGCCTGCACGATCAGGTTGGCATACCAGGCCGGGCCATCGGGCAATGCGCCCAGGCCACTGCTGGCGCGCGTGGCGGGCAGGTATTCGGTGGCGATGAAACCACGCAGGGCGCGATAGGCCGGCATGATGCGCAGTTCGATCATGCGCTTGTACTCGGCACTGATGCGCGCCTTGTCCTCGGCCGCGATGGTGTTGGGCATGGTGCGGATCGGCGACCAGAAGATGCTCTCTTCAGCGGTCGGCTTGATGACCGCATCCAGCTGCGGCAGCACCTTCTCCATCAGGTCGCGCGGCTGCACCACGCCGGCCTTCATGCCCTGGCGCATGTTGTCGATGGCCTGGTCGAACAGCTCGGGAATGCCCAGCGAGCGGCGCGACCAGGTGTCGTAGTCCTGCACGGTGTTGAACGGCTGTGCGCCGGCGCCGGCGCCGAGGATCGCCATGATGCTGCCGACGTTGTAGTACTGGCTGATCGGCATCATCCAGCTCGGGTAACGCTCGGCGGCCAGCGAGGCGCGCGCATCGCGCACGAAGATCTCGTAGCTGAGCAGGTCCTGGCCCTGCAGACCGTCATTGCCCAGTTTTTCGACTTTGCCCAACCACTCGGTAGTGAAGTCGTGCGACTGCTGGCGCCAGGTGGCGGACAGGATGTTGGGCAGCTGGTCGTTGTAGCGGGTTTCGCCCTGGAAGGTGGCCTGCAGCGGGTTCAACCGCATCGAGGCATCCCAGTATTCGTCATACAGGCGCTCCAGCTGCACCTGCTTGGGCACGGCACGGGCCGGTGCGACCGGACGCGGCGCAGCGCGGCGCGCCGAACTGCCACGGGCCGGCGCGGTGGCGCGGGCGGGCCTGGCTTTGGGCTTGGCAGCCTGGCGGGTCTGCGCGGCGGCAGGACGGCTGGCCTTCTTCTTCGCTGCTTCGGCCGGCGGAACGGCGCTGAACAGGAACAACGCGGCAATGGCGGCGGCCAGGACGCGGGGGGAATACGGCATCAAGAAGCTTCCGTGGAACACAGACCGTGGAGCTTGCACGATCCGCGCGCGTACGGCCAGCGTGAAGGCCCAGTCAGCTTGATGGCGCTGGGGCTTCAGTCAGCCGCGGCGGCGGCACGCAATGCAGCCGCGCGATCGGCGCCCAGATAGCGGGTGATGGCCCGCCGCATCAGGTACAGCAGCGGAATCAGCGCAATCGCAAAACCCATCTTGTAGATGTAGTTGACGCTGCTGACCGCCAGGAACAGCGAGGTAGGCCAATGCTGTGGTCCAAGCACGAAGGCGATCCAGATCACCACGAAGCTGTCCACTACCTGCGAGATCGCGGTCGATCCGGTCGCACGCAGCCACACGTGGCGCTCACCGGTAGCCTGGCGGATGCGATGGAACACCGCCACGTCGATCAGCTGGCCGAGCAGGAAGGCCACCAGTGAACCGGCGATGGTCCACATGCCCTGGCCGAACACAGCTGCGAACGCGGCCTGGTAGTCCGGCACGCCGTGGCCATCCATCGAAGTGACCCACCAGCTGGCCGGCGCCAGTGAAATGGCCGCGAAGGCGAACAGGAAGCCGTAGCCGATCAGCACCACCGCCAGCCACGAGATGAAGCGCACGCCGCGCTTGCCGAAGAACTCGTTGATGGTGTCGGTCATGATGAACACCACCGGCCACAGCAGGGTACCGGCGGTGAAGCTGAGCGAGCCGGTCTGGCCGAACAGGTTCCAGTTCAGCGGATCGATGCCCAACGTGTCTTCCAGCGCGAAGATCTTCACCCCGATCAGCTCGGCCAGCACCGCATTGCCGCAGAAGAATGCGGCCAGCACGATGAACAGCAGGACCGCGCGGTCCTGCAGTGGGCGCTCGATCGGCGCCGGTGTCATTCGGTGCGTTCGCCGGTGCGTTCGCCGGCACGGGTGAACGGCACGCTGGACGGCGCCACGGCACCGCCGGAAATGATGAAGCTCATGGCCTGGTCGACGGTCCAGTCGGTCGGGGTCAGCAGCTCCACCGGCACGATTTCCAGGTAGCCCGAGGTCGGGTTCGGCGTGGTCGGCACGTACACGGCGGCCAGCTCACGGTCGGTGCCGTGTTCCTTGATCACGCGGGTGACCAGGCCGACCGATTTCATGTCGCGGTGCGGGAAGTCGATCAGCACCACGCGCTGGGTGCTGCCCGGCTCGGTCTGCAGCATGTCCAGCAGCTTCTTGGCGCTGTCGTAGATGATGCTGGCCAACGGGATGCGCTTGATGATCGCGCCGACCCAGCGCAGCAGGCGCTGGCCGAGCACGCGGCGGCTGGCCACGCCCACCGCCAGGATCACCAGCAGGGTGGCCAGCAGGGCGATGGTGTCCTGGATCCATTCGGCGCGGACCCAGCCGAGGTAATGCGGGAAGCTGGTCGCGATCTGCTCGGACAGCGGCACCACCAGCGGGCTGGAAATGCCCGACAGCAGCACGAACACGAACTTGACCACGACCCAGGTCAGCCAGATCGGCAGCAGGGTGAGCAGGCCGGTCAGGAACAGGCGCTGCAGGGAGGGGCGGGGGACCAGGGCGGGGGCTTCGAGCGACATGCGCGCATTGTAGCGGTCACTGCAGGTCGATTACGCTGGGAAATCGACTGCGGCAACGGCACATGGAAGGGAAGCTGTGTTGAAGATTCTGCGCGGACTGGGCTGGACCCTGGCAGGCCTGGTGGTGCTGGCCATCGTGGTGTGGTGCGCCTCGCGCATGTGGCCGGTGCCCGAATCGCGGCTGCAGGCGCAGCAGCGACTGGAAGCACGCCTGCCAGCGACCGGCCACAACGGTTATGCATTGTTGTGGACGCTGCCGTTCGACGACCTGGATGCCCAGCAGCGCGAGCAGGCGCTGGCCGAGGATGTACGGCGCTGGGAGGCCGACCCACACGGCGGAAGCAGCGGCCGGACCCACCTGGTGGCCAACCATGCCGAGCTGCAATCGCGGCCCGGCGCCAGTTGCGGGCCGACCACCAGCGGCTGCCTCGCCCAGGTCCGCGCGGACCCGCAACGCTTCGTGGAGGTCCACGCCGGGCACCAGCAGTTGCATGCGCGGCTGGATCAGCTGGCCGAAGCGGACTACTTCGTGTCGCCGTTCCAGCCGAAGGGCCAGGGCATTCTGGTCCCGTTGCCGACCTATGGCCTGGTGATGGACGCCACCAGCGCGCACGCGCTGGCCTACGTGCAGGGCGATATCGACGGTGCACTGCGCGGCAGCTGCCGTGGCCTGCTGCTGGGACGGCGGCTGGTGCCCGGCGGCAGTTATCTGGTCGAGAGCATCATCGGTGCCAGCCTGGTGCAGGCCAATGCCCAGCTGCTGGCCGACATGCTGGTCGAACTGCCTGCCGACCACCCCTTGCCGGCGGAGTGCGAACAGGCCATGCAGCCGCTGCGGGCCGAGGAACAGAGCCTGTGCCGTGCGATGCAGGGCGAGTACGCGATGAGCAGGGCGGCGATCGAGTCCTCGGCCGAGGAAGTCGGTGGCGTCCTGGTGCTTGATCGGAGCAGCACGTTGGCGCGCGTGGCCGGCAATCTTGGCTGGGCCTGTGGCGCAGCCGCGATGGCCGCGCTGGAGGCCGATCGGCCGCTGCCGGTACAGGCGCCGCCGCAGCGGGATTTCGGTTGCCTGTCCAATGTGATGGGGTGCGTGCTGACCGAGATCGCCGCGCCGGTCTATCCTGCGTATTCGTCACGGTCCCAGGATGCGGCAGCGATGCTGCGCCTGCTCGGCGCGCAGCGCTGGTTGCGGCAGCAGGCGGAAGATACGACTGAGGCGCTGCAGCGCTTGCCGGCGCAGTTCCGCTCGCCGGTGCGGTCGCCGCAGCTGTCCGCCGATGGCCGCCATCTGCAGGTGCCACGTCGTTCGCCACCGCGTGGCAACGCTGAAAGCCCCTGGTTGTCCGTACCGTTGGTGGCCGGCGCGGGCGCCGGCGCAGCTGCCGCTGCCCGCGACTGAGCCGTGGCTCAGTCGGTGCCGGCCTGCGGATCGAATGCCCAGCCATCGCCGACTGTCTGCAGCGTCCAGCGACGGGTGCCGCGCAGTGGCTGCCAGCGCACGCTGTCCTTGTCGTTCTCGATGCTGCCTTCGGCGCGCCTTACCTTGCGCGTGGAAAAGTTCACGCTCAGCGATTCGGTCTTTCCGGAATTGCGCATCGCCGAATCCTGGTCGTAGCCGATCAGCGCGAACGCGCCGTCCTGCCAGCGGAAAGTGAAGGCGGTGGTACCCATCGACCAGCTTCCGGCGCTGGCGAATGAAAACAGCGCGATCTTCAACGTGCCATGCTGGATGCTGACACCCGCTTCTTCAAGCGGATCGCTCATGACCGGGTTCTCCGGGCGTGGAATCAGCTGATGGTCCTGCACCGCCAGCTCATAGCCGGTCGGGCGCGACCATGCCACGGCGAGAATGCGCGGGTTGCTGTCATACGGCGAGGGGCCGAAGCCATCGTGCTCGATGACGTTGCGAGGGTCCTGCTGTCGCAGTACCAGGACCAGATCGGCGCGGCCATCCTGGTCGAGATCGCCTTCGATGCTGGATTCAAGCATCCAGCCGTTGGGCACGAAGCCGGCGGCAGTGGCAGCCTGCGCCGGCAGCGTCGGGTACTGCACCGGCGGCAGGTCCAGCGCGTGGACCGCGCACGGCAGGGTGCTCAGCAGTGCTGCAAGGGTGTACGGGCGCATCGGAGCCTCCATGGCAGAGGGCCAGAGGATAGCGTCCCGGCGTTGATTCAGCGTGCGTGTGGCTTCAGGCGCAGATAGACCTGCTTGCGCACCTGGGCGACCACCTCGCCGCTCTCATCGACCACGTCGTTGCTGAACCAGCGCAGCACCTTCTCGCCACTGGCCGCTTCCGCGCGCAGTTCGTCCAGCAGCGCGTCGTCGATGCGGAACGACGTCCGCACGATGCCACGGCCCGGCTTGAGGAAGTCGATGGCGCCGGCGCGGTCCCACACGTAGTAGTCGCGGCCGAGGATGTGCAGCAGGCCGAGCATCCAGAACGGATCGGTCATCGCGAACAGGCTGCCACCGAAGTGGGTACCGACGTAGTTGCGGTTCCATGGTCGCAGGCGCAGTTCGACATCGATCTGCCGGTAGTCCGGCGTGATGCGGGTGACGTGGATGCCGGTGAACAGGAACGGCGGCCAGAGATTGATACCGAAGCGGAACAGGCGGGCGTTCATGCGGGTCCGGGGGCGCAGGGCGAGGTGTCCAGTCTAACCATTCGCATGCGTATGTTGCACCCCGGGTGGCGAGGGTCATGCCTCGCCGTCGATGACATACCCGTCGCGGCCGTTGGCCTTGGCCTGGTACAACGCGGTGTCGGCACCCTCGACGAAATGGTGCGGTTGCAGCGTGCCGTCGGGTACGCGGGTGAATACGCCGATGGTGAGGGTGACGCCTGCTTCGCTGCCGTCACCGGGCGCCGGCAGTGCACGCACGCAGGCGATCAGGTCCTCGATGACCTGGCGTGCGCCTTCGGCCGGGGTATCCGGCAGCACCAGTGCGAACTCATCGCCACCGTAGCGCGCGGCCATGTCGCGTGGACGTCGCGCATGTGCACCGATCAGGCGGGCGACATCGCGCAGCACGCGGTCACCGACCTGATGCCCGTGGCGGTCGTTGTGGCGCTTGAAATGGTCAACGTCGATCAGCGCGAGGCTCAAGGATTTGCCACTGCGTCGCGCGGCATCGCATTCCTGTTGCAGCGACTGCTCGAAACGCAGGCGATTGCCGAGACCGGTCAGCGCATCGCGATTGGCCAGGCGGTGCCAGGCCGAGACTCGCCAGGTCGCCCAGGCCAGCAGCACCAGCAGGATGCCCAGCATTGCGCTGGCCGGTGCCCACCACAGGTCACCGGCGCGCAACAGCAACCAGCTCAGCAGCGGTGGAAGCGGCAGCGAGCACAGCGCAGCAAGCCATGGCAGGCGCAGGCCGAGCAGGATCACGCACAGCGCCACCAGCACGCCGCTGATGGCGTGCTGCCAGAGGCGGGGCAGCAGATCGATCTGCTTGTGCTGCAGCAGCATCGACGCGATGTTGGCCTGGTACTCACTGCCGCTCATCCAGAACTCGCGGGTGGTCGGGGTCAGCAGCCGCGGTGCGATACCGCTGGCGGTCATGCCCACCACGATGCGGCGGCCATGCAGCATCGCCATGTCCACGTGACCATCCAGCACGTCGGCATAGGACACCTGCGGCAAGCGCTCGGGCGGCCCGGCATAGCGCACGCGCACGTAGTCGTTGCGCCGCCATTGATAGGGCGAACCGATCTCCGGATGGGGGTCAGGCAGGCCGTGCACCGCACCCGGCGGCAGGTCGGCCAGCGCCAGGCCCAGCGCCGGCCAATGCGCCTGGCCGATGCCGGCGTGCAGGTACACGCCGCGGGCGACACCATCGCCGTCCACTTCAACGTCGGTGTGGCCGATGGCGGCGGCACTGGCCGCAATCTGCGGTACCGGCAGCATTTCCTCCGCCATGCGATCACCGGCCGCGGGCGCGGCCAGCACCGGCAGCACCACCCGGCCATTGCGGCGGATGGCCGCGGCCAGCGCTTCGTCCTGGCGGCTGTCGCGGCGGTCCGGCTCGGACAGCATCAGGTCCAGTGCGACGCGTTCGGCACCGGCATCGGTCAGCCGGTCCAGCAGGCGGGCATGGATCGATCGCGGCCAGGGCCATTGGCCGATGCGCTGCAGGCTGCCCTCGTCGATCGCCACGATCAGCACGCTGGGGTCGGGACGATAGTCCCAGTTGCCGACCATGGCGTCGTAGGTAGCTTCATCCTGCCGCCACAGCCATTGGCCCTGGCTGGCGATCACGGTCAGCACGCCGGCCAGCAGCGCCAGCAGGATCCGCTTCGACCACGGCAGCGGCGAGCGCCTCATAACAACAGCCACAGCAGCAGGGCGCCGCCGCCGGCGCCGTAGCACAGGCGGCACGGCAGCTTGATCTGCTGCGCCGGCGAGTACTCGCCGGCATGACCGTCATCGTCGATGTACTGCACGCGTACGTGCAGGGTGCCGCTCCACGGCCGCTTGAAGCTGACCTGCGGCTCGGCAACCGTCTCATCGACCAGGGGGGCCTTGAAGTCGCCACGACGGTCCACCTGCACCCGGTACTGCTGGCCTTCGCTGCCGGCCTGCCAGCGCAGGGTCAGCTCGCCATGCGCGGCTTCAGGCGGCTGCAGGGCAGGGTCGACCGGTTCATTGCTCAGTTGGAGGGGCAGGGCCTGGCCGTAGCGGCCCTGGTGGCCGTTGCCATCGCGCGACGCCACCCGCCAGAAGTACTCGCCGGGCGGCAGCGGCTGCGCCAGGCGCAGGTCGGTGCCTTGGGTCGTCTGTTCCTGCAGCGGCTGCACGAAGCTCGGCTCGGCGGCGATCTGCAGCACGCTGCTGCGTGCGCCGGGGGCCTGGCTCCAACGGAAACGCGGCCGGTCGCTGTTGATCGTCTGCCCATGCAGCGGGGCCACCGTCAGCGGTGGTGGCGGCTGGTCGCTGAGTTCGAAATCAGCGCTGGCATCCAGGCCTTCCACGCCCTGCGCGTCGACGGCGCGCAACAGCATGCGGAGCTGACCGGGCGGCAGGTCGCCGATGGCCAGGCGGGTGTCTTCGGTGGTAGCGGCAAACAGCAGGATTTCCGGCGTCGCTGCCTGCACCACTTCCACACGGTAGCGCGCGGCGCCGTCGACGGGGTCCCAGGCGAGCAGGGTCGGCAGGGGCGCCAGGCGCACGTCGTCGCTGCGCAGCTGCGGCGCTGGAAGAAGGGCGGAGACGGCGCCCGGTGCGGCGTCTGCGCTGTTGCTAAGGCTGGCCTGTCCAGGCTGGACCAGTCGCCTGCCGTGGGTGTTGCCGACCTGCACCTTGCCCTGCAGAACTTCGGTGGCAGCCACGTGGCCGGTGTCACCGGCGCTGACCCGGAACACGGTGCCGCGCACGCTGCTGGTCGCGGTGGGGGCATCGATGATGTAGCGGGACGCCGGGCCGCGGGCGGGCGTCACCCGGTTGCTGGCACGGCCCTGCTGCAGGCGCAGGCGGGTATCGACCATGCCGGTATGGCCATAACGGCTGAGCTGGTCCAGCCGCAGGCGGGAGTACTCGCGCAGCTGCAGCCGGGAGGCGTCGGCGAATTCGAGGGTGATGCTGGATTCGCCCTCGGTCTGCACGGTGTCACCGATGTGTAGCTGCTCGCCGGCCAGGATGGCGCGGGTGGCACTGCCATCGGCGCCGGACAGTTCGACCTTGCCGCGCACCGACAGCACGCGGGCCGGCGCAGGCTCGATGCGCAGCCAGCTGATCGGGAAGCGCAGCAGCTGGCCGGGAGGCAACTGGTAAGGATTGTCGATGCGGTTGTGCTGCTGCAGCTGCTGCCAGCGTACCGATGGTTTCAGGTACAGGCTGCCCAGATCCCACAGGGTATCGCCGGGACGGACCCGGTAGTTCCAGTCCTGGGCGGCGGCCACGGTCGGCAGCAGGAGGAGGGCACAGAGCAGGATGCCCTGGAAGCGCATGGCGAACGACAGCGAGCGGACGAAGGTCACAGTTTGCAATCCCGGCAAAACGGGGGTGCAGCTGCAAGACCCCATGGCCCCGACCTCATCCCCCCGAACGGATCGTGGCGGCCGAACGGCCGCCATCCCGCGCATTATTGCCCGCGTTCAGTGCAGGGATTCTGAACGAAGTGCGTTCCCGTTCAGAACAGCAGGGAGGCCATCCGGCGGCGGTACTGGCCAACCAGGTCCTCGTCGGAGATCACATTGAAGGCGTCGATCAGGGCCTTGCGCGGCAGCCCTTCCTCGAAGGCGCGGTCGATCCGCAGCATTTCCAGGAACTGGGCAAGTGCGGCCTCATCGTGGCCGCCCAGCAGCAGCTGCACGCCGCGCAGGTGACGGGCCTTGAGGTCCTTGCCGTCGGCGGCAATGCGCGCGTCCAGCACTTCGGCCGCGGGTGCGTCCTTCAGTGCGGCGGCGAAGGACAGGCGGGCACGGGCGCGCACGGCACGGTCGTCGGTGGCGAGATTGGCGGGCAGGCCGTCGATCAGCGTGCCGGCTTCGTCCACGCCGCCGATCTGCAGCAGGGCCAGGGCCAGGTCGAGCTTCAGCTCATCCTTGTCCGGCTCGGCGGCGATCTGTGCGCGCAGCACATCTACCTGTGCCTGCGGGTCCAGCGGTGCCTCGTCCTCGGCAGCAGCGTCGCCGATGTCGGCCGGCACGATGCCGTGCTGGGCCAGGAATTCACGCAGCTGACCTTCCGGGATGGCCCCCGGGAAGCCATCCACCAGCTGGCCGCCCTTGACCAGAAATACGGTCGGTACCGAGCGGATCTGGAAGGCCGCAGCGATCTGCTGTTCGGCGTCGACGTCGACCTTGGCCAGCTCGAAGGCGCCGTTGTATTCGGCGGCCAGCTTTTCCAGCATCGGGCCGAGGGTCTTGCACGGCCCGCACCAGGTGGCCCAGAAGTCGACCAGCACCGGCGTCTGCAGCGACTTCTGCAGGACTTCGGCCTCGAAGGTCGCAGTGGTGGCGTCGAATACGTAGGTCGTCTCGGTCATGGGAGAAGCATCGTTTGGCATCAGGAGACCGATTCTATGGTGACGATCGTTGTCGGTCTCAACCCGCGCTGCGGCAAATACCCGACAATGCGGCCTTCCTGTCGCCGCTGTTCCGGAGCCTGCATGTCGTCATTGTCCCCGCTGTTGCGCCTGTCCGGGCTGATCGCCGCGCTGCTGTTCGTGCTGGCGGTGCTGGGCTTCGGCTCCGGCCTGGAAGGTTATGCACAGGCGCGGCACCCGGTGGCCCTGCTGGGTGCGCAGGGCGTGCCGCACGCGCTGGCCTTCAATCTGCTGGGCTTCGTGCTGCCGGGCCTGCTGGCGGTGGTGGTGGCCGAATGCCTGCGCCGGCGGCTGCCGGCCAGCGCTGGCTGGGCGCCGCGGGTGGGCAGCCAGATGCTGCTGTTGGGCGGGCTGGCCTTCGCCGCGATGGGGCTGCTGCCGCTGGATGTGGATGACCTGCACGGGCCGGCCAGCCAGCTGCATGCCAGCGCCTGGATGGTCTGGGTGCTGGGCTTCGTCGCCGGCACCCTGTTGCTGGGCATCTCCCAGTTGCGCCAGGCGCGCGGCCGCGCCCTGGGCGGGGTGGCGGTTGCCTGTGGCGTGCTGGCCGCGCTGGCGGCCTTTGCCCTGCAGGGCGTGTTGCCGGCACCGCTGGCACAGCGTCTTGCCTTCGCCTGCTGGGCCGTCTGGCTGGCACTGGCCCTGCCGCTGTCGCGACAGCGCTGAGACTGCCTCCGGGCGCAATCGGCGCCGGCGGTCGACGGGCAGGATTGGAGCCATTTGCCGCACTGCGGTACGCTGTACCGCTTTGCCGCCGCAACCGCGTGTTACATGACCAGCGTCGAACCCAACGTTTACGATCCGCAGCAGGTTGAATCCGCCGCCCAGAAGTACTGGGACGCTACCCGTGCCTTCGAGGTCGATGAAGCCTCGGACAAGCCGAAGTACTACTGCCTGTCGATGCTTCCGTATCCGTCCGGTGCGCTGCACATGGGCCACGTGCGCAACTACACCATTGGCGACGTGATCAGCCGCTACAAGCGCATGACCGGCCACAACGTGCTGCAGCCGATGGGCTGGGACGCGTTCGGCCTGCCGGCGGAAAACGCGGCGATCAAGAACAAGACCGCGCCGGCGGCGTGGACCTACAAGAACATCGACCACATGCGCAGCCAGCTGCAGTCGCTGGGCTATGCCATTGACTGGTCGCGCGAGTTCGCCACCTGCCGCCCGGACTATTACGTTCATGAGCAGCGCATGTTCACCCGCCTGATGCGCAAGGGTCTGGCTTACCGCCGCAACGCGGTGGTGAACTGGGATCCGGTCGACCAGACCGTGCTGGCCAACGAGCAGGTCATTGACGGCCGCGGCTGGCGCTCCGGCGCGCTGGTCGAGAAGCGCGAGATCCCGCAGTGGTTCCTGCGCATCACCGACTACGCCCAGGAGCTGCTGGACGGCCTGGATGAGCTGGACGGCTGGCCGGAATCGGTCAAGACCATGCAGCGCAACTGGATCGGCCGTTCCGAAGGTCTGGAAATCCAGTTCGACGTGCGCGATGTCGACGGCAGCGCGCTGGACCCGCTGCGCGTGTTCACCACCCGCCCGGACACGGTGATGGGTGTGACCTTCGTGTCGATCGCCGCCGAGCACCCGCTGGCGCTGCATGCGGCGAAGAACAACCCGGAGCTGGCGGCGATGCTGGCCGACCTGAAGCAGGGCGGCGTGTCCGAGGCTGAACTGGAAACCCAGGAAAAGCGCGGGATGGATACCGGCCTGCGCGCGCTGCATCCGGTCACCGGCGAGCCGGTGCCGGTCTGGGTCGCCAACTTCGTGCTGATGGGCTACGGCACCGGCGCGGTGATGGCCGTGCCGGGCCATGACCAGCGCGACAACGAAGTGGCCAACAAGTACGGCCTGCCGATCAAACAGGTGATCGCGCTGAAGGATGCGCGCACCGAAGAAGAGCGCAACTGGGACGGCAGCCGCTGGCAGGACTGGTACAGCGACAAGGGCCGTGCCTTTGAACTGGTGAATTCGGCCGAGTTCGATGGCCTGGACTTCCAGGGCGCCTTCGAAGCGCTGGCCGAACGTTTCGAGCGCAAGGCCCAGGGCCAGCGCCGCGTCAACTACCGCCTGCGCGACTGGGGCGTGAGCCGCCAGCGTTACTGGGGCTGCCCGATTCCGGTGATCTACTGCGCCAAGTGCGGCGCGGTGCCGGTACCGGAAGAACAGCTGCCGGTGGTGCTGCCGGAGGATGTGGCGTTCTCGGGCACGGGTTCGCCGATCAAGACCGACCCGGAATGGCGCAAGACCACCTGCCCGGACTGCGGCGGCGCGGCCGAGCGCGAGACCGACACCTTCGACACCTTCATGGAGTCGAGCTGGTACTACGCCCGCTACACCTCGCCGGGTGCCCGTGATGCCGTCGACAAGCGCGGCAACTACTGGCTGCCGGTTGACCAGTACATCGGTGGCATCGAGCACGCGATCCTGCACCTGATGTATTTCCGCTTCTATCACAAGCTGCTGCGCGACGCGCGGATGGTGGACAGCAACGAACCGGCGCGCAACCTGCTGTGCCAGGGCATGGTGATTGCCGAGACCTACTACCGCCCGAACCCGGACGGTTCGAAGGACTGGATCAACCCGGCCGATGTGGAAGTGCAGCGCGACGAGCGCGGCCGCATCACGGGCGCCACCCTGATCGCCGATGGCCAGCCGGTGGTGGTCGGTGGCACGGAGAAGATGTCCAAGTCGAAGAACAACGGCGTGGACCCGCAGACGATGGTCGGCAAGTATGGTGCCGATACCGTGCGCCTGTTCTCGATGTTCGCCGCCCCGCCGGAACAGTCGCTGGAGTGGAACGAAGCCGGCGTGGACGGTATGGCCCGCTTCCTGCGCCGCCTGTGGGCCCAGGTGCAGAAGCATGCCGCCGACGGTGCCGCTCCGGCGCTGGACGTGGCCGCACTGGATGCCAACCAGAAGGCGCTGCGCCGCAAGACCCACGAGACCATCGGCAAGGTCGGCGACGACTACGGCCGCCGCCACAGCTTCAACACCGCCATTGCCGCAGTGATGGAACTGATGAACGCGCTGGCCAAGTTCGAGGACGGCAGTGAGCAGGGCCGCGCGGTGCGCCAGGAAGCGCTGCAGGCCATCGTGCTGCTGCTGAACCCGATCACCCCGCATGCCAGCCACGCCCTGTGGCAGGTGCTGGGCCATGGCGAGACGCTGCTGGAAGACCAGCCGTTCCCGCAGGCCGACGCCGACGCGCTGGTGCGCGATGCGCTGACCCTGGCCGTGCAGGTCAATGGCAAGCTGCGTGGCACCATCGAGGTGGCCGCCGATGCCGCGCGCGAGCAGATCGAAGCGCTGGCCCTGGCCGAGCCGAACGCGGCCAGGTTCATGGAAGGCCTGACGGTGCGCAAGATCATCATCGTTCCGGGCAAGATCGTGAACATCGTCGCTGCCTGATGTACCCCACATCGGCCACCCGCATGGTGGCCGGTGCCTTTCCGATGCAGGGCCATGTGCATGATGGCCCTGCATTCACGCGGCTTCGGGCACGCTGTGTGTTGCCGTGATCGCCCGGCTCCGCCAGACTGTCTCCATGACCCGAATCCTGCTTGCCCTCGTTCTTGCCCTCGGCCTTGCCGGCTGCGGCTTCCATCTGCGCAACAAGCTGATGCTGCCGACCGATACGGCGCCGGTGAAGGTGGTCTCCACCGCGCCGTACAGCGAACTGGTCAAGCTGCTCAACCGCAGCCTGCTGGCGTCCGGCGCCAAGCTGGCCGATGAGGACAGCAAGGAACCCAGTACCCAGCTGCAGGTGCTGTCCGAACGCTGGGGCGACCTGCCGATCGCCATCGACTCGCAGGGCCGTGCGCAGGAATACAGCCTGCGCTATGCGGTGATCTTCATCTTCCGTCGCGAGGATGGCAGCGAGCTGGTGCCGCAGCAGGTGATCGAGCTCTCGCGTGACTACGTGTCGCCGCCGACCGACGCCACCGGTACCACCACCGAACGCGAGATCCTGGCCGATGAGCTGCGCCGGGAGATGTCGGCGTCGATCATCCGTCGCATCGACAGCGTGGTCCGTGCCGAGATCGAGAAGGGCGGCAGCCTGTCGGCACCGAAGGCCAAGCCGGTCGATGGTGCGGTGCCGGCCGAGCCGGTCCCCGCAGCCAAGCACTGAGCCGCGGCGATGGAACTGCGTCCGGAGCAGCTGGCCGGCCAGAGCGCTGATACCGCGCTGGCGCCGGTCTATCTGATTGCCGGCCCGGAAACCCTGCGCGTGCTGGAGGCGGCCGACGCCATTCGTGCACGCGCGCGTGCCGCCGGTATTGGCGAGCGCGAGGTGTTCGACGCCGATGGCCGCGATTTCGACTGGAACCAGCTCGACGCCAGCTTCAATGCGCCCAGCCTGTTCAGCGCCCGCCGCCTGGTTGAGGTGCGCCTGCCCAGCGGCAAGCCGGGCAAGGACGGCGCAGAGGTGATCAGCCAGTTCTGCGCCAACCCGGCGCCGGACGTGGTGCTGATGATCACTGCCAACGAATGGAGCAAGGCCCATCACGGCAAGTGGGCCGAGGCGGTCAACCGCATCGGCGTGCTGTCGGTGGCGTGGGCGATCAAGCCGCACGAACTGCCGGACTGGATCGAGCGCCGCCTGCGCGGCAAGGGCCTGCGCGCCGATCCGGCCGCGGTGCAGCGCCTGGCCGAGCGGGTGGAAGGTAATCTGCTGGCCGCTGCCCAGGAAATCGACAAGCTGGCGCTGCTGGCCGATGGCCAGCCGCTGGACGTGGAACGGATGGAATCGCTGGTGGCCGACGCGGCCCGCTATGACGTATTCCGTCTGCTGGAGGCGACGTTCTCGGGCCAGCCACCGGCGGTGTTGCGCATGCTGGCTGGCCTGCGTGGTGAGGGCGAGGCGGTGGCCGCGCTGATGCCGATGGTGATCCGCGAGCTGCTGGCCGGCGCCGGCCTGGCCCGGGTGCAGGCACGCGGCGGCAATCTGGCCGCCGAAATGAAATCGCGTGGCATCTGGGAATCGCGGCAGGCGCCGTACAAGCGCGCGCTGCAGCGGCACCCGGAAGGCAAACGCTGGGAGCGCTTCGTGGCCGAAGCGGGCCTGGTCGACCGCATCGCCAAGGGGCGGGCCGACGGCGATGCTTGGCTGGCACTGGAGCGCCTGCTGGTGGCCGTGGCCGAACCGCGTGCCGTGCGCCTGCTGGCGCGGGCCTGAGCAATGAGCCTGCGGATCTATTATGGGGGCACCTTCGATCCGGTGCACCTCGGGCACCTGGCGATCGCGCGGGCTGCCCGTGACGAACTGCAGGTTGCCGTACGCATGCTGCCGGCGGCCGACCCGCCGCACCGAGCGGTGCCCGGTGCCACTGCCGAGCAGCGTTGCAGCATGCTGTCTCTGGCCATCGGCGACGAACCCGGCCTGCTGCTGGACCGGCGCGAGCTGGACCGCGCAGCCCGCTATCCCGGTCGTCCTTCCTATACCGTCGATACCCTGCGCGAACTGCGTGGCGAACTCGGCCCGAGCCGGCCACTGGCCTGGCTGGTCGGCGCCGACAGCCTGCTGGGCCTGTCCAGCTGGCACGAATGGGAGGCGCTGTTCGGCCTGGCTCATTTCGTTGTGGCTGAACGGCCGGGCAGCCCGCTGCGGGCCTCGCTCGATGGCGAGCTGGGCCGCGCGCTGGAAGGGCGCTGGGCCGACAACGAACAGGCCCTGTTCGCCAGCCCTGCCGGGCGCATCCTGCGCCTGCACCACCCGCTGCGCGAGGAATCGGCCAGCGCCGTGCGCTCACAGATCGCCTCCGGCGGCCCCTGGCGCGCACTGCTGCCGCCGGCCGTGGCCGACTATGTGGCTGCACACGGGCTGTACCGCCCGGCCAGGCCGTGAATGGCGCAGCGGCGCCATCCCCGTATAATCGCCCCCACGTTTATCGAGTCGATCCACTTTGAGCAACCAGACCCAGCCCCAGACCATCAAGGTCGATCTGCCCAGCCCGCCGCCTTCCGTGCCGGAACTGCTGGCCAGCGTCCGCCAAGCCACCGAAGACCTGAAGGCCAAGGACCTGGTCGAGATCGACGTGCGCGGCCGGTCCAGCGTTGCCGACTACATGATCGTCGTTTCGGGTACCTCTACCCGCCACGTCAAGTCGATTGCCGATGAAGTGGTGCGTTTCGCCAAGAACATCGATGTGATGCCGCTGGGCGTGGAAGGCGAGCGCGAAGCCGAGTGGGTGCTGGTCGATCTGGGCGACGTGATCGTCCACGTGATGCTGCCGCGCGTGCGTGAGTTCTACGCCCTCGAGCGCCTGTGGACCGTCGGCGACCAGCCGCCGTCCAGCGACGACGAAGTGGCCTGAGCCACGCGTTGATGCATCCCTTCGACGGCGCCGATGGCGCCGTCGACGTTTTGGAGGACCGTTGATGAAAGCCCGCCTGATCGCCACCGGTGAACGCGCGCCCAGCTGGGTCGCGCAGGGGTTCGCCGAATACCAGAAGCGGCTGTCGCATTGGCTGCCGTTCGAACTGGTGGAAATCGAGCCCGGCCTGCGTGGCAAGGGCCGCGATCCGCGCCGCGCCACCGAAGATGAAGGCAAGCGGGTCATCGCTGCGCTGCCGAAGAATGCCTATGTGGTGGCCCTGGATGTGCCGGGCCGCCAGCTCAGTTCCGAACAGCTGGCACAGCGCCTGGAACATTGGCGCGGGCAGGGCCGGGACCTGGCGTTCCTGATCGGTGGCCCGGAAGGACATTCGCCGGAGGTTTCCGCGCTGGCCGATGAGAAGTGGTCGATTGGACCGCTGACGCTGCCGCACATGCTGGTGCGCCTGGTGGTGGCCGAGCAGCTGTATCGCGCTGCCGCAATGATTGCCAATCACCCCTACCATCGCGCGTGAAGAGTGGTTATACTAGTCGTCTGCCCGAATAGCTCAGCCGGTTAGAGCACTTGACTGTTAATCAGGGGGTCGTTGGTTCGAGTCCAACTTCGGGCGCCACATTGAAGAGACCTGCATCGCAAGATGCAGGTCTTTTTTTTGCCGTGTTGTAGAGCCAAGCCCATGCTCGGCTTCGAGGATGCAGCCGAGCATGGGCTCGGCTCTACAATCTGCTGCTCCAACCACGGAAGTTGATCGTGCGCGCACTCCTGTCCCTGGGTTCTCTGCTGCTTGCGATGTTGCCGTTCGCTGAAGCGAACGCAGCACCACCGACCTGGCAGCCGCCGCAGGCCACCACCGAGCTGCCGCTGTGGCCGGAGGGCAAGGTGAAGGCGCCACCAAAACTGAAAGGTCCCGAGCAGATCAGTGAAGCAACCTCCAAGGCCAGCGGAGAACGCTGGATGATGTTGCAGAACGTGGCTGTGCCGACGCTCACCGTGTTTCCGCCGAAGGGACCGGCCAATGGCACCGCGGTGATGGTGGTACCCGGAGGTGGTTACCGGGTGTTGGCGATGGACCTGGAAGGCAGTGAAATCTGCGATTGGTTGAACGCGCAGGGCATCACCTGCGCACTGCTGAAGTACCGCGTGCCGGCGTCCGGGCCCAGCTGGGATCCCGACTGCAACTGTCGCGACAATCCGACGGTGCCGATGGCTTTGCAGGACGCGCAACGTGCAATGGGGCTGCTGCGCTTGCAGGCGCAACGCTGGAATATCGACCCGAAGCGGGTGGGGGTGATCGGTTTCTCGGCCGGCGGTCACGTGGTGGCGGGATTGAGCACGCACGCACGCCGTAGCTACGCGGCGGTCGACGCGGCCGACTCACAGTCCAGCCGCCCGGATTTCGCGATGGTGATGTACTCCGGCCATCTGTGGGCCGGGCATGGCAAGGGGCTCTCGCTGGTCAGGGACATCGTCGTGGATGACGCGGTGCCGCCGACGTTCATTGCACAGGCCACCGATGATCGCACCGATGACGTGCGCGAATCACTCGCCTACTACCAGGCGCTGATCGATGCAGGCGTGCCCGTCGAGATGCATCTGTTCGCCCGCGGCGGCCATGCGTTCGGTCTGCGCATGAAGGATGCACCGGTCACTGCGTGGCCGCGGCTGGCTGAGCGCTGGATGCAGGATATCGGCATGCTGCCGGAACGCCAGTTGTAGAGCCGAGCCATGCTCGGCTGCCTGTGCGAAGCCGAGCATGGGCTCGGCTCTACAGTGCCAGCTCACCTCTGGAGAACGCGACCAGCGTAGCGATGGCCACCACCAGAATGGCACCGAACAGCACCCATTCCCAACGCGTAAATACCTGCTCACCGCGTTGGAGCCGGGTCAGTGCGAACACCACCACGCCGGGCACATACAGCAGGACCGACAGCAGCAGGTTGTCGAGACCTCCTGCATACACCAGCCACAAGGCGTAGGCACTGGCCAGCAGCGCCACCGCGAAATCGCGCCAGCGCACGCCCGGTTCACCCGCATAGGCCTGGCCACGCCAGGCCAGCTGCACGCCGAACGCGGTGGACAGGAAGTAGGGCACCAGGCTCATCGACGCGGCCAGCAGCACCAGGCCGGTGTAGCTGCCGGAGTTGACCAGCACCAGCAGCAGGAACAGCTGGATCAACCCATTGCTGAGCCAGAGTGCGTTGGCCGGCACGCCGCGCGCGTTTTCGCGGCCCAGGAACGCGGGCATGGTGCCGTCGCCGGCCGCGGCGTACAGCACCTCGGCGCACAGCAGCACCCAGGCCAGCAGCGCGCCCAGCACGGAGATGATCGAGCCGATGATGATCACCGTCGCGCCCCACTCGCCAACGATCGCACGCAGCACGTACGCCATGGATGGATTGGGCAACCCGGCCAGTTCGGCCTGCGACAGCACGCCCATCGACAGCAGGCTGACCAGCACCAGCAGCAGCCAGACGCCGAGGAAACCGATCACCGTGGCGCGGCCGACATCGGCGCGACGGGCCGCGCGCCGCGAGTAGATGCTGGCGCCTTCGATGCCGATGAATACCCACACGGTCACCAGCATCATGCCGCGCAGCTGCTGGCCGAGGTCGCCGAGTGCGGGCGTGCCGAGGAAATCGGCGCGGAACACATCCATGCGGAAGGCACCGGCGGCCAGGATCAGGAACAGCGCAATGGGCAGCAGCTTGGCCACAGTCACCAGCCCATTGACGATGGCAGCGGTGCGCAGGCCCCGCAGCACCAGCAGGTGCACGGTCCATAGCAGCAGTGACGACGCGGCCACCGCGGCCGCGGTATTGCCTTCGCCGAAGATCGGCAGGAAATGTCCGAGGCCGCTGAAGATCAGCACGAAGAAGCTGGCGTTGCCGAGCACCGAGGCGACCCAGTAACCCCATGCCGCGGAGAAACCGATGTAGTTGCCGAAGCCCTCGCGCGCATACGCATAGATGCCGGTATCGAGATCCGGCCGGCGGTTGGCCAGGGCCTGGAACACGAAGGCCAGCATCAGCATGCCGGCGCCACTTACCGCCCAGCCGATCAGCGCCGCCGCCGGGCCAGCGCTGCGCGCCACGTTCTGCGGCAATGAAAAGATGCCGGCGCCAACCATCGAGCCGACCACCAGTGCGGTCAACGCGGGCAGGCCCAGGCGTTGCGAAGTCGCAGCCATGATGTCCCCTGCGACAGTGATGCCGCGCCCACACGGTAGCGGTGTGCGCGTGAACATGCGCGCAAGAGCCGCAATGACGAAGGCCCGGGCAGGTGCCCGGGCCTTCGAGGAGGTCGCAATGACCGCTGTTACTTGAACGAGTACTTGGCACCCACCGTGAAGTAGCGGCCAACGGCACCGCTGAAATGCATCGGGTTGTAGTTCACAGCGCCATAGGTGACCGGATCCAGCGGAGCGATGCGGTCGAACAGGTTCTGCACAGAGGCATTGAGTTCGAACTGCTCGGTGACACTCCAGCGGCCGGACAGGTCGAAAGTGGTGAAGGAGGAAATCTTCTTCACCGGCGTGCCATCGGCATAACGGAACAGGTAGTTGCCGCCACGCTTGCCAACGTTGTCCATGCTGGAGATGTAGTTGGCGACGCCGCTGACGCTCCAGGGACCCTGGCGCCAGGTGGTGCCGAAGTTGATCTTGTCCTTCGGCGTGCCGATGCAGTTGGTCACGTCGCAGTTGCCATGCGTGCCCAGGTAGTCATCGGTGCTGCCGCCACTGGTGCGCTCGAACTTCAGCAGATGGCTCCACTGCAGGTCCATTTCCAGCTGGCCCGGGCCGATATCGAACGTCTGGCGGATATCGGTATCGATACCGCGAACACGCGACGAAGCGGCGTTCACGTACTCGGTGTTGACGGCCAGGATGCTGCCGGTCCCCGGAATGCCGTTGATCAGGTCGGTATCGCGTACCACGTTGCCAGCGGCGATGGCGTCGTCGGTATCACTGGCGGCGATCTCGTCGGTGCGCTTGATTTCCCAGGCGTCCACCGTCAGCGACGTGCTGCGGGTCGGCTGCAGCACCACGCCCACCGAATAGCTCTTGGATTTTTCCGGCTTCAGGTCCGGATTCGGCGTGGTGATGATGGCCACCGAGCGCGCACTGCAGTTGGTGGTGTTGTTCTGTGCGGCGCAGCGCACCGGATCTTCCGCGTTGGAGAAGGCCGCCAAGCCACCGCGACCGTTCTCTGCGGGGTTCGGGGCACGGAAGCCTTCGGCATAGCTGGCGCGCAGCGCGATCCAGTCGGCCGGGGTCCACTTGATGCCCAGCTTCGGCGTGGCCTTGCCGTCACCACCATCGTACTTGTCGTAGCGGATGGCGCCGGACAGTTCGAGGGATTCCAGCACCGGCGCGGACAGCTCGACGTAGCCGGCGTACACGTTCTGGATGCCGTCGTAGGCCGAATAGCCCAGGCCGATGATGTCACCCACGTCGGTGTAGGTCTGCGGGGTCAGGCTGTTGCTGGTGCGGCGCCATTCGGTACCCATTGCCAGACCGAGCGGACCACCCTTCAGGTCCATCAGGCTGCGCGACACGGTGAAGTCGAACATGTCCAGGCTGGACTTGGCGTTGGCATTGATGGTTGGCGAGATGTAGTTGTACAGCGCCTGCGAGTTCTTGCCTGCATCTTCGCCGATACGCCATACGCCGCCGGCGCAGTTGCCGTCACCCAGCGCACAGCGCACAGCGCTGTAGCGCAGGAAGCCATTGCGCTTGCTGGTCAGGTCGGTACCCGAATGCAGGTAGGCGGTGTCGTAGCTCCAGTCGCCCCAGTTGCCCTTGACGCCGACCAGGAAACGATTGAACTCGTTGGTGTTCTCGGTCACGCGCGGGCCGACGTCCCACGCCGAATAGCGTACCCGCACCGGCACTGCGCCCGCCTGGCCATAGAGCGGATTGTCCGGATGGTTGGCGCCCAGCATGGTCGCCCCCGAGCCACTGTTGGCGTTGACGGTGTGGCCCGGATAGCCCCAACCGCCGGAAACGCTCGATGGCGTATTGCTGAAGGTGGTTTCCTTCTTCGAGTAGCCGATTTCGGTATAGACCTCTCCGCCTTCACCGAAGGCAAAGCTGGCGCGGCCGAACACGTTGACGTACTTCTCTTCCGGCGAGATGTCGCGGTATTGCTGGTTCGGATCCCACAGGCAGCCCTGCGCGGCCACCGAGGCATCGGTCTGTCCACCGATGGTGGTCAGGCCCTGGCAACCCGGCAGCGGTACCAGCAGGCCGTCGGCGCCATAGTACGAGCCATTGGGACCTACGCCGCCACTGGCGCGACCGTTGGTATAGGCGCCACCCAGGAACTGCGCGTTGTTGCCGTAGCCCCACTGGCGGGTGTCGCCTGTGCCGATCCACTTGCGGTTCTTGCGGTCGCTGATCTTGATCTCATCGCTCTTGCCGACATCCAGGCTGAAGAACGCGTTCCAGCCATCGGTGGCGAGGTCGCCGGTGCCGGCGGTCAGGGTCGCCTTCTTCTGGTCGCCGTCGCCGTCGCCGGACGTCCCGTAGGAACCACGCAGGATGGCGCCGGTGAAGTCACTGCGCAGGATGATGTTGACCACGCCGGCGATGGCATCGGAGCCGTAGATCGCGGAGGCGCCGTCCTTCAGCACTTCGACACGTTCAACCGCGTCGAGCGGAATGGTGCTCAGGTCGGTGAAGACCTTCTGGCCGTCGTCGGCCAGGCCGTAGGTCGCCATGCGGCGGCCGTTCAACAGCACCAGGGTCGAACCGGCGCCGAGGCCGCGCAGCGAGATGCCGGCACCACCACCGGCGAAACCGCTGCCGAAGGACTTGGGAATCGAGCCGGCACCATCAGCGGTGAGCGTCTGGAGGTACTCGGACAGCGACGTCTTGCCGGTGCGGTCGATTTCCTGACGGGTCACCACCTGCACCGGGGACGGTGTTTCGGTGTTGGTGCGCGGAATGTTCGAGCCGGTGACCGTGATGCGGTCGAGGTTGGTGGCCTTTTCCTGCTCCTGCGCGAAGGCGGAGGTGGACGCCACCGCACCAACCAGCAGCAGGGTGCCGCCGGTAAGGATATGGGTGATGGACGATGCCAGGGTGCAGCGGCGGCGGCTGGCGGGCCGTTGGATCGGGTGTTTCACAGCTTCTCTCCTAACTGGAAAACCGTAGCGTTGAGGGCTGTCTCCGGAAGGGTCCGGGACGGGCCAATCTAGGTTTCCTGTAGGTGACGAAGTAGTGAAATTTTGCTTAATTCGTAACGCTTGCCCGGCAACTTTGCCGAGTCTGTCTTTTCGGGCGTGAAGGCCGGCCCGGCGTGGCGCCGGACCGGCCCGGAACAATCAGTCCGGCAGCGAGAACTGCACCGGTACGAGCCCGATGGCGGGCACTGCCACGCCATCACGCTGGGCCGGTTCGAAGCGCCAACGCTTGAGCACTTGCTGACGCGCGGCCTGGTCCAGGCTGCGCGAGCCACTGCTGCGCTCGATGCTGACCGCGACCGGCTGCCCGCTGCTGTCGACTTCCACCCGCAGCAGCACCGTGCCCTGCTCATGATTGCGCAGGGCCGGCACCGGATAGGTCGGCGGCGGAGCACTGCGGTACTGCAGCTGTGCCCCGGACAGCGGTGTCGAGCTGTCGATGCTTGGTGCGAGCTGCGGCGGGGACGGTTCGGCCGCCGGCAATGCGATGCCCTGGGTTTCCTCCACGGTTGCAGTGGGAGCGGGCAAGGGCGGCGCCACCGGCTGCGCATGCGGCTTCGGCACCACCCGCGCGACCTCCTTCGGTTCCACCAGTACCGGCGGAGGGGGCGGTGGCGGGGTCTTCTCGATCAGCCGTACCGTGGTCTTGTCACGCGGAACCTGCACGGCCTGGTAGGTCGCGGGGATCAGCAGCAACAGGAATGCGAGCAGATGCAGGGCGATGGCCGCGCTCCAGGCGGCAACGCGGGCGGGGTCGAAGTGCGGGGATGCAACGGGATACGTACGAACCATGGTCCACCTCCATGCCAGTGACGAAGTCCTCAACGCACCAGGGCCCGTGGCGGGGTTGCCGCACGCGGCTGGCAGTGCATCAGTAGCGCGATGGGGCCGCTACTGCCTAGAGGCAGGGTCGGTATCGTTGGGCTGGCCTTCAGCCAGTGCTGGCAGCAGGCATGAAAAAAGGCGGATCCCCTGCGGGATCCGCCCTTGTCGGCAGTGGCAAACGGGATCAGCGACCCAGTTCGAACACCACATCCAGGTTGACCGAGACGGTCGACTCGCCCGGCGCGACCGGGGTGGCCTTGTCCATCGCGGCGCCGGCCGACATCGCCCGCATCATCGGCATCGGACGGAAGCCGCCATTGCTGTTCTCGGAGATGCTGACGATGCGGCGCACCTGCAGGCCCAGCGACTTCGCATAGGTCTGGGCACGGGCCTGGGCCTTCTTCAGCGCGGCCAGGCGGGCTTCGTCATAGACCGGCTCGGGCTGGTCGATCTCGAAGCTGGGGCCATTGATCTGATTGGCACCCTGCGCAGCCAGCGCGTCCAGCACCTTGCCGAGCTTGGCGATGTCGCGCACCTTCAGGCTGACCGTGTTGCTGGCCTGGTAGCCGGTGATTTTCGGTGCTTCGTTGTCGGCATAGCGGTACTGCGGGTTGAGGCTGACACCGCTGGTCTGCACGTCACGTTCGGCAATGCCGGCGGCCTTGATCGCGGCCAGCACCTTGTCCATCTGCTGGGCGTTCTGGCGCATGGCGCTGTTGCCGTCGGCGGCCTGGGTGACCACGCCGGCCGACAGGGTGGCCACGTCCGGCACGCGGGTGGCCTCGGCGTTGGCCGAGATGTTCAGCAGGGTGCCTTCGGCCGGGGCGGCGATCGACGGCGACGACGGGGCAGCATGGGCGGTCATCGAGGTTCCAAGGGCGAGGGACAGGGCGAGCAGCAGCGGGGTGGCGGTCAGGCGCATGGAGAACTCCTTGTTGTGCCGTTGAGGGTGGTGTCGTAGCGATGAACGCGCTGTGAGCCCGTTCGGGGTTGAACGCGTTCCGGAACGGGTTGCCGACGATTCAGGTGGCGGCCTCAGTTATGCTGTGTCGATGCTCTATCTTGCTTCCCGCTCCCCCCGACGCAACCAGTTGCTGGCCCGACTCGGACGCCCCTTCCAGGCCCTGGACCTGGAGGTCGTCGAGCAGCGCGCGCCCGCTGAAAGCGCCGAACAGTATGTATGCCGTGTCGCCGCCGACAAGGCGCGCGCGGGGCTGGCCCGGGTGCTGGCCGATGACCCGCAGGCGCGGGTGCTCGGCTCGGATACCGAGGTGGTGCTGGACGGTGAAGTGTTCGGCAAGCCGGCCGATGCCGCCGACGCACGGATGATGCTGGCCCGGCTGGCCGGCCGCACCCACCAGGTGATGACTGCGGTGGTGGTGGTCTCTGCGGAGGGGCTGGACAGCGAGCTGATCATTTCCGAAGTGACCTTCGCACCGATCAGCGGCGCCGACATCGCCACCTACGTGGCCACCGGCGAACCGCTGGACAAGGCCGGGGCCTACGCCATCCAAGGCGGGGCCGAGCGCTGGATCGAACATCTTTCAGGCAGCTACTCCGGCGTGATGGGACTGCCGCTGCTGCACACCGATCGTCTGCTGGCGCGCTGCGGCGTGCCGGCCCCCACTGCTGATGCCGCCAGGGAGGCTGCCGATGTCTGAGGAAATCCTGGTCAATGTGACCCCGCGCGAGACCCGGGTCGCCGTGATCGAAAACGGCATGCTGCAGGAACTGCACATCGAGCGCGGCTGGCGCCGGGGTGTGGTCGGCAACATCTACAAGGGCAAGGTGCAGCGCGTGATGCCCGGCATGCAGGCGGCCTTCGTCGAGGTCGGGCTGGAGCGCGCTGCGTTCCTGCACGCCAACGACGTGGTGCGCCCGGCGCCGGTGGCCAGTGCGGACACCGAGAACACCACGCTGCCGCCGCCGTCCAGCGTGCCGATCGTCGAGCTGCTGCGCGACGGCCAGGACATCGTGGTGCAGGTGGTGAAGGACCCGATCGGTACCAAGGGCGCCCGCCTGACCACGCAGATCAGCATTCCCTCGCGTTACATGGTGCTGCTGCCGCAGTCCAAGGTGGTGGGCGTGTCGGCGCGCATCGAGGATGAAGGCGAGCGGGCGCGGCTGAAGGCGCTGGTGACCGAACTGTCGGCCCAGCATGGAGGCTACGGCTACATCGTGCGTACCAATGCCGAAGGGCAGCCGGCCGAGGCCATTGCCGAGGACATCGCCTACCTGTCGCGGGTCTGGAACGTGGTTGAGCGCCGTGGCCGCGAAGCGCCCTCGTGCAGCAACATCTATGAGGACCTGAGCCTGCCGCTGCGTTCGGTGCGCGACCTGATCCGCAAGGACGTGGACAAGGTGAAGGTGGACTCCAAGGAAACCTTCGCGCAGCTGCAGGCCTTCGTGGCCAAGTACATGCCGGTGCTGGCCGAGAAGCTGGAACTGTATTCGGGTGACCGACCGATCTTCGACATGTTCGGCGTGGAGGACGAGATCGGCCGCGCGCTGGACAAGCAGGTGCCGCTGAAATCCGGCGGCTACCTGGTGATCGACCAGACCGAGGCGATGACCACCATCGATGTGAACACCGGTTCCTTCCTCGGCCAGCGCAACCTGGAAGAGACGGTGTTCCGCACCAACCTGGAAGCGGCGCAGGCAGTGGCGCGGCAGCTGCGGCTGCGCAACCTGGGCGGCATCATCATCATCGATTTCATCGACATGGACGATGCCGAGCATCGCCGCCAGGTGCTGCGCACGCTGGAAAAGGCGCTGGCCCGTGACCATGCCAAGACCACGGTGTACGACTTCTCGCCGCTGGGTCTGGTGGAGATGACCCGCAAGCGCACGGTGGAAAGCCTGGAACGCCAGCTGTCGGAAACCTGCCCGCAGTGCAGCGGCCGTGGCAGCATCAAGACCACCGAGACGGTGACCTACGAGATTTTCCGCGAGATTACCCGCGCGGTGCGCCAGTTCGATGCGGCGCGCCTGCTGGTGATCGCTTCGACCAAGGTCGTTGCGCGCATTACCGACGAGGAGTCTTCGGCGGTGGCCGAGCTGGAAGAGTTCCTCGGCAAGAGCATCCGCTTCCAGGCGGACGAGCAGTACCTGCAGGAGCAATTCGATGTTGTTCTGCTCTGATCCTCGCCGGCTGCAGGCCGGCGGTGGCCGATGAGCGCGCCGCCGCGCCTGCGACTGCGAAGGATCCGCCGTCATTTCATTGCCGCCTGCGCGGTGGGCCTGGTCGGGCTTGCACTGCTGGTGGGCACGCTCAGCCAGCTGCTGCCGCTGGCCGAGCGTCATCCTGAAAAGATTGCCGCCTGGCTGAGCGAGCGTGCCGGCCAGCCGGTGCGTTTCGACCAGTTGCAGACTGCCTGGACCCGTCGCGGTCCGCTGTTGCAGCTGAAGGGCCTGCGCATCGGCGCCGGCCAGGGCCTGGCGATCGGCGAGGCCGAAGTGCTGGTGTCGATGTACAGCGGGATGTTGCCAGGCCGCTCGCTGACCGAGTTGCGCCTGCGTGGCCTGGCGTTGGACCTGCAGCAGGGCGAAGACGGCCGCTGGTCGGTGCGCGGCCTGCCGAAGTCAGACACCGGCGGTGACCCGCTGGACGCGCTGCGCCGGCTGGGCGAGCTGCAGGTGATCGATGGCCGCCTGGGCGTGCATGCACCGGGACTGGGTATCGACGCAACCTTGCCGCGTATCGATCTGCGCCTGCGCGTCAATGGCGACCGCCTGCGTGTGGGCGTGCGTGCCTGGGCGCAGACCGATGCCCTGCCGCTGACCGCAGTGCTGGACGTGGACCGCGCGCGCGGCAACGGCCAGGCCTGGCTGGGTGCCGATCCTGTTGATTTCCACGCCTGGTCGCCGCTGCTGGCGGCCGGTGGCGTGCGCCTGCGCGAAGGCAAGGGTGAGCTGAACCTGTGGCTGACCCTGCGCGACTTCGCCCCGGTGGCGCTGACCACCGATTCGGACCTGCGTGACGTGCGCATCGACGGTGCACCGATGCCCGACGTGGCGACGCCGCAGTTGCAGCTGCAGCGGTTGCAGGCGCGCCTGCGCTGGCAGCGCCAGGCCGAGGGTTGGGCGCTGCAGGTGCCGCGTCTTCGTTTGAAGACGGAAGACGGCGAACAACAGCTCGATGGCCTGCAGTTGCAGGTTGGCAGGCAGCTGCGGGTGAGTTCCGGTGAAGTACAGGCCGGTACCGCGCTGCGTGCGCTGGCGCTGAGTGATCGCCTCGAGCCAGGCCTGCGCCATTGGTTGTTCCTGTCCAAACCGCAGCTGGATGTGCGAGAGCTGCAACTGGCCGGCCAACGCGATGGCGCGCTGTGGGCGCAGGGAGAGCTGCAGTCGCTGGGTTTCGCCAGCGTCGGGCATTCCCCAGGCCTGCGTGGCCTGGGTGGACGTTTCGAGGGCGATGCCGAGGGCTTCAGCCTGCAGCTGCAGCCGCAGCGGCAGCTGCAGTTCGATTGGCCGACCGGCTTTGGTGTGCGCCATGACCTGCACCTGGCAGGACAGGTGGTGGGATGGCGCGACGAGGGCGGTGGCTGGCGTATCGGCACTGCGGCGATGCGCGTGGAAGGCACCGACTACGCGGCCGACGTGCGCGGTGGTGTCTGGTTCCAGGGCGACGGTACGCGGCCGTGGCTGCAGCTGGCGGCCAAGCTGGACGACGTGCCGATGACCGCGGCCAAGCGCTTCTGGATCCACTCCAAGATGAGCAAGGGCGCCACCGACTGGTTGGACATGGCGCTGGCCGGCGGCCAGGTGCGCAATGGCGTCGGTCTGGTCAGCGGTGACCTGGACGACTGGCCGTTCGACAACAACGATGGCCGCTTCGAGGCCACCGGCCACATCACCAACGGCGACATCCGTTTCCAGCACGACTGGCCGCTGATGAGCCAGGTCGATGCCGATATCGCGTTCATCGGCCCCGGCTTCGACATGCGTGGACGCGGCGACCTGGCCGGTGTAGCGGTGCAGAAGTTCGAAGCGGGCATTCCGGATTTCGGCCAGCAGCCGCTGTACGTGCGTGCCGATGCCCTCAGCGAGGCGGGCAAGCTGCTGTCGATGCTGCGGCAGAGCCCGCTGCACAAGGATTATGGCGACACCCTCGACAACCTCACCGCTGCGGGACCGGCGCATGTAACCTTCGATCTGCTGCAGCCGCTGCACCTGGATGAAGGCGAGGGCCACCTGCAGGGTACGGTCGACCTCAACGGTGTGAAGCTGGTCGACAAGCGGTTCCAGTTGACCTTCGACAACATGCATGGGCAGGCGCGCTACAGCAACGGCGGTTTCGGCGCCGAGGAACTGGCGGTGCGCCACCTCGGCCAGGACGGCCGCCTGAGCCTGCGTGCCGGTGGTTACGTGCACGACAGCAAGCTGGCCTTTGAATCGCAGTTGTCGGCCAACCTCGATGCTGGCGTGCTGATCGACCGCGCGCCGGAAATGGCGTGGCTGAAGCCCTACATCGCCGGCACCTCGCCGTGGACCATTGCGGTGAACCTGCCGAAGGTCGCGCCGGGGGCGCCTGCACCGCCCAGCGAGCTGCGCCTGAGTTCGGATCTGGTAGGCACCCGCCTGGACCTGCCGGCGCCGCTGGACAAGCCGGCCGCCGAACCGCTGGCGACCACCGTGGCCGCGCAGCTGCCGATGGGGGCTGGCCGCATCGACGTGGCCTTTGGCCAGCGTCTGGCCCTGGCCGCGCGCAGCCACAACAACCAGACCGGCGTGCAGGTCACGCTCGGCAGTGACCACGTTGACCGTGAGCCGCCACCGAGCGGGCTGACCGTCAATGGCCGCAGCCCGACCCTGGATGCGCTGGAGTGGATCAGCCTGGCGCGTGGGGGCGGTGACGATGACGGCATGCCGCTGCGTGCGGTGGATGTGCAGGTCGGCAAATTGATGCTGATCGGCGGCGTCTTCGAGCAGACGCGGCTGAAGCTGCAGCCGGGCCCGCAGGCGCTGGATGTGCGCCTGGATGGGCCGTCGCTGGCAGGCCGCCTGACCGTTCCCAATGCCGAGGGCGCCACCATCAGCGGCCAGCTCGACCGTGTGCACTGGCAGTCGCTGCCGGCCGCACCGGGCGCACCGGCTGCGCCGGCGCGGGTACAGGCCGGCGCCAACGACATGGATCCGGCAAAGCTGCCGCCGTTCGCGCTGGACATTGCCGATCTGCAGTTCGGCAAGGTCGTACTCGGCCAGGCGGTGCTGCGTACGCGGCCGCTGGCCCATGGCCTGAACGTGGACGAGCTGCGCTTCCGTGCGCCCGACCAGGAGATCGACATCAGCGGTCGCTGGCTGGGCCGCACCGGCGGTGCCCGCACCGAGCTGACCGCACAGGTGCGCAGTGAAGACCTGGGTGGCCTGATGCAGAACCTGGACTACGGTGGCCAGCTGCGCGGCGGCTCCGGTCAGGCCCAGCTGCAGGCCTCGTGGAGCGGCGGTCCCTCGGACTTCCAGCTGGCCACTCTGCAGGGCCGGCTCGATCTGCACGCACGCAACGGCCAGTTGCTGGAGCTGGAGCCCGGCGCAGGTCGAGTGCTCGGCCTGCTCAGTGTCGCGCAGTTGCCGCGGCGCCTGATGTTCGACTTCCGTGATTTCTTCTCCAAGGGCTTCGCGTTCAACCAGGTCGATGGCAGCGTGCAGTTCGGCCAGGGCATGGCCCGTACCGACAAAGTGCTGATCGAGGGTCCGGCGGCGAACATCACCATCCGCGGCCAGGCCGACCTGCGCAACCAGCAGTTCGACCAGACCATCGACGTCAACCCGCGCGCCGGCAATCTGCTGACCGTGGTCGGCGCGGTGGCGGGTGGCCCGGTGGGTGCGGCACTCGGCGCCGCCACCAATGCGGTATTGTCCAAACCGTTGGGCGAAATCGGCGCCCGTACCTACAAGGTGACCGGTCCATGGAAGGAGCCGAAGGTGGAAGTGATCGAACGCAGCCGCGACAAGACGCCGCCCGCCCCCTCACCGGCACCGGCGGTTCCGCCGACGGTGACCGACCTGCCACGCTCGCGTTCACGCTGAGCATGGTGTTCCCGTTCACGGGGCTTGCCTGAGCGCCCCCGCATCCCCAGATCGAGGACCATGACTGATATCGCCCTGACGCTTGCCCAAGACCGCCTGTTGCGCCCTGGTGGCCTGGATACCGCTGGCCTGGAGCGCACCTTCGGGCAGTTGCTCGGCCCCGGTGTGGACTTTGGTGACCTTTATTTCCAGCACGCCCGCCGCGAGAGCTGGAGCGTGGAGGATGGCATCGTCAAGGACGGTGCCCATTCCATCGAGCAGGGCGTGGGTGTGCGCGCGATTTCCGGCGAGAAGACCGGCTTCGCCTACTCCGATGACATCCATGCCGACGCGCTGCTGGCTGCGGCGCAGTCGGCGCGTGCGATTTCGCGCGAAGGTGGCGCCCAGACCGGGCGTTCGCTGCTGCGGGGCAATGCGCGCGTGCTGTATCCGGCGCTGGACCCGATCGACGGCATCGGCAACGAGGCCAAGGTCGAGGTACTCAAGCGCCTGGACGGCTTCCTGCGTGCCGCCGACCCGCGCGTGAAGCAGGTGATGGTCAGCCTGTCCGGTGGCGTCGACACGGTGCTGATCGCCCGCAGCGACGGCGTTCTGGGCGCCGACGTGCGCCCGCTGGTGCGCCTGAACGTGCAGGTGATCGTCGAGCACAACGGCCGTCGCGAGTCCGGCTACGCCGGTGGCGGTGGCCGCTATGGCTATGAGGAGCTGTTCGCTGACGGCCGCCCGGAAGCCTTCGCCCGTGAGGCGCTGCGCCAGGCGCTGGTGAACCTTGAAGCGGTACCGGCACCGGCCGGCGTGATGCCGGTGGTACTGGGCCCGGGCTGGCCCGGCGTGCTGCTGCATGAAGCGGTCGGCCATGGCCTGGAAGGCGACTTCAACCGCAAGGGCACCAGCGTCTACGCGGGCCGCATCGGCGAGCGCGTTGCCGCCCCGGGCGTGACGATCGTCGATGACGGCACGCTGGACGGACGCCGTGGTTCGTTGAACATCGACGACGAGGGTCATCCCAGCCAGTGCACCACGCTGATCGAGGACGGCGTTCTGGTCGGCTACATGCAGGACAGCCTCAATGCACGCCTGATGGGCGTGGCGCCGACCGGCAATGGCCGCCGCGAATCGTTCGCGCACATGACCATGCCGCGCATGACCAACACCTACATGCGTGCCGGCCAGCACGACCCGCAGGAGATGATCCGTTCGGTGAAGAAGGGCCTGTACGCGGTCAACTTCGGCGGCGGCCAGGTCGACATCACCAGTGGCAAGTACGTGTTCTCGGCCACCGAGGCCTACCTGATCGAGGATGGCCGCATCACCACACCGGTGAAGGGCGCGACCCTGATCGGCAACGGTCCGGAAACCATGCAGAAGGTGCGCATGGTCGGCAACGACCTGGCCCTGGACGAGGGTGTGGGCATCTGCGGCAAGGATGGGCAGAGCGTGCCCGTGGGTGTCGGCCAGCCCTCGCTGTTGATCGAGGGCATCACCGTCGGCGGTACCCAGGCCTGAGCCGGGCGATGGCCAGCGCCACCGCCCCGACCGACGGGGACTCAGTCCTCGTCGGCTTCGTCGTTCTCGATGGGGTCGGCGTCTTCGGCGCTGGCCTTCAGGCCCAGCGCCGCCGGAAGCATCAGCGCGCGCAGCACCTGGTAGATCTCGCGGTAGGCGCGCGGCGGCTTGTTCTTCGCCTTCTCGGCCTGCGCGTTGCGCACCAGCGTGCGCAGCTGCTGGCGGTCGGCCTGCGGGTAATCGTCCAGCAGGGCGGCCAGCGCCTTGTCACCTTCGGCCAGCAGGCGCTCGCGCCAGTCTTCCACGCGGTGCATCATCGCCACTTCGCGGCGGCCGGTTTCGCTGTTGGCGTCCAGCGCATCGCGGATCGCATCCAGCGTGGCGTCTTCTTCGCGGCGCATGTGCTTGGCCAGGAACGCCAGCTGGCGCTTGTGGGCGATGTGGGCGGTGATGCGCTTGCACTCGGCGATGTGCGGCAGCAGGTCTTCCGGAATCGGCAGGCGCGCCAGCTGGGCCGGGGTCAACGACACCAGCTTCTCGCCCAGGGCCAGGACGTCGAGCGCGTCGCGCCGGTTCTGGCTGCGGCTCTTGTCGTGGAATTCACCGGTTTCTTCGTCGCGTCCGCGCATCGTTCCTACCTGATCTCAAAAAAAGTCGCCCGGCGTGATGCCGGGCCCAACCCGTACAGGATAAAGCATTGAACGTGATCGCCCCTGAAGTGGCCGTCGGCGACGACAGCCCGGCCCGGCTGGAACGGCTGGCCGACCTCTCCCAGCAGCTGCTCGACCGTGCCCGTGCGCTGGGCGCCAGCCAGGCCGAGGTCAGCTGCAGCGAGGACCGTGGCCTGGAGGTCAATGTCCGCCTTGGCGAGGTTGAGACCGTGCAGTCCACCCGTGACCGCGGTATCGCCGTCACCGTCTATTTCGGCCAGCGCAAGGGCAGCGCCAGCACCGGCGACCTGAACGAGGCCAGCCTTGCCGCCACGGTCGAGCAGGCCTGCGCGATCGCCCGCCATACCGAGGACGACCCGGCCGCCGGCCTCGCCGAGGCAGCGCTGATGGCGACCGATTTCCCCGACCTGGACAGCTGGCATCCCTGGGCGCTGCAGGCTGACGAGGCGGTGGACCTCGCCCTGGCCTGTGAAAATGCCGGCCGCGAGGCCGATGCGCAGATCCGCAATTCCGACGGCGCCTCGGTGTCGAGCATGCAGAGCCTGTCGGTGTACGCCAATTCGCATGGCTTTTTCGGCCGTGAGCGTGGCACCCATCATTCGGTGGGCTGTGCGCTGATTGCCGGCCAGGGCGATGGCATGCAGCGCGATGGCTGGTACACCAGCGCGCTGGCCCGCGAGGATCTGGAGGAGGTGGGCCTGGTCGGTCGTCGTGCCGCCGAACGCACCGTCGCCCGCCTGCAGCCTCGTTCGATGGCCACCGGCAGCATGCCGGTGCTGTTCGCCCCGGAAGTGGCGCGCAGCCTGGTCGGCCACCTGCTGTCGGCGGTGTCCGGCGGTGCCCTGTACCGCCAGGCCAGCTTCCTGCTGGACAGCGTTGGTCAGCAGCTGTTCCCGGACTGGATGCAGATCGAGGAACTGCCCCACCTGCGCCGTGGTCTGCGCTCGGCCGCCTTTGACGGCGACGGCGTGGCCACCCGTGCTTCGGCGCTGGTCCGTGACGGTGTGCTGCAGCGCTACGTACTGGGCAGCTATTCGGCACGCAAGCTGGGCCTGCAGACCACCGCCAATGCGGGCGGCGTGCACAACCTGCAGCTGGCCGCCAACGCGGGCTCTTTGCAGGAGATCGCGCGGCAAATGGGCGATGGCCTGCTGGTGACCGAGCTGATGGGGCAGGGCGTGAACGGGGTGACCGGCGACTACTCGCGCGGTGCCGGCGGCTTCCGCGTCGAGAACGGCGAGATCCAGTACCCGGTGGACGGCATCACCATCGCTGGCAACCTGCGCGAGATGTTCAGCAGCATCGAGGCGGTCGGCAGCGACGTCGACCCGCGCTCGCACATCCGGACCGGTTCGATCCTGCTGGGGCGGATGACCATCGCCGGTAATGATTGATGGCATTGATGGCGTAAGCTATGCCCGCCTGACGCAACCAGCTGGGTGCTGGTTGGTCAAGACCACCCAATGAAAAGGAGTTTTGTCGTGAGCGAATTTGATAACGTCCCGCCGCCGCCGCCGGCCACCACCGACGTGCCGGCCGACCAGCGCACCATGGCCCTGGCCGCGCACCTGCTGGGCATCTTCACCGGCTTCATCGGCGCGCTGATCATCTGGCTGATCAACAAGGACGATGCTGGCAAGGCCTTCGTGACCGACCAGGCCAAGGAAGCCCTGAACTTCCAGATCACCGTGACCATCGCGATGGTCATCAGCATCATCCTGATGATCGTGATCATCGGCGGCATCCTGGCCCCGATCGTCGGCGTCATCAACCTGGTGTTCTGCATCATCGCTGCAGTGAAGGCCAACAACGGCGAAGCCTACCGCTATCCGTTCACCCTGCGCCTGATCAAGTAAGACGGGCCGCATGTGGAACTGAAAACGCCCGGCATTGCCGGGCGTTTTCATGTGCGGGGAGCGGCGGGCGGTGCCCGGCGAACGCGCAGCGATCAATGATCGCGTTCGACCGCCAGCGTCGCCAGCGCACGCAGTGCATCGGCCTCTTCGCCGTATCCGGCCAGGATCGCCTGCATGCGTGCTGCGAGCTCGTGCAGCTGGGCCTTTGCGCCGTCCATGCCAAGCAGGGCCGGGAAGGTGCTCTTGTCCTGCGCCTGGTCCTTGCCGGCGGTCTTGCCCAGCTGCTCGGAACTGGCCTCGACATCGAGAATGTCGTCGCGGACCTGGAAGGCCAGGCCCAGTGCATCGGCGAAGCTGTCCAGCTGGGCCAGCTGCGGCTCGTGGGCCTGGCCGCACAGCGCACCCATGCGCACTGCTGCGCGGATCAGCGCGCCGGTCTTCAGCGCGTGCATGTGGGTCAGTGCCGCCAGCGTCTGCTGCTGGCCGGTGGCATCGATATCCAGCGCCTGGCCGCCGCACATGCCGGACGCGCCGGAGGCGTGGGCCAGGGTCTGCAGGCAGGCCACGCGCAGCGCGGCCGGCAGCGGTGCATCGGCGAGCAGGCCGAAGGCACGGGTCTGCAGCGCGTCGCCTGCCAGGATCGCGGTGGCTTCATCGAAGGCGATGTGGGTGGTCGGCTTGCCGCGGCGCAGCGCGTCGTCATCCATCGCCGGCAGGTCGTCATGCACCAGCGAGTAGGCGTGGATGAGCTCGACGGACATGGCCGCCGCATCCAGGCTTTCCGGCTGCGCACCGAACAGGTGGCCACTGGCGTAGACCAGCAGAGGGCGCATGCGCTTGCCACCGCCCAGCACCGAATAGCGCATGGCCTGGTGCAGGCGCTGCGGTGCTTCGGCAGGCGAGGGCAGAGCGGCGTCGAGCTGGCTTTCGATACGGTCGCGCCAGCGCGCGAACAGAACCTCAGCCGTCATGGCTGGGCGGATCGAAGGGCTCGGAGGCTTCCGGCTGCGCCGGATCGCTGAGCAGGCGCACGCGCAGTTCGGCCTGCTCCAGTGCCTGCTGGCACTGGCGATACAGACCGACGCCACGTTCGTAAGCACTGAGCGAGGCTTCCAGGCTCAGCTCGCCGGTTTCCATCTGCTCCACCAGCTGTTCCAGCGATTCGAGCGACTGCTCGAACTGGGCAACCGGGGAGGCGTTTTCGGGGGACTTCTTGGCCATGTGGCAAGTGTGGACGGGCCGCGCGCGGGGGTCAATTCACCAGCCGCCGGGACGCCACTGCAGCTGGGCATCATGCGCCTGCAACCAGGCTTGCAGAGGGGCCGCGATGACCACGTCGGCGGCGGCGAGCAACTGTGGCCCATCGAAGATCAGCGGCAGCTGGGCGCGCCGCCAGGGGGCAAGGTGTTCGCGTTGCAGGCAGTCCTTCAGCGCATGCGAATGCTGGCGGCCGGGCAGCAGGATGCGCTCACCGCCCACGCGTGCACGGACCTGGAGTGGGCGTTCGAAGGCCGCGGTGCCCTGCAGGTGCAGCTGGCCGCCATCGGGCAGCGGCAGGGGGGCATGCCCATCCCAGTCGGCCTGCCATCCGCGGGGCAGCGCCGGCAGCTGTGCAGGCAGCAGATAGGCATGCTCGCGCCACTGCTGGATGGCGTGATCGTGCCAGCGCACCCGCGCCTGGCGATCGTTGCCGGCCGGCAGCAGTTCGTCCAGACCCTGCTGCAGCACCGTGGCCGGCAGTGGCGCGGCACCGTGGCCGATCACCCATGCGCGCAGCACGCGCGCGGCACGTCCCGGTGACACCTGGCGCAGCAGCTGCAGCGACAGCACGCGCGGTGCCACTTCCAGGTGCGCGATCAGTTCGGCGTCTTCTTCATCCAGCAGTTCGCGGGTCTGCCGGCAATGCAGGGCGCTGCCGGCCAACGCGGCAGCGGCGTGCGGCCAGCGCTGGCGCAACAGTGGCAGTACCTGCAGGCGCAGGAAGTTGCGATCGGCGTGGTCTTCGGAGTTGCTGGGATCCTCGATCCAACGCAGCGCGTGTTGTCGGGCATAGTCGAGCAGTGCGGTGCGCGGTGCGTGCAGCAAGGGACGCCACAGGCGGTGCGTACCGAGCTGACTGTCATCGGCCATCGCGGCAAGGCCATCGACACCGGAGCCGCGCAGCGCGCGCAGCAGGAAGGTCTCGGCCTGATCGTCCTGGTGCTGTGCCAGTGCCAGTGTTTCGCCTTCGCGCAGTTCAGCAGTGAACGCTGCACGTCGTGCTTCGCGCGCTGCGCCTTCGAGGCCCAGGCCTGTGGTGTCGTCGATCTGTACGTGGCGCACGGCCAGCTCGACGCCCAGTGCTGCGCACTGCTGCTGGCAATGCCGTACCCAGTCGTCGGCTGCTGGCTGCAGACCATGGTGTACGTGCACCGCACGCAGCGCGGTGCCGGCGGCCTGGGCGCAGCGCCACAGCCAGTGCAGCAGCACGGTTGAGTCGACACCGCCGCTGTAGCCCACCAGTAGCGGCGCATCCAGCGGAACGAGGGCAGGGAAGGCAGTCACGGCGGCAAGTATAGGGTTGCTCGGCAGGGCTGCGCCCTGCACCCGCTACGATCCAGAGCAACAGCAACAGCAACAGCAACAGCAGAAGCTGGCTTCCTGACGGGTGGCGGGGTGGGTCCGGTTGCGGGGGACGCCGTAAATACGTCCATGTAGGCTCGGTCGCGCCATCCATGGCGCTCACGCCCCCGCAACCGGACCCACCCCGCCTTCGACAGTTTCCTGCGAACTGTCGGAATTGCTCTTGGGGTCAGATCCGTTTTCCGCAGGAAAACGGATCTGACCCCGGATTCAATTCGATATCTGACAGATGTGATCCACGCAAAGCGTGGATGGTCCAACCGTCACCGGAAATCTGTCAGGGGTGGGGCGGTGTGGGTGGGCAGGACCGCTGGCGCCATGGATGGCGCCATCGAGCCCCCAGGGACGGGTTTACGGCGTGTCCTGCCCAGCCACACCGCCCCGCCCAACTCACAGAAAACCAGAGCCGCTTTTGATCTTGATTTGGCTTTGGCTTTGGCTTCGGCTTCGGCAGGTGCAGGGCGCAGCCCTGCCGAAAAACCTACTTCACCCGACGACCCGAGCGGTCGATCCTGAACCACTCTCCGCCTTCCATTGGCGTGTGGCCATCGCCATCCGACGGGCCGCGACGGCAACCGTTGCAGACCTCGGCCACGCCGTCGCGGAACGGCCAGGCGAAATCGAAGGTGCCAGGCACCACCTGGCGGAATGTCAGATCGAAGTAGCCCACGCGATTGCCGACGCGGCCGCGCAGCAGGCCTTCTTCCGGTATCTCCGGGCCGTTGTCCCAGGTCAGTACCGGCAGGCTGCGACCCTTGCGGTTGACGTAGTGGAAGCCCTGGTCGGCGTACACCACGGCCAGGCCGTGGTCGTCGTAGTTCAGGTCCTTCAACGTGTCGGCGCTGATCTTCGGCCGGTGATCGACCACCTCGCAGTTGGGCAGCGGCCACAACCCGTGTTCGTCGGTCAGCAGCTTGCACGCCGGTGCCTGCGCCGCTGCATTGGCACTGACCAGCACGCCAAGCATGGCCAGCGACCGCGCGAAGCGGCCGCTGGCAGGGGCAGGGCGGGCCTGCCGTGCGATCACTTGGCCTCGACCTTGCGTTCGAAGGCCGTCGGTGCCGGCAGCTGCACCGGCACGCCCTTGTCATCGCAGGTGCCGGCCTGGCACAGGCGCTCGCGCAGGGCCGGGGTGGCCTGCACGATCATGTGGTAGATCGCGTTCTGTTCCAGCGTGCCGCGGATCGCCTTGCTGCCCGGGCCGCGTGCCCAGATACCGACGTCTTCGCCGCCATGCGACTCGGACTTCATCGGCACCAGCGCTTCCTGCATGTAGTCCGGATGCTCGGTGTCCACCTCGCGCAGGTTCGGGCGGCCGTTGGCCGGTTCGAAGCTGCTCGGGTTGTGCGGGTAGCGCTTCGGGCCGGCCGGCTGCTGGTTGCTGCTGCCGGTATGGCCCGGACCATTGGCGTAGCTCAGCGTGGTGTACGGCTGGCCGGTGCCGTCCAGCGCGTAGTCCAGCTTGCCGGCGCCGTCTTCGCCGCCCTTGTCCTTCACCTTGCCCAGGATCGGGTTGCCCCGTGCCGGGTAGCCGACGAAGTTCAGCGTGTGCGAGTGATCGGCGGTGACGATGATCAGCGTGTCGTCGGCCGAGGTCAGTTCGTTGGCCACGCGCACTGCATCGGACAGGGCTACGGTCTCGGTCAGTGCACGGTAGGCGTTGCCGCTGTGGTTGGCGTGGTCGATGCGCGCGCCTTCGATCATCAGCACGTAGCCTTCCTGATGCTTGGCCAGATTCTTGATGGCTGCAGCCGTCAGTTCGGCCAGGCTCGGCTCACCGCCCGGATCCTGCGGGCGCTCGTACTCGTAGCGCATGTGGTCCGGCTCGAACAGGCCGAGGATGGCAGGCGCATTGGCGGCGGCGGCCAGCTGCTCGCTGTTCCAGACGTAGGCGCCCTGCGGATGTGCCTGCTGCCATTCCTGCACCAGGCTGCGGCCATCCAGGCGCTGGCCGACCTTGTCGTCGTACTCCGGATCGCGTTCTTCCACCGTGGTGAACTCACCACGGCCGCCGCCAAGGGCAACCAGCGGGCCACGCCCATAGCGCGAGGTCGACAGCAGCTGCTGGGCGATATCCTTGCAGCCGGCGGCCTTGGCCGCGTCGGTCAGGTCGGTGTCGTTTTCCCAGTTGCGCTCGGGCGAATGCGCATAGGTCGCGGCCGGGGTGGCATGGGTCAGGCGTGCGGTGGACACCACGCCGGTGGCCAGGCCGGCGCTGTCGGCCAGCTGCAGCCAGGTCAGCAGGCCCTTGGACAGGCTGTCGGCGCAGTCGGTGCGGCTGCCGGCGCTGACGCCGATCGCGCCCATGTGGGTCTTCACGCCGGTGGTGATGGCGGTCATGGTGCCGGCCGAATCGGGGGTCTGCGAATCGGTGTTGTAGGTCTTGCTGAACGCCGTGGCCGGGAAGCGCTCCCAGGACAGCAGGTTCTCTTCACCGGAGCCACCCTTCTGCTGGCCTTCGTAGATGCGCGAGGCAGCCACGGTGGTCAGGCTCATGCCGTCGCCGAGAAACAGGATGACGTTCTTGGCCTTGCCGGACATCGCGCCGTTGGCGGCGGCCTGGGCGGCGCCGCTGCGGTACCACCACTGCGGTGTCTCGCCGGCCGGGTGGGCGACGGGATCGACGGCGACCTTCAGGCCGGCCGGAGCGGACGCGGGGGCGGTGCTGGCGCAGGCGCCCAGCAGCAGGGTGGTGGCGCAGGCGGCCAACAGGGAGACGGAACGGCGCATGGACGCTGGGATCTCACAAACTGTAACGGGACGTTCATTATGCCCGCCCTCGCAAGGCACGCCGATGACACACTGATTTGCCGGCCGGGCGGTCGTTCTGCGGGCCGCCTTGGGCTATCGTGCCAGCATCCCTTCCTTCCCCTCTGGATTGCCTATGAAGCTGGTCTCTGCCTGGCTGCGGATTCCATTCTGGCAGCGCGTGGTCGGTGGCTTCGTGCTCGGCGCGCTGGCCGGCTGGGCGCTTGGCCCGGCCGCGGAAACGTGGTTCGGCCCGCTCGGTGAGCTGTACGTCACCCTGATCAAGATGATCGCCGTGCCGCTGGTGTTCTTCGCGGTCATCAACGCCATCTCGTCGCTGCACGGCCAGAAGTCGGTCGCCGCGCTCAGTGGCCGCACCTTCCTGTGGTTCGTGATCACCGCCGCGCTGGCGGTGTGCGTCGGCCTGGGCGTGGGCACCGTGCTGCAGCCCGGCGCCGGTGGCCTGCAGCTGTCGATGGCCAGCAACTACGTGCCGCGCGAAGTGCCCAGCGTGGTGCAGGTGCTGCTGGACGTGGTGCCGGCCAATGTCTTCTATGCGCTGTCCGGCATCGGCACCAAGGTCAATGCCGCCGGTGAAACCGTGCTGGCCGCGGGCCGTGGCTCGATCCTGCCGGTGATCTTCTTTGCTGGTCTGGTCGGTTTCGCCATCGTCAAGCTGGGCGAGAAGGTGACCGAGGCGCGCAAGCTGGTCGGCCAGATGAGCGACATCATGATCCAGGTGACCCGCTTCGTGCTGGAAGTCACCCCGATCGGCACCTTCGGCCTGATCGCTGGCCTGGTCGGCAGCTATGGCTTCGAGAAGCTGCTGCCGCTGGGGCATTTCGTACTGGCGCTGTACGTGGCCTGTGCCCTGCACATCGTGGTGGTCTACAGCGCACTGCTGCTGGCGCACGGGCTGAACCCGCTGAAGTTCTTCCGTGGCGCCGCGCCGGGCATGCAGGTTGCGTTCGTCAGCTCGTCCAGCTTCGCCGCGATGCCGGTGGCGCTGCGTTCGATCACCCACAACCTGGGTGTGAACAAGGATTATGGTTCGTTCGCGGTACCGCTGGGTGCGAGCATCAAGATGGACGGTTGCGGCGCGATCTATCCGGCGCTGTGCGCGGTGTTCATCGCGCAGTACAGCGGTGTGCCACTGACCCCGGAGCAGTACGTGGTGGTGCTGATTGCTTCGGTGCTGGGCAGCTTCGGTACCGCTGGCGTACCGGGTACTGCGGTGATCATGGCCACGGTGGTGCTGAGCGCGGCCAATCTGCCGCTGGAGACCATCGGCTACCTGTATGCCATCGACCGCATCCTGGACATGATGCGCACGATGACGAACGTGACCGGCCAGATGCTGGTGCCGGTGATCGTGGCCAAGGAAACCGGGCTGCTCGACCAGGCGGTGTATGACAACCCGTCCAGCAATGTGGGTGTGGATGATCCCGACCCAACACCACCGCAGCGCTGAGGTCGCGTGGTAAGTGAAAGGCCCGCCCTGACCGGCGGGCTTTTTGTTTGGGGGATGGTTGATACGGTGCCGGCCAAGGCGGGCCCCTGGTAGATCCACGCCATGCGCGGATGGTGGCGGTGCCGACCAAGGTCGGCACCTACCGGGGGCGCAAACGAAAAAGCCGCTGCAGGGCAGCGGCTTCTTGTCTCTCAGGCGGCGCCGTGGCGCCAGCGGGTCAGAGGTCGACCCGGCGGGCCTGCATGAACTTGTTGCCCCAATAGCCACTGAGCAGGGTGTCCACGCGCACGTCCTTGCCCGAGCTCGGTGCGTGCAGGAAGCGGCCATCGCCGACATAGATGCCGACGTGGTCGACGCGGCCCTTGCGGCCGAAGAAGACCAGGTCGCCCGCTGCCAGCGCGGTGCGGTCGTTGATCAGTTCGGCGTTGTCATCGTGGGCCATCTCGCGCGAGACGCGCGGCAGCTCGATGCCCAGGGCCGAGCGGAACACATAGCCGACCAGACCGCTGCAGTCGAAGCCGCTGTCCGGGTTGCTGCCACCCCAACGGTACGGGGTGCCCAGCAGGGTCATCGCGCGGCGCAGCAGCGACTGCACCTTGCCGTTGTCCGCGGCGGTGCCGACAACGCTGCCATTGGCGGCGCTGCTGGTGTCGTAGTTGGCGAGCAGGCGGCTGAGGTCGCCGGCCACCACGGCCGAGCGGTCCATCAGCGGAATGGTGTCATTGGCGGCCAGGTGCGGCAGCAGGGCGGCCAGCGTGGCACTGGCGGCGGCATCGACGCGGCTGCGCTGCGGAGCCGCAGCCTCGGCCTTGGTGGCCGGTCGGGCGGTGCTCTCGGCCACCGGGGCCGGGGTCACATCGGAACGGTTCGGAGCAGTCTGCGACCAGGCCGGAAGGCTGGTCAGACACAGTGCCAGGCCAAGCAACAGCGGGCGGGCACTACGTGAAGATACGGAAGTCTGGCCTTCGCTTTTCAGGTCGTCAGTCGTCACGCGTCGGTCACAGGAAAAAAACGATGGGGCATCATGCCCTGTAAAAGCGGCAATAAGTTAAAAATTCCGTTAGTAAACCGTTAGTTTCATAGTGATGAACGTCACAGTTTTGAACATATCGCCTGTTCATTTTAGCGAAGGACACGTTTCGCCCCTGTGTAGTGGTCCTTCCAGTAGGGGCCGCTGAGCGAGTCGAGGCGTACCGTGCCGCCGGTGCTCGGCGCATGCACGAAGCGCCCTTCACCCACATAAATACCGACATGGGTGACGTTGCCGCGGCTGCCGAAGAACACCAGGTCGCCGGTGGCCAGGCGCTGCGGATCGATCTTCGGGCCCTGTACCGCCGCCAGGTCGCGTGAGGTGCGCGGCAGTTTCAGGTCCAGCATCTCGCGATAGACATAGGCGACCAGGCCGCTGCAGTCGAAGCCGGAATCCGGGGTGTTGCCGCCGTAGCGGTAGGGCGTGCCGACCAGGCTGATGGCACGCATCAGTACCGAGTTGGCCGCCTCGGGGTTGTCCGGCACGGTCTTGGGCCAGTTCGCCGTCGGCGGGGGCGGCGCGGGTCGGGTGGCCTTGCCGCCGCCGCAGGCGGTCATCAGCACGGGCAGGGCCAGCAGCAGGGCCGGGGCGAGGAGCCGGCGCAGGCCGGACGAAACTGGCGTGATGTGCATGATCTCCGGATAATGCGCCACCTTAGGATTGGCCGTCATGATGGCGGCGTCCCCGCCGGGCGACAACCCGCCCCAACCCGCCTGCCTTCGGCAGATCCAGACAGAGTTGCGCATGAAGATCGAAAAAGACCGCGTTGTCCGCTTCCACTACACCGTTTCCGAAGTCGGCCAGGAGCCGATCGAATCGTCCAAGGACCGCGGCGAGCCGCTGGCGATCCTGATCGGCCACGGCAACATCATCCCGGGCCTGGAAAACGCCATGATGGACAAGGAAGCTGGCGCGACCTTCAGCGTCGACGTCACTGCCGCCGATGCCTACGGCGAGCGCCGCGAGGGTCTGTCCCAGCGCGTGCCGAAGAAGCACTTCGGCAACACCAAGCTGGCCCCGGGCCAGCAGGTGGTGCTGCAGACCAACTTCGGCCCGCGTGCGGTGACCGTGCAGAAGGTCGGCATGAGCGTCGTCGACGTCGACCTGAACCATCCGATGGCTGGCAAGGACCTGCATTTCGACGTGGAAATCGTTGACGTGCGCGAAGCCGGCCAGGAAGAGATCGACCACGGTCACGTCCACGGCGACGGCGGCCACCACCACTGATCGCAGCGCGATCATGATGGCAGCGACGGCCCGCTTCGGCGGGCCGTTGCGTTTCTGGAACACGACGCGGCCATCCATGGTGTGTGGGCCGGCGGCATAATGGCGGACCTGCCTGACGGACGCCCCGTGAACGCCGCTTCTCCTACCCTGCAGCCGGTGGCTTCCGGCGAACGCATCGCCATACTGGACGTGCTGCGTGGTGCCGCGTTGCTGGGCATCCTGCTGATGAACATCGAGGCCTTCAGCGGACCGCTGGACCTGGCTTTCACCGGCATCGACGTGCACTGGCAGGGCATCGACTACTGGGCCGATGCCTTTGTGTACGTGTTCGTGCAGGGCAAGTTCTTCACCCTGTTCTCGCTGCTGTTCGGCGCCGGCTTTGCGGTGATGGCGCAACGCGCCGAAGTGGCCGGACGCGACTTCACCCCGTTCTACCTGCGCCGCAGCACTGGGCTGCTGCTGATCGGCCTGTGCCACGCGCTGCTGGTCTGGTCCGGTGACATCCTGGTGATGTATGCGCTGATCTCGCTTCCGTTGCTGGCCTGCCGAGAGGCACCACGCAGCTGGTTGCCATGGATGGGCGTGATCGTCTATCTGGGCGGCGTGGCCATGATGCTGCTGGTCGGCGCGATGGTGTCGATGGCTTCGGCGGAAGACGTGCAGAAGATGCTCACCGACGCGCAGCAGAGCATCGCGCTGCAGCGGCAGGTCTATGGGCAGGGCAGCTGGATGCAGGCCAATGTGCAGCGGCTGAGCGAGTTCGGCACGTCGATGGGCGCGCTGCTGATCACCGGCCCGGAAGTGCTGGGCATGTTCCTGATCGGCAGCTGGTTCGCCGGCAGTGGTGCATTGGCGGCGCCGGAGCGCTTCCCGCGCCTGTACGCGATGCTGCGCTGGATTGCGCTGCCGCTGGGCCTGCTGGTCACGTTGATCGGTGTTGCCTGGAAACCCTACCTGGCACCGGGTGCTTACAACCTGCCGGTGACAGCCGCAATGGCACTTGTGACGATCGGCGGCCTGCCGATGTGCCTGGGTTACCTGGCGTGGATCGTGCACTGGCGTGCACGGTTGGCCTGGCTGGCCCCGGTCGGGCGTATGGCACTGACCCATTATCTTGGCCAGTCGCTGCTGTGTACGTGGTTGTTCTACCACTATGGCCTGGGCAGTTTCGAGCTGATGCCTCGCAGCGTGCAGCTGCTGTTCGCACTGTTGTTGTTTGCCGTGCAGGTGGCCCTTTCGCATGTCTGGTTGCGCCGCTTCCGCTTTGGCCCGATGGAATGGCTGTGGCGTGCGATGACCTACCGGCAGTGGCCGCCGATGCGGCGCGAGGCCGGGCAGGGCTGATCGATGCAGGGCGCGCGCGAGGATGTGATCGTGGTCGGCGCCGGTGCCGTTGGACTGGCCGCCGCGCTGGCGCTGCGCACACAGGGCCGGCAGGTGCGGGTGATCGACCGCGGGCGTGTCGGCGGCGCGACCTCACATGGCAACTGCGGCACCATCACCCCCAGCCACGCGCCACCGCTGGCAGCGCCTGGCGTACCGTTGCGCGCGCTGCGCTGGATGCTCGATCCGCGTGCGCCGCTGTACGTGCGTACGCGCCTGGACCCTGCATTGTGGCGTTGGCTGCTGCAGTTCGGGGCGCGCTGCAACGCGCGTGACTGGCTGCACTCCACGCGGGCACGCGGCGCACTGTTGAATGATTCACGGCTGCGCCTGGCGCAGTGGGTGCAGACGCATGCGCTGGACTGCGAATTCGAGGCGCGCGGTCTGGACTATGTGTTCGGTGACGCCCGCAATTTCGCTCACCACGCTGCCGAGTGTGAGGCGCTGAACGCACAGGGGATTGCCACGGCGCGCATCGATGGCGCTGACTACGCGCGCGACAATCCGGCGTTCCATGATCGCCTTGCCGGTGCGATCCACTTCCCGGGCGATGCACAGCTGCGTCCGGACCGCTACACCGCCGAGCTGGCGCGCGTGCTGCGCGCACAGGGCGTGGTGATCGAAGAGCACTCGGACGTGCAGGATTTCAGCGCCGACGCGCAGGGTGTGCGCGTGTACGTCGGCGAACGCACGCTGCACGCACGCGAGCTGGTGCTGGCGACCGGGCCGTGGTCGCCGCGCTGGGCGCGGCAACTGGACCTGCGCGTGCCGATCCAGCCCGGCAAGGGCTATTCACTGACCTGGTCGCGACCGTCGCAGGTGCCGAAGCGCCCGGTGGTCCTGAAGGACCACTCCGTGTTCGTGATTGCCTGGCGCGAGGCGCTGCGGCTGGGTGGCACCATGGAATTCGCCGGTGCCGACCCACGGCTGCGCGCGACCCGCCTGCAGGCCCTGCAGCACGCTGCCGACCATTACCTGCGCACACCGCGTGGTGCGCAGCTGCAGGAGCAATGGTGCGGTTGGCGCCCCATGAGCGTGGACGACGTGCCATTGATCGGCCGCGCGCCCGCGCATCCTCACGTCTGGCTTGCAGCGGGGCATGGCATGCTCGGCATCAGCATGAGCGCCGGCACCGGCCAGCTGATCGCCGATCTTCTCTGCGGCCGCACGCCAGCGATCGATCCTGCCCCTTACCGACCCGAGCGATTCCGATGAGCACTGCACCCTATGATTACGACCTGATCGTCCTTGGCGGCGGCTCCGCCGGTCTGGCCGGCGCGATCCGCGCCGCGCAGCACGGCAAGCGCGTGGCGATGCTGGAGCCTGGTGAACTGGGCGGGACCTGCGTCAATGTCGGCTGCGTGCCGAAGAAAGCCATGTGGCTGGCGGCAGACCTGCACGAGCGCATCGGTCTGGCCAGTGCGATGGGCTTCAATGTCGAGGCGCGCCCGGCGCTGTCGTGGAAGGAACTGGTGATCCACCGCCAGGCCTACATCAGCAACATCCACACCAGCTATCACAAGCGCCTGGATGAAACCGGCGTGGTGCGCATTCCGGCGCGCGGTCATCTGCTCGATGCGCATACCGTGGCCTGCAGCGATGGCGTGCGTTACAGCGCTGAGCACATCCTGATCGCCACCGGCGCGCACCCGCTACGGCCCGACATTCCCGGCGCGGAACTGGGTCTGGCCTCCGATGATTTCTTCGATCTGCGCGCGGCACCTGCCGAGGTGGCGATCATCGGTGGCGGCTACATCGCGGTGGAGCTGGCCGGTCTGCTGCAGGCACTCGGCAGCAAGGTCAGCCTGCTGGTGCGCGGCAAGCGCCTGTTGGAGCGCTTCGACTACGAGCTGACTGATCAGCTGGCCGAAAACCTCAAGCAACAGGGCGTGCGCATCCATTTCGACTATCGCCTGCGCGAACTGCAGCGCGAGGGCGAACGCGTGCGTGCGTTCGGCCATGATGGCCCGCTCCACAGCGTGTTCGATGCGGTGTTCTTCGCCACCGGCCGTCGCGGCAACAGCCGTGATCTGGGTCTGGAAGCGCTCGACATCGGCATCGGCGAGCACCAGCAGGTGCAGGTGGACGAATGGCAGACCACGAGCGTGCCGAGCGTGCATGCGGTCGGTGACATCGCCGGCAAGGTCGGCCTGACGCCGGTGGCGGTGGCTGCATCGCGGCGCCTGATGGACCGCCTGTTCGGTGGCCGCCCGCAGTCGAAGATGGATTACGAGAACGTGGCCAGCGTGGTGTTCTCGCATCCGCCGCTGGGCGCGGTGGGCATGAGCGAGGAAGAAGCGCGCGCACGTTTCGACCAAGTACGTGTCTACCACAGCCGTTTCCGCCCGATGCTGCAGGCCCTGGCCAACGGTACCCAGCGCAGCCTGTTCAAGATGGTCTGCGCGGGCCCGGAAGAACGGGTTGTGGGCATCCATCTGCTGGGTGAAGCGGCCGACGAAATCCTGCAGGGCTTCGCGGTGGCGGTGAAGATGGGCGCGACCAAGGCCCAGTTCGACGACACCGTGGCGATCCACCCGACCTCTGCCGAGGAAGTGGTGCTGATGCGCTGACCTGGGCGGTTGTAGAGCCGAGCCATGCTCGGCTGCTTTCCGTGCAGTCCTGGTGCAGCCGAGCGCAGGCTCCGCTCTACAGGGCACCTGGCGCCCCCATGCGATACTGGGCGCCCCCCATGCGTTTCCGGGCCGCCCTATGCGGCCCGCCGTCGTCCTGATGTCCAGCCCCGCCTCCCGTATCGCTACCGCTTCCCCTCGCATCGCGCTGGGTGGCATCGGCCTGGCTGCGATCGGCGCCATCGCCGCCTCCGGCAAGGCCATCATCGTCAAGCTCGGCCTGCGTCATGGCGTGGATGCCACCACGCTGCTCGCGCTGCGCATGCTGATGGCGCTGCCGCTGTTCGTGCTGATGGCACTGTGGGCTGCACGCCGGACTGAGCCGCTGTCCTGGGCCGACCGCGCCCGCGTGCTGTGGCTGGGTTTCACCGGCTACTACCTGTCCAGCCTGCTCGACTTCCAGGGACTGCAGTACATCAGCGTGACCCTGGAGCGCCTGATTCTCTACTTGAACCCGACCCTGGTGCTGCTGATCAACGTGCTGCTGGCGCGCCAGCGGCCGGGTCGGTGGCAGATCGGCGCGCTGGCGCTGAGTTACCTCGGCGTGCTGCTCGCCTTCGGCCACGATCTGCAGCGCGAGGGCGGGCAGATCATCGTCGGCAGCCTGCTGGTACTGGGCAGTGCGCTCAGCTACGCGCTGTACCTGTTCGGCAGTGGGCAGGTGGTCGCGCGCATCGGTGCGGTGCGGCTGACCGCCTACGCCAGCTGCGTGGCCAGCGTGCTGGTGCTGCTGCATTTCGGGGTGACCCATCCGCTGCCATTGCTGTGGCAGGCACCGGCGCCGGTGCAATGGCTGTCGCTGGTCAATGCCACCGTGTGCACGGTGCTGCCGGTGCTGGCGATCATGCTGGCGGTGCAGCGCGTGGGTTCGTCGCTGGCCGCGCAGGTCGGTATGCTGGGCCCTGTTTCCACGATCGTGATGAGCCTATGGCTGCTCGACGAACCGATGGGGCCGGCGCAGATCGCCGGCACCGTGCTGGTGCTGATCGGCGTTCTGCTGGTGATCCGCCTGCGGCGCTGACGCCGGAGCAGGCGCGTGCGCGCATCCTGGCGGTGATCCGCGCGATCCCGGCGGGGCAGGTGATGGGCTATGGGCAGGTGGCGATGCGCGCAGGCCTGCCCGGGCGTGCGCGGCTGACCGCGCGCATCCTCGGCCAGAACGACGACCCGGACCTGCCCTGGCACCGCGTGCTGCGCTCGGACGGGCGCATCGCCATGGAGGAAGGGTCGGCCGGCTGGCGCGAGCAGTCACAGCGGTTGCGTGCGGAGGGCGTGGTGGTGGAGAACGGCCGGGTGCGGATGCCCGCGACTGATCCGACGGCGGCACTGGATGCCGCCGTGTGGGGCCCGGGCTGAGCACCGCTGGCGACTGAACAGGCTGCGCCTGCCGGTCGCCAACAACACACGGTGCTGCGGCTATGATGGAGGCCGTTCCATGCCGGTGCTCCCATGTTCCCGCGACTGCCTACCGTCACCAAGGCCCTGCTGATCGCCAACGCGATCCTGTTCCTGCTGCAGCAGCCGTTCCTGCTCGGCATGCAGACCTTCGAGCCGTTCATGCTGCAACCGTTGCAGCAGGGCTTCGATGCGTTCTCGCCGGGCGGTAACTTCCAGCCATGGCAGCTGCTGACTTATGGCTTCCTGCACGGCGGCTTCGGGCACCTGTTCTTCAACATGCTGGCCGTCTTCATGTTCGGCGCGCCGCTGGAGCAGACCTGGGGCGAGAAGCGCTTCCTGCTCTATTACCTGGTGTGCGTGGCCGGTGCCGGCGTCTGCCAGCTGCTGGTGGGTACGCTGCTGGAAAACCCGGCCACGGTGCTGGGCGCTTCCGGCGGCGTGTTCGGCCTGCTGCTGGCCTACGGCATGCTGTTCCCCAACCAGCGGGTGATGCTGCTGTTCCCCCCGATTCCGATGAAGGCACGGACCTTCGTGATCCTGTTCGGTGTGGGCGAGCTGGTGCTGGGCATGACCGGCTGGCAGCCGGGCGTGGCCCACTTCGCGCACCTGGGCGGCATGTTGTTCGGCTGGTTGCTGATCCGCTACTGGCGCGGGCAATCGCCCTTCAACAAGCGCCGCCCACCCGGCCCCCCGAAGCGCCCGAACCATCTGCGCAGCGTCAAATGATCCGAAGGATCATTTGACGCTGTAGGTGCCAACCTTGGTTGGCACGCTTTGGGCAGGATCATGTCGGTAGATGCCAACGCCGGTTGGCAATCGCTTCTGCTGCCTCGTGCCAACCAAGGTTGGCACCTACCAACAGCAGGTAATGCAGGCGATGGGGTACACGCGCCTCCACGCATGGCGTGGCTCTACAGATCCTGCAACACCACCTGCGCGGCGTTGTGGCCCGGCGCACCGGTGACGCCGCCACCGGGATGGGTACCCGACCCACACAGATACAACCCCGGCAGGGCGCCGCGGTAGCCGGCCTGACCGACCATCGGCCGCGCCGAGAACAACTGGTTGGCACTCAGCGCGCCGTGGAAGATGTCGCCACCGACCAGGCCGAAGATCCGTTCCAGATCCAGCGGTGACAGCACCTGCCGACCGAGCACGCTGGCGGTGAAGCCGGGCGCATACCGTTCGACGGTGGCGATCATCAGGTCGGCCACGGTCTCCCTGTGATCATCCCAATGGCGGCCTTCAGGCAGCACCGGTGCTACATGCTGGCAGAACAGGCTGGCCACATGTTGCCCAGGCGGCGCCAGTGAGTCATCCAGCGTGCTCGGAATCAGCATCTCCACGATCGGTTCGCGCGACCAGCCGTCGCGCCGCGCATCCAGCCACGCGCGATCCATGTAGTCCAGGCTGGGCGCCATGATGATGCCGGCGCTGAGGTGATCGCCTCGGCCGGGCAGGGCGCGGAAGTCCGGCAGCCGCGACAGCGCCACGTTCATCCGGAAGGTGCCGGAACCGCAGCGCCAGTTCGTCATGCGTTCGCGTGTGGCAGCCGGTACCTGCGCCGGCTCCAGCAGCTGTTCGTACAGCAGCTTCGGATTGACGTTGGCGACCACCGCGCGTGCACGCAGGGTTTCGCCATCGGCCAGTTCCACGCCCACTGCGCGGCCCTGTTCGATCCGCACGCGCTGCACACCGGCCTCCGTGCGCAGCTCCGCACCGGCCTGGCGTGCAGCGGCAGCGATGGCCTGGCTGATCGCGCCCATGCCACCGATCGCATGGCCCCATGCACCTTTCACACCATTGCACTGGCCGAACACGTGGTGCAGCAGTACGTAGGCACTGCCCGGCGTATACGGGCTTGCGTAGTTGCCGACGATGCCATCGAAGCCGAACAAGGCCTTGATGGGTTCGCTCTCGAACCAGCGGTCCAGGTACTCCGCCGCCGACAGCGTGAACAGATCCAGCAGCTCCTGCCGCAGCGGTGCATCCAGCGCCGCCAGTTCACGACCGAGACGGCCCATCTGCCACAGCGCCGGCAGGGCACGCCAGCCGCCGGCAACGCCGATGTCCGGCGGCGCACGCAGGGCCCATGCGCGCAGCACATCGGCGAAGATTTCCAGGCGCGCCTCGTACGCGGGCAGGCGCTGTGCATCCCGCTCGGAGAATTTGGCGACTTCGGCTTGAGTGCGGCCAGGTGCCGACAACAGATAGCGGCCGTCCGGCAACGGCAGGAAGTTGTTGGCCGGACGCGCGACGATGCGCAGCCCATGCGCATGCAGCTGCAGATCGTCGATCACTTTCGGCTGCAGCAGCGAGACCGTGTAAGACGCGACCGAGTTGCGGAAGCCGGGATGGAACTCCTCGGTGACTGCGGCGCCGCCGAGAACGCCACGACGTTCCAGCACCAGCACCTTCTTTCCGGCACGCGCCAGATAGGCCGCGCAGACCAGGCCGTTGTGGCCACCGCCAACGATGATCGCATCCCAGGTCATCAGCACCTCTGGAAAAAGGGGACGGAGGGGATTAAGTCGTAATCGGCATCTGAGCGCAGGGGGGGAGAAACGACTTAATCCCCTCCGTCCCCTTTTTTGATTGCCGCTTCGATGGTCGCGATGTCGATCTTCTTCATGGGCATCATCGCGTTGAAGGCGCGCTTGGCCAGTGCCTTGTCCTTGCTGGTCACCGCTTCGATGAGCATGCGTGGGCTGATCTGCCAGGAGATGCCCCAGCGATCCCTGCACCAGCCGCATTGGCTCTCCTGGCCACCGTTGCCGACGATGGCGTTCCACAGACGGTCGGTCTCAGCCTGGTCCTCGGTCTGGATCTGGAAGGAAAACGCTTCGCTGTGCTTGAACGCGGTGCCGCCATTGAGACCGACGCAGGGGATGCCGCAGACGGTGAATTCGACGGTCAGTACGTTGCCTTCCTTGCCGTCGGGGTAATCGCCGGGGGCGTGGTGGACGGCGGTCACCGCGCTGTCGGGCAGGATGCTGGCATAGAAGGTGGCGGCCTCGAGCGCGCCGTTGTCATACCAGACACAGATGGTGTTCTTGTGTGCCATGTCGGGGCTCCGCGATGGACGAAGCCGCAGCGATAGCACGCCCGGTGTTAACCCGGGATCGTGCTGCACCCGCAAAAAGAAAAGGGCGCCCGAAGGCGCCCTCTGCATTGCGCGTGTGGCGGGCGGCTGGCTCAGCGCCAGACCTTGATCTGCTCGGCGTCGCTGCGCTGCATCGGCTGGCCGGCCTTGCAGCTGAAGGTGGCACCGAAGGCCGGCAGGTTGGCCAGCGTGCCGTTGCTGCGCCACAGGCCCGGTGCACGGATGTCGGCGGTCAGGCGGCGCACGGCCTCGTTCGGTGCCAGCTGCTGCGCCCACAGCGCAGACCAGGCGCGGAAGAAGCCCTGCTGCTGGGCCTGCTTGGCCTTCGGTTCCTGTGCGGTGTAGGCCGCCCAGGCCAGTTCCAGACCGGCGATGTCGGCCAGATTCTCTTCCTGGGTGAGCGTGCCGTTGACCTTGGCACCCTTCACGCCCGGGAAGTCGTAGGCGCCGTACTGCGCGGCCACGCGGTTGCCGAGCAGGGTCCAGGCGGTCTTGTCGGCCGGGGTCCACCAGCTGCGCAGCTCGCCCTTGGCGTCGACCAGCGCGCCCTTGGCATCGATCGCGCGGGTCAGCTCATGGCCGACCAGGCCACCGAAGCTGCCGAACTTGTCGGCGGCGTCGGCCTTGGCGTTGAACACCGGGCCCTGCAGGATCGCCGCGGTGACGATCAGGCGGTTCTGCGCCAGGTCGTAGGCCAGCGAGGGCTGCTGCGGCAGCACGTCCCAGCGACGGTCGGCGTTGCCCTTGCCGATGCGCTTCATTTCCTCGCGATGGCGCCAGGTCGAAGCGATCAGCATGTTGCCGCCGAACGAGCCACGGCCCATCGGCTGCACGCTGTAGTCGAGGTCACGCAGCGGGGTGCCGATTTCGATCTTCAGCGCGGCCAGCTTGGCCTGCGCTTCGGTCTTGGCCTCGGCGCTCATCCAGCTGCTGTTCTTGACCGCCTCGATCTGCACTTCGCGCACCTTGTCGACGATCCACGCCGCCTGGCGACGATCTTCGGCCGACAGGTAACGGGAGGCGTACTCGCGGCCGACCATCGGGCCGGCGGCCACGTTGATGGCGTCCAGCACGTCTTCCCAGCGCTGCGGCGGCAGGGTCTCGCCACGCAGCACGCGGCCGCGGAATTCGAACTCGGCGTCGCGGTAGGCCTTGGACAGGTACGGTGCCATCGAGTCGCCCACGCGCCAGCGCAGGTAGGCCTTCCACTGGTCCGGCTTGAGCTTGGTGACCATGCCATCGAGCTGCTTGAACAGGCCCGGGTCGGCCAGCGAGACCAGGTCGTCATCCACGCCCTGTGCCTTCAGGAACGCATCCAGCTGCAGATTGCGGTAGCGGCTGTTGAGCTCCTTGGTGGAGATCGGCGCGTAGTTGTTGAACGGGTTGTTGATGCCTGCCAGCGACTGCGCATTGCGCGCCAGCTCGGTTTCCAGCGCGATCACCGCCTGCGACTCGGCATCCAGCTTGGCCGCCGGGGTGCCGGTCAGCGCCAGGATCTGCTTGACGTAGTTGCGGTAGCGGCCCATCAGCGCCACGGTGTCGGCGTCGCTGCGGGTATAGAACGCCGGGTCCGGCAGGCCCATGCCGCCCTGCATGAAGTAGCCGATGTGACGGTCCAGCGCCTTCAGATCGACGTCCGGGCCGAAGTTGAATGCCACCGGGATGCCGACCTGGTGCAGTGCGGCGATCGAGGCCGGCACATCCTTGGCCTTCTTGATGGCATTGATACGGGTCAGCAGCGGGGCGATCGGGTTGGAGCCGTCTGCTTCCACGGCGGCTTCGTCCAGGCCGCTGGCCCAGAAGTCACCCAGCAGTTTCTGCACGTTGCCCTGCGGCGCCTTCATCGCGGCGTCGAGCAGTTCACGCTGCTGCTGGCGGCTGCGGTCGACAAGCTGGCCCAGCGCAGTGGTGGCGCCGGTCTGCGGCACCGGGTTGGCCTTCAGCCAGCCTGCATTGGTGGCGTCATAGAAGTCGCTGCACTGGGCGCTGACAGCCGGGGCGCGCGCGGCCTTTTTCTTGGCGGCGGCAAACGCATCGTGGGTCGGGACCAGGGTCGCCAGGCTGATGCCCAGGGCGATGGCAAGCGGACGGAAGTTGGGCATGTGGAACGAATCCGTGATGGATTGAGGGCGCGCGCACTATAGCAAGCCGCGCATCGACGCGGCATGCACGCATCACGCCGTGTCCGCGGGGCACCGGCATCAATAGATCCACGCCATGCATGGATGACGGGCGCCGCCAAAGACAAAGGCCCGGGAATTCCCGGGCCTTTGCAGGTCTGCCGCAGCGTCAGCCGTGGCTTACCAGATCACCACCTGTTGCTCGCCGGTGCGGGCCATCGGCGAACCGGCCTTGCACTGGAAGGCCGCGGCAAAGGTCGGCAGGTTCGACGGCGCACCCATGGCACGGAACTGCGCCGGAGCGTGCGGGTCGGTTGCCAGGCGGACCTTGGCGTTTTCCGGGGTGTACTTGGTGCGCCACACGGTGGCCCAGTTGAAGAAGAAGCGCTGATCGCGGGTGAAGCCATCGACCTTTGCATCTTCCTTGCCGGCGGAGGCCTTCTGCAGCGCGTCGTAGGCGGTAGCCAGGCCACCCAGGTCGGCGATGTTCTCGCCCAGGGTCAGGTGGCCGTTCACGGCCTGGCCGTCGACCTTGTACTGGTCGAACTGCTTGACCAGCTTGCCGGTCAGGCCTTCGAAGTTCTTCTTGTCAGCGGCGGTCCACCAGTCTTCCATGTTGCCGGTCGGCCCGAAGCGTGCGCCCTGGTCGTCGTAACCGTGGGTCATTTCGTGGCCGATCACCGCACCGATGCCGCCATAGTTCAGTGCGTCGTCGGCCTTCGGGTCGAAGAACGGCGGCTGCAGGATGGCGGCCGGGAACACGATCTCGTTCTGCAGCGGGTTGTAGTAGGCGTTGACCGTCTGCGGGGTCATGCCCCATTCGGTCTTGTCCACCGGCTTGCCGATCTTGGACAGGTTGAACTTGTAGTTGAACTCACTGGCCGCGCGCACGTTGCCCAGGTAGCTGTCGCGCTGGGTCTGCAGGCCCGCCCAGTCACGCCACTTGTCCGGGTAACCGATCTTCGGGGTGAAGGTTTCCCACTTGGCGATGGCCTTGGCCTTGGTTTCATCGCTCATCCAGCTCAGGCCCTGGATGCGGTCCTTCAGCGAGGCGGCCAGGTTCTTCACCAGTTCTTCCATCTTCGCCTTGGCTTCCGGCGAGAAGGCAACCTTCACGTACAGCTGGCCGAAGGCTTCACCGGCATCGTTCTCGATGGTGCCCAGCACGCGCTTCCAGCGCGGCTTCTGTTCCTTCTGGCCGTTGAGGGTCTTGCCGTAGAACTCGTAGTTCTCCTGCACGAAGGCGTCAGCCAGGTACGGCGAGGCGCTGTCCACGGTGTGGAAGCGCAGGTAGGCGCGCCACACCGACGGATCGACGTCGCCCAGCGCCTTGCTCACTTCCTCATGGAAAGCCGGCATGGCCAGCGAGAACTTCTCCGGCGCGGCGACGCCCTGCGACTTGAAGAACTCGGTCCAGCTGAAGTTCGGGGTCAGCTTGTCGGCGTCGGCCAGGGTGACCGGGTTGTAGAACAGCTCGACGTTGCGCGACAGCTCCACGCGCGACTTGGAGGCCTTGGCCAGGCGCGTCTCGAACTTGACGACTTCCTCGGCCTGCTTGGCCGCATCAGCGGCGGCGACACCGGACAGTTCCAGCACCTTGGCGACGTGCGCCTGGTAGGCCTTCAGCTTGTCGGCATTCTTGGCATCGGTGTAATAGGTGGTGTCTGGCAGGCCCAGGCCGCCCTGGCTGGCGTAGGCCATGTTCACGGCCGAATTCTTGAAGTCGGCTTCGGCGCCGAAGCCGAACAGGACGTTGTCGCCCTTGGCGGCGCTGCTGCGCAGGTAGTTGGCGATGGCGGCCTTGTCCTGCAGACCGTCGATCGCGGTCAGGTCGGCCTTCAACGGCTCGATGCCCTGGGCGTTGATCTTGGCCTCGTCCATGCCGGTGGCCCACAGGTCACCGACAATCTTCTCGATGTGGTTCGGGTTCTTCACCTGCGCGACCTGCTCGGCCAGCTGGTGCTGTACGGCCACCGAGCGCTCGTCGAGGATGGTGAAGGCGCCCCAGCTGGTGCGGTCGCCCGGGATTTCATTGGCGGCCAGCCACTTGCTGTTGACGTAGTCGCCGAAGGCGCCGCAGGCGTCCTTGGTGGTATCCAGATCGCTGGGCTTGAAGGCGTTGTAGGCCGGCAGCTTGCTTTCGTCCAGGGTGTAGTGGGTGGCTTCGGTCGCAGCCGGCGTGGAGGCGGTGGCGTCCTTGGCCGGGGCTTCAGTCTTGCCGCAGCCAACCAATGCGGCCGAAACGGCCAGGGTCAGCAGCACGATCTTGGGAGTACGGGTCACTTGAATGGCCTCCAGGCCGAGTGAGTCAGGGAAGGGCCGAAGGACGGCCGTGGGCCGAACGATACGCCGCCGGCCTGCCCTGCAAGGGTGTCGAAGGTCATGGCCGGGCGCAAGGGGGGCTTTACGGGCACAAAAAAGCAGACCCGGCAAAAGCCGGGTCTGCGGGTTGCATCAAGTCCGGAAGAATCAGAACTTGTAGTTGACGCCCATATACATGAAGCGACCAACGTTGTCGTAGTAGGCCGAGCCGAGGTCCGCACCGAAGTAGTTGACCGGCGGATCCTTGTCGAACACGTTGTCCACGCCCAGGTACACCTCGACACCGGAATCAGCCATTTTGTAGCCGATCTGCATGTTGTGGTAGGTGTACGACGGGTTCCAGATCGGGCTCTGCGAACCCGGATTGCTGTTGTAGCTCTCCGGGAACACGCGCAGGTTGCGATGGATGTAGACCATGTCCCAGCTGGCGCGGAAGTTGCCCAGCGTGTACTTGGCGGTGAACTGACCGCGCCAGCGCGGATTGGTCACGTAGTTCGAGCGTTCCTTGTAGTCGCTCGGGAAGTCCTGGAACTCCCATTCACGCGATTCCAGCAGGCGGGTACCGACCAGGCGTAGGTTGGTGTGGCCACCGAACATGCCGAAGTCATAGTTCATTTCCAGGTCGATGCCGGTACGACGGCTCTTGGCCAGGTTCTCGGCCAGTGCGGTCCAGTCGTAGATGCTGTATGCCGGGAACTCGGCGCCGTTGGCCCCGGTTGCGCCGCCGATCGGTGCGCGCTTGATCTTGTCGCAGAAGGAGTTGTTGATGCCCCCCGGCGAGTCGACGCAGCGCGTGGCCAGCGTCTGCGCGGTGACCGAGCCGATCGCATCCTTCAGGGTGATGCGCCAGTAGTCGACCGACATGCCGAAGCCTTCGAAGAACTCCGGCTGCCAGACGAAGCCGATCGAGGTGGACTCGGCGCGTTCCGGCTTCAGGTCCGGGTTGCCGCCGCTCAGGCCAGGACGGTTGGCGCTGTAGGAGTCAACCCAGTTGGCCGGAATGCCCAGCGCAGCGCAATTGGCGGCGCGCAGTGCCGGATCGCCAGCGGTGGCCGGACGGTTCGAGTTGGTGGCGTTGGTGTTGCAGGGATCGTTGATGGTGGCGAAGTTCTGCGACTGCTCGTCGTACAGTTCACCGATGTTGGGTGCACGGATGGCCTTGGCCAGGGTACCGCGGACGCGCAGGGACGGGATCACTTCCCAATCCAGGCCCACGTTCCAGGTCTTGGTCGAACCGATGGTGTTGTAGTCCGAATAGCGGCCAGCCAGGTCCAGCGACAGGCGGCGGATGCCCGGAATGTCAGCCAGCAGCGGGATGTTGGTTTCGGCGAACACTTCCTTGACGTTGTACGAGCCGCCGCCACCGTTGATGGCATTGAGGAAGGTCGCGCCGGAGGCCGCCAGTGGATCGGTGCGCTCCAGGCTCTTTTCCTTGCGGTATTCCACGCCGGCCGCGATACCGACGTCACCGGCCGGCAGCGAGAACAGCGAGCTGTTGTTCACCGATGCGCTGAACACGGTCTGCTGAAGCTTGCCGAAGTAGTGCGAACGGGTGTTGAACCAGTCGGCCGCTTCCTGCGACACGGCACCGTTGCCCAGAACGCTGAACGGAATGCAGCCCGAGCCGATCAGGTCGCGGTTGTACTTGCGGCCACCTGCATTGATGTTGGTGGCATTCGGGTCGAGGTCGACACGACAGACGATCTTGCCGCTCGGATCGCGGACGGCATCCAGGCCGGCCTGCCAGCGCTCGTTGATGCGGTTGTTGACGTTGACGCGGTTGATCTCGGTCTCGCCATAGTTGCCCGAAGCCTCGTAGCTCCAGTTGTCGCCGAACATGCCTTCGATGCCCAGGACGAAGCGCTTGGTCTCACGCTTGACCTCTTCACCACGGCGGCCGGCATCGACGTTGAAGCGAGCCATCTGCAACTGGTTGACGCCGTTGGCGTCCATCAGCGCGCCCAGTTCCGGGCTGATGAAGGCGTTGTCACGACGGATACGCAGGGTGCTGTCGAAAGCGGGCTGGCCGAAGAAGGTCGATTCGGTCTTGGTGTACTTGCCTTCGAAGAACAGGCGGTGCTTGTCGGTCAGGTCGAAGTGGGCGACGGTGTTGACGCTGACGCGGTCGAACTTCGGCTGCAGGTCGGCAACGGCGTTCAGATCGGCAAAATCACAGTTGACGCAGGTGCTCGGGCTGACCACCGGACCATCGAAGCGGTTGCGGCTGAAGCTGCCGTCCGGATTGAAGTGGTAGCGGTACTGATAGGTGCCCGGCTTGGTGAAATCAAACTTGCCGCCCAGGTCGAAGGTGCCGCCGTAGGAGGTGGAGTAGTTGCCACCCGGACGTGCCAGGACGGTCTGCGGGTTGCTCTCGCTCGGCGGCTTGGTGTTGTCGAAGTTCGGATTGGGTACGGTCACGTCATAGCGCTGACCGATCGAACGGTCGCCACGGCCGAAACGACCCTGCTCGCTGTACTCGACGGCGACTGCCACATTGCCGCGGCCGTCGGCGAAGTTGGTGCCCGCCGTGGCCGACACGAAGCCGCGGTTGAATCCGCCTTCACCCGCGATGCCCTTCTGGGCGCGGGCTTCGAAACCTTCGTAGTTCTTCTTCATGATGAAGTTGACCACACCGGCCACGGCGTCCGCGCCGTAGATGGCCGAGGCGCCACCGGTGATCACTTCAACGCGTTCGATCCACTCCACCGGAATGGTGTTGACGTCAACAGAGGTGCTGCCCGGGTTGGCGCCGACATGGCGGCGGCCGTTGACCAGCACCAGGGTGCGGTCGTAGCCCATGCCACGCAGGTCCATCAGGCCCAGGCCGGCGGTACCGATGTAGCGGGTGGAGTTGCCGAGGGTGAACGACGGTGCCAGCTGCGGCATCTTGTTCATCAGGTCGCTGATGGTCAGCGCGCCGGTCTGGCGGATTTCTTCAGCGGTGATGGCGGTAACCGGCGAAGAGGTCACGAAGCCCGTACGCGCAATGCGCGAGCCGGTCACGCTGACGCGGTCCAGATCGACCGGGTTGGAGGAGGCTTCCTGCGCGAAAGCAGGCACCGAAGTCGCGGCGAGCAGGCCGACGAGCAGGGCGCTGGTCAGCGGGTGGCGGCCAAGTGTGCGGTTGTACGTCATCGTGATGGATCCCCTAATGAATTGAAGCGTGCCGTTCCGTCCGCTTGTTACGGTTGAGTTCATATAACAAGCGTTGTTCATGGAACCTAACACGGTCTTAACGAGAAATGCATGCCAATGTCACGCAATGTCTCTGATTTCACTTGGGAGATACATAAAAATGCAATATTTACAGCAACTTAGTCTCACTTGTGATTCTCTCTTCACAGCTTGATGACGTAAAGCTGAATGTGGAGTTCTGCGCAACTTTGCGCGAACAGGTGTCTCGGGAAGCGGCGAAGGATGCCTTCCGAGGAGGATGGAAGGGTTCGCATAACGGCTCGTTCAGTCAGCCATTCGAGGGGCGGCGGCGTGACCGCGCGGTCGGCCGTTGGCCTCGGCCAGAGGCGGGGGGGGGCTGCATGCAGATGCCGGCATGCGGCAGGCGGTCATACGGCCCGCCGGTGTCCGTTGCATGGAAAAAGACCCCGCCGAAGCGGGGTCCTGGTGATCTGCAGGAACGCCCCGCCAAGGCGGGCGTTCAACAGGGGGGATTACTTCCTGCCGAAGTCGTACTGCGCCTGCACATAGATCGCCCGTCCGTAGGCGTTGTACAGGGAGTTGTTGTACGGCACGTCGATGTTGCCGGCATAGGAGTGCTGCTGGTTGTCCGGCACCTTGTTGAACAGGTTGTTGACCATCAGCGAGAACGTCAGGTTGTCCATCGCGCGATAGCTCACGCTGAGGTTGTAGGTGGTGTACGAGCCCCACTTGCCGGCCTTGTAGCCGGACGTCGGGTCGACAAAGTCGTAGCCGCGCCCCAGGTAGGACATGTAGTTCGGCGTGCGACCGATGTAGTTGAAGTACAGGGTGGTGGTGAACTTGTCCAACGCCCAGCCGATCGAGCCGTCGGCGCGGACCTTGGCGTAGGAGTCATACACCCACATCGCGTACGGGTTGCCCAGCAGATCCAGGAACGGATCATTGAGCTGCGGCTGCAGTTCGCGCTTGAGCATGTTGGTGTAGTTGCTGGCGAACTGCAGGGAGCCGAAGCGGCCGATGTCCTGCACGTACTTGAAGCTCGCGGTGAGCGCCTCGAGGTTCTGGCGCGCCACGTTCAGCTTCGGCGTGTAGATCTCCTCCAGGGCGCCGGTGGCGTCACGGGTGACCCAGTTGGCCACCTCGTCACAGGTGGCGCCCGCGGTGTTGGTCAGGCCGTTGCGGCAGTAGTACTCGGCCAGCAGCAACTGGTCGGAGCTGAGGGTATTGACCTCGTTCTTGATCTTCCAGTTGTAGTAGTCCAGCGACACCGACAGATTGTTGATCGGCGCCCACACCAGGCCGGCGTTCCACACATCAGCAGTGATCGGCTTCAGTGCCGGATTGCCCGACTGTGTGCCGAACACCGACACGCTGCCATAGCGGCAGTCCACCGTGTTGGACGGATCGAAACCGAGCTGGCCGCAGCGGTAGTAGTCCTTGGAGCCATTGGCGTAGTAGCCGCTCTTGCCCTGGAAAGCATCTGGCAGGGACGGTGCTCGGAACGCGGTGCCGTACTTGCCGCGGACCAGCAGGCTTTCGAAGGGCCGGAACTCGACGCCGATACTGTAGGTGGGCTTGTCGACGGTATGGCCGGCGATCTTGAAGTTGTCATACCGACCCGAGGCCGTCACCGTCAGCATGTCGTGCAGTGGCAGGCGAAGTTCGCCGGTCACCGCGTAGTTGCTGCGGTGGCCGTTGCCGGCCACGGAGGTGGTTCCGAACACGGTGCCGTCGGTCAGACGCACATCCGGGGTGTAGTCCCAGCCTTCACTACCGCCCTCGACCACTGCCGCAAAGCCGGCATCGCCACCGGGCAGCTTGAACAGCGAACTGTTGGTGAGCTGGGCCCGGGTCTGGGTCTGCCAGGTACGGCTGCGGCTGGTGGTGAAACCGGTGAAGCTCTGGAACGCCCCGTCTGGCAGTTTGGAATAGAAGGCACCCCAGTTCGGGTTGTAGATGTTGTAGCCATCATCGGTCTCGCCCAGCACCGGGCCCAGCACGTTGTCGGCGAACCAGTTGTTGATCGGATCGTTCCAGCGCGCATAGCTGCGCTCATTGAGCTTGTATTCGCCGCGGGTGATGCTGGCCTCGTAATCCCAGTTGCTGCCGATCGAACCGCGTGCGCCGAGCGTGACCTGGTAGGACTTGCTGCGGTCGGTGTTCATGATGTCGCGATAGCCCGCACCGCCGATGTCTTCGGGGGCGAACGCGCGCTGCAGCCCCAGGTAGCGCCCGCTGGACTGATCGAAGAACGGGCCCATGCTGATGTCGGTGCCCCAATAGTTGTAGCCGGCACCGGCGTTGTACTTGACCGTCTCGTAGCTGTAGAGGACGTCGCCAAACAGCTGGAGGTTGTCATTCACGTCGTAGGTCAGTGCCGAATAGAACTGGCTGCTTTCCTTGCTGTTCTTGATCGTCTTGTAGCCAGCGCTGAACGCCGAACCGCAGGACTGGCCGGCGCGGCGCGTGCCGAGGATGGTGGTGCCGTCGAACTGGCCGGCGACGCCGGCGCAGTTGTTCGGGTCCATCATCAGGAAGTCGTCAGTTTCCGCATCGAAGACCAGGAAGTCATTCGAGGGGAGCTGGCGGGTATAGCCGTGCGGATTGTTCTGCGTGGTGATGTCGCGCTGGTAGCCCCAGATCGGGTTGGTCTTTTCGTACTGCACGTTGACCAGTGCGCGGAAGCGGTCGTCGCGGATGTTGAAGCCATTGGCAGCGCTCACGCGGAAACTGGCGCCGCCACCATCCGAGTACGCGCCGCCACGCACGTTCAGCGTGCCGCCGTCCATGCGTTCCTTGAGGATGATGTTGACCACGCCGGCGATCGCATCCGAACCGTAGAGCGACGACTGGCCACCGGGCAGGACTTCAATGCGGTCGACGATGTCGATCGGAATGCCACTGATGTTGTTGAACGCATCGCTGCCGTTGTACAGCGCGGGGTAGGACAGCATCGGGCGGCCGTTGATCAGGTACTTGGTGTAGCCCGGATTCAGGCCAAACATGCCGGCCGCTTCGGCGCCCTGGGTGAACGATGCCGAGGTCTGGCCGCCCTGCAGGCCGCCGGTGGTCAGCGAGGACTGCTGCAGCACTTCAGCGACGCTGGAGAAGCCGCGCGCCTGGATCGCCTCGGCGCTGATGGTCAGCACCGGCGTCTGGTTTTCGATCTGCGTCTGCGGAATCAGCGACCCGGTAACCGTGACGCGGTCAAGGTTGGTGGCGGCGCTCTTGTTTTCCTGGGCGAGCGCGGCAGTGCTGGCGTTGGCAAGGAACAAGCCGCTGAGCACGGCGCTGGTGAGCGGGTGGCGTAAGAACAAGAAGCGACTGCGAGACATGCGATTACTCCGTGTGATCGTAAGAACGCGTTTTCCCTTCCAGGGGCTCGGTTTCTGTTCGCCCGCGTCTGCGGTTCATGCCGCGCGCGGTGGCTGAAACCTAACATGCACTTAATTTGAAATGCGCCGATTTGTAACCGGGGTTGACGGGCTTCGTCACAATTCCGCGCTCTTGTTTTTGAAAACAATAACTTGCGGATATTGTCTGGTTTTGCCGATTGTGGCGGAATGAATGTCGATCAAATGAGGGTGATTAATAATCGAGACATTCATTCGATTATTTTCCGGTTTGTTCAGTGCCAAAAAAAAGGCCCCGCCGAAGCGGGGCCTGGTCCAGACACGAAGTCTGGAAAACGACGGGATTACTTGCCGAAGTCGTACTTCATCTGGGCCTGGATGGAACGGCCGTAGATGCTGTAGAAGGCGCTGTTGTACGGGGAGCCGTCGGTACCCTCGTAGCTGTAGCGCTGGCCGGTCGGCATCTTGTTGAAGACGTTGTTGACCATCAGCGACAGGGTCAGATCTTCCTGTGCGCGGTAGGCGAAGCTCATGTTGTACGTGGTGTACGAGCCCCACTTGCCGGCCTTGGCGCCGTAGCGGTTGGTGTAGTCGTAGCTACGGCCCAGGTAGGCGACGTAGTTCGGCGTGCTGCCGACGTAGTTCGCGTACACGGTGGTGGTGAACTTGTCGATGTTCCACGCCACCGACAGGTCGCCACGCACCTTGGCGTAGTTGTCGTAGTAGTACATGTTGTACGGATCGCTCAGCAGGTCGATCTTCTGGGCACCCGGCAGCGGCTGCAGCTCACGCTTCAGCATGTTGGTGTAGTTGCCGGAGAAGTTCAGCGAGCCGAAACGGCCGATGTCCTGCTGGTACTTCGCGCTGACGGCGACGGCTTCCAGGTTCTGGCTGGCCACGTTCAGCTTGGGAGTGTAGACCCGGGTGATCGCACCGGCGTTGTCACGGGTGATCCAGTTGGCAACATCCTGGCAGCTGGCCGAGGTGTTGTTCACGGCACCAGTGGCGCAGGCGTACTCGGCCAGCAGCAGCTGGTCGCTGCTCAGGGTCTTGACCTCGTTCTTGATCTTCCAGTTGTAGTAGTCAACCGACAGCGAGAAGTTGCTGACCGGTGCCCACACAACGCCCGCGCTCCACACGTCGGCGGTGATCGGCTTCAGGTCCGGATTGCCGGACTTTTCGCTGTAGACCGAGGTGTTCTTGTAGTACGGGCACAGGTCGTCGTTCAGCCCGAAGCCCGCCTGGTTGCAGCGGTAGTAGTCGTTCTGGCTGGACGAGTACGAACCGCTCATGCCCTGGAACGCATCGGACAGGGTCGGCGCGCGGAAGGCGGTGCCGTACTTGCCGCGGAACAGCAGGCTTTCCAGCGGACGGAACTCGACACCGATGCTGTAGGTGGCCTTGTCGACAGTGCTGTCGGCGATCTTGAAGGCGTCATAGCGGCCCGAGGCGCTGACGGTCACCATGTCGTGCAGCGGCATGCGCAGTTCGGACGTCACCGCATAGTTGCTGCGGTGGCCGGCGCCGGCCACGGCGGTGGTGCCCCAGACGTTGCCGTCGATGAACGACTGGTTCGGAGAGTAGTTCCAGCCTTCGCTGCCACCTTCCAGGACCACGGCGAGGCCGGCGTCACCGCCCGGCAGGCTGAACAGCGAGCCGTTGGTCAGCTGCACACGACCCAGGTTCTGCCAGGTCTTGCTGTGATGGGTGCCGTAGCCGGTGAAGCTGCCGAACTCTTCCGGGGTGATCGGCGAGTAGAACGCCGCATAGTTCGGATTGTAGATGCCGAACTTGCCACCGGTATTCGGGTCGACGTAGGTACCCAGTTCCTGGCCGAGGACGCGATCGGCGAAGAAGCCGTTGATCTTGTCCTTCCAGCGCACGAAGCGGTCCTGGTCCAGGCGGTACTCGCCACGGGTGAAGCTGGCGCTGTAGTCCCAGTCACCGAACATGCCCTTCGCACCCAGGGTGACCTGGTAGGAACGGCTGCGGTCGGCATTGAGGATGTTGTTGTAGTCGCCGACGCCGATTTCTTCCGGCGCGAAGGCGCGCTGCAGGTTCACGACCTTGCCCAGGCCCTGGTCGTAGAAGCCGCCCATGCCGGACTGCGTGCCCCACCACAGGGCGCTGGAGCCGGAGGTGAATTCGGTCTTTTCCTTGCTGTACAGCACGTCGGCGAACAGCTGCAGGTTGTCGTTCACATCAAAGGTCATGGTCGAGTAGAACTGACCGCTGTCCTTGGAATTCTTCAGCGTCTTGTAGCCCGCGCTGTAGATCGAGCCGCAGGATTCGCCCTTGCCTTCACGGAAGCCGACGGTGGTGGTGCCGTCGTACAGGCCGGCGACGTTGGCGCAACGGCTCGGGTCCATCATGTAGTACTTGCCGCCGCCGGTGACCAGGAAGTCATTCGACGGAGCCTGCGGGCTGAAGCCCACCGGGTTGTTCTGGCGGGTGATATCGCGCTGGTAACCCCAGATCGGGTTGCCCTTTTCGTACTGGACGTTGACCAGTGCGTTGAAGCGGCCGTCGACGGCGGTGAAGCCATGCGCGCCGCTGATGCGCAGGTTGCTGCCGCCACCTTCAGTATAGGTGCCGCCACGGACGGTCATCGTACCGCCGTCCATGCGCTCCTTCAGGATGATGTTGACCACGCCGGCGATGGCGTCCGAACCGTACAGGGAGGACTGGCCACCCGGCAGCACTTCGATGCGCTCGACGATGTCGACCGGGATGCCGCTGAGGTTGTTGAACGACTCGCTGCCGTTGTACAGCGCCGGATACGAAAGCATCGGGCGGCCGTTGATCAGGTACTTGGTGTAGCCCGGGTTCAGGCCGAACATGCCGGAGGCTTCGGCGCCCTGGGTGAAGGCACCCGAGGTCTGGCCGCCCTGCAGGCCGCCGGTGGTCAGCGAGGACTGCTGCAGGACTTCGGCAACGCTGGTGAAGCCGCGTGCCTGGATGTCTTCGGAGGTGATGGACATCACCGGGGTCTGGGTTTCAACCTGGGTCTGCGGGATCAGCGAACCGGTGACGGTGATCTTGTCCAGGTTGGTCGCCTTGTCCTGGGCCATTGCCGGGGCGGCGGCCATCAGAGCGGTGATCAGGGCGACGGAGAGCGTACTGCGACGTGCGGTGTTGCTTACGTAGTTCATGTAGTTCCAATAAAGAGCAAATAACAAAAACGGCACTGCGCATGCGCCATCGTGCGCGCTGGAAAGCCAGCCCTGCAGCCCAAAACAGTGCTCTGCGAACGTAACATGAACTTAACAATCTGTGCACGAATCTGTAGCAATCCTGAATTTCAGTCAGGCTACGTCCAGCTTGTATGATGCTGGGTTATCCCCCTGACCCCGCCGGTGCTCGTTGTGAACAGTTCTCCCCGCCGTCCCCATGCCAGCCAGGTCCAGAAGGGACTCACGCCACATGCGCGCATCCGCAACGTGATCGCGGTTGGATCGGGCAAGGGCGGTGTCGGCAAGTCCACCACGTCGGTGAACCTGGCAGTGGCGCTGCAGCAGCTCGGTGCACGCGTAGGCGTACTCGATGCGGACATCTACGGTCCAAGCGTGCCGGCCATGCTGGGCCTGTCTGGCCGCCCGGAAAGCCCCGACAACAAGAGCATTGAGCCGCTGCGTGCGTTCGGTGTGGATACGATGTCGATCGGCTACCTGATTGAAGAGGACACGCCGATGATCTGGCGTGGGCCGATGGCCACCTCGGCGATGACCCAGCTGTTCAACGATACCCTGTGGGACGACCTGGACTTCCTGCTGATCGACCTGCCGCCGGGTACCGGTGACATCCAGCTGACCCTGACCCAGAAGATTCCGCTGGCCGGTGCGGTGATCGTCACCACGCCGCAGGACATCGCCACGCTGGATGCGAAGAAGGCGCTGAAGATGTTCGAGAAGGTCGAAGTGCCGGTGCTGGGCATCGTCGAGAACATGGCGGTGCACACCTGCAGCAACTGTGGTCACGTCGAGCACCTGTTCGGCGAGGGCGGTGGCGAGCGCATGGCCGCGCAGTACGGTGTGCCGCTGCTGGGTTCGCTGCCGCTGCAGATCGGCATCCGTGAGCAGGGCGACGCCGGTACGCCGATCACTGTGGCGCAGCCCGATTCGGTCCCGGCGCAGGCCTACCGCCATGCCGCGCAGCGCCTGATCGAAGAAGTAGGCAAGCGCCCGCGCGCTTCGATTCCGATCCTGTCGTCGCTGCTCTGATCACAGCTGCAAAGAAAAGGCCGCCGGCGCAAGGCCGGCGGCAAGTTGGAGCTTTCCTGGAGAGTTGCCCGCTTACCAGTCGTACTGGACCTGGAAGCGGACGTAGCGCGGCGTGGTGTAGTACTTGCCTACGCCGTAGTCGTTGTAGACGCGGCCGTAATCCACATTCTCGGTGACTTCGTAGACCTGCACCGGCTTGATGTTGTTGAAGGCATTAAGCACTGATGCCTGGACGCTCAAGCCGGACAGCCAGTTCGGGCGGTAGGTCAGGCTCGGGCTGACATTGACCGTCCACGGCGTACGCCCGGACTTCCCTTGCGGTGACAGTTCGCCGTTGCAATAGTGGAAAGCAGCACCATAGCCGTACTCGGTGCCGAAGGTGCCTTCGTCGCCATCGAAGCCGCCGCCGAAGCAGCTGATCGGAGAGCCCGACTGTGCCTGGATGTTGAGGCCCAGCTGCCATTCCGGGGTGAAGTCGTACGAGCCGAACAGTTTGATCGAATGACGGTGGTCATTGAACAGGTAGCCATTGGCGCCATACATGATCTCCGGGAAGTCGAAGTCGGAGGTGGTGCCGGTATCATCCTGGCCGTTGCTGCTCTTCACCAGACCTTCGTAGTTGCCGTCCAGCTTCGACCAGGTATAGGACAGGCTGGCATACCAGCGGTCGGTGCGCTTGTCGGCGCTCAGGGTGAGCGCCTTGTAGGTGCGCTCGGCCTTGGGGCCCAGCTGACTGCCTGGAACGCTGATCGAATCCGGCTTGCCATCACCATCCACATCCAGCGACAGGTTCAGATCTTTGCCCGGGTTGAACAGATAGCAGCCCGGCAGGTTGCCCGGCACTGCCCATTCGCTGTCCCACCCGGAAAGGTCGTAACCAGCGGCCTTTGCTGCGTTGTAGATCGAACGCGAATCGCAGGTGTCGTCGATGACGTTGTGCAGCTTGCGATAGGTTGCCTTGATGCCGACAGTCCAGTCATTGAGGAAATCGTTGGCGCTCGACAGCTGGTACTGGTAGCCAAGAATGGCTTCGTCCTGGGTGAACGGCTTCAGGCCGCGGCTGGCAACGGCATGCGGATCCGGGAGGGTGCCGTTCTCGCCGTTGTAGACCTCACTGCGATAGGGCGTCGGCGCGACATTCGGCTTGCCCGACACCGGGTCATAGGAGCCCAGATAGGTGTAGTAGTCGGCGGTGTAGTAGGAGGCGCTGGCGGCGCGCAGCGCGACGTTGGCTGCGATCGGCAGCGAGTAGCGACCCAGCGAACCGAACAGCTTACTGCGACCGTCGCCAGTGGTATCCCAGGAGAAGCCCAGGCGCGGCTGCCAGATGTTGTCCTGCTTGACGAAGGTGATGTTGTCGGAGTTCTTGTTCTTGAACGAATCGTTGCGGACACCGAGGTACAGCATGAAATTGTCGGTGACCTGCCAGTTGTCCTGCAGGTACCAGGAGTTCTGCTCGATGCGGACGCTGCCACCAGTGCGGTAGTTGGTGCGGACCGCGGTCTTGCTGGCGGAATTGATGCTCCAGTAGGCACCGGCGGAGTAGGCGGTACCCTGGCGGGAATCCCACTTTTCGTTGCCATAGCCGAAGGCCACGCGGTGGTCGCCCAGTTGCCATTCGAAATCGAGCTTGCCGCCCTTGCGCTCGTTCTTGCCGCCCATCAGGTCGACCTGACTGGCCACCGAGCACCCGATCACGGTGCCGTTGTAGACGACGTACGGGCAGGCGCCATCGGGTGAGTGCACGTCACCGTTGTACGAACTCATCACGCCCTTCGGGTCGATGGTGAATTCCGATGCCTGGTTGCGCATCTGCCCATACTGCAGCGATGCAGTCAGGTTGTCGGTCAGGTAGCTGGTCCACTTGAAGATGTCGGTCTGGCCACCGCGCTTGCCAACCAGCTGACCCTTGTAGGTGGTCCGGTTGGAGCGTTCGTCCGCGACGTTGTAGACGTTGTTGTAGTAGTCGTAGGTGTAGCGGTTGCTGTTGTCGAAGCCGGTGTACTCGAGGTGGTTGTTCTCGTTGAGATACCAGTCGACCTTCAGCAGCCAGTACGGAGTCTTTACTTCATAGTCGTAGGAGGTGCCGCCGACGCTGGCATTGCTGTACTCGGAGCGGCTGCCATAGGTCGTGCTCTTGGAGTTGCTGAACTGCCCCATTGCGAAGACGAACAGCTTGTCCTCGATCAGCGGGCCACCGGCCCAGGCCGAGTAGACATTGGATGAACTGGCCGAGCTGCTGTAGTCGCGGAAGATCTGGCCGTCATTGCGGTGCGAGTTCGGAATCTTCGAACGGCCCCAGTCCGGCGCTCCTGTCCAGGAGAAGCCACCCTTCCATTCGTTGGTGCCGCGCTTCACGTTGACGCTGGTCACACCGCCGGTGGACAGGCCGTATTTGGCGCCGTAACCGCCTGTCTGCACATCCAGCTGGTCGATCGCCTGATACGGAATCTCCGAGAACGACAGGCTGTCGTACAGATTTGTGACGTTGAAGCCGTTGACGTAATAGCTGTTTTCCGCAGCCGACGCGCCGCCGAAGGACGCCGGGCCAAAGTAACCACTGGAGGCGACCGTGCCGGGCGTCAATAGCGAAACGCTGGTGACGTCGCGACCTACCGGCAGGGAGTTGAGCTGCTCGGCGGTGAATGTGGTGCGGGTTTCAACGCTGCTCAGGTCGATCGGCGCGGTGCCAGTGGCGCGGACGTTGACTGTTTCCAGCGACGTGGCGTTGCCCGCGGCGAAGGTCGCCGTGGTGGTCTGCCCGGCGACGACGTTCACGCGGGTGCTGCCTACCTGGGTGCCACCGCTGTAGCTGATGACCTCGTAAGTACCGGTTGGCAGCTGCGACAGGCGGAATCGGCCGTCACTGCTGACAGTGGTTTCGCGGGTCGCACCCGAGGCCAGGCTCTTTACCTGGATCTTGTCGGCGGACGAAGCCGTGCCGATGATGTCGCCCGCAGTGCTCTGGGCGTAGCTGGTGCCAGCCATTGCGGCCAGGACGACCGCGAGTGCGGTGCGCTTCAGGACGCGTCCATTGACGTTCAGATTCATCGTGTTCCTTTGCGGTTGCAGAGGGAAGTCGGTTCGTTTCAGGGGTACCTGAACGAATTGTTCAGGATGAATGAAACCGTAACGATGAATTCTTGTTCCTGCAATGTTCATCTGGCGCTCATGTCTGGAGCGCGCGTCTAATATTGGGTTATGTTGTTGAAATAAATGAGAAATATTTTTTTGTTTCAGTTTGTTTCAGATGAAAGACTGCGATGGAAATGGGCGCTGATATGTGGTAAGTGAAAAGTATAGGCGGCAACAGTCTCATTTGTTATTAAGCATCGACTGCGGCTCCCCGGGGCCGGGCGGTGTGTCACCGTTCCTTTGCACCATGAGCGACGGCATGGCCGGGCTACGGAGCTGGCCTGTAGAATCGCCGCCTCGGGCGCAGCCCGGATTCCCCCCTCGTTCAACAGGACAGAGCATGAGCATCAAGAGTGACCGTTGGATCCGCCGCATGTCCGAGCAGCACGGCATGATCGAGCCGTTCGAGGCAGGGCAGGTCAAGCAGGCCAACGGCGAGCGCATCGTCAGCTATGGCACGTCCAGCTATGGCTATGACGTGCGCTGCTCGCGCGAGTTCAAGGTGTTCACCAACATCAACTCGACCATCGTCGATCCCAAGCACTTCGACTCGGGCAGCTTCGTCGACATCACCGCCGACGAGTGCATCATTCCGCCGAACAGCTTCGCGCTGGCGCGTACCGTTGAGTACTTCCGCATTCCGCGCGATACCCTGGTGGTGTGCCTGGGCAAGAGCACCTACGCGCGCTGCGGCATCATCGTCAACGTGACCCCGCTGGAGCCGGAGTGGGAGGGCCACGTGACCCTTGAGTTCAGCAACACCACGCCGCTGCCGGCGCGCATCTACGCCAACGAAGGCGTAGCGCAGATGTTGTTCTTCCAGGCAGCGGCCGATGACGTCTGCGAGACGTCGTACCGCGATCGTGGCGGCAAGTACCAGGGCCAGACCGGCGTGACCCTGCCGCGCACCTGATGACTGTAGGCCGCTTGTAGCGCCGGGCCATGCTCGGCTCCGCATGAAAGAAGGCGGCGCAATGCGCCGCCTTCGTCATTTCCCGCGACCGAACAGCATCGCGATGCCGACGCCCACCAGTGCCACCGGCCACCAGGTCAGCAGCAGCTTGGACAGGTTCAGGTGCGTCCAGCCGAGGTTGCTGGCGAGCATGAACAGGCCGATCAGGATCAGCAGGACGGCGGCAACGAGGTTGAATCGCATCGGGTCGGCAAACGCTCAGGACTAGGCTGGATATCCTAGCCGTTCCTTCCAGTAGGCGACATGCTGGTCCAGCGCGCCTGGCTCGTAGCGGTGCGCGGGGCCGCTGCCCCAGACCGGGCCTGGCCACGCGGGGTCGCCGTCATGGCGGCCGATCACATGGAAATGCAGCTGGCGCACGATGTTGCCCAGCGCACCGATATTGATCTTCTCCACCCCGTCGGCGCCCTTCAGGGCCTTGCAGGCGCGGTTGAGCTCGGTGCGCAGCTTGTCCTGCTGCTCGCCGTCCAGCTCGATCCACTCGGTCACCCCGGCCAGGCGCGGTACCAGCACCAGCCAGGGGAATCGTTCGTCGTTCATCAGCCGCACTTGCGACAACGGTCCTTCCGCCACCAGCACGCTATCGGTGGCCAGGCGTGAATCGAGTTCGAAATCGCTCATCCAAGATGCTCCGAGAAGAAGTCCAGGGTGCGTTGCAGCGCCAGGGCGGCGCTGTCTGGATCATACGCATGTCCGACCTCCCGGTTGAAGGCGTGATCGGCCGGATAGACGTAGGTGGCCATCTGCGGCAGCTTCTCGCGGTGGGCCTGCACGGCCTCCGGCGGGATGCTGCGGTCCTGGGCACCGAAGTGGAAGATCACCGGAGCCTTTGGCGTCTCATCCAGGAACTGGACGTTGCGCGCACCGTAGTAGCTGACCGAAGGCAGGCCCAGGCGCAGCGCGGACAGCAGGGCGACGCTGCCGCCCCAGCAGTAGCCGACGGTGCCGACCTTACCGTAGGGGGTCAGCCGGGTTGCTGCAGCACGGACCACTTCCAGCGCCTTTTCCATGCCCAGCGCACTGACCCGTTCCAGGCCCTGCTTCACGCCCTCGGCGTCGTAGGGCAGGGCATCCGGATCTGCCTCGGCACCATCGACCAGGTCGAAGAACGAGGGCGCCAGCACCGCGTAGCCTTCGGCCGCGAAGCGCTCTGCTACGCCGCGGATGTGCGGGTTGGCGCCGAAAATTTCCTGCACTACCACCAAGCCGCCACGCGCGGTGCCTTCCGGCAGGGCCTGCCAGGCCCGTACCGGGCCGTGATGCGTATCCAGGGTGATCCACTCGGCCATCGCTGCTATCTCATTGCGGGGAACAGACCCGCATTGTCGGCGCTGCGTGGGTTAGCGCGGTGTCAGCGGCTGTGCGTGATCGGGCGGCTGGCCATTCAGAGCGAGGCCGCCAACCCCGGTATACTGGCGCCCTTTCAGGCCCCGGCCCCCAGGAACCCCTGCCACGACGGCAGGGGCCCAGGCCCCCAGAGTCCCGCGATTCCATGTCCCAGCTGAACCCCAAAGTCGGCTTCGTCAGCCTTGGCTGCCCGAAGGCCCTTGTCGATTCCGAACGCATCCTTACCCAGCTTCGCTCGGAAGGCTATGACATCGTGCCGTCCTACGACTCGGCCGACGTGGTGGTGGTCAACACCTGCGGCTTCATCGATTCGGCGGTGACCGAATCGCTGGACGCCATCGGCGAGGCGATGAACCAGAACGGCAAGGTGATCGTCACCGGCTGCCTGGGCAAGCGCCCGGAGCAGATCCGCGAGGCCTACCCGAACGTGCTGGCGGTGTCCGGGCCGCAGGACTACCAGAGCGTGATGGAAGCGGTGCACGAAGCGCTGCCGCCCAGGCACGATCCCTTCGTGGACCTGGTGCCCGACTACGGCATCAAGCTGACCCCGCGCCATTACGCGTACCTGAAGATTTCCGAAGGCTGCAACCACAAGTGCAGCTTCTGCATCATTCCGTCGATGCGCGGCAAGCTGGTCTCGCGTCCGGTGGATGAGGTGCTGCGCGAAGCCGAGCGCCTGGTGCGTGGCGGCGTGCGCGAGCTGCTGGTGGTTTCGCAGGACACCTCGGCCTACGGCGTGGACGTGAAGTACGCCGAGAAGATGTGGCGCGACAAGGCCTACCAGACCCGCCTGAAGGCCCTGTGCGAAGGCCTGTCCGAGCTGGATGCGTGGGTGCGCATGCACTACGTCTACCCGTACCCGCACGTGGACGAGGTGGTGCCGCTGATGGCCGAGAACCGCATCCTGTCGTACCTGGATATTCCATTCCAGCACGCCAGCCCGCGCATCCTGCGCCTGATGAAGCGTCCAGGTGCAGTTGAGAAGACCCTCGAACGCGTGCAGAACTGGCGCCGTATCGCGCCGGACATCACCGTGCGCTCGACCTTCATCGTCGGTTTCCCGGGTGAGACCGAGGCCGAATTCGAGGAACTGCTGTCGTTCCTCGACGAAGCGCAGCTGGATCGCGTGGGCGCGTTCGCTTATTCGCCGGTCGAGGGTGCCACTGCCAACGACCTGCCCGATGCCGTGCCGGAAGAAGTGAAGCAGGAGCGCCTGGCCCGCTTCATGGAGAAGCAGGCGCAGATTTCCGCCGCGCGCCTGGAAGCCAAGATCGGCACCGTGCAGCAGTGCCTGGTCGATGCTATCGAAGGCGATATCGCCGTGGCTCGTTCCAAGGCCGATGCGCCGGAGATCGACGGTCTGGTGCATATCCAGAACGCCGACCAGGTGCCGCTGCGCGTGGGCGAATTCGTCGACGTGGAGATCACCGAGAGCGACGAGCACGACCTGTACGGTGACGCGCTGGCTGCCGCCACCCGCCCTGCATTCGATCTCAAGATGCTGTGACTGCAGCGATGACCGCCGCCGGTGACGGCAGCGGTGTCCGCCGCTTCGTGCCGCCGCCGCGTGCGGCGGTCGATCCGCAGGTGTTCGCGCACCCGGTGTTTGCCGGGTTGCGCGACGTTCGTGATCTGTTGGAAGGCCCGGAGTGGCCGGCCGTCGCCGTGCTCGATGCGCGCCTGTCACTGCCCGGCAAGCACTTGATCGAGCAGGACGCCACGCTGCTGGCCGACGGCCTGCACTATGAAGCCCGCATCGCGCAGGGCTGTATCGCCACCCGCGCTGACAATTGGCATGACCTGTTCAATGCACTGGTGTGGGCCCGCTACCCGCAGCTCAAGCAGGCGCTCAATGTGCAGCAGTGCAGGCATATCGCATCCATGCCGCCGGGCCAGCGCAACCGTGCGCAGGCCGCGTTGACCCAGTTCGACGAAACCGGCGTGATCGTGCGCGTGCGCAATCACACGCTGCTGACTGCCTGGGATGTGCACGACTGGCGTGCGCTGTTCGAATCGAGACACTGGCTGAGCGGCGATATCGCCATCGCTGCGGTATTCGGGCACGCACTGATGGAGCAGGCACTGCTGCCGGGGCGCCGGCTGGTGGGAAAGTGTGTGGTGGTGCACGGCGAAATCGATGGTGCCTGCGTTGACGCAGTGACCGCGGCCATTGCCGAGGGTCGGGCAGTGACCGATCCCTTGCAGTTGCGTCCGTTGCCGTTGGCTGGAGTTCCGGGCTGGCACGAGGGACAGGACACCGCCTTCTATGCAGATGCCGGCTATTTCCGCCCGCTGCGCGCCTGCCGCGCGTACCCGCCGCCGCTGGCGCTGTTGCCGTTGTAGAGCCGAGCCCATGCTCGGCTGCGTTTGCCCATCAGCCGAGCATGGGCTCGGCTCTACAACGGCAATGCAGTCGAGCATGGCTCGACGCTACACAGGCTCGTACTCCACTCCGATCACCGCAAAGGTGAACTGGCCGCCGGGCAGCTCCACCGAGAATTCATCATCCAGCCGCTTCTTCAGCAGCGCACGCGCCAGCGGCGAATCGATGCTGATCCAGCCCAGGCCTGCGTCGGTCTCATCCGGGCCGACAATGCGATAGCGGCTGGTGTCGCCACTGTCCACGTTCTCCAGTTCCACCCACGCGCCGAAGAACACCGCCTGCGGATCGGTCGGCGTGGTGTCGACCACGCGCAGCGATTCCAGCCGCTTGGTCAGGTAGCGCACACGGCGGTCGATCTCGCCCAGCTGCTTCTTGCGGTAGGTGTATTCGGCGTTCTCCGAACGGTCGCCCTCTGCGGCGGCTGCGGCCAGTGCCTTCACCACCTCGGGGCGCCGCACACGCCACAGGTCATCCAGTTCGGCCTTCAACCGAGCGTGGCCGGAGGCGGTGATCAGGGCGGTACTCTTTTCTGCTGGGGGACGCCAACGGGACATGCAATACGACTTCTTTTCTGGATGACGAACGGGGGAGCGGGGTCGGAGCTCTTCCTTGCGGAAGGGATCCGACCCCGGGGTCAGATCCCTTTCCCACAGAAAGGGCTCTGACACCAAAGGGCGCAACTCAGCGCTTGCCGCCGAAGATGCCGCCCAGCAGGCCGCGCACGATCTGGTTGCCCAGCTTGGTGCCAACGGTACGCGTGGTCTGCTTGGCCATGGTTTCGATCATGCCCTGGCGGCGCTTGGTGCCGAAAATCGCATCCTTGATCGCCTGGCCGAAACCGCCTTCCTGCGCTTCGTCCTGCTCGCGGCTACGCGCGGCCGGCGCCTGTGCCTGTTCGGCGGTCTTCTGCGTACGCTGGGCCAGCAGTTCGGCGGCCGATTCGCGGTTGATCGCGGTGTCGTAGCGGCTGCCGACCGGGCTGCCGGCACGCACCTGGGCACGCTCGGCCTCGGTGATCGGTCCCATCCGGCAGCGCGGTGGCGCGATCATCGTCTGCTGCACCGGCATCGGCACACCCTTGTCCTGCAGTGTGGACACCAGCGCTTCGCCGGTGCCGAGCTGGCTCAGTACCTTGGCCACGTCCAGCTTCGGGTTCGGCACGAAGGTTTCGGCAGCAGTCTTCACCGCTTTCTGGTCGCGCGGGGTGAACGCACGCAGTGCGTGCTGCACGCGGTTGCCGAGCTGGCCGAGAATGTTGCCCGGCACGTCGTCGGGGAACTGCGAGCAGAAATATACGCCCACGCCCTTGGAGCGGATCAGGCGCACCACCTGCTCGATACGCTGCACCAGCGAGGCCGGTGCGTCGTCGAACAGGAGGTGCGCCTCGTCGAAGATGAAGACCAGCTTCGGCTTGTCCAGGTCGCCTACTTCCGGCAGCTGCTCGAACAACTCCGACAGCAGCCACAGCAGGAAGGTCGAATACAGCTTGGGCTTGAGCACCAGCTGATCGGCGGCGAGGATGCCGATCATGCCGCGGCCGTCGTGATTGACCCGCATGATGTCGGCCAGTTCCAATGCGGGCTCACCGAAGAAGTTCTCGCCGCCATCCTGCGCCAGGCGCAGCACCGAACGCTGGATCGCAGCGATGGACTGCGCGCTGACCAGGCCGTACTCGGTGGAAATGTCCTTGCGCTCCTCGGCCACCAGGCCAAGCAGGGCGCGCAGATCGTCCATGTCCAGCAGCAGCAGGCCACGGTCGTCGGCCAGCTTGAACACGATGTCGAGCACGCCGGACTGGGTGTCGTTCAACTCGAGGATGCGCGCCAGCAGGGTCGGGCCCATCTCGCTGACCGTGGTGCGCACCGGGTGACCCAGCTTGCCGTACAGGTCCCAGAAAATGGTCGGGCTGGCGGCTGGCGCGTAGTCGGTCACGCCGATTTCGGCAGCACGCGCCAGCAGGTTCTCGGCGCCGGTGCCGGGCACGGCCAGGCCGGACACATCGCCCTTCACATCGGCCAGGAACACCGGCACGCCCAGCCGCGAGAAGCCCTCGGCCAGGGTCATCAGGGTCACCGTCTTGCCGGTGCCAGTGGCGCCGGCCACCAGACCGTGACGGTTGCCCAGTTTCGGCAGCAGGGTGACGGCAACATCGTCGGTGATGCCTTTGCCGAGCAGAATCGGATCCATGGTCCAGCCCTTGTGGTGAATAGCCCAATGTTAACCGCCGGCGGTGACGGTCCGAAGGTCGGCTTGCCCGGACCTTGGCGGCGCCGCTACTCTGCCTGCCTGTTTCGCACACAGTGCCATCAATGCCCGTCCCTGTCCTGATTTCCCGCGGTTGGCCGCTGCTGGCCCTGGCCGGCCTGGTTTCCCTGGCACCCGACGCCCATGCACAGCGGGTCTCGGCCCGGGACAAGGTGAAGGTGGATGCGCTGCAGCAGCGCATGACCGCCGCCGAGAAGCGCTACAGCGACGCCCTGCTGCTGGTCGCCAATGCCGACCCCAAGGGCAGCAACGAGGCCGACGCGGCGCTGGAGGACATGGAAGATGTCCTCAACGACTGCGTGAAGCAGAAGGGCTGCCAGATGGGCACCCTGCTGGCCAGCTACAAGCGCCTGCTCAAGCATGACGCTGATGCCGCTGCCAGCGATGACGTGGCCGACGAAGGCGGCGACCGCCTGGAAGCCGACCCCGACCATATCGGCCCCCTCACCGCCGACGTGCCCGAAGCCGCCCGCGCCGCCGCGCTGCTCAACGACAAGCGGCACGCCTTCGACAGCATGGTCGAATACAACCCGGCCGTGCAGGCCGGCATCCGCCGCTGGCTGACCGACATGCGCCCGGCGCTGCTGACCAGCTATGAGAACTACCAGAACCTGCGCGCGGTGATGTGGCCGGAGTGGGAGAAGCGTGGCCTGCCCGAGGCACTGCTGTTCGGCATCATGGCCAAGGAATCCAACGGTCGCGTGCATGCGTCCTCGCGCGCCGGCGCCGCCGGCCTGATGCAGTTCATGCCGGCCACCGGCCGCCGGTTCGGCCTCGGCCCGGACGGCACCGGCTTCGATACCCGTTTCGACGCGCGCAGCGCCGCTGAAGCCAGCGCCAGCTACCTCAACGAGCGCCTGCGCGAACTGAACAACAACGTGGAAATGTCGGTGGCCGCCTACAACGGTGGCGAAGGCCGTGCCGCGCGCGTGTTCAAGCAGAGCGCTGGCCAGAGCTTCTGGACCGACAGCGTCTACAACCAGTTCCCGGGCGAGACCAAGGACTACGTCCCGATGGTGATCGCCGCTGCCTGGATCTTCCTGCACCCGCAGCAGTACGGCGTGGAGTTCCCGAAGATCAGCGCCCAGCCGGCCACGCTGCGCCTTGCCAAGTCCACCACCATCTACGAACTGACCATCTGCCTGGGCAGCCACGGTACGCGCGATGGCTACATGCGCGCGCTGCGCAACCTCAACCCGCGCTATGAAGCCGATGGTTGGATTCCGGCCGGCACGCTGATCAACGCTACCACCCGCATCGCCGGCCTGTACCAGCGCAACTGTGTCAGTGGCCCGCGTGCCGACCTGGCCCGCACCCTGATCACCGCCGATCTGAATGCGGCGATCAAGCGCCCGACCGCGGCCAGCTATACCGGCAGCGTGGCGGTGGGTGGTGTCGTGCCGGTGGCCGACGCAGCCGCATCCACCAGCGTGCCGACCGCGCCGGTGGCCGCAGTGGCGACGCCGCGCCCGGCACCGGCCGCCCGGCCGAAGCCGGTACGCAGCCACAAGGTGGGCAAGGGCGAGACCCTGGGTGCCATCGCGGCGAAGTTCCAGTGCGACGTGCCGACCCTGGCCCGCGCCAACGGCCTGAAGGCCCCGGCCTACAGCCTGCGCCACGGCCAGACGCTGAAGCTGCAGGGCTGCGACAAGTAACCCCCCACGACCCTGGAACCCGCATGGACCTCGAAGACACCCGCAATCTGTTCGCCAACCTCCGCGAAAACACCGACTGGGACATCAACGGTCCGTTGCTGTGGGGGTATTTCTTCGTCCACTCCAGCGCCGAGCCGCTGCAGGCACTGGCAGAGCACCTGCAGGCGCAGGGCTATACCTTCGTGGAACTGTTCGAGCAGGATCCGGAAGAGGGTGACGCGCCGTTCCACGTGCTGCATGTAGAGCGCGTGGAAATCCACGACGAAGCTTCGCTGGACCGCCGCAACCAGGAATTCGCGGCGCTGGCCGCGGAGAAGGGCGTGGAAGACTACGACGGCATGGACGTCGGCCCGGCCCCGTCCCTGCAGTAACGCGCTTCCATCTTGTAGAGCCGAGCCCATGCTCGGCTGTTTTTGCCGGCAGCCGAGCATGGGCTCGGCTCTACAGACCCGATAGTGCCGGCCGCTGGCCGGCATTCCGTTGATTCCCTCCACGCATGGCGTGGAAAAAGGGGACGGAGGGGATTAAGTCGTTTATGCATAAACGACTTAATCCCCTCCGTCCCCTTTTTGTCAGCGCAGCTTCGCCAGGGCCTGGCCCAGCTGCACCGGGCTTTCAGCGCCCAGCTGCGGCGCGAACTCGGCCACGCCCGGCGGCAACAACACGATCACGGTCGAACCGTAGTTGAAGCGCGCCATCTCGGCGAAGCGCTCCAGCTGGATGCCCTGGCCGCGGTAGTCCTTGCGGGTGATGCGATCACCGTAGGCCGGGATCTCCTCGCCGCTCCACACGGTTTCCACGCCGGACACCAGCAGCGCACCGACCATCACACTGACCATCGGGCCGAAGCTGGTGTCGAAGTGGCAGACCAGGCGCTCGTTGCGCGCAAACAGGCGCGGTACGCCGTTGACGGCGGCCGGGCCGACGCTGAACAGGCGCCCCGGCACGTGCACCGTCTCGCGCAGGGTGCCGGTCCACGGCATGTGCACGCGGTGGTAATCGCGCGGCGACAGGTACACGGTGGCGTACAGGCCATCGTTGTACGGCTTGGCATCCTCGTCACTGCCCAGCAGCTCGGCGGCGGTGAACGACTGGCCCTTGGCCTGGAAGATGCGGCCGGCCTCGATCTTTCCCAGCTGGCTGATGCGGCCGTCGGCCGGCATCACCAGGCTGCGCGGATCGGCATCGGCCACGCGCGCGCCCGGCTTCAGTGCACGGGTGAAGAACTGGTTGAAGGTCGCATAGCTGCGCGGGTCCGGATTGGCCGCTTCGTCCAGGTTGACGTTGAACTTGCGGGTGACCGTGTCGATCAGCCAGCGCGATACGCGCGGATCGTCCGAGTACGCCAGCGAACGCGCCATCGAGGACAGCAGGCGGTGGGGCAGGGCGTACGTCAGGGCGGTGGTGAGGCTCATGGGGCGGTTTTCTCGGTCAGCTTCTGCAGGTCGCGGGCGATCGCCGGCGCATTGAACGGGGGCCGCACCAGGCCGGCAAGGCGGCCCTGCGGGTCGAGCACGGCCAGGCTGGCCGAGTGCTCGACGGTGTAATCCTCGGGGTTCTCGTCGAAGTGCTTGCCCGGCATCTTCTGGAACACGAAGCCCAGCGAGGTGGCGAAGCGCTCCAGCGACGGGATATCGGCGGTGGCGGCCAGGGTGTCCCTGTGGAAACCGTGCACGTACTCGCCCAGGCGCGTGGCGCTGTCGCGATCCGGGTCGACCGAAATGAACAGCACGCGCGGGCGCAGGCCATCGGGCAGGGCCTCCCACTGGTTCTGCGCGCCGGCCAGCTCGGCCAGGGTGGTCGGGCAGACGTCCGGGCAGAAGGTGAAGCCCAGGAATACCAGGGTCCAGTGGCCCTTCAGTTCGCCCGGGATCAGGCGGGTGCCGTCGGATTGGGCCAGGTTGAAGTCGGGCAGTTCACGCGGCTGCGGGTACAGCGTGACCGCTTCGGTGGCCGGGGCGTTGGCCGGCGGCTTCGGCGCGAACACCTGCTGGGCGGCCAGCAGGCCGAGCCCCGCCGCCAGGGCGATCAGCAGGATGATGCCGGCGTTGCGATTGAACATGGGGGCTCCCGCGCGAAATGGGCTCCATCATAACGGCTGCGGCCCGATCGTTTCTGCCGCAACGGATGCCGCCGCGGGCGCCAGCCCCTATAATCGGGGGCCACTTTGCCCGCAGTACCGCCATGACCGCTGAAACGGCCGCCGAACTCCACACGATCATCGATCTGATCCGCTACGGCACCAGCCGTTTCAACGAAGCCGGGCTGACCTTCGGGCACAGCTATGACAATGCGCTGGACGAGGCCACCCAGCTGGTGCTCCACAGCCTGCACCTGCCGCATGACCTTGGCCCGGCCTACGGCCAGGCGCGCCTGCTGAAGGCCGAGAAGCTGCGCGTGCTGGAGCTGTTCCAGCGCCGCATTGATGAGCGCGTCCCGGCCGCCTACCTGACCGGTGAGGCCTGGTTCGCCGGCCTCAGCTTCAAGAGCGATACGCGCGCCCTGGTGCCGCGCTCGCCGATCGCCGAACTGATCGAGTGCGGTTTCGAGCCGTGGCTGGCCGGCCGCGATGTCAGCCGTGCGCTGGACCTGTGCACCGGTTCGGGCTGCATCGCCATCGCCATGGGCCACTACTACCCGAACTGGGAAGTGGACGGTGTCGATCTGAGCGATGACGCGTTGTCGCTGGCCGAGGAAAACAAGGAGCGCCTGCAGGCGCACAACGTCACCCTGCTCAAGTCGGACCTGTTCAACGGCCTGACCGGCCGCCACTACGACCTGATCGTCACCAACCCGCCGTACGTCACCAACGACGAGACCGATGCCCTGCCGCAGGAATACTCCTACGAGCCGGAAATGGGCCTGCGTGCCGGCGACGACGGACTGGACCTGGTGCTGAAGATCCTGCGTGACGCGCCGCTGCACCTGAGCGAAGACGGTCTGCTGATCTGTGAAGTGGGCGAATCCGAGCAGCATCTGGTCAAGCTGCTGCCGGAAGTCGACTTCGCCTGGATCGAGTTCAAGGTCGGCCAGATGGGCATCTTCGCGGTCGAATGCCGCGAGCTGATCGCGCACAGCGCGCGCATCACCGAACTGGCGGCGCAGCGCCCGTGAGCTCCAATTCGTTCGGCAAGCTGTTCACCGTCACCACGTTCGGCGAGTCGCACGGGCCGGCCATCGGCTGCGTGATCGACGGTTGCCCGCCGGGGCTGGCGCTGGATGCGGCCGAATTCGCCCACGACCTGCAGCGCCGCGCGACCGGCAAGAGCCGACACACCTCTGCGCGCCGCGAGGCCGACGAGGTCGAGATCCTGTCCGGCGTGTACGAGGGTCTGACCACCGGCACCCCGATCGCGCTGCTGATCCGCAACACCGACCAGCGCAGCAAGGATTACGCCAACATCGGCCAGCAGTTCCGGCCGGGTCATGCCGACTACAGCTACTGGCACAAGTACGGCATCCGTGACCCGCGCGGTGGCGGCCGTTCTTCGGCCCGCGAGACCACCATGCGCGTGGCCGCCGGCGTGGTCGCCAAGAAGTGGCTGGCCGAGCGCTTCGGCGTGACCGTGCGCGGTTACCTGTCGCAGCTGGGCGACATCACCCCGGCCGGTTTCGACTGGTCGGCGGTGGAAGACAACCCGTTCTTCTGGCCGCACGCCGGGCAGGTGCCCGAGCTGGAGGCGTACATGGATGCGCTGCGCAAGTCCGGTGATTCGGTCGGTGCGCGCGTGGACGTGGTGGCCGACAACGTGCCGCCGGGCTGGGGCGAGCCGATCTACGGCAAGCTCGACGGCGACCTCGCCGCCGCGCTGATGAGTATCAACGCAGTGAAGGGCGTGGAGATCGGCGATGGTTTCGCCAGCGCCGCACAGAAAGGCACCGAACACCGTGACCTGCTGACCCCCCAGGGCTTCGCCAGCAACCATGCCGGCGGCATCCTCGGTGGCATTTCCACTGGCCAGCCGGTGGTCGCCTCGATCGCCCTGAAGCCGACCTCCAGCCTGCGCCTGCCCGGTCCGTCGCTGGACACGGCCGGCAACGTGGTGGAGGTGGTCACCACTGGTCGCCACGATCCCTGCGTCGGCATCCGCGCCACCCCGATCGCCGAGGCGATGGTGGCGATGGTGCTGATGGACCAGGCGCTGCGCCATCGCGCGCAGTGCGGCGATGTCGGCACGATCACCCCGCGCATTCCCGGGCAGATCGATGGCTGACACGCGGCCGACCGTGTGGGTGAGCCAGCCGCTGATCGACGCGGCCATCGCGCCGCTGCGCGATCGCGTGCAGCTGCGCGGCACCGACACCGTCACCACCTGGTCGCCCGAGCAGATCGCCGAACAGCTGGCCAGCGCCGACGGCGCGATCATCACCCTCAACGAGCGCATCGGCGCAGCGCAGATAACCGATGCCGCGCAGCTGCAGGTGATCGCCAATGTCGGTGTCGGCTACAACAACCTGGATGTCGACGCGCTCAGTGCGGCCGGCATCCTGGCCAGCAATACGCCGGACGTCCTGACTGAAACCACCGCCGATCTCGGCTTCGCACTGCTGATGGCCACCGCGCGCCGCATCACTGAATCCGAGCGCTGGCTGCGCGAGGGCCAGTGGCAGCAGTGGTCGTTCCAGACCATGCTTGGTGCCGACATCCACGGCAGCACGCTGGGCATCCTCGGCATGGGCCGCATCGGCCAGGGCATCGCCCGCCGCGGCGCGCATGGTTTCGGCATGAAGGTGCTGTACCACAACCGTTCGCAGCTGCCCGCCGCGACCGAAGCGGAGGTGGGGGCCCGTTATGTAGACCTGGATACGCTGCTGGCGCAGTCCGATCACCTGCTGCTGGTGCTGCCGTATACCCCGGCCTCGCACCACCTGATCGATGCCGTCGCGCTGGCGAAGATGAAGCCGTCGGCGACGCTGGTGAACATCGCCCGCGGCGGCCTGGTCGATGAGATCGCGCTGGCCGATGCGCTGGCCAACGGTCGCCTTGCTGCAGCGGGTCTGGATGTGTACGAAGGCGAGCCAAAGGTACGCCCCGAACTGCTGGCGCTGCGCAACGTGGTGCTCACTCCGCACATCGGCAGTGCCTCGCTGGCCACGCGCACGGCGATGGTACAGCTGGCCGTCGATAATCTGGTCGCCGGGCTCGGCATGGACGGCGGCCCGTCGCGCATGCCGAGCGCGATCAACGCTGACGCGGCGATGGCCGCGCGCGTGACTCTGGGCAAAAAAACCGGGAAACGATAGGGAACCTCCGCGCGCCCCGCTTGAGGAGGTTCCCCGAACCCAGCTGTCGTGCGTGTTTTTCCCCATCCCCGTTTTCGTGAGAGTTTCCCCCATGAGCAATGCACAGCGCAGTTTCCACGTCGCCGTCGTCGGTGCCACTGGCGCGGTCGGCGAGACCATGTTGTCGATCCTGGCCGAGCGTGATTTCCCGGTCGGTACCCTGAGCGTTCTCGCTTCCGAGCGTTCGGCCGGCGGCGAGATCGAGTTCAACGGCCAGAAGGTCAAGGTCCAGGATCTGGCCACGTTCGATCCGAGCGGCGTCGAGATCGCTCTGTTCTCGGCCGGCGGCAGCGTGTCGAAGGAGTACGCGCCGAAGTTCGCCGCAGCGGGCGCTGTGGTGATCGACAACTCCTCTGCCTTCCGTTACGACGATGACGTGCCGCTGGTGGTGTCCGAGGTCAACCCCGAGCAGGTCGCCAACCGTCCGCGCGGCATCATCGCCAACCCGAACTGCTCGACCATGCAGATGCTGGTGGCGTTGGCGCCGCTGCACCGTAAGTACGGCATCGAACGCATCAACGTCTCCACCTACCAGTCGGTGTCCGGCGGCGGCCGTTCGGCAACCGAGGAACTGGGCAAGCAGACCGGCCAGCTGCTGAGCTTCCAGGAGATCGATCCGCAGCGCTTCCCGGTGCAGATCGCCTTCAACCTGATCCCGCACATCGACGACTTCCAGGACAACGGCTTCACCAAGGAAGAGATGAAGCTGATCTGGGAGACCCGCAAGATCCTCGGCGACGACAGCATCCTGGTGAACCCGACTGCGGTGCGCGTGCCGGTGTTCTACGGCCACTCCGAGTCGGTGGCGATCGAGACCCGCGACAAGGTCACCGTGGCCGAGGCGCGCGCGCTGCTGGAGCAGTCGCCGGGCATCGAAGTGGTGGACCGCCATGAAGCCGGTGGCTACCCGACCCCGGTCACCCACGCCTCGGGCACCGACGCGGTGTATGTCGGCCGCATCCGCGAGGACCTGTCGCACCCGCGCGGCCTGAACCTGTGGATCGTGTCGGACAACGTGCGCAAGGGCGCGGCGTTGAATGCCGTGCAGCTGGCCGAGCTGGTCGCCGCCGAGCAGCGCTGATGGAGAGGCCGGGCAATGCCCGGCCTTTTCTGTAGAGCCGAGCCCACGCTCGGCTCAGGCCATGCAGCCGAGCATGGGCTCGGCTCTACATGGGTGCGGACCCCGGTCCGCACGCTTTATAGTGTCGCCCATGAATAAACGGGCCAGGGGCGCAAAGCGCCCGCTCCTCTATCTTTCCACCGCGCTGCTGGCCCTGGCCAGCAGTTCGGCACTCGCATTGGGCCTGGGGGACATCCGTGTCCTGTCCAAGCCGGGGCAGCCGTTGCTGGCCGAAATCCCGGTGGTGTCGGCTGACCCGTCCGAGCTGGAGAACCTGCGCGTCGCACTGGCCTCACCGGTCACCTTCGAACGTGTCGGCCTGCAGCGGCCAACCGGACTTGTCAGTGAACTGCAGTTCGAGCTGACCCGCGACACGCAGGGCAGGGCGGTGGTGCGCGTCACCTCGCAGGCGCCGGTCGAGACCCCGTCGCTGAGTTTCCTGATCGAAGCCGACTGGGGCCAGGGCCGTCTGGTGCGCGAGTACTCGGCGCTGGTCGATGCGCCGCCCAGTGCGTTGGCCGTGGCCGAGCCGGAGATCGTTGCACCGGCCGGCACGCTGTCCAATACCATCGTGCGCGAACCTGCACCGGCTTCGGCTTCGGCAACGGTGCCAGCAGCAGAGACGCCCACTACGCCGCCACCTGCGGTGGCGTCAGCACCGGCACGCCCGCGTGCGGCCTCCGCGCTGGTTGCTGCACCGGCGGCCGATGGCAGCATCACCGTGCAACGCGGGCAGACCCTGTCGCAGATCGCCAGTGCAGTGGCACGTAGCAACCAGGTCAGTCGCGACCGCGCGATGATCGCCCTGTTGCGTGCCAATCCCGAAGCCTTCATCCGTGGCAACGTCAACCTGCTCAAGCAGGGGGCGGTGCTGCGCATGCCAGGCAGCGATGCGCTTGCTGCGGTCGACGCTGCCGAAGCGGCGACGCTCGTGCGCGAGCACGCTGCGCAATGGCGGCAGGCGCGTACCGTGCCGCAACCCGCGGGTACCGTCGCCCCGGTCGCCAAGGTCGAAACCACGAACGCTTCTTCCCCGGCTGCGGCCAACGGGGCACGACTTGAGATCGCTCCGGCGCTGGCATCCGACGCCGCGCACGCGGGCACAACCACCGGCACCGCTGCCGGCAGCGAGGGTGACATGCTGGGCAACGAACAACTGCGCCAGGCGCGTGAGGACATCGCCACCCGCGATGCCGAGATCGGCGAGCTGAAGCAGCGCGTGGCTGACCTGGAGAAACTCAAGGAACAGCAGCAGTCGCTGATCGCGATGAAGGACAACGACCTGGCCGCCGCGCAGCAGCGCCTGGCGCAGGCACCGGATGCCCGCGATGCGGCAACGCCGTGGTACTGGCTGGGGCTGCCGGTGCTGCTGCTGGCGGCGGGTGCGGCCTGGCTGTTGCGTCGTCGCAAGCCGTCGCCGCTGCCGCCGCTGCGTGAGGAAGACGATGCCGCCGGCCTGGCCGCGGCGGTGCCGGCGGGCGGGGCGCTGGATACGCTGGCCGAGCAGTCTTCGTGGTCGTCGGCGGTAGCCGAGGGTGGCCGCCAGGAACCGGCGATGCCGGCCTGGGCGAGCGAGCCCGAGACACCGGCCGAAACAGCGGTCGATCCGACCACTGACCCTGTGGTGCCGGCCGACTGGCAAGCCGGCACGCTGCGCGACGACGAGATGGTCGTACTGCCCGAGGCGGTGACCGATCTGCCGCGCTGGGACGAACCTGCACCCACCAGCAGCGAGGGTGTCGTCGTCGAGCCGGTGCAGGATGCGCTGGTCGCACCGGAGGCCGCGGCCGAAGTGGGCGTGCCGGACTATGCGCTGCATGCCGAACAGCAGCCGCAGTTCCGTGGTGTGTTCGATCTGCCGGCGGAAACGCATGGCGTCGACGCCCCGGTCGATACCATCGATCATGCTCCCATCGACCACGACGGCATCGATGCCCCACATCACGAGGAGGCCGCGCCGATCATGGCGGCGACCGGCGCCGACGCTGGCTGGTCGCCCCGCGCCGGGCAGGAGCGCCTGGAGCTGGCCATCGCCTATCTTGATCTGGGCGACGCGCAGACTGCGCGTACCCTGCTGCTGGAAGTCGCAGAAGGCGGCGACCTGCACAGCCAGGCACAGGCGCGCGAATTGCTGGCCCGCCTGCCGTGACCGAACCTGCTGACAAGGACCGTGCCATGAGCCGCGAGCGCCGCATCGACTACGTTGAATTCGCCTCCAGCGACCCGGCCGCCAGCCGTGCCTTCTTCGAGAAGGTGTTCGGCTGGTCGTTCGTCGACTATGGCAGCGACTACACCGCGTTCGACGATGGCCGCCTGCAAGGGGGCTTCTTCCGCGGCCAGCCCCAGCGGGCCAGCGACAGCGGCGCACCGCTGCTGGTGCTGTATGCCGACCAGCTGGTGCCGGTCGAAGCGGCGGTGCGCAACGCTGGCGGTGAGATCGTGCGGCCGGTGTTTTCCTTCCCCGGCGGCAGCCGCTTCCAGTTCGTCGAGCCCGGTGGCAATGAACTGGCGGTCTGGTCCGAACGCGATCCGGCCTGAGCGCCGCCCCATACGCAACATCGAGGTAGCACATGCGTTACGCGCTTGGCGTCGAGTACGACGGCAGCGATTTCAGGGGCTGGCAGAACCTGGGCGAGGGCGGTCCCAGCGTGCAGGCCAGCCTTGAGCAGGCCCTGTCGTCGGTGGCCGATGCGCCGCTGCAGGTGGTCTGCGCCGGCCGCACCGATGCCGGCGTGCATGGCCAGTGCCAGGTCGTGCATTTCGATACCGACGTGGTGCGCGATCCGCGCGCCTGGATGCTGGGCACCACCACCCGCCTGCCGCGCTCGATCGCGGTGCGCTGGTGCGTGCCGGTGGCCGATGACTTCCACGCCCGCTTCTCGGCACGCGCACGCCGCTACCGCTACCGCCTGCTCAACCGCGAAGTACGGCCGGCGCTGGACCGGCAGACCCTCAGCTGGGAGCGCCGGGCGCTGGACGAGACCCTGATGCATGCCGCCGGCCAGGCCCTGCTCGGCGAGAACGACTTCAGTGCGTTCCGTTCGGTACAGTGCCAGGCGCTGCACGCCCGGCGTGAACTGCAGTCACTGCAGGTCAGCCGCCAGGGCGAGGTGATCGAGGTCGCTGTGCAGGGCAATGCATTCCTTCATCACATGGTCCGCAATATCGTCGGATCGTTGATCCTGGTGGGCAGCGGCGAAAAACCGGTGGAATGGATCGCCGAACTGCTGGCCGGGCGCGATCGCACCGTAGCTGGTCCCACCGCACCGCCGCAGGGCCTGGTGTTCCTTGGGCCCCTGTACCCCGACAACTGGCATCTGCCCGCCGAGGTCACGCTATGAGCCGTTCCTACTACCGTACACGCATCAAGTTCTGTGGCATGACCCGTGCCGGCGATGTCCGCCTGGCCGGTGAGCTGGGCGTGGACGCAGTGGGTTTCATCTTTGCCCGCGAGAGCAGCCGCCGGGTCGCGCCAGCCGAGGCCCGCGCGATGCGCCAGGCGATCGCACCGATGGTCGATGTGGTTGCACTGTTCCGCAACAACAGCAAGGAGGAAGTGCGCGAGGTGCTGCGTACGGTACGTCCGACCCTGCTGCAGTTCCATGGCGAGGAAGACGAGAGCTTCTGCCGCAGCTTCAACATGCCCTACCTGAAGGCGATCGCCATGGGGGGGCGTGAAGAGATCAACGCCCGCACCCTGCAGCTGCGCTATCCCAGCGCCGCCGGCTTCCTGTTCGACAGCCATGCTCCAGGCGGTGGTGGTGGCACCGGTGTGGCGTTCGACTGGGGCCGCATTCCGACCGGGTTGCACCGGCCCTTCCTGCTGGCCGGCGGCCTGAACGCGGAAAACGTCTATGACGCCGTGCTGGCCACGCTGCCGTGGGGCGTGGACGTTTCCAGTGGCATCGAGCTGGAGCCGGGCATCAAGGACGGTTACAAGATGCGCACCTTCGTCGAGGAAGTGCGCCGCGCGGACTGCACGGTTCTCGAGTGATTCGCGTCACTATTTGCTCTGATCAGCGCCCGGATTTGAGCCTGCACGCATTCTTCACATAGGATGGACCCAAGCGCGCCTGCCATGAGGGCCGGCGCGGGGATCGACGGGGCGCGCTCTACGCGTCCCGAACGGGCGACCGCCGCCCACAGCCCAGGAAGGCAAACGATGCAGGAATTCCTCACCGTCGTGTTCGGTTTCCCGACTCTGCCGTACAGCATCGTGCTGGCGGTGGCGGTGCTGTATTGGGCGCTGGCGGCGTTCGGGCTGGTCGATGACGGGTTCGGTGATGCCGGTGCCGATGGTGCGCTGCATGGCGATCATCACGACCTGCAGGGTCTGTCCGCGTTGCTGGCGCGGTGGGGCCTGGGCGGGGTGCCGCTCATGCTGGTGGTGACGCTGCTGGGCTTCTTCGCCTGGATCGTCACCTATTTCATCCATCTATTCGTACTCCTACCGCTGCCGGACCTGCTGCGCTGGTCGATCGGCGCGGTCGTGGCCGTGCTGGCGCCGTTGCCGGCGGTGCCGGTCACTGCGCTGCTGCTGCGGCCCATCCGCCGGTTCCTGCTGCGCCTGCGGCCGGTGGCGCAGGCCTCGCTGCTGGGGCGGACCGGCGTGGTCGCCTCGCCCAGGGTGGATGCCCGCAGCGGTCACGCCACTTTCGACGACGGTGGTGCCGGGCTGGTGCTGCAGGTGCGCAGCGACATCGAACTGCAGCGTGGCGAGCGCATCGTGCTGGTCGAGCACATGGCCGAACAACACTATTACCGGGTGGTCCGCGCTGATGCGGTCGCCCTCGATTTCCAGGACAACCTGCTTCCGGGCAACAAGGAGAATCACTGATGACATTGGCAACCATGGCCCCCTTCCTGATCGGCGTGGTGGTCCTGCTGGTCGGTCTGCTGGGCCTGGCCGGCCTGTTCAAGGCCTTCTACCGCAAGGTCGACCAGGGTGTGGCCCTGATCGTCAACGACATGAGTTCCACGCCCAAGGTGCATTTCACTGGCGCACTGATCATCCCGGTGCTGTACCGCGCCGAGCTGATGCGGATCAGCCTGATCACCCTGCAGATCGACCGCCGCGGCAAGGAAGGTCTGATCTGCCGCGACAACATGCGTGCCGATATCGCCGTGGCCTTCTACCTGCGGGTCAATGAGACCCAGGCTGACGTGCTGCGCGTGGCCAAGGCCATCGGTGCCGATCGTGCATCGGACAAGCATGCCGTCGATGAGCTGTTCAACGCCAAGTTCTCCGAAGCGCTGAAGACGGTTGGCAAGAAGTTCGATTTCACCGAGCTGTTCGAGAAGCGCCAGGAATTCCGCGACGAGATCATCGCGGTGATCGGCAACGATCTGAACGGCTATGTGCTGGAAGACGTGGCGATCGACTACCTGGAACAGACCCCGAAGTCGCTGCTGGACCAGTTCAACATTCTCGATGCGCAGGGCATCCGCAAGATCACCGAGCTGACCGCCGCGCAGAACGTGGTGACCAACGAGCTGGAACAGAACGAAAAGCTCGCCATCACCAAGAAGAACGTGGAAGCGCGTGAAGCGCTGCTGGCACTGGAACGTCAGCAGGCCGAGGCCGAAGCACGCCAGAAGCGCGAGATCGAGACCATCCGCGCGCGCGAGGAAGCCGAGACCGCCAAGGTGCAGGAAGAACAGCGCCAGCTGTCCGAGAATGCCCGCATCGAAGCGCAGCAGCTGATCGAGATCCGCGACCAGAACCGCCTGCGCGAAGTGGAAGTGGCCGAGCAGAATCGCCAGCGCGCCGTGGCCATCGAGGCCGAGCGTGTGGAACGTGCGCGCCAGCTGGAGCAGGTCACCACCGACCGTGAAGTGCAGCTGCAGGGCGTGGAGCGCGACAAGGTGGTCGAGCAGGGCAAGATGGACGTGGCCAACATCACCCGCGAACGCATCTCCATCGACAAGACCGTGGCCCAGGAAGAAGAGCGCATCAAGGAAGTGCGTGAAGTTTCCGAGGCCGATCGCCAGAAGCAGGTGCTGATCCTGGAAGCCGAAGCCAAGGCGCAGGAATCGCTGGTGCGCGAAGTGAAGGAAGCGCAGGCACGCGAAACCGCCTCCAAGCACCGTGCGGTTGAACTGACCACGCTGGCCCAGGCCGAGCATGAAGCGGCTGGCAAGCAGGCCGAAGCCAAGCGCCTGCTGGCCGACGCCTACCGTGCCGAACAGGCGGCCCCAGGCCTGGCCGAGGCGCAGGTGCGTGAAGCCTCCGCGCTGGCCATCGAGAAGGTCGGCATCGCCGAAGCGCGCGTGATCGAAGCCAAGGCCGAAGCCAGCCTGAAGCAGGGCAGCAACGAAGCCCAGGTGCTGGCGCAGACCCTGCAGGCGCAGGCACAGGGCGAGGAGAAGATGGGCCTGGCCCGTGCCACCGCCACCGAATCGCTGGGCAACGCCGAAGCCGGTGTGGTGCAGAAGAAGCTGCTGGCCGAGGCCGAAGGCCTGGTACGCAAGTTCGAGGCCATCGCTTCGTTGAGCGACCAGGCACGTGGCCACGAAGAGTTCCGCATGATGCTGGACAACAGCCTGAAGCAGGCGCTGGCCTCGATCGAAGCCGGCAAGGAAGTCTCGCGCGAGAACGCCAACGTCATCGCCAGCGCGTTGCGCAATGCCGACATCGATCTGGTCGGCGGCGACGGCGGCATGTTCGAGAACCTGGTCAAGGCCGTCTCGCTGGGCAAGTCGATCGAAGGCTTCGCCGGCAAGAGCCCGATCGTGCAGGAGCTGATGCAGCGCTACCTGGGCGTGGCCGTGGCCGAACCGGCCCCGCGTCAGATCGCCGAGGATGCCGAAGCGGTACCGACCGTGTCGGCCACCGTGGTCGACAGCGCCCGTTGATGCATCGGGCGGTGGCCGCCGTGGCCATCGCCCGCCCGTGCCGGCCGCACGCGCGGCCGTTCGCCCGTGAGCTGGAAGCCTGCTGATGTCTGAAACCCATCCGTCCGCCGAGACCACCGCGCCGGAGGCCGGCGGCAACACCGTCGACCAGGCCGTCGCCCAGGGCGGTGCCTACGAAGTCCTGCGCCGCCGCCTGGTCGAGCAGGGCCAGCGCCTGCAGGGCCTGGCCGAAACGCTCAACCGCCAGCGCCTGGCCGAATTCGGCGACAGCCGGTTGGAAGTGGCAGGGCGCTTCCGCATCCGCAGCGAGAACAACTGCGTCGGCCGTGACATCGTGCAGGTGGGTCCTGACCGCCTGCTGTTCGGCTACAACGTGTTCATCGGGCTGAAGACCCAGACCCGCATCGAGGATGTGTTTGGCCTGTACCGGCTGGTACAGGGCAACGACGGCTACGATGTCGCCGCGCTGGAGCTGAAGGGCAGCTTCCTCGACCAGCCCGGCTTCGTGCACGATTTCAACGAGCTGTATGCCTACTACAAGCACGCACGCCTGCTGCAGTTGATCGTGGTGGGCGACAAGCTGCTGGCCTCGTTCCAGATCGGCGAGCGCAGCAGCGACGTGCGCGTGTTCCGCTGGGCGCTGTCGCGCGATGGCGAACTGACCTATCTGGATGCGCGCGGCGAACGCGATATCGCGCTGCCGCCGCCGTTCGACTTCGAATGGACCAAGGCCACGCGCGACCTGGCGGTCAGCGGCCGCCATTCACACCTGAACATCCTCGACACCCTGTTCGTGGAGACCACCGGCGGTGATCTCACCATCAAGGTCGAGAACAACACCGAGACCGGGCAGGGCATCTACAGCGAGCCGGTGGAGGACAGCACGCAGTCGCTGGACGACGCCCAGTTCGAATTCGCCCGGGTGGGTTCACTGGTGCTGCTGAAGGTGCTGCCGTACCGCGAGACGGAGTGGCGCGGCCTGATCTACAACACGCTGACCGGCGGCATCGTGCGCAACGATGCGATCGTGCAGGCCTGCGTGCAGCTGCCCGAAGACCACGGCGTGATCTTCCCGGGCGGCTATTACCTGCAGGGTGGCGAGCACAAGGCGTTCGACGCCTCGATGGCCGGCATGCAGTTCAAGCGCAGCATCCGTTCACCCAATGGCGAGGATGTGCTGTACATCTTCTATGAGCGCGAAGGTGGGCGATCAGCGCTGTTCGTCTACAACACGATCCAGCGCGTACTGCAGAACCCGGTGTTCGGCCATGGCTACGCCTTCCTGCAGGACGGGCGCATGGTGTTGTTCCATGCCGAAGGCAACGAACCGACCCGCATCCATCCGATGCAGGTCTGGCAGACCCCGTTCAGCAGTGACGAGTTCGCCGCCAGCCGGCCGCCCGGCAACACCTTCATGGGCCGCATCGGCAACGCCGAGCTGGTGCGCGGCATTTCCAACCTGTTCAACCTGGCACGCGAGATCGACGGCCAGGACGTGTCGGTGCAGCGCTACCAGCGTCTGGTGGCCGATACACGGCGCTTGTTCGATGCCCACCACTGGCTGGGTGATGCGGCCTGTGATGGCGCCGAGGCGCTGCTGCGGCAGATCAGCGCCACCGGCGAATCGGTGCTGGACGAATACGAGAAAGTGCAGTCGATCCGCCAGCAGTCGGCGCAGGCGATGGTTGAGGCCGAGGCCGCGCACAAGGCGTTGCTGGGACGGCTGCAGCCGCAGAACTGGAACGAGGTGCAGGCCTTCGTCGAGGCCCTCAACGCAATCACCGCACTGCGCGGACGCCTGTTGACCATCCGTGAGCTGCGCTACATCGACACCGCGCGCATCGAAGTGATGGCGGCCGAGCTGGTGGAAGCGCAGGACCGCGTCGGCGCCGCCACTGGCGAGTTCCTTGCGGACGAAGCCGCGCTGTCGCCGCTGACCACGCGCCTGCAGGCGCTGGATGAAGCGGCGCAGCAGGCACAGAGCGCCCGCCAGCTGGACGAGCAGCTGGAAGGGTTGCGTGGCATGGCCGCCGACCTGGACATGCTGTCCGAGCTGATGGCCGGCCTGAAGGTGGACGATGCGACTGCCCGCACCCGCGTGGTCGAGTCGATCTCGGTGCTGTACGGGCGCCTCAACCAGGCGCGCGCGCGCGCCGATCAGCGCCGCAGGTCGCTCGGTTCGGCCGAGGCCGTGGCCCAGTTCGCCGCACAGTTCGCGCTTTTCTCACAGTCGATCACCAGCGCGCTGGCGCTGGCGACCGACCCGGAGCGCGCCGACGAGCAGTTGTCGCGCCTGCTGGTCCAGCTGGAGGAGCTGGAGAGCCAGTTCGGCGAGCACGAGCAGTTCCTTGGCGACATCCTGAGCAAGCGCGAAGAGCTGGTCGAAGCCTTCGAAACGCACAAGCAGGCACTGCTGGATGACCGCCAGCGCAAGGCGCGTTCGGTGCTGGATGCGGCCAACCGCATCCTCGATGGCCTGGCCAAGCGTACCGAGCGCTTCGCCACCGCCGATGAACTCAACGCCTTCTTCGCCGGCGATCCGCTGATCCTCAAGCTGCGCGAACTGGCCGAACGCCTGCGCGCGCTGCAAGACAACGTGAAAGCCGACGATATCGAGGCGCGGCTGAAGGGTGTGCGTGACCAGGCGGTGCGCCAGCTGCGCGATCGCAGCGATCTGTACGAAGCCGGCGGCAACGTCGTGCGGCTGGGGCCGCGCCACCGCTTCAGCGTCAACACCCAGGCGCTGGACCTGACCCTGCTGCCGCGTGGCGAGACGCTGGCGATCCACCTGACCGGCACCGATTTCCTTGAGACCCTGCACGATCCCGAGCTGGATGCGCTGAAACCGTTCTGGCCGGTCACGCTGGACTCTGAATCGCCCACGCTGTATCGCGGCGAGTACCTGGCTGGCAGCCTGCTGATGGCTGCGCAGGAGGGGCGCGACGGCCTTGACCTGGCCATGCTGCAGCAGGACGTTGCCAATCCCGAAGCGCTGGATCAGCGCGTGCGTGCGTTCGCCGCACCGCGTTATCGCGAAGGCTACGAGCGCGGCATCCATGACCATGATGCTGCGCTGATCCTGCGTGCGTTGTTGCCCTTGCAGCAGGCCGCTGGCAGCCTGCGCCATGCACCACGGGTGCGTGCGCTGGCGCTGCTGTTCTGGGCGGCCGAACAGCGGCGCGAGGCGGTGGCGCAGTGGCCGGCGCGGCAGGCCGGTGCCGAGGCGCTGGCACGATTGTTCGGGTCCGACGAGGGACGCCAGGCCCTGCGTACGGAGATGGCCGAGGCACTGTTGGCCTACGCGCAGTCCCATGCCTTGCCGTTCGACGTCGATGCCGCTGAGGCCGCAGCTGCCTACCTGGGCGAAGAACTGGCGGCGGGCGATCCGGTGTTCAGCAGCAGCCGCCATGCGGTGGCACTGCTGGAGGCATTGGCGCAGCAGCTGGAGCAGGCAGGGCACCGCGACACGGTCGAACGCGCCCTGCAGCGCAGCCAGGATCCGCTGGCAACGCGCTGGGCACTGGCCGGGCAATGGCTGCGTGCACTTGCGGGTACGCCGGCGTACGCCATGCATGCCGGTTATGTTGATGAAGCGGCAGCACTGCTGCTGGTGCAACGCCAGCTGCGCACCCGTACCAGCGACGCCGCGTTGCGGGTAGAGGTCAACGGCCTGCTCGGTGAACACGCGCGCATCGGCAATGGCACGCTGGTGGTGTCGCTGGATGACTTCCTGACACGCCTGCAGCAGCACCTGCGTCATTTCGTGCCGGCGTTCCATGCCTATCAGGCATTGCGCCAGGGCATCATCGGCCGCGAGCGCGAGACCCTGCGTCTCTCCGAGTTCAAGGCGCGGCCGCTGTCCTCGTTCGTACGCAACAAGCTGATCAACGATGTCTACCTGGGCGTGATCGGTGACAACCTGGCCAAGCAGATGGGCACGGTGGGCGAGAACAAGCGCAGCGACCTGATGGGCCTGCTGATGATGATTTCGCCGCCGGGCTACGGCAAGACCACGCTGATGGAGTACGTGGCGCACCGGCTCGGTCTGGTTTTCATGAAGATCAATGGCCCGGCACTGGGACACGAGGTGCGCTCGCTGGATCCGGCACAGGCGCCTGACGCAACCTCGCGACAGGAGCTGGAAAAGCTCAATCTGGCGCTGGAAATGGGTAACAACACCATGCTGTATGTCGACGACATCCAGCACACCCATCCCGAGTTCCTGCAGAAGTTCATTTCGCTGTGCGATGGCACGCGCCGCATCGAAGGCGTGTGGCGCGGCCGCACCCGCACCTACGACATGCGCGGCAAGAAGTTCTGCGTGGTGATGGCCGGCAACCCGTATACCGAGTCCGGCGAGGTGTTCAAGATTCCGGACATGCTGGCCAACCGTGCCGACATCTACAACCTGGGCGACGTGCTCGGTGGCATGGAGACTGCTTTCACGCTCAGCTATATCGAGAACAGCCTGACCTCCAACCCGGTGCTGGCGCCGCTGGCCACGCGTGACATGGCCGATCTGTACGTGCTGGTCGAGCGTGCGATGGGCAAGGAGGTCTCGACCAATGGCCTCAGCCATGCCTACAGCAGTGCCGAGATCAACGAGATCACCGCGACCCTGCAGCGCATGCTGCGCGTGCGCGACGTGGTCTACCGGGTCAACCAGCAGTACATCGCCAGCGCCGCACAGGACGACCGCTACCGCACCGAACCGCCGTTCCGGCTGCAGGGCAGCTACCGCAACATGAACAAGCTGGCCGAGAAGATCTCGCCGGTGATGAACGAGGACGAGCTGCAGCAGCTGATCTCCGACCACTACCTGGGCGAGGGACAGCTGCTCACCACCGGCGCCGAAGAGAACCTGTTGAAGCTGGCCGAACTGCGCGGCGTACTGGATGACACGCAGGCGCAGCGCTGGGCACAGATCAAGCGCGACTTCCTGCGCAACAAGGCCATGGGTGCCGACGACAGCGATGTTGGCGGGCGCGTGGTTGCACAGCTGGCAGACATCGCCAGCGCGTTGCAGCTGCCACCGCCGACGCCGGAGGCGGCGCCCGTTGCCGTCGCCGACCCTGCGCCGTGGCCGGCGTTGCTCGAGGCCCTGCAGCGGCTTTCCGAAACACGCCCTGCGCCTGCCGCGTCGGTGCCGGTCGCGACGGCACCCAGTGTGCCGGCCACGGTCCTGGCCGAAGATCTGCAGGCCGGCCTGGCGCCTCTGGTCGAACTGTTGGCGGCATCACAGGCGCAGCAGGCACAGGTGTCGCAGACCCTGGCTGCGTTCGCCGGTTGGGCACGGCAGCAGGTCGAGCGCGGCGGGACGAGTGCCGTGGTTGCGCAGCGTGCGCGTGTGCGCCGTGCCGCGACGCCGGAGGAGCGGGCACTGGATGAGGCACTGATGCGCCACTTCTACGGCGAGTCATTGCCGCTGGAAGAAGGTGATGGCACTCCGGCATCCACGCCGAAGCCGCCGCCGCTGCCGTGACCACGCAGGCGCCACTGCCGTCACCGATGTTGCCGGACACGGCCGATGTCGCCGTGCTGGCCGACTACGGTGCGCCGCTGCTGCAGGTGCTTGCCCAACGCGCCGCCACGTTGCCGCCGGTTGCGGGCGAAGGCCTGGTGGCCGCGCTGGCGCGCATCGCGCTGGCCCTGCAGGCGGGGAATCCTGCGCAGATCCGGCGACAGGAAGGCTGGTGGGGGCGCCTGCTTGGGCGCGATGTCGACCGCGAGGCGCAAGGGCATACGCTGCAGTCGCAGCTGGGCGTGCTGGCCCTGCAGGCGCGCGAGCAGGCCCAGCACCTGCAGCAGTACCAGCAGCAGCGGGCCCTGGCCATCGCCGAACGTTCAGAGGCGGCCACAGCACTGGACGCCTGGGTCGAGCTGGGTGCATCACGGCTGGCGCGGTGTGATGCGTCCGGGCATGCCGCGCTGTCGGAACGGCTGGATCACTTGCGCCGGCTGGCGGCCCTGCATCGCGTCGAGGCCGGTCAATGGCAGCTGCTGCAGGACCAGGACACGCTGCTGCTGCAACGTTTCGCACGCATCCATGATGTCCTGCTGCCGGCCTGGCGGCAGGCGGCCGTGGCGGGCCAGGCCGCGGCCGGTGCCACGCTGGCGGCGAAGGCCGCCACGCTACACGCACAGATCGATGACGAGGTTGCGGCCGCTCAGGCTAGACTGCGCTGAATCGGCCGCAGCCGCTTACCCATTTCAAGGAGATCGCCCGATGGTCCAGGACAGTCAGAGCCCCGGCACGCTGGTACCGGCCAACACCGCCGTTTCCACGCTCGACGAGGGCGCGCTGAAGGCACTTGGCCTGGTCCGTGAGGATCTGCCGCGTATCGCCGAGATCCGTTTGGAGCTGGAAGATCTGCGCCCGGGTAACCTGCAGGTGTTCGGTCGCGAAGCGGCCACGCGCACCGCAGCGTTCTCCAGCCAGCTGCTGGACCAGGTGCGCAACCGCGATCTCGATGCCAGCGGTGAAAAGCTGGGCGAAGTCGTGCGCATCGCGCGCAGCCTGAAGCTTGACGGGTTCGCGCAGCGTTCCAAGGTGCCTCTGATTGGAGGCCTGATTGATCGGTTGCGGGCATCCAAGGGTGAGCTGGTGCAGAAGTTCAGCGACACCAATGCGCAGATCGAGCAGCTGCTGGGAGACGTCGGGGCGCAGCAGGTGCTGATGGGCAAGCGTGTGGGCGAGTTCGACCGCATGCACGATATCGTCCGTGAAGAACGCCACGCTCTGGGGCTGTACGCCGCTGCGGGCAAGCAGCGTCTGGCCGAACTGCAGACCGAGCAGCTGGCCGGGCAGGGCAGTGAGGACCCGCAACAGCGGATCCGCCTGGGCGAGGTCGAAAATGCGATCCGTTTGATCGACAAGCGGGTGTCCGACCTGCAGCTGATGCAGCATGCAGCCGACCAGTCGCTGCCGATGATCCGCCTGATCCAGGCCAATGGACTGCAGCTGATCGAGAAGTTCAACACGGTCCGCGACATCACCATCCCGTCGTGGAAACGCCAGTTCGCGATCCAGCTGTCGCTGGGCGAGCAGAAGACCGCCGCCGAGCTGGCCAACGCCATCGACGACGCGACCAATGAACTGATGCGCCGCAACGCCGACCTGATGCGCCAGGCCTCTGTGGATACAGCGCGCAGCAACCAGCGCGGCGTGATCGACGTGGAAACGCTGCGCCATGTTCACGACCAGCTGATTGCCACGGTGGAAGAAGTGCGCAGCATCCATCGTGAGGGCATGCAGCAGCGGCAGCAGGCCGAAGTCGAGCTGTCGCGCCTGCGCGAAGACCTGCAGCAGCGCCTGGCCACCCCGACCGCCAGCTGAAAAAAAGGGACGGAGGGGATTAAGTCGTTTGTGCCACTTACGACTTAATCCCCTCCGTCCTTTTTTGTTGTCAGCGGAGTTGTTGGCCCGCCCAATCCGCCAGTGCTTCCACACGTGTGTTGGCCGGGCCATCCGGCCAAGCCAGTACCCAGAAGCCACCCGTGGCGGCAAATCCCCAGGGCGCGACCAGGCGGCCTGCCGCCAGGTCCTCGGCCACCAGCGGCTCTGGCGCGATTGCCGGGCCCAGCCCGGCCACCGCGGCTTCCAACAAGTAGTACAGGTGCTCAAAGGCGGTGCCCAGCTGCAGCTTCGACACGTCCAGGTCGTGCGCCTGTGCCCAGGCCGGCCACGCCTGCGGCCGCGAGCTGGTGTGCAGCAGCGTCTCCTGCAGCAGCGCCGAGGGGGGGACATGCCGCAGGCGCTGCGCCGCCGGATGCGAGGGGGCCACCACCACGCCAACCCGTTCCGGTGCCAGTTCGCGCACCTGCCAGCCCCGGGGCCACGGCCCCTGCGCCAACAGCAGTACTGCATCCAGTGCTGCCTGCGCTTCGGTGAAACTGCCATCCAGCGCCGACCACTGCAGGCGCACGCCGGGCAGGGCGGCCTGCAGCGCAGGCAGGCGCGGGATCATCCAGCGCGCCAGTACGCTGCCGCTGCAACCCAGTACCAGCGCCGGGGCTGCCGCCGGCCGCCGCAGTTCTCGCACGCAGTCTTCGATGCCGCCGAAGGCTTCGCTGCAGGCTGCCTGCAGGCGCGTGCCCGCAGCGGTCAGGCGCAGCCCGCGACCGGCACGCTGGAACAGCGGCAGGCCGAGATGGTCTTCCAGCAGCTTCAGTTGCCGGCTGACCGCGCCGTGGGTGACGTGCAGGTCCTGTGCGGCGCGGCCCACGCCACCGAGGCGTGCGGTGGCCTCGAACGCGCGCAGTGCATTGAGCGGCGGAAGCAGGGAACGGCTCATGTGAGATTTCCTGACGATATGCGCCAGATAATATCCATTTTCCGGTCACGACCCGTGCGCTAGAGTATCCACCTGTCTGAACCACCGGTCGTATCCATGTCTGCCTCCCCCATTGCCGACTACCACGCCTTCCCGGATGCCCAGGGTCACTTCGGCCGCTACGGCGGCAGTTTCGTTGCCGAAACCCTGGTCGGCCCGCTGCAGGAACTGGCCCAGGCCTATGACCAGGCCCGCCAGGACCCCGACTTCCAGGCGGCCTATGACCGCGACCTGGCGCATTACGTGGGCCGGCCGAGCCCGATCTATCACGCCCAGCGCCTGAGCGATCACGTCGGCGGCGCACAGATCCTGCTCAAGCGCGAGGACCTGAACCACACCGGCGCGCACAAGATCAACAACACCATCGGCCAGGCGCTGCTGGCCGCGCGCATGGGCAAGAAGCGCATCATCGCCGAGACCGGTGCCGGCCAGCATGGCGTGGCCAGTGCCACGGTTGCTGCGCGACTGGGCCTGGAATGCGTGGTGTACATGGGTGCCACCGACATCGAGCGGCAGAAGATCAACGTCTACCGCATGAAGCTGCTGGGCGCGACGGTGGTACCGGTCACTTCCGGCTCGGCCACCCTGAAGGACGCGCTCAACGAAGCGATGCGCGACTGGGTGACCAACGTGCAGGACACCTTCTACATCATCGGCACCGTGGCTGGACCGGATCCGTACCCGCGCATGGTGCGTGACTTCAATGCCATCGTCGGCCGCGAAGCGCGTGAGCAGATGCTGGCCGAGTACGGTCGCCTGCCGGATGCGATCACCGCCTGCGTCGGCGGCGGCAGCAATGCCATCGGCCTGTTCCATGCCTTCCTCAACGATCGCCAGGTCGAGATCGTCGGCGCCGAAGCTGCCGGTGATGGCATCAGCACCGGTCGCCATGCCGCCTCCATCGCGGCGGGTCGCCCCGGCGTGCTGCACGGCAACCGCACCTATGTGCTGTGCGACGACGACGGCCAGATCATCGAGACCCACTCGGTGTCGGCCGGCCTGGACTATCCGGGCGTCGGCCCTGAGCACGCGTTCCTGGCCGATACCGGCCGCGCGCGCTACCTCGGCATCACCGATGAAGAAGCGCTGCAGGCCTTCCACCTGCTGGCGCACACCGAAGGCATCCTGCCGGCACTGGAGTCCAGCCATGCGCTGGCGCAGGCGATCAAGCTGGCGCGCGGTCGTCCGCGTGACCAGATCGTCCTCTGCAATCTGTCCGGCCGTGGCGACAAGGACGTGCACACCATCGCCGCGCGCGAAGGGCTGGTGCTGTGAGCGCGCTGCTGCGGAACAGTGGCGTGCTGCTGCTGGCACTGGGGGTGGCCGCGTGCCAGCCGCCGGAGCCGCCGGTGCTGGCACCGGCCGCCAAGGCCACCACGCAGCCTGTGCAGCAGGCCGCCAACGATGATCTTGACCCGATGGCGCGTACGCCCATTGTCGATGCCCCCTCCGAAGAAGGGACCAGCGGCGATGACGCGCCCGCGGTGGCTTCGGTGGCGCTGGATCATGCCGGTGACGTGCTGGTTGGCCAGCACATGAGTGACCTGAAGGCACTGGGTCCCTGGAAGGCGCAGGGCGCGAAGGAATTCTTCGAAGGCGACTGCGAGTACTACGACGGCAAGGGGCTGCCGCCGGGCGTGTCGATGATGACCGACGACGACCGTGTGGTCCGTTTTGATCTGAAGCCGGGTGATGAGCCGGAACTGCCGGTTGAACAGCCGGGGCCGTTCGGCCTGCGCATCGGCATGACCCGTGCCCAGGCCATGGCCCAGTTCCCGAAACCGCCGGTGTCCAGCCCGCATGCCTACGACGGTGATCAGGGCGAGTACCTCACCTGGCAGGACCCGGGTTCGGACCTGGGCATCCGCGTGGAACTGTTTGAAGGGAAGGTCACCCGGATGTACTGGGGGACCAGCGATGCGATTGAACTGATTGAAGGATGTGCCTGAGATGTCTGTATCCCGACTCGATGCCTGTTTCCAGCGACTGCGCGAGCAGCAGCGCAAGGCGCTGATTCCCTTCATCACTGCCGGTGATCCCTCGCTGGAGGCCACCGTGCCGGTCATGCACGCACTGGTCGATGCCGGCGCCGATGTGATCGAACTGGGCGTGCCATTCTCCGACCCGATGGCCGATGGCCCGACCATCCAGCGCAGCTCCGAGCGCGCGCTGGCACGCGGTGCTGGCAGCCGCTACGTGCTGCAGGCCGTGGCGCAGTTCCGCGAGCGTGACGTACAGACGCCGGTGGTGTTGATGGGCTACTTGAACCCGGTGGAGATCCACGGGTACGCGGCCTTCGCCAAGGCCGCCGTAGCCGCAGGTGTGGACGGCGTACTGCTGGTCGACCTGCCGCCGGAAGAAGCGGGCGAGGCGCTGCAGGCATTCGATGCGGCGGGCCTGGCGCTGGTCCTGCTGGCGTCACCGACCACCAGCGAAGTGCGTGCCGACAAGCTGCTGGCGTTGGCCCGTGGCTACCTCTACTACGTCAGCTTTGCCGGTGTCACCGGCGCGTCCGAGCGCCTGGACAGCGATGCCGCCAGTGCCCGCCTGCAGGCGTTGCGCGCGCGCGCATCGGTGCCGGTGGTGGCGGGTTTCGGCATCAAGGATGCCGACAGTGCCGCGGCCATGGCCCGTCAGGCCGACGGCGTGGTGGTGGGCAGCGCGCTGGTGGCGGCGCTGGCCGAAGCGGGCTCGGCTGAAGAGGCCGCGCAGCGCGCTCGAACCTTCCTGGTCCCGCTGCGGCAGGCGCTGGACGCGTAACAGGACTGCCGGCCGCTGGCCGGCATCTTCCTGACCGCTCGCGTGCAAGGGCTGCCGGCCAGCGGCCGGCGCTACCCATTGGTCTGCACGTAAGGGGCTGCCAGCCAGCGGCCGGCACCACCCAGCACCTAAACGTACGTCCCAGCATGGTTTTTTCCGGCGGCCCGCAGGCCGGCAAGGGGGTGCACGGGCAGGGAAAGCGGAGCTAGACTGTCCGCCTTTGCGGCCCCTGGGCCGCCCTGAACGGAAGTGTCCTCCCGCATGAGTTGGCTCAGCAAGTTGATGCCGTCCGGCATCCGCACCGACAACACCCCCAGCAAGAAGCGCAGTGTCCCCGAGGGCCTGTGGGAAAAGTGCAGCAACTGCGGCAGCGCGTTGTACCGTCCGGAACTGGAAGAGAACCTGGAAGTCTGCCCGAAGTGCGGCCATCACATGGCGATCCGTGCGCGTGCGCGCCTGGCCGCCCTGTTCGATGCCGACAGCACCACCGAGATCGGTGCGCGCCTGGGTCCGACCGACCTGCTGAAGTTCAAGGACCAGAAGAAGTACAGCGAGCGCATCAAGATCGCGCAGAAGAACACCGGCGAGTACGACGCGCTGATCGCCATGCGTGGCCTGCTCAAGGGCCGTGCGCTGGTGGCGTCGTCCTTCGACTTCGCCTTCATGGGCGGCTCGATGGGCTCGGTGGTCGGCGAGCGTTTCGCACTGGCCGCGGAAACTGCAGTCGAGATCGGTGCGCCCTACGTGTGCTTCTCGCAGAGTGGCGGTGCGCGCATGCAGGAAGGCCTGTTCTCGCTGATGCAGATGGCCAAGACCTCGGCCGCGCTGGGCAAGCTGCGTGAAGCGGGCCTGCCGTACATCTCGGTGCTGACCCATCCGACCACCGGTGGTGTATCGGCGTCCTTCGCGATGCTGGGCGACATCAACATCGCCGAACCGCAGGCACTGATCGGCTTCGCCGGCCCGCGCGTGATCGAGCAGACCGTGCGCGAGAAGCTGCCGGAAGGCTTCCAGCGCTCGGAGTTCCTGCTGGAGCACGGTGCCATCGACCAGATCTGCGACCGCCGCGAAATGCGCGACCGCCTGTCCGATCTGCTGGCGATGCTGGGCCGTCAGCCGGCGCCGGAGGTGGCTTGATGGGAGGCCGCAAGTACTTCGGTACTGATGGCATCCGTGGGCGGGTCGGCCAGGGCGTGATCTCAGCCGACTTCGTGCTGCGCCTGGGCAACGCCCTGGGCCGTGTCCTGGTCGCCCAGCGCGGCCAGGATGGGCGCCGGCCGATCGTGGTGATCGGCAAGGACACCCGTATTTCCGGCTACATGTTCGAAGCGGCACTGGAAGCCGGCCTGGTCGCCGCCGGTGCCGACGTGCAGCTGCTGGGCCCGATGCCGACCCCGGCGGTGGCGTTCCTGACCCGTACGCTCGGCGTGGATGCCGGCATCGTCATCAGCGCCTCGCACAACCCGCATTACGACAACGGCATCAAGTTCTTTTCCGCCCAGGGCGAGAAGCTCGACGATGCCACCGAGCTGGCCCTGGAAGCGGCGCTGGACGTTCCGTTCACCACCGCCGAATCTGAAAAGCTGGGCAAGGCATCGCGTGCTCGCGAGGCGGTCGGCCGTTACATCGAGTTCTGCAAGGCCAGCGTGCCGCGCGCGTTCGACCTGCGTGGCGTGCGCCTGGTGCTGGATTGCGCGCACGGCGCCACCTACCAGATCGCACCGCTGCTGTTCCGCGAACTGGGTGCTGAGGTGATCGGCATTGGTGCCGAGCCCAACGGCGTCAACATCAACGCCGGCGTGGGCTCCACCCATATCGACAACCTGGCGGCAAAGGTCCGCGAAACCCGCGCCGATCTCGGCATCGCCTTCGACGGAGATGGCGACCGCGTGCTGATGGCCGACGACCAGGGCAACCCGGTCGACGGCGATGACCTGCTGTACATCCTGGCCCGCGCCTGGAAGGACGAAGGCCGCCTGCGCGGCCCGGTGGTCGGCACGCTGATGAGCAATTACGGCGTGGAGAAGGCATTTGCCGATCTGCAGATTCCGTTCGTGCGCAGCAATGTTGGTGATCGCTACGTGCACCAGGCGCTGATCGAAGGTGGTGGCGTGCTCGGCGGTGAAGCCTCCGGCCACCTGCTGTGCCTGGATCGGGCCACCACCGGTGACGGCATCGTCAGCGCCCTGCAGGTGCTGGTGGCGCTGCGCAACAGCGGGCAAACCCTGCGCCAGGCGCTGAAGGGGCTGGTGCGGGTGCCGCAGAAGACGGTCAACGTGCGGTTGGGCAATGTCTCGGCCAAGGCCACGGTGCAGGCCGACAGCGTGCAGGCCGCGCTGGTCGTCGCACAGCAATCGGTGGCCGGCCGTGGCCGTGCGTTCCTGCGCCCGTCCGGTACCGAGCCGGTGGTGCGGGTCACGGTCGAAGCCGATGATGCAACGCTGATGCAGGACACGCTGGACCGCCTGTCCGCGGCGGTACGTGAAGCCGCCGCCTGAGGCCAGCGGCGGTACAACCAGGCACTTCGACATGGCCGCTTCTGCGGCCATGTCGCTTTACCGCGCCACTGACTGAACCGATTGCGACCCGCGATCATGTTCAGCTGCGGCTGTGCGCTTTGTGACGCGTCGTGAACGAGGCCGGGCGTATTCCCGGATCAGGATCCCTTGCCGTCATGCAGCCTCCGCGCAGGCAGGGACCCGGTCGGAGCGGATCGCGCTCCATCCTTCTTCTTTCGTTGCAAGGACCACGACCATGAATACCTCATTGCGCTACAGCCGCTGCCTGCTGGCAGGTGCGCTGCTGGTGCTGCCGTTGCTGGGTGGCGTTTCCATTGCCGCTGCCGAGCGCCGCCCCGAAGGTGGGCCGCATATGACCGCACCACGCGAGGAGCCCATGCGCGCGCCGTGGGGCTATCCGCGAATGGAGCGTCCGCGCGAACTGGGTAATGCGCGCCCGGCGTTCCGTGAAGAGTACCGGCACAATTTCCGTGCCGACCACGCCTTCCGCATCGGGCCCTACCACCCGCCCGTGGGCTATGGCTACCAGCGTTGGCATTACGGTCAGATCCTGCCGCGCCCCTACTGGGTCGGCGACTATATCCTCAACGATTTCTGGCTGTTCGGCCTGGACATGCCACCGATGGGCTTTGAATGGGTGCGCTATGGGCCGGACGCGCTGCTGATCAATACCGGCAACGGTGAGATCGTGCAGGTCGTATACGGGCGATTCTTCTGACTGAAAGAACCTGCCTGCGTCATGGCGCAGGCAGGTGCGGTAGTTCATTCACGGGCGTGTCGTTGGCGCTTGGGTCGGCATTTCCCGCTGCCACTTCCACGTGTCACGGCACATGTCAGCCAGCGTGTGACGGGCCTTCCAGCCCAGCTCGCGCAGCGCCAGCGAGGCGTCGGCAAAGCTGACCGCGATGTCGCCATTGCGTCGCGGGACGATGCGGAACGGAATCCGTATCCCGGTGGTGTGCTCGAAGGCCTGGATCAGTTCCAGCACGCTGTGGCCCTGGCCGGTGCCGAGGTTGAGCGTGATGCTGCGCCTCTGATCGTGCAGGAACTGCAGGGCCAGCACATGGGCATTGGCGACATCCTGTACATGGATGTAGTCGCGTACGCCGGTGCCGTCATGGGTCGGGTAGTCATCACCGAAGACCTGGACTTCCGGCAGCAGCCCTGCGGCAACCTGCGCGATGTAGGGCATCAGGTTGCTCGGCGTGCCGTGCGGCAGCTCACCGATCAATGCGGTGTCATGCGCACCGACCGGGTTGAAGTAGCGCAGCGTCGCCACGTGCAGGCCCTGGCCCGTCGCGGTCAGGTCTGCAAGCAGCTGTTCCACCACCAGCTTGGTGCGGCCGTAGGGCGTCATTGCACAGGTTGAAGCAGACTCGGCAACCGGGCAATGTTCCTGGTTGCCGTACACGGTGGCGGAAGAGCTGAAGACCAGCAGCGTCACCCCGGCATCCTGCATCGCACCGAGCAGGGCAATCGTGCCGTTGATGTTGCTGTCGAAGTACTGCAGGGGCACCTTCTGCGATTCGCCCACGGATTTGAGCGCCGCGAAGTGCAGCACCGCATCGATCGCATGCTGCTGCATCAGGGCGGCCATGCGCGGTCGATCACGGATGTCAGCCTGCACGAACACCGGTGCGGTGCCGGTGATCCGTCCGATGCGCTCGACGACACCGGCGTCACTGTTGCACAGCGAATCCACGATGACCACGGCGTGTCCCTCCTGCTGCAGCTCGACGCATGCATGCGAGCCGATATAGCCAGCGCCGCCGGTCACCAGTACGTTCATTGCCTTCACTGTTCCTTGGAATCCATTCAAGAATCGGGTACTGCCAATCGCGGGGATGGGCGCCTTCGCGCCGTCTACGGGCCCGGCACCATCTTCTTCTGCCGGGCCTTGAAACCGTTGAAGATCGGTGCGATCAACGGGTTGTAGCTCCAGGCGATGCGTTTGCGCAGCCAACTGGCCGGGCGGTTGCGGATCGCGAAACGGTAGATGCGCTCCGGATCCCCACCGACTACGTTGCGGCCGAACGGATGGGTGGTATGCAGGTAGCGGAAGCCCTGTTCGCGCGCCACCTCGATGTAGTCATCGTCGAAGTCGCCATAGGGCCAGCACAGTGTGTCGGAGACTTCGCCGAGCTTCTCCAGCAGCGTCTGCCTGGCCATCGCCAGGTCGCCGCTGATGCCTTCCCGGCGCTGTGCACGGTCCAGGTCGTCACGCTTCAGCCAACGGGTGTGGCTATGGGTATGGCAGTGGACCTCGAAGGTGCCGGCTTCGATCGCCGCGCGTGCTTCGCTCCAGCGCATCATCACTTCGTCGCTGCGGCCCTGCTTGTAGATCAGGTCTTCGCAGGCACGGTGCTCCGGCGTAACCGGCAGCTCGGCGCCTTCGATGCCGGCGTGCGCGCGCACCGGGCCTTCGTGCATCCAGCCGGTAACCACGAACACCACCGCGTGCATGCCGTACTTCTGCAGGATCGGGTGGGCGTAGACCCAGTTGTCCAGGTAACCGTCATCGAACGTGATCACGATCGATTTGCGCGGTACCGGCTTGCCGGCAAGGAAGTCGGCGTACTGGTCCAGCGTCAGCGATGTCCAGCCGGTACGTGCGAGCCAGGCGATCTGGCTCTCGAAGTTCTCAGGGGAGACGGTGATCATGCCCGGAGAGTTGCTGACATGGTGGTGCATCAGCACCGGTACGGTTCTGGCATTAGCCATGACCCAGCTCCTTCAACCATTGGAGGTAGTAATTTTCAGTGGCCTCGCCATGGCCGGCCGCGCTGAACCGCGCGGTGCTGCGGATCCAGTCCCAACCGGCACGGCCCATCTGCCGCCGACGTTCCGGATCGTCCACCAGCAGGCGCAACGCGCCGGTGAGGGCGGCGTCATCGCCCAGCCGGGTGAGGATGGCATTGCTGCCTTCCACCAGCATTTCAGGCACGCCGCCAACGCGATGCGAGACGATCGGCAGGGCCGCCTGCGCGGCTTCGAGAAAGACCGTGCCCGAAGCCTCCTTGTGGGTGGCCAGGGCGAAGATGTCGAAACCGGCCATCAGCCGGTGGGCGTCGCGGCGGAAGCCGAGCAGATGCACCTGCTGTTCCAGGCCGAGTTCGCTGCGCAGGGCCAGCAGGCGGCCCATCACCGGCTCGCCGTCACCGACTACGGCCAGATGCAGGTCGGGGTTGGCCTTGCACAACGGGGCAATGGCATGCAGCAATTCGGCATGGCCCTTGGGTTCGCGCAGCACGGCCACGCAGCCGACCACGATATCGCGCTCGGCGAAGCCGAGTTCGGCACGCACCTGCGCACGAGTGTCCTGCAGCTGTGTCCAGGGATCGCCCTGCGCGGAGCCGTCCCAGCGTGGTGGCGTTGCCATGGGCGGCACGATGCCGATGCGTTCCGCGGCGATGCCACGGTCGACCAGCAGTCGCTTGACGAAGTCGCTGACGGTGATGATCCGGTGCGGCAGACCGGTATAGGTGAGCAGCGAGTTGACCGGGCTCATCAGGTGGCGCGAGCGCACCACCAGCGGCGTACCGCCCAGGCGTGCGCCGGCGGCCGCGATCAGCGCGTCACGGCGGCTGGTGGTGTTGACCACGTCGTAGCGCTCGCGGCGCACCAGACGCGATACCGACCAGATGCCGCGCAGCAACCGGGCCATGCCCCCCATGCGCAGGGTGTGTACGGCGAAGCCATCATCACGTGCCAGCTGGGCCAGGCGTGCATCGGGTTGGCACAGCAGCGATACCTCATGGCCACGCGCACGCATCACCTGCATGTGGCGGAAGATGTAGATCTCCTGGCCACCCATGCCCTTGGCGGCTTCGGTGTGCAGGATGCGCAGTGCGCGTTTCATGGAAACCATCCTCTGTGGTCAGCGGTTGCGGAAGCGGGTCAGCGCTTCCCATGCGGTACGGACGGCAGCGGCATCCGGGGTCTGCTGCGGCAGTGGGCGATAGTGCAGGTCCAGCGAGGTCGCATTGCCGAACTTGTCGAACACGTAGATCGCGTTGCCGTGGCGGATGGCGCGTTGCGACCAGCTTTCCACCACCAGCGCGCGCTCGCCCGCGGGTTCGGCCAGCAGGTCCTGGCCGGTACTGAAATCGGTCAGCGCGTTCTCGCAGCCCAATGCGTGGCGCATCAGGGTAGGCACCCAGTCCTCGTGCGAACTGACGCGCGTTTCATGTGCATTGCCCTTGCCGGGCCAGTGCAATACGAACGGCACCTGCAGCTGGTAGTCGGAGAAGTTGCCGTTGTGACCCCAGTAGTTCAGCTTGAGGTCGTTGAATTCTTCGGCATGGTCGCCGGTGACCAGCACGATCGTGTCCTGGTCCAGGCCCTGCGCGCGCAGGTCGTCCAGCAGCGTGCCGACCAGACTGTCGGCGTAGTGCACGGCGGTCCGATACCTGTTCAGTTCGGGGGTCGGGTCGTGGTCCGGGCCGAACTTCAGGAAGTCGATTTCACTGGCCATCGGGGTCGCCAGTGGCGGGTAGCCCGGGGGCATGTGATAGGGCGCATGGGTGGAATCGAGGAAGATGAAGCCGAACCACGGCCTGTGCGCGGCCTGGCTGGTCCGGATGTCCTTCCGCAGTGCGTTTACGATGCTGCGGTCGCGTCCTTCGGAGCCCAGCTGGGAAGGTCCCTGGTGCAGCTGGTCGCGGACGTCCGCGAACGCAGTGCGGTCGAATTCGGGGCTGTACATCGGTGCACTGCCGTACAGATGCAGGTCGTAACCCTGCTGGCCCAGCACCTTGAACAGCTGCGAGCCGCGCTGCTCGTCGAGCATGCTTGGCCAGTAGCCGCCCGGGAGGCCGTAGAGCAGGCCGAACAGGCCATAGCGGGTGGCATTGCCGGTGCTGAAGTGGCGGTCGAAGACGCGCGCGGACTGCGCCAGCGCCGAGGTATTCGGCATGATCTGCGGGGTGAGGGCGTCGTGGCGCAGTGATTCCAGCACCACCATCAGTACGTTGGGCCGTTGCGGACTCTGGCAGCGCAGCGGCTGCAGCGGATACAGCAGCTGCGCATGGCGCGGATCGGGCAGGCCGACCTGCTGCTCGCTGACCACGCCCAGCTTGCGCATGAAGCTCTTGGCGGTGATCGGCTGTGCCCAGGGCAGGTAGTTCCACTGGGCGATCACGTCACGGTCGCCGCGCGCGTCATAGTAGGCGGTGGCCACCTGGCCGCCGGCCATCAGCAGGACGACCGCCGTCCAGGCCTGCAGCACCCGGCGCCGGCGCGGCGCGGCAGGCAGCAGTTTCCAGCAGGCCCAGGCCAGGATGCCTTCGGCAGTGAAGATCGCCGCGACCAGCAGGCCGACCTGCGCCCAGGTCTTCCACGACAGCGCGACCTGGTCCTGCAGTGCGCCGCCGAACACCATGTTCACGACCATGGCATTGAGGTGGAAGCGATACAGGGTGAAGACCTTGGCATCGACCAGCAGCAGGCAGAGCCACAGGCCCTGCAGCAACACCGCGCTGATGCTCAGCGTGCGCGCACTGCGCTGCCACAGGCCCAGCAGCAGCGGCAGCACACCGGCCAGTGCACCGAAGGCGAGCAGGTGGCCGGGCAGGGCGACCGCCAGATAGGCCAGGCCCTGGCTGCCGCCCGGGTTATCACGCACCGGCACGTTGCCGAGGGTGATCATCGTCGCCAGGAGTGCGTTGCCCATGACGAACAGCGACCACCATGCGAGCCTGCGCCAGCGGCGGGCAGGGCCTGCGGGGGAGGTGGCGATGGGGTCTGGAGCTATGGGCATGGTGCAGGCGGGTTGAGATGGCGCGGAAGGACGGCGCGCCAGCAACGTAAGGATTCGTTAAATGTGCGCGGGTCGCGCATTGTATCGGTTTGTTTCCTTGTATCGAGTCGCGTTCGCCGGGCGATCTGTCACAATGTTCAGGCGGGCCATGAATGCGCTGGCCCCCCAGACCCAACGACAAGCCAGGAACCGCTGTGAGCCAGATCCCCACCCTCGACATCACCCGTTTCGACAGCGACCGCGAGGCCTTCGTGGCCGAGCTGGGCGCGGCCTACCGCCAATGGGGATTCGCGGGCATCCGCAACCATGGCATCCCGCAGGCCGACATCGACGCGGCCTACGATGCCTTCAAGGCCTTCTTCGCCCTGCCGGAAGAGGTCAAGCGCAAGTACCACGTGGCCGGCAGCGGTGGCGCCCGCGGCTACACCCCGTTCGGGGTGGAAACCGCAAAGGGCTCCAAGCATTTCGACCTGAAGGAGTTCTGGCACATCGGCCGTGAAATCGCCGATGACTCCAAGTACCGCGACGTGATGGCGCCGAACCTGTGGCCGACCGAGGTCGAGGGCTTCCGTGAGCGCGGTTACGAGCTGTACCAGGCGCTGGACAACCTGGGTTCGCGCGTGCTGTCGGCGCTGGCCCTGCACATCGGCCTGCCGCAGGACTTCTTCGCCGACAAGACCAACTTCGGCAACTCGATCCTGCGCCCGATCCACTACCCGCCGATCACCACCGACGACATCCCGAACGTGCGTGCCGGTGCCCATGGCGACATCAACTTCATCACCCTGCTGGTCGGCGCCAGCGCCGCGGGCCTGGAAGTGCAGTCGCATGAAGGTGAGTGGGTGCCGTTTACGTCAGATGCGGACACGATCGTGGTCAACATCGGCGACATGCTGCAGCGCCTGACCAACCACGTGTATCCGTCCACGATCCACCGCGTGGTCAACCCCCCGGGTGAACTGGCGCGCCAGCCGCGCTACTCGGTGCCCTTCTTCCTGCACCCGAACCCGGACTTCCTGATCGATGTGCTGCCGTCGTGCATCACCCCGGAGAACCCGAGCCGGTACCCGGAGGCGATCACCGCCCACGGCTTCCTCGAGGAACGCCTGCGCGAGATCAAGCTGAAGTAATGAGAAGTGAAGGCCGCCGAAAGGCGGCCTTCTTCTTTGCAGGGCTGCGCCCTGCACCCGCAGAGGCCGAAGCCAAAGCCAAGGCCCAAATCCAAAGCTGCTCTGGGTTTCTGCGTGTTGGGCGGGGCGGTGTGGGTTGGCAGGACACGCCGTGAACCCGTCCCTGGGGGCTCGATGGCGCCATCCGTGGCGCCAACGGTCCTGCCAACCCACACCGCCCCACCTCTGACGGTTCGACGCTGCTGTTGGTAGGTGTCGACCTTGGTCGACACGATTTCACGCCATGCGTGGATGAGATCTGTCAGGTATCGAGGGAGGGTAGGGGACCGGCTTCTGCTTTTGATCTTCTTTTTTCTTTCCGTGACGGGCGGAACCGCCGGAATGTGTCAGAGGCCGGGCGGGTGGGGATGACGGGGGTGTCCGCGGCATGGATGCCGCGGCCAAGGCCCCACGGACGGGTTTACGGCGTCCCCCGCCATCCCCACCCGCCCGGCCAAGCCCCGGATCTAGCCGGACTCTCCGCGACCAACCCAACCCCAACCCCGCCACGAGGGGCTGCGCCGTTGGTTGAAAATCCATGTAACCGCTTACAAAGAAACGGATTTTTGCCGCAACGGGTATCATGACCGGCTGACTTCACACAGGAGCCACCCGCTCATGCGCCGCAAGATCGTCGCCGGAAACTGGAAGCTGCATGGCAGCCGTCAATTCGCCAATGAACTGCTGGGGCAGGTAGCCGCCGGGCTGCCGCTGGAGGGGGTGGGCGTGGTGATCCTGCCGCCGCTGCCGTACCTGGGTGAGCTGGTCGAGGACTTCGGCGAGACCAGCCTGGCCTTTGGCGCGCAGGACGTAAGCAGCAACGAGAAGGGTGCCTACACCGGCGAGGTCTGCGCGGCCATGCTGGTCGAGGTCGGGGCCCGCTATGGCCTGGTCGGCCATTCCGAGCGCCGCCAGTACCACCACGAAAGCAGTGAACTGGTCGCGCGCAAGTTCGCCGCCGCCCAGCATGCCGGCCTGGTGCCGGTGCTGTGCGTGGGCGAGACCCTGGAACAGCGCGAGGCCGGGCAGACCGAAGCGGTCATCGCCAGCCAGCTGGCGCCGGTGCTGGAGCTGGTCGGTGCGGCCGGTTTCGCAAAGGCCGTGGTTGCCTATGAGCCGGTCTGGGCCATCGGTACCGGCCGTACCGCTACCAAGGAGCAGGCACAGCAGGTGCACGCGTTCATCCGTGGCGAAGTCGCGCGTATCGATGCTAGAATCGCTGATTCACTGCCCATTGTTTACGGCGGTAGCGTGAAGCCCGACAATGCCGGGGAACTGTTCGCGCAGCCGGATGTCGATGGTGGGCTGGTCGGCGGCGCCTCCCTGGTGGCCGCGGACTTCCTGGCCATCGCAAGGGCGGCGGCCGCGAACTAATCCTAGAAGTTTTGTCCGAGGGCGGTTTCCAATGCTGATGTTGATCCTCAATGTCGTCTACGTGCTGGTCGCTGTGGCCATGATCGCGCTGATCCTGATGCAGCGTGGCTCGGGTGCGGCGGCGGGTTCGGGCTTTGGTGCCGGTGCCTCGGGCACGGTGTTCGGTGCGCGCGGCGCCTCGAACTTCCTGTCCAAGTCGACCAAGTGGCTGGCCGTCGTGTTCTTTGGCATCAGCCTCTTCATGGCCTGGTATGCCGGTCACGGCACCCGTCCGGCGGCCGACCAGGATCTGGGCCTGATGTCCGCCCCGGCGGCAGTCGCTCCGGCGGCCCCGGCGGGCGAACTGCCGGCCGTTCCGAAGGCCGATGCGGTCCCAGCAGCCCCGGTTCCGGCCGCGAATGTGCCGGCTCAGGCGGAATCTTCGGTTTCTGGTGAAGAAAAGCCTTCGGAAGGCTCCCAGAAAGACTGAAGCCGGTTACAATACGCGGCGCATCGGGAAGATAGTCTGATGTGATCGTTTGCCCAGGTGGCGGAATTGGTAGACGCACTACCTTGAGGTGGTAGCGGCTTCGGTCGTGGGGGTTCGAGTCCCCCCTTGGGCACCAATAGAAGTTTCAAGGAGTCTCACTGAGTTCCATGAAACGCACTAAGCCCCGCATTTTGCGGGGTTTTTTGTGTCTGCCGTTCTCAGAGTGTCTCAGCAGATCCCAGAATGTTGTGTATGCTCTTGTGCATGAATATGGACTTCGTACACAAGATGGTCCCCGTTCCTCCGCAAGCTAGACAG